>CAWDAI010000008.1:0-236686 GCA_963800275.1 uncultured Chloroflexia bacterium
ATCGCTGCCGAGTCGGTCCTGCGCCCGGGGACACAGCGGTCCTTCCCGGACAACGCCCGCTGTCGCGAGATCATCGCCGGCGTCGCCGAGGGCTGAGGTGTCGACGATGCGCGAAGCCGCCAGCGAGCTGGCGGAGGTCGCCAAGCGAATCGACGACTCGGCGCTGGAGCCGGCCGCAGCCGCCATCGTCGGAGCGCGGCGCATCATGCTCTTCGGCTGTGGCCGTGAGGGACTGATGATGCGTGCGCTGGCGATGCGTCTCCATCACCTCGGGCTCGAGGTCTGCATGCAGGGCGACGTGACCGCCTTTCCGCTGGGCCTAGGTGACCTCTTTCTGTGTGCCGCGGGACCGGGAGAACTGGCCACAGCTTCAGCCCTGTGTCGCGTGGCCAACGAGAGGAGGGCGCGCGTGCTGGTGGTCACCGCCGAGCCCGACGGGGCCACGGCGAGGCTCGCGGACGAGCTGCTGGTGGTCCCCGCACAGACCATGGCCAGCGACATCGGTGGCTCGTCGGTGTTGCCCATGGGCTCGCTCTTTGAGGGAGCGATGTTCCTGGTCTTCGAAGTGCTCACACTGCGCCTGCGCGAGACGATGGGCGAGACGCCCGAGTCCATGCGCGCGCGCCACACCAACATGGAGTAGCGGTCCCGGGACCTGGGCCGCGCGGAGGCTCGCATCCGGGCCGGATGGGCAGCAGCGGTGAGTCAGCGCCTACTTGACAGCGCCCGCAGACATGCCGCGGACGATGAACCGCTCAAGCAAGACGCCGACCACGATCAGCGGCAGGATGGCGGCGAAGGAGATGGCGGCCATGGTCCACCACGAGATGCCCTGACTCCCTGTCTGACTCGCCACCATCACCGGGAGGGTGATGGTATTGCTCGATGTCAGCAGCGCCGCGAAGAAGTACTCGTTCCAGGTCAACACGAGCGACAATACAAACGCCGCGATCATGCCCGGCAGGGCGATGGGCATGATGATCCTGGCGAACGCTCCCCAGACCCCCAAGCCATCGACCAGGGCGGCCTCTTCCAGCTCCGTCGGTATGGTCATGAATTGGTCGCGCATGATCCAGACGACGATGGGCAACACCGCGAGGGTATAGATCAGCACGAGCCCGATATGCGTATCGAGCAGCGCGAGCTCCTTGTACAGGACAAGGAAGGGCAGGGCCAGGACGACGGGCGGCAAGATCAGCTGGCTGATGAAGAAGAACCCGATGTCGGAGTTCTTCATGGGGCCGAACTGATAGCCGAACCGCGACAGCCCGTAGCCGGTAAGCGAGCCCAGGAGGACCGCGAGGCCCGAGGCTGAGAGAGAAACGATCGCCGAATTCGTGAACCGGCTCAGGAACTGATCCCGGACCGTGCTGTAGGCCCCGATCGTGTCGGGCGACAATCCCAGGGATCGCCAGCCCAGCCATTGCGGCTGGAAGTCCACGAAGGGGATCAGGCGGCCCTGCATGACGTCTGGGGCCGACTTGAAGCTCGTGGTGATGGTCCAGTAGATGGGGAAGATGCAGATGATGGCCCAGAGGATCAGGACGCCGTAGATGACCGCACGACTCGTCCACCACTTGGCTTTGTAGCCCAGGTCCGCCTCGCTATCGCGGAAGATGGCGGTCACGAGTAGGGCCTCATCCAGCGGCGCAGCCCGCGCATGAGGAGGGTCAGTCCGATGACGATGACGACGAGGTAGAACATGGCCAGCAGCGTTCCGTAGCCCACGTTCGAACGGTCCCGGTACTCGCGGTAGATGAAGCTAGTCACCGTGTCCGTCGCGCCGCCCGGTCCGCCCGAGGTGATGGTGATGACGATGTCGGCGAGCTTCAGCTTGAAGATGATGCGGACGATGATCGTTGTGAGCGACACCGGCAGCATCAGGGGAAAGATCACCTTGCGGAAGGTCTGCCAGGCTGATGCCCCATCGACGCGAGCGGCCTCGACTACCTCGTTGGGCAGGGCCTGAAGCCCAGCCAGGAGCATGATCATCATGAACGGGATGAAGATCCAGGCATCCAGGACCATCATCGTGAGCTTCGCGAGTTCGGGACTGGCGAAGAACGCAGGATCCTGCCAGCCGAGCGCCCGTGCCAGCTGCGAAACCGGGCCGAAGCGGAACTCGAGCATGGACTTGCCGATCATCCACGAAACGGCCACGGGCGACAGCATCAGCGGCAGCAGGAACGCCACGCGGAAGAACCTACGCGCCCGGATCTCGGCGCTGAGTAGGAGGGCCAGGCCAAAGGCGACCGCATACTCCACGATGACCGCCAAGGCGTACCACACCATGTTGGTGAGGGCATTCCAGTAGAAGGGATCTGACAGCATCCGCTCGATGTTGCTCAGCCCGGCGAACTTCGGACCACTGGGCGACGAAAGGTTCCAGTCCGCGAAGGCGATGGCTACGCCAAGAAGGAGCGGGATGACCGTCAGGGAGACGACGAAGAGCGCGGCCGGAAGCACGAACAGGATTCGCTTGCCTTGCTCACCGCAAATCAGCACTTGGCCGACGCAGAGTGAAACGCACCATGCGACCCAGGCGAACATCGTCGGCTGCCAGTTCTTAAGGCCGAGGTCCCAGACACCGAGTGCCTGCAGCGTTTGAGCTGCGACGACGGCCACCAGGATGAGGAACGATCCCCGGATGATGAAGTGGCCGAAACGCTGGCGAGACTCGGAGACGTCTTCGCCGGTTACGATGTGGATGAGGTTGCCGTCGCTCAAGTCTCGTGACCTGTCAGTTCAGGGGAGCAGGCGCAGGCAGGGGGCTCCCCGCGGAAGCGACGACGGGGTGCGTGGATGGCACGCACCCCGTCGTCATCTTGCTGCCCAGCAGACGGGTAGCGCGATACCCGCGATACCCGCTGTCGTCACAGCCCGAGCGATGCCCGGTAGAGCTTGATCTGATCCTCACGACCGATCTGGTCGGTGATCTTCTCCCAGGCGGCCGCGATGTTGTCCGCGATCTCCTGGGCCGACGTGCCACTGTTCAGGCCCTTGGTAAGCTCATCCTCGGCCACCGAGTAGTACTGGAAGATGCCCGGGATGCGCGGCTCATTGGCGGCGTTCGGGTGGTTGTAGCTATCGAGGTTCGACGAGAGGTAGTCCTCGATATAGGCTCGGTCGTAGCCGGCGGCCTCCCATTCGCTGTAGTTGAACTGTGAGTTGCGGTAGGGCTGGAAGCCGGACGGATAGGCCGACATCCATAGTGCGATGTCCTTGCCGCCCAAATGCGCGGCAGCTGACCACGCGCACTTGCGCTTCATCTCGTCGCTCGAGACCTGGTTGGTGACATACACGCCCCAACCGAGGTAGGCGTTGTTGGGCGACACGTTAGGCGTCTCCTCCCAAGCCTCGGTCAGCGAGTTGTAAACCCGCTCGGAGCCCGGGTTGATGTCGAAGCCCACGACCGGCCCCACGACGGAGGTGTCCGAGGTGCGGACCTGCGAGCCAACATCGCCCCACCACATGACCATCGACCCGGTGCCGGCCTCGAACTCGCCGACGGCGGTCCCATTCGGATCCTGGTTGACTTGGTCCGGCGGGTATGCGCCCGGTGTGTTCATGAGGTCGATGACGCTCTGGATGGCCTGGACCCAGCCGGGGTTGTTGACGCGCGGCTTCATCGTGTCGGGATCGAAGAGCCACGCCGGATCGTCAGGGTGCTTGACATACGGAGTGGCGCGGTCTTCGAGGAAGTAGAAGCCGAAGCCGCCCCAGAGGTAGTTGAGCGGGTCGACGATGCCGTAGGCATCCAGGCCCGTCAACGGGTCCGTCTTGCCGGCGAGGAACTTGGTCTGTTCGTTGACCTGCTCCCAAGTCTTTGGCGGAGCCCACTCGCCCTGATGCCCTTCGGCTGTCCAAGCGGCTGCGAAGTCAGCGTTGTCGTAGTAGTCGGTCCGGTAGGCGAGGGTATGGGTGTCGCCGTCGATGGAGACGCGGTAGGTCATGCCGTCCCATGTGCCGACGGGCGCCTTCAGGTAGTCCACGTAGTCGTTCATGTCGATCTGCGTAGCAACCCAGTCGGGCATCGGGTCAAGCAGGCCACGGCCGGCCGTATCGCCCTCGAAGGGCGCTCCCATCTCCATGATGTCCCAGTCCACCGTGCCGGTCGCGATAGCCTGCTGCAGCCGGCCGTTGTAGTCGGCCTGCGCCAGGTCGACCCACTCGATGGTGGCCCCGGTGTAGTCCTCCCACGGCTTCAGGAAGCCGCGGAAGAGGTTGTTGTGCAGGTTCTGGTTATTGAGCCCCAGGAACTTGAGCTGGACGCCTGCGCATTCACCTTCCGAGATGTTGGCCTTGGTCGGCCCCAAGGTCAGCTCGCCGACCTTCTGCCAATCGGCATCTGTAGGCTGGCCCATGCCCACCCCGGGGATCGCCATGATCTGGGCACGCAGCGCGGCCTCCTCCGGCGAGATCGGCTGTGCGTCCTGTGCATAGGTCGGCAGGACCCCGGACAGCAGCACCCCCGCCGCACCGATGGCCGCCGCCCTCGGCAGCAGTCTGCGACCGGATGCGCGCGCACCCCTTGTCGCCACGTTGACCTTCCCCTTCATATCCGTCCCTCCTCCTGGGAAAACACGCTGCCCGTCCAGCAGAGATACACACTGGACATAAGGCAGGATGGCAACGCTAGAGTAGCGCTGTCAAGGTAGGAGATCTGCCGAATCACGAGCCGCAGAGATTAGACGCGCGGGCTCCTGTGACGCGGACCGAGGGGAGGACACCCATGCTCAAGGGGATCGATCACCGGCTCAATGCCGATGTCCTGTACACGCTGCGGGCCATGGGCCACGGCGACTATCTCATCATCAGCGACACCAACTTCCCGGCTGACTCGATCGCGGCCGAGACGCGTGCTGGTGAGCCCCTGCGCATGGAGAACCTGACCGCCGCCGAGGCCATCAACGCCATCCTCTCGGTCATGCCGCTCGACACCTTCGTCGACGACTTTGCCGGGCGCATGCAGGTCGGCGACGACCCCGATGAGGTCCCACCCGTGCAGGCAGAGGTCGCGGCGGAGATCGCGGCGGTCGGCGAGACGCGCAAGATGGAGATCATCGAGCGCTTCGCCTTCTATGACCTGGCCAAGGGCGCCTACGCCGTCATCCAGACGGGTGAGCGCCGCTTCTACGGCTGCTTCATGTTGCGCAAGGGCGTCATCCCGCCCGAGGGGTAGCGACCAGGGGCCAGGCGGTCACCCGCCCGGCCCGCCTGTCGCCAGCCTCAGCCGAAGCGCGCTCGCAGCTCCGGCAGCACCTTCTCCGCGTACAGCGCCATGGCTCGTTCCTGGTCGTCGCCGGGGAAGTGGAACACGAGGTGGTCGAAGCCCCACTCGAGGTAGGGCCGGATCTGCTCGATGTGCTCCTCGACGTCGTCGCTCACGAGCCAGCGGCGATGGGCCACGTCCTCCACCGTCTTGGCCAGGCGCTCCATCTCGCGCGGATCTTCGACCCCGGTCTTCTGCTCGCCCGATAGCGCCAGCGCGGCCCAGATCTTGGTGTCCTCCATGGCCTGCTCGCGGTCGGTGTCGAAGCTGACCTTCATCTCGATCATGCGATCGATGTCGTCGTCGGCGCGACCGGCCTTCTCCAGGCCCTCGGAGACCGCCGGCAGCAGCTTCTCCGTATAGAGCTCGGCGGGCTTGCCGCTGGTGGAGATGTAGCCCTCCGCGATGCGCCCGGCCAGGCGTGAGGCCGCCGGACCGGAGCCCGCGACGTAGACCGGCACCGGCCTCTCTGGCCGGTCGTAGAGGGTCGCGTGATGCGTCTGGTAGTACTCGCCCTCGAAGGTCACGAAGTCCTCGCGCAGCAGCTGCTGGATCAGCATCACCGACTCCTTGAGGCGATGGAAGCGCTCCTTCTGCTCGGGCCACTCGGCACCGACCACGACCTCGTTGAGCGATTCGCCGGTGCCGACGCCCAGGATCACCCGGTCCTGGGCCAGGCAGCCCAGGGTCGCGAAGGCCTGGGCCACGACCGCGGGGTTGTAGCGCAGGGTGGGGGTGAGCACGCTCGTGCCCAGCACGACGCGTTCGGTCGAGGCGGCCGCGGCGCCCAGCCAGGCAAGGGCGTTGGGGGCGTGGCCGTCGGTGTGACGCCAAGGCTGGAAGTGATCGCTCGTCCAGACCGAGTCGAAGCCGAGCCGGTCGGCGCTGATGGCGAAGTCGAGGAGCTGGCGAGGGCCGAACTGTTCGGCCGAGGCCTTGTATCCGAGTCGAAGCATGGTGTCCTTTCGGGCCGTTCGAACGGTCGCCCCAATGCGACCGCGAGCCTGAATCATGGGCCGCAGCGCCGTTCCTGTCGACCGTCGGAACCGCTAGCATCGAGGGACCATGCCGCATCGCATCCCCAGGCCCCCGTCGAGCGTCACCCGCGACCTCGGTCAGTACGCGAGCCGTGGGGCGATCCACGAGCGCGACCAGGTGCCGCCGATCGTGCTCAAGCTGCAGGGCTGGCTCTACGACTGGCTCTCGGGCGATTCCCGCTTCATCCTCGGCAGCGTCATCGTCATCATGCTCATCGTCGTGGTGGCCGTGCTGGCGTCCATGCGCTTCCTGCACGTGGTCTTCGAGGGGCTCGACACGCTGGCGCTCGTCGGCCTCTTCCTCATCAACTGGATCGGCAACGGCGGCGTCCTCGTACCCATCCCCGGGGCCCGCTTCCTGGGTCTGCTGGTCATCTTCCAGCAGGCGGTGATGTTGCCCTCCTGGGAGGTCTTCGCGGTTTCCGGCGCGGCCATGGCCCTCGGCCTCACCACGTACTACATCGCCGGCGCCCGCACCGCCCAGTCCTACGTGGCTGGCGATGCCGACGGGGCCATCCACCTGGCCGAGGAGGCTGGCATGCTCGATGAGCAGCCGGAGTTCCAGCCTGGCGCGGCCTTGGGCGACGAGGCGGCCATGACCATCGCCGAGGGCCGAACCCGCAGGTCCGCCGCCGCGACCGACCCGCTCGGCGATGCGGGTGACGAGGGAGAGGCTGCCGGAGGGCCAGATGCGAAAACGCTCGACGTGACGGCAGCCGCCGACGACGGTCGGCTGGGTGCGCTGCGGGCCCGTTTCACGTCCTCGTTGGCCAAGACCCAGGAGCGGGTCAGCCCTATCATCGACCGGCGCGGCATGGAAGGCATGTTCATCCTTTGCTTCGGGCCTTCTCCCATGGCCACGGCCGCGGCCTATCTCGGCGGACTCATGCGTTTCGGCTTCCGCCGCTACCTGCTGGCCTCCTTCGCCGCCAAGTACCTGCTGGCCGGAGTGGTGGTGGTGCTGGCGCTGACCTTCGGCGATACCGCCCGGGCCGTGTCGTTCCCCTCGATCACCATCCCGCTCGTGAACGTGACCATCTTCCCCGGCGATGACGACGCCTCACCGGCGCCGAGCCCCAGCGCAGCAGCGGTCACCGTCGTCTTTCCCGACGGCCCCCGGGCAACCTTCTAGGCCTCCTCCGACTCGGGCGTCAGCGCGGCCGCCATCGGCTCGCCACCCTCGCGGTAGGGGTCGCGCATGCGCACCGGCTCCGCCGCCTTGGAGGTGCGGCGGATGTTGAGGATCTCCACGAACACCGCGAAGCCCATGGCCGCGTAGATGTAGCCCTTGTCGATGTGCTGGCCCAGTCCGTCGGCCACGAGCGTGAAGCCGATCAGCAGCAGGAAGGCCAGCGCCAGCATCTTGAGTGTGGGGTGCTCGTCGATGACGCGGGTAACGTAGCCCGATGCCGCGAGCATCACGCCGACCGCGATGACCACCGCAGCGATCATGACGATGACCTCGTTGGCCATGCCCACCGCCGTGATGACCGAGTCCAGGCTGAAGATGACGTCGAGGACCATGATCTGGGCGATGACGCTCCAGAAGGAGGTCACCTTCCCCGCGTCGCGCACTTGGTCGTCGCCCTCGAGGCGGCCATGGATCTCCCAGGTGGCCTTGGCCAGCAGGAACAGGCCCCCCACGATCAGGATCAGATCGCGACCGCTGAACGCCTGTCCGAAGACCTCGAAGAGAGGTTCGGTGAGGCTCACCACCCAGCTGATGCCCAACAGCAGCACGATGCGCGTGAGCATGGCCGCGAGGATGCCCAGGCGTCGCGCCCGATCCCGCTGGTTGGTCGGCAGCTTGTTGGCCAGGATGGAGATGAAGACGATGTTGTCGATGCCGAGGACGATCTCCAGCGCCGTCAAGGTGAGCAGCGCGACCCAGACCTCGGGGTTCGTCAGCAACTCCATCATTCCTCCCTCGTGAACCGCGATCCGATCAGCTCGGGCGCACCGGTGCGTTGGCTCGACCGACGTCGAGTGGTCCGCCGAAGCCTAGCGCCACGGCGAGATGGTCGACGTGCTGGCCGGCCCGACCACCTATGTCCACCCGTCCGGCGACATCCTCTGGCTGGTGCTTGACCCCGAGGAGGCGGCGGCGGAGGCATTCACGCACGTCAGCGGCACCTGATCCGGCGCCTCGTCCGCGGTCCCTGGACGGCGTGCGGACGCGCCGTAGGGCGCTGGTGTTTGGCTACGATGTACCGGCCATGACCGATCTCCTGCTGCCTGCCCCCGCCCGAGACGCCGATCCCGACGAGCTGCTGGCGCTCATCCGCGCCAACGTCATCGGCGACGACGAGGCCTTCGACGGCCCCTTCGGCGTCCGACGCCTGACCTACGCCGACTACACCGCTTCCGGGCGTAGCCTGGCCTTCCTCGAGGACTACATCCGAGAGCAGGTCATGCCCCTGTATGCCAATACCCACACGGAGTCCAGTGGCACCGGTCGGCAGACGACACGCTTCCGCGAGGACGCGCGCGAGATCATCCGGCAGGCCTGCGGGGCCGATCCCGACGAGTATGCGGTGATCTTTTGCGGCTCGGGCTCGACCGCCGCGGTGGACAAGCTCATCGGGGTCCTCAACCTGCGCATCCCGGCCGACCTTGACGCGCGCTACGACCTGGCCAGCCACATCCCGCCCGACGAGCGGCCGGTCGTCTTCATCGGGCCCTACGAGCACCACTCCAACGAGTTGCCCTGGCGCGAATCGATCGCCGACCTCGTCACCATCCACGAGGACCCCGACGGCCGTATCGACCTGGCCCACCTGGAGACGGAGCTGCTGGCTCACGCCGACCGACCACTGCTCATCGGTTCCTTCTCCGCCGCCAGCAACGTCACTGGCATCAAGTCGAATACGCGTGGCATCTCCGTCCTGCTGCACCGTTACGGCGCCCTCGCCCTCTGGGACTACGGCGCGGCCGCGCCCTACGTGCCGCTGGGCGTGGCTCCTCGCCGACCGACCGAGGATGGCGATGCGACCGAGGCGGATCTCGACTACAAGGACGCGCTCTTCATCTCGCCCCACAAGTTCATCGGTGGGCCGGGGACGCCCGGCATCCTCGTGGTGCGTCGGGCGCTGCTGACCAACTCGGTGCCCGTCGTGCCCGGCGGCGGCACGGTCGCCTACGTCAACGCAGACGAGCACGTCTACCTGGACGATCGTGAGCGGCGCGAGGAGGGCGGCACTCCGGCCATCATCGAATCCATCCGGGCCGGGCTCGTGTTCGGTCTCAAGGACGCAGTGGGGGCGGAGACCATCCGCGGGCGGGAGGACGACTTCATCGAGCGCGCCCTCGAACGCTGGGACCGGACCCTGGGTCTGCGGGTGCTCGGCAGCCGCGAGTGCCCACGCCTGTCGATCGTCAGCTTCGTCATCCGCCATGGCCAGCGCTACCTCCACCACAACTACGTGGTGGCCGTGCTCAATGACCTGTTCGGCATCCAGTCGCGTGGTGGCTGCTCCTGTGCCGGCCCCTACGGCCACCGCCTGCTGGGCATCGGCATCGAGACGAGCCACGAGTTCCAGCGCGAGATCACGCGCGGCTGCGAAGGCATCAAGCCCGGCTGGATCCGGGTCAACTTCAACTACTTCATCGACGAGACGGTCTTCGACTTCATCGTCGAGGCGGTGGACCTGGTGGCGCGCGACGGCTGGCGACTGCTGCCGCAGTACCGCCTCGATCCGGGCACCGGCCTGTGGCAGCACGTCGGTCGTCAGGCCGAGGCCCCCTTGTCGCTGCGAGACATCACCTACACAGCGTCGGGCATGGCCTACCCGCAGCATCGACGCCAGGCGCCCGAGACCGCCTTGGCGGCCTATCTCGAGGAGGCTCGCGCACTGCTGGCCGAGCCCCCGGCGCCGACGGAGCCGCCGCAGGGCATCGCCGACCTCGACGTCGGCGGTGACTTCGAGGGCCTGCGCTGGTTCATGTTGCCCGCTGAGGCGGCTGACGAGTTGAGGACTCGGTCCACCGGCCGCTAGGGCGCCGACGCCCGCTCCGGTCCGGCCGCTGCTACCGGGCTGGTCGTGTCAGGCCGGTCGTGTCAGGCCGGTCGTGCCGGCTGGTCAGCGGACACCTCGTGCAGGGGCACGCCGTCGCGTTCGAAGGCGGTGAGGTTGGCGATGGTGGTACTGGCGATGCCGGAGAGCGCTTCGGCCGTGAAGAAGGCCTGGTGCGCGGTGATGAGCACGTTGGGGAAGGTGAGCAGGCGGGCGAACGTGTCGTCCTGGATGATCGACGCGCTCTGGTCCTCGTAGAAGCCGACCTTCTCCTCCTCTTCGTACACGTCGAGCCCGAGATAGCCGACCCGGCCGTCCTTGAGAGCCTCGATGACCGCATCGGTGTCGATCAGCGCTCCGCGGCTGGTGTTGACGATGACGACGCCGCGCTTGATCCCGGCCAGGGAATCGGCGTTGACGAGGTGTTTGGTCTGCGGTGTGAGCGGGGCATGCAGGGCGATGATGTCGGACTCCGCGAACAGCTCGGGCAGGTCCACGTACCGTGCGCCCAGCGCGACCATCTCCTCGTTGGGATAGGGATCGAACGCCAGCAGCCGACAGCCGAAGCCCTTCATGGCCCCGGCGAAGACGGTGCCGATGCGGCCGGTGCCGACGATCCCGACGCACTTGCCGTTGAGGTCGAAGCCGAGCAGGCCGTCGAGCGCGAAGTTGCCGTCACGGACGCGGTTGTAGGCGCGATAGGTCCGACGCACCAGGCTCAGGACCAGCGCCACCGCGTGCTCGGCCACCGCATTGGGTGAATAGGCCGGCACCCGACATACGCGGATCCCGGCGTCACGAGCGGCCTCGAGGTCGACGTTGTTGAAGCCCGCGGCCCGCAGCGCTACCAAGCGCGTACCTCCGTCCGCCAACGCGCGCAGGACCCGCTCGTCGACCTCGTCGTGGACGAAGACGCAGACGGCATCATGACCGCTGGCCAGCGGCACCTGCTCCCAGTTGAGCCGGGCCTCGAAGAAGTCCAGTCGATGGTCGGTGCCTGCAGCCGCCGCGGCAAGGTAGCGCACGTCATAGGGCTTGGAGGAGAAGACGGCCACACGCATGGGCCCAAGCGTAGACCTGCCGGCAAGGTAGTGGCGTCGCTGGTTGTCCCGGCCGCGCGGTCCCGCTATCCTGCGCGGGCATGCGTCTCCCCGAAACCTCCCTCGGTCGACACATGGGCCTGTGCCTGGTGCTGGGCCTGCTGACCGCTCTGCTTCCGGCCGCGGTGACTGCCCAGGAGCCCGAGCCGGTCGCGGTCAGCGATGTCTTCGAGATCTCGGGGGATGCCGGTGGCGTCGAGCCCCGCTTCAGCTGGACCATCACCGAGTCCGCGCCACGCTGGCTGGTCGAGGCGACCGGGCCGCCCGGATGGCACATCGCGTTGCACCTGCTCGATGCCGATGGCCAGGAGATCGAGCGTTCAGCCGAGTTCGACCACATCGCCATCCGGGATGCGGCGCTGACTCCCGGCCAGTACACCATCTGGGTCAACCGAACCAACGAGGAGACGTTCCCCTTCACGCTCAGTGCCCGGCCAGAGGACGAGGTCTTCGATCCCGAGCCCAACGACCAGCTGACGCAGGCCGTCCCGCTGGCCTCGGGCGAGACGGTCAGCGGCCGCCTGGCCCGGGTCAGCCAGGACGAGGATCTCTACCAGCTGGCGGTGTCCGGTTCAGCCGCCGATCTGCGGGATGTGCGTCTCGAGTGGGATGGACTCGCTGCGCGCGAGCTCTGCGTCCTCGACGGGGACGGCAACCAGCTGCAATGCCGACAGGGTCCCGGGCCGCTGGCGCTGCCGAACCTCGAGCTGGCGGCGGGCACCTACTTCGTCGAAGTGCGCGGTGCCGTCGACCCGGAGCAACCGTACCGGCTGTCCGTTTCGGAGGCGCGTCCACGTACCTCGGACGAAGAGGCCGAGCCGAACGACGACTTCCGGCACGCCAGCACCTTCGACGAGGACGTGGGCGTGACCGCGCTCTCCGCGACCGGGGACCCGGACTTCCACCTCGCCGACATCGAAGGGCCGCCCCAGTTGTGGCGAGTGGAGGCCACGAGCGCCGGTGGGATCCGCGCGCTCGAGTGGGTGCAGGGTGGCGAGCCGGTAGCCGTGTCACGTCCCTACTGCGATGCCACCTCCGCCGCCATCGACGATCTGTACCTGGCGCCGGGCCATCAGCGCTTCCTGGTCAAGACGTGTGCGGCCGAGCCCGGCCAGTTCGATGCGTATCAGCTGACCATGACGCCGCTCGGCGAGCGCGACCCCGAGGCCGAGCGCGAGCCCAACAGCGATGCCGAACGCGCCGAGCCGTATGTCATCGGCCAGCGTCGCGTCGGCCGGCTGACCTCGGCCGACGACCGCGACGACCTGCGCTTCACGCTGGCCGCGCCCTCCTTGCTCCAGCTGAGACTGGACCAGCCCGACGGTGGAGCGGTCGGTGCGCGCATCTTCAGCGGCGGCCAGCAACTGGTCGACCTGCGACCGGCCGATCCCGCGGAGCCGTTCGACGTGACGCTCTGGCTCGACCCTGGCGACTACCTCCTCGAGCTGCGGCCGCTCACGCCAGGCGAGGACGCCTGGGTGCTGACCACCGAGCGGCTCGACCCGTCGGTGGTGCCACCGGATGCCGAGCCCAACGACGAGCCCGGCACGGCTCGCCCAGCACCGGCGACGCTGACCTGGACCGGCACCCAGATGGACGCCGATCGGGACACCGACGCGGTCTGGCTGCCGCCACTCGACCTGCCCGGCCCGATCACCATCACCATCAGCGGTGAGCGACCCGATGCCCGCCTCTTCGCGGGCGAGGACCGGGTGCGGGTGGAGCTGGAAGGCGGCGAGACGGAGGGCACCTTCACCGCTGCCGACCCGCCCGTCGGGGAGCCGTTCTATCTCGAGCTGTGGTCCGGTGGGGCCTATGAGGTCACCGTCGGGGCGCCCGGCTGGACGCCGACGACGGAGCCGGCACCGCTGGCTCTCCTTGGCGACGTGAGCCTGGAGCATGACGTGGTCGCGGCCTACTGGACCGAAGGTCAGCGTGTGTCCGGCCGGGTGGAGCTGACCAATAAGGGTGGCACCGACGCACAGCTGGAGCTGACCCCGACCGCCAGCCACTACGCCTGGCGCCCAAGTCTGGCGACGACCATGGTGGACCTCGCGCCCGGCCAGAGCGTGGAGATCCCGCTGAGCCTGGAGATCGAGCCCGACGCCTGGGCCGGCGAGCCGGTGGAGGTGCGGGTGACCGCCGCTTCACCCGCTGGTGCGACCTTCTCGGTGAGCACCACGGTGAGCGCAGAGCCTGATGCCCAGGCCATCGGCTCCCACCGCACCTGGACGGTGCCCGACGCGCTGCTGGGTGGGCTGAACGTGGCCGGTGCCGCGCTGGGCGGGGTCCCGGCCGGCACCTCACCCCGGCCCGAGCGCGAACCCGCGCTGTTCGATGACCTCACGCCGCCCAACGGGGGCTACTACTCCAATGACCTGCCCATCGAGATCGTGGTGGACCTCGCCGGGGACGCGCCCGTCCCCCTCGCCGGCACGATCCTCAACCCCTTCGCCGTCCGACTCGAGCACAGCCGCATGGTCCGTGACTTCGAGGTCCTGCTCTCGACGGACGGCGCCACCTGGGAGTCCGTGCTCCAGGCAGAGCTGTCGCCCTTGCCCGTCGACCAGTCGTTCGTCTTCGATACGCCGGTCCCCGCGACCCATGCCATGCTCCGTCTGCTCTCCTCATATGACCCAGGTGGCAACGGCGATACCGTGGCCCTGGGTGAGTGGAAGGTCATCGCTCGACCTGGCGCGGTCCCGGACGTCATGCCCACGGACATCGCCGATCCGGTCCGCAGCGGGCACCTCGTCCGTGAGCTGCCGCCAGCCAAGGCCTTCGATCGCAAGTACCGGGTGCTCGACGATGACCTCCATCGTGACACGCTGAGCGTGCCCCGCGAAGGGCCCGACGCGGGCAAGGTGGAGCTGGTGGTCGGCTTCCAGGAGGGGCGCGCGGCGCAGATCACCGGGCTCTCCTGGGCCGATCCCGAGGGCACCAAGCCCGAGGAACGGCTGGAGGCGGTGCGCGTGGAGACCAGTCTCGACGGACCGCTCGGCCCGTGGACGCCGCTCGGCACCTGGGACCTCGAGCGCGCCAGCGACGGGTCCGTCGCCGACTTCGCGCTGTCCGAACCGACCTGGGCACGATACGTCCGCCTCGTGACCGAGGTCGATCCCGGCGTGGTCCGGACGATCGAGTATCCCGGCCGCATCGATGTCTTCGAACGAGCGCCTGACGAGACCTACCGGTCGATCCTCGGTGAGTGGGGCTACACCTCCGACCAGGGACCCTATGAGTGGTCCAGCCCAGATGCGGCCGAGTCGGCCACGCCTGGAGCGGACGCTGGTGACACCATGGACGAGGCGACGCTCGTCGCCGCGGGTGAGGCCTACACCGACACCGCCACGGTGCTCGACGATGTCGACTGGTATCGCTTCGACACCCCCGCCGACGCCAACACCCTGACCATCGATGTGGCCGGCGTGCCCTCGGTCGGCGTCGGACTCGAGCTGTTCGATGCCGCTGGCGGCGACGTCCCCACACAGTTGCGTGCCCTTCCCGGCGGGTCTCAGCGCTATGTGGCTGACATCACCGGCGGAGCCACCTACTTCGCGCTCGTCCGACAGCCACCCTTCAGCCTCGTCTTCACATTCGACACCAGCGGGTCGATGGGTCCCTATCTGGACTTCGTCTTCGAGGGCATGCGCGAGTTCGCGGCCGACGTGCGGCCCGGCCGGGAACTGGTCAAGATCCTGCCGTTCGAGGAGTCTCCGCTCCTTGCTACGTGGTCGGATCAGCCGGTCGCGCTGGAAGACGCGGTCAACGGCTACCAGCCCGTCAAGGAGTCGAGCGACATGCTCTCGGGCGTGCTCACCAGCTCCGAGATGCTGGCCGATCGCGAAGGCACGAGGGCGATCCTCGTGGTCGGCGACGGTGAGACCGGGATCGGACTGGAGCCCGACCTGTGGACCCGTCTCGATGCAGTCCAGCCCACGATCTTCGGCGTCCACGTGGGTGCCGACAGCGCGCCCGAAGAGACGCGCAACATGATCCAAGCCTGGACGGACGTCAACGGCGGCTCGTACAGCTTCCCCGGTACGCACGCCGAGATGGACCGTGCCTTCGAGCGGATGAGCGCGCGCCTGCGGCGGCCGTCGCAGTACAGCCTGACCCCGACGGCCGAGCTCATCGACCGTCGCCCCGGCCCGCTGACCGTCAGCGCGCCCGAAGGTGCCGCCCTCGACCTGGCCCCCAACACCGGCATCGAGATCGTCTTCGATACCAGCTCCTCGATGCGCAAGAAGCTGGGCCAGAAGACGCGCATCGCCATCGCCAAGTCGTCGCTGCGCGAGCTCTTCGGCAAGGCGCTGCCGCAGGGCACACCCGTGGCTATCCGCATCCTCGCACCCGGTGGCCGCGCCAACGCCTGTCGTTCCCGACTGGACGTGCCGCTCACGCCCCTCCAGCGCAAGTCCGCCCTGCGCTGGGTCAAGCAGGTGTCGGTCCCGCGCAAGGCGGGCACACCCATCGCCGAGGCCCTCGGGCAGGTGCCACGCGACCTTGGGGGTGTGGACAACCGCATCGTCGTGCTCATCACCGACGGCGAGGAGAGCTGTGGTGGCGATCCTGCAGCCGTGGCCGCAGGGCTCGAAGCCGACGGTTTCCCGGTCGTGCTCAATATCGTGGGCTTCGCGCTCGGCGACGCGGATATCAAGTCCGAGATGGCCGGCTGGGCCGAGGCGACTGGCGGACGCTATCTCGACGCCACCGATGCGCCCCAGCTGCGGCGCGCCATCAAGGCGGCCACCGGTGTGCCCTTCGATGTCTACGTCGGCGGTGTCGACGAGCCGGTCGCGAGCGGGACCGTGGGTGGCGAGCCCGTCGAGCTCGCGCCCGGCAGCTATCGGCTGGAGGTGCGCACCGATCCAGCGGTCACCATCGACGACGTCGAGGTCCTGCCGGCGGAGGGCGTGGATGTGGTCGTGCCGCTCGAGGACGTCCCCGGGTCCTAGGAGGACGCTCGGCCTGGTCGCGACCGACTACAGCAGCAGCACCTCCAGCATCACCGTCGCCCAGGCCACGATGGCGGTGATGACGACACCCGTGGCGAAGCCGGCGGTCATGCTGGCCGGGATCGACACGCAGCCGAGCACGATGACGTACTCGCTGCCGCCGCCACAGCGGCTGGGAGCGGCCCGGCCCGCCGGGGTGAACTTTCCGTTGCTGATCGTGCCCAGCGACCGCCCGGTCCTGGGATCGACCACGTAGCGTGGTCCGCTGGTAGCAGCGTTCACGTAGTTTCCGCCGCCGACGTGTCCGGCGCGCACACCCGGATCCTCGACCGAGCGCGTTCGTCCGCTGGCCGGGTCCACGGCCCAGAAGGCCGTGGGCACGCTGTCGGGCACCAGCAGCGCGAGCTCGCCGTCTGTGAGTGCCTCCGCCAGTGCCGTGCTGGTGGAGGCTTCCGGCACATCCGGCCCGGGCCGCAGCAGCCGGGGCGGTCCGGACATGGCTGTGCTGACGCTGCCGAAGGTGGCGGTGGCCGGGTCGACGGCTGCCGAGCGGGCTCGTGCCAGCTCCGTCTCCAGGGCCGTCTGCAGCACGCCGTGCCACAGGCGCGTGCGTGCCGCCAGCGATGGGTCCTCCGTCTCGCCGCTGACCACGTCGATGTCGTCGAGCGCGAGGTCGGTGGTGATGGCGGTACCTCCGGGTACGCCCGCAAGCGGCTCGAACGAGACCAGGTAGGCCCGCGGCCGGCCCACGAATGTGCGGGCTGTCCCGTCGTGGCCGAGATCAGCGCTGAAGAGTCGCTCGGAGGCCAACGGCAGGAGCGCATCGGACACCGCCAGCGGGAACAGCTGGTCGGACATCTTGAGTCCGTCCGTCATGTCCGGCTCGTTGAGGAATTCGGCGCCCACGCCCAGTGCCACCACGCGCGCAGAGGCGAACGTGCGCAGGTCGGCGGCGCCGGTGCTGACGAGGATCTGGTGCATGCCGGCCAGGGCCGGGATGATCTCCCCGGACGGCGGCAGCGGCGCGAGCGTCTCCGCCGTCACGATGCCCGCGGCGCGCAGGCCCGGGTCTACGCGGTCGAGAAGCACGCGTCGCGCGGTGCGTGGCTCCAGGCCGGGCACCAGGGAGGCCAGGTCCACCCGCACAGCGGTGACCTCGGGCTCGCCTCCGCCACCGCCGAAGAAGTCGGCGACGTCGCCGCTGCTGCCGAGCGTGAACTCGGTGCCCGTGACCAACGCGCCGTCGCTCGATAGCGTGGGCACCCAGGCCCCATCCCCCAAGGCATCGATCAGCTTGGCTCCGATGCCACTGGCCGCCGGCTGGAAGCTCAGCCAGATCTCCTGCTCAGCGGCATCGGCGGCGATCAGTGACTGCTCCAGCAGCGTCTCCTCGTCCAGGGCCCCGTCGGCCAACCGTTCGGCGACGATGCGGACGTCCAGGCGTGCGAGCTGCTCGTGGGGGACGGCTCCGACCGCGACACCGTCGGCAGCGAGCACCTCACCGACACCGGTCTCTGGCAAGGTGGGGTCAAGGTCGACCGGCGTGCCGTCGTCCTCGAGGCGGACCCAGGCATGGTCCCGCACGGACGCTGCCAGGCGATCGGGTTCGCCGGCTGCGCCAAGCGTTGCCAGCTCCGGCCCCAGGGCCTCGGTCACGAGCGCGTAGTCGCGCCGCGCCCGGTTCTCGAGCTGGGCCAGATCCAGGCCGAGGACCTCTGCCGGAGCGGGGTCGTCGAGCGGCGCGACCGCCCCGTCCAGGCTACGCGCCAGGACGGCCGCGACGGCAGCGTCGTCGAGCTCGGAGCGAACGAGGGTCGCGCTGTGGCCCCCTGCCTCCAGCAAGGCCTGCAGCAGCAGAGCCCGGTCCCAGGCATTGCCGGCGCGCGCCACGAGCGTGCCGTTCGCTCCACGCAGCACCCCAGGGTAGGGATCGAAGGCGACATGATCCCGCACGAAGGCGAACGCCGCCCCCGGATCGGGGCCGAGCGATGCCGCCAGCTCCTCGATATCCCAGTCGGCGCCACTGAACCGTTCCAGCTGTGCTTGCGCAGCCTCACCTGCTCCGCCGGCATCGATCACTTCCAGCTGCGGCAACAGGGAATCGTCGACTGTACGGAGGCTGTCCGCGGCACGTTCCGTGTCCGTGGGCAGGCTGAGGTCGCCGGGTGGATGGGCGGCGAGTGCGGGAACCCCACCGGCGGCGGCTCCGATCATGGCCGCGAGCAGGGCGGTCGATCCTCGTCTCAGGGTCTGGGGGCCAGGCATGACGTCTCCCTCCGAGGCGTTCCGGTCACGGCCCCTTCCAGCCCCCCGGCCGCGGTGCTATGGCCACGGATTCTACGGGTTGGCCTGTCGCGCACGAATCCGGAAGGGCCGGGATCTGGTCCCGGCCCTTCCTGTCTGTCACCGGCGGCAGCGCCGATGGCTCAGGAGATCTCGTACTGGATCAGCACCGACACCGCCAGCTCCACCTCGCCCGGAAGGACCGGGGTCGGCGCCATGGTGTCGGCGGCGGCCATGGCCATCTCGGCGCGGTCCATGTAGATCGGCTGTGGCTGCTGTCCGCCGGACTCGGTGATGCTGACCACGCCCACGATCTCGACGCCGGCCGCGGCGGCCAGCTGGTCAGCCTTGGACCGTGCGTCATCGACCGCTGCGGTCCGGGCCGTCGCCTGTGCGTCGGTCGGGTCTTCCACGCGGAAGCTGATGCCGTTGACCTGGTTGGCCCCGGCCGCGACCGTCGTGTCGACGACCGCGCCGACCGAATCGATGTCGCGAACGGTCACGGTCACCGTGTTGCTGGCTTCCCAGCCCACGACGGTGGCTGGTTCGGTGTTCCAGTCGTACTGGGGGTTGAGGCTCAGGTTGGTGGTCTGGATGTCCTTCTCGTCGATGCCCATGCCCAGCAGCGCCTGGACCACGGAGTCCATCGACTCAGCCGCCTTGCGCGAGGCGTCGCTGGCCTCCTTGGCCCGCTCGATGACACCGATGCTGATGTCGGCGACGTCCGGCGAGGCGTTGACGCGACCGGTGCCGTTGACGGTGATGGTGCGCACCGTGTCCTCGTTGCTGGAAGCCGACTGCGCGTCGGTGGCCGCCGCCGCGGCCCCCACCAGGGAGACGGCCAACAGGCCGGCGGTGAGCCCGGCTGCAGCCCAGCGCAGACCGGTCTGGGAGAGGGTACGGGTCGCGTTCATGTTGGAGGATCCTCCGGATGTGGTTTCGCCGGGTGGCGAGGCTTGCTGGCGGGAGTTTCTGCCCCGCAGCCCTATGACGTCGCCTCTCCGCGTCCGGTTCCGCTTTGCGGGGCTACGATCTGGCCCTCAGGGGGACGATGACCTCGGTCAGCCACCTGGCCGGATCGGGCTCTGCTGAAGGATCGGTCAGGTAGATCTCCCAGGGACCACCGGCAGGCTCGTAGTCGGCGTTGCCATCCAGCCACGCCCACATGGTCTCGTACGTCTGTCGCAGCGTGTCATAGGGGCCCGCGTGGACGGCGATGGCAGCTGGGCCGGCCGGCAGCTCGCCCGGCTTGACCTCGCCGTCTGGCGCGATCGGCTGCTCCACCATCACACCGGCCTCGAAGTCGATGACCTCGCCGAAGGAGTGATACCGGGCGAATGGGCCGCTCGCTCCGGTGACGTCCTGTCGCGCAAGCGCCTCGTGTACCGCCTGCTGGACACGGCCCATGGCCAGGGACAGCTCGGCTTCGTCCACCTCGATGCGCTTGGTGGCGGTGTGGTGGCTGCGCAGCACGCGCAGCTCGATCTTCGAAGAGTGTCCCCTGCGGTCGGGCATGGCGGTACCTCTGCGGTCGGTCGGGCTACTGTGGCGCCGTCCGCCCGTACCTGCAACTCGACGATGGTCCCAATGTCGGTCTTGGCTATCCCTCGCAGCCGGCTGGCCCACGCCTGGCCGCGCAGGACCCGGGCGATCTCTGCCAGGATCGCAGGGCCGATCGGGCCGCCTCGCGCCGCCGGCGCCAGATCCCGAGGCGGAGCGGCTACTCTGGTCTGCGTGCACCAGCTGTCCAGACGAGGGACTCGGCCCTCGAGCTTCGCTCTGTCGATGGGCCTGCTGATCGTTGCCGCGACCGTCTTGCTGGCCGGAGTTCCGGCGCTGGCCCAGGGGCGGGCCGCCCCTTCGGCTCGGACGGCCCCCTCGGCCTCGGCCGATCCGACCCAGCTGCCCCTGGACTCCGGCTCGGGCCGCCCTGATCTGTACCTTGAGATGCCCTACGACATCGACAGCTACGAACCGCAGATCGAGATCACCCGAGGCGGGGACCACTTCGCGGACCTGGCCCCCGATGATCCCCGCCGACGAGAGCTGGAACGCCTGTTGGAGACGGTCGGCGCCGATGTCGAAGACCTCGTCACGGGCTACGCGCTGGTCTCGAACGAGGCCCTCTTCGCTTTCGTCGTGGCCATCCGGGTGGAGGGCGCCACCCCGGGCACCCTGCTCCCCGCCTACCTGCCCATCCTGCTCGGTGGTCTGCAGGATCCCGTGACCACGCCCACGCGGCTCGGCGACAAGGAGGTCCTCGTCGTGTCGACCATGGGCGCAGACGGCGAACCGGCCGAGCTCTACGTCTACGACGAAGGGGACACCGTCTGGATCGTGCAGGGGCCGCGCACCATCGCCGAATCCACGCTGGCCGACCTGCCCGCGCCCCTGGCCGTCGATCCGGCGAGCTGAGCGCGCCGCGAGCCCCCAGGGCCACGAAAAGGAGAGGGGGTCCGACGTCAGGGGGATGACGTCAGACCCCGTCCTGGTCGCAGATCGGCCGCCCGAGGCCGATGCATCTGGTTACGCGATCGTGGTCCGTCGCGTGAGCTTCCCGAACCGGGCCGGAACCCACCACTTCAGGAAGTAGAGCCGGCAGCCCAGGCAATAGCCGGTCGCTGCGAGCACGGCCTGCAGCGCCCCCACTGCGGCGGCGACCAGCCAGCCGGCCGTGCTGAAGCCGAGCACGAAGGACAGCGTCGCGATGGAGAAGCCGATGAAGCCGAGCGCCTGCGCGAACCGCGGCGGCAGTTCGTGCTCGAGCTCCGCCGGCGGACCGATGCGGAAGGCCTTGCGCACGATCGTCCAGGCACGGCCGAGGATCGAGTAGCGCACGCCCAGGAAGGCACTGAGCCCCAGCGCAGCCGCGAGGAAGGGCACCACGACCGGCGTGCCGAGCGCGAAGCCGGTGACGAGGATCACCACCGACAGACCCGCACCGAACCGCTGGCCGCGCGGGTCGATCATGCGGCTGGCCTGGGGTTTCGTGGTGCTCCGTGGCGCTCCGCCGTTCGCGACTGTCGCGGTCATCGGTGTCTCCCGAGCTGGTGGGAGTAACTCTCCCGTCTCCCGACGGTACTGCCGATTACTGGCTTGTCCAATCGAATTATGCGAGGCTACTGAACGATTGCACCGTTCATGACATGGAGAGCTGATGGACATCCCACGCTTGGAGGCCTTCCTCGAGGTCGCGCGATTGGGTTCGATGCGCGCGGCGGCTCGGTCGCTGCATCTGGGACAGCCGGCACTCTCGGCGCGCATCGTGGCCCTGGAGGATGAACTCGGGGCGCGGGTCTTCGAGCGCACCAAGCGTGGCGTCCGGCTGACGCTCGCGGGCCAGGCACTCGTGCCTCACGCCGAGCGCGCCATCGAGGCGGTGGACGCGGGCCGTGCTGCCGTGCGGCAGGTGGAGCAGGGTGACGATGGCGAGCTGGCCATCGCGGCTGCGGGCGCCATCAACGCTTCGCTGGTGCCCGAGCTGGTGGCCCGCTTCCGGCGCTACCACCCGGGTGTCCACCTCCACGTCCACACCGGCTCGACGGAGCGCATCGTGGAGCTGGTGGCCTTCGGCACGGCGCAGCTGGGACTGCTCTGCCGCAGCATCCCCACACGTGACCCACGCGTGCGGGTGACACCCATCTACGAAGAGGTCTCCACCCTCGTCGCCCGGCCGGAGCACCCATTCGTGCGCGAGGGCGCGATCCCGCTGGCACGCCTCGGCGATGCCACCCTCATCTACTTCGACCGCGGCTCAGCCGACTACGAGGCGGCGCAGTCGCTGCTGAGGGAAGGCAGTGTCACCCCCTACGGGATCATCGAGGTGGACTCCGTGGACACTGCGCGGCGCCTCGTGGAGCGTGGCCTCGGCGTGGCCTTCCTGCCATCGACCGCAGCCGAGCCGGGGATCGAGGCCGGCCGTCTGGCCCAGGTCGCCCTCGCTGATGTCCGGCTGCCGCGGCGACAGGTCGTCGTGCTCGAGCGGGCAGCGGCCTCCACGTGGCCGCCCGTGGAGACCCTCCGTCGGCTGCTGGGCGAGGCGGGTGCCTTCTTGCCCGGCACCTTCCCCATCAGCTCGCCTCGCTCGGATCCACCGGCGTGAACCCGGAGCGTATCCTCGAGGGCCTCAACGCCGAGCAGCGCCAGGCGGTGACGACCGCCTCCGGTCCGGTCGCCATCATCGCCGGCGCGGGCAGTGGCAAGACGCGCGTGGTCAGCCAGCGCACGGCCTACGCGGTGGCCACGGACGTGGTGCCGGAGGACCGGGTCCTGCTGGTCACCTTCACGGAGAAGGCCGCGGCCGAGATGCGTCAGCGGGTGCGTACGCTCGGACTCGAGCGCGTCGCGGCGCGCACGTTCCACTCGGCGGCGCTGGCACAGCTGCGCTACTTCTGGCCCCCGCGTCACGATGGGGGCGCACTGCCGGAGGTGCTGGCCGACAAGTGGCGGCTGGTGGCACCGCTGGCGCGTGGCCTGCCCGGCGGCTACCGCTTCACGCCCACGCGCGACATCATCGATGAGATCGAGTGGGCCAAGAGTCGTCGCTTGACGCCGACGACCTACCTGTCGCATGCGGCCGGCCGCACGCCACCGCCGACACCCGACCTCTTCGTGGGCCTGTTCCGCGGTTATGAGCAGGCGAAGGATCGGCGCGGCTTCGTGGACTTCGACGACATCCTGCGCTTGACCGTCGAGCTGCTTGAGTCCGACCGGGAGGCGGCTGCTGTGGTGCGTTCGCGCTACAGCTGGTTCACCGTGGACGAGTACCAGGACACCACCCCCCTGCAGGCCCGCCTGCTGGAGTTGTGGCTGGGGGAGCGACGCGACATCTGCGTGGTCGGTGACGAGGACCAGACGATCTATACCTTCGCCGGCGCGGCCCCTGAGCATCTCACCGGCTTCGCGCGGCGCTACCCCGGCGCGGTCGTGCTGCCCCTGCTGACCAACTACCGGTCGTCACCCCAGGTGCTCGCTTTGGCCAACAAGCTGCTGGCGTCGAGCGGTTCCGACAAGGAGCTGCATGCGACCCGGGACGATGGACCGGAGCCGGTCATCCGGACCTTCGGCTCGGCCGCGGAGGAAGCGGCCTACGTCGTGGCCACGGTCAAGGCCCTCATGAGGCAAGGCGTCGGCGCGAACCAGATCGCGGTGCTGCTGCGCCTGAATGCCCAGACCGCCGGCTTCGAGGAGGCCTTCGCGCGCGAAGGCATCGCCTACCAGCTGCGCGGCAAGCGCTTCTTCGAGCGTCGCGAGGTGCAGGCTGCCATCCGCGCGCTGGAGCGCATCCCCGGTGACCTGACCGGCCGCGACCTGGTCGCGGCTGCCCGCTCAGCCTGGGATCGACAGCTGGGGTTCGACCCTGAGGCCGAGCCCGAGGGTCGGGAGGCGCGCGAGCGCCAGGCGACCCTCGTCACCCTGCTGGCCATCGTCTCCCAGCTGACCGCGGCCGATGCCGGCACCGGACGAGACGGCGTGGTCGGTGCGCTCCAGGAGCGAGCTGCGCGTGAGGCTGCAGCGGATGTCGGCGGAGTCGAGCTGCTCACGCTACACCGGGCCAAGGGGCTGGAATGGGACGCGGTCTTCATCCCCCTGCTCGAGGAGGGCACGCTACCGGTCGCCCAGGCCGTCGATGACGAGGACGCGTTGGCCGAGGAGCGACGGCTGCTCTACGTGGGCATCACCCGCGCGCGGCGCCACCTGACCCTGTCGTGGGCCCGTGAACGAGTCTCGACCACGGGCAAGTCCGGCTCGCGACGGCCCTCGCGTTTCCTGGCCCAGCTGGGCGCGGAGCCGGCGATCCCGGTGCGGCGGATGGCACGGACGGAAGGGCGCGAACGCCAGCCCGCCGGAGCGGCGCGTGCCCGGCTCGGCGCCGACGACGCAGTGCTCTTCGACGCGTTGCGTGCGTGGCGCCTGCAGCGGGCCCGGGAGGAGAAGGTCTCGCCATTCATCGTGGCCTATGACACGGTCCTCGCCGAGATCGCCGAGCGTCGACCACGCGACGAGGCGGCGCTGCTGGCCGTCGCCGGCATGGGCCCGGCCAAGGTGGCCAAGTACGGCGCGGAGATCCTGGCTCTCGTGGCCGACGGCTAGGAGCGGATGATCCAGTCGGGCTGGGCGCTGCGCTCGTAGACCAGGCGTGCGTTGGGCATGTCGTTGTCCTCCAGCTTGGCCCGGATCATCGCATCGCTGTAGTCGTAACCGACCCAGCGCTGGCGGTTGCGTACCTCCAGCGTCTCCATGTCCGCGACCACCATGGCCGTATGGTCGAAC
This sequence comes from uncultured Chloroflexia bacterium, assembly GCA_963800275.1. Classification (GTDB taxonomy): domain Bacteria; phylum Chloroflexota; class Limnocylindria; order Limnocylindrales; family CSP1-4; genus JAFMJV01. Next base: position 24,937 of record CAWDAI010000008.1, read on the forward strand.
CAGGGACGGAGGCGTGGCCAGGGCTCGTCGTCGAGCAGCAGCCAGTTGCCCTCGGTGACGATGATCCGCGCAGCCGGCTCGATGATGATGGCGCCGGCCCGGGCGATCTCGATATCGCGGTCGAAGCGGGGCACGGCCACGCTCGGCTCGTCGTTGGTCTTGAGGCGACGGAGCGACGACGCATAGCCCCCCACATCGAAGGTGTGTGGCGCACCCTTGCGTGGCCGCCAGCCGCGGGGCACCAGCACCTCGTCGTCGTAGTGGTAGCCGTCCATCGGCAGGAGGGCTGCACTGCCGGGGTCGATCGCGTCGAGCCTCGCGACCAGGCCTGCCGCGATGGTGGACTTGCCCGAAGCGGGCGCACCGGCGATGGCGATGATGCGTCGCTCGCCGATGGAGACGCTGCCCGCCAGCTCCGCGACGTGGGCCATGAACGAGGCGCTGTCGAACTCCTGTGGCATGGACCGATGGTAGCGGGCCCCAGCACCCGGCCGAGGACCGGGCTTAACGTCCGCTCGTCAGTCGCGCGGCGAGCCCGGGTGGCGCGATCGCGACCACATGGGTGGTGGCCCTCGTGAGGCCGACGTAGAGCAGCTCGTCGAGGCGGCCCGCGTCTTCAGGCAGCTCACAGAGCACGATGACCTCGCGCTCGAGCCCCTTGAAGCGACGGATGGACTCGAAGAGCACGACGTCGGGCGGTTCGTCCTCGACCTGCTCGGGCGGCAGACCGCGTGTGCGCCCTGCGGCATCGAGGGCCTCGTTCCAGAGGGTCACGTTGCCGAACCTGCGCTGCCGCCAAACGCCGCTCGAAGCGGTGCCGACGCCCGACAGCACGGCGATCCTGAACTCCGGCACGTGTTCCTCCACGACCAGGCGATGAAGCGTCCGGCGCAGGGCCTCGATGGTCGCGGGCCCGGGCTCAGCGGTCTCGACGTGGGCGGGCAGGCCTTCCTCGCGGTAGACCTCCACCTCCATCCCGTCATCGCGGAAACGTGACGCCAGGCGGGCGACGGCCGGCGGGTTCCGGTGGTCCTCGAAGAGATCCAGTCGCTCCAGTCCCAGCTGGGCGACGACGTCCGGCCGGTAGAGCGCCTGGGCCGGATCATGGAAGACCCAGAAGACGCCGTGCTCGTTGTCATGCAGCAGCAGCTGCAGAGACTCCAGCCAGCCCAGCGCGAAGTCCTGGCCCTCGTCCACGATGATCGCGTGGTAGCGGGCCTCGAGGTCGGCCCCGGCCGCCTCGAGCAGGGCGTCGGGCAGGGTCTCGTCCCACCACGCTCCCGGGATGGGCACCGGTCGTTCCGGCAGCACCCCAGCCCGCTCGGCCAGCAGCTCGCACAGGCGGTGGAAGGTGGTGACCTCGAGGCCCGCAGGTGCCCGGACCTCGGCCAGCTCGCGTCGCATCGTCGTCGCCAGCCGCTGGTTGAAGCACACCAGCAACGTGCGGTAGCCCTCCTCCGCCAGGCGCCGGGCGCGCTCCGCTGCCAACATCGACTTGCCCGATCCGGCCGGTCCGATCACCTCCACCTGGCGCAGGGCCCTGAAGCGGTTGAGGATGCGTGACTGCATGCGTGAAGCAGCCACCAGGGCGGTCCGGTCATCCTCGATGCGACCGCGCACCAGCCGGTGCAGCGAGACGACCGGCCGGAGCAGGCTGTCCACGAGCTCCACGCCCTGCGGGCCCAGCGGGCGGTAGCGGCCGGCCCCGTCACCCCGCCAATACTCGAAGACGCGGTCGAGCCAGCGCTGGATGCCGGCGGTGGTCTCGAGCGCGTGGGCATCGAGGACCAGCTCGACGGGCGCGTCCGGGCCCAGCAGTGAGCGGCCGCGCGGCAGCGACTGCAGATCGACGTCGGGGAAGGCCACGGCATGTCCGGCAAGGGGCTCGAGATCGGCCGGCCAGTCGGGCAGGTCCATGAGCTTGGCCCGCAGGTAGTGCTTGGAGGTGCGGGCTTGCTCGAAGGGGGACTCCTTGAGCGCCACCGGCCCCAGATACCAGTGCCCGTCGCGGTCGACCGAGGGCTCCCCGGACTTGACCTCCAGCACCAGCAGCCCGTACTCGGGATGGGTGATGACGGCGTCCGCCTCGCCATCTCGCGCCGGCCCGTGGTCGCGCAGCGGTCCGGTCCAGTTGACGTTGACGTAGATGCGGTACTCGGGTTCCGGCAGGGCCGCACGCAGCCGACGCTCGACCTGCCGCTCGGCTTCCTGCCCGTGCCGCATGCGCCGATCCTGGCCGCTCGCTACCAGCGGTTGCGGTGGAGCTGCTCGTCGAGCGCTCGACGCCGCCGCTTGTCGACCGAGCTCTCCGGCTGGGGTTCGTGGCTGCGATGGCCGATGGCGATGACGCCGATCTGCCGGCGATCCGAGGGCACGCCGAAGCGTTCGCGCACAGCATCCTCGCCATCGGCGATACCGAAGAACCAGGTGTCCAGGCCGGCGTTCACGGCCGCCAGCTGCAGTTGCATGGAGGCCATGCCCGCGTCCACGTCCCAGAAGGGCACCGCCCAGGCGTCCGGGTCAGCGAGACCGAACTCGATCTTGTCCGGAGCCGAGTAGCGCTGGAGGTAGCGCTGGGGATCGGACCACACCAGCACCAGCACTGGTGGTCGATCAGCGATGTCTTCCGCGGTCGCCGGATCCTCGGGGTCCTCGGTGAGGGCCCAGAAGTCGGCGAGCGTGGCGGGCTCGTCGAGCACGAGGAAGTCGATACCCTGCGAGAAGCCGGCCGTCGGTGCGCGGCGGGCCTGTTCCACGATCCTGTCGATGACCGCCCGATCGGGTCGCTGGTCAGTGAAGCGACGGATGCTGCGGCGCCTGCGCAGGACGTCATCGAATTCCATCCGCAGAGCCTACCAAGCGCAGGGCACAGGGATGGCCCGGGCGGATGTGGCCCGGGCCTCCGGCACGAGGGATCGGTGTGGGACTCGGTCTAGCCGACCTTGGCCAGGACTTCGGCAGCGCCTGAGCCATCGGCCCCGAAGGCGGGCTCGTCCTCGCGCTGGGGCAGGCCCCAGGGATTGCCGACGCCGGTGTCATCCTTGTTCTCGGGTGCGTCGGATGCCGCCTCGTCATCGTCGCGGTCCGAGCCGGTGTCGCTCTCGGCCTCGGCCTCGAACTCGTCCGTTGCCGGCTCTGCGGGTTCGCCACTCGCGTCGGCGTCGACGGTCTCGGCCGCGTCCTCCACGGCGACCGTCGCCTCGGCCTTGGCCATGGCCTCAGCCGCCTTCGCGGCCGCTGTCGCGGACAGGTCCACGTCCTTGCTGGCGAGGGCCACATGGGGGACCACGATGGCCTCCTCCTCGCCCTTCCAGACCTGCAGCTCGACGACCACCAGCGGCAAATGCTCGGCGAGGGTCTCGAGCGTGGTCTGGTAGCGATCGGAGAGCGTCTCTGTCACGAGCACCGCCACGTGTTCCTTGTCGGGGTGGCGGACGCGGTTGCGAGCCCAGTTGTCGAGGACGCCGAAGCCGCGCGACGCCTCCAGCTCGCCCAGCTGTACGTCGACGCTGAAACAGCGCTCGTCGTCGATCGCGGCGAACGAACGTGCGTCGTCGTCGTGGTCACCCTCGGCCGCAGTCAGCTCGCCCAGGCCCAGCCGTGACGGCTGCTCGGAGAGCCACGTGCACATCCAGGCCTCGTCCTTGCCCAGGTCGGTGACGGTGGAAACCGCACCCGAAACGATGTTGGTCATCCCGAAGATCCCTCGCGCTACACAGGCCGGATGGCCGGCGGGAGTGCCAGACACCTCGGTCTGATTACAGCCGTACGGGGGTGGCTGGTCCACGGCCCCGAAGGTCCGCCCCCCCATGATCCGGCCGGTGCGTCTCGGCACCTCCAGGCCGCTCGACCGTGCAGCGGGCTCGCGGCCACCATTCGCGTCGAGCACGCGCCATCCCGCGAGCACGTGTGTGAGAACATTAGGGTCCCCGGAATACGCCCGCGCCCGCTCTTGCCCGCGCTCCCGAAAGGAGCTCAGATGCCTTCCCGGTCCACGTCCCCCAAGCCCACCACCAAGTCGGCCACGGCAGTGGCCAAGCCCGCTGCCCGCTCGAAGGCAGTCGCGCTGCCGAAGGCGGCGGCCAAGGGCAGGTCGGTGGCCAGCTCGCAGAAGACCAGGGCCGCCAGCAAGCCGGTCGCGCCGGTGGTCCCCGAGCCACAGGAGCTGGTGCGGCCGCTGCTCAAGGTGCGACAGGCGCGTGAGTTCACGAGCAGGAAGGTGACGAGGGCCGAGCTCCACGCCATCACGGAGGCCGCGCGCTGGTCTGGCAGCAGCCGCAACGAGCAGTCCTGGCGTTTCATCGTGCTGCGTGACCGCACTCGCATCCGTGACATCGCCGAGCTGGGGCTGCCCCAGACTCGCGGACTCCGCACGGCCACGGCCGCGGTCGCGATCGTGTTGCCTGACGAGCCCGGCCGCGAGATCTCTCGCGCGTTCGACGACGGCCGCGCTGCGGAGCGCATGCTCATCGCCGCGCACCTGCTGGGTCTGGGTGGCGGCATCTCGTTCGTGCGGCGCGACGTCCGCGACCGCATCAACGAGGCCCTCGGTCTGCCGGCCAAGCGCTCGGTGCCCACGATCGTGGCCCTCGGTCACCCGACCGAGGACGCCCTGCAGTCGAAGTCACGACCTGGCCAGGCCCGGCTCCCTCGCGAGGAGGTCATCTTCGAGGAGCGTTGGCCGGACGAGCCTGCGCACCCATAGCGGTCGCCATCCGATCCGGCCGAGCCACCCGGTCAGCGTCCCGGGATGACTCCGCGCCCGGTCACATCGACGGTAGCGCCCTGGCCAGGACATCGGTGATGGTCGCCGCCACCTGATCGAACTCGGGGAGCTGGTCGCCGGTCGCTTCGTCCATGTAGAGCCGCCGGTTGACCTCGATCATGACCGAGCGCACCCGGGGCTCGCGGCCGTGATAGCCCGACGGCACGAACGTGCCCGCGAAGGGTGAGTCGCGCCGGGTGCGGTAGCCGGCGGCGCTGAATCCTGCTTCGACCGCGTCGGCCAGATCAGCGGGTGTGTGGAAGGGATCGGTGCCGATGCAGACGTCGGGCCGATCCAGTCGCTGGTCGATGTCGATGGGGGCCGGCTGGTCCGGGAACGAATGGCAATCGATGACGGTGCAGGCATCGAACTCGGCCAACAGGTTGGCCACGACCGCATCGAGCGCCGCGTGGTATGGCTCGTACAGCTCCCGCACACGCCGTGCGCGCAGCTCGGTCGAGACCGCGCGCAGCGGCTGCATCCGGGTGCCACGCCAGTACACGACGCCCATGCCGCGCGGCGCCATGGGCTCGGCCGACTCGTCGAGGAAACGTTCGGGGTCGAACACGAAGCGCGAGCGGCGGTTGACGAAGGACGTCACGCCCAGGGCGCCCAGTCCCGCGTACAGTTCGTCGGTGTAGGCGTCGTGCAGACGCAGCATCTCCTCGGCCAGCTCGGCCTCCGAGAGGAGGATCTCCCCGCGTACCTCGTCGGGGATGAAGCTCGACGAATGGGGCACGTGGGCCACCAGCGGCCGTCGGAGGCCCTGTGGGGGGACGATCTGGAACGGAGGTGGGGTCTCGGTCATGGGTGATCCCGCCAAGTGCTGCTGGCGCATGAGCCGACTCTGACACAGTCCATCGCATGCGCTCTGTTGTCGGCTGGTGGCGTGGCGAGTGCGACCGGAACCGCAACTTCGCCGCCGACTTCGAGATCATGGACATGATGGACGGCGACCTCGACGGGACGCTCGACTACTAGGGCTCGGCCACGCGGCGCCTGGGAACGGCTCGGGAATGGTCGCCCCTGCGTTTCGATGACCGCGCACCGACGGACGAGAATTTGTAGCCTCTGCTCATGACGTTCGGGACCGTCACTCGCTGCACCCCGCTCACGGCCATGGTCGCCGCGTTGGCGCTCGTCGGCCTGTCCGCGGGCATCGTCGCTGCCCAGACCGATCCCGACCTGGTGGTCACGCTGGAGCTGCCCGACGGTTACATCGACTACGAGGTCCAGCCTGGGCCGCTCAACTTCTTCGACGAGGAGAACCAGCCGCTGGCGGTGCAGGTGATCGATGGTTGCGCCGTGAACGACCACTACTGGCTCTTCGGCGCGGGGCTCTCAGGCGTCTCCCTCCAGCTCAACGTGCTCGACCGGAACACCGGCAAGTCGGCTCGGCCGCTGCTACCACCGTTCGAGCCCGGGAAGCCCATCGGCACGATCTTCGATCCGGAGGCGCTGCCGATCTGTGGCAGTGATGTCCAGGTGGGCGGGCTGCCGCAGCTGGATGCCCAGGCGACCTATACCTCGGCCGATGCGGACACGCCCAACTTCTCCACGAGCCTGCGGCTGCTCTCCGATGGTGCGGAACGGAGCTATCGCCGCCTCCAGCAGGGCGTTGACGCGTACACCATCCTGACTCGCGGCTCGCCCGTCGCGGCGGTCGACGAGCGGGACGACCTCGACCGCATCTTCCTGTTCGTCGAGGGCCGCGTGCCGCGGTCGGTGCAGGGCGTCGTCTTCAGCGGACCCGAGGGCATGCTCCCGGCGCGGGCCGACCTGGCCAAGGCACTCACATCGCTGCGCAAGGCGCGCGTCCGCCGGGCCGCCGAGCTGGCCCAGAACGGCCGCCGGCCTAACGCGCTCATCGACAGCCTGGGCCTGCGCAAGGTGGAGCGGGTGCACAACGTGGACCTCGACTTCGAGACGCTCGGCGCCGATGCCTACCTCGCCATCGCCGGCTGGATCCGCGAGGGCGGCAAGCCGATCGAGCCGCCTGCGCTGGTCGACCAGCGCTTCATCGTGGAGCTGGTCCACGTCGACGGGACGCGCGAGGAGCTGCCGCTGACGGGTCCATTCGTCGGCTCGCCCGAGGCCGGCTCGACCTGGGAATACGGTACGACCGATGCTCGCGTGCAGGTGCGGGACGAGTGTCGGCTGAGTGGGACCTTCTGGGATTGGGCCGCGGCGCGCGTCACGGAGCCGGTCGAGCTGGCCATCACCGATACGCAGACAGGCACCACCACGTCGCAACTCTTGTGGACCGATCTGTACGATCTCTCGCGAGCAGCGAGCACGTCCACCATCGACAGCTGCCCCTAGCGTCGTGTGCCGAGTGAGGGGTCCCGAGTGGCCCGTTCGGTGGGGTGCGCTCAGGAGCAGCCTGAGTATCCTTGCCCCATGAGCAAGGCCAAGTGGTGGGTCTGTGGGAACTGTCACAGCCTCAACGATCTGCCCGCGAACAAGTGCTACAAGTGTCGTGGGCCCAAGCCCGCGGACGCTCGCGTGATCGACGATCAGTACGCCGATGTCCGCAACGAGAAGCGCGTGGGCATCACGGTCGACCTATCCCAGCTCGGCGACCTCACCCGTCCTGATCCGCGGGAGACGTCGAAGTCGGCCGGCATCATCGAGGCGTTCACGCCTGCCGGCCAGGGTGACGCAGCCCGGGCCGGTGCGCCCGAGCGGGAGCTGTACGACCCCTACGGACGCGAACCAGGACCGGCACCCGCACCCACCGCACCGGTCTCGCCTCCCGCCGGGACGGCCCTGCGGCCGATGCGCGAACCGGTCCGCCGCAGCATCGAGGCGCTGGGCGCCAGGCGCCCCTGGACGGCCGGGCCGGACGAGATGACCGCGGCCGTGAGCGATGCCACCGCCGGACAGGCGCCGCCCCCGCCCGCGCTCGATGCGGCATCACCGAGCCCTCCAGCCCTCCCGCCTCCGCCACCACCGGTTATGCCCGCTTCACCTCCGGCCGGAGCCACCCCCGTGCCACCGCCGGCGAACGCGCCACCCCACGCAAGCGGGCCTCCCCGGGTGGCACCACCCCCGCCTCCCCCGGGCTACGGCGCGCCCCCTGGCTACGGACCGCCCCCTGGCTACGGACCGCCCCCTGGCGCTGCGATGCCACCGCGTCCGCCCGTGCCACCCGGACCCGCATCGCGGCCCGGCATGCCTCCACCGCCTGCGGGGATCGCCGGACCGCCGATCGCGCCACCGGGAGGACCGCCGCCAGGCAGGCCAGGACCACCGCCGCAGCGGCAGGAACCTCCATCTGAGGACTGACACCGTGGCGCTGGTTCGGAATCACCAGTGGCGTACTAGTCATTACTCATCGTGTTCCGCTACGCTGCGAGTGCCAATCGGGTAGCGGGGAGGCCGGTCATCGTCAGCTGTGGGACTTGCGCTGCGGACAACGCGGCTGGACGACGTTTCTGCGATCAGTGCGGCGCCAGTCTCATCGACGCATGCCCGAGCTGCGGGGCACAGAACCGAGCGGAGGCGCGATTCTGCGGCGACTGCGGCCAGGCCCTCGGCAACGGTCTCGATGCCGCAGCGCAGCGCGCGGGATCGTCCGCTGCCGTACCGATCCGCAGCCAGCCTGCCGCGGAGCGTCGTCTGGTCTCGGTGCTCTTCGCCGATCTTGTCGCCTTCACCAAGTACTCCGAGGGGCGAGACCCGGAGCTCGTGCGCGAGACGCTGACCCGCTACTTCGAGTCCACGCGCACCGTGATCGAGCGTCACGGCGGGCAGGTGGAGAAGTTCATCGGCGACGCTGTGATGGCGGCCTGGGGTGCACAGCGCGCGAACGAGGATGACGCCGAGCGCGCGGTGCGGGCCGCGCTGGAGGTGGTGAACGCCGTACGCGAGCTGGACGAGGGGCTGCGCGCTCGCGTGGGCGTCCTGACCGGCCAGGCCGCCGTGACCCTCGGCGCCACCGACCAGGGCATGGTCGCGGGCGACCTGGTCAACACCGCCGCCCGCCTGCAGGCCGTGGCGCCGCCCGACACCGTGCTGGTGGGGGAAGCCACGATGCAGGCCGCGACAGGCGCCATCGCCTTCGAGCCGGCCGGCGAACAGGTGCTGAAAGGCAAGTCCGCCCCCGTGCCGGCGTGGCGCGCCCTGCGTGTCGTGGCCGATAAGGGCGGGCGTGGCCGAGGGGAGGGCCTTGAGCCGCCATTCGTAGGGCGCGAGATCGAGCTGCGCCTGCTGAAGGACGTGGTCAACGCCGCGAGCACCGAACAGCGCCCGCGACTCGTCTCCATCACCGGGCCGGCGGGTATCGGCAAGAGTCGCCTGGCGTGGGAGTTCGAGAAGTACGTCGATGGCCTCGTCGAGCGGATCTACTGGCACCGCGGACGCTCGCCCAGCTACGGCGAGGGCATCGCCTTCTGGGCCCTGGGTGAGATGGTCCGCCGTCGTGCCGGTCTGGCCGAGGGTGACGACGAGGCCACGACACGTGAGCGGATCCACGCGGCCGTGTCCGAGTTCATCGCTGCCGGCGAGGCTGAGTGGATCGAGCGCTCCCTGCTCGTGCTGCTGGGCCTGGAGGCACCGCCGGACGGCGGGCGCGAGACGCTCTTCGCGGGCTGGCGTACCTTCTTCGAGCGCATCGCGGCCCGACAGACCACCGTGCTCGTGTTCGAGGACCTGCAATGGGCCGACGATGGCCTGCTCGACTTCATCGACCACCTGCTCGAGTGGTCCCGCGACGTGCCCATCCTCGTCGTCGGCCTGGCCCGGCCAGAGCTGCTCGATGAGCGACCCGGATGGGGCACGGGCAAGCGTTCGTTCAACGCCATCGGCTTGGAACCCCTGACCGACGACCAGATGCGCGATCTGCTGCGAGGGCTCGTGCCCACGATGCCCGACGACGCCGTGGCCCAGGTCGTGGCGCGCGCGGACGGGATCCCGCTCTACGCCGTCGAGATGGTGCGCATGCTCATCGCCGACGGCTCGCTCGTCGCTGGGCTCGACGGCACGTACGCGGCGACCAGGGAGCTGGGCACGCTGGCGCTGCCCGACACGCTGCGCGCGCTCGTGGCCTCGCGCCTCGACGCGCTGGATGCCACCGACCGGGCCCTGCTCCAGGACGCCACCATCCTGGGCCAGACCTTCGACCACCGCGCCCTCGCACGCATCACGGACCGCGACGAGGACGAGGTGGAGGCCCGGCTTCGAGCACTCATGCAGCGCGAGCTGGTGGAGATCTCCGTCGACCCGCGTTCACCCGACCGGGGCCAGTATGGCTTCGTGCAGGCGGTCATCCGCGAGGTCGCCTACGAGACCCTCTCGCGCCGGGACCGTCGAGCCCGTCATCTCGCCACCGCGCGGTACTACGAGGCCGCCGGTGATGAGGAGCTGGCGGGAGTCCTGGCTGCCCACTACCTCGGCGCCTACAAGGCCTCTGACCCGGGACCCGAGGCGGACGCCCTCGGCGCGCAGGCGCGCCGCGCGCTCGTGTCGGCGGCCGCTCGCGCCCTCACGCTCGGTTCACCGGCGCAGGCCCTCGGCCACCTCGAGTCCGCGCTCGAGACCACCGACGATCCCCTCGAGCAAGCTGGTCTCCTGGCTCGCGCTTCCACCGCCGCGTCGGTAGCGGGACGCAAGGACCTGGCCATCGATCAGGCCTCCCGTGCGGCAGCGATCTTCGATGAGGCGGGGCAGGACCGCTCCGCGCTCGAGGCGCTGGCGCTGAAGGGAGGGTTCCAGACGGACGCCGGTTACGACGAAGACGCGCGCGAGCTGCTCATCGAGGCCGCCGCGAGGGCGTCCGCGCCGGAGGACGCGGATGTGCGGGCCGATCTGCTGGCTCGCCTCAGTCGCGTACACATGCGGCTGCAAGAGGAGCCGGAGGCGATCGCTGCGGCTGACCAGGCGCTCGCCCTGGCCGAGCCCCTGGGTCTGGACCGGGTCACGGCCGAGGCACTCATCAACAAGTCCGGCACGCTGAGCCAGATGCGTCGCATCCGCGAGCCGGCCATCCTGATGCAGGGAGCCGTGGACCTGGCCACGGAGGTCGGCGACATCGAGTTGCAGATGCGCGCTCGGGCGAACCTCTCCGCGACATACAGCCACCAGGACCTCGACCTGGCCATCGCGGCCTCGGTCGAGGCCCTCGAGATCGCCCGGCGCCTGGGGACGAGTGGGTACGTCGAGTGGCTCGTGGGTGGACTCGTGCTCTTCGAGTTCGCTCGCGGACACGACTGGGACGCAGCCATCGAACTGCTCGACCGCGCCATCGACGACACCGACGCCGACGCCGACTACATGCGCTACCTGTTCCTGGGCGTCCGACAGCAGTACCTGACCATGCGTGGGCAGGAGACTGGCGGCACCGTCGAAGCCATGCGTGGGATCCTCGCGTCCGCGGACTTCGTGCCCTTCCAGCGCTTCGATCACATGTCGGCCTACGAGACGTTGCTTGCCGGTCGCCCGGAGACCGCGGTCCGTGAGTTCCAGGCGACGTACGGGGTGATGGCCCGCGCGATCGGCGAGGCGCTCGCCGGCGGCAGCATCGCAGCCGCGTATGCGCGCGACGTCGTGGCGGCCCGCGATGCCTCCAAGCGGCTGCAGGAGTGGGAGGAGGGCGGTCGTGGCGGCGATGCGATCCGTGAGCTCGGTCGCGCCGTCGTCCATGCGCTCGAAGGGCGCGAGGAGTCGGCTACGGCTTCGTTCGTGCGGGCGGTCGAACGAATGCGAGCTGGGAAGAACCACTTCTGGGTGGCGGTCCTGCAAGCGGTCGCGCTCGAGCTCCAGCCGGCACGGTCCAGCACCGATGGCTGGGAAGAGGAGGCCCGGGCGCGCTTCGAGCTGCTGGCTGCCGAACCCTGGCTGCGGCTCCTCGACGCATCGGTGGCGCGCGGGCACGGGCGCGATGCCGAGCCATCGGGTCCAGCGTCGGCCAGTCTCGTCGGGGGTGGAGCATGAGCGTCTTCTGCACCAGCTGTGGCCAGGCCAATGGCGACGGCGCTGCCTTCTGCGACAGCTGCGGCAGCACGCTCAACTCGGGCTGTCCCGAGTGTGGTGCCGAGAACCGGCCCGAGGCGCGCTTCTGCCGTAGCTGCGGTACGCACCTGGCTGACGCGGATGTGCCGACGCCGGCGCCGGCTCCGGCCGGGACACGAACCTTGCCCGCATCGGCCGATGGCGGCACCGCGGAGCGCCGCCTGGTGTCGGTGCTCTTCGCCGACCTCGTGTCCTTCACCAGCTATTCCGAAGGCCGCGATCCCGAGCTCGTACGTGAGACGCTGACCCGCTACTTCGAGGCCACGCGACACGCCATCGAGCATCACGGCGGCCGGGTGGAGAAGTTCATCGGCGATGCGGTGATGGCGGCGTGGGGCGCCCCCAGGGCCAACGAGGACGACGCCGAACGGGCGGTGCGCGCCGCCCTCGAGGTGGTCGAGGCGGTCCGCAACCTCAACGAGGGGCTGGAAGCCCGCGTGGGCGTGCTCACCGGCCACGCCGCGGTCACCGTGGGTGCGACCGACCAGGGCATGGTCGCGGGCGACATGGTCAACACGGCCGCGCGCCTGCAGGCAGCAGCTCCCCCCAGCACCGTGCTGGTAGGGGAGGCCACGATGCAGGCGGCGTCCGGCGCCATCGCCTTCGAGGAGGCCGGCGAGCAGGTCCTCCGCGGCAAGACGGCCCCGGTCCCGGCCTGGCGCGCCCTGCGCGTCATCGGTGATCGCGGTGGGCGCAGCCGCGGCGAGGGCCTGGAGCCCCCGTTCGTCGGCCGCGAGCTGGAGCTGCGCCTGCTCAAGGACCTGGTCCACGCGGTCGATGAGGACCGGCGTCCGCGACTCGTCTCCATCACCGGACCCGCCGGCATCGGCAAGAGCCGCCTGGCGTGGGAGTTCGAGAAGTACCTCGACGGCCTGGTCGACGGCGTCTATTGGCACCGCGGCCGTGCCCCCAGCTATGGCGACGGGGTCACCTTCTGGGCGCTCGGCGAGATGGTCCGCAAGCGGGCCGGGCTACTCGAGTCGGACGACGAGAACACCACGCGCGAACGGGTTCGCGCGACCGTCGAGGAGTGGGTGCCCGACCAGAAGGACCGGGCCTGGGTGGAGCCGGCGCTGCTGACCCTGCTCGGCCTCGAGCCACCACCGGCCGGCGGCCGCGACGTGCTCTTCGCGGCCTGGCGGATCTTCTTCGAGCGCGTGGCTGCGCATGGCACGACGATCCTGCTGTTCGAGGACCTGCAGTGGGCCGACAGCGGGCAGCTCGACTTCATCGATCACCTCATGGAGTGGGCCCGTGACGTCCCCTTGCTGGTGGTGACCCTTGCCCGCCCCGAGCTGCTCGAGCGCCGGCCCGGCTGGGGCACCACGGCTCGTGCCTTCAATGCGGTCGGACTGGAGCCGCTCACGCCGGCCAATATGCGTGAGCTCCTGCTGGGCCTCGTCCCTGGCCTGCCCGCGGACGCGGTCTCGACGGTCCTCGAGCGAGCCGATGGCATCCCCCTCTACGCGGTGGAGACGGTCCGCATGCTGGTGGCCGACGGCCGCCTGCTGGCTGACGGCGACGGCACCTTCCGCCCGGCCGGCGAGCTCGGTGAGCTGGCCATGCCCGATTCTCTGCGGGCGCTGATCGCCTCTCGCCTCGACGCGCTTGACGATGCCGATCGCACCCTCCTGCAGGACGCGGCGGTGCTGGGCAAGACCTTCACGCCGGACGCGATCGCAGCCATCTACGGCCAGGACGAGGCGGAGATCGCATCGCGCTTGCGGGCACTCTCGCGCCGAGAGCTGCTGGAGATCGCGGTCGATCCCGCCTCACCCGAGCGGGGCCAGTTCGGGTTCGTCCAGTCAGTCGTCCGCGAGGTCGCTTACGAGACCCTGTCCCGGCGTGATCGACGGACTCGACATCTGGCCGCGGCGCGCTACTTCGAGGGCCTGGGGGATGAGGAGCTGGCGGGCGTGCTCTCGACGCACTACATGGCCGCGTACGAGGCCTCGGAACCCGGTCCGGAGGCGGATGCGCTGCGCATCCAGGCGCGCCTGGCCCTGCAGGGGGCAGCCGAGCGTGCGATGGACCTGGGTGCCTACGACCAGGCTCGCCTGAGCTTGCAGCGGGCCCTCTCGATCACCGAGGACGCCGCGGAGCGAGCATCGCTCCTCGAACGCGCCGCCGCCGCCGCCGACATCGAGGGGGCATACGAAGAGGCCGAGCGGCTCGGCCGGGAGGCGCTCGCTGCCTACGAGTCCATCGACGACCATACCGGCGCGGCCCGGACCTCGGCCAGGCTGGGCATGATCCTGCTCAACGCCTCGCGGCTGACCGAGACCGTCGAGCTGCTGGAATCAGCGCTGGCCAAGGCCGATCGGCCGGAGGACGCGAAGCCGCGGGCCGAGATCCTGGCGAGCCTCTCTCGCGCCCACATGCGGCTGCTCCAGACGGAGCAGGCCCTGGCTCGGGCCGACGAGGCGCTGGCCATCGCCGAGCCCCTGCGCCTGCGGCACACCATCGGCGAGGCCTTCATCAACAAGGCCGGCGCCCTATCGCAGTCGGGTCGGCTGGTGGAGCCGATCGTCTTGATGTCAGCAGCCGTCGACCTGGCCCACGAGCAGGGTGACATGGCCCTCGAGCTGCGTGCGCGCAACAACCTTGCCGCCACCCAGGGCACGGAGGACGGCGACGCCGCCATGCGGGTCAGCCGCGAAGCCTACGCGCTGGCCACGCGCCTGGGCATCCGACAGATGTCGACCTGGCTGGCTGGTGCCATCGCCCAGGGAGCGCTCTACGAGGGGCTCGACTGGGATACGGCGCTGCGCCAGGTGGATACCGAGATCGACGGCAGCATGTCCGACGCCGACCGGGTGCGACTGCTCTCGCTGCGCGAGGCGCTGATGGCCTTCCGCGGGGACGATCGGACCGAGCTGCTGGCTGCCCGCGAGCGGCTGACCGTGCAGATCAGCGATCCCGACGAGGAGTTGTCGGAGGCGGTGAATGCCGCGCATGCGTCGTTCGTCGACGGCCGCATCGACGAGGCGCTGGCCGCCTACGCGCCGTACATCCGGGCACAGACCCAGAACTCCCTGGAGGCACGTTGGGGATATGTCCTCGCGGCACAGTTCGCCCGAGACCCGGAGGCGGCTCGACGCGGCCTCGAGGCCCTGGACTTCGAGCCCTACGCCGGGACCTACGTCGACGGCGTACGCCGGCTGGCCGAAGCGGGCGTGGCCGCGCTCGAGGGACAGCCCGGGGCTGCGCTGGCGTCCTATCGCGCCGCTATCGAGGCCTGGCGCGCCTGCGGCGCCCGCTTCGATGTCGCCATCGCCCAGATGGCTGCCCTGACCTCGTTGCCAGACGAGCCGTCCATCGAGGGTTGGGCCGATGAGGCTCGTGAGCGCTTCGAGATCGTGAGATCGCCGGCGCTGCTCGAGCGACTCGAGCAGGTGCTGGCGACCCGTGCCATCGAACGAGCCAACGGCACGCAGGCACCCGAGGCGAAGCCTGCCAATGCCGCCAGGGACGCAGGCGCGCGCTAGTTCGTCTGCGGGAATCAGGCGGCGCGGGTACCCTCACCGGGCTACATGACGCTTCGCCGCGTCGTCACGCTTGCCCAGGCGTCGACGATGATCCTGCTGCTCCTGCCTGGGCCGCTCCAGACCGGCTCTGCCTCGGTTCGTGCTGCCGTGCAGCCGGTCGAGCCGGCCGCGACGGTGGTCTATGACGCTTCTGGCCGCGGCATCGGCTGCCTGCCCGGCGGCAAGAGGTACAAGGGCCCGGCCTCCATCAAGGACCCGCCCTGGCCGCCCGGAGCGGAACCGACCCCGAGCCCCGAGCCATCGCCGAGCCCTGAGCCATCCCCGAGCCCTGAGCCATCGCCGAGCGCCGAGGCCTCAGCCGCGCCGTCTGACGTGCCTTCGCCTGCGCCGGAGGCGGCGATCCGGCTGGCCGTGGCGACCATCGATAGCCCGACCCAGCCAGAGCCGATGACAGCCGACGCGATCCGGCCGGCCTCCGAGCTCATCACCGGCGTCGACGTCAGCCACCACCAGCAAGACCTTGACTTCGAGGCCGTGCGCGAGGCCGGCCACCGTTTCGCGATCATGAAGGTGACCGAGAACAACGACCACCTGGACACCTACTTCTCCACCTACGTGGGGCAGGCCAGGGCGGCCGGCCTGGAGGTCGGTGCCTACCACGTCTTCGACTACACCCTGGATGGCAAGTCGCAGGCCGATCACTATGTCGATCGGGTCGAGCAGGTGATCGGTTTCGACGGCCTGCTCCCGCCGGTGGTGGATGTCGAGTGCTGGCCGGCCTACTACGGCGCCTCCATCCATTCGGTCTCCGCCGCCCGCCTGCGGGACTTCGTCGACGAGGTCTACCGACGCACGGGCATGGCCCCGGTGGTCTACACCTCCGAGTACATGTGGCGCGAGGTGGTGGGCAACCCCGATGGCTTCGCGGACCTGCCCCTGTGGGCGGCCTGTTGGGGCTGCGACCAACCGATCACGTTGCCCGAGGGGTGGGACGACTGGACCTTCTGGCAGGACGGGCTGACCAAGATCCCTGGTCGACGGGCCAGGGTGGATGGCAACTACTTCGCCGGCTCGCGCCAGCAGCTGCGCTCGCTCGTGCAGCGCCCCTTCTCCATCGCCGGCGGTGCGGTGGCCACAGCGGGCGGCACGGTGGCACTCGATCTGGGTGGACGGCGGGGTAGCGAGATCCGCACCTCCCTCGACGGCGAGGAGTGGTCGGACTGGCAGGCGCTGCGGCCCACGCCCACGGTGGAGATCGGCACGGCTGAAGGCCAATACGTGGTCTACGCTCAGCTCAAGGACGGCCCCGGCCTGCTCGCGCCGGTCGTGAGCGACACCATCGTGGTGGACGCCACGCCGCCGGAGGTCACGCCGCCCTCGGTCGGCCTGCGCCTCGGGCCGCTCGTCGACGGGCCGGCCGGTATCCCGGTGGCCGTGGGGTGGCAGGCTCGGGACGAGACCGCCGGCCTCGCTGGCGCGAAGGTGGAGGTCGCCTGTGCCGAGGTCTCGCTGACGAGCGATGCCCCGGGTTCGGCCGCACCGGCCGAGTCCGTGACCTGGCAGGCTGAGGCCGAGCTGGCCGCGGGCGAGAGCTGCGACGTGACCGCCATCGTTCCCGACGGCGCCGGCAACACCAGCCGCGCCACGACCTCGGGCGTGGAGGTCAGCATCGTGACCCCCGACCGCGCCGGAGCTGCCAGCGTGGCCGGAGATGAGGTGGGCGTGGTGGCCAACCGCGGTCCCGATGCGGGCCGGGCGGCACTCCTCGTCGACGGCGCCGCCGTCGCGCTCGTGGACCTGTGGGCCGCCGAGCCGGGAGGACCGGAGATCGTGCACGTGGCCACCCTGGCCCCCGGCCCCCACATCGTGGCGATCCAGCCCACGGACAGCGCCGACCCCGGCTCCACCGGCACCGCGGTCGATGTCACCGGCTTCGTGACCATCACTGGCGGCGCGCTCAGAGCGGGTAGCGCATCAGCGGCAACGACCGTCCCGGGATGACCGACGAGGGCACCATGCCCACGCGTGTCGCCCCCAGGTGCAGGTAGAACGGCTCGGCGAAGGGGTCGCTTTCCCACTCCAGCACGCCCTTGCCCCAACCGCGCGCGATCTCCGCCGCCCGCCGGAAGAGGCACCGCCCATGGCCGCGGCCCATGGCTGACGGCTCGACCCAGAGGTTCTTCAGGAACGCGAGCTCGGTCCGCCGCCGCAGGCCGAACACGCCCACCGGCCGGCCATCGGTCTCGAGCAGCTCCACGTGCACGACCGGGTCGGCCAGGCGCTTCGGGGTGAAGGCCAGCTCTTCGGCGAGCGACTCGATGAACGCGTCGTCATAGCCCCAGTGGCGCTTGGCGCGAACGGCCAGCTGGGTGATGGCCGCGGCCTCGTCGGGGCGTGGCCGGCGGAGGCGCGCCGCCGCGGCCGCCGCCGTCGTTTCGCAGGACAACCTGGCTACTTCTTCTTCTTGCGTCGTCCTTCTTCTTGCCGTCGTCCTTCTTCTTGCCGTCGTCCTTCTTGCGGCCCCGGCCGAGCAGGGGGATCCTGCGCTCGTCCTCGATCCAGTGGGGCTTGGACGAGCGGGCCCAGGACGGACCGGCCTGGCGGCGCAGGATGATCCAGAGACCGATCACGCCCAGCACCGCCACCCCGAAGAAGATGATGCCGGCCAGGCGCAGCGAGCCGTCTGAAGACGCACCATCGAGCTTGGTGATGGCATCGGTGGAGAGATTGACCGCATCCTCGACATTCCCTGCGATGGCTGCGGCAAGGGCCTGGTCGACGATGGCGTCCACGTCCACGCCGGCCAGCCCGAAGTCGGTGAGCATGTCACGGGGCTCGGCCGCCCGCAGCTGGGCGCGGTGGACCTAGCTGGCAGCGTCGGCCTGCTTCGACGGCGGTCTCGGCCCCGGCCTGCAGGTCCTCGCAGCGTTCGGGCGCTCTCGAAGTCGGACTTGATCGATTCGAGGGCGTTGAGGTCGGGCAGCTCCGCCTGCGCGTCGCTCGCAGACTTGATCCAGCGCTCTGCTTCCTTGGCGCTCTCGACCGCGGCCCCGAAGTTGCCGGCTGCGACCGGGTCGGCCACGACCGCGGGGATGTGCCAACTGGGCACCAGCAGCTCCAGCGTGGCCAGGGCGTTGCCCACGGTCATCGCCTCCGCCGCGCGTGCCTCCACGCGCTTCCGCAGCGCGGCCATCTCCGCTCCGCTGGTGACCGCTTCGAACTGGGGCCGGACCTCGTCACGCAGGCCGGCCTGCGGCAGCGCCTCGTCCGCGCTCGTGGCGGCATCGACCACGGCCTGCGCGTCCCCGATGATCCTGGTGCCGGCGTCGATCTCGCCGGTCTCGAGCGGGCGCGTCACCGCGGCGGGGATGGCCCACTCGCCGGCCGCCACCTGCAGGGCCTCCAGCGCGCGTCCGGCGATGGACGCTTTGCGGTGGTCGGAGGCGGCTTCATCGGCCAGCGTCTGGAGGCTGGCGGCCGTGGCGCTGTTCTCGTAGCGGAGCTTGTATTTGTCGAGGAAGTTCGCCTGCGGCAGGGCGACGTCGGCGGCGGTGATCTCCTGGACCGCCCGAGTGGCCGGCGCGATGGCCGCCGAGATGTCACTCCAGCGCTGCTCGCTGAGGGCGTCGCGCACGGCCAGTGGCATGAACCAGCCGGCCGGTGCAGCGCTCTGCATCGCACCAAGGTCGGGGGCCACGCCCCGGGCACCCTTGAGCAGGTTGTCGACGAACTCGGTAACCGCGTCGAGTTCCGCCTCGTTGGCGGCCGCCTCGAACTGCGGCTGCACGATGTCCGGCAGGTTGGCCACCGGCAGCAGCCGGTCGGCCTCGATGAGGTTCTGGTAGACCTCGCGCGATTTGTCGATGCGGTCCATGGCGGAGCGGAACTCCCAGTCATCCATGTCCTTGCGCACGGCACGCGGCGCGCCCAGGGGGGCGATGTCGGCGAGAAACTGGTGGTAGGCGGCTCGCGCCTGTGAGCGCAACATCAGCTCGGACTCGCCGCCCGGCAGGTCCGCGGCGATGCCGAACCTGTCCAGCAGGTTTTGGGCGAAGTCGAGATCGTCGAGGTTGGCCGCGTAGGCCGGGTCGGCTGCGGCCGGCACCAGGCCGCGCTCATCGACCGCATCGAGCCATTCCCGATAATCGACGCCGGTGGACGTCCCGGTCTCGGGACCCGCGGTGCCGATGTACTTGGTCTCTCCCCGAAGCATGGAGCCGACGACCTCGTCCCACTGCTCCTGGGGCATGCGCTCGCGGACGGCGGCGACGATGCCGCAGGCGGCGGCGTCCTGGGCCTCGATGCGGGTCTGATAGTCATCGGGCGACTGCGGCTGGACGACCATCCACTCGGAGAGGTCCAGCTCCAGCGGGTTGGCGGAGGCGGGCTCGCAAGTTGTCCCGCGCATGGCGCTCGCGGTCCACTCGGCCATACCCTCGCGCAGCCAGATGTCCGGGAAGTTGTCAGCTCCGTACCAGGCGTGGGCCAGCTGGTGGTCCGTAGCCTCCAGTGGGAATTCGCTGAGCTGGACGATGCCGGAAGCCCCGTGGGTGCTGGCGTAGCCACCGACGTCCCGCGACGGGGCCATGCGCACCACCACCGTACTGTCGCCCGGGATGGGCTGGCCGATGAAGCTGTCGAGGTCGCGCAGTACCTCGGGAGCGACGCTGCCGGCCGCATCCAGCCAGCCGTCACCACCGCTCCAGGCCTGCAACTCGAACGCACGGTCACGCGGACCGATGATCGTGTCCGGCAGGAGGCGGTCCTGGCGCACGCCCTCGAAACAGGTGAAGACCGAACCGGGCCTGTTCCTGGAGCTCGCGGTGGTTCGATAGCCGCTGCTGGTGATCTCCATGGGCGTGCCCAGCGGTTGGCTGAAGCCCCACTGGGAAAGGTCGTCCACGGCGACCGAGACGCTGCCCACGTTCGTGTCCTGGCCGGTCACACAGAGGTAGATGTAGCTGTCGTTCACGCGCGCGGGCGTGGTGCGCTTGGCGGCGTTGTTGCCGGGGTCCGCATCGAGGGCGTAGCGCAGCGTGAAGGAACCAGAATCACCCTGGGAGATGGGCTTCTTGTTGAGCACGGAGATCGGCTTCCAGAGGCCGGGAAGACTGTCCCGGCTCCTGGCGAGCGTGAAGGCTCCGGTGATGTCTGGCGGTGGCGCCGTCTCCTCGACGGCCAGCGGGCCCCAGGCCCGCTTCGGCCGCCAGGTCGTCCCGGTCAGCGGGCTCAACTTCACATCCATCCGCACATCGATGGTGCCCTCGTCCGGGTGGACCTGGTATTTCACATCCGAGGATTCCTTGAGCTGGTCGGAGATGGCGGCGACAGGCAGCGCCAGCACGATCGAAGCCACGATCGCGAGCAGCAGCGAGACGAGGGCGCGGCAGGCCCCAGACGACATGGGACGCTCCTCTGTGGATGCGGACATGGGTGAGTGCGGTTCTGTGCAGTTGGGACCGTAACGCGAACGCCAACAAGGGGCAAGGTGGACCATCGGCAGCGTCGGGACAGGACCGCTCACCCATACTCGGTCCGTGCCCCGTCGTCGCCTCGCCATGCTCTACGCCCTCGCGGGCATCAGCCTTGGGCTGATCCTGCCTTTCACCGTGCCGCTGCTCGCCGAACGCGGCCTGGGCGCGGTCGAGATCGGCGTGGTCATGAGCTTGACGGGGGTCGCGGCCCTGGTCTCCTATCCCGTGTGGGGCGCCATCGCAGACGGCTGGCTGGGCCGACGCCGGACCGTCGCCGTCGCGGCCGTGCTGGCGGCCCTCGGTGGCGTGTCGCTCATGCTGGCGGGTCAGGACCCGCTGGCCCTGGCCCTGGCCCTGGCCGTGGTCATCGTGGGCACGCTGGCCTGGAACCCGTTGATCGACGCGCTCGCGCTCGCGGTCCTGGGCGACGGTTCCTCCGACTACGGTCGGCTGCGCCTGTGGGGCTCGCTGGGCTGGGCTGCATCAGCCATGTCCGCGGGCGTGGTCTGGACGCTGGTCGGGCCGACGCCGGTGTTCCTCGCCTTCGTGGCGGCCGCGCTCCTGGTGGGCGGGCTGGTGCTCCTGCCGCTCCCGGGGGAGGTCGGGAGCGCCTCTGCCGGCGACGGCTCGGCCGGCGACGACACCCGCCCGCCGCTGCGCTCGTGGTTGCCGCTGGTGGCCACGCCGCTGATGCTCGGGTTCCTGCTCGGCCTGCTGGTCACCTCGCTCGGTGAGCACGCCTCGTGGCGCTTCATCGGCCTGCGCATCCTGGACCAGGGCGGTGGCGTCTTCCTCATCGGCCTGGCGGCCTCATTGCCGGCGCTGGTGGAGGTCCCCGTGTTCCTCTCGTCGCGCCGGCTGGCTGGCTACTTCGGGCTGCGCCGGCTGTTCGTGGGTGGAGCAGCGGTCGCGGCCATCATCATGGGTCTCATCGCGGTCGCCCCCGAGCCATGGATGGTGGCCGGGCTGCGCACCCTCGACGGAGTGTCCTACGCGATGCGCTACACGGCCATGGTGCTCATCGTGGGCGCCCTCCTGCCTCGCTCGCTGTTCGCCTTCGGGCAGTCGGTGGCCTGGTTCGTCTATGCCGGGATCGCCCCCATCGTGGCCGACGCGGCCGGCGGGCTCATCTACGAGGCCTTCGGGGCAGAGGCGCTGTTCCTGGCCACGATGGTGGCGCTGGCCGTCGGGGGCGCCATCGTCTGGCTGGTGCTGCGCGGGCCGCGCTTCGGTCCGCAAGGGTCGCTGCCGGCCGCGGCGGCAGGATCGGTGGCTCCTCCGCCGGCGGGTCCCGAGGCACCGCTCCCGCCGCCGGGCTGAGCGATCTGACGGTCAGTCAGCGACGATCCACTGACCGCCTCGCATGACGCGCCGCACGGCGAACGAGCCGGCGTCGAGCTCGGCGATGTCCGCGCGCAGCCCCGGGGCCAGGCGTCCGCGGTCGTCACAGCCGAGCAGCTCGGCGGGGTTGGTCGAGGCGGCTCTCACGGCATCGCACAGCGCTACGCCGTGGCGGACCAGGTTGCGCAGCTCCAGGTCGCTGGCCGTGACCGAGCCGGCCAGGTTGCCGCCGTGGACGAGGGTCGCGCGCTCACCGTCGACGCGCACCTCCAGCGCGCCCAGCATGCCTCGGCGCTGCCCCGATCCGGCGAGCGAGATGGCGTCGCTCACGAGGACCACGCGTTCCCGTGGCTTCAGCCGCCAGATGAGTGGCCAGAGGTCGGGATCGACGTGCTGGGTGTCGGCGATCAGCTCTACCCAGATCTCGTCGTCGAGCAGAGCGGCGAGCGCCAGGCCCGGGTCTCGGTGCGCCAGCCCGCCCATGGCGTTGAACAGGTGGGTCGTGGTCATGGCACCGGCCGCATACCCGGCCCGCGCCTGGGCCACGCTCGCTGCCGAGTGACCCAGCGAGACGCGGACGCCGTGGCGGGCGAGCGTCTCGATCAGCGCGGGCGCACCCCGCAGCTCAGGGGCGATGGTCATGATGCGCAGGCCCTCGAGGAAGGTCGCCAGGATGGTCTCGTCCAGGTCGGCCGGATGGCGCAGCAGCTCGGTCGGGTGCGCACCTTTGCGCTCCTCGGCCAGGAAGGGCCCCTCCATGTTGAAGCCGAGGGGTGCGGCGCCATCCCTTGGCGCGTCGGGCATCCAGCGACGGACCGACTCGGCGTACTCGGAGAGGTCGGTGAAGGTCGCGCTGACCGACGTGGGCAGGAAGGAGGTGACCCCACGGCGCGCCAAGGCCCGAGCCATGCCCGTGAGCGCGGTCGGACCGTCCATCGCGTCGTGGCCGCCCCAGCCGTGGACATGGACGTCGATGAGACCCGGCACCACCAGCACATCCTCCCTCGCGTCGGGGTCGGGCTCGATCCCGGCGATGCGCCCGTCGTCATCGGTGAGCAGGTGGCCGCGCAGCTCGCCCTCGTCGAGCACGAGCCGGCCGGAGATGGTCTCAGTCATAGTCGCCTGCCTCCTCCACGGCCTGCCAGAAGGCCAGGATGTTCTCGGTCGGCACGTGGGCCTGCATGTTATGGATGCTGGCGATGACGAAGCCACCGCCGGGCTTGAGCTGCTCGATCCGCCGGACCGTCTCCGCGTAGACCTCCTCGGGCGTGCCCCGGGCCAACGTCCGCTGAGGATCGACGGTGCCGCCCCAGAAGGTGATGTCGTCGCCGAACTCGCGCTTGAGCACGTCCGTCTCCATGCCCTCCGCGGAGACCTGCACCGGGTTGATGGCATCCACGCCGATGTCGATGAGGTCGCCCATGAGCTCGCTGATGGCGCCGCACGAGTGCAGGAAGAAGCGCGCGTTCGAGCGGCTCTTGATGAGGTCGATGATCTCCTTGTGCAGCGGCTTGACGATGTCGCGGTAGGCCGCAGGGCTGAAGAGCGGTGCGTGCTGCGCGCCGAGGTCGTCGGCCTCGGCGGCGATGTCGATCTCCGGCCCGATCTCGTCGAGCACCCGTTCCCAGTAGGCCAGCTTGAGATCGGTGATCCGGCGCATGAGCGCGCGTGCGAGGTCGGGCTGGAGGGCCAGGTCCATGTAGCCGTCCTCGTAGCCGCGCAGGCGGAAGTGCATCTCGGTCACGCCCGCGCAGAGCGAGCCCACGAAGGTGGCTCGCCGCTCCACCTCGTGCACCTGTGCCGCTCGCTCCCTGAGGCCTACGAAGCGGCCGGGATCGACCGGGTCGGGCCAGGGGTAGGCCGCGATGTCGTCCCTCGTGATGGGACCTGAGAGCGGTGCGCTCACAGACTCGTAGTAGAGGCCGCCGTGCGGTCGTGCCCGCAGCACTCCGAACTCGTCGAGGAAGCGTTCGTACTGACCATCGTCGGAGACCTCGCGCTGGTACCCGTGTGGCGAGCCGCCGCTGACCAGGCCCACGTCCGCACCCCATCGCTCGAGCATGTCGGCGTGCACGCCGGCGAGCCCCTGGGTGGTGTCCACGATACGGATCTCGGCTTCCGGCAGGCCCAGGGCGGGCCGCAGGCGCGCATAGGCCTCGGCGTGGATGCTGCTGTAGCGCGTGCCGGCGAAGTCGCGCGGCACCCGGTCCGCCTGGCGGTGGTCGAGCGCGGTCAGGACGCGTTCACGTGAGTGCATGGTCACCCCCATTGGTCGGGCCGCCGGGCCGGAGCCCGGATGGCCGCAGGCTACACGCCGGGCTCGATGGTGAGGGCACCGCTGTCCTCGACCGAGAAGCCGACATTGAGTCCGTAGCGCTCGGCCGCGTAGCGCGATTCGGTGCGCTCGATCGGTCGACCGCGCTGGTCGTAGATGAGTCGCCGCTCCACCAGCAGCGGGTCGCCGAGGGCCACCTCCAGCAGCGCGGCATCGGTCTCGTCCGCGGCCTTGGCTCCGATGGTGGCGCGGCCCCGCGAGGGCACGATCCCGGCCGCGATGAGCGCCTCGTGGAGCGAGCCGGTCTCGAGGTCGGCGGCCATGACGGCCTCGGCACAGCGGGGCGTGAGCACCGCCAGCTCGGTCGCCACCGGCTCGTCGTCGGCCAGCCGCACGCGATAGAGCGCGACCACCTTGGCACCGTGGGCCAGGCGCAGGTCCACGCGCTCCCCGTCGAGCGCGGGCCGGACCCGCCGCTCGACCACGTACGAGCTGGGCACACGCCCGCTGCGGCGCATCTCGTGGCTGAAGGTCATCAGGAAGTTGGCCCGCCGGTGGGCCGGCGGCTCGGCCACGAACGTGCCCCGTCCGGGGTCGCGCCGCACGAGGCCTTCGTCGGCCAGCTGGGCCATGGCGTGGCGGGCCGTCATACGGCTGACCCCGAACTCGGCACAGAGGTCGGCATCCGAGGGCAACCGCTGGCCCGGACGCAGGTGGGCGATGCGGGCGCGCAGGGCAGCCTCGATCTCTCGGTAGCGGGGCGCGTAGTCCATGCTCATGTGGTCGGCCCGCCCTCGACGTTCGCCGCCAGCGCACTCCCACGCTCCGCTGCTCGTTCGGCCCCGTGAACGGCGGCGCCGATGGCCCCGGCCCACGTGCCTAGCTCTGCGAGCACCACGTCCACGCGCTCGACCGGGGTGGTGATCACGCGGCGCCGCATCTCGGCCTTGATGGGCTCGATGATTAGCTCGCCCGCGCTGGCCCAGCCGCCGCCGAGGATGACCAGGTCGGGCGTGATGATGGTGACCGCGTTGGACAGGCCGATGCCCAGGTAGCGCCCCACCTGGGCCAGGCCGTCTCGCGCCCGCGCGTCGCCGGCCCGGGCCCGCTCGATGGCCTCGCGCGGGTCACGCGTCCCGCAGGCGGCTGCGACCTGGTCGGCCCGGCAGTAGGCCTCCACACAGCCCCGATTGCCACAGCCGCACCAGGGCCCATCGGGATCGATGGTCTGGTGGCCCAGCTCACCCGCCTGCCCGCGATAGCCTTGGATGACCTGGTTGCCGATGGCGTAGACCCCACCGATCCCGGTGCCCAAGGTCAGCCCCACGAACGAATCGACGGCCCGGCCCGCGCCGAAGCGCAGCTCGGCCAGGCCGAAGGCGCGGGCGTCGTTGATGAGCGCGGTGGGCAAGCCGGTGGCGGCTTCGACAGGCGCGCCCGTGGGCGTGGCCGACCAGTCGCCGGGCACGTTGGTCAGGAAGGTGACCACACCCGACTCGGGGATGTAGAGCCCGGGCACCGCCACGCCGCAGCTCAGCACCGGCCCGTCGGTCACGGCGTCGCGGATCTCCGTCGCCAGTGCCGCCAGCTGTGGGACCACGCTGGCCTCGCCGCGAGAGGTGTCGGTGGGCACCTGCCCGCGGTCGAGGGTGTGCCAATCCTCCGGACCCGACCGCTCCACCACCACCCACTTGGTATTGGTGCCGCCGAGGTCCAGGCCGATGTGTCGCGTCGACGGTGCCATCCGAGTGCCCCGCCTACTCCTCGATGATGCGGTTGTACGCCGCCGCCACGGACAAGACGATGGCGCCAAAGAGGATCTGTCGCGCTGCCTCCGGCATCTGTAGCACCGTCAGCAGCGTGGTCAGCACCGTCAGGATCACGGCACCCACGATGCTACCGCCGTAGCCACCGCGGCCACCGTAGATGGATGTCCCGCCGATGACCGCCGCCGCCACCGACGGCAGGACATAGACTTCGACGAGCGTGCCGGTGGCGGTCTGGGTGAGGCCCGCGTAGATGAGGCCGGCGATCCCGGCCAGGACCCCCGAGATGACGTACAAGACGACCAGGACTTGCCAGACCCGGACGCCAGCCAGCCGGGCCGCGAACTCGTTGTCACCGATGGCATAGAGCACCCGCCCGAAGCCACTACGGCGCAATCCCAACAGGATGACCGCGGCGAGTGGGATGAAGACGATGAGGCTGTTGGGGATCCAGCCGAAGGACGTTCGTGCGCCCAGCCACAGGATCTCGTCGGGCACGCGCGTCCCGCTTCCGATGACGATCCGCTGATACACGGTCAGCAGGCCCAGGACGACCAGGCTCATGCCCAGGGTCATGATCAGGGGGTGGACACGGAAGATGCCCACGCCGATACCGTTCACGAGGCCGATGACGGTGGCCACGACGAGGGCGAGGATAGAGGCCGCCACGACACCCTCGGCGGGAGCCTGCGTGGCCATGACATAGGCCGACATCGAGGCCACCATCCCGACCGACAGATCGATCCCGCCGGTGATCATGGTCAGGGTCTGGGAGGCCGCCAGGATGGCTAGCGGGATCGCGAACCGGATGGTCGACGAAAGCCAACGCTCATTCACGATTCCAGGGCGAACGATCTCTAGCGTGACCACAAGCAGGGCCAACAGCAGCAGCAGCGGGATGAGGGGTCGGTCGCGCATCACTCGCCGAGCCGAACCCAGCCATGGCCAGCGGCCCACATCCACGGCGCTGGCCTGAGGTGACGAACTCATGAGCCACGACTCCGGAGGGCGACCAGGCCACCGACCATGACCACGCTGACCATGATCACGCCTTCGATGACGGTGGTGTAGTTGGGGTCGATGCCCATCAGGGTGAGATCGGTCCGCACGAGACGGAGGATGAACACCGCCACGATCGGGCCGACGAGCCCGCCTCGGCCGCCTGCGAGACTGACGCCCCCGAGTACCACGGCCGCGACGCTGGCCAGCAGATACGGCCCCGGGACCGGCGTGCCGATGCCCGTGCTCATGGTCAGTGACAGGCCGCCCATGGCTGCGAACAGACCCGTCAACGCGTAGGCTGCGACCTTGGTCCTCGAGACGTCCACACCGCTCCGAAAGGCCGCCAGGCGGTTGCTGCCCACAGCGTAGAAGGACAACCCCAGGGGTGAGTTGCGCAATGGGATCCAGATGGCCAAGACCAGCACCAGGAGAAGAACGACGGCCTTGGGCGCCCACTCGCTCAGAACAGTGCCGTTGATGAGTTCGCGGAGCCACTCGGCCGAAGCGCCACCGGGGGTGTTGAGCACGAGCAAGGCTGCCCCGGCCCAGACATAGAGCATCGCGAGCGTGACCACGATGTCTGGGACGCGCGTGAGTACCACGAGCGAGCCGTTGATCGCGCCGAGCACGAGGCCCATCAGCAGGACCCCGATCACGATCAGGACCGCAGACTCTTCGCTCCCACCCTTCATCAGGACAGCCGCGGTGACGCTCGTCAGGGCCATCATGGAGCCGATCGAGAGGTCGATTCCGCCGGAGATGAGCGCGACTGCCTGGCCGGCGGCCGCAAGCGCGACGGGCAGGGCAGCCAGGGCCAGGGCCTCTACCTGGGAGGGCCCGTAGGCGGGCTGGATGACCTTGGTCACCACGAATAAGAGCGCCAGGAGCCCGCACAGCACCAGCACCCAGCTGTTGCGGCGGATCAGGCGAGTGACCGTCGCCCCGGTGCCGCCCCGATCCAGAGGCTCCTCGATGCTCGTGGCAGCGCTCACGCGGTCACTTCCTCCCCAGCTCCCCGGCCTGTGCCACCGCCCGCGAGGATGCCTACCGTGCCCGTCTCGCGGGGCAATCCGTAGGCGGCCCGGATGAGCGTAGGTTCGTCGGCGATGGAAGCCGGGATATCGTCCACGACACGACCGGAGAAGATGACGACTGCCCGGTCGCAAGCCAGTTGGACCTCTTCGAGCTCTGAGGTATAGAGCAAGACCGCTGCGCCCGCGTCTGCAAGGTCGCGGAGGAGCTCGTAGATCTCCCGCTTGGTGCGGATGTCGATGCCTCGCGTTGGGTCGAAACAGAGCAAGGTCCGCACGCCGCCTGCGATCCAACGAGCGATGGTGACCTTCTGCTGGTTGCCGCCGGAGAGTCGTCGCACTTCGCCCTGGGCCCGCGTGTCGATCTGCAGTCGCTTGATGGCACTCGCGACACGTTCACGCTCGGCGCCCATGTCGATGGGTCCCCAGCGACGCGGCCGCGCGGTGGAGGGAAGCGCGATGTTCTCGCGCACCGAACGCTGCATGAGCAACGCTTCGACGCGGTCGCCCGGCACGTAGACGAGTCCCTTTCTGATGGCGTCAGCGGGATGGCGGAAGTGGACTTCCCGGCCGTCGACTTCCAGGGAGCCGCGGCTCGGGCGACGCATACCCGAGAGCACACCGAACAGCTCATCCTGCCCCTGCCCCTCCAGCGCCACGAGCCCGAGAACCTCGCCAGGGTGAAGTTCGAATGAGACCTCCTTCAGCCGCAAGCCAGCACCGATACCGTGAAGGCGCAGTCGTGCTTCGGTCTGTTTGAGAGGCACTTCAGAGACTTGTGTAGCCGCGGACGTGGCACGTCGAGCGGGTGCGGCCTCGCGCTCGTCCGAGGGCCCCATCATCAGGTCGACGATCGCCTCCGCCGCCCCTGGCTCCATGTCGACGACACCGACCGTCTCGCCATCTCGCAGGACCGTTGCCCGGTCGCAAAGCGCAGAGACCTCGAGCAAACGGTGCGAGATGAAGATGACGGACTGCCCGGTCTCACGCAGCTTCCCAACCTCATCGAGGACCTTCTCCGCCAGGTCCGCGGGCAAGGCAGCGGTCATCTCGTCGAGCAGCAGGATGTCGGGCTCCACAGCAATGGCTCGGGCCAGATCGAGAACACGCACCACGGCCAGCGGCAGGTCCCGGACCATCTCGTGGAGATCGAGGTCATGGACACCGAGTCGCTCCACCCATGCTCTTACCGGGGACGCTGGCGTCTGGGTGAGGCGCAGATTCGCGAGCACATCAAGGTCGGGGATGAGGGCGGGTTCCTGGTATACCGAGATCAGACCTGACCGCCTCGCGGCGGCGGGCGAATGGACGTCTCGTTCCTGGCCGCGAACGAGGATTCGGCCACGATCCGGGTGCACCGCACCGGTCAGGATCTTCACGAGGGTGGACTTGCCCGCCCCATTGGCGCCGAGAAGGGCATGCACCTCGCCAGGTCGCACCGCAAGAGAGGCCTCGCGCAACGCGACGACCGCTCCGTAGCGCTTGACCACGCCCGTGGCATCCAGGAGCAGCTCTGTGGTTTCCGGGGTGGGCTGGGGTGGCGTCAAGGCGTATCTGTCCCGATCTGTCTCAGGAGAGGGTGCAGGCGAACCTGCACCCTCTCCTGCATCGATCGCAAAGCGATCGCAAGGGGTCGACTATTCCTCGCCGGGACCCTTGCACGCGAGGATCTGGTCCTCGGTGTAGGTGGTCCAGCCGGGGATGCTGATGGTCACTGGCCAGAACGGATCCAGTGAGCCCGAAGCAGCGATAGCCGCCTGGATCTTCTCCTGGCCCTCAGGGGTCTGGTTGTCCCACAGCTCGGGATTGACGAGCACCGCGGGGTCGCTGGGCGCGTCACCATCAAGGATCTGGAGCGCCAGCGTCACGCCGGCACCACCCACGGAACCCGGGTTGGTCACGGCGGCTCCGACGAGACCCTCCTGGGTCCCAAGCTGGTTCACGAACTCGGAGTTGTCCGCTCCGACGACCGGGACACCCTCGATACCGGCAGTCGTGAGCGCCGAGACGATCACGCTATCGATACCGGAGGTCCAGACGCCGTCGACGTTCTGGCCGCTGTTGATGACATCGTTGATCTGCTGAGCGCCCGTAGCCTGGTCCCAGCCGGTGAAGGTCTCGGACACGATGTTGATGTCCGGATACTCCGCCAGGGCTTGCTTGAAGCCGACGTCACGATCTGTGTCGGCCTGGGCTCCGGCGATACCGCGCATGTACACGACGTCGCCTGCGCCACCGATCTGATCGAACAGCCACTTGGCGCCCATGTAGCCGTATTCTTCCTGGTCGTTGGCCATCAGATATGCGCCATCCTGCGTGACGCCCATGTCCACCGCGACCACCACGATCCCTGCGTCGATGGCCTCGGCGAGAGCGTCGTTGACGGCCTCAGGGCTGACCGGGTTGACGATGATGGCGTCGACATCGGCAGCGATAAGGTTTCGCAGGTCCTCGAGCTGCCCTGCCGCATCGGTGGTTCGGTGGGCGACGATGAGGTCGCTCACTTCGCCTGAAGCAAGGGCCTGGGCGCGGATGGAGCAGATCATCTCCTCGCGCCAGCCGTTGCCCTGCAGCGTGTTGGACACGCCGAGCTTGTAATCGCCACCAGCTGCCATCGACGCCTCGGGCGCCATGCTCTCATCCTGGGCGAGGGCCGCGGTGCCGAGGCTCGTGGCCGCGAGCGCCATGATGGCGCCGCCGGTGAAGAGCTTGCCGTACTTGTGAACCATGTGACTCCTTGTCCTCCACACATGAAGGTGACTGGGTGACCGTGGGGCGAGATACCCCGGGCCGGGTGGATCGGTCCGAAATCGGGTCGGGTCACACCTCCTCGCTATGGCTTGCCGCTTGGTTCGTCATCGGGATCGCGCACGAGGGCCCGTGCCACGCGGCGCGCGTGCTCACGATACGCGCCCTCGAAGAGGGCCCGTGAGCGCTCGGCGCCGACGACGGAGGCGCGCGTGATGACAGGTGGCGTTAGGCCCCGCTCCACGAGGAGCTGGGCGATGCGCACCTTCAGGGAGTTGACGATGGCCACGTAGGCCAGCGTCGAGCCCGGACCGACGGGCGTGTCCAGCCCGGGCACGGTGACCATGGCATCCGCCTCCGGCGTGCACAGGTCGATGACGATGTCGGCCTCGTCGAGCAGGCGCCCGCCGACCGCCGGATCGGGCTCTCCGGACAGCGACTGCTCGACCCCCGTCACGGCGACCACCTTGCAGCCGCGCTGGCGGGCGCCACGCGCCACCTCCACCGGGACCGCGGTCAGGCCGTTGGCGCTGAAGACCATCATCACATCGTCGGGGCCGAAGCTGAAGTTGTCGAGGATGACCTTGGCCAGGCCGGGCACGCGCTCGATGAACATGGCTTGCCGTTGACCGTTCGTGCCGACCACGTCGAAGTGGTTGGACATCGACAGCTCCACGATGGGGTGGAAGCCCGGGAAGCTGCCGTAGCGCGGGAACATCTCCTCCACCGGGATGCGCGAGTGGCCCGTGCCGAAGAGGTGCACCAGGCCGTCGGCAGCGATCGAGCGCGCACACAGCTGCGCGGCCTCCTCGAGCACATCCGCCTGGGTGGTGACGATGCGCTCGAGGAGGGCCTGGGCTTCGTCGAACCAGGCCCCGCTGCCGTTGAAGTCGCTCATCGTGTCGTGTTCACCTCGCTGGTCGTTCGTTGCGCTAACGGATGAATGGTCGGAGCTGGTCGCGGGCTACCAGGAACCCACGCTTGATCTTCTGGTCGCTGCCTTCGAAGATCCTGTCCTCGTGCTCGATGATGATGGGTCCGTCATACCCCGTGCGATAGAGCTCGGAGAAGATCTCCGCCCAGGGGGCGTGGCCCAACCCGGGGATGCGTGGGATCTGCCAGCCGATGCCACCGCTGATGGAGCCGCGTTCGTAGAGGCCGTCTCGATCGATCATCACATCCTTGGCCTGGAAGTGGAGGATGTGCTCGCCGAACTCGCGGATGAAGCGGCCCTGGTCGATCATCAGCCAGACCAGGTGGCTGGGGTCGAAGTTCAGGCCGACGGTGTCGCCCCACTCCTCCAGGATCCGCCGCCAGACGTACGGCGAGTAGGCGATGTTGTGGCCGCCCGGCCACTCGTCGTCGCTGAAGATCATGGGGCAGTTCTCGAAGGTCAGCTTGACCCCGTGGTCGTGCGCGAAACGCACGATATCGGGCCAGACCTTGAGGGCCTCCTCCCAGTTCTGGTCGACGGTCTTGCTCGCGTCGCCACCGCAGAAGGTGTTGGTCACCGGCAGGCCCATCAGGCCCGTGGCCACGATGACCGACTTCAAGTGGTCGATGGCCGCGCTGCGCACCGCGGGGTCGGGATGGAGTGGATTGGGATAGAAGCCCAGGCCGGAGATGTCGAGGCCCTTCTCGCGCCAGCTGGCCCTTGATCTCGCTGCCCTGCGACTCGGTCAGGTTGGCCACGTCGATGTGGGCAGTGCCCGCGTACTTGCGCTTGACGCCGCCGCTTATGGGCCAGCAGGCGATCTCCAGCACCTCGAAGTCGGCCGCGGCAGCCCAGTCGGCGACCTCCATCAGCGGGGTCTCTGGGAACGGTGCGGTCAGGAAACCGAGCTTCACATCCTCCTCCTTTGCTTGCCTGTGCTAACGGTCGTGGCTCATTCGGCGACATCGACCCAGCGCTCCTCCGCCGCGCTGCGGGTGACGGCGTCGCCGACCGTCATCTCGTGGTGGCCGTCCTCGAAGGTGGCATAGAGCGGTCGGTCCGGCGGGCTTCCCGCCAGAACGGCCCGGTAGATCTCCGCGAAGTGCGAGCGCATGCTGTCCGCGAAGCCTTCGACGTGGCCACCGGGCAGGGCCGTGGCCGCCACGCCGGTCTCGTTCATCAGCTCGGCGCCGCGCTGCAGGATCTCGTTGGGCCGACCACGGTGGCCGATCCAGAGATGGTCGGGCGTCTCGCTATCCCAGGCGGCGGCCGCGGCTGGCGCCGTCGATCTCCCATTGCACCGAGTTCTTGCGGCCCGCGGACACCTGGCTGATGGCGACCGAACCGCGGGCGCCGTTGGCGTAGCGCAGCAGGATGACCGCGGCGTCGTCGGTGGTCATCTCCACCGGCTCCGTCTCGGCGGCGCGCTCCTGGCTGAACGTCTCGACCTCACCGAGCGGCTTCTGGCGGACCTTGACGAAGGTCGAGAGGTCGGCCATGACCGACGCGACGCGCTGGCCGGTGATGAAGTTGGTGAGATCGATCCAGTGGCTGCCGATGTCGCCGACCGCGCGCAAATGACCGCCCTTGTCGGGCTCCAGGCGCCAGTTCCAGTCGGTGTCGAGCAAGAGCCAGTCCTGGAAGTAGTGACCGGTGACCAGACGGACGTCTCCCAGCTCGCCGTCGGCGACCATGCGCCGAGCGTGCTGGTTGAGCGGGTAGAAGCGGATGTTGAAGTTGACCGCTGCGATCAGGCCGGACGCCTCCGCCAGCGCCACCAGCTCGCGCGACTCGGACGAGCTCACCGCCAGCGGCTTCTCGCATACGACGTGCTTGCCCGCCGCCAGGATCGCCTCGACCTGGGGATAGTGGAACTGGTTGGGCGAGGTCACGTGGACCACATCCACGTCGGGATCGGCAAGGGCGGCTTCCAGGCTCGGGTAGGCCACCGGCAGGCCCATGCGCACGGCCGCGGCCTGGGCCAGCTCGGGCGTCGCGTCGACCACACCGCGCACATCGACCCCCAGGCGGCGCAGGGCTTCGACATGCACGGTGCCGATGAACCCGCTGCCGATGACGGCCGCGCCGACCTCGCTGAAACGCTCCACTGGACCCTCCTCCTCAGGAAACGGCGTAGCCGTCTAGATGGCTAGATGGCCAGCGCCCAATGTACCGACGCGGTGCTGGCCGGTCAAACACGCTCATGCCGCGGCCCCATGCAGCGCCGCTGGCCGACCCGAGTCGATCCAGCGCGCCAGCTGCGCCTCGCTGAACAGCTCGTCCAGCACCATCGAGGCGGCGCCGATGACGCCGGCGCGGTTGCCGAGACGTGACAACTGGACCTGCAGATCGCGCGTGGCGAGCGCGGTGCTGCGGGCGTAGATGACCTGTCGGACCGTCGCGAGGTAGCTATCACCGGCGTGGGTCACGCCACCGCCGAGCACGATGAGGGACGGGTTGAAGAAGTTGGCCAGCCCGGCCAGGATCCCGCCGACCAGCATGGCGGAGCGATCGAGGAGGCGCGCTGCGGCCGGGTCTCCTGCCCGTGCTGCTGCCGTCACCTCCCGGGCCGTGATCTGGCCCTGCTGCTGGAGCGCCGCCGCCAGCCGCTCGCTCCCGCCGTTCTGCGCCAGGGTCGTGCCCTCGCGTGCGAGGGCCTGGCCACCGGCGAGGATCTCGAGGCAGTCGATCTTGCCGCAGCGGCAGGTCTCGCCGGTGCCGTTCACGACCTGGATGTGGCCGATGTCGCCGGCGCTGCCCTGGGCGCCACGGTGGATGTGGCCGTTGCTCACGATGCCCGAGCCGATGCCGGTGCCGATCTTGACCACGATGAAGTCGTCGAGGCCGCGCGCGAGACCGGCGCGCCATTCGCCGAGGGCCATGATGTTGACGTCGTTGTCGACCCACACCGGCACCTGGTACCGGTCACCGAAGTATTCGCGCACCGGGTAGCCCTCCCAGCCGGGCATGATGGGCGGACTGATGGGGTGGCCGGTGCGGAATTCGACGGGTCCGGGCACGCCGATGCCCAGGCCCCACAGCTCACCGGGCGCCAGGGCCGTGGCCCGCAATCGTTCGAAGAGGGCCTCCACCCGGGCCAGCACGACTTCCGGTCCGGCGGTCACATCCGACGTTTCGGAGACACGCGCGAGGATGCGGCCCGTGCCATCGGCGATGGCCACGTCCATGCCGGTAGCGCCGATGTCGGCCACGAGCAGATAGCCCGAATCGCCGCGGAACTCCAACTGTCGTGGCGGCCGGCCTACCGGTGCTGGCCGCGACCGACTCGGTCAGGAAGCCGCGAGCCAGCAGCTCGTTCACGCGCTGGGTGACGATGGCGCGTGAGAGCCCGGTGCGCGCGATCAGCTCGGAGCGGGAATGGGCGCGGCCCCGGCGGACCAGCTCGAGGATGGCCACGATGGCATCCAGCGATTCCCCCGGGACCGAACGTTGCTTCGGCACCCGTCCAGCATACTTTTGCATGTCAAGTGCAAAAGTCGGAGGCGCACGATGGGAAAGACGTCTGGTCGCCGCGCGCAGGGCCAAGACCGGACGTCCGCTCCTCGTCGGCTCTCCGGGTCTAGCCCAGCTCGAACGTGGTCGTGCCGAAGACGCGCGATTCCTCGACGCGTGGGACATCGCCGAGATACATGCGCACGACGCTGAAGTCGACGCTCATGCGATGTCGACGCGCAAGGGCCATGGCCCAGGCGTTGACCTCCGGCACGTCGATAGACACGGGCTCCCCGGGGGCGAAGGCAGCGAGCGCCGTGTAGAGCTGCTCGGCGACCTCGCCGTCATCGGCAAAGAGGGGGCCGATCTTGGCGCCGACTCGGCAGCGTCGGACCACGCCGTAACCCTGCACCCGGCCTTGGCCGGGGACGGCCAGGGCCAGGGCCTGGTCCTGCTCCAACCAGGCCCGCAGGAAGCGATCACGCGGGGCGGGGAAGCAGCGTCGATCGTAGGCGGCGATCCAGGCATGCGGCACCTCGGCGGCCGGGACCACGCTCGTCGGACGGTCCATGGCCACGCCCTGCGCGCGGTAGCGGATCGTCCGATGCGAGGGCGTGAAGCCACCGCTGCCGTACCAGCCTGGCCATCGCCTCTACGCCATCGAGACCGATCGATGCGCCACGTCGCAGGCGCGCCCGCAACAACTGCAGACGTGCCCGCCAGAGTCGTCCCCCGAAGCCTCGGAGACGGAACTCGGGCCGCACGATGAACAAGCCCATGAAGCCGAAGGCCCCGTCATAGCTGACGATGGCACCGCCACCGATGAGCTGCCCGTCAAGCTCGGCCGCGACGAAGCCCTCCGGGTCGGTCGCCCAGAACGTCTCGTCGTCGTGGAGGCCCGGGTTCCAGCCCTCCGCGGCCGCCCACTCCAGCAGGGTGCCGACCTCGTCTCGCCGCATCAGGCGCAGCGTCAGGGGATCGTTCATCGGGCTCCTCGTGCGGTCGTCCTGCTCAGAGTGTGCCCCAGGCGCAGACCGTAGCGCAGCCAATTCGTGGGGCCTGGCCTATCCTGCGGACTGGGTTTCCGACCCCTCATCCCCGCCACCCGCAGGAGGCTCCATGCCCCGCCATCGCCTACTCGCCCTCGCCGCCACACTGACCATGCTCGCTGCTTCCGCGCTGCCGGCCGTCGCCCAGGATGAACGCCCCCACGGTCCGCCCGATGCCACCCCTAACCCGGTGGCGCTCGAAGCGCCCGCCGGTGACGGGACCGCGGTCCGCCTGACCACCGAGCTCGGCGACATCGTCATCGGTCTCTTCAACGAGTCTGCGCCGGTGGCCGCGGAGAACTTCCTCAACCTGGCGCAGGAAGGTTTCTACGATGGAGTCGGCTTCCACCGTGCCGTCGAGGGCTTCGTGCTGCAGGGTGGCGATCCGGACGGCACCGGTACGGGCGGACCCGGGTACACCATCTCCGACGAGGAGGTCGTGGGCCAGTACGGTCGCGGCATCGTGGCCATGGCTCGCAGCGGAGCTCCGAACTCGGCCGGTAGCCAGTTCTTCATCGTGCTCGACGATGCCGCGGAGCAGGCGCTCGAGGCCAACCGCTCGTACACCATCTTCGGACGCGTGGTCGAGGGCATGGATGTGGTCGATGCCATCGTCGCTGCGCGCGAGCCGTCCGATCAGATCGAGAACCCCGTGAAGATCCTTTCCGCCTCCGTGGAGCAGGTCGAGCTTCCGCCCGAGCCCACCGCGGCCCCGCCTTCCGCGGCACAGCTGGCGGCCGATGAGCTGGCTGCGCTGATGCCCGCGACAGCCGCGGGTTTCGACCTGCAGACCATGACCTTCACCATGGAGCAGGTGGGCGCCCAGTTCGATCCGGCGCTCCTGGCCGATCTGCAGGCCATCGCCGAAGCTGACGGGGCTGACGTGCAGCAGTTCGCGGTGGCCCAGTCCGCCGGTACCGACGGCACGGACTTCGTCAGCATCGCCGCCGCCTCCATCCCCGGCGTGCCCGGCACAGAGGTGCAGTCGGCCATCATGTCGCTGCTGTTGCCAGGTACCGATAGCGCCGTGGCCACCGAGGAGACGATCGACGGACGCACGGTCCAGCGGCTCCAGCTCGACGATGCCACTACGGCCTGGATCTTCAGCAGTGACGAGGTCGTGTGGTTCGTGGTGACCACGCTGGAGGATCCCACGGAGGTCATCGCCGCGCTGCCCTGACGGCAGCTCAGGGGGCCTGCGTGGGTCGGCGCGGCCGGGCTGCTATCGCCAGCGGCGGCCCAGTCTCGGGGGATGCTTTCGCGATGTCGTTCGTTCGTCGGATCCTGGGGATGGCGCCGCCAACAACAAGGGCAGGCGGTGCGGGCTGGGACTCGATCCCCATCGCCGAGTTCGACGCCCTCCTCCTGGAGACGATCGAACCGCCGCTTCTCGCGGCGGGGTTCGAGACCAGTGGCAAACGGCGCTGGGTTCGGTCTTCATCCGCGCCCGTCCGCGATGTCGTCCAGGTGGTGGCGATGAAGGGCCTGACCTACGGCGTGATGTGGGGCCACTCGCTCGACTATGCGCCTCGGCTCGTCAAGGGCGAGGTCCGCTGGCACCGGACAGCGAGGAGCGCGGATATCGACGTCCCCTTCCCCGGGTTCGGGCCACCGTGGCGGATCCCCCTGTGGAAGGGGGACCAGCCTGAGCGGCTCGTACGGGAGTTCGGCGCACAGGTGGAGCCGGATCTTCTTCAATGGCTCGAAGTCCCCGAGGGCGAGCGCTCACTCCTGCCCAAGTTCGAGGCCGCGACGGCCGAGTTGACCTGGTATGGCTACTGGGTCAACGTCGCGTTCGCCGCAACCCTCGTCCGTCTCGGGGAGCGAGCGCGGGCCGCCGAGCAGTTCGACATGTACGCGTCGCAGGCACAGGAGGCGCCGGACGCGGTCGAGGCCCTTCGTCGGGCCGCACTCGGCTGACCGCTTGGACACGCGCCATTCCGCAGGTCACCGCAACTGCGCGTCCGACCGCTCAAACGACCCTCGGCCCTGGTCGACCTCGAAGGCGACCTCGTCGTCCAACTCGGTCACCGCGATGCTCCTGGCCGCGGCGTCCTTGAGCCGTTCGGCCTTCCTCAGCCCCAGGCGACGGTGTCCGGGGCCGGCGTTGGCGTCGGCCAGCGTGCCCGTGCGCTTCCGTCTCGCGACCGCCGCCGTGGGCGCGACCCGCAGGACCTCCCGTGCGGTGCGGCAGGCCGGGTCGTCGAAGAGCTCGCCCAGCTCGGGGAAGCCCAGCTCCACGAGCCGGATGAGCCGCTGGCAGACCCGCGCCTGCTCGGTCACGAGCGTCATCGCGAAACGCGCGGCTTGGCGCAGCTCCACGCCCTCGAGCGGGTCGC
The DNA here is from genome assembly GCA_963800275.1 of uncultured Chloroflexia bacterium. GTDB lineage: Bacteria > Chloroflexota > Limnocylindria > Limnocylindrales > CSP1-4 > JAFMJV01. The sequence goes on from CAWDAI010000008.1 coordinate 63,613, forward strand.
GGGGGATGGCGTGGTCCTGCTGGGCCATGAGCGCGAGGCACCTCGCATCGGCCGGGTCGGACTTCGTGCGCTGCATCCGGCTCTTGGCAAAGTACTTGGCCCCGAGCGGGTTGACCACCCGCACCGGCATCGCTCCGCCACGCAGATGGGAGGCGAGGCCCATCCAGTAGTGGCCCGAGGACTCCATCGTGATCCGCCCCACCGGCTCGGGTTGGCGGGCCAGCCAGGCGTCGAGGCGGTCGAAGCCGGCGCGGTCCTGGGATACCCGCAGGACCTCGCGGTCGGCCTTGTCCTGTCCTGCGCGACAACGGGCCACCACGTGCTGCTTGCCGCCGATGTCGATACCCACCGTGATCATCGGATGCCTCCTTCTGACACCCAGGGGTGCCCGACCATCCCGGTCAACGTCAGCTGATGGGTCCCATCACCGGTCTCATGTCTGCCGCTGGATCCCGATGACCGTTCACGGCCGAGGGTCGGGGGCCGGCATCTAGGGCCGACGGTCATCTGCCGCATAGCATCGTGCCGGTCTCCCCGTGGGGTCGGATGCCATCATCGACCCCGTAACAAGGACGTATATCAGCAGCAGACGTGCGTGCCACTCACACGGCGCGCGCCGGCCGTCTCCAACAGGTCGTTCGTGTGCCTGCCAAGCAAGCCCGAGTCGCCTGGCTCGCCCATTACGCGCGCTCGCCTGGCCCGCCCAGCAGGCACGTACGACTTGCCTGGATCGTCGCGCCCGGCAGGCGCACTCGGCTGCACATCCTTCATGCAGGCAGAAGGCGCTTGACGGAGGAACTCGGTCTACGAAGCGATGCGTTCCAAGAGCTCCAGCGGCGCCGCCGCTGAGATGCGGGCCGCTGCCTGCTACACCACGCGGTCGCTGAAGTCGCCGCTCGTGGGGTCCTTGAGGATCAGTTTGGAGCGGCCGTCAGGCAGCAGCTCGCGCTTGATCACCACCAGGCCCTCGTAGGTCTCCGGTGCCTTGCCGATGGGCTTGGTCGCGCCACCGCGCCAGTCGAGCTCCAGCGGCTCCCAGGCCCGGCTCTTGGCTGAGCGGTAGCAGGCATCCATGATGGCGTTGACCACGTAGCCGTCGTAGAGCGTCTCCATCGGCTCCCGGCCCTCGTCCATGGCCGAGAACATGTCGCTGAACATGTCCACGTAGCCTAGCTCCGAGACCTCGTCGCCGACGGGGAAGAGCCAGCCGGCATCGGTCTCCGCCTTCTCAGCCACGTAGCCACCTTCGCCCTCGCCGGCGCTGAACATCTCGAAGCCGGTGCGCAGGAAGTTGTTGATCCAGATGGTCCCGCCGGTGCCCGCGACCTCCGTGCGCAGGTCCATGCCGCCGCGGAAGGTCCAGCTGACCTCGAACTGGCCGATGGCGCCGGACTCGTAACGCACCAATGCGATGGCGTTGTCCTCGGCGTCGATGGGGTGCACCAGCGTGTCGGTCTGGCACATGACCTCGAGCGGCCGGTTACCCTTGCCCAGGAAGACGCGCCCGATCTCGATGCAGTGGCAGCCGAGGTCGATGATGGCCCCGCCGCCGGTGAGCCGGTGGTCCCAGAACCAGGCCGAGTGCGGTCCGGGGTGCGCCTCTCGCGCCCGCACCCAGGTGATGTCGCCGAGCGCGCCATCCTGCGCCGAGCGCATGGCCTTGAGCGACTTGGGCGAGTAGACGAGATCCTCCAGGTAGCCGCCGAAGATGCCGGCCTCCTCCACCGCCTGCAGCATGCGCTTGGCCTCGCCGGCGTTCCGCCCGAGTGGCTTGGTCACGAGCACGCTCTTGCCTGCGCGAGCCACCGCCGTCACCGCCTCCTCGTGGAGGAAGTTGGGCAGTCCCACGATGACCGTATCGGTGTCGGGATGGTCGATGGCGGCCTGCATATCGGTCGTGGATTCGGGGATGCCGTGGCGGGCCTTGAAGGCCTCGCCGCGCTCGGCCGATCGCGAATAGACCACCTGTACGCGGTCCAGGTTGCGCTGGCCGTGGAGCGTGGCGGCATAGAAGTCCCCGATGAGCCCCGTCCCCAGCAGGGACACCTTGTGCTGCTTCACAGCGTTCCTCTCCTCCAGCTGATTCGTGGCTCGATCGTAAACCGTCGGCGCCGCGATCGACCGAGCTATCGGGGCAAGGCTGTACTGGACAGGCGCGGCCCTGCCTGCGGCGCTCGTGTGCTATGGAGCCCGGTCGTCTACTGGTTCACTTCGGCCGGATTGACCGTATGGACCGTGCCAGCCGTGGGGCGGAAGGTGGTCTCGTGGCCGTCGTCCCAGGCCACCCGATAGCTGGTGCCGTAATCGTGCTCGACGATCTCGCGGATGGTGCCCGTGCGTGGCGGCTCATCCACTTTCCCGGAATCCACCATGATGCGGTCGCCGACCTTGGTCGTGCTCATCGAGTCCTCCTCCCTGGCTCATGGCCATCGCTCCCCCCAAGGGTACGTCCGTGCGGGACCACCGTGGTAGAGCCGACCGGCCCCGACGGCCGGGTTGCCTCCTGACCCAAGGCTGCCATGCTGTGCCCATGCACCGGCTCATCCTGGCGCTGTTCCTGGTGGCGACGCTCGCGGTCGCGCCCCCGCTGGCCCGCGCACCCATGGTCCCGGTCGTGCGCGCGCAGGACGACCAGGCGCAGGCCATCGGCACGGCGGACGGCGATGCGCAGGACGACCAGGCGCAGGCCATCGGCACGGCGGACGGCGATGCACAGGACGACCTCGAGTCTCCACTGCAGTTGGCCGTGGCCGGCTCGCCGCTGCTGCCCGCTGTGCCCGAACCGATCCGGGCCACGGTGACACTGCCGGCCCCGGCGCAGCTGCGGCTGCGCGTGGTCGATTTCGATGGCGACACGGTGGCCGAGCTGTACCGCGGACACCGCAGGGCGGGCGAGCTGCAGCGCGCCTGGGACGGCGTCACGACCGCCGGCCGCCCCGCCTCACCCGGGCCCTACCGGGTGGTCGCGACCACTTCGGTCGACGGGGCACTCGAGCGTGCCGAGACGTGGGTCACCGTGGCCGATCGGGCCGTGTCCCCGCAGGCACCGGCATCGATCACCGTGGCCGTCGACCCCGGGCACGGCGGCGACTACGACGGAGCGGTGGCGTCTGACGGCACCCGCGAGGCCGACATCAACCTCGACATCGGCCTGCGGCTGGCCCGCATGCTCGAAGGCGCGGGCGTCAACGTCGTGCTCACTCGCGACGCCGACCGCAACGTCAACGAGCCGCCGCAGGACCGCACCGGGGATCGACTGATCGACGGTGACGATGAGCTCGCCGCTCGACCCGACGCGGCCAACGAGGCCCGCGCCGACCTGTTCATCTCGATCCACAACAACACCGCTGCGAGCCCGCGCGTGGGCGGGCCATCCACGCTCTACTTCGACGAGCGTCCCTTCGCTGCTCGCAACGCCCGCCTCGCCAGGATCGTGCAGGAGGAGATGGTGGCGGGCCTGGCCGAGGCCGGCGAAGACGGCTGGCAGCCCCACGATCACGGCGCGCTCATCTATCCCTACTACGTGCTGCGGGGCTTCGATCCGCCCCGGCTGCGTCGCCCGACGCAGATGCCGGGTGTGCTCAGCGAGGGGCTCTTCCTGTCCAACCCGCAAGAGCTGGCGCTGCTCCAGCAGCCGGCCGTACGGGGCGCCATGGCAGCCGCCTACTACCGGGCCGTCTCCAGATACCTGGCACGCCGCGGTCCGCACCTGGGCTACGCCCTGGTGGACGGGCCGGCCGAAGCGGTCGACCCGGGCAGGCCACTGACCCTGGGCATCGAGGTCCGCAACCAGGGCAGCGAGGCGGTCCGCGACTGGCGGCTCACCGGGGAGCTCGAGCGAGCCCGGCCGCGTTACCTGGGCCGGGTGGGCCGGGGCACACAGATCGCAGACGCGCGAGTGCCGCGCCTGGCCCCGGGCGAGAGCGCCCTCGTCGAGCTGCGCTTTGCGGCACCGGCGGAGCCCGGCGACTGGGTCCTGCTGGTAGACGCTCGTACCGAGTCGGACAAGCGCGCCTCGAACCTGGGCATCCCGCCCCTCCAGGTGCGCTTCGAGACGAACGCGCCGGCGCCTTCCGCTGCTCCTTCGATCTCTGCCTCGCCTTCGATCTCCGCCTCGCCCCCCGCTGCCTAAAGGCTGCGGCACCCGTTTTCGAAGTCTCTGCCGGCCGCATCTAAAGGGTTCTCCTGATGTCCCCGCCGACCCTTTAGGCCCATCGTTCCGTTCAGACGCGACGCCCCCGGTCGCGATCGAGCAGACAGGACGGACCGATGAACGACTACCAGATGACCCACCTGACCCAGACCGCTATGGCCGAGCGCCGCGCGGAAGCCGATCGCCACCGACTGGTCCACTCCGCCCGCGGAGCGCGGTCGCGCTCGACGTCTGCCTTCGGTCGGGCACGACACTCACGCCTGGCATCGCTGCTGCGACGTGCCTGAGTGCCGGGGGCCGGCGGCGATCGCGGGTGGACTGCCCCTATGATCGGCGCCATGGCGCGCAGGATGTCGAGCTCGGTGCTGGTCGGTCGGACCCAGGCGATGGAGACGCTCGGTTCGGCGCTCGAGCAGACGATCGGGGGTCGCCCCAGCCACGTCGTCATCGGCGGCGAGGCCGGGGTGGGCAAGACGCGCCTCCTGACTGAGGCCCGCAAACAGGCCGAAGCCAGGGGCGCTCGCGTCGTTTCCGGGGGCTGCGTCTCGATGGGTGCCGATGGCCTGCCCTTCGCACCCTATACGGAGATCATCCGCTCGCTGGTCGCAGCAGACGGCGCGGCCGCGGTCCGGGCCATGGTCGGCCGGGCTGCGCCCGACCTGTCCCGCCTGGTGCCCGCACTCGATACCGGCCAATCGCCGCCGGAGCAGGAGCTGTGGGCGCAGACCCGCCTCTACGAGGCCATCCTGGACCTGCTGCGGCGCCTGGCCGCGCAGGGCCCCCTGGTGGTCCAGCTCGAGGACCTGCACTGGGCCGATGCGGGCACGCTCGCGGCCACCTCCTTCCTGCTCCGCGCCTTCGAGGCCGAGCCCGTCAGCATCTGGGCCACGTTCCGCGCCGACGAGATCACCCGGCGCCACCCGGTCCGTCCCTGGTTGGCGGAGGTCGTGCGCGACACCGACGTGGCGCGCATCGAGCTGGAGCCACTCGACCAGGCAGAGGTCGCGGCTCTCGTCGCACACATCCTCGGCTCTGAGCTGCAGGAGCGCGAGGTGGAGGAGATCCGCCGACGCTCGGATGGCAACCCGTTCTTCGTGGAGGAGCTGCTCTGCTGTCGCGATGACTACCAGGAAGCGCTGCCGGCCTCGCTCAGGGACGTCCTGCTGTCGCGCGTCGATGCCCTACCCGATGACGCCCAGCAGTTGGTCGGGGTAGCCGCCGTGGGTGGCCAGGAGGTGGAACACGACATCCTCGTTGCCATCGCCGGTGGTGTGGTCGCCGAACCAGGCTTGCGCACGCTGGTCGAGAGCGGTCTGCTGGTGCCGGTCCAGGCCATCGATGGCGATGACGCCTACGCCTTCCGCCATGCCCTGCTGCGCGAGGTCACCTACGAGGAGCTGCTGCCGGCCGACCGGCGACGCCTCCATCAGCGTTGGGGCGAGTTCCTCGCTGAGCATGGGCGAGGCGACGCGACCGATCCGGCGGGCCTCTTGCAGCTGGCCCACCACTGGCGCGAGGCTCGAGACGGACGCGCACTGGCGGCGTCGATCGTGGCTGGCGACGCGGCGATGGCCTCATTCAGCTACGAGACCGCCTCGCGCGAGTACGGCGAGGCGCTGGCACTGTGGGAGGACGGTCCGTCTGGCGACGCCGACATCGACCATGTCGAGCTGCTGGCCAGGGGCGCGCGCGCCGCCTATCTCGCCTCCGACTATCGGCGCGCGTCGTCCTGGTGTCGCTCGGCCATCGGGGAGGTCGACGCGGCCGATGCAGCTCGCCGGACCACCCTGCGCATCCTGCTGGGACGGATCGAATGGGTCTCCGGTGATTGGGGTGCCAGCGTCGCCACCTATGAGGGCGCCCTTGCCGGTGCGCCGGCTGAGCCGCCCATCGTCCGTCTTCAGGCGCTGGCTGGCCTGGCCCAGGCATACATGCTCCATGCCCGGCTGCGCGAGGCCCGGCCCATGTTGGAGGAGGCCATCGACGGCGCCATCGCCAGCGATGCCCGGGAGATGGAGGGACACGCCCGCAACACGCTCGGCGGGGTCCTCTCGGGCCTGGGGGAGGGTGACGCGGCACGGGCATCCCTCGAAGCGTCGTTGGCGATCGCCCTCGAGCTGGGCATCCCCGACGACATCGGTCGGGCTTACGTCAACCTGGCTGATGCCGAGAGCTCGAGTGGCTACCCCGAACGAGCCTTCGAGACATCGCTGCAAGGCATGCGTGTGGCGGCCGAGTGGGGCGTCTCCAACAGCTATGGCTCCTACCTGGGCTACGGCGCGGCCAGTTTCGGCTTCGAGTGCGGACGCTGGGACGAGGCCCTGGATCTGCTCGTGCGCGCCGACCGCATCTCCGGCTCGAGCGAAGGCTCGTATGTCTACCGGGCGTCGTATGTCGCCGAGCTCTTTGCTTGCAGTGGGGACGAACGGTTCCCCGCCCTGTGGGAGCGGGCATCTCGCCTCATCCTTGAGCGACCGACTTCCCACACCCACGGTCCGCTCTTCATGGGCGGCATCGAACAGGCTGCCTTCAGGGGCGATCCGGGCCTGGCTCTGGAGCGCGCGCGGGAGGTCATCGATCTTCTCCACACCGTGGACGGCTCCATCCAGCTGGCCGGCGTCGCCCGCGTCGCGGCCTGGCCGGTAGCTGACCTGGGCGTGGCCGCCCGCCGCAGCGGAGACGAGGCCGCCCTGGTGCGGGCACGGGCGGAGATGGATGAGCTTGAGCTGATCGCGGCCGCCTGGCAGAGCGAGGACATCGACCCCCACAGCCGCCTGGCAGAGGTCCTGCGGCTCGGTACGGGTGACCAGCTGGCCGCCGAGCGCGCACGTCTGGAGGGTACCGACACCGCCACACAGTGGGCCGACCTGGCCGACGCCTGGGCACGACTCGGCCGTCCCTTCCGCTCGGCCATGGCCCGCTGGCGCGAGGCCCAGGCTGCCGAGGCGAGCGCTGATCGCGAAATGGCCACGGCCGCCCTGCGCACGTCGCACCGGCTGGCCACCGAGCTCAGGGCACGGCCACTGCTGGAGGAGCTGGAGACCATGGCGCGCCGCCTGCGCGTGCGCCTGGCGGGCGGGCCAGCATCGGTGGCCGCTGAGCGAGCCTACGGCCTGACGCCACGTGAGCTGGAGGTACTGGCCGAGGTCGCCGCCGGCCACACCAACCGCGAGATCGCCGAGACGCTCTTCATCAGCGACTCCACCGCCGGCGTCCATGTCAGCAACATCCTGGGCAAGCTGGGAGTGGCCACCCGGACCGAGGCGGCACGCGTCGCCCTCGACCAGGGACTGCTGCCCGCCTGAGCGGGTCCTAGGATCGATCCCTGCCTGGGGCGGTCGCCTGGGCGGGTCCCAGGATCGATCCCTGCCTGGGGCGGTCGCCTGGGCGGGTCTACGGTGCGGGCGGTGCGATCTCGCCCGAGCCGCGGATGACCAGCCGGGTAGAGATGGTCCGATGCTGGCTGGGGCCGCTGTAGCCGTCCAGGCGGGCGAAGAGCAGCTCGGCCGCCGCTCGCCCGATGGCGTAGGGATCCTGCGCCACCACCGTCACGGCCGGGTCGAGCATGCCGGCCAGCTCGACGTCGTCGAAGCCGATGAGCGCGATCAGGTGCTGCAGGCCGAGCAGGTGCAAGGCATGGATGGCACCGATGGTGATGAGGTTCTGACTGGCGAAGAGGGCGGTCGGGGCGACCGGCGGCGGCAGTCGCAGCAGGCTCTCGACCGCGCGCTGCGAGGTGTCTCGTGTGTGCAGGTCGGTACGCACCAGCTGCTCATCGACCGAGATCCCGGCGGCGGCCAGCGCGTCCGCGTAGCCCTTGAAGCGATCCTGGGCCGTGGTGATGTCGGTGAGGTCCCCGAGGAAGGCGATGCGCCGATGGCCGGCTGCCAGCAGGTGCTCCACCGCCTCACGCGATCCGGTCCGGTTGGTCGCGAGCACGGTATCGGCATCGAGGAATCGCGGCGCCCGGTCGACGAAGACCGCGGCCAGGCCGGCCTGCATCTCCGGCTGCAGGTATGACTGATCGGTGCCGGTCGGAACCATCACCAGGCCATCGACCCGGCGCTGGATCATGGCTCGCGCCACCTCCCGCTCGCGGACCGGATCCTCGTCCAGGCTGGTGGCCAGCACGGCCATGCCGCGCTCGATGGCGGCATCGTCGACGGCGCGATGGACCGCGCCCGAGAAGGGATTGGCCACGTTCTCGAGCATCAGGCCCAAGGTCGCGGTCTGCCGTCCGCGGCGCAGGTTGGAGGCGGTCAGGTCCGGGCGATAGTCGAGCTGGTGAGCGGCCGCCTCCACTCGTTCGGCCAGAGTCTCCGAGACTCCGCTCTCGCGGTTGACCACGCGCGATACGCTCTTGATGCTGACCCCGGCCAGTGCGGCCACGTCGCGCATGGTGGCTCGACGGCGCGGTCCGACCACCATGGCCCCGCTGCTTGACAACGTTGTCCGTTTCGGGCTGCTCATCGCAAGCAACGATATGACATCGTTTGCACGGAAACAACCCGGCGACGGGTTGACATTCGGGTGACCTCGCGACTACCGTGCAAGACAACGTTGTCACACCTGACGACGGGAGGAAGCTGCCACCCAGGCAGCCGGAGGATAAAGAGGAGGCTCGCTGTCGCGATGACCTTTGTTTCAAGCCGCTCGATGCGGCTCATCACCGTTGGTGCGACCGTCGCGCTGACCGCCGGCATGGTCGCCGGTACCGCCGCCGTGGCTCAGGACGAGTCGCCGGCCGCCAGTGACATGGCGCTCGACGGCACCGGTGTCGATATCGAGTACATCGTCAAGGAGAACATCAACCCCTTCTGGGTCTGGCAGATCAACGCTGCCACCGCTGAGGCCGAGAAGCTCGGCGCCAGCCTGCATGCTTGTTGGGGCGTCCAGGACCCCGATCCCGAGGGTCAGACGACCTGCATCGAGAACGCCATCTCGCGCGGTGCCAACACCATCATCATCGCGCCCGCTAACGCCGGCGTCACACCGGCCATCGATCAGGCTCGCGCGGCTGGGCTCATGACCATCGCCGTCGACACCAAGACCGATCCGCCCGATGCGGTCGACATGACCTTCGCCACGGACAACTTCCAGGCCGGTCTGCTCATCGGCGAGTGGGCCAAGGCCAAGCTCGGCGACGCGGCAGCGGACGCCAAGGTCGCGTTCATCAACATCGACCCGTCTCAGCCGGTCGTCGGTGTGCAGCGTAACCAGGGCTTCATGCAGGGCTTCGGCATGGATGTCGGTGACATCAACAAGTGGGGTGACGAGACCGATCCCCGCATCGTCGGCCAGGAGATCGGCCACGGTAACCAGGAGGGCGGTCTGGCGGCCATGGAGCTGCTGCTCCAGGCCAACCCGGACATCAACGTCCTCTACACCATCAACGAGCCCACCGCGGCGGGTGCCATGCAGGCCCTCGAGGCCGCGGGCAAGACCGCCGACGACGTGCTCGTGCTCTCGGTCGACGGCGGCTGCGCCGGCGTGACCGACCTGCAGAACGGCATCATCGACGCCACGTCGATGCAGTTCCCGTCCCGCATGGCCGAGCTCAGCGTCGACTGGGCCGTGCGTAATGCCATGACCGGAGAGCTGCCGTCCCCGCAGGACAGCCCCTACTACGTCGAGGGCAACGACATCTACAACACCGGTGTCGAGCTCATCACCAACGACCCGCAGGAAGGCGTTCCCTCCGAGGACAGCACCTGGGGCCTCGAAAATTGCTGGGGCACCGCGTAGTCCCGCGCTAACGAGCTGTTAACCAGATGACGGGATGGCCACTCGGCCATCCCGTCATCTCTGTACCCTCAACCACGCGTGTCGCCCGACCCGGGGACGGGCCACGATCGAGAAGGGAGACTCGATGAGGCGCATCGGATGACCGACCACGACGATCGCTCCGTGGATCGCGAGGAGGATTCGCGCCGCGCTGAATTGACGGCTGCGGGCGTCGCCGGCGAGATCTCAGAGCAAGAACGGCAACAGCCGACGGCGCTCCAGCGTGTCCAGCGGGTCCTGCACCGCTATCCGGCCCTCGGGCCGCTGTTCGTCCTGCTCGCCATGCTGGTGGCGTTCAGCTTCACGTCCGACCGGTTCCTGCAGCCGTTCAACATGAGCCTGATCATCCAGCAGGTCACGGTCGTGGGCACCCTGGCCATCGGCCAGACGATCATCATCCTGACCGCCGGCATCGACCTCTCCGTCGGTGCCATCACCGTCTTCGTATCGGTGGTCATGGCCAAGCTGTCCGCTGATTACGGTGTACCCGGGATCGCGGCCCTGTTCGTGGGCTTCAGCTTTGGCACCGCCTGCGGCCTCTTGAACGGCCTGCTCATCACCCGTCTGCGGTTGCCGCCGTTCATCGTGACCCTGGGCACGCTGAGCATCTTCTTCGCTCTCAACCTGTACGTCTCGGCCTCCACGACCATCCGCGGCCGGGACATGGATCCGATCCTCACCGCCCTCGCGGGCGCGGGCGGCACGATCGAGCTGCCGGTGATCAACACGCCCATCCCCTTCGCTTCGCTGGGCATGCTCGTGTTGTACGCCATCATGGCCTATGTCCTGCGCTACACCGCCTGGGGCCGGCACATCTACGCCACCGGCGACGACCCCGAGGCCACGCGCCTGACCGGCATCAAGGTCGACCGCGTGCTCGTCTCGGTCTACGCGGTGGCGGGCTTCATCTACGGGATGGGGGCCTGGTTCCTCCTCGGTCGCATCGGCGCGGCCAGTCCCCAGGTCGGTACCAGCTACAACCTCGACACCATCACCGCTGTCGTCATCGGCGGCACCAGCCTCTTCGGCGGCCGGGGCGTGGTCGTGGGCACGCTCATCGGCGCCGTCATCGTGGGCATGGCCCGCAACGGCCTGAGCCTTGCGGGCTTCGACCCGCTGTGGCAGGACTTCACCATCGGCGTCCTCGTCATCGTGGCCGTCACACTCGACCAGTGGATCCGGAGGGTCAGCGCATGACCGTGGCAACGACCGGCGACATCCCGACCCCCGTGATGCAGGCCAAGCGCCTGGTCAAGAGCTACGGCCGCGTGGTCGCGCTCGACGGTGCCAACCTCGAGCTCTACCCCGGCGAGGTGCTCGGCGTCATCGGCGACAACGGCGCCGGCAAGTCGACACTCATCAAGTGCTTCAGCGGCGCGGTCATCCCCGACGAGGGCGAGATCTACATCGACGGCGAGCTGGTCCATCTGCACTCGCCCGGCGACTCCATGGCCGCCGGCATCGAGACCGTCTACCAGACGCTGGCGGTGTGCCCGGCACTGGACATCGGGACCAACCTCTTCCTGGGCCGGGAGCGGCGCAAGCCGGGTATCCTCGGGTCGGTCTTCCGCATGCTCGACCTCGGCGGCATGCGCGAGGCGGCTCGCAAGGAGATGTCCGATCTCGGCCTGCTCACGATCCAGGACATGACCCAGGCCGTCGAGACACTATCCGGCGGTCAGCGCCAGGGCGTGGCCGTGGCACGTGCAGCCGCCTTCGGTCAGCGCGTGGTGATCATGGACGAGCCCACTGCGGCCCTGGGTGTGAAGGAATCCTCCAAGGTGTTGCAGCTGATCCGTGACGTGCGCGACCGCGGGATCCCGGTCATCCTCATCAGCCACAACATGCCGCACGTGTTCGACGTCTCGGACCGGATCCACATCCACCGGCTGGGACGACGGGTAGCCGTGGTGACGCCCGCGTCCCACTCCATGGCGGACGCGGTGGCGATCATGACCGGTGCCCTCGAATCGAATCAGACCGAAGAGGAGATGTCCCGTCCCAACCCGACCAAGTCCGGGCTTGAGACCGTGGGCCATGTGCGCTCCGGGTCCATGACCTCGGCCCAGCCACAAGCCCCAGGACCCTAGGAGTGCTTTCCGCGCGTCCAGCCCTGTGGGCCCAGGGTCTCCTCAGCGAACCGGGCTGAGTCTTCCTCCAACGAGGTGGCCAGCGAGTCATTGAGGCGGTTCAAGTAGCCGTACAACGCGACGGCGGCCAGGATCTCCACGATCTGGCCGTCGTCCCAGTGCTGGCGCAGCCGATCGAAATCCTCGTCGGTGACCGCGTTCGGCACGGACGCCGCGTGCACTGCGAAGTCCAGTGCGGCACGCTCGGCCTCGCTGAAGAGGGGGCTCGTGCGGTAGCTCCAGATCGCCGCCAGGCGGTCCGGCTCGGCGCCGGCGCGTGCGGCGCCCTGCAGGGCGTGGGCCTCGCAGTAGCGGCAGCCGTGCACGTGCGAGGCCATGTGCGCTACCAGGTTCTTGAGCTCCACGGGCACCGTGCCCGAATCCGGGTCGAGCACCGCTCGGCGAAGGGCGATGAAGCCCTTCACGATCTCCGGCCGCCGGGCCATGATGCGCAGGCCGTTGGGCACGAAGCCGAGCGTCCGCCGGTAGGTGGCTTCCACCTCCTCCAGGCCCTCGATCTCGGACAGGGACAGCGGTTCCAGTCGGGACATGCGTTCCTCCTGCATGGATGGGCCGGTCGTGACCCGTCCCCACGGTAGCGCGCTGACGTGGCAGGCTCTGGGGGATGGATCTCCCATTCGCCTTGCTGCAGGCGGCCGTCGGCGTCGCCCTCGTCTCGCTCTCGCTGGCCTCTGCCTTCCGCACGGTGGTGCTGCCCGGAGCCGCTTTCGATCGCCTGTCGCGCGGGATCTTCCTGTCCCTGCGCTGGCTGCTCAAGGTGCTGTCACGCAACCAGCGCTACTACCAGCGCGAAGCCGTCTTCAGCGTCCACGCACCCCTCGCCCTCCTCGTGCTGGCGTTGGCCTGGGCCACCGGCATCATGTTCGGCTTCGCCTTGCTCTTCCACGCCACCGGTGGCGTGTCCATCGATAAATCGCTTGCGCTCGCGGGCTCGTCATTCACCACGCTCGGATTCATCCGGCCCCAAGAGGGCATGCATGAGTTCCTGGCCATCAGCGCCGCGATCCTGGGATTGGCCATCGTGGCCATGCTGCTCTCGTACCTCCCCACCATCTACGGGCTCTACTCGCGCCGCGAGGTGGTGGTCGCGGACGTGAGCATCAAGAGCGGCGGCCAGGCCCACGGTCCCGACCTCCTGGCCCGGTTGTCCATCGGAGCCGACACCCACCGGATCGACGATCTCTGGTCCGACTGGAATCACTGGCTCATCGCGTTGGGCGAGACCCACACGTCCGAGCCGGCCCTCTGTTTCTTCCGTTCGCCTCGCGGCGGACGATCGTGGCTGACCGCCGCCACGGCCCTGCTGGATGCGGCCATCCTGCGCAACGTGGTCGTCGACAACCCCGGGTCCCTGCGCGCCGAGATGACCTACGACGCGGGCGTAGAGGCGTTCGAGAGCATCGCCGCGTTCTTCAACGTGGCACCGCCGGACGTCCCCCACGAGACCCGCCTGTCGCGCGTCGATTTCGACGCGGCCGTGGCCATCCTCGAGACGTCCGGCGTGCCCGTGATCGAGGACCGCGACGCGGCCTGGCGTGAGTTCGCGCGGCTGCGGGCGAGCTTCGAGCCGCAGCTGCTGGGCCTCTGTCGCCTGCTCCTGCCACCCCCCTCGCGCTGGGGTGCCGATCTGCTCGACCAGCCCTCTCCCTCCGACGTGCCGAAGGCGTAGCGGCGGGCCGCCGGGTCGAGCGCACCTGCGGGTCGATCCGATCAGGCCGGACCCGGGTTCCGGCGATGGCGGGTATCCTGCGCCCGCCGGTATCTGCCGCCGGTTCTGCCGACCCCGACAGGAGGATGACGTGAGCCACCATCGACCCCGCGCCCTCGCCCTGCCATCTCGCCGACCGATCCCCGGGCTCGCCCTGGTCCTGGGCGCCGCCCTTGCGCTCGGTGCCAGCCCCGCGTTGGGCCAGGAGGCATCGTCCGCCCCCGGAGGGATCGACGGATCCTGGGACATCGACACGTCCATCGAGGGCTTCGATCAAGACTTGAGCTCGGGCTCGTGGGTCGGATTCCGCGTGGCCGAGGTCCTCGATCCCGGTGGCTCGACCGAAGCCATCGGGCGCACGCCGCTGGTGGCTGGTTCACTGGTCGCCTCCGGTTCCGTCATCGAGAGCGCGGTCATCGAGGCTGACCTCACCGGCATCCGCAGCGACCAGCCGCGGCGCGAGAGCGCGATCCAGCGCTCGCTGGGCACGAACGAGTTCCCCATCGCCCGCTTCGAGATGACCGGCCCGGTGGATCTGGGGGTGGTACCGCCCGAGGGTGAACCCTTCAGCGCCACACTACCGGGCACGCTCACCATCCGTGATGTCGGCCAGGATGTGACGCTGGAACTGCAAGGCCAGCGCGCCGGCGACCTGGCCGTCGTGGTCGGGACGCTGCCGCTCGACTTCACCTCGTTCGGGGTGACCATGCCGACCGCGCCCATCGTGGTCTCGGTCGAAGGTCAGGGCGACCTCGAATGGCAGCTCTACCTGTCGCGCGATACGGGTATGGCGATGGAGGCGACGACACAGCCCGGCCCGACCGCCGCCCCGAGCGGGGACCCGGTCCCCGACGAGTAGGCGCCGCGCTCGCATGTTGTCAGGCGAGTAGTCCTCCATCCGACCGACGGGGGCCCGGACACCGACCGCGGGCGCCCGGTGTCCGGCGTCCCCCCGGCGTCACCCGCGGATCGGCAGGATGCAATCGTGGCGCGTGACCATGCCGTCGACGGCATGGTAGAGGCAGACCGTCCCACCGGCGAGCGTCCCGACCCCTGCCCAGGCGAGCTCGCCCGGAGGCGCCTCGAAGGCGACGATGTCCCCGATCGCTTCGATGGAGCCGCCCAGGAGGGCGACGTGGGCGATCTCGGCGGGGCCGGTATAGGTCCAGGTGGTGTTGAGGAAGCGCGCCGTGTGGACGGCGTCGGGCGCGTAGACCGCTTCGAGCGCCTCGAGGCTGCTCTCCCGGCCCCACGCTCCGAGGAGCCGCGCATCGAGCTCGGCGATGGCTGCCAGCGTATCCGGATCGGTCGTCACACCGGCTGCCGGGCGGATCTGGTCAGACCTCTCGGGAACCATGCAGTCGTGGCGGACGATCTGCCCGTCGACGGCATGCCACAGGCAGGCGGTGCCACCGGCCATCGAGAGGAAGCTGGCCCAGCGCCAGCCAATCTCGTCGAGCTTGATGTCGATCCGCGGGCCGACCATCTCGGGCCCGCCGCCGTATCCGGCGACCGCGGCGATCTGATCGGG
Source organism: uncultured Chloroflexia bacterium (assembly GCA_963800275.1). GTDB lineage: Bacteria > Chloroflexota > Limnocylindria > Limnocylindrales > CSP1-4 > JAFMJV01. Next base: position 78,939 of record CAWDAI010000008.1, read on the forward strand.
TCCGACGTACTCGTTGGTGCGGTCGTAGAAGGTCGCCGTATGCACCCCGTCGGGAGCATAGGTCTCGGCGAGCAGCTCCGGTTCGCCCGACCAGGCGCGCAGGTTCAGGGCGACCAGCTCATCGAGCGTGGCTGGGGCAGCGCCAGCGACTGTGCTCAGGCTCAGCACCGCCACCAGTGTGGCGAGGAGTGCGCGACGTGTGATCGCGCCGACGGATGACAACATGAGGAACCCCCTTCTTCGTGTGCCGCGCGCATGCCACTGACGTCGGTGCGGCGATGGCGCGCGGTGCGGGGCTCCGCGCGATGCACCGCGCATCGCCCCGCTGTTGTGCGGCGTCGTCTCATTCGCGACGCCCTACTCAATCTGTGCGTCCCCGCCCGCCCGCAGGTTCCGTCTCTGATGGCAGGCCTCTTCGGCTCTGGCCGCGGCCGCACGCTCGACTGGAGGCGCCACCCGGCCAACAGCACGCCGCAACTGGGCGCAACGGCACTGTCTGGGCCAGCTCGATCCGTGAATCCTGAACGTGGCCGCGTCGGCGCGGTAGCCGCGGACGCCCAAGCAGTTCACAGGAGAGTGATCATGCCCAGCATGGACCAGGCCATCGACGAGTTCCTGTCCCAGAAGCGCATCGCTGTCGCTGGTGTCTCGCGGACGGCCGGTGGCAAACACGCCAGCAACGGCATCTACTCCCGCTTCAAGGAGCGGGGCTATGAGGTCTTCCCGGTCAATCCCAACGCCGACACGGTCTTGGGCGATACCTGCTACCACAGCGTCAAGGACATCCCCGGCGGCGTGGATGCGGTGGTCATCGCGACCAACCCCAAGGCCTCGCTGTCGGTGGCGCAGGACTGCAAGGAGGCCGGGGTCGACAAGGTCTGGTTCCACAAGAACTTCGGCGCCGGCAGCTATTCGCAGGAGGCGTATGACTTCTGCCAGGCCAACGACATCACGGCCCTCGTGAGCTGCCCGCTCTGGTACGGCCAAACACAGGACGGCTTCCACAAGTACTTCGGGGCGGCCTGTCGGCTCCTGCGCCAGGTCCCGAGCGAGCTCTAGTGGCCGGGACCAGCCGGTCCCGTGACGAACGGTGAGCGGCCGAGGGCGCCCGTCGGATCGCTCGATCTTCATGGCCCGCATGCGCCGGACGCCCTGGCGTCGAGCGCTGCGCCAGGCCTGGCGTGAACGGGGGCGGGGGGATCGCCTGCTGCTGCCCGAGCGCCTCGAGGGCGCGGTCTACGGACACCTCTGCGGCGACGCGTTGGGGGTGCCCTACGAGTTCCAGCCGGCCACGGCCATCGGCGAGGTGACCTGGCGCGGTCACGGGACCCACGACCAACCGGCGGGTACGTGGAGCGACGACGGGGCACTCATGCTGGCGCTGCTCGACTCGCTCCTGCAGGCCGGCTTCGACACCGCCGATCAGGCGCGCCGGGCACTGGCCTGGCGCGACGAGGGGCGATATGCCGTCGGGGGTGTCGCCTTCGACGTGGGCAACGCCACTACCCGGGCGCTGCACGCGTTGCGCTCCGGCGTCCCGCCCGAGTCGGCCGGCGACACCGAGGCCACGGGCAACGGCTCGCTCATGCGCATCCTGCCCCTGCCTCTGATGCTGCGCGAGGTGGACGACGACGAGCTCATCGAGTCGGCAGCGCGTGCCTCACGGGTCACGCACGGCAGCGCCGAGGCCCAGCTCGCGTGTGCCCTGTACGTGTTGCTGGTGCGGGGCCTGCTGGACGGGGAGAACGACCGCGGAGCGGTCATGTCACGGGCGCGCCGCGTGCTGCGCGCCCACCTGGAGCGTGGCGGCCTGCCCGGGTCGAAGGAGGCCGCGGACCCGCTGCTCGCGGTGGCCGCGCTGGACGGTTTCGAGGCCTCGAGCGGTCGCGCCGGCCGGGGACGCGTGGTCGACAGCTTCTGGTCGGCGTGGGACGCGTTCGCCTCGGCCGACGACTACCCGGCCGCCGTAATCGCGGCCGTGCGCTACGGCAACGACACCGACACCACGGCCGCCATCGCCGGTGGCCTCGCCGGCGTTCACTTCGGCATCGCCGGGATCCCGCTCGAGTGGCACCGTGGCCTGCGCGATCGGCCCCTCGCCCAGCGACTGATCGATCGGCTCGTGGAGACGGACGACTCCGAGTGGGACGGTCGCCACTGGAGCACCTCGAGCACGAACCCGCTGCGGGTCGATCTGCTCGAGCTCGCCGGCAGCGACATGGCCGCCGGCGGCGGTCGCTTGGGCATGACCTTCCTGCCGGGCAAGCGCTACCTGGCCTACTACAACGGACCACAGTGGCGGGACCTCGATAGCGACCTGGCGTCGCTCATCGATCAGGGGGTGGACACGCTCCTGCTGCTGGTCGAGGACAAGGAGCTCCAGCGCTGCCGGGTGACCCACATCGAGGACGCTGCGGTCGCACACGGCCTGGAGCTGCTACGCCATCCGGTCCCCGACCCGCAGGTCCCCCGATCGGACGTGGCCTATCGCCGGGACGTGGCCGCGGTGGCCCGGCGCGTGCGCTCGGGCGGCACCGTCGCGATCGCCTGCCGTGGCGGGCTCGATCGTGCGGGCATGACCGCTGCCTGCCTGCTGCGCGAAGCGGGCCTGGACGCGGACACGGCCATCGATCGCGTCCACGCTGCACGTCGCCACACCCTGACCATGCCCGACCAGCTGCGCTACGTGCGGGCCTGGCCGCACGCCTGAAGGCATCCCCGCACGCTCGGTCATTCCGCGCGGCGCTGCCCCATCTCCACGAAACCTCCACATCGGGTCCATCGGGACTGCGCACGCGCCTCTCATCGTCAGGGCATCGAACCCATGACGTGCGCCGAGAGCGCACCCCACAGGAGACATGCACGATGCGAACCCGATCCCCCAAGTCCATCCTGGCCCTCTCCGGCGCACTCGCCCTCTCGGCCATGGTGGCCGTGCCCGTCGCGACCATGGCCCGCGGCTTCGGACCCGGCGCCGGGAGCTGCGACGGCGACTGCACCAACGATGGCGTCCAGGTGCAGCGTGCCCGCGCCCAGGACGAGAGCCGCGCGACAGCCGGGCAGCAGATCCGCGCTCGCGACGGATCGGCCGCCGGTGTCGCGGCTGACGACAGCGCCACGGCGGGCCTCGGCCGCGGTCCAGCCGCCGGCAGCGCGGGCAAGGGCGTCCGTGCCAATGGCTACGGCAGCGGCAACGGCGCCGGCTACGGGATCGGCAGCAACGGCGCCGGCAACGGACCCAACCTCGACGGCGATCGTGGCCCCGGGACCTGCGGCGAGTGCACCGCCGAGATGGGCACGCTGACCGAAGCGCAGGTGGCCGATCTCGTCTTCATGGCCAACGAGGAGAAGATGGCGCACGACGTCTACGCCGCCCTCGCTGATCTGCACGACGTGCGCCTCTTCAGCAACATCGCCGCCTCCGAGGCCCGCCACTTCGAAGCGGTCAACACCGTCCTCGAGCGCTACGATCAGGAGACCTTCGCGCTTGACGATGACTTCACCGACCCGGTCCTCGAGTCCCTCTACACCGAACTGCTGGGGCAGGCCGGTGACGACCAGGCGGCTGCCATGGCGGTGGGCCTGACCATCGAGAGCACCGACATCGCAGACCTCAAGTCGCGCATGGCCGAGCTCGAGACGACCGCCCCCGATGCCCACCAGCTGTACACCCATCTGCTGGCCGGAAGCGAGAACCATCTCCAGGCCTTCGAGCGCTGGAGCTGATCACGGGACAGCGCAGCTGACCGCTGCGCTCTCGCGCGCTGGCGACCGGGGAGGGGGAGTCCCCGGTCGTCGGCGTACCATCGCCTCCCATGCCACTGATCCTCGTCGTCGATGACGAGCCCCACATCACCGAGGTCGTCAGCGCCTACCTCGAGCGCGAGGGCTACCAGGTGGAGACGGCTGCCGACGGTGACACTGCCCTCGAGCTGGCCCGCGACGCACGCCCCGACCTGCTGGTCCTGGACGTGATGCTGCCGGGCCGTTCCGGCTTCGACGTGCTGCGCGAGCTGCGTGCCGAAGGCGTCGAAGCGGCGGTGATCATGCTCACCGCCCGGGACGAGCTCATCGACCGCGTGGCCGGCCTGGAGATGGGCGCGGACGACTACATGGCCAAGCCCTTCGAGCCGCGCGAGCTGGTGGCGCGTATCGGAGCCGTCCTGCGGCGCCGCACCGTGGCCACGGCGCCGTCGGCGAGCCGTCGCTTCCTCGACCTGCGCATCGACGTCGATGCCCGTGAGGTGACCCGCGGTGACGAGCCCATCGTGCTGACCCGGGTCGAGTTCGACCTGCTGGCGACGCTCGGCGAGCGGCCCGGCATGGTCCTTGGCCGTGGTCAGCTGGGCGAGCGCATCTACGGCGAGGCCTTCGAGGCCGACGATCGCACCGTGGACAGCCACGTCAAGAACCTGCGTCGCAAGCTCGGCCGCCCGCCTGGCGGCGGCGACTACATCGAGACCGTGCGCGGCGTCGGCTACCGGGCCGCCCGTCGATGAGCCTGCGCCTGCGACTGGCCCTCATCTTCGCGCTGGTCGCCATCATCACGACGGGCATCATCGCGCTGGCCACCCCGGCCATCGTGGAGCACGGGTTCGCGCAGCTGACCGGCGAGACCGCGGCCCGCGGCTCGGGGGCCGGCCTCGGTCCCGGCCCGCGGGAAGGCCGGGGTCCGGGCAGGGCCCAGGGCGACACGATCACCGCCATCGTGGTGCTGGGCTTCGCCGCCGCCGCGGGTGCCTCGGCCCTCGGGCTGCTCGTGGCCGGGTGGCTGGTGGCGCCGTTGGGCCGCTTGCGCGATGCCGCCGCCGACGTTGCCGCCGGCGACCTGGAGCGTCGTTCCGACGTGGCTGACCGTCGCGACGAGATCGGCGACCTGGGCCGCTCGTTCGACAGCATGGCCGCGTCACTCGAACGCTCCGATGCCGCCCGCCGCCGCCTCCTGCAGGACGTGGCCCACGAGCTCAAGACACCGCTGACGGTCATCGACGCCACGACCACGGCCATCCTCGATGGCGTCTACGACCACGACGACCGCCACCTCGAGACCATTCGTGCGCAGTCGGGGCTGCTGTCGCGGATCGTCGACGACCTCCGAACCGTGAGCCTGGCCGAGGCCGGCCGACTGCCCCTGGAGCCGACCGCCCTTGATGCGGTCGGGATCGTGCGCGACGTGGTGCAGGGGTTCAGGCCGGCAGCCGAGCTCGCCGGCGTCACCCTGGAGGCCGTGGTTCCGGAGACGCCGCTGCGGGTGCGGGCCGATCGCCAGCGCCTGGGCCAGGTGCTGGGCGCCCTCGTCGACAACGCGCTGCGTCATACCCCGCGTGGCGGTCACGTGGCGGTGGAGGGCCACCGGGACACCCGCGGCGTGGAGCTGGCCGTGAGCGACGATGGGCCTGGCATCCGGGACGACGACCTGCCCTACGTCTTCGAACGCTTCTACCGCGCCGACCCGTCACGGCAGCGGGCATCGGGCACGTCCGGCCTGGGGCTCTCCATCGTGCGCGCGCTGGTCACGACCCAGGGCGGGTCCGTCGAGGTCGTCAACCTGGAGCCACATGGCGCCCGCTTCTCTGTCCTCCTCCCGGAGGCTCCGGGTCCATATACCTGAGGCCATTCGTCAGGCGCACCTGAGCCTTCACGGCAAGGAAGGCGTAGTTCGGGCCACAAGGCCTGCCCGGGCCCGGCCGACCAGACCTGTCGAGCCGGCGTGTCGTCGGCTCTACTGGACCCAGCATGAACACCGACTCCCCGAACCAGGATTGTCCGCACCGCTCGTGTCGCTGGTTGTCGCGCATGGTGGCCATGGGACGGCCCGTACCCAGGCGCTGCCGCAAGTATTGCCCTGCGGCAGCGTCCATCGTGCGCCTCGACGAGCTGGGCCGGGGGCAGAGCGGACGCATCGTGCGGGTCGATGGCCGCGCAGCCGTGCGCCATCGCCTGCTCGAGCTCGGTGTCGTGCGGGGGGAGATCATCACCTTCGAACGGGCTGCCCCGCTGGGCGACCCGCTCGCGTTCGTGGTCAAGGGCTACCACCTCTCCCTCCGCAAGCGTGAAGCCGCCACCATCATCGTGGAAGCGCTGGAGGCACCGATCGCGTCGGCCGCTGCATGAACCGCGTCCTGACCCTCGCGCTGGCGGGCAATCCCAACGCCGGCAAGACCTCCATCTTCAACGCGCTGACCGGCTCCACCCAGCACGTCGGCAACTGGCCCGGGAAGACCGTGGCCAGGATGGATGGGTCCTTCGTCCGCGCCGGGGTGGAGGGGAGGGTGGTCGACCTCCCTGGCACGTACAGCCTGAGTGCCTTCTCGCCGGAGGAGGTCATCGCCCGCGACTACCTGCTGTCGCGCGAGTCCGACGTGGTGGTCAACGTGGTGGACGCGACCAACCTCGAGCGCAACCTCTACCTCACCGCCCAGCTCCTGGAGCTGGGTGTGCCCTTGCTGCTGGCCCTCAACGTGATGGACAGCGCTCGCGCCCAGGGCATCCGCATCGACCGTGAGCGGCTCGGAGCCCTGCTCGGTGGTGTGCCCGTGGTGGAGACGGTGGGGCATCGTGGCCGCGGCCTCGATGTCCTCGTCGAGGCAGCGGCGGGCCTGGTCAGCCGGGCCTCAGCTCCCTTGCGCCTGGTGGCCTGACATGCGCGCGGATGCCGGGGCGCTCTCCCTGCCGGGCTTCCGGATCGACTATGGCCTCGACGTGGAACCCGCGGTCGACCAGCTGACCGAGCTCATCGCGCGCACCCCGGCCCTGGCCGACCTGCCGGCGCGATGGCTGGCGGTCAAGCTGCTCGAAGGCGAACCTGACATCCTGGAGCGAGTGTCGAGCGAGGCCGGAACCGACGCCGTGCTGGCACTGGCCGCCGCCGGTCGCGCGTCTATCGAAGCCGCCCGCGGCGACAGCGCCGACATCGCCATCGCTGACGCCCGCTACGGCTTCGTGCACGGGGTCGCGAGCGAGGTCGTCGATCGCTCGGGTGCGGCGCGCTACACGACCACCGACCGCATCGACCGCCTGCTCACCAACCGGTGGCTGGGCCTGCCCGTCTTCCTCGTCGTGATGTACGTGGTCTTCCAGCTGGTCGTGAACGTCTCGGCCTACTTCCTCGACTGGGTCGACGCCGTCATCTCCGGTCCCTTCACGCGCTGGGTCACGAGCCTGCTGACCCTGGTCTCGGCACCCGACTGGTTCATCTCGCTGGTGGTAGACGGGGTCATCGCCGGTGTCGGCGCGGTGCTCGTGTTCGTGCCTGGCCTGATCGTGCTGTACCTGTTCCTGACGCTGCTGGAGGACAGCGGCTACATGGCCCGGGTGGCCTTCGTGATGGACCGGGTGATGCGCTTCACGGGCCTCCACGGCAAGTCCTTCATGCCCATGATCCTGGGCTTCGGCTGTGCCGTCCCGGCCATCTACTCCACGCGCACCCTGGAGAGCCGCAACCAACGGATCCTGACCAGCCTGGTGCTGCCGCTCATGAGCTGCTCGGCACGGCTGCCGGTGTACGTCGTCTTCGGCCTGGCCTTCTTCGGTGCGGCTGCCGGGAACATGATCACCGCGCTCTACGTCTTCGGGGTCGTGCTCGCGGCCCTGGTGGCCACCGTCATGAGTCGGACCATCCTGCGTGAGCGTGAGGACTCGGTCTTCGCCCTCGAGCTGCCGCCCTATCGCGTGCCCATGATGAGCTCGCTCCTGCGTCACACCTGGCAGAAGACGCGCGAGTTCGTGGTCAAGGCCGGCACCGTCATCTTCACCGTGGTCGTCATCCTCTGGTTCGCCATGAGCCTGCCCTGGGGCGTCCCCGACCAACGCGACAGCTACTTCGGGCAAGCCAGCGCGGCGGTGGCGCCGGTCTTCGCGCCGGCCGGGTTCGGGACGTGGCAGGCGACCGGCGCGCTCGCCACCGGCTTCATCGCCAAGGAGGTCGTGGTCTCCACCATGGGCCAGATCTATGTCGGCGGCGAGGATGGGATCGATATCGCCGACACGACGGTCCCCACCTTCGGCGAGGACCTGCGCGCGATCGGCGCCGGCCTGGTCGGTGCGGTCGAGGGCGCGGTCCGGACCACGCTCAGCCTCGTCCCGGGCGTGGACCTCGAACCGCCGGCGACCGCTGATGCCGAGGAGACCCAGCTGAGCGTGGCGCTGCAGGCGGTGTTCACGCCTCTGGCAGCGGTCGCCTTCGTGGTCTTCGTACTCATCTACACGCCCTGCGTGGCCACGCTCGCCGCCCTGCGCGACGAGTTCGGCTGGCGCTGGGCGGCACTCTCGGCCACCTACCAGTTCGCCATCGCCTGGCTACTGGCGGTGCTTATCTTCCAGGTCGGCACGTTCCTGGGCTACGGCTGATGCTCAGCGACATCCTGCAGGCGATCCGCGTGGCCGGCCGGCCACTCTGTCTCGACGACCTCTCGCGCGACCTGGGGGTGGAGCCCTCGGCCCTCGAGGGCATGCTCGACACGCTCATCGCCCGTGGCCGCCTGCGCGCGTTCGACTTCAGCGACGACGGCTGCATGTCATGCCCTGTCCGCGGTGGCTGTTTCATCATGAACGACGGCGTCGCCCGGACCTACGGGCTGGTGCCGGATCCGCCAGCCGCGAGCCCGGCAGGACCCTCATCGGGCTGAGTCCCCCGACGAACGGCCCCCGATCGGATGGCCGAACGGCACGGGAACCGACATCACCAAGCGCGCGACCATGACTTTGTAGCGTGTGCCTCCTTGGGTACGCCTCGAGAGGGAGGGCATCCGCGTCCATATCCGCAGCGGGGGTCGAGTCGCTTGGACGCAGATCTGCTGGCAAGGCTTCAGTTCACCCTGACCGCCAGTTACCACTTCATCTTCCCGCCCCTGTCGATGGGCCTGGGCCTGATGCTGCTCTTCATCAGCGGCATGTACCTGCGGACGAAGGACGCCAAGTGGCGGCAGCTGCAGTTCTTCTGGGTCAAGGTCTACGGCATCATCTTCGCTATGGGCGTGGCCACGGGCGTGGTCATGGAGTTCGAGTTCGGCATGAACTGGTCCGAGTACTCGCGCTTCGTGGGCAACATCTTCGGCTCGCTGCTGGCGGCCGAAGGCGTCTTCGCCTTCTTCCTCGAGGGCGGCTTCCTGGGGCTGATGCTCTTCGGTGGCAACCGCCTCGGCCCGCGCATGTGGTTCCTGGCCAGCCTGATGGTCGTCATCGGTGCGCACTTCAGCGCACTCTGGATCGTCATGGCCAACTCCTGGATGCAGACGCCCGCCGGCTTCGAGGTCCAGCTCGATCCGGCACCGGCGCGAGCGGTCATGACCGACTTCTGGGCCACGGTCTTCACGCCCTCGTTCATCCCGCGCATCCTGCACGTCTTCGTTGCCAGCTGGACCGCCGGAGCTGCGCTCGTGGCCAGCGTGGGTGCCTGGTACGTGCTGCGCAAGCGCCAGTTCGCCGACCTCGGCAAGGCCTGCCTCGGCATCGCCCTCCCGTTCTTCATCCTGTTCGCCGTGGCCAATGCCTTCGTCTTCGGGCCCGAGTCAGCTCGCTCCGTGGCCGAGAACCAGCCCGAGAAGCTGGCCGCCATGGAAGGTGTCTGGCAGACCGAGGAGAACGCACCGGCCTACGTCTTCGGCTGGGTCGACGAAGGTTCGGGCCAGACCATCGGGCTGGCCGTCCCCGGCCTGCTCACCTTCCTGAGCGGGCAGGGCACCGTCACCGGCATCGCCGACTTCGAGGTGCCCCCGACGGTGCTCAACCTGACCTTCCAGTCCTATCACCTCATGGTCGGGCTGGGCATGGCCATCGTGCCCTTCGCCGTGCTGGCGGCTGGGCTGTGGTTCTGGAGACGCAAGCTCCTCGAGCATCGCTGGGCGCTGTGGATCGTGGTCTCGACCGTGTTCGTGGCGCTCTTCGTCATCACCATGGGCTGGTGGGTGGCCGAGTTCGGTCGTCAACCCTGGATCGTCTACGGCCTGCAGCTCACCGCGAACGGGTCCTCGCCCGTGGTCAGCGCGGAGGAGATCGTGGTCTCGCTTGCCGGCTTCGTGCTCATCTACCTGCTGTTGCTGGCCGTGTTCCTGTTCCTCCTCAACAGCAAGATCCAGCACGGTCCGGCGCCGCTGGAGGAGGTGGAGTCCACCGCCGTGGGTGACCTGCCCGATACCCTGCGCGACATCTTCAGGGCCCGCGGTTCCGGAGAGGAGCGGCTGACGCGATGATCCTCAACGAGATCTGGTTCATCCTCTTCATCGTCATCGTCGGTGGCTATCTCATCCTCGACGGTTTCGACATGGGCGTCGGCATCCTGCACCTGGTCGTGGCCCGCACCGATCCCGAGCGACGGGCGCTGCTCAACAGCATCGGCCCGGTGTGGGACGGCAACGAGGTCTGGCTCATCCTGGGTGGTGGCGTCCTCTTCGCTGTCTTCCCCTTCGCCTATGCCTCGCTCTTCAGCGGCATGTACCTCGCGTTCATGCTCGTGCTGGTGGTGCTCATCTTCCGCGCCGTCACCCTCGAGTTCCGCTCGCAGCGCACAGGCAAGGTCTGGCGCACGGTGTGGGACTGGTCCTTCAGCCTTTCGTCGTTGTTGCTGGCGCTCCTGCTGGGCGTGGCCTTCGGGGCCGTCGTCAGCGGGGTGCCGCTTGGTGCCGACCAGGAGATCGAGGTCAATCTCTTCGGCCTGCTCACGCCCTACAACCTGCTGGTGGGCGTGACCACGGTGGCCATGTTCGCGATGCACGGCGGCATCTACCTGATCATGAAGACCGAGGATGACCTGCAGGCTCGGATCAAGGGCTACCTGCCCTACCTGATGGGCCTGTTCGTCGCGCTCAACACCCTGCTGGTGATCTTCGCGATGGCCCTCGGCCTGCCCTTCACCGACCGCTACCTGGAGCAGATCTGGCCAGTCATGTTCCCGGCCGCGGCGCTCGGCGCCATGGCCGCTGTCTGGTACTTCGTGCAGCGGGCCCGCTACTTCTCGGCCTTCGTGGCCTCGTCGCTGATGATCCTCATGCTCATCGTGGCCGGCGGCATCGGGATGCACCCGAACCTCCTGGTCTCGACCATCGACTCGGCCTATAACCTGACCATCTTCAACGCCGCCTCCGAGCAGAACACGTTGCAGGTGGCCCTGGTCATCGCCCTCATCGGGATGCCGTTCGTCCTGCTATACACAGCAAGTGTCTACTACATCTTCCGAGGCAAGGTCACCGTCGACAACACGAGCTACTGATGTTCACACCGGGGCTCCCTTGAGCGGATCCCCGCCCAGGTGATCGGGACGCGGGCAGCCGGCGACTCTCCAGAGCGCCGGCTGCTTCGTCATGACCGGGGGGCTCGCCGCTCGATGGCGTTGGCCGTGGCCAGCGGTGTCGGCGCCACGCTCTCGCTGGTAGCCCAGCTCGTCGTGGTGGCGCTGGTGGTGGACCGCATCTTCCTCGGTGGCGACGACCTTGCGGGTGTGGCTCCGTTGCTGGTGGTGGCTTTCGCCCTGCTGCTGTTGCGCACGGTGCTGGCCGTGGCCTCCGAGGTGGCCGCGCGCCGCGCCGCGCGCCGGCTGGTCGGTCGACTGCGGGCCGACCTCACCGGCCAGGTCTTGCGCCTGGGGCCGACCTGGACCAGTCATGAGCGCAGTGGTGAGCTCAGCGGCGTGCTCGTCGGCGGCCTGGAGTCGATCGAGGAGTACGTCTCCACCTTCCTGCCCACCCGCTGGCTGGCCATGATCGTGCCGCTGATCGTGCTCCTGCTGGTGTTGGTGCTGGACCCGCCATCGGTGGCCGTCCTGCTCTTCACGGGCCCCCTCCTGGTGCTGCTGCTGGCGGTCATCGGCGGTCGCACGCGGGCGGTCAGCGAGCGGCGGTTCCTGGAGATGCGCACGCTCTCGGCCTTCTTCCTCGACATCCTGCGTGGCGTCGCCACCCTCAAGATGTTCGGTCGCAGCCGCGAGCAGGTGGAGAACCTGGCGCGGGTCAGCCGGGGCTACGGCGACGCCACCATGGACGTGCTGCGCACGGCCTTCCAGACAGGCCTGGTGCTGGAGTGGGGCGCCACCATCGCGATCGCCCTGGTGGCGGTCGAGATCGGCCTGCGGCTGCTCGAGGGCACCATCGCCTTCGAGCGCGCGCTCGCGGTCCTGCTCATCACGCCCGAGTTCTTCCTACCCCTGCGAGCGCTGGCCATCCGCTTCCACCTGGGCACCGCTGGCCGGGCCGTGGCCACACGCACCTTCGAGATCCTCGACACCCCGGCTCCCCGAGGCGCCGAAGGATCGACGGCTCCGGTCGCGCCGGCGGCGCCGCCGAAGGGGAATGGGGCCGAGCCGCCGAAGGGGAGTGGGGCCGAGCCGCAGCCGTTCGTGACCGAGCCCCGCGCGTTCGTGGCCGAGGCGCCCCGGCTCGCCTTCGAGGGCGTGCGCTTCACCTATCCCGGTCGCGAGCAGCCGGCCCTCGATGGGGCCGACCTGGAGCTGGCCGCCGGGGAGACCGTGGCCTTGGTCGGCGCCAGCGGTGCCGGCAAGTCCACCGTGAGCAGCCTGCTGCTGCGCTTCATCGAGCCCGATGCCGGCGCGATCACCGTCGATGGTCGGTCCCTCGACTCGCTCGATCTCCATCGCTGGCGTGCCTCGCTGGCGTGGGTGCCCCAGCGGCCCCACCTCTTTGAGGGCACCATCGCCGACAACATCCGCCTGGCCCGGCCCGGCGCCGACGACGCCGCGGTCGCGGCAGCCGTCCAGGCCGCCAATGCGGCCGACTTCATCGCGCGTCTGCCGCTGGGCCTTGGGACGCCGGTGGGCGAGGCCGGGGCCCGTTTCTCCGGCGGCCAGCGCCAGCGCCTGGCCATCGCCCGGGCCTTCCTGCGCGACGCGCCGGTGCTCATCCTCGACGAGGCCACCAGCCACCAGGACGAGGCCAGCGAAGCTGCCATCAACGAGGCCCTCGGGCGACTCGTGGCGGGCCGCACCGTGCTCGTCATCGCCCACCGCCTGCGCCTGGCGCAACGGGCCGATCGGGTGATCGTGCTCGATCGAGGCCGGGTCGTCGAGGCTGGCCCGCCGGCGCAGCTGCTGACGAAGGACGGTCCCTACCGGCGGCTGTTCGAGGACCACGGTGAGCTCATCGCCTCCGCGCCCGCTTCGGAGTCCCCGGCATGAACGAGGTCGGCCGACTGCTGCGCCTGGCTCTGCCCCACTGGCCCTGGCTGGCCGGGGGCGTGCTCCTGGGTGTGATCGCCATCGGCTCCAACGTGGCGCTCATGGGGCTCTCCGCCTACCTCATCAGCAAGGCCGCCATCGCCACCAGCGTGGCCGAGCTGGCGTTGGCCGTGACGGGGGTGCGTGTGCTGGCCATCTCTCGTGCCGGCTTCCGCTACCTGGAGCGCTACACCACCCATCGCGCCATGTTCCGCATCCTCTCGACGGTGCGCGTGTGGTTCTACCGTGCCATCGAGCCGCTGGCGCCGGCGCGCCTCGTGCGGGCGCACAGTGGTGACCTGCTGGCCCGCTCGGTCAACGATGTGGACGCCTTCGAGGAGTTCTACATCCGGGTGCTGGTGCCGCCGATCGTGGCCGCGGTGGTGGTGGCCGGGGTGAGTCTCGTCTACGGCGCATTCGACCTCGCGCTGGGGCTCGCGCTGGCCGGCTTCCTGCTGCTCACCGGCGTGGTCCTGCCGCTCGTCACCCGCTGGCTGTCGAGAGGGCCGGCGACGAATGCGGCTACGATCCGCGGCGACGTAGGCGCGATGCTCATCGATGAGGTCGCCGGTGTGGCCGACCTGGTCGCGCTCGACGCCGCCGCGGGCCACCGGCAGCGACTGCTGGCGCGTGCGACGGAGCTGGACGCGGCGCGGTTCCGGCTCGGCCTGATCGAGGGTACTGCGTCGGTGCTGTCGGGTCTCCTGGCCTCGCTGGCGGGCCTGGTCATCCTGGTCCTGGCCATCCCGCTGGTCAGCGACAGCCAGGTGGAGGGGGTGTTCCTGGCGGCCCTGCCGCTGGCCGCCATCGCAGCGTTCGAAGCCGTCCAGCCGTTGTCACGTTCGCTGCAGCTGCTCGACTCCACGCGGGCCTCTGCCCGCCGCCTCTTTGAGCTCATCGACGAGCCACCGCCGGTGACCGACCCCATGCCGACAGCCGACCCGCCGACGCGGCACGACCTGGTCATCGACGGGCTCTCGTTCCGTTTCTCCACCGACCAGCCCTGGGTCCTCCACGACCTCTCGCTGCGGATCGAACCCGGCGAGCGAGTGGCGCTGGTGGGCCCGTCGGGATGCGGCAAGTCCACGCTGGTCTCGCTGCTGCTGCGCTTCTGGGAGTACGAGCACGGACGTATCAGCGTCGGCGGCTGCGACCTCCACCAGCTGGAGCAGGACGACGCGCGAGACCTCTTCAGCGTCGTGCCCCAGGACGTCCACCTCTTCAACGCGACCATCGAGGACAACCTGCGCGTGGCCGCCGGTGACGCTACCGGGGAGGACCTCGATCGTGCGTGCGCGGTGGCCCAGCTCGACCGTTTCGTCGCCTCCCTGCCAGCGGGCTATGACACGGTCGTGGGCGAGGACGGCCTGCTGCTCTCCGGTGGGGAGCGGCGCCGGCTGGCGATCGCGCGGGCGGTGCTCAAGGATGCGCCCATGGTCATCCTCGACGAGGCCACCGCCGATCTCGACAGCAGCACCGAGGCGGCGCTGTGGGCGGCACTCGATCAGTGGCTGGTCGGACGGACGGTGCTGGTCATCTCGCACCGGCCGACGGTGGCTGCACATGTCGACCGGGTCGTGGAGCTCGGCTTCGCCGACGCCTCGGGACGGTGACGACCAGGCCGCCGGGGCTTCCAGGCCGCGCGGGCTTCGGGGCAGCGATGGCTTCTGGGCGTCCAGGGCTCGCAGGCGGCCAGGGCTCGCAGGCAGCGAGGGCTGTTAGTCGGCCAGGCCCTCGGCCACGAGCGCCAGTCGCGCGTGGGCATCATCGGCCACGCGCGTGACAGCCTCGAATCCGTCCTCCCCCAGCATGCCCACCGGATCGACGATGGAGACCGTGCTGCCAGGCCCATCCTCGTCCTCGTAGACGATCACGTTGCACGGCAGCAACAGGCCCACCTGGGGATCGGCGCCCAGGGCCTCGATGGCGAGCGTGGGGTTGCAGGCGCCGAGGATGGCGTAGCGGCGGAACTCCCGGTCCAGCTTGGCCTTGAAGATCTTGCGCATGTCGAGCTCGGAGACGATGCCGAAGCCCTGTTCCTTGAGCGCTGCCTTGGTGCGCTCGAGCGCGGGCTCGTAGGGTACGTCCAGGTGAACGGTGAAGGCGTATTCGCCGAGTGTCTTGGCCATGGCATGACTATAGACACCGTCCACCGCTATCGAGACTGAATCTCGCTACGATGGAAGCGATGACCGCGAATGACCCCCTCGTCCAAACTCTCGGAGCAGCCGGTTACCGGCTGACCGAACCGCGCCGCATGGTGGCCGAGCTGGTAAATGCGCGCAGCGGCCATTTCACGGCCAACGACCTCCTCGAGGATGCTGCCGACCAGGAGCTGAACATCGGCCGGGCCACGGTCTTTCGTGCGCTGGAGCTGTTCGCCGAGCTGGAGGTGCTCGAGCGCATCGACCTGCCCACCGGCGACCACGCCTACGTCTCCTGCCTGCCGGCCCACCACCATCACCACGTCATCTGCGAGCGCTGCGGCCAGGTGACCGAGGTCCAGGACCTTGGCCTGGGAGAGGCACTGCGCGCCATGGAGCGAGCGACCGGCTGGCGCGTCGATACGCACCGGCTCGAGCTCTACGGCTGTTGTCCCGACTGCCGGCAGGCCGGCCGATGAGCGGGCCCGATCCGGGGCGCTCTCCGGAGACCCCGCTAGACCCCGTGGCGCGCTGGGACGAGCGCTACGCCGGCCGCGACTATCTCTGGGATGTCGAACCGAACCGCTTCGTGGAGCGGGAGCTGGCCGGGGTCGCACCGGGCAGCGCCATCGATCTCGCCGCGGGGGAGGGGCGCAACGCCGTCTGGCTCGCGCGTCAGGGCTGGGATGTCACCGCCGTGGACTTCTCACGCGTGGGCCTGGACAAGGCACGCCGGCTGGCGGCTGATCACGGTGTCTCCGAGCGAGTCTCGCTCGTCCTCGCTGACGCGCTCGACTACGAGCCGTCCACGCTCGTCGACCTCGTGCTCATCGCCTACCTGCAGCTCGCGCCCGCACAGGTCCGGATCGCCCTCGAGCACGCCGCGACCTGGCTGCGGCCCGGTGGGGGCGTGCTGGTGGTGGCCCACGATCGAGCCAACGTGGAAGGCGGCTACGGCGGTCCCTCGGATCCGGACCATTGCTACACCGTCGCCGAGACGGTAGCGGCGCTGGAGCCCCTGCGCATCGAGCGGGCCGAGGTCGCCGAGCGGCCGGTCGAGACCGAGGACGGTCGCCGCGCCGCGCTCGACACGCTCGTCATCGCGACCAGGCCGGCGACCTAGAGAAGCGCCAGCCCGGCGTCACGCTCGAGCCTCGGTGTCGCGCTCGAGCCTCGGTGTCGGTGTCGCGCTCGAGCCTCGGTGTCGCGCTCGAGCCTCGGTGTCGCGCCAGATGTCACGCCAGGTGGCGTTCGTCGCGACCTGGTCGACGAGGCGGGCGTCGCGGCCGCAACCTCATGCAGAGCCTTGGGGGGGACCGCATAGATATGCGGAATCGGTGCAAGCCGCCGCGCGTTGTCCGGGTCGTCCCACGCCAAAGGCCACGTACGCTGTCATCTGGCGCAAAGGTGGCCGGCGCGGAGGTGGCCCGGCGCAAAGGTGGCCGGCGCGGAGGTGGCCGGCGCGGAGGTGGCCCGGCGCGGAGGTGGCCGGCGCGGAGGTGGCCCGGCGCAAAGGTGGCCGGCGCGGAGGTGGCCCGGCGCGCTCACCTCCGACGTTGTGGACGTCGTCGGGCCCCCGACGGGGCTCGGCTGGACACCACGCCCGCGACAAGTCAGCCTTGGGCAGCCACACCAGCAGAGGGAGGGATCGCTGATGCGAGCCTTGTTCCAGGAGGTCTATGGCGAACCGGAGGCCGTCCTCTCGGTGCGCGAGGTCGAACGGCCGGGCGTGCCAGACGATGGCGTGCTCGTGCGCGTACAGGCGGCTTCTATCCACATCGGCGACTGCCTCGTCGTCCGCGGCGTGCCCAAGGCGATGCGCGTCGTGTTCGGCATCCGTCGACCAAAGAGCTCGATCCCCGGCACGGATATCGCCGGGACCGTGGAGGCGGTCGGTGCCTCGGTCGCCAGCTGGCAGCCGGGCGACGAGGTCTTCGGTACCAGCACCGGCGCCTTCGCCGAGTACGCGGTAGCCAAGCCCGACCAGCTCGCACGCAAGCCTGAGAACCTCGATTTCGAACAGGCCGCGGCCGTCGGGGTCTCGGCCCAGACGGCCCTCCAGGCACTGCGCGATCAGCTTGGCGTGCAGCCTGGGCACAAGGTGCTGGTCACGGGGGCCTCTGGCGGCGTCGGCAGCTTCGCGGTCCAGATCGCCAAGGCCCTCGGGGCGGAGGTGACCGCGGTCTGCAGCACCCGCAATGTGGATCGGGTCAAGGCGCTCGGCGCAGACCATGTCATCGACTACACGGCCGAGGACTTCACGCAGGGTCCGGAGCGTTACGACCGCATCCTCGACAACGTCTCGGCGCACCCCATGGCCAAGACCCGGCAGGTGCTCACGCCCGACGGGGTCCTGCTCTCGAACGGCGGTCCTGTCGGGGGCTGGTTCGGCGGCGTCGACAACGTCGTGCGCGCGCTACTGACCTCGATGGTCAACAAGCAGCAGGCCAAGCCGTTCATCTCGAACTACCGCCAGTCGGACGGCGAGGCACTCAAGGCCCTCGTCGAGGAGGGCAAGCTCAGCCCGCTCATGGACCAGACCTTCTCGCTCGACGACGGTGCGGCCGCGATGGCCCACGTGGCTGCCGGCCACGCCCAGGGCAAGACCGTCATCACGATGTAGCGGAGCGGGCCGGCAACAGGCGAGGCGCGCGGGCGCAGTGGTGACACGACGCTCATGCGGCCAAGTCCTGGCCAGGGCCAAGTCCGTCGCACCGATCCGACAGCCCAGAAGCCCGATTCGCGCCTACGCGGATCCCTCGAGGAGCTGGCGCTCGCGCTCGATGTAGCGGTTCGCTCCGACCGTGCGATGGAAGGCAAGTGCGAGCCGCGCTTGTGTCCGGCTCTCGTCGCGCCGTCCGGCCTCGGCCAGAGCTTCTGCAGCGCGAAGGCGCAGGCGAGCTTCCCAGGTCGGGCTGCCCGCGTCCTCGAACATGTCGGCGGCCCGGGCGAAGTCGCCGTCGAGGCACGCCAGCACGAGGGGTTTGTAGGGCGAATCGGGGGCCGCGTCCAGCACCCTTCGCACCGTTTCGGCATATCGCCCCGCGAAGCGCGAGCAGGGGAAGCCCAGGCTCAGTGACCACGGGGCCTCGTGGGCATTGCGCTCCGCGAGCTCGACCAGCTCCGACGAGAGCGCTCCGAGGTCTCCGTCGGAGCCCGTCTCCTCGAAGACGAGGATGGCCATGGACAACGCTGGCAGCATGTCCTGGGGACTGCGCTGTGCGCGCGCCAGATCGAGCGCACGAAGCGCGTCGTCGTTGGCGCCATCAAGGTCGCCGCGAGCCGCCCTGACGATCGCCCGGTCCCCCCGCAGGTCGCACTCACTGTCGCTCGCTGCCCCCGCCTCACACTCGGCGAGGAAGGCATCTGCGCGTCTGATGGACTCATCCCAGTCGCCGAGGATCAGATGACTGCTTGCCATATGAGCTCTTGCCTGGCGCACGCGCGCTGCATCCCCGAGCTGCTCGGCGATGCGCAGCGCTTCCACGGTCAGCTCGTGCGCCCGCCGATACCGCATCTCGCGGAATGCGAGCACGGCCAGGTTGTTCGTGAGCCCGCTGAGCCTGGGAGACCGCACGGAAGTCGCGATGGCCAGAGCCGCCTCCAGGTCATCCCGACCTCCGGGGCGGCCCTGGTACAGCTTGGCGATGCCGATCGTCTCGAGCGCATGCACCCGCAGCTCGTCCGAGCCGACCGCATCGGCCATGCTCAGGGCCCGGGCAGCCATTTCCGACCCGATCTCGAGGTCGCCGCTGATCACGACCCGGCGGCGCGCCCCGTAGGACTGGACCCGAGTCGCGATCAGCGACGTGGAATCGCCGACCAGCGCCTCGGCCGCGGCCTCGTGTGAACGGGCGTCGTCCGTCCACCCCGAGCGCTGGGCCAGGATCGAGAGCATCAGCTCGGTACCCGCGCGCAGCTCCCGCTGGCCGCTGGCCGCGAACTCGTCGCGGATCGTCTTGAGCACGTCGGGCGCGTCGGGCGTATCGGCGGTGAAGAGCGCCTCGGCCTGTCGATACAGCAGCTCTGGACGTTGCCGATCGTCGGCGGGCCACAGCGCCAGGGCCGCCTCGAAGTGTCTCGCAGCCTCGGGGTAGGCGTTGATCACGAAGGCCCTCTCACCAGCCGCGCGCAGCGCCAGGCGAGTCGGCTCCTCGAGCGCGGTCACTGGTTGCCCGGCAGCGTGCGCCAGCTCGTAGGCGGTGCGCCAGTGGTATGCGATCAACGCGGCATGGTCTTCCGGCCGCCCCAGCGCCTCGAGCCAGACCGCTGTGCGACGGTGCTTGTCGCTCCGGTCGGCACGGGCGATCTGGGCGTAGGCCACGTCGCGCAGGAGGATGTGGGCGAAGGCCCACTCGTCCTCGTCTGCGACCGACGACCGTCGCCGTCGAGTCAGGAAGCCTTTCCGCGCGAGGCTCGCCAGCGGCGCATCCAGCTCCGTGGCTGCCCGTCCCAATGCGCCGGCCCAGAAGACCTTGCCCACCACCGACGCGTCCTGGAGGACCGCCTTCTCACTGTCGGGCAGGCCGTCGATGCGAGCGGCGATGATGCCCTGCAGGGTCTCCGGCAGAGGCAGCGACTCGGCCGAGCCGCGCTCCAGGTACAGCTCGCTCAACTGCTCCGCATACAGCGGGTTGCCACCGGCTCGTTCCAGCAGGACCTGTCGGGTCTCGTGCGGCAGGACCACACGTTGCAGGACCTGCTCGATGATGCGTTCCGTCTGGTCATCTGACAGCGGGGACAAGTCAAGGGTGGTCGCATCGTGCTTGCCGCCACCCCATCCCGGCCGGCGTTCCAACAGCTCCGGTCGGGCCGTCGTCACGACCAGCAGCGGCACGTCCTTGACCCGGTCGACGAGCAGTTCGATGAAGTCGAGGAGGCCATCGTCGGCCCAGTGCAGATCCTCGAAGACGAGGACGAGCGGCCGCTGGTCGGACAGGGCTTCGAGAAAGCTGCGCCACCCCGCGAATGTCTCACGACGTCGATCCCCGCTGATCGAGCCCGTGGCCTTGCGGCCGACCAGCGTGCGAAGGTGCCCCGTGATCCAATCGCGCTCGGAGTGGTCGCCGATGACGGCGCTGACGGCGTCTCGGATCTTGGTTGCCGCCTCCTCGTCGGAGTCGGTCTCGCGCACATCCGCCTGCGCCTTGACGATCTCGCCGAGTGCCCAGTAGGCGACCCCGTCGCCGTAGGCCAGGCAGCGGCCCTGTCGCCAGGCGACGAGCTCGTGGTGTTCGTCCACCATCCTCCAGAGCTCGTACACCAGGCGACTCTTGCCGATGCCCGGCGCGCCGACGAGGGTGACCTGCTGAGGGGAGCGCCCGGTGACCATTCGCTCGAGCGCGCCGCGGAGGACGTCCCGTTCATGCGCCCTGCCCACCAGCTCGGCTGTCATCGGGTGGCTCATGGCCGCTGCCCGCGATCGTGGCCGCAGCGCCATCCAGGCGTCCACCGGGTGACGCTTGCCCTTGGCCCGGACGGGCGCCGCCGCCGCGTACTCGATGACGGCCCGCGTCGCTCGCTGGGTCGTGGCGTCGACAAGGATGCCGTTGACCGGGGCGGCCGTCTGCAACCGCGAGGCGGTGTTGACCACATCGCCCGAAGCCAGGCCTGCACCGTCGTCGCGCTGCGCACCGAGGGTGATCAGGGCCTCGCCAGTGGTGACGCCCAAACGCAGCTCGAGGCCCTCTTCGACCTCGCGATCGCGGATGGCCAAGGCCGCCCGCACCGCCCGCTCGGGATCGTCCTCATGCGCGACGGGTGCCCCGAACAGCGCCATGACCGCATCCCCGATGAACTTCTCCACTGTGCCGCCATGGCGCACCAGCTCATCGCGCACCCGAGCGTGGTACGGGGCAAGCAGCGCCTGCACGTCCTCGGGGTCCAGCCCTTCGGCCCGCGCCGTGAAACCCACGAGGTCGCAGAAGAGCACCGATACGACCTTGCGTTCGATGCGGGGAGCAGCCGGCGTCGCCAGCACGCTGCCGCACATGCCGCAGAGGCGGAAGCCGTCCGGGTTGACCTGGCCACAGCTCGGACACGTCAGCATCCGAGAAGCCTAGCGGCCATGGCCAGCACTCAAGCCGATCGGAAGGCACTTCTTGCGCGGCAGCGTCGGCTCAGGACCCCCCGACACTGATGACGACCTTGCCCAGGGCCAGGCCGTCCTCCAGCCGGCGCAGTGCCGCCGCGGTCTGCTCGAGCGGATAGACGCGGTCGATCGCCGGGCGCATGGCCCCGCTCGTGAGCAGCTCGTTGACGTCATCCATGTCCTGCCGCGTATGCGGCCAGCCGTAGAGCAGGCCCAGCTTCTGGCCACCCTCGCGCGAGAGCGCCTTGCCCAGTGCGAAGCCGGCGATGATGCTCCGCGTCGAGCCGCCGACCATGACGTAGGCGCCGTCGGGGCGGAGGATGCGCCGCCAGTCGCGGACGGAGCGGCGGGCGTAGACGTCGAGGACCAGATCGAAGCGCTCGGCCAGCAGCGATGGGTCTTCCGCCCGGTAATCGATGACGCGCTCGGCGCCGAGTGCGCGCATGAGCTCCAGCTTGGCCGCGCTGTCGACGGCGGTCACGTGGGCTCCCCGGGCCTTGGCCATCTGGATGGCGAACGTGCCCATGCTGCCGCCGCCCCCGTTGACCAGGACCGCGCTGTCCGGTCCCAGCTGGCGCTGGTCGCGGATGCCCTTGATGGCGACCCAGGCCGCCGTGGGCACGGCCGCCGCTTGCTCCATCGTCAGCTCCGCCGGTTTGCGGCAGAGGGCCTCGGGCGGGACCGCCACGTACTCGGCGAAGGCTCCGAAGCCGTGCATCGAGAGGTCGCCCATGACCTCGTCGCCGGGGGCCAGCTCGGTGACCCCCGGGGCCACCTGCTCGACCACGCCCGCGACGTCGGATCCGGCGATGCGAGCCGCGGGCCGGAAGGGCGACGCCATGCGCACGAGGGCGAAGCCGCGCAGCGTCTCGCAGTCGGCCGCGTTGACTGACGAGGCCAGGTTCCGTACCAGCACCTGGCCCGCCCGAAGCTCCGGCATGGGCACGTCGCGCAGCTCGACCGACTCGGGGCCGCCGTACCTCGGCTGGGCGATCGCGCGCATGCCCCTCATCCCTTCCCCGGCAGCCGCAGCTGGTGGGCCGGCGTGAACAGGATCCGGCGCAGTCCGAGCGCGATCACGCTGGTCGTCACGGCCACCGATCCGAGCACCAGGTACATGATCACCAGCTGCGCCTGGACCGCGTCGAGGGGTGTCACGCCCGCCAGCAGCAGGCCCACCATCATGCCCGGCAGGAAGACGATGCCCACCGCCTTGGTGGTCTCGACCTGCGGGATGAGCGCGGTCCGCAGCGCCTCGCGCAGGTAGGGCGCGGCCGCCTGCGACGAGGGCTGGCCCAGCGCCAGGCGGGCCTCGATCTCAAGGCGCTTGTCGTGGAATTCGGCCGTCGTGCGCCGGGCCACGAGCACGGTAGCGGTCATGGAGTTGCCGATCATCAGCCCGGCCAACGGCACCACGGTGCTGCTATCGACGGGGAAGACGCGGGCGCCGAAGAGGATGCCCAGGGTCACCACCGCGGACGCGCTGAACGCGGCCATCGAGAGCAGCCAGATGCGGCGCACGTCGGGCACGCGGCGCTGGACCGTCCAGCCGGCGAAGACGATCATCACCGCCACCCACAGCCAGGAGAGCGCGAGCGGCTGGCCGGGCGTGAGGATGGCCACGAGCACGAGCCCGAGGATGGCCAGCTGGGCGGCCGCCCGCAGCGCCGCCGTGATCAGCTCGCGTTCGAGGTGCAGCCCGGCCCACCAGCTGATGCCGATGGCCACCACCACCAACAGCCCCGAGGCCACGGCCCCCAGCAGCTCGACCGGCCCACTCATCGGTCCACCACCCGACCATCCTCCAGCACCACTCGCGCGTCGGCCACTCGCTCCACCTGGGCCCGGTCGTGGGTGACCCACAGGATGGGCACGCCGCCATCGGCGAGCCCGCGAGCGAGCGCCTCGAGCGCGAGGGTGGACTCGTGGTCCAGCGACGAGGTGGGCTCATCGGCGACCAGGGCCTCAGGCCGCATGAGCAGCGTCCGCGCCAGGCACACGCGCTGGGCCTCGCCGCCCGAGAGCGTCGCTGCCACCTGGCCCAGCACGGTCGATGGCAGGCCCACCGCGTCGAGGGCCTCCTTGTAGGTGTCCTCGTCTTCCACGCCGGTGGCGGCGAGATTGTCGCGCACGCTGCCGGCGAAGACGGTCGGACGCTGGAAGACCATGCCCACGCGCCGGCGCAGGTCGAGCACGTCGAGTGCCCGCAAGTCGGCGCCGTGGAAGCTGACCGTGCCGCGGGTGGGGTCGAGCAGGCGGTTGGTGAGACGCGTCAGCGTCGACTTGCCCGAGCCCGAAGGGCCGACCACGACGGTGATACCCCTGGCCGCGACCTCCAGCTCGATACCGGTCAGGATGACGGCCTCGCCGAAGCGGACCTCGACGTCACGGAAGGCGAAGACGGCCTCATCGGAGCCTGGATCGGCCGGGCTGCTCACCTCGCCATTGTGTCAGCCGCCCACCTGTCTTCGCGTGCCCGGTTCACGGCCCGTGGCACCCCTGGGGCCGCAGGCGAGCGACGCTCTCTTGGCCGCGTACATTTTCGATGGAACAGTAGGGCGGTATCTGCTCCCTCTTACATATCAGGAGCGCCGACACGAAGCTGGCGCGAAGAGCTCGAGGAAGCATTGGACCCACAGCTGGTCATCCGGGCCCAGGGAGGTGACGAGGTCGCGTTCGCGCTCATCACGCGAGCCGTGAACGCGCGCTTCAAGCAGGTCGCCTATCGCATCCTGCGCGATCGCCACCTGGCCGAGGATGCGATGCAGCAGGCCCTCGTCGAGATCTGGCGAAAGCTGCCCACGTTGCGCGATCCGGAGCGCTTCGACGGCTGGAGCTACCGCTTCCTCGTCCACGCCTGTTACCGAGAAGGGAAGCGCTACCGGGATACCTATCGAGACCTCCCGGGCGAGCGTGAGCTCGTCCATCCCGACGGCACCGCGGGGGTGAACGACCGTGACCAGCTGGAACGAGGGTTCCGGCAGCTCTCGATCGACCACCGCTCGGTCGTCGTCATGCACTACTACCTCGACCTGACGATCGAGGACACCGCGGCCGCTCTCGGTATCTCCGTGGGCACCGCCAAGTCTCGCCTCAATCGGGCCATGACCAAGCTGCGCGTCGCACTCCGACACGACGCTGCTACGCGATCCGTGGCCGACAAGGAGCGTGTGGCATGAAGCACGAACCGTTCGACCACACCCCCATCGTCGAGGACTGGCTCAAGGAGCCCATCTGGCTGCCCGAGGGCGACACCGCCCGCATCGCGCAGCTCGTCCATCAGACTCCGCAGCAGCGTGGCTGGCTGCGACCGTTCCTCACCAGGAGAACACACACCATGATCACTGCCACGAAATTCGTCACCGCCGGGGTCATCCTCGCCGCGGTCGGCGGGTACCTGCTCCTCGGGGGCGGACTGCTGCCACAGACCCGCGAGTCCCTGCCCGCCGCCTCGGCCCTGGCCACGGCTGCGGCCTCGGTCGCGCCCGATGCCACGGTCGCACCGACCGTCGGACCGTCGTTCCACCCGGCGTCGACCGAGGGTGCCCTCGCTATGGGCGAACCCGACACCGACGTTACCGCTGCCGGCTGGACCGAGCGTGGCTCGGCGTCCTACTACAACGCCGACGGCACCGGCTTTGGCCAGCTGGACCACCTCCAGGCGATCGGCGACCGGCTGGTGGCGCTGGGCTCCACCCTCGATTCCGAGAACGGCCCCAGCCACGACGTGGTGATGACCTCCACGGACGGTCAGACGTGGGTGCCGGTGACGCTGCCGGGCAACGTGCCTGTGCTGAACGACCTGACCGCCACGGCCGACGGACTCATCGTCGGCGGGCAGGATCTGGTCGACGGGGCCAAGGCAGCCAGGCTGTGGTCCTCGCCCGACGGTCTCGAGTGGACCGACGTGCCTGCGCCCGAGGGTGCCGGCGTGA
This sequence comes from uncultured Chloroflexia bacterium, assembly GCA_963800275.1. Taxonomy (GTDB): domain Bacteria; phylum Chloroflexota; class Limnocylindria; order Limnocylindrales; family CSP1-4; genus JAFMJV01. Next base: position 104,271 of record CAWDAI010000008.1, read on the forward strand.
TCAGCCAGATCGTGTCAGCCTCGGACCCGCTCGTGGTGCGCGTCAACCAGCGCCTCTACGAGCTCGGAACGGACGGGGTCTGGATCGAACAGAACCGCATCCCCAACTCGCAGATCCTGCGCGGGCCCAGCGGCTACATCGTGTGGCAGGGCGGCGGCCAGGACCAGCGCTTCGGGCTGACCATGTTCCAGCAGGCCACGCTCGACAGCCCCATCAGCGAGATCGGCCTGCCCGGCAAGCTGGGTCGCGGGGCGCTTTCCCAGGTCGGCGTGCAGCTCTTCGCGGTCGGCGACCAGTGGGTGATGGTGCCGGACGGCTATGAGACCCCCATCTACGCCAGCAGCGACGGGTTCGAGTGGCAGGAGCTGCCGCGCCCTGACCGCATGCTCGGCGGCTATGTCGAGTGGATGGGCATGATCGGCGACCAGCTCCAGGCCTTCGGCATCCAGTATCGGGATAACGGCAGCCCCAGCGGCGTCTGGACCATCGACCCCGCGTCCTCCGATCCAGCCCCGTTCGAGATGCTCGACCGCGCCGGGGACCAGCACATGGGTGCTCCGGTCGCCTTCGGGGACGGCTACCTCGCGACCGGCATCTACACCGGGCGTGGTGGAGGCATCACCACCTGGGTGCACCCGGGCAGCCAGTAGCACCCACCCTCACCACCTGCACGCGCGACCACCTGCACGCGCGCCGGGCACGGCGTCCGACTCGGGCCATCGAGCGGATGAACGGCCCGGCGCTCGTCGCTACCGGCCTGCCGGCTGCGGGGTCTCAGACCTGCGGCAGGCGCGGCACGGCCGAGAGCAGCTGTTGCGTGTAGGCCTCGCGGGGGTCACCGAACACGCTGGGTGTGGTGCCTTCCTCGACGACCCGTCCCGCCTGCAGCACGAGCGTGCGCTGGCACAGGGCCCCTACCACGCCGAGGTCGTGGGAGACCAGCAGGACGGTCAGGTCCCGACTGGCGCCGAGCTCCGCGAGCAGTGAGATGACCGCGCTGCGGGTGATCACGTCGAGGGCGCTGACCGGCTCGTCGGCGAGCAGCACGCGGGGGCGGCTGACGATGGCCCGGGCGATGGCGATGCGCTGTCGCTGGCCGCCGGAGAACTCGTGCGGATAGTGCGACGTGACCGCTGCTGACAGCCCCACCGACTCGAGCGCCTCGGCCACCATCCGCTCGGCCTTGCTGCCGTCGGCCACCCGCAGCGAGCGCAGCGGCTCGCTCACGATGCGGCCCACGCGCTGCCGGGGGTCGAGTGACGAATAGGGGTCCTGGAAGACGGTCTGCACACTCCGCCGGAAGTGGCGCATGCGTGCGCGGTCACGCAGGTCCAGCACCTCGTCCTCGAAGACCACCTGTCCGCGCGTCGGCGAGAGCAGGCCCAGCAGCAGGCGCAGCAGGGTCGTCTTGCCCGAGCCCGACTCACCCACCAGGCCGAGGTTCTCGCCGGGGGTGACCGCGAGCGAGACATCCTCCACCGCCAGCCCGCCCGCCTTGCTGCCGTGGTAGGCGTAGCTCACGCCTTCGAGCGCCAGGACCGTGCTCATCGCACCTGGCCCCCGCTGATGGCGGCCGCGAAATCGGCCTCGATCCGGCGTGCGCTGGCCGCGAAGGCGGCCGTGTAGGGGTGCTGCGGAGCTGACAGGAGCTGGGCGATCGACCCGCGCTCCACGGCCTCACCGGAGCGCATGACGATGGCGTGGTCAGTCATGCGCGAGACGACCGCGAGGTCGTGGCTGATGAAGACGAGGGCCATGTCCCGCTCCGCCACCAGCCGGTCGAGCAACGTGAGCACTTCTGCCTGCACGGTCACGTCGAGGGCGGTGGTGGGCTCGTCCGCGATGAGCAACCGCGGCTGGCAGGCAAGGGCCATGGCGATGGCCACCCGCTGCCGCTGCCCGCCGGAGATCTCGTAGCTGCGCGATCGCGCGATGCGCTCGGGCTCGGGCAGGCGCACCTCGTCGAGCGCCTCGAGCACGGCACGCTCGAGCGCCGCGCCCGTGAGGCCCTGGTGGCGCGCGATCGGCTCGGCCACCTGGTCGCCCAGCTTCATCAACGGATCGAGCGCGGTGAGGGGCTCCTGGAAGATGAAAGCCGCGATCCGGCCACGCAACGGCACCAGCCGCTTCTCGGTGGCCCCCACGACCTCGGTGCCATCGAGCAGGATGCTGCCACTGGACCGCATGCCCGCGGGCAGCAGGCCGATGAGGGCGAAGGCCGTGAGCGACTTGCCCGAGCCGGATTCGCCGATGAGCCCGAGGCGCTCGCCCGGGCCCACCTCGAACGAGACGCCGCGGACGAGGTCCACGCCCTCAGCCGAGGTGACCCCCAGTCCGGCGACTTGCAGCAGGCTCATCGAGCGCGTGCGAGGGTGGGGTCGGAGACGTCCCGCAGCCCGTCCACGAGCAGGTTCACGCCGATGACCAGCATGACCAGGAAGACGCCCGGGGCGACGGCTCCGAGCGGGGCTGTCATGACCGTGCTCTGTGCCTCCTGCAGCAGTCGGCCCCAGGAGGCGTTCGGCGGCGGGGCTCCCAGACCGAGGTAGGAGAGGCTGGCCTCGGCCAGCACGGCCACGCCGAACAGCATCCCCAGGTTGACGCTGATGGTGGGCCAGATGTTGGGCAGGACGTGTTGGCGCACGATGCCCAGCGTGCCCGTGCCGGAGGTGCGTGCCGCGGTGATGTACTGCTGGGCCAGGACGCGTTTGGACACCACCCGCGTGAGCCGCGCCACGATGGCCGAGACGGAGATGCCGATGGCCACCGTCACCGTCAGCAGGGAGGCGCCGGTCACGGCCACGACGAGCATGGCCAGCAGCAGCAGCGGGAAGGCGATGAGGATATCCATGCCGGCCGACATGGCGTCGTCCAGCCAGCCGCCTGCGAAGGCCGCGGTCAGGCCCGCGGTGATGCCGATGAGCGCGCCCACGGCCACCGCGCCGATGCCCACCACGAGTGCGATGCGCGCGCCGATCATGATCTGGGTGAGGAGGTCGCGCCCGAGCCGGTCCGTGCCGAAGGGATGGGCCAGGCTGGGGCTCTCCAGGCGCAGGCCGGAGGTGTCGCCGGGCGAGTAGGGCAGCCAGAGCAGGGAGAGCGCCGCCACCAGCACGATGATCCCGACCAGCACCAGGCCGACCGCCAGCAGCCACGAGCGTCGCTTGCGTACGCCGGCCGCCGGTGCCTCGAGCACCTCGGCTCCCTCGAGCGGCGCCAGCTCATCGAGGCCGCTCACGACGAGCCCGTCCGCTGTCGCAGGCGAGGATCGATCAGCCGCTGCACGACGTCCGCGATGAAGCCCACGATGAGTACCAGCAGCGTGCTCACGAAGAGGATGCCCTGGATGTTGGGGTAGTCATGCTGGGCGATGGCCTTGAGCAGCATGCTGCCGAGGCCGGGCAGGGCGAAGACGGCCTCGATGACGACGGCGCCGAGGAAGGTCGTGGCCAGCTCGATGCCCAGGATGGAGATGACCGGCACGGCACCGTTGCGCAGGCCGTGTCGCACCATGGCCGTGCCCATGGTCGAGCCCAGGGCCCGGGCGTTGCGCAGGTAGTCACTGCCCATCACGTCGAGCGTGGCGCTGCGCACGTATCTCGAAAGCGATCCGGCCATGACCAGCGCGATGGTCAGGACCGGCAGCACCAGGTGGGTCAGGGTGGCTGCGGGGTCGGACCAGCCCTCGCGTGGAAAGCCACCCGCGGGCAGCGCCCGCAGGTTCAGCGAGAAGGTGCTGATGAGCAGGATGCCGACCCAGAACGCCGGTACCGCGATGAACAGCTGTGAGAAGGCCGAGAGCGCCGCACCGTACCAGCGATCGGCCCGGTAGGCAGCCACGAAGCCGATGACCAGCGAGAGCACGAAGGCCAGGCCGAAGGCAAGGAAGGTCAGGGGGATGGTCACCGTCAGGCGGGAGGCGATCTCCGGTCCGACCGGGAGGGTGCTGACGAAGGAGCTGCCCAGGTCGAGCGTGAGCATGCTCCCGAACCAGCGCACGAGCTGCTCGTGGATCGGCAGGTCGGCGCCGACCTGCGACCGCGCTGCGGCGACCTGCTCAGGCGTCGCGTTGATCGAGAGCAGGGCGTTCGCGGGATCTCCCGGCAGGGCCCGCAGGAGCAGGAAGATGATCACCATCGCGACCAGCAGCGAGACGATGAGGATGATCGTGCGGCGTAGCAGATACTGGGCCATGGCTCACCAAGCCTGCACCTTCTCCAGCGCAGGCGCGCGGGCGGGATCCGGTAGCGCTCCCGCCCGATCGTGCGGGAGCGCCGAGCGGGTGACTAGCCCTTGACGATGTCGTACGCGGGGAACATCGAGTTGAGCCCGTTCACCGGGTACCCGCTGACATCGGCCGAAGCCACCACCAGCTGCGGGTACAGGTAGAGCCAGGCGCTGGCCGCGTCCTTGGCGATCTGCTCGTTGACCAGCTTCAGCTTGGCCGTCTGCTCCTCGACCGAGCTGGCCTGCTCGGCCTCCGCGATCCAGGCCGTGACCTGCGGGTTGTCGTAGCCCCAGTAGAAGTCGGGGTCGCCGTACCAGACCACGTCGCGGTCGTTGACGTGCTCCTGCAGCGTGGCCTCGTAGTCGTGCTTCTGGAAGACCTTCGTGTACCACTCATCGGCCGTGATGGGGTTGATATCGACGGTCACGCCGATCTTCGCGAGCTCGCTCTTGATGAACTCGGCCACCACCGGGTGCGGGTCGTACGTGGGCGTGTCGAGCGTGAACTCGAAGCCGTCCGGGTAGCCGGCGTCCGCGAGCAGCTGGGCCGAGAGCTCGGGGTCGTAGGGGTTCTCGTCGACGAGGTCGATGTACCAGGGGTCGGTCGGTGGGACCATCGAGCCGATGAGCGTGCCCTTGTCGCCCCAGATGGCGTTGAGCAGCTTGGCCCGGTCGATGGCCGAGTAGATGGCCTTGCGTACCTCGACCTGGTCGAAGGGGGCCACCCGGTCATTGAAGACGAGGATCTCCTTGGTCGTGGAGGTGCCGTTGTTGACGACGAAGTTCGGGTCGCCCTCGAAGGCCGCCAGCGCATCCGGGCTCTGCATGTTGGTCACGATGTCGACGGCGCCGGTGAGCAGGGCATTGCTCAGGGCGGTGGCATCGGTGAAGTAGTCGAAGACCACCTCGCCGTTCTTGGCCGGTTCACCCCAGTAGTCGTCCCAGCGCTTGAGCGAGAGCGAGTTGCCTCGCGTCCAGCCATCGAGCACGTATGGGCCGGTGCCATCCTCGCTGGTGGTCAGGTCGGTGGCGTCCTTGTTCACGACCCACACGTACGAGAGGTTGTAGATGAAGGAGATGGACGGTTCTGCCAGCGTGACCACCACGGTCTGCGGATCGGGCGTCTCGATGCTCTCGATGGCGCCGAAGCTGGACTTGCGCGCCGACTGCGACTCGGGGGCGAAGACACGCTCGATGCTGTACTTGACATCCTCTGACGTGAGCGCCTTGCCCGAGTGGAAGGTGACGTCCGGCTGCAACGTGAAGGTGTAGGTCAGGCCGTCGTCACTCATGGTGTAGCTCGCGGCCAGGAGCGGCACGACCTCACCCGTGTCGGTCAGGTGGAACAGCCCTTCGTAGACGTTGCCGTCGAAGGCTTCGGTCACACCCTGTCCGCCGCCGGCGGTGTTGTCCAGGTTCTGCGGCTCATACAGTGAGCCGATCGCGATCGTGGCGTCCGGGTTCGAGTCCTGCGCGGCCACCGCGGCCGACAGGCCGCTGATGGCCAAGGCCGCGGCGAGGGTGCCTGCGGCGAGCGTGGACCATGGGTGCTTCTTCATGGCTGTCCTTCCTGGGGTATCGCAGCTGATGGGCCATCCGGCCGGTGGGGTGCGCGCTGTCGGCGCTGTCGTTCTGCGGGGTATGGAGCGGGAGACGGGTTCCGAGCCCGCCTCGTCCAGCTTCGAAGGCTAGCATGCGTGTCAGCACTGTGGCACCGACCGCGAGTCGCGAGCGAATCGGGTCCAGTCGTCGTCTCGCGCCCATGGCAGGCCGGCCCCTCGAGGGGTGACCCATCGGCCGACGGCCCGAAAGTGGGACTCGCCATCGGCACGCGCATCGGCCGGGTCGATGCTGACGACCCGGCCGATGCGGATGGAGGAGGAGCGGAATTTCTCCTGGTGGTGCCTAGAAGGGGAACGAGTCGATGTTCTCCGGGGTCACCACGGTGGCCGGTCCGAGGAGCACGAGACCGTCCGGGCCGATGGTGAACGTGCCGAGCCGACCGGCCTCGAACGTTTCTCCCTCAGCTCCGGTGATTTCGCACTGGGCAAGCGCCTGGGCGGCGTAGTAGGTCAGGTAGCCAAGATCCGGAACGTTCCACCAGATGTCCTGGGCCGATCCGTCGAGGATGTACTGCCGCATGATCGAGGCGGGCGCCAGACCGGTCAGCTTGATCTCACCGATGAGCCCGTCTTCCTGCAGGGCGCGCGCGGCCGCCGGGAGACCGATGCCCGCGGGCACGATGATGCCCTTCAGGTCGGGGTATGCGGCGACCAGCGCTCGCGTCTGCTGCTGATTGACCTGCTCGCTCTCCTGGCCGTAGACGACCGTCACGAGCTCCAGACCGGCGTACGTGGGGTCGTTCGCCAGGTGGTCCTCGATGGCAGCGATCCAGGCGTTCTGGTTAGTGGCCGTGGGCGTGGACGAGAGGATCGCGAACTGGCCCTCGCCGCCGAGGAGGTCATTCATGCTTTGGAGCATCAGGTCACCCAGAACGCTCAGGTCAGCCTGGTTGATGAAGAGCGTGCGGGCATCGGTCGCGACGTCCGAATCGAAACTGATGACCTTGACGCCGGCAGCCTGCGCCTGCTTGAGCGCGGGGGCGACGGCGTTGGGATCGTTGCCGGCGATGGCGATCACGCCAACACCCTGCGACACCAGATTGTTGATGAAGGGAACCTGGGCGTCACCGGTCGCCTGTGAAGGGGCCTGCTTGGTGACACTGCCACCGATCTCCGCTGCGGCCTCCTGCATCCCTTCGAAGGCGGTCTGGAAGTAGGGATCGGTGTCCAGCTTCGGCAACTCCGCCACCGACACGGGCTCTGTCGCGCAGGCCACGTCGGACGGGGACTCTGATTGGGCCTGGGCGACGGGAGTCACCAGGGCGAGTGCGAGCAAGGCGACAGGCGCCGCCCAGCGCACGGATTTAATGCTGACGATCATGAGATCCTCCTGTTCGATCGGCTGAACCGGTTTCGACGGTCTTGGTTCGAGGACTTGGCGATGAGAGCACCTCCTTTCGATGCGGCTCCCGAGGCTCAGGGTCCGGGGGCGGGCGCAAGCCTCGCCAAGCTGCGGCGCGACTCAAGGGCCTGGGATAGTCGGGTGACGAGGTTGGTGGCCAGGATGGAGACGATGAGCAGCAGACCTACCACGATCCCCTGGGCGTCGCCCCCCACGCCCTTGAGGCCGAGCACGTTGCGCACGAGCATGACCAGCACGAGTGCGAACAGGACGCCCGTGAGTCGCCCTCGTCCGCCGAGGAAGCTGATACCCCCAAGGAAGCAGATGGTGATCACGTCCAGTTCGTAGCCAAGGGCGTTATCGGCTCGCGCATTGGACAGGCGCGCGGTGTAGACCATGCCGGCGATCGCGGCCATGAAACCCGCGAGGACGAACAGGCCGGTCCGGATCCGGGAGACCAGGACACCTGAGTAGCGCGCCACCTCGGGGCTGCCACCGATGGCGTAGATGCGGCGACCGGTCGACGTTCCGTGAAGCATCACGACGAACAAGGGGAGGGCCACGAGGAAGGGTGCGATCGTCCAGGGGATCGATGTGCCCGGAACGTCAAGGACGCCGAAGTCCGTGACGATGGTCGGCAGGACGTTGACCGAACCGGTTCCCAGCAGCACGTAGCCGAGGCCGCGGTAGAGGGCGAGCGTCCCCAGGGTGACGACCAGGGATGGTAGGCCCAGTCGCACCGAGAACAGCCCGTTGAGCGCTCCCGTGGCCAGCCCCACGAAGATGACCAGTGGCAGACACGCGATGATCGGCACTCCGGCCTGGATGAGCAGCCCGAAGACCACGCTGCTGAGCGCGAGCTGGCTGGCCACGGACAGGTCGATCTCACGACAGATGATGAGCAGCGCCATGGGCAGCACGAGCAGCCCCTTTTCGGCCATGGTGGACGCCGCCTGCGACAGGTTCGTCGGCGTCGCGAAACCGGGCACCATGAAGGACGCGAAGACGATCGTGATGAGACAGAGGACTGCCAGGAAGGCGTCCCACGACACGAAGCGACGAGCCACGCGGCGAACGGCCTGACTCATGCCGTCGCTCCCTGGGGCGACTTGGCCCGGCGCGCAGCCGAACGCCCGGCGCTCCTTCTACCGACGAGGGTGTCGATGGCCACGGCCGCGAGGATGACGCCTCCGTAGACGGCGGGCAGTGACAGCGGATCCACGCGGATCACGGCCAGGCCATTCTGGACGACGAGCAGCAGGGTCGCGGCCAGTACCACGCCCAGCACGGAACCCGAACCGCCCCGGAGTGAGACACCGCCCACCACCACCGCGGCGATCACGGTCAGCTCGTAGCCGGTCGCTACGCGGGCGTCGATGGTCGCATAGCGGGAAGCCCAGAGGGCTCCAGCGAGCCCTGCCAGCGCTCCCGCGGCAGCGAACGCGCCGAGGACTCGCCAGTCGACCCGAATGCCGTTGACGCGTGCTGCTTCCGGGTCGGAGCCAGCCATGAACAATTCCCTGGCCGCGGGTCGGGACCGCAGGACCCACGCCCCGATGACGACGACCGCGATGCCGACCAGGACGATCGGCGGGATACCGGCGACGCGCGTGGAGGTCATGGCGAGCCACGCGGCCGGCACCTCGTCAGCGCTGACCTGGTTGCCGTTCGCGATGAGGCTGTCCAGGCCACGGAAGATGGCTAACGTCCCGAAGGTCACGACGACGGAGGGCACGCGGCCGATCGTCACGACAGAGCCGTTGATCAGCCCACAGGCGAGTCCTACGACGACCGCCACCAGTACGCCAGTGATGACGGGGACGTCACCCGCCATGCTCATGTACGCCGCTGACGCGTAGGCGGAAAGGCCGATGATCGAAGCCACCGACACATCGATGTTGCGGGTCAGCAGGACCAGCATCTCGCCCAGCGCCACGATGGCCAGCAGCGCCACGTCGGTGGAGATCGCGGCGATGTTGCCGTAGCCCGAGAAGCGCGGATTGATCGCCGTCACCGGGATGGCCACAGCCAGGATGGCGGCCACCAGACCGAGTTGGCGAGAGGCGAGGATGCTTCCGGCAGCGTGCCGGAGCCACGAACCCCCGGCGCGGCGCTCGACGGTCGCCTCAGGCTCCGGTTCGGACCCGGACGCAGGCGCAATGGCGACGCCGTGCTCGTCACCCGAGCTCGTTTCCGGGGCGGCCGTGGGTGTCGAACCGTCGTCCGCTGCCATTCGCGCTGCTGCCACATCCATCGCCGCAGACGCGATCGCCTCCTGCGTCGCTTCTCCTCGGGCGAGTGTCGTGATAGCCCGGCCTTCCCGGAAGACCACGACGCGATCGCTCATGCCGACGATCTCTGGCAACTCCGAGGAGATGAGGATGATGGCCATGCCTTCGGCGGCCAGCGCCGCGATGGTCCGGTGGACTTCAGCCTTGGTCTGGACGTCGATACCCTGGGTCGGTTCGTCGAGGACCAGCAGGCGTGGTCGGGTAGCAAGCCACTTGGCGAGCACGACCTTCTGCTGGTTGCCTCCGGAGAGGGTTCCGACCGGTTGTCCTTCATCCTGGTACCGGAGCCGAAGATCGGTCAGATATCCCAGCACAGCGTTGCGCTGGCGATCGGGTCGGACGATACCGAGGTGGGTCACCTGATCGAGGACCGTCAGCGTCGCGTTCTCCAGGATGGATGACTGCGCGATGAGGCTTTGCCCGCGTCGGTCCTCGGACAAGTACGCGATCCCCGAGCGAAGTGCCTCGGCCGGCGAGCCCAGGCGCACGGGCCGGCCGTGGAGCCGCATCTCACCACCGGTGGCGTGCTCGATCCCGAAGAGGACACGAGCCACCTCGGTGCGTCCGCTGCCCACCAGCCCTGCGAAGCCGAGGATCTCGCCCGCCCGCACATCGAAGCTCACATCCTCGAACCCGGGGCCCGACAGTTTCGACGCCTCGAGCACGACATCACCACGGACAGAATTCGGCTCGGGGTAGAGACCGGATAGGGATCGGCCCACCATCAGCCGCACGGCTTCCGCTGGATCGAGCTCGGAGCGTGGCTTGGACGCGACGAGTCGGCCGTCCCGCAGGACCGCCACGGAGTCCGCGATCCGGAACACCTCCTCCATCCGGTGGCTGACGAACAGCATCGCCACATCCCGGCTGCGCAATCGCTCGATGACCGTGAACAGACGCTCCACTTCGCGTGTCGAGAGCGCCGCCGTTGGCTCATCGAGGATGAGCACCTGGGCGTCGGTCGCGAGGGCTCGGGCGATCTCCACCAGCTGTTGCTCTGATGTCCGGAGGGTCCGTACCTGGCGACCGGGGTCCAGGTCGATGCCCAGTTGCTCGAGGAGGGACCGCGTTCGCGCTTCCATGGACGGCCGATCCAAGGAACCGAACCGGTTGGTCATAGGCGTCGCCGCGAAGACGTTTTCCGTGATATCGAGGTCACCGTAGAGCGCGGCCACCTGATGCACCACGGCGATGCCTTGACGCCCTGCGTCGCGGGCAGAGCCGAACTTGATCGGCCGCCCACCCAGCATCACCGAGCCACGGTCAGGATTGACGATGCCGCCCAACAGCTTGACGCAGCTGCTCTTGCCGGCACCGTTCTCGCCCAGCAGTGCCAGAACCTCCCCACGATGAAGATCGAAGCTGACATCCGCGACCGCGATCGTGCCGCCATATGACAGCGTCGCGTCGCGAAGTGCCATCACTGCCGGGCGCGACGCCGCAGCAGGACCGGATCCATCGTCCGGCCTCACGTGGGACTCAAAGGGGCCATCACTTGCGACGGAACTCAGCAACATGCGCCTCGGCCGCTCCTCCTGCACGGGCGTTATGACCGCACTGCAACGAGCGCTACTCCGCCTCGAACGGTAACGCGGTTATGACACACAATGTCAAATAACGGAGGACCAGTAAGTGCCGGATATTATAGATCGTTCAAAGTCGTAAATATTCGCGGATAGCGGTTCCAAACCGCTAACATCCGACCATGGCAGGACGTTACGACACATCAACCTTCGGAACTCTCATCGGTTCGGGCGATATCCTGAACCTGGTGCGCTCGCGCCCGGGAGGCCTCACGAAGACCGAGCTCTCCGAGCTGACCGGCCTCTCCCGAACCACCATCAACCAGCGCCTGGAGCCACTGGTCGGCGCTGGTCTGCTCGTTGCCAGCGTCGACGAGGCGCGGACCGGGGGCCGACCGGCCGACCGTTTCTCCCTCGATGAGCGCTACGGCGTCGTGCTCGTCGCTGACATGGGGGCCTCGGGGCTTCGCGTGGCACTGTGTGACATGAACGCGCAGATCCGAGCTGAGCAGGCGGAGCTGTCGGATGTGGCCGCAGGGCCACGGCCGGTCCTCGATCGAGTAGCCGACTTGTTTGATGCTCTGCTCGAGGTCCTCGGGCTTGAGGCAGAAGCCGTTCGCGGGGTCGGCATCGACGTCCCGGGCCCCGTGGACCACGCCACTGGCCGCGTGATCACGCCGCCCATCATGACCGGCTGGCATGACTTCGATATCGTCGGTCACATCAACGAGCGTTTCGATTGCCCGGTCGTCGTCGAGAAGGACACGAATGCCATGGCCTTCGGCGAGCACCGGCTGTCATACCCTGACGTCGCGGACCTCGTGTTCGTCAAGATCGGGACGGGCATCGGCACCGGGATCATCGTCGAGGGCCAGATCTACCGCGGTGCTGACGGCGCGGCAGGCGACGTCGGCCACATCCAGATCGATGACGACGATGACCGCGAACAGCCGCTGTGCAAATGTGGCCGCTTCGGCTGTGTCGAGGCTTACGCCGGTGGCTGGGCGCTCCTGCGAGACCTGCGCGAGGCGGGTGTCCCGGTGGAGTCCGTAGGAGACGTCGTCCGCGTCACACGTGAAGGCCACTCGGAAGCGACGCGTAGATACCGTCGCGCATCGATGATCCTAGGAAAGGCGGTATCCGACGTCGTGAACGTGCTCAACCCGCGCATCGTGGTCATCGGTGGCCAGCTCGCCGAGATCGACGATGTCCTGTTCGCGACGGTGCGTGAGGTCGTCTATCGACGCTCGCTCCCCCTCGCGACCAGGCGATTGCAGATCGTCCCCAGCGGACTGAGGTCGCGAGGGGCCGGCGTGAATGGACTGGCCAGACTGGTCCTCGATCATGTGTATGGCCCGTCGCGCGTCGATAGCCTGCTTGCGCGCACCCAACCGGGCTAGCGCGACCACAGCTCGCATCCCGCAAGCAGCGCCGAAGAGGGGGCTGGGAGCGGAGGCGGGATCCGACCCTGCGACGTCCAGCTTGCAAAACCGCGTTCGCGCCGTCCCGTGGCGGCGTGCCTCGAGAGGAGAGCGAACGCTGTCCAGGCAGCTTCTGCTATCCACGCCGACTGGGCAGAGGCGTGTCGCGCCCGGCATCACTCGTGCCAGAGCAGCAGCGGTCCTCCCTGCCCTGCCGGGCTTGCTGCTGTACCTCACCGTGCCGCAGCGCCACGTGGGGCGGTCCTTCATGGGGCATCATCGGGTCATGGACGCCTTGCAGCGCATCCGGGCAGCGAGCCGGATCCCGCCGCGCTCGAGTTCGCCCCACGAGAGCCGGGCGACGTCGTTCCTGCGGCCGGCTGTCTTCGGCGGTAGCGACGGGCTCGTTTCGAACCTGGCGCTGGTGATGGGTGTCGCCGGTGCCACCGCCGACAACCAGGCCATCGTCATCGCGGGCGTCGCGGGGCTCCTCGCGGGCGCCTTCTCGATGGCGGTCGGGGAGTACATCTCGGTCCGCTCGCAGCACGAGCTGTTCGAGTCGCAGCACCGGCTCCAGGAACGGCAGCTCGCGGAGGACGAGGCGGGAGAGCGCGCCACCCTCGAGGCCATCTACCGAGAGCGTGGCTTCACGCCCGAGGAGGCAGACTCGATCGTGGCCACGCTATTCGCGACGCCCGACCGTGCGCTCGAGGCCATGCTCCGCGACGAGGTCGGGCTCGACCTCGTGCCATCGGCGGCCCGTGGGCTGCGGCCAGCAGCTCCTTCGTCGCGTTCGTGTCCGGCGCGATCATCCCGCTCCTGCCCTTCCTGCTCCTGAATGGCACGCCGGCCTTCGCCGGGAGCGTGGCGCTCTCCCTCATCGCCCTCTTCCTGTTGGGCCTCGGCGTGAGCTTCCTCACCGATCGCTCGCCGGTCCGCTGTGGCCTGCGGCAGCTCGCGCTCGGTGGCGCCGCCGCGCTCGTGACCTATCTCATCGGCCAGGCCATCGGCACTGCTATCTAGGCGGTTCGCTCCGCTGGCGCCAGGGCAGCGCCGTGGGCGTCGTCGTCCGGGTCACCGATGCAAGGCGGTCTCGATACGGCGACGGCCTACGTCCTCGAGCTGGATCGTCGAGTGCTCGACGTCGAAGTCACCGGCGAGACACTCGGAGAGCTCATCGAGCACCGACCCTGGTGACGCATCGGGAGCGAGCACGACATGGACCGAGACGACAGGCATGCCGCTGGTGATGGTCCAGGCGTGGAGATCGTGGATATCGGTCACCCCCTCCGCCCTGAGCAGATGTCGGCGCACCTCTTCGAGATCCATGCCGCGTGGTGTGGCCTGCATGAGCACGTCGGTCGCCTCGCGCAGGAGGCGCCAGGTCCGGGGCAGGATCATGAGGGCGATGACGACGGAGGCCACGGCATCTGCCGCGGTGAGGCCGGTCACGATGATGACCACGCCGGCGGTGATGACAGCGATCGACCCGAAGAGGTCGCCGAGCACCTCGAGGTAGGCGCCGCGCATGTTCAGGCTCCGGGCCTGTGGCCCGCGCAGGATCCACAGCGAGACGAGGTTGACGAGGCCGCCCACGAGCGCGATGAGGAGCATCGGGCCACTCACGATGTCGACCGGCTCATCGAATCGCTGCCAGGCTTCGAAGAGGATGAAGGCGGAGATAGCGAGGAGGACGACCGCGTTTGCCACGGCGGCCAGGATCTCTGCTCGATACCAGCCGAACGTGCGTTGCGACGAGGGCGGCCGCCCGGCCAGCCAGATGGCACCGAGGGCCAGGGTGATGCCGGCTACGTCGGTGAAGACGTGTCCCGCGTCAGCGATGAGGGCAAGGCTGTTGGTGAGGATGCCGCCGATGACCTCGACCACGAGGATCCCGATCGTCAGCGCCAACACGAGCACGAGCGAACGGCGGTCCTGCATGGCCGGGCTCAGGCCCACAGCCTGTTCGTGGTGGCTCATCGGTCGACCGTATCACTCGAGACGCCTCGGTCCTGATCTCGCCGAACCTGCGGCGGTCGGTCGTGTCCACCCATCATGGGACCTCGCCAGCGGGCGATCTCCGCAGGGGGTTCGCTCATCGATCCATCCCACATCGGGCCGTGGTCAGGCGGGGCCGATGTCCGCCGGGCTCGTGCCTGCGATCGCTGTCGGCGGGACGAGACGCTCACGCACGCGGATCCGGTGCAGCCACACGTAGGCGGCTGCGCCAACGACCAGGCACGCGCTGCCTCCGAGCGCGAGTGCCATGGGGACGCCCCAGGCGGAGGCGATGCTGCCGGCGATGAGGCCGCCGACCGGCGTGGAGCCCACGAACACGACCGTGTACACGCTCATGACTCGGCCGCGCAATGGGTCGGGCGAGCGCAGCTGGATCGCCGTGTTGCCTGTGGCCAGCATGGCGATGGCCCCGAAGCCCACTGCGAGCATGGCCGCCAGCGCCAGCGGCATGGTGGTGGCGAACGCCGCCACGACCTGGGCGGCTCCCAGCAGCATCGCACCGCCCGCGATCAGGCCCACGTGCTCGCGCGGCATCACGGCGATCGAGGCCGCCGCCAGGAGCGAGCCGACGCCGGTCGCGGTCATCAGGAAGCCGAAGCCCGTCGCGTCGAGCCGGAGCACCTCGTCGGCGAGGGCGGGGACGACGACCCGCAAGTTCATGCCCAGCATCGACGACAGGCCGATCACGATCATCGACAGCAGGACGAGCTCACTCGAGCGGATGAAGCGGAGTCCTTCCGCGAGCGACCTGCCGACGGCTCGTACCCCGTCAGGACGGGCGAGGACTGCGGCCCGCTGGAGTGCGTCCTCGTTCATGAAGCTGTAGGCGACGATGACGGCGAGGAAGCTCAGGCCATTCACGAGGAACGCCACGCCGATGCCGATCACGCCGATGAGGAGCCCGGCCACGGCCGGACCCACGATGCGGGCCATGTTGAAGGTGGCCGAGTTGAGTGCCACCGCGTTGGGCAGGTCTTCGCGACCGACCATCTCCACCACGAATGCCTGCCGGGTGGGCATGTCCACCGCATTGGTGACGCCGAGGACCAGGGCCAGCACCAGGATCTGCCAGATCTCCACGCTGCCGCTGACCGTGAGCGCGAACAGCGCGAACGCGAGCACCATCTGGATGACCTGGGTGACGATGAGCGTGCGTCGCTTGGGCACCGCGTCGGCGATGAGGCCACCGAAGAGGCCGAACACGAGCACCGGCAGGAATTGAGCGGCGGTCGTGAGGCCCAGCATGAAGGGGTCGTGGGTCAGGTCGAGGATCAGCCACGCCTGCGCGACCGACTGCATCCATGTCCCGATCAGCGAGACCAGCTGGCCGCTGAAGAAGAGGCGATAGTTGCGGTGGCGGAAGACGCGCGTGGCGTTGGCCAGCGAAGGACCCGAACGCGGGATGGGGACGTCGCTCTCCGGCTCGGTCGTCATCGTTGGGTGCTGCTCGGCTCCGGCAGCGGCTCTGGCTGGTCGGAGGCGGCCGCTTCCGGCGATGCTGCCAGGCGCGCCTCCAGCCGACTGCGGCGGGCGAGGGCCTCGTCGACCATCGACGACAGTCGCACGATCTTGTTGCGCAAGCTGCCGACCTGGCGGTCCACGCGGGCGATGGCGTCGAGCAGGATCTCGCGTCGTTCGGCCGGATCCGCCGATGCTGCGTAGCGGGCCCGGAGCTGCGTGCGCGCCGCCTCGTCCTCCAGCAGCTGACGGATCTCGGCCAAGGAGAACCCGGCGTCCTCGCGCAGGCCCTTGATGAAGCTGAGCCGCTCGAGATCCTCCGGGTCGTAGAGGCGGTACGCGCCATCCGAGCGCGCGGCCGGCTCGAGCAGCCCGATCTCCTCGTAGTAGCGGATCGCCCGCGCGGTCAGCCCGGTCTGCGCGGCCACTTCCTGGATCCGCGCCAGGGGAGCGCCATCTCGTGCGTCCGTCGCTGGTGACTGGGGTCGGGGAGAGCTCACACTGGGATGCTAGCAAACCTTACCGTTTACGTAAAGGTGATGCCTCACGTCGATCTCGCGAGGCTCGCCCCGAACGGCTGTCACCCGCGGCCGAACGTCTCCTGCCCCGCTTGCCAAACAAGGGCGCGGGTCTGGGTCAGGAGAACCGCACCGCCCCCGGTCCGGTCCGGGGCGCTCCGGTCTCATCCTTCCCGGCGCGGCCTCGCACCCATCACGCCTGTCGATTCACTCAGGTGGCTGGCGGGGTGCGTCGCCGGATGTTGGCGTCGGCCGGACCGTACTCGCCTGCTCGCCGGTCATCGTGTCACCACCACGGCGAACGGGGGCGTGGAGCGGGAGACGGGATTCGAACCCGCGACATCCAGCTTGGAAGGCTAGCGCTCTACCGACTGAGCTACTCCCGCTCGGGCGCTCATCGTACGCGATTAGCCAAGGGAGCAGGCTGCATCCTCTGCGGCCTTCCGCTCTGCCTCTGACTCCGCTGCTTTGGTGGCAGCCTCGGCCACTTCCGACAGGGGCTCGCACAGCGCCGAACAGTCAGGTTCCGCCTGGACGTTGCCGTCGGCCGCAAGGTTGCACGCCTGTGCAAACTGGAAGTTATCCTCTGCACGATGAGTGAGACCAGCGGGCTCCGAGAACGCAAGAAGGCCGAGACGCGCGCGGCCATCGGCCAGGCCGTCCTCTTGCTGGCGCTGCAGCGCGGGCTGGACGACGTGACCACCGAGCAGATCGCGGCCCGGGCCAACGTCTCCGTGCGCACGTTCCACAACTACTTCGGCTCCAAGGAGGAAGCGCTCACGGAGGCCTGGCGGACCGAGCTGGACGTCCACATCCAGGCGCTGCGGGAGCGGCCGGCCGGGGAGCCCATCCTCGACTCGCTCGAGGCCGTGATGATCGCCATCGTGGCCCGCATGAGCGCCCGCCCGCGCGACCGCGCCACGGTGGCCGATCTGCTGCGCACGAGTGTGGCCCTGCCCCGCCAGCGGTCGGTGCTCCTCGATGAAGCCATCCGTCTGGTCACCGCGGTCGTGGCCGAGCGAACCGCCACCGACGTGGCCACGGATCTGTACCCACATCTCGTCACCGTGACCGCCATTTCGGCGGTGGTGACCACCTTCGAGCTGACGCCCCCTGACGCCCCGCCTTCCGAGCGTCAGCGTCTCGTGCGCGATGCCTTCGCCCTGTTGCGTGACGGCCTCCGTCCGCGGCCCGCCTGCCCATCCACCGCCGGCTCGCCAGCCTGACTCGGCGACCACCTCGCAGAACGGAGATCCCCATGGCAGAACTGCTCTATCGCATCGGTCGGATCGCTGCGGCCCGGCGACTCACCGTCGTGGTCGCCTGGCTCGTGGTCTTGGCCCTCGCCGCGGGCGCCTTCGTCGCCTTCGGCAAGACCCCCGCCGGCCAGATCTCCATCCCCGGCACGCCTACCGCCGTGGTCACCGAGCACCTTGCCGAGGCCATCCCCGCCGCCGCCGGCGCCAGTGGCAGGGTGGTCTTCACCACGCCTGACGGCTCGCCCTTCAGCCCGAACAGCAGGCCGCCATCGCCGACGCCGTGGCCCGCGCCAACGCCGTGGATGGGGTAGCGCAGGCGGTGGACCCCTTCGCCACGCAGGCCGCGGGCCAGGCCCAGGCGCAGGAGCTCGCCCACGGGCGCACCCAGCTCGGGTCTGCCAAGCAGTTCCTGGCCGGCGGCCAGGCCCAGATCGACCAGCGCCGGGCCGAGCTGGAGCAGGCCCAGTCGGACATCGACGCCGCCCAGGCCCAGCTCGACGCCCAGCGGGCCGAGCTCGCGGCGGCTTCCCCGGCGCCCGACGCGTCGCCGGCGGCCAGCGACGCGCTCGCTGCCGAGCGGGCCCGACTCGAGGCCGCCGCGGCAGACCTGCAGGCACGACAGCAGGCGGTCGATGACGGGCTGGCCAAGCTCGACGCCCAACAGGCCCAGCTCGACACCGGCACCGCCACCATGGCGGCGAAGGAGCAGCAGCTCGAGGCCGGCGCGACCCTGCTGGAGCTCTCGTCGGGCATCCGCCTCGTGTCCGAGGACGGGTCCGCGGCCGTGGCGCCGGTGGTCTTCAGCACGACCGATCTGCAGATCCCCGAGGAGGCCGCGGCGGCGGTCAAGGCGGCCTTCCTGACGCCGGCCATCGAAGGCGTCGCCGTCGACTTCTCGGCCAGCCTGACGGTGGAGATCCCCGGGCTCATCGGCGGAGCCGAGCTCATCGGTGTGGCCATCGCCGCGGTCGTGCTCTTCGTCCTGCTCGGCACGCTCATCGGCGCCGGCATGCCCATCGTCACCGCCCTGCTCGGCGTCGGCATCGCCGCGCTCGGCGCGCTGTCGCTTGTCAGGCGTCGTCGAGATGGTCTCCGTGACGCCGGTGCTGGGCGTGATGCTCGGCCTCGCGGTCGGCATCGACTACTCCCTCTTCATCATCAACCGTCACCGCCGCCAGCTGAAGCAGGGCTACGACCGTCGAGCGAGTCGGTCGGCCTGGCCAACGGCACCTCCGGCAACGCGGTCGTCTTCGCCGGCGCCACCGTGCATCATCGCCCTGCTCGCCCTCAACGTCACGGGCATCGGCTTCCTCGGCCTGATGGGCACCGTCGGCGCGGCCGCCGTGGCCGTCGCCGTGCTCATCGCCGTCACCCTCACCCCGGCCCTGCTCGGCCTGGTCGGCATGCGCATCCTGCGCAGGCGCGAACGCGCGCACCTCGCGGACCGGGAGGCGACCGGCGCCCACGCGAGCCCGGCCCTGCGAACCCATGTCGACCGGCAGCGCGCTGCCGGGCCAGCGTCGGCATCGTGGCCCTGGTGATCGTCGCTCTGCCGGCCTCGAGCCTGCGCCTGGGGCTGCCCGACGGCTCCGCCGAGCTCGCCGGACTCTACGCAGCACCGGGCGTACGACGACGGCTGGCGGAGCAAGTTCGGCGCCGGCAGCAACGGCCCGCTGCTGGTCGTCGCCGACCTGCCCGCGGCCGTGGCCGAGGATCAGCTCACGGTCCGACAGGCGGCCATCGCCGCGCCGCCTGGCCGGGTTCGACGACGTCACGGCCGTGGCTCCGGTGGGCGCCTCGCCCGACGGCACGGTGCCTGGCCTTCCAGGTGCTGCCGGCGGAGGGGCCGCTGAGCGAGTCCACGGAGGTCCTGGTGCGGACCCTGCGGCGGCTTCACCACTCGACGGCGAGGTGGCCCTCGGCGTCGCCGGCCAGACCAGCGGCGACATCGACATCAGCCAGAAGCTCGTCTGACGCATTGCCGCTCTACCTGCTGGTGGTGGTCGGCCTGTCGCTGATCATCCTGGTCGTGGTCTTCCGCTCGATCTTCGTCCCGCTCGTGGCCACCGGTCGGCTTCGTGCTGTCGTTCCTGGCGGCCCTCGGCGGCGTCGTGGCGATCTACCAATGGGGCTGGCTGGGCGACCTCTTCGGCGTGGCCACGCCCCGCGCCGATGCTGAACTTCCTGCCCACCATCCTCGTGGGCATCCTCTTCGGCCTGGCCATGGACTACATGCTGTTCCTGGCCTCCGGCATGCGCGAGGCCTACGCCCACGGCGCGCCAGCCGCGCTCGGCGGTGATCCTGGGCATGCGCGCCGGGCGGGCCGTGGTCACGGCCGCCGCGATCATCATGATCTCGGTCTTCGGCGGGTTCATCTTCTCCGACAGCGCCATCATCCGGCCGATGGGCTTCGCTCTCGCCTTCGGCGTGCTGCTCGACGCCTTCATCGTGCGCCTGTTCATCATGCCCGCGCTCATGCACCTCGCGGGCGAGTGGGCCTGGTGGCTGCCGCGCTGGCTGGACCGCCTGCTGCCGAACGTCGACGTGGAGGGTGCCCTGCTCGAGCGCAAGCACCCACATGTGGCGCCGGACCACCTCGATACCTCAGAGGTCGCGCCCGTGGCCTAGTCGCCGTCCGCCGCCGATCGCGCGCCGCCGCCCGCTCGCGGGTCGGCCACGACGAGCGGGTAGCCCAGGCTCGGGTGCGCGATGACGCGCATGGGCACCCCGAAGGTTGCGGAGAGCAGGTCCGGCTGCAGGACCTCCGCGGGGCGGCCGGCGGCCACGACCCGACCCGCCCGCAGGAGCAGCAGGTGATCGGCATGGGCGGCGGCGAGGTGCAGGTCGTGCACCACCATGAGCACGCCGTTGCCGCTATCAGCCGTACGGTGCAGCAGGTGCATGGCTGCCAGCTGGTGCGCAGGGTCCAGGCTTGACGTGGGCTCGTCGAGGAGCAGGTAGCAAGCACCTTCACGCTCCCGGCCTGCTGGGTCACTGATCTGCGCCACGGCCCGCGCCAGGCTCAGCCGCTGGCGCTCACCGGTGGAGAGGGTGGCGTGGATGCGCGAGGCCAGGTCCACAGCATCGACCGACCCCAGCAGCTCCTCCACGATCGCGCGATCCGCGGCGTCGGGAGCCCCGCCATGGAGGGGCAGCCGCCCCAGCAGCGCCACCTCCCGGGCGCTGAAGCCGAAGGCCACGTCGCGATCGCTGCTCATGACCGCGCGGCGCAATGCCAGCTCCGAGCGTGTCCAGTGGCCGAGTTGCCGTCCCTCGAGCGTGACCGAGCCGGCCTCCGGGGCGCGGTCGCCGGCGAGGATGCTGAGCAAGGTCGACTTGCCCGCGCCGTTGGGTCCGGCCACGGCCACGATCCGTCCCGCGGTCACCTCGACCGAGACGTCCTCGAGCAAGGTCGCGGAGCCGACCCGCACGCTGACATTCGTCGCCTGCAGGCTCATCGTGCCAGCAGCCCCCGGTCCCGCAGCAGGAGCCACAGGAAGAAGGGCGCGCCCACGATGGCGGTGATGACCCCGACCGGCAACTCCACCGGCTCGAAGAGGCTGCGCGCGAGCGTGTCCGCGAGGACGAGCAGGGTCGCACCCAGCACGGCAGCACCGAGGAAGAGGACGCGATGGCCGGGACCCACCCACAGCCGCAGCAGGCCGGGCACGACGAGGGCCACGAAGGCGATGACGCCGGCGACGGCCACGGCCACGGCCGTGAGGAGCACGAAGAGGACCGTCACGACGAGCGTGAGACGGGGCACCTCGATGCCCAGGTGGCCGGCTTCAGCCGGGCCCAGGGCCAGGCCGTCGAGGCGCGGCCCAAGGTAGGCCAGGACGGCCACCGAGGGCGCCACCACCAGGGCCAGGACCACGACGTCCAGCCCGACCGCGCCGGAGAACGAGCCCAGCGACCAGTAGCCGACCGAGGCCAGCTCGGGCGTCCGAGCGGTCGCCACGACGAGCGCGGTCAGGGCCCCGAAGAAGGCGGTCAGGGCGACACCAGCCAGGAGGGTCGTGGCCACGGTCGAGCGTCCCGCGGAGGCACCCACGCGAGCGATGACGGCGGCGGCCGCGAGAGCGATGACGAAGGCGGCGGCGGCGGCCAGGGCTGAGCCGCCTATGTTGGCCACCGCCCCCAGGCCGACCGCGGCGGCGGTGCCCAGCGCGGCACCGAGGGCCGCACCCGCGCCGACCCCGATGAGCGCCGGATCGGCCAGTGGCGTGCGGTACAGCCCCTGCATGGCCACGCCCGCCGTGGCCCAGGCGGCACCTACGAAGGCGGTCGCGAGCACGCGCGGGAGGCGGATGGCGGTGAGCACGGTCGACTCGCGGTCGCCGTAGGCCACCCCGCTGTCGATCCCGACCGCACCGAGGAGGATGGCCAGGACCTGGGGTGGCGAGATGGACACGGCTCCGACCCCGACCGCCACGACCGCGGCCCCGATCAGGGCCAGGACCAGCAGCCCGAGCCGGACCGTCGGTCGCCCTACGACGCCAGCTCCGGGTGGAGCAGCCGCGCCAGGTCCGCGATAGCCCGGCCGGTGCGCGGCCCGAAGCCCATCAGGTAGAGGTCCTCCATGACGTACACGCGGTCGTCCGCCGCCGCCGGCGTCTGGGCCACGCCAGGGTGGGCCAGCAGGGCCTCGAGGCCACCCAGCTGGGCCACCGAATCGGTGGTGGTGAGGATGACCTCCGGGGCCGTCTGGACGATGCCCTCAGGGGTCATGGGGATGTAGCCGGCGAAGCCCGGATAGACCGGGACGCCGCCGGCGAGGTCGATCATGTGGCCCGCGGCGCTGTCCTCCCCGGAGACGAGCAGGGGAGCGTCTGGCGGCTGCAGCACGAAGAGCACGCGCGGGTGGCTGGTGGCCTGGTCGACGAGGGCTTGGGCCGCGGCCACGTCGGCGTCGAGCCCGGCCACCAGCGCTTCCGCTTCAGCCTCCCGCCCGAAGACGGTGCCCAGCGTGGTGATCAGCTCGCGCGCAGACTCGACGTCGTTGCCATCGGGCAGGAGCAGCACCGGCACACCGGCATCGCGCAGCTGCGCGATCACCTCCGGCGGTCCGGCTTCGACGTTGCCCACGATGAGGCTGGGCGCCTGGGCCAACACGGACTCGGCCGAGAGGAAGCGGTAGTAGCCCAGGTCCGGCTTCTCCGCCAGCGCCTCGGGTGGGTAGTAGCTGGAGGCATCGACGGCCACGATCTGGTCCTCGGCCCCGAGGGCGTAGGCCGTCTCGGTGAAGACCCCGCCGAGGGTGGCCACCCGCGTGGCGTCCTCGATGGTCACCGCGTTGCCGTCGGCATCGATCAGGACCGGTGGGCCCGGTTCGGCCGCGGCGATCGGTCCGGCCCCGACGGTGGCCAGGACGAGCCCCAGCAAGGAGCTTGCGAGGCGACGCATCAGCCGAGCACCGCCCACATCGCCATCGCCGCCCATAGCACGCTGGCAACGACCAGCACCACCGTGAACAGCGGCTTCTGGGTCTTGTGCCGGAAATAGGCTCGCCCCGCCCAGGCGCCGAGGACGCCACCGATGAGCGCCAGGCCGTGGAGGACCGCCTCCGGCACACGCCAGCCGTCGCGCAGGGCCTGGCGCTTGTCGATCCCGTACATGGCGAAGGCGGGGATCGTCCAGCCACCCATCCAGGCCAGCAGGACCGGCAGTCCCAGCCACGACAGGGCCACGAAGGCGACGACGCCGGCGAGGATCGCGCCGTAGAGGGCGGGGCGGTTGCGTGGGTCGATCATGAGGTCGATGCTAGGCCCTGGCGAGCTGCGCCGCAGGATCGCCCGCCGCAGGATCGCCCCGAGAGGAGCTGTACCACATGACCGAAGACACCATCACCGAAACCACCGCCGAGGCCCGTTCCCTCGCGGCACAGGCGAGCGGCCTGCTCGAGCGGACACTCCAGCAGCTGGGCGCCGATGTCGGCGCCAAGGCCGTGTTCGGGGAGCCGGTCACCCACGGTGGTCGGACCGTGATCCCCGTGGCCCGGGCCATGTTCGGGACCGGAGCCGGTGGGGGCCAAGCGGACGTGGCCGAGGGGTCCGGCTTCGGCGCCGGCGCCGGGGCGATGACCCACCCCGTCGGCTACATCGAGGTCACCAGTGACCAGGCCGCCTTCGTGCCCCTGCGCAAGCCCTGGCTCGAGCCGGCGCTGCTGCTGGCGGCCGTTCCGCTCGTCCTCATCCTCACCCGCTCGGTGGTGAAGCTGATTCGGGGCTGAGATGCGCTTGGTGGGTAGCCCGACCGCTCTCGGCCTGCCCACCACGGTACCCTCGGCCCTAGCCAGGAGCCGTCGCGCCCGACATCGTCAGGCGAGTCGTCCTCAGCCGCGGAGATCAACGTCATGAAGGTCCTCGTCACCGTCGCCTCCAGACACGGCGCCACGTTCGAGATCGGCCAGGTCATCGAGGCCTCCCTGCGCTCGAGCGGCGTGGAGGTGGAGCTGCGGCGAGTCGAGGAGGTCACGTCGCTCAGCCCGTACGGCGCCTTCGTCATCGGCAGCGGCGTCTACGCCGGCCACTGGCTGCGCCCGGCGCGCGAGTTCGTGGAGGTGCACGAGGGCGAGCTCAGCCGCCATCCGGTGTGGCTCTTCTCCAGCGGTCCCGTCGGCGAGCCACCCAAGCCGATGGAGAACCCGGCTGAGGTCGCGGCCACCGTCAAGCGCCTGGGCGCTCGCGGCCATCGCCTCTTCCCCGGCCGCATCGAGGGATCAGACCTGGCCCTCAGCGAGCGGGCCCTGGTCGCGCTGGTGCGAGCGCCCGACGGGGACTTCCGGCCGTGGTCGGAGATCGGCACCTGGTCCGAATCGATCGCGGCGCAGCTGCTGGAGGGACCGGCTTCGGCGTGAGCTCCTGCTCCCGACAGGTCATGGAGCAGCTGCGGCGGGCAGCCAAGACAGCGCGGGCTGACTGAGTTCGGCGACTACTCCGTCTCGAGGGCCATGATCTTGTCCACGCGCGGGACGTGGCGGCCACCATCGAAGTCGGCGGCCAGGAATGCCTCCACGCAGCCGATCGCCAGCTGCTCTCCCACGATGCGCGCGCCCAGGGCCAGCACGTTGGCGTCGTTGTGTCGGCGCGAGAGGGCTGCCACCACCGGGTCCGTGGCCTGGCAGCAGCGGATGCCATGGATCTTGTTGGCCACGATCTGCTCGCCGGTACCACTGCCGCCGAAGACGAAGCCGAAGCGACAGTCGCCGCTCGCGACCGCGCGCGCCGTGGGGGCGATGTAGTCGGGATAGTCGACCGTCTCGGGCGTGTTCGTGCCGAAGTCCACGACCTCGTATCCGTGGTCGGTCAGCCACTGGCCCACGAGCTGCTTCAGCGGCAGCCCGGCGTGGTCGGTCCCGATGGCGATGCGCATGGGCTCAGATGCCCTCCTTCTCGCTCGGACCACCATCTTCGCCCCGGTACGACTCGCTGATGATGGTGGCGATCTCCTCGATATCATCGCTCACTTGCAGGATGTCGAGGTCCGCGGCCGAGACATTGCCTGCAGGGATCACCGCGCGCTCCACCCACTCCAGCAGCCCCTCCCAGTACTCGTGACCGAAGAGGATGATCGGGAAGTGATCGATCTTCTCGGTCTGCACCAGGGTCAGCGACTCGAAGAGCTCGTCGAAGGTGCCGAAACCCCCGGGGAAGATGACGAAGGCCTGTGCGTACTTGACGAACATGGTCTTGCGCACGAAGAAGTAGTGGAAGTACTGCGCGATGTCCACGTACGGGTTGGGGCCGTGCTCGTGTGGCAGCTCGATGGCCAGCCCCACCGACACGCCGTCGGCCTCCTTGGCCCCGCGGTTGGCTGCCTCCATGATGCCGGGCCCGCCGCCGGTGATGATGGTGAAGCCGTCCCGCGCGAGGCGTGCCGCGAGGGTTCGCGCCGTCTCGTACATGGGCGCACCGGGTCGGGTGCGGGCCGAGCCGAAGATGCTGACCGCCGGCCCGAGGCGAGCAAGCGTGTCGAAGCCTTCCACGAACTCGCCCATGATGCGCAGTGCCCGCCAGGCATCCGAATCGAGGAAGGAGGTATCGGCGAATGGGCGCTGCATGAGGAACTTGCGGTCATCGGCCTGGTGTCGGCTGGAGGTGGGTGTCGGTCGGTCGTTCACCCCCGCAGGATACGCGGGCCGGCTGACTATTCGTCGTAGACTGCGGTCCATGGAACAGAACACCCCTTCCCCCGACATCGCCATCGACCCGGTCTGCGGGATGCGCGTCGTCATCGCCGAAGCCAAGCATTCGACCGAGCACGAGGGCACCACCTACTACTTCTGCGGCAAGGGCTGCAAGCTCGATTTCGAAGAGGATCCCGCTCGCATCCTGGCGCCCGACTACAAGCCCCACATGTGAGCGTGTGAAAAAGACCGGTGCGGGGCAAAGAAACATCTAGCGTCCGACAGCGCTGGTCGCTATAGTCCGAGGCGGTTAGCTCAGGAACGCTCTTCGTGGTCCCGTATCTCGCTCGAACGGTCCTGGACAAAGTAGGAACCTGGAGGTTCGTTCGTTCGTGTACGAGGACAGGAATATCACCTGCGCCGACTGTGGCCAGGAATTCGTCTTCACCGCCTCAGAGCAGGCGTTCTATGCCGAGAAGGGCTTCACCGACGCACCCAAGCGTTGCAAGTCCTGCCGGCAGGCCCGCAAGGCCCAGCGCAATAGTGGCTCGTCCTACGGCGATGACAGCTACGGTGGCGGCAGCAGCTACGGTGGCGGTGGCGGTGGCGGGTACGGGGGTGGCAGCAGCTACGACCGCCCTCCGCGCCAGATGTACGATGCGGTCTGCGCCGACTGCGGCAAGACCGCACAGGTGCCGTTCCAGCCGACGGGCAGCCGCCCGGTCTACTGCAACGACTGCTTCCGCGCTCGCCGCTAGGAAGCACACGCGGCCCTGGGTCGCAGACCGCTGACGCCAGCAAGGCGCCTTCTTCGGAAGGCGCCTTCGGTGTTTTCGGGGCGATCGGCGACGTGAGCGTGCGCTTGTCCACAGGCCCATAAGTCCCGGCCAAGTGCGGGTCGAGCTCGTGGCCATCGGCCGTCCCTAGTCTCGTGGCATCCATCCCGCCGCAGCCACAGGAAGGGCCCCATGGACACCACGCTCTCTCTGGTCACCTACGCCGGCGCTCGTCTCTGGGCAGTGCGCACACCGCTGCTGTTCCTGCTCGCGTTGCTCCTGCTCGCGGTCGCCATCTTCGTCATCGGCGCCGTGGCGGACAGCCTGGCGGCACCGGCGCAGACGCTCATGGCAGAACCGTTCCGCTGGCGACGCGCCTGAGCGATCAGGCGGAGCGCAGACCCTGCGGGACGGGGCCGAGCCGATCAGCCGGGCCCGATCCCGATGGCCGCGAGGTGTGCGGACAGTTGGGCCACGTTCACCGGCCCGATGCGAGCGTCCTGCACGAGGCCAGCGGCGTCGACGAAGAAGCTGGTCGGGAGGCCGACGCCCCCGTAGGCCTCCCAGGCCAGAGCGTCACCGTCGAGCAGGATGGGCCACGCCGCGCCGACCTTGTCGACGAAGTCCCGTGCACCGGAGGCGCTGTCGTTGACGGTCACGCCCAGGATCTCGAAACGCTGGTCCTGATAGCGCTCGCGCGCGGCTGCCAGCAGCGGGAACTCAGCCCGGCAGGGAGGGCACCAGCTGGCCCAGAAGTTGATCATCACCGGTCGCCCGGCGTAGTCGGACAGGGAGACAGTCTCGCCCGTGAGGCTGGTGAGCGTGAAGTCCGGTGCGGTCGACCCGGTGCGCCCCGCACCCAGCACGATCGGAGGCGCGCTCACCCGCTCCGCGGTCCCGGGCTCATCGCTCGCCGCCGGTGCCGCCGATCCGCGCTCATGGGAGTCCCACAGCGTGACCATCAGCACCATGGCCACGATCGCGGCGAAGAGCAGCAGCGTCGCGATGACCGCCGCACGTGAGGTCACGGCGCCGGTCGGTTCCCCCTCCTCGGTCACCGAACCACGATAGCGCTGATCGCGCCACGGCTCATCCTCTCCGCAGCGATTACGCTGCGTAGCGTGCAACGCCAACCGGTCTCCCGCGCACCCATCGTGGTCATGGCCGTCTTCGCCGTGGTCGCGGTCACGCTCGTCTTCATCGGCATGCAGCGCCCGGGCGAGGCGCCACCCGACGTCGAGATCACGACCACCGGAACCCCAGACGAGCCGCGCCCGGTCACGGTCATCATGCGCGACTACCGCTTCGACCCCACCCCCATCGTGCTCGTGCCCGGGGAGACCGTGCGCTTCAACATCTTCAACGGCGGGCTGGAGACCCATGACTTCGTCATCGGCGACGCCGCAGTGCAGGAAGCCTGGCACCAGGCTGATGCTGCCGCTACGCCGCCCAACCTGCTGGCCACGGCCCCACCGGCCAGCGTCCCTCCCGGCACCGGTGGCTTGCGCGTGCTGCTCCGCTCCGGGGACCAGGCCGCGGTCGACTACCACGTGCCCGCTGATGAGGACCTCTCGCTGCTGTGCCAGATCCCCGGGCACATCGAGAAGGGCATGATCGGTCGCGTCGACCTGCGCGACATCACCATCAGCGCCTGAACGTGACCCGCGCGGCAGCGGTCGCGGCGCGTCGAAATGGGCGACATAGCGCACGGCTCGACCGGGCCATCCCGCATACACACGCGCGAACGTCGGGAGTAGGATGAGCCCACTACCTATGACACCGACCCGGGCCCGCCCCGGTGGGAGATGAAGCGAAGGAGCGCGACAAATGACCTACACCATCGCTGAGCCGTGCGTCGACGTGATGGACCAGGCCTGTGTAGCCGTCTGTCCGGTCGATTGCATCCATTTCGAGGAGGGCGTGGACCGCACCCTCTACATCGACCCTGACGAGTGCATCGATTGCGGCGCCTGCGAGCCCGAGTGTCCCGTCGCCGCCATCTTCCCCGAGGATTCGGTGCCCAGCGACCAGGCCAAGTACACCGAGGTCAACGCGCTCTGGTTCCAGGACAAGGACGCCGCCCGCGCCATGATCAACGAGCTCAAGCCGGCCTGATCCGACACCCGGCGAGGGCCGGGAACTCCGCGCTTCTCACAGACCCTGCGTCTCCGACGCGGGGTCTGTGCATGCCCGGCGCCGATCGCCTCGCCGCCGGAGGGGTCAGCGCGGTGAGCGGACCGCCCGCACCAGCTGATGCCATGAGGGGCGAACCCCAAAGAGCAGGACCGTGGCGCGGAAGATGCGGGCGGAGGCGAAGGTAGCGAGCAGCGCGAAGAGCGTGAGTGACGTGAGCGAGGCGGCGACCAGCGGCCAGGGGATGCTCTCTGAAAGGCCTAGCACGACGAGCATGGCGGTCGGCGTCGTCAGCGGGAACATGGCCAGGGCTACCACCAGCGGGGACTGCGGGTCGGACAGGAAGACGGAGAAGAAGATGAAGGGCAGGGCCGCGGCGAAGCCGAGGAAGCCCGAATACTGCTGGGCCTCCCGGTTGCCGGGGGCGATGGCGCCGATGGCCGCGAAGATGGCGCCGTAGGCCAGGTAGCCGAGGATGAAGTAGACCAGCGCCAGCAGCAGGAGCGCGGGGTCCAGGGCGATGGGTCCCAGGTCCGGGACCTGGCTGGAGATCAGGGGGATCGCCACCGCGGCTGAGAGGACCCAGATGCCCACCTGCGTCAGGCCCGCGCCGCCGAGGCCCAGGATCTTGCCTGCCATCAGGGGCGTGGCCGGGATCGAGCTGAGCAGGATCTCCACCACCCGGTTCTCCTTCTCCTCGGTGACCGACTGGAGCAGGTAGCCGCTGGTCATGAAGATGCTGATCATGAAGATGGCCACGAAGATCATGGGCATGGCGATACCGGCGGCGACGTCGGCGTCCGAGACCTGGTCCCCTGCCACGGTGACCACGTCGACCTGCACGCCCTGCAGGATGCCTGCGACCTCGTCCTGGGGCACCCCTGCCTCGCGCAACATGGCGTCGCGGATGACGTAGGTCAGCAAGGCCTGGTTGCCCTGTGCCCCCTCCAGGCGCGAGATGTCGAAGCCCGAACCGGACTCGACCCGCGTGACCGTGTGGCGGGTGCGGAAGTCCGACGGGATCAGGTAGTAGGAGGTGATGGCGCCATCGGCCAGTCGAGCCTCCGCCTCCTGCGCGGGGATCGTCTGCAGGCTCGCCGCCCCACTCGAGAAGTCGGCGATGTCGATGTCTGATTCGTTGACCACCACGACCGTGCCCGTGCCGGGGCTGGTGCTGGTGCTGTCGAGGCCGCTGGCGGAGAAGGCCACCGAGACGAGCATGAGGACAGCCATGCCGATGGGCAGCAGGAACGTGCCGAAGAGGTAGCCCCGGCGGCGCACGGTGCGCAGGTACTCGCGGCGCGCCACCAGGCCGGTCAGGCGGAAGCTGCCCGCTCGCGGTCTCGCTTCGCTCATCGCTCGCCCTCCGCACTCATCGCACGGCCTCTGCGCGCGGATCGCCCGCGACGGTGCGGATGAAGACCTCGTCGAGGCTCGGTGCCTGGACCGCGAAGCGCTCGACCTGCGCGCCGCTGGAGGCGAGCTCACGGAAGAGATCCTGGGTCGTGTGTCCTTCCGCGATGAGGTAGCGCAGCGCTTCGCCTGCCTCGGTCACGTCGGTCACCGAATTCGAGTGTCTCCGCCGAGCGCGGAAGATCCTGCCCCGCGACCTGCACGGCCCCGTCGCTGAAGGCGTCACGGACGCGTGCCACGGTCCCGTAGAGCAGGCGCCTGCCCTTGTCGATGAGCAGGATGCGATCACACAGCGTCTGGGCGTCACCCATGTCGTGGGTGCTCATGATCACCGCCGCACCCCGCTGCTTCTGGTCGCGGACCACGCCCTTGAGCATGTCAGCGTTGACCGGGTCCAGGCCCTGGAAGGGCTCGTCGATGATGAGCAGGTCGGGGTCGTTGAGGATGGTCGCGATGAGCTGGGCCTTCTGGTGCATGCCTCGCGAGAGCTCGGCAGCTTTCTTCTCGGCGGCATCGGCCAGGCCCATCTCGGCGAGCATGGCCATGGCCCGCTCGCGGGCCGCCTTGGCGGACATCCCGCGCAGGGATGCGAAGTAGGCCAGGGTGTCGATGATCTTCACGTCGCGGTAGAGCCCGCGGTCCTCGGGCAGGTAGCCCACGCGGTCCTGGTGCTCCACCCCCGGGGTCCGGCCGAAGACCTCGATCTGCCCGCGCTCAGGGCGCACGATGTCGAGGATCATGCGCATCGTCGTGGTCTTGCCCGAGCCGTTGGGGCCGAGGAAGCCCAGCACCTCTCCGGGGTAGACATCGAACGAGAGGTCGCTCACCACGTCGGTATCGCCGTAGCGCTTCCAGACGCCACGAACGTCCACGGCAGGTGTGCTCATGGTTCGAGACTAGCGTACCCGGCACCCTCCGGGTTCGACCACGGTCCACCCGGCACCCCGGGCCCGGTGCGGACAGCCCGGGCCGAGCGTGGGACGATGACGGGGCCATGCGCATCGTCTCCCTCATGCCCTCCGCCACCGAGATCGTCCACGCCCTCGGCCTGGCCGACCAGCTGGTCGGGCGCAGCGACGCCTGCGACTTCCCGTCGGACGTGCTCGCGGTGCCCCCTCTGACCCGCTGGCAGCCCGACCTTCGAGGCCACGTCCTCGACCGCCGGGCGCTGGTCGCGCTCCAGCCCGACCTGATCCTGACCGATGGCTCGGAGGACGACCCGATCGTGGAGTACGGCGAGCTCAGTGATGTCGTCGGCTCGATGCCCCGCGGAACGACGCTCGTGGCCATCGCGCCCCAGTCGATCGAGGGTGTCCTCAACAGCATCGCCACGGTGGGCGCCTACACGGAGTCAGAGTACGAGGCGGTGGGCCTCATCGAGCTCCTGCGCGAACGCCTGGAGCGGATCGACAGCCAGCGCCCGGTCCGGCCCCAGCGGGTCGTGGTGATCGACCGGATGGAGCCCTTGCAGGCTGCCGGCCGGTGGGTCCCCGAGATGGTGCAGCGGGCCGGTGGCTGGGAGGTCATGGGCCGCGCCGGGGCACCCTCGGAGACGGTCTCCTGGGAGCGGGTGCGCGAGGTCGATCCCGATGTCCTGGTGCTGGCCCTGCGCGAGGCCGACGCGGCCGCGGCGGAGGCGGCCCTGGGCCAGGCTGTCCTGCCGACCTGGTTCGACGACCTCACAGCGGTAAGCGGTGGCGGCTTCTTCGCGGTCGACGGCCACGGTCTGTTCTCGCGTCCCGGGCCGCGCGTCATCGAGGGCGTTGCCGTCCTCGCGGAGCTGTTGGAGCCTGAGATGCACGCGGGCTCCGGACCGGTCGAGGCGTGGCGCCCCCTGGCGCCCCTCGGGCTGGCCGCGCCCCGCGATCCCGACGCGGCGGGCGGCTGAGCGGTCGGCATGCCCTTTCGTCCGCGCTTCGATTGCCTTTGGTGTGGCCAGGCCTGGGAGACCAGATCGCCTGACGACCTGGAAGGTTGGGCTGCGCTCTGCCCCGAGTGCCTGGGCCAGGCTGACGAGAACGGCTTCCTGCGGGCCCGGCTGCGGACCGGCCTGCGTGACCGCGCGGCAGCCGCGGCCAGCGCCTCCGACGTCAGCGCGGTCGCCGATCGCCCCCCGACCGGCCCTGCCCCGGCCGCCACCACGCCCGGCGACTGGGAGGACTGGTACCTGCGCCGCGGGCCCTTCGCCCGCGGGCCCGTCTATGACGGGCCCTGGACGATGGAGCTCGACGAGGTCACGCACTGGCTCGACAGGCAGGGCCTCGGCGGCACCATCGTCGAAGTGGGCGCCGGCATGGGCTGGTGGACCGGACTGCTGGCCGAGAAGGGCGAGCTGTGGGTCTATGACGATGACGCCACTTCGCTGGAGGCAACTCGGTCGCGGCTGGTGGCGCATGGGCTGCTCGCGCACCTCCACCAGCGCGACCTGCTGGCGGCCCCCGACAAGCAGGTCGACGCCGTGTTCGCGGCGTACCTGCTCGGCGCTGCCCGCTCGCGGGCAGAGCTGGGAGCGCGCGTCTCCATGGTGCTGCGCTGGCTCCGTCCCGGTGGTGCCTTCGTCTTCGTCGAGGCCCGCGCCGGCGAGGACGAGGCCGTCCTGACCGGACCGGGCCGGCCGCTCCGAACGTTCACACCCGAGTCGCTCGTCGGATCGTTGGCCGGTGCCGGTTTCGGTCCCATCGAGACCGGCCATACCCGCAGCTCCTTCGTCTTCGGCCGAGCGGTCGCGCCGGCCTAGAATCCGGCCATGAGCGATATCCGAACCCTGATCGGCCCCCTCGGCGTGTGGGGCCAGCTGTCATCCCTGCCTGCGCCCGAGCTGCGCCCCTTCGTGGCCCGCACCGCCGAGCTCGGCTACGGCGCGCTGTGGGTCGGCGACGGTTCAGCGCGAGATCCATTCGCCCAGCTTGCGGCCGTGGCCGAGGCGGCCGGTCCGATGGCCCTCGGTACGAGCATCGTCAACATCTTCGGTCGTGACGCCATGGCCTCGCGCATGGGCGCGATGACGCTGCACGAGCTGACCGGCGGCCGCTTCGCCCTGGGCCTCGGCGTCTCCCATGTGCACCTCGTCCAGAAGCTGCGCGGCCACGCCTACGAGAAGCCCTATACGCGGATGCGCGAGTACTTGCAGGCCTACCGGGAGCTGCCCTACCGCGGCCCGGTCATCGCCGGCCCCGAGGGCATGCCGACCGAGCCGCCGCTGCTCATCGCCGCGCTCGGGCCGCGTTTGCTGGAGCTGGCCGCCACGGAGACCGACGGCACGCTGCCCTTCTTCGTGACCGCCGAGCGGATCGCCTGGATGCGCGAGCAGCTTGATGCGGCTGCCCCGGCAGACCGGCCGCGCCGCGTCATCGCCTCCGCCCTGGCCGCGGTGGTGGAGGACGATCCCGGACTGGCTCGCGCTGCGGCCCGCGCCTGGATGAAGCCCTACTGCCGGGCCGAGAACTACCAGCGCAGCCTGGCGGCACAGGGGTTCGGGCCTGACGACTGGGAGTCGCCCTATTCCGACCGGCTGGTGGACGCGGTGGTGGCCTGGGGTACGCCAGAGCAGGTACGAGCCCGCATCGCCGAGTACCACGCCGCCGGTGCCGACCATGTCGCCCTCTTGCCGACCGGTCCCGACGGCGCGGGTGAGCACCTGGCCACCCTGGAGGCCCTCGCCCCCGCCACCTGAGCCAGCGCCGCCTGGGCGGGGCCCGGCGCCTATACTCGCGAGCGTGTCACCGCTGAAGGAAGCGACCATCGCGATCGTGGGCACCGGCGCGATGGCCGAAGCCATGATCGCCGGCCTGCTCTCGGGCGGGCACGTCGATCCTGCCCAGCTCATCGCCAGCGACCCGCGGGCCGAGCGTCGCGAGGCGGTCGAGGCTCGTTTCGGCATCCGTACCACCGGCTCCAACGGCGAGGCCGTGGAAGGCGCCGACGTGGTCGTCCTGGCCATCAAGCCGCAGATGCTGGTGCGCGTCGGCCGTGAGCTTTCGTCGGTGTTGCGCCCCGACCAGCTGGTCATCTCCATCCTCGCTGGCTCGACCACGCTCGCGTTGGGCAACGCCATCCGCCACGATGCCATCGTGCGCGCCATGCCCAACACGCCCGCCCAGCTGGGCCGGGGCATGACCGTCTGGTGCGCCACCGAGCAGGTCAGCGAGCGGCAGCGCGCGCAGGCTGCGGCGCTCCTCTCCTCGCTGGGCAAGGAGCTGGCGGTGGACGACGAGAAGTACGTCTCCATGGCCACTGCCGTCAGTGGCACGGGCCCGGCCTACGTCTTCCTCGTCATGGAGGCGCTGATCGACGCTGCCGTGCACTTGGGCTTCCCTCGCCATATCGCGCACGACCTGGTCATCGAGACGCTGCTGGGCAGCACGCTGCTGGCCAAGGAGAGTGGCGACCATCCGGCCTACCTGCGCAACATGGTGACCTCACCCGCAGGCACCTCCGCGGCGGCCATCGCCGAGATGGAGAGGGGCCGCCTGCGCACCGTCCTGTCGGAAGCTGTGTTCGCGGCCTATCGCCGCACGGAGGAGCTGGGCCGCGAGCTGGAGGCGGAGACCGCCGGCGAGTAGCGCTTGTTCGAGCCTGCCGCTGGGCCTCGATAGGCGTCCGTCCTCGCCCGCCGGTAGGCTACTCGTCTCCCCGCAGCAAGGATCCCACCATGCCAGACCCACGTGTCGCCGAGGCGCTCCGCCGCGGCGGCCTCATCGACATCACCACCACCGGCCGCCAGACGGGTCGGCCCCGCCGCATCGAGATCGTCTTCTTCGGCATCGACGGCCGCGTCTACATCACCGGCTCTCCGGGCAGCCGTGGCTGGCTGGCCAACCTGCAGGCCGATCCGCGGCTGACCTTCCACCTCAAGCGCGGGGTGGTGGCAGACCTGCCGGCGACCGCCCGGATCGTGACCGACCCGGCCGAGCGCAGGATGGTCGTGGAGACCGCCTGCCGGTCCTGGAACCGGCTCGACGACGTGGAGGCCTTCGCCGCCGGCTCCCCGGTCATCGAGGTCGTCTTCGACGAGGATCCTGCGCTCGCTGGGTAGGAGTCGACGCGGGCTGATCGCGCGGTAGCGCCAACGATGTCGCCCGGTCACGCCTTGGGGGCGGAAGCGCCAGCAGCCATGGCGAGCGTGTCCGCGCGGCCACGTCAGGTCGAACCCGTGGCATAGTCGGCTCACGAACCGGTGCTGCGGCACCCCCACGGGAACCGGATCCACCCGCGGGCCGCGCACGGTGGAACGGAAGGTGAAGCATGGTCGAGGAGGCCCGCGGGGTCATGAGCGCCGATGAGATGTCGGCACTCTCGCTACAGCACACGATGTTCGACTGGGTGCCCCAGCACAGCGTCGTGCCGGTGCCCATCGAGTACGCCAAGGGTGTCTACATGTACACGCCCGATGGCAAGCGCTACCTCGACTTCAACAGCCAGCTGATGTGCGTCAACATCGGCCATGGCGACCAGCGCGTTCTCGACGCCATCACGGCCCAGGCCCAGAAGGTCTGCTACGTGAACCCCTACACGGCGACCGAGCCGCGTGCGCGACTGGGGCGCAAGCTGTCGGAGCTGGCTCCCGGTGACCTCGACGTGTGGTTCTTCACCAACGGCGGCGCCGAGGCCAACGAGAACGCCATCAAGATCGCCCGCCACTACACCGGGCGTCAGAAGGTGCTGGCGCGCTACCGCTCCTACCACGGCGCCTCCGGCGCGACCATGGTGGCCACCGGCGATCCCCGCCGCTGGGGCGCAGAGATCGGCATCAGCGGCATCGTGCGCGCGCCCGACTTCCACAAGTGGGGCGAGCCCGACCCGGTGCCCACCGATGTGGCCCTGCGCGAGCTCGAGGACGTGATCATGTACGAGGGTCCGCAGAACATCGCGGCCTTCATCATGGAGCCCATCGTCGGTACCAACGGCATCCTCATCCCGCCCGACGGCTACATGCAGGGCGTGCGCGACATCTGCACCCAGCACGGCATCCTGCTCATCGCCGACGAGGTCATGAGCGGCTTCGGTCGCACGGGCGAGTGGTTCGCCGTCGACAACTGGGGTATCGAACCCGACCTCATGTCCATCGCCAAGGGCCTGACCTCGTCCTACGTGCAGCTGGGCGCGGTGGGCATGAGCCGCAAGATCGCCGACACCTGGGGCGACATCCCCTTCGTCGGCGGCCTCACCTACAACAGCCACCCGCTCGCCTGTGCCACCGCCCTGGCCGTCATCGACGTCTACGAGCAGGACGACCTCATCGCCCGCTCCAAGGCCATGGGCGAGGTCATGGCCGAACACCATCGACGGCTGCGGGAGAAGCACCCCAGCCTGTTTCGCACGCGCAACGTGGGCCTCTTCGGCATCCTCGACCTCTCACGCAGCGCCGATCACTATGAGCCCCTCGCGCCCTACAACGGGACCAGCGACGAGATGAAGGCCATCGGCGCCTACTTCAAGCAGCACGGGCTCTTCACCTTCCTGCGCTTCAACATGATCCACACCAACCCGCCGCTGACCATCAGCGAAGAGGAGATGGCCGAGGGCTTCGAGATCATCGACGGCGCCCTCGACATCGCCGACCAGGCCGTCCGCGCCTAGGCCCGGGCAGCGCCGAGGGTCGGGCCAACGATGAGCGACGAGCGCGAGCGGCAGGGCGCGTCCGGCGCGGCCGACGACGAACGCGCGGCGGCGGAAGAGCGGCGGGTGCCGCGGCCCTACCGCGCGCTCGGGCCCAACACGGGCACGTGGTATCCGCCCGGCGACGACCTCGAGAGCGCGAGTGCCATCGAGGAGACGCTCGACTTCGAGGGCACGGCTGACGAGATCGCCAAGGGCGCCTCGAGCGGGGCCGAGGCGGTCGTGGGCCGCTGGAACACGCCCCTCGGACGGCTGGCCCGGACGGCCCTCGCCCTCATCCTCTTCT
This sequence comes from uncultured Chloroflexia bacterium, assembly GCA_963800275.1. Lineage (GTDB taxonomy): Bacteria > Chloroflexota > Limnocylindria > Limnocylindrales > CSP1-4 > JAFMJV01. The sequence goes on from CAWDAI010000008.1 coordinate 141,306, forward strand.
TCGGCCTCGTGTTCGTGGCCTGGGAGCTGTTCAAGTGGCTCTTCGGTGACCCCTGGCGCTTCGGGGACGTCCTGGGCACGGGCTTCGACTACCAGCATGTCCCGCCCTTCTCGTTGCAACAGGCCAGCGACCTGCAGCTGCCGCACGTGTGGGACATCTTCCACGCGCTGACCGAACCGGTCCAGCGCAACCAGGACCAGTCGCTTCTGGTGTATCTGCTGGGGGCGGCCTTCGCGACCTGGCGCCAGGCCGTCATCGGCTTCGCCATCGGCGCCTTCATCGGCGTCGCGCTGGCGTCGATCTTCGTCCACTCGCAGCTGTCAGAGCGCGCCTTCATGCCCTACGTCATCGCCAGCCAGGCCATCCCCATCGTGGCCCTCGCGCCCATCATCGCCGCCGCCGCCGGACGAGGCTCGACCGCGGTCATCATCATCGCGGTCTACCTCACCTTCTTCCCCGTGACCGTGGCCCAGGCCCGCGGCCTGCGCTCGCCCGATCCGCGCTCGCTGGAGCTCATGCGTTCGTTCGCGGCCAGCAAGTGGGACATCTACCGCAAGGTGCGCCTGCCGGCGTCCGTGCCCTACCTCTTCACCGCCCTGAAGGTGGCGGCGGCCGCGGCCATCGTGGGCGCCATCATCGGCGAGGGTCCCGGAGGCGTGAAGGACGGCCTGGGCCGGGCCATCATCAACTTTAACCAGCAGTACATCTCCGGCCCGGAGAAGCTGTGGGCCACCATCCTCATCGCCGCGCTCACCGGCATCCTCTTCTTCGCCCTGGTCCGCATCGCGGAGGTGCTCAGCACGCGCCAGCGTGCGAGCGGCGGTCCGGCCACGGGCGGATCCTCGGCACCAAAGGGAGCGTGAGCGACATGCAGCAGACGACCGAGCCGGCGGTCCGGCTGAGCGGGGTCGAGAAGGTCTTCCCGGTCAAGGGCAGCGAGCCGACGGTGGCGCTCACGGGCATCGACCTGGAGGTCGGCCAGCGTGAGTTCATCTCGCTCATCGGCCCCTCCGGCTGTGGCAAGTCCACGCTGCTGCGCGTGGTCGGCAACCTTATCGCGCCCTCGTCGGGAACCTGCGAGGTCAACGGCAAGTCGGCCGAACAGGCGCGCCTCGACCGCGAGTACGGCATGGTCTTCCAGGCTCCGGTGCTGTTCGACTGGCGCACGGTGGAAGCCAACGTGCGCTTGCCCCTGGAGGTCACCAACGTGCCCCGGGACCGGCGCGAGGCGCTGGTGCGGGAGAAGCTCGAGCTGGTCGAGCTGGGCGCGTTCGCCAGGCACTACCCACACCAGCTTTCGGGCGGCATGCAGCAGCGCGTGGCCATCGCCCGCGCGCTGGCGCTGCAGCCGTCGCTCTTGCTCATGGACGAGCCCTTCGGCGCGCTCGACGAGATGACCCGGGAGCGGCTCAACGCGGAGCTGCTGGACATCTGGAGCGAGACGGGCACGACCGTCATCTTCGTGACCCACTCCATCCCGGAAGCCGTCTTCCTCTCCACGCGCGTGGTGGTCATGAGCCCGCGGCCCGGGCGCATCGCCGAGACCATCGACATCGACCTGCCGCATCCCCGGGGCGAGCAGACCCGCGAAGCGGACCGCTACTACGAGCTCGTCACCGAGGTGCGCGAGGCCATCCGCGGCCGCACCACGGGCGGTGCCGATCTGGCTGCCCGGGCTCGCTCGGACGCGTCCTTCGGATGACGGTCTCCGGCGAGCGCGCCTCCCGCGGGCCGCTGCCCCCGGCCGTGACCGATACGGCGCGCCGTTGGCTGCCGCCGGTGGCGGTCTTCGTGGCCGTGCTCGTGGCCTGGGAGATGTACAGCTCGGGTGGCGGCTTCTTCAACCCCATCCCCACCCCCAGCGCCATCTGGGGCGCGCTCTTCGAGGAGTGGACGCTGCTCTCGTCGGCGGCCCTGGCCACCATCATCGAGGCCCTCGGCGGGCTGGTCATCGGCACCACCATCGCCCTCATCGTGGGCTTCCTGACCTCGCGCTGGGCCATCGCCCGGGACGTGCTCCTGCCCCTCGCCATCGGCGCCTCGACCATCCCCATCATCGCGGTCGCGCCCATCCTCAACAACTGGTTCGGCGTGCTCAACCCGCTCTCGAAGATGAGCATGGCCGCGTTGCTGGTCTTCTTCCCGGTGGTCATCAACGTGACCCGCGGCCTGGTCGAGGTGGGGCCGGACAAGCTCGAGCTGATGCGCTCGTACGCGGCCGACGAGACCACGGTCATGCGCAAGCTGCGCGTGCCGCACATGCTGCCCTTCTTCTTCACCGCCCTCAAGGTCGGCACCACGCTGGCCTTCATCGGGGCCATCGTGGGCGAGTTCTTCGGCGGCACCTCGGAGGTGCTCGGCCGGGTGGTGCTGCAGGCGATCAGCGGCGGCAAGTTCGACGTGGCCTGGGCGGCCATCATCATCGGTGCCGTGGCCGCCATCCTGGCCTACGTGGCGGTGACGCTCATCGAGCGGGCCGTCATCCCCTGGTACTGGCACATCCACGACGAACCCCGGTAGGCCCGCGAACGTAACCGCCGCCGGGGCAGCCCGCAACCGGCGCGCGACGAATTGCCACTCGATTGGTGGGCGTTTCTGGGTTATGGTTCGCCCGTCCAGTAGAGGAGGGCGACAGTTCGGCTCGGGTCCCGGGCCGGGGTAGCCCGCAGCGGAGGTGGGTGAATGTCCAGGACACGAAACGTCGGAGCCGCCGTAGGTGTAGCGGGCCTGCTGGCCGCAGCTTCCATGGGGACCGCTTCGGCGCAGGATCTGACCCCTGTCAGCGTGGTGCTGCAGTGGGTCCCGCAGGCGCAGTTCGCGGGCTACTACGCAGCGGACCAGCTCGGTTTCTGGGAGGAGCAGGGCCTTGATGTGACCATCGTCGATGGCGGCCCGGACGTGGCTCCACAGGTCGAGGGCTCGCTGCCCACCGGCCCCGAGTTCGCGGTCTCCTGGGTCCCGCGGGTGCTGGCCGTGCGCGACGAGGGCTCCGACCTGGTCAACATCGGCCAGACCTTCCAGCGCTCCGGCACCCTCTCGGTGTCATGGGCGGACGACCCGGTCAACTCGCCCGAGGAGTTCGCGGGCAAGAAGATCGGCGTGTGGGACTTCGGCAACGAGTTCGAGGTCACTGCGGCTGCGATCGATGCCGGCCTGGAGCCGGGCGTCGACTACGAGAAGGTCATCCAGCCGTTCGACATGTCGCTCCTGCTCAACCGCGAGGTCGATGCCGCCGAGGCCATGACCTACAACGAGTACGCGCAGGTGCTCGAGTCGACCAACCCGGACACCGGGGAGCTGTACCAGCCCGAGGACCTCGTGGTCATCGACTACAACAAGGTCGGCACGGCCATGCTCCAGGACGCCATCCACGCCCGCGCCAGCTGGCTGGCCGAGGACGGTAACGAGGACATCGCGGTCAAGTTCCTCGCCGGGGCCTACAAGGGTTGGGCCTACTGCCGCGACAACCCCGAGGAGTGCGTCCAGTTCACCGTCGACGCCGGCTCGACCCTGGGCCTGGGCCACCAGCGCTGGATGATGAACGAGATCAACCCGCTCATCTGGCCCTCGCCCGAGGGCATCGGTGCCATGCCCCAGGACACCTGGGACAAGACCATCGAGATCATGCTCGACGCCGGCCTCATCAGCGAGCCGCCGAGCGAGGATGCGGTGCGCAGCGACCTGACCGAAGCCGCCTGGGCGCTGCTGGGCGACTCCGTCGACCTGTACGGCGCGGACTACACCAAGGGCACCGTCGAGGTCACCCCCGGCGGAGAGTAGCCCTTCCGGCCGCCGCCGCGGCCATCCTGCGAAACACGGCAAGGGCCGGTCCTCCGAGGGGCCGGCCCTTCGTCATGCGCGGCGGCGAAGGTCATGCGCTGCGCCGAGACGGCCCGTGGCGCGCGCCTGCGGGGCGTGCGGCCTCAGCTCGAGCGACCCCGCACCAGGTCGCGTCCGGCGACCAACGCGGCGAGCTTGGGCTTGGTGGCCCAGCGCGCCGTCTGGCTGAAGCCGCAGTCGGGCACCAACGACAGCTGCGCCTGCGGCACGCCCGCCTCCAGCAGGCGGTCGATGCGCCAGGCCACGTCGTCGGCCGTCTCGAGGTAGTAGTTCTTGACGTCGATGACGCCGGCGCTCAGGTGGCGTCCGGCGGCCGTGATCTCCGCCGCCACATCCAGCTCTGCCATCTCGCGGTTGGCGAACTCCAGCACCAGCTCCCCGACCTCGAAGGCGAGGGCCTGCTCGAGCACCGGCCGGTAGAGGCGGCGCGAGAGGGGACGGCCGTAGAAGTTGCCGAAGCAGAGATGGGCTGCCAGCGTGACCCGGCCCTGGACGCCGGCCGCGGCCTCGTTGAAGAGGGCGGCGAACTCGTCGGAGGCCTCGGGATGGATGGCCGGCGAGGGCTCGTCGATCTGGATGTAGGTCGCACCGGCCTCGACCAGCCGCTCCAGCTCGCGCGCCAGCAGGGGCACGAAGGCCTGGGCTGCGGCGATGCGGTCGGGATAGACCTCGCCGGCCCCGTACGACAGTCGCCCCGAGAGCGTGAATGGTCCCGGCAGGGTCACCTTGATGGGGCGCGTCGTGCGCGTGCGTGCGTACTCGAACTCCTCCACCACGCCCAGGCCGGCCGGCGCCTCGATGGGCGCGAGCACCATGAAGCGGTGCTGCTGGTCGTGGCCGGCCGGCCCCAGCCGCCGCTGCGGTTCCAGCGGCTCCACGCCCGTGAGGTGGCGGTAGAACTCGGCGGTGAAGAAGCCCACGCGGCGCATCTCGCCCTCCGAGACGACGTCGATGCCGGCGTCCACCTGGTCGCGGATGGCGGTGTCGACCGCGTCATCCTGCAGCTCGAGCAGGTCCCGCGGCCCCAGCTCGCCGCGTTCGGCCGCGGCCACCGCCAGGTCGAGCCAGCCGGGGTGCGCGTGGGAGCCGCAGACCGAGGTGGTCAGGGGTTCGGGTCGGAAGGGCTGGGGCATGGGTTCCTCCGTGCGCTGCGTGGTGTTCGCGTGGGTCAATCGCCGACGGGCAGCACCGACCAGCCCCCATCGATGGTGATGGTCTGTCCGGTGATGCCGCGGGCCTCCGCCGAGAGCAGGTAGGCCGCCGCCGCGGCCACGTCCTCGGCCGCGATGAAGCCATCGGTGAGCGGCTGCTTGCGGGCCGCGAAGTCGAGCGTGGCCGGGTCGCTGCGGGCCCGCTCGGACATGCGCGAGATCGTCAGGGCCGGGGCCACCATGTTGACGCGGATACCGTGTGCGGCGTAGTAGGCCGCGGTCGTCGTGGTGAGGGCCGCGATGGCGCCCTTGGCGCTGGCGTAGGCGTGCGTCGCGAACAGCGCCGGCACCGGCTGCGAGGCCAGCACCGAGCCGGTGTTGACGATCGCTCCGCGCTGGCCCTCGTCGTCGGGCCCCTGCTCGAGCATGGCCCGCAGCACGGGCGCGCTGGCGGTCACATGGGTCGTGGCGTTGAGGCGCAGCGTGGCCTCGTAGGCCTCCGCGCTGAGCTCGTGCAGGGGACCGTCGCCCAGTCGCCGACCGGAACCGCCGGCCACGTTGAAAAGGCCATCTACCCGGCCCAGCCAGGCGATGGCGGCCAGCACGGCCTCCGTCCCGGCCCCCGGCTCGGTGAGGTCAGCCACGAAGGCTCGGGCCTCGGCGTCGGCAGCCGTCAGCTCGTCCACCAACCCAGCGCATCGCTCCGCCGTGCGCGAGATCACCGCCAGGCGGGCTCCTTCCGTCGCGAAGCGCCGGGCCGCCGCCGCGGCGATGCCGCTGGCGCCGGTCACGATGAGGCCGCGGTCCTGCAGCCGCCCCTCGCTCATGCCGTCCTCCTCCGCTCGATCACCTCGATGTCCTGCTCCAAGGCGGCGGCGACGGCGGGATCGAGCGAGGCTGCGCTGACGGTCAGGGCGTTGGCCGTGCCTGCGGCCACGCCGCGGACGAGCGCGGTCGGCGTGTCTGCGCCGGTCATCAGGGCCAGCGACACCGCGGCGTTGAACGAATCGCCGGAGCCGACCGCGTTGACCGCCTGGACACGCGGCACACGCAGCTGCCAGGTGTGCGAGGCATCGGCCGCCGCGACCGTGTCTGCCCCATCGGTGATGACGGCCGTGGTCGCGCCGGCCTCGACCAGCGCCACGGCGGCCTCCAGCGCGTCGGCCCCTGGTCCCGCCACGCCCGTCTCCGCCGCCTCCACGCGTCCGATCTTGACCACGTCCGGACGGGCGGCCAAAGCCGCGGTCAGGCCCGGCCCCGACGCATCCACCAGCAGCGGCACCCCGGCCGCTCGGCAGACCTCCACGATGGTGGCATGGTCGTGCGGGTCCAAACCTCCCGGGATGCTGCCGGCCACGATGGCCCGGGCCGAGATCGGCAGGAGCTCGTCTGCCAGCAGCCGCAGGAAGTCCGCGTACTCCTCGGCCGTGGCCGGCGCCGCCCGCTCGTAGACCAGGATCGAGTCGCCATCGTCACCGACGATGACATAGGCCGTTCGTGCTTCTGCCGCCGCGTGGGAGAAGCGTGGCTCCAACCCCTCCGCCGCGAGCGTCTCCACCATCCACTGGCCGGTGTGCCCGCCGGCGATGCCGGTGGTGATCACGCGACCGCCGAGGGCCACCGCCGCGCGCGCAGCGTTGACGCCCTTGCCGCCGGGCAGGGCGTGCAGCTCGGCCGGTCGCAGCACCTTGCGGTGCTCGATGCGCGCGACCCGCGCGGTCCGATCGACCGCCGGCGCCGGCGTGATGCAGAGCAGGATCGGGCGCTGATCTACCACCGCCGGCGGCCGGTCACGGGCTCAGGCACGGACGCTCAGGAGCCGGTGCCGAACTGGCGGTCGCCGGCGTCGCCCAGGCCTGGCTGGATGTAGCCCCGCTCGTTAAGCTGGCGGTCGAGGGCCGCGCAGTAGATGTGCACGTCGGGGTGGGCCTCGTTGACCGCAGCCACACCCTCCGGCGCGGCGATGAGGTTGACCAGCTTGATGCGCTTGGCGCCCCAGTCCTTGAGCACCTCGATGGCGGCCGTGGCCGAGCCGCCCGTGGCCAGCATGGGGTCGAGGATGAGACAGGTGTCCACCTTGCTCTGGTCGGGCAGCTTGTTGTAGTACTCCACGGGTCGCAGCGTGCGCTCATCGCGGAAGAGGCCCAGGTGCCAGACCTGCGACTCCGGGAAGAGCTCGAGGAAGGCATCGACCATGCCCAGGCCGGCACGCAGGATGGGCACGAGGCCGATGCGCTCGGCCAGCTGGAAGCCGCTGGTCACCTCCAGCGGCGTCTGCACCTCGATCTCGTTGAGGGGCGTGTCGGCAAGGGCCTCGTAGCCCACCAGCCAGCTGATCTCGCGGACCAGCTCACGGAACTTCTTGGGATCCGTGCGCTCGTCGCGCAGGAGCGCCAGCTTGTGCAGCACCGCGGGGTGCTGTGAGATGAAGACTTCGGGTCGGTCGGGCACGTGCCGCCTCCAAGGTACGAGCAGGATGGCGAGTCCGGATTCTACGGCCCCCGAGGCGCATCCACAGGCCGCGGCGGACCTCGTGACCATGCTCGCGATACCATCCTCACGTGCCCGACCTCCTGACCATGCCCGCGTACCCCAGCGACGGTGACCCGCCGGCGACCTCGGCTGCCGCGGGCGGCAAGTCCGCGGCCCACGGCCGGCCGCGCCGTGCCGGCCGCACCCGCAAGGGCTCGCCACCGCCGGTGCTGGTGGAGGTGATCCGCGGTGGCACCAGTGAGAGTCGCCACCGGGGCCACATCGTGGAGCTTGACGCCGCCGGCAAGATCGTGCGGGCGGTCGGCGCCCCGGCCACCGAGATCGTCCTGCGCTCCACGGTCAAGCCCTTCGCCGCGGTCGCGCTCATCGAGTCGGGCGCAGCCGACGACCTGGCCCTGACGCCCCCGGAGCTGGCCATCATATGCGCCTCGCACACCGGCGAGGACAAGCACGTCCGCACCCTGCAGGCGGTCTTCCGCCGGGCCAACGTGACCCAGGCCCTGCTGCAGTGCGGCACGGCCGGTGCACCGGCCGACGAGCGGACCGCCACACGCCTGGCGCGCGATGGCGAGACGCCCGGCCCCATCCGTCACGGTTGCTCCGGCTTCCACGCCGCCTCCATCCTCATGAGCGCCTACGCCGGCTGGACCCTCGACGACTACACCGACCCGCGCCACCCCAGCCAGCGCGCCGTGCTGGAGACCGTGGCGCGGCTCTTCGGGCGCGAGCCCGAGGCGATGCGCACGGGCACGGACAACTGCGGTCTCCTGACCTACGAGATGACCCTGCTCGAGCTGACCCGCGCCTACCTCCTGCTGGCCCATCCGGAAGGTGCCGCCGCCGGGCCGGCCGAAGCGGCTTCCGCGCCGGCCCTGCTGCGGATCCGGGACGCCATGATGGCCGCGCCCGACCTGGTCGGCGGCACCTACGACAGCCTCGACACCGACCTCATGCGCCGGCGGCCCGGCCGGATCGTGGCCAAGGCCGGCGCCGATGGCCTGCGCGCGGTGGGCCTCGTGCCGGGAGAGGCCGCCGAGGCCGGCGCACTCGCGCTCAAGATCGAGGACGGTGACGGCTCGGATCGCGCGCTCAGTGCCGCCAGCGTGGAGGCCCTGGCACAGGCAGGCCTGCTCGACGAGCGCGACCTGCGCGCCCTCTCCGGCTACCACCATCCGACCGCCCTCGGCCCCGCCGGCCAGGAAGCCGCGACGGCCCTGCCGCGCTTCGAGCTGGCCGGCGCCGGCAGCCACTAGCAAGGACGACCAGGCCCATGGCCCGCTTCCAGCCCGTGAGCGATCCCTACCGCGTGCTGGGTGTGTTGCGTGGTGCGACCAGCGCCCAGATCAAGGCCGCCCATCGACGCCTGGCCAAGCGCTTCCATCCCGACGGGGGCAGCGGTGACCCGGCCCGCTTCCTGGAGGTGCAGGAGGCCTACCTGCTGCTCTCCGATCCCCGTCGCCGGTCGGAGTGGGACCGTGCCCATTCACCCGCCCCGGCCCGTCCCGCCCCGGCCCGTCGCTCCACCGGCGCTTCCGCCGAGGGGCACAGCGGGCCTGGTCGCACGGCGCGCACGGCTCGCGTCCGTCGAGCCCGCCGACCCGACGCCACCCAGACCCGCACGTGGTCGGCCGAAGGCGTGCCCTGGTGGGAGGACTTCCGCCCCGGTGAGCGCGGCGGTGCTGGTGGGCCACCCGAGCCGGAAACAGCGGCCGCGGCCTCCGACGAGTTCGACGTCTTCGATCGCTCCAGCGGCGCCGCCTGGTCGTCCGCCGCGCGCCGGCACTTCCGCCGCGGGACGGACGGTCTGCCCTCGCGCGGCGTGTGGCGCTACCGCGGCACCCAGGTCGTGACCGGCGCCGAGGCGCGTCGCCAGGCCGCAGAAGAGGAAGAGGAGCATTCGTCCTGATGACCACCCGTTGCCGCATCGCGCCCAGCCCCACCGGGCCGCTGCACATCGGCACCGCCCGCACGGCCCTCTTCAACTACCTCTTCGCACGCAGCACCGGTGGCACCTTCGTGCTCCGACTGGAGGACACCGACCGAGCTCGTTCCACGCTCGAATCCGAGCGCGACATCCTCGAGGGCCTGCACTGGCTGGGCCTCGACTGGGACGAGGGACCGGAGGTCGCCGGCCGGCCCGCGCGCGGTCCCTTCGGACCCTACCGCCAGTCCGAGCGGGGCGCGCTCTACGAGGAAGCCATCGAGCGGTTGCTGGCCGAGGACAGGGCCTATCCCTGCTTCTGCACAGCCGACGAGCGAGCGATCGACAAGGAGGCCCATCCCGAGGTCTCCGGCTACAGCGGACGGTGCGCCGGCCTCACCGAGGCTGAGCGCGCCGCCCGGCGGGCAGAGGGTCGGCAAGCGGTCATCCGGTTTCGCATCGGTGAGGGCATCGTCGAGTTCGACGACCTGGTGCGCGGCCACATCAGCATCGATACCACGCAGCTCGGCGGCGACCTCGTCATCGCCCGCTCGGACGGCTCGCCGCTCTACCACTTCGTGGTCGTGGTGGACGACCTGGCCATGGGCATCACGCACGTCATCCGTGGTGAGGACCATCTCTCCAACACGCCCAAGCACGTGCTCCTGTTCCGGGCCCTGGGCGCGGAACCGCCGGTCTTCGCGCACCTGCCGCTGATCCTCAACCCGGACCGCTCCAAGATGTCCAAGCGCAAGAGTCAGACCGCGCTCGACGCCTATCGCGCGCAGGGCTACATCAAGGAGGCCTTCGTCAACCACCTCGCCCTGCTGGGCTGGAGCAGCGGCGACGATGAGGAGCTCTTCAGCCTGGCCCAGCTCGAGGGGCGCTTCGACCTGTCGCGGGTCCAGCCCTCGGGTGCGGTCTTCGACGCGGAGCGGCTCGATTGGCTCGACGGACAGTGGATCCGGCGCCTGCCGCCAGACGAGCTGGCGGAGCGAGCCCTGCCCTTCCTGGTCTCGTCGGTGGAGGCGGCGCGGGCCGCCGGCCACACGGTGCGGGTGCCCACGGCCGATGCGCTCGCTCCGCTGCTGCCCATGGTCACCGAACGGCTGCCGCGCCTCGATGCCATCGGGCCCATGCTCGACTTCGTCTTCATCGAGGACATCGATGTCGACCCGGCCGACCTCGTGCCCAAGCGCTGGGACGCGGCCACGACGGCCGAGGGGCTGGCCGAGGCGGGGCGAGTGATCGCGGAGCTGGGGCCGGTCGCGTTCGAGGCCGACGAGCTCGAGCCGCCGCTACGGGCACTGTGCGACGAGCGGGACTGGAAGGTGGGCGACCTCTTCATGGCCATCCGCGTGGCGGTCACCGGCCGGAAGGCCACCCCACCCCTGTTCGACGTCGTGGTCGCCGTCGGCTACGACACCACGCTCGGCCGCCTGCAGGCGGCCGAGGCACTCGCCGCCGCCGTCATCGCAGAGGAGTAGGACATGCACCTGGACCGAGACCGATTCGGCGCCTGGCTGAGCCGCTACGTGGAAGCTTGGCGCAGTCGCGACCCCGAGACCATCGGCGACCTCTTCAGCGAGGATGGTTCGTATAGCTATCGAGCCGGACAGCAGAACGTCGTCGGCCGCGCCGCCATCGTGGCCTCCTGGCTGGAGGAAGAGGACGACGGCCGCTGGGAGGCGGCCTATGAGCCGCTGGCCATCGAAGACGAGGTCCACGTGGCGATGGGCGTCACGCGCTACTTCGATGAGGCCGGCGCCGTGCGTGACGAGTACAGCAACATCTTCGTCTGCCGCTTCGATGCCGATGGCCGCTGCCGCGAGTTCAGCGAGTGGTGGATGCGCTCCCCGGGCCCATTGGGCCGGCTCGACTGACGGTGCCCCGCACCATCCTGGTCGTCGAGGACGAGCCGACCCTGCGGGGGACCCTGGCCGAGGCGCTCGAGCAGGACGGGTTGCGCGTGGTGACAGCGGAGGATGGGCGACAGGCGCTGGAGGTCTTCCGGGCGGAGGCGCCCGATCTCATCCTGCTCGACCTGATGCTGCCGCAGATCGGCGGCATCGAGGTCTGCCGCATCATCCGCCGTGAGTCGGGCGTGCCCATCATCATGCTCACGGCCAAGGATTGCGAGATCGACAAGGTCGTCGGCCTGGAGCTCGGCGCGGACGACTACGTGACCAAGCCCTTCAGCCTGCGTGAGCTGCTCGCCCGCATCCGCGCCCGCCTCCGCCGCCTCGACCTCGCCCATGCCCAGGAGGCGGGCAGCGCGACCTCCAGCAGCGTGGCTCCGGTCAGCCTGGGCGCGGTCACGGTCGATCTCTCCGGACACCGTCTGCTGCGCGACGGGAGCGAGCTGGCCGTCAAGCCCAAGGCCTTCGAGCTGCTCACGTTCCTGCTGCGCAATCCCGGCCAGGTCTTCAGCCGCGAGCAGTTGCTGGAGAAGGTCTGGGGCTACGACTTTGCGGGCGAGACGCGGACCGTCGACGTCCACGTCCACTGGCTACGCTCCGCGGTCGAGGCGGACCCCAGCCGGCCCCGCTACCTGCAGACGGTGCGCGGCGTGGGCTACGTGCTGCGCCTGCCGGAGGACGCGAAGTCCTGACAGGGCTCGCCCGCTGCGGCGACCTGGTCGCGCCGACCCGGAGGCCGTCCCGCGCCCGCATATGCTACGGAGATGGCAGCCCAGGCCTCCCGCACCCTCTCCGAATCCGAGCTCGCGCTCATCGCCGACCACGCCGCCCTCGGGCTGATCCGTCTCGATCGATCGCTGCGCGTGGCCAGCGCCAACGAGGCCGCCCATCGCGTGCTGGGACGCCGGCCGGGGTCGCTCATCGGCCGGACCCTCATGGAGACCTTCGTCGACCATCGCCTCGAGGAGCTGGTCGCGGCCGCTGCGGCCGGCGAGAGCGGCCTCTACCAGTCGGACGCCCTCGAGCACACCAGCATCCTCGTGCGCGCGCGGCCGGCCGAGGGCGGTGGCTCGTGGGTGACCATCGAGAACGTGACCGAGCTGGTGCGCCTGCGACGCATCCGCAGCGAGTTCATCGACAACCTCAGCCACGAGCTGCGGACCCCGCTGGCCAACGTCCGCCTCCTGACCGAGATGCTGCTCGACGACCTGGAGGACGAGGATGTCTCGATGCGCGTGCGTGAGCGCGTGGCGACCATCGACATCGAGACCGGCCACCTGGTCCAGATGATCAACGAGCTGCTCGACCTCTCGCGCATCGAGCAGACAGCTACCTCGGTCCGCCACGACGAGGTGCAGGTGCTACCGCTGGTGGCAGCGTCCATGCGCCGGCTGCGCACGTTCGCCGAGCGCCAGGGCGTGGTGCTCATCGAGCTGGTGCCGGACGACCTGCCGCCGGTGCGAGGAGACGAGGAGCGCCTGGACCAGCTGCTCATGAACCTGTTGCACAACGCCATCAAGTTCTCGCCCGAGGGCGGCACGGTCACCGTCACCACCGACGAGCATCCCGACGGCGTGGTCATCTCGGTCGCCGACCAGGGCATGGGCATCCCGCGCAAGGACCGGGCGCGCGTCTTCGAGCGCTTCTACAAGGTCGATCGCGCACGTCAGCGCGGCCAGGGCGGGACCGGTCTGGGCCTGGCCATCGCGCGCCACATCGCGGAGGCGCACGGCGGTCGCATCTGGCTCGAATCGGAGGAGGGCGTGGGCTCGACCTTCAGCTTCTCGCTGCCCTTCGCCTGATCGGCAGCCGCCCCATCGCAGCCCCGGTCAGGCCTCCTTGAGCAGGTCCGGCGGGACCAGCCAGCGCAGCTCGCCCTCACCATCGCCCAGCTTGGTCTGGAGATCGACGGTGGCCAGCGCCCCCTTGCGCATGCCGATCCCGGCCGTGTCGATGAGATACGAGAGCAGCGCGGACAGGTCGGGATCGTGGCCCACGAACATGACCTCGCGCCCGCCCGACTCGTCGAGCAGGGCCCACAGCTCACGCTTGCCGAAGCCCGCCCCCAGGCGTGGGTCCGTGCGGAAGGTCATGCCCAGGGCCTCGGCCACGATCTCTGCGGTCTGCCGAGCCCGGACGAGTGGGCTGGAGACGATGACGTCGGGACGCACCCCGTGGGCCGCCAGGAAGGCCCCCAGTCGAGCGGCCTGACCGCGACCCTTGCTGGTCAGCGGCCGCAGGTCGTCATCGCCGATCCACTCGAAGGCATCGCCGGCGTGCGCATGACGCAGCAGGTGGACGCGGACGTGGTCGTGGTCGTGGTCGGGGCGTGGATCAGGCATCGGGTGCCTAGGGTCGCACGTCGGAGGGGCCAGGGGAAGAGGCCCCCCGGTGACGTGGGGCATCGAGCGGGGCAAGGGGCCTGGCCATGTCAGCCGACGGTATGCTGTCGCCGCCGGACGCGCAGGAAGCGATCGATGCGCTCGCCGATGAGCCGCAGCACCTGCCGATAGGCCTCGAGCTGCTCTTCCTCGCTGCCCTCGGCCGCGGACGGATCGTCATAGCCCCAGTGGTCGCGCTGGCCCTCGCCGGGGAAGACCGGGCACTCCCCGCGGGCACGGTCGCAGACCGTGATGACCAAGTCGAACCTGCGGCCCATGAACTCCTGCACCGACTTGGAGCGCAAGCCCTCGGTGGGCAGGCCGGCCTCCTCCAGCACCTGCAGGGTCTGCGGTCGGACGGCTCCTGGCCGGGTCCCCGCCGAGAAGGCCTCGTAATCGTCACCGCCCCTGGCTCGCAGCAAGGCCTCGGCCATGATCGAGCGGGCCGAGTTGTGGGTGCACACGAACAGCACCGAGGTGGCGGCTGTTCCCGGCTCCGCGCGCTCGAACGCATCGATCCCGCTCACGGGTTGAGGTCTTCGACCTCCCCGGTGGCGAGGAAGACGATGTCCTCCGCGATGTTGGTGACACGGTCGCCGGTGCGTTCCAGGTAGTGGGCGGCGAAGAGCACGCGCGCTCCCGGATCGACGTTGGCCGGGTCCTGCTGCATGAGCTCGATGGTCTGGGCGAAGATCGCGTGGTAGAGGTCGTCCACGTCGTCGTCCTTGGCGGCCACCGCCCGAGCCAGCTCGACATCGACATCGATCACGGCGGTGAGCACATCGCGTACCTGCTGGGCGACCATGCGCCCCAGCTGGGGCAGCCGCTCCTGCGACCCGAGCGGCGGCAGGGGCGCCAGCTTGCGTGCCTGCTTGGCCACGGACGAGGCGTGGTCGCCCATGCGCTCCAGGTTGAAGGCCACGTGGTCGAGCGCCATCAGGAAGCGCAGGTCGCGCGCCACCGGCTGCTCCTTGACGATGGTGGTGGTGATGAGCTCGGAGACGAGCTCCATCTCTGCGTTGAGGGATTCGTCGCTGGTGATGACCTCCAGGGCCGCATCCACATCGTGTGACTCCAACGCCTCCACCGCGGCCAGGTGGCGTTCGGCGACCATGCTGCCCATGCGCAGGATGCCGTCCTTGATGCGCTGCTCGAGCAGGTTCATGGACTCGCGCGTGTACGGTCGCGGGACCTCCGGCAGCGGGCGTTCGGGAGGGACGTCGGTCGGTCGACCGGGGTGCTCATCTGGCGGCGGCGCCGCCTCGTTGGGATCGGCCGGGTGGCGGCCGGTGGGATCGGTCATCGGTGTCGCTTCCTTCCTCAACCGAAGCGACCGGAGACGTAGTCCTCGGTCAACTGGTGCTTGGGATTGGTGAAGATCTGGTCGGTCGAGCCCATCTCCACGATGTAGCCGGCGCGGTCCTCGCCCATGGTCATGAAGACCGTCTCGTCAGAAGCGCGCGCAGCCTGCTGCATGTTGTGGGTCACGATCAGGATGGTGAACTCGGAGCGCAGCTCGAACATGAGCTCCTCGATCCTGAGGGTCGCGACCGGGTCCAGGGCCGAGCAGGGCTCATCCATCAGGATGACGTCCGGCTCGACGGCGATGGCGCGAGCGATGCACAGGCGCTGCTGCTGACCGCCAGAGAGGGCCGTGCCGGGCTGGTCGAGCTTGTCCTTGACCTCGTCCCAGATGGCTGCTCGCCGCAGGCTCTTCTCGACCAGCTCGTCCTTGTCGCCCTTGTAGCCCGAGATGCGGGCACCGAAGAGGATGTTCTCGCGGATCGACTTGGGGAAGGGGTTCGGCTTCTGGAAGACCATGCCGATCCGGCGACGCACCTCCACCGGGTCCACGCGGTCGTCGTTGAGGTCCACGCCGTGGTACTTGATCGAGCCGGTGATGTGGGCCGCTGGGACCAGGTCGTTCATGCGGTTGAACCAGCGCAGCAGCGTGGACTTGCCGCAGCCGGACGGGCCGATGAAGGCGGTGATGCGGTTCATGGGGATGGTCATGGTGACGTCGCGCACGGCCCGGAAGTCGCCGTAGTAGCAGTTGAGGTCCTCGACCTCGAAGAGGGCCGGGGTGTCGGCGGCCGCTAGCTGCTTGCCACCACCGCCGACGTCCACCTTCATCCTGGACATGGCACGGACGCGCTGGCCCGACTCCTTGGCCCGGTCCGCCTTCACGTCGGCCGCCACTGGGCCGCTCGTGCGCTGTGCTTGGCTCATCGGGCTCACCACTTCCTTGCGTATCGATTTCTGAGATAGATGGCCACGGCGTTGATCATGATGATGATGGCCAGCAGGACCACGATGGCGGCCGCCGTCAGCGAGCGGAAGGCGGGTTGGGGCAGGCGCGACCAGTCGTAGATCAGCGTCGGCAGCGAGGTGTAGGGACCCATCAGCTGGTCGATGATGGAGACGTTGGAGGCGGTCGCGAAGGAGCCGGCCACGGCGCCCACCAACAGCAGCGGGGCGGTCTCGCCGAAGGCGCGTGCAAGGGTCAGGATGATGCCGGTGAGGATGCCCGGCGCGGCATACGGCAGGACATGCGAGCGGATGACCTCCCAGCGGGTGGCGCCGACGCCGAAGCCGGCCTCGCGGATGCTCGCCGGCACGGCGCGCAGGGCTTCCGCCGTCACGATCATGGTGATGGGCAGGACCAGCACCGCCAGGGTGAGGCCGCCGGAGACGACCGTCCGACCGCCCGTCAGCGGCGCGGCCACGATGACGAAGAAGAAGAGGCCCAGGATGCCGTAGACCACTGCCGGTACTCCGGCCAGGTTGCGGATGACCGTGTTGAGCGTGCGGCTGAGCAGGTTGTCCGGGGCGTATTCCTCGAGGTAGATGGCGCCGGCCACACCGATCGGCAGCGACAGCAGCGAGACCACGACCATCATGATCAGCGAGCCCAGGATGCCCTGGCCCACGCCGGCCTTCTCCGGGTCGGAGCTGGTCGGGCTGACGAGGATGTCGATCACGCCACGCGCCTGCCAGGCCGGCAGCGACACGATGACCTGGCTGACGATGAGCCAGACGAGGAAGAAGAAGGCGATGAACAGGGACAGCACGAGGAAGGCTTCCCACACGCGGCTGCGCCAGTCGAGACCCCTGCCCTCGAGCGCACGGCGGACCGATTCCTGCACCTCCGGGCCGCTGCCGAGGCTGCCCGGGCGACCGGCCACCTAGACGGCTCCCTTCCGGCGCATCCGGCGCACGTAGCTCTCGCTGATGAGGTTGAGGGTCAGGGTCATGGCGAAGAGCAGCAGGCCCACGAAGAAGAGGCTGTAGTACTGCGGTCCGGTGGTGGTCTGGTCGGAGCCGATGGCCAGGGCGACCATGGCGGCGGTCATCGTCTGGCCCGGCAGGCAGGCATCGATGATGCGGGTGCCGCCACCCACACCGCCGGCGGCGATCGACACGATCATGGTCTCGCCGATGGCCCGGGAAAGGCCGATGATCATGGCCGCCACGAGTCCCGAGACGGCGGCCGGGAAGACCACCCGCAGGACCGTCGTGCGCTTGGTGGCGCCCAGCCCGGACGAGGCCTCCCGCAGGGCGTTGGGCACCGCGTACAGGGCATCCTCGGAGACGCTCGCGACCAGCGGCGTGATGAGGATGCCCACGGCCACACCGGCGGAGGCCATGCTGAAGATGGGTGGCTTGAGCCCCTGCACCAGGTCGCAGACGGGGGAGATGAGGTTGGGGCTCAGCACCGTGAGCGCGAAGAAGCCCAGGACCACGCTGGGGATGGCGGCCAGGATCTCCAGCATCGGCTTGAGCGTGCCGCGCAGGCGCGGCGAGGCGTACTCCGCGAGGTAGATGGCCGCGCCCAGGCCCAGCGGCACGGCGATGAGCATGCCGACGGCGGAGATGATGGTCGTGCCGATGAGCAGCGTGGGGATGTCGTAGCGGTTGGAGCGCGGCTCCCACACACCGTTGAACAGCTGGTCCAGCTGCACCTCGGACAGGAAGATGAGCGAGTCCTGCAGGAGGGCCCAGATGATGCCGACGGTGATGAGGATGGCCAGCGCCGCAGACAGGAAGAAGAGCCTGCGCAGGATCCGCTGCGTGCGCGCACGCCGGGGATCGACCCGCAGGTCTTCGAGGCCGAGTGGTCGCTGGCTGGTCATCGTGGCGAGTGTCGCCTTCGCTCGAGCGTAGGGAGGGCCGGAGGGCCGGGCTCCGGGACGAGAGCCCGGCCCTCGGACGGCCTCAGGAGCGGGACTTGGGTGCTAGGAGGCAGGACTCACTTCAGGGGCCATGGACTCGGTGGAGAGCACATCCACACCAGCCACGTCTTCACCGGCCCAGGCGCGGGCATCCGTCGCCGACTCGTCGCCGGACTTGGCGGCTGCCCACTGGTCGCGCGTCTGCTGCAGCTCCTCGGCGGGCAGGGCCACGTAGCCGACCTCGGTCACGGACGCGATGCCCTCGTCGGAGAGGTAGAAGTCGACCCACGAGGAGATGACCGGGGCGTCAGCCAACTTGGCCAGGGCCGGGTAGATGAAGAGCGGGCGGCTGATGGGGTACTCGGCGGAGGCCACGGTCTCCGGCGTGGGCACCACGCAGTTGCCGTCGCCCTTGTCGACCGCGAGGGTCTTCACCGCGTCGCCTGCCTCTTCAGCGTAGGCCAGGCCCACGAAGCCGTAGACGTTGGGGTCGGGGGCGTTCCTCATGCCCTCGATGATGACGTTGTCGTTGGCGGCGCCGACCCAATAGGGCGGCACGGGATCGCGCGTGGTGGACTGGCTCTCGAAGCCCCGCTCTGCGGCGATACCGTCCAGCACGAGCTCGCCGAACGTGTCGTAGGTGCCCGACTCGGTACCGGGGGCGGTGATGCCGATGCGGCCACTGCCCAGGTCGTTGGTCGAGCCCAGCTCCTGCGCGAAGGCGGTGGCGTCCTCGTAGGTCGTGATGCCGTTCGACTCGGGGCCGAAGATGGCGTAGAGATCGGCGAAGCTGACGCACTCGATGGGATTGGCCGGGTTGGTCAGCACGGCGATGCCGTCATAGCCGATCTTGAGCTCGGTCCAGGTGACACCGTTGCTGGCGCAGGTCTCGGCCTCGGAATCCTTCATCGGGCGCGAGGCGTCGGAGACGTCACTGACGCCGGGGCAGAAGTACTGCGCGAACCCGTCACCGGAGCCCTCGCCGCCGATGGTGTAGGCGAAGCCGGGGTTGGTCTCCTTGAGCTTCTCGGAGACACGCGTGGAGATGGGGTAGACGGTCGAGGAGCCATGGACATCGAGATTGCCTTCCACGTCCTGGGCCAGGACCGCGCTGCCAGCGAAGGCGGTCGTGGCCATGGCCGCGGCGACGGCCGTGACGCTGAGGCGGGTAGTTGTTCGCATCAGACGAACGTTCCTCCTGTGCAGGTCGGTAGGTTCCCCTTGCGGGTCCGTGGACACGAACCGCACCTTGGGCCGGAGAGATGAACGGTCGATTGCACAGCGGTTAACACTCGGTTAACGGGAGCGGTCCGCAGCAGCCACGAACGTGGGCGCGTCCGGGGCCGCCACGACGCACCGGTCGCTGCCGCCATGGCCCCTACCCGGCACGGTCCGTACCGTCGGTCGCCTCGCTTGACCCACGACCGCCCGCGCGGGGACGCTGTGTGAACGCGGGCGAGCCTGCGACAATGTGACCGCGCGGTCATCTCGAGGACGCGAGAGGAGAGGAGCCGCGGGCAGACCGGCCGGCAAGAAAGGGACGAACCGATGGCCAAGAAGCGGGGTGCTCGCCGGGACGCGAGCCCGGCCAAGCCCAAGCAGCTGCGCAAGCGCCTGCGCAAGGCCGAGGACCAGCTCGAGCACGCGCGGGCCAAGCGGGACCGCGCCCAGGCGCGACTCGATGCGCTGGCCATCATCGCGGACGAGATCCGCGCACAGCTCGCAGAGCTGGGCGAGGCGGACGATGGCCCCGCTGACGCTGGCAAGCAGCCGGCCAAGGCGACGGCTGTGGAGCAGGCCTCGGAGGCCGGTGCGGAGAAGAAGCCGGCCAAGCCGAAGGCCAGGGCGAGTTCCAGGAAGGCCGGCACCAAGCCCAGGGCGGCGAAGGCCCCGCCGTCCGGGACTGAGAAGGCCGCCGACGAGTCGTCGCCGGAGGCACCGGGCGCCGGCTAGGCCGCTGGCGGCCGCTAGCCGATCTGCGTGATGGCCAGTCCCAGGCCCTTGCGGAACGCCACGCCCGTCACGCGCCGCCACACGGGCCGGAAGCTGCGACGGAGCTGCTCGGTCGTCGCTTCTCGCGAGTCGAGGTAGAGACCCACGGCCTCCCGCGACATGGCGGGCAGGTGGGGAGCGTGCACGTTCAGCCACTCACGCGTGACCGTGGCTGCCACGTCGGCGTCGTGCATCAGGCCAAGGTGGTCCTGCATCTCCGTGACCTGCGCGATGAGCTTGCGGGCCGCCACTGGCAGGACCTCGCTGAAGTACTCCATCGTGTAGCGCAGCTGCTTGGCCTCGATGCGCAGGGCATGCAGCGTGCCCATGTCGGCCCAGGTGATGATCGTCTCGTACGCGCGCACGCGTTCATAGGCCACGAGGATGCGGGAGCCGGCCGTGTCGCGCACGAGGCCGGGCTGGCCCAGTGGGGTCAGCAGCTCGGCCGCGCCGGGTGACTCCGTGAAGTCGAGGTAGTCGTCCACGAAGTCGCGGTAGCCCTTGCTTTCGAGGCGGCTGAGCAGGTGCTTGCGGGCTTCCTCGCGCTGACGGCGCCAGGCTGCGCGCAGGGGTTCGACCGCCTCTCGCCCTGGGAGCGGCAGGCCCACGATGTAGTCGTCGAGGCTCTCGAGCAGGACGTCGATGTCCCGCACCTCACCCAGGGCTCGGGCGATCGAGCGCAGCTCCTTGACGTAGCGCCGCTGGACCTTGGGGCGGTAGGCGCCGTCGAAGACGTGCCAGGCAGCGCGCATGCGGCGTGTGGCCACGCGCATCTTGTGCAGGTCCTCGGGGTCCGCCCCCGAGCGGGTACCGGCCTCGAAGCTGAGCATGCGCGCGAGGTGCATGCGCAGGACCTTCCGCCCGGCCGTGCCCAGCGTGTCATCGGCCCGCACGCCGGGCGAGGTCGGCACGACCGGCAGGTACTGGCTGCGATCCTCCGCGGCCTGGGCCACGTACTGCTGAGCGATCTGCTCCTTGGAGCGCGGCTCGGGCACCACGAAGCCGGTGGCCTCCACCAGGTCAGCGAGGTGGTTGAGACCCGCTCCGCCACCGTTGGCGGCCTCGACTTCCAGCACGGAGAAGGAGGCCAGCGGCCGCCCGCCGCGGAAGACGGCGACGCGGTCGAGCGCCACCTGCACCGGCCCGTCGTCGAGGGCCAGCGTCGCCTTCTCCCGTCGCTGGTTGATGGTGAAGAGGGTGCGCAGGCGAGCGCCGCCTCGAACCTCGTTGATCAGCTCGCGGGCGGCGCTGGACGGCCACGTGTCGGGGTCCAGGCGTTCGCTGGCCGGACCCTCCACCTCGACCCGTTGCGAAAGTGCGAGGGGATCGTCCGGGTCGTCATCCGCCCCGGAGCGTTCGTGCGAGACGGACTTGACGGTGAGCACGTACGGCCCGTGGTCCTCGCGCCGTACGCGGGCCCCGAAGCCGGACTGCTGGAGTGCCCCATAGGCGGTGTCGATGTAGCGATCCTCGACCTCGACCGTGCGCTCGTCGCTGACCTCCAGCCCTTCCAGCTCGCCGCCCCAATCCCGGGCCACCCAGCTGCGCAGTGCCTCGAGGTCACGTACCAGGTACTTGAGCTCGACCTCGCGTGGGATCTTCCTGCGGCCCGTGCGGGCCGGCTTGCTGAGCGTGGGCATGGCGCCCCTCGTGAGTATCTCGGGACCCGGATCGGTCATCCGTTGGTGCGCGCGATCGCATCGGCCATGAGCGCTTCGAAGGTATCCGTCGTGGGTGGACCCTCGATGGTGGTCTCGACCCGCGTCCACTCGCCGT
This sequence comes from uncultured Chloroflexia bacterium, assembly GCA_963800275.1. GTDB lineage: Bacteria > Chloroflexota > Limnocylindria > Limnocylindrales > CSP1-4 > JAFMJV01. The sequence continues at coordinate 162,951 of CAWDAI010000008.1, forward strand.
CCTGGCCCAGCGTCCAGGAGCGTCGGTCGTCGCGTCGCATGACGGCCAGGACCTGGCCCAGGCGATCGGCCAGCGCCGGATCCTTGACCGGGGTCATGGCCTCCACGCGCCGGTCCAGGTTGCGCTCCATGAGGTCGGCCGAGCCGATGTAATAGCGTTCGCGCTCGCCCTGGCCGAAGCAGAAGATGCGCGAGTGCTCCAGGAAGCGGCCGACGATGGAGCGGACGTGGATCGACTCGCTGAAGCCCGGCACGCCGGGCTGCAGCGAGCACATGCCCCGCACGATGAGGTCGATGGGCACACCGGCCTGGCTGGCCTGGTAGAGCTGCTGGATCATCTCGGGATCGACGCAGGCATTGCACTTGATGACGATGCGGCCGTCGCCCTGCTCGCGATGCCGCTCGATCTCGCCGTCGATGAGCTCCTCCAGCCGCGGGCGCATCGATTTGGGTGCCACCAGCAGTTCCCGGTAGCGGTCCTTGCGGGCCACGCCCGTGAGCACGTTGAAGAGGTCGGTCACGTCGCCCGTCAGCACGCGGTCGGCGGTGAGCAGGCCGAGGTCCGTATAGAGGCGGGCGGTCTTGGGGTTGTAGTTGCCGGTACCGATGTGGGCGTAGCGTCGCAGACCACCCGCCTCGCGCCGGATGACCAGCGCGCACTTGGAGTGCGTCTTGAGGCCCATCAGGCCATAGGCCACGTGCGCTCCGGCGCGCTCGAGGGCCTTGGCCCAGACGATATTGGCGCGCTCGTCGAAGCGGGCCTTGATCTCCACCAGCACCACGACCTGCTTGCCACTCTCGGCCGCCCGGATGAGCGCATGCACGATCGGCGAGTCGCCGCTGGTGCGGTAGAGGGTCATCTTGATGGTCAGGACATCGGGGTCCTCCGCGGCCTGCTGGACCAGGCGCTGGACGGAGCTGGCGAAGCTCTCGTAGGGGTGGTGGAGCAGGATGTCGTCCTCGCGGATACGAGCGAAGATGTCCACGCCGCCGTGTTGCTCTTCCTCCTCCCGCGGCGCCAGCCGCGCCGGCGAGACCGGTTTCCATGGTTCCGCCTGCAGCCGCGGGATGTCCAGTTCGGCGATCGAGTCCAGGCCGCGCAGGTCGAGCATGCCCCGGATCTCGTAGACGTTGGCCTGGTCCAGCCCCAGGCCGCGCTGGAGCAGGGCGCGGGTGCCGGGCGGCATCGACCGCTCGACCTCCAGGCGTACGACCGCGCCGAACCGCCGCCGCCGAAGCTCCGCCTCCATCGCCAGCAGGAGGTCGTCCGCGTCGTCCTCCTCGATGTCCAGGTCGGCGTTGCGGGTCACGCGGAAGAGGTGATGCGCCTCCACCTCCATGCCCGGGAAGAGCAGGTCCAGGTTGGCGGCGATGACGCGCTCCAGGAGCACGTAGGAACGGGGTGCCACCTCCCACATGCGGGGCAGCACCGGCGGTACCTTGACGCGCGCGAAAAGACGCTCGCTCGCACCCGGCTCCCGCACCGTGACCGCCAGCGACAGCGAGAGGTCGCTGATGTAGGGGAAGGGGTGCGAAGGGTCCACCGCCAGCGGCGTGAGGACCGGGAAGATCTCGTCCATGAAGCGCTGGCGCAGCTCGGTCTGGCGCTCGGGCCGATCCTCCAGCGGCAGGATGCGGATGCCTTCCTCGGCCAGCTCGCCACTGATGACATCGAAGATGTCGGATTGCTTGGCCTGGAGCTGCAGCACGCGACCCCGGATGCGGTCGAGCTTCTCGCTGGCCGAGAGCCCGTCCGGGGTCGGCGCGGAGTGCCCGGCCGCCACCTGCTGCATCAGGCCCGAGACGCGCACCTGGAAGAACTCGTCGAGGTTGCTCGCGAAGATCGACAGGAAGCGGACGCGCTCGAGCAGCGGGTTGCGCTCGTCCTCCGCCTGGTAGAGCACACGCTCGTTGAAGTCCAGCCAGCTCAGCTCGCGCGTGATGAAGGGGTAGCCGAGCGGGCGAGCCTTGCGTTGACGCGTGCGCGGCCGCGCGGCGTCGGGGGTCGTGGTCACCTGTCGGATGCTAGCAGGCGCCGGGCGCTGGACAGGGCCGCGACGCTGCCCCAGCGGTGCCGGCGGGCATCAGTCGTGCTCGTGCGGTGCGTGGTCGTGCTCGTGCTCGTGCTGCGCGTCGTCGTGGGCGGGCGCCTCGGCCAGGCGTCGAGCCGAGTCTTCCGGGCAGGGGCAGTTGCGCCGCAGATGGCTGAAGGAGTAGAAGCCGCTGCTGTGGCCGTCGGCCCAGTAGGGCTGGATGGCATAGTGGCCCACCAGGGCCACGTCGCTGAGGGTCAGCTGTTCCTCGGTCAGGGTGGGCTCGGAGTCGAGCCAGCCCGGCTGGCCAGCCTCGCCACGGCAGAAGGCGCAGGGGCACAGCCAACGCAGTGCCGTCAGATCGAAGACGCTGCGGTGGCCGTCGGCCCAGGCCAGCGTCAGCGTGCGGGCCGGCCGGTCGGCGTGGATATCGGTGGGCTTGATGGCGTCACCGCGGTCGAGGGTGCTCATGGGTTCGACTGTGCCACAGACCCGCCCGTCGGTCGTCCACGCGCCCGCGTCCGGCCCACGCCTGGCACCCACGAGGCCAACGCTGCGGCGCGCGTGCCCGGAACCACGAGGCCCTGAACGCCGCCGCCCGGCGGGAGCACAATGTCGCTCCTACAACCCATGGAGCGGCTGTCCCCAGCCGGGAGGATCGAACTGATGAGAGTCGTCGTTGCGCTTGGCGGCAACGCCCTGCTGCGCCGCGGTCAGGCCATGACCGCCGAGAACCAGCGCCAGAACGTCACCACCGCCTGCCACCAGCTGGCCGAGGTGGCGCAGGAGAACGAGCTGGTAGTGGCGCACGGCAACGGTCCGCAGGTGGGGCTGCTGGCGCTCCAGAGCGCCGCCTACAAGGAGGTCCCGACCTACCCGCTGGACGTCCTGGGCGCCGAATCGCAGGGCATGATCGGTTACCTCGTGGAGCAGGAACTGGGCAACCTGGTGCCGTTCGAGCGCCCGGTCGCGACCCTGCTCACGATGATCGAGGTGGACCCCGCAGACCCTGCCTTCGACGACCCGAGCAAGCCCATCGGCCCCATCTATGACCGCGACTCGGCCGGGGCCATGGCCAAGCAGCGCGGCTGGACCTTCAAGCCCGATGGTGACTACATGCGTCGCGTGGTGCCCTCACCCAAGCCACGACGCATCTTCGAGCTGCGCCAGATCCGCTGGCTCCTGGAGAAGGGCTCCATCGTCATCTGCGCCGGGGGCGGCGGCATCCCGGTGATGTACGTGGACCGGCCGGCACCCACCGCCTATGGTCCGGAGAAGCACCTGGTGGGGGTGGAGGCGGTCATCGACAAGGACCACGCCTCCGCGCTCCTGTCAGCGGGCATCAAGGCTGACTACTTCGTCATGGCCACCGACGCTGACGCGGCCTACGTGGACTGGGGCACACCCGGGCAGCGGGCCATCGCCACGGCCCATCCCGAGGCGCTCGACGAGGTCATGAGCCACTTCGCCCGCGGCTCGATGCTGCCCAAGGTACAGGCCGCGATCGAGTTCGCCACGGCCACGCCCGGCCGTCGTGCGGCCATCGGCGGGCTGCCTGACATCGATGCCATGCTGCGGGGGTCGGCCGGGACCCTGATCTCGACCGAGTTCGAGGGCATCACCTACCGTTAGCCCAACACCCGCCGTACCCCCCAGCAGAGGAGAGACCGCTCGTGCCCTACAACCTGCGCAACCGCAGCTTCGTGAAGGAGATCGACTTCAGCCCGGCTGAGCTGCGCTTCCTGCTCAAGCTCTCGGCCGACCTCAAGGAGGCCAAGTACTCGGGCACCGAGCTGCCGCGTCTGCAGGGCAAGAACATCGGCCTCATCTTCGAGAAGACCTCCACCCGCACGCGCTGTGCCTTCGAGGTCGCAGCCTTCGACCAGGGCGCCCACGTGACCTACCTCGACCCCTCGGGCTCACAGATGGGCCACAAGGAATCGACCGCGGACACCGCTCGCGTGCTGGGTCGCTACTACGACGCCCTCGAGTACCGCGGCAAGAGCCAGTCCACGGTGGAGACGCTCGCGGCCTACGCCAACGTGCCCGTCTACAACGGGCTCACCGACGAGTGGCACCCGACCCAGATGCTGGCCGACTTCCTGACCATGGGCGAGCACAGCGGCAAGGAGTGCCGCGACCTGTCGTTCGCCTTCGTCGGCGACCAGCGCTTCAACATGGGCCGCTCCCTGCTGGTGACCGGCGCGCTCCTGGGCAGCGACGTACGCATGGTGGGTCCGGCCGAGCTGGCGCCGCCGGCAGACGTGGTGGCCATCGCCCGCGAGATCGCGGACACGACCGGGGCCACCATCACCATCACCGACGACGTGGCCGAGGGCGTTGCGGGCGTGGACTTCATCCACACCGACGTGTGGGTCTCGATGGGCGAGGCCAGGGAGGTCTGGAACGAGCGTGTGGCCCTGCTGCGCGACTACCAGGTCAACCGCGTGCTCATGGAGCGGGCGGGGAACGCGGACGTCAAGTTCATGCACTGCCTGCCTGCCTTCCACGACGCCGGCACCACGGTGGGCGGCGAGGTCATGGCCGCCACCGACATGCCCGACGGCCTGGAGGTCAGCCACGAGGTCTTCGAGTCGCCCGCGAGCGTCGTCTTCGACCAGGCCGAGAATCGCATGCACACCATCAAGGCCGTGATGGTGGCCACGCTCGGCGCCTAGGCGCCCCTGCTGTGAGCACGCTCGGGGCCTGGTCCGAGGTCGGACGCCTGCGGACGGTGATCGTCCACCGCCCCGGCCTGGAGATGCGCCGGCTGACCCCGCGCAATGCCCACGAGCTGCTCTTCGACGATGTCATCTGGGCGCACCGGGCCCGCGAGCACCATGACGCGTTCGTGCAGCTGATGCGCGCCGAGTACGGCATCACCGTCTATCGCGTGCATGAGCTGCTGCGCGACGTGGTGGCTGATCCCGCCGGGCGAGCGTGGGTGCTGGACCGCAAGCTGGTGCCCGACGAGGTCGGCGTGGTCGGTTTGTCCGAGCTGCGTTCATGGATGGACCAGCTCGACTCGGCCGAGCTGGTGGAGCACCTCATCGGGGGCGTGGCGGTCGAGGAGCTGCCGGTCGATTTCCGCCATTGGGCCGAACAGGCCTACTCGCCCTCGGACTTCGTCCTGGCGCCGCTGCCCAACCAGCTCTTCGCGCGGGACAGCTCCGCGTGGATCTACGGCGGCGTGTCCATAAGCCGCATGGCCCGGCCCGCCCGCCGGCCGGAGTCGCTGCACCTCGCCGCCATCTACCGCTTCCACCCCGCCTTCCGCGATGCCGGCTTCCCGACCTGGTTCGGCGATCCCGAGCGGCCGCACCGTGGCCTGGCCACCCTCGAGGGTGGCGACATCATGCCCGTGGGCAAGGGGGTCGTGCTCGTGGGGATGGGTGAGCGCAGCACCTACCAGGCCGTGAGCCAGCTGGCGCAGGCGCTCTTCGACGGGGGCGCGGCCGAGCGGGTGATCGCGGCCAGGATGCCGGCCGAGCGCGCCTCCATGCACCTGGACACGATCTTCAGCTTCTGTGACCGCGACCTGGTCACCGTCTACCAGCCCGCCGTCGAGTCCATCCTGCCCATCAGCTACCGGCCCGGGGATCGCGGGATCGAGGTCACCGTGGAGAGACGGGGCTGGGTGGAGACCGTGGCCGAGGCGCTGGGGCTCGAGCGGCTGCGCACGCTGCCCAGCGGCGGCGATCGCTTCGTGCAGGAGCGCGAGCAGTGGGACGACGGCAACAACGTCGTGGCCCTGGCGCCGGGGGTGGTCGTGGCCTATGACCGCAACGAGTACACCAACGCCCGGCTGCGGCGCGCGGGGGTGAGAGTGGTCGAGATCGATGGTTCCGAGCTGGGCCGCGGTCGAGGCGGCGGGCACTGCATGACCTGTCCCGTCTGGCGCGAGCCGGCCTTCGACTGAGCCGCGCGGCGGGCCGTGAGCCGGGGGCTGCCCCCGGCTAGAATCTGCCCATGTCGAAGAAGCCCACCGCGGCGGACCTTGCCTCGCTGCGTGTCCCCACTGATGTGCGCCTGTCCCCCGACGGTCGCCTGGCCTGCTACGTGGTCAAGGAGTCGGCACCGGACCTCGCCGGTTACCGCACCGCGCTCTGGATCGTGCCGGCGGACGGCTCCGCCGAGCCGCGCCAGCTGACCCTGGGTGCCAACCATGACCTGTCCCCGCGCTGGAGTCCTGACGGGAGCCAGCTGGCGTTCCTGAGCGATCGCGGCGCCATCCTGCGCGCGGGTGGCGCGGCCCGTCACAAGGACGACCTGGCCCTGACCAAGGCTGCCCCCATCGGGCTCAAGGACGTGGTCGGTCGCGACCTGCCCCACGGCACCGTCCAGGTCTGGGTCCTGCCCATGGCCGGCGGCGAGGCAGCCCCCTTGACCGACCTGCCGGAGGACGTCAGCGACATCGCCTGGAGCCCTGACGGTGCCAGCCTCTGCGTGGTCTCGTCGGCGACGGCGGCCAAGCGGCCCGCGCCAAAGCAGGACGATCCGGAGCCGCCGCGCCGCGACGTGCGCCTCATCGACGAGCTGGGCTACCAGCTCAATGGTGCCGGTTTCATCTACGAGCACCGCTCCAACCTGTGGATCGTGACGGTGGCGGACGGCACGGTCCGGCGACTGACCTCCGGACGCAGCAACGACGGCCAGCCGGCCTGGAGCCCCGACGGCAAGCGCATCGCCTTCGTCAGCGATCGTGGTCCCGATCCCGACCTCGCCTGGCGCTCGGACGTCTACATCGTCGATGCCGATGGTGGCCGGCCGCTGCGCGTGACCGCCGGCGACGAACGTTCCTTCCTGCGTCCCCGCTGGAGCCCGGACGGCCAGTGGATCGCAGCCACCGGGCACCGGCTGGAGTTCGGCAACCCCACGCGTGAGGACGTGCACATCTTCCGGCCGCGGGCCGACCAGTCGGGCAGGAACCTGACGGCCGCCGCCGAGCTCTTCGCGGACGCGGCCATGAACAGCGATCTCTACAGCGCTCCGGCGGCGGGCGCGCAGTGGGCACCGGACGGCGAGTGCATCTTGTTCAGCGCACCGGTGGAAGGCTCCTTCGAGCTCTGGCGGGTGCGCGTCGAAGACGGGCGCGTGGAGCGGCTGACCAAGGGCCAGCACATGCTGGTGGCGCCGTCGATCGCGCGGGCCCGCAAGGGCCTGATCGTGGCCGCCATCCGCGGTACCGCCACGACGCCCCCGGACGTGGTCGCCTTCGAGGTCGCGGGGCTGGCCAAGGACCCGGTCAAGCCGGTCAAGCCCAAGGCCATCCGTCGTTTGACGGATCTCATGGGCGAAGCCTGGGCGGGCATCGAGCTGGTGGCACCAGAGGTCATCTGGTCGACCGTGGACGGGCGCCGCATCCAGGGCTGGTTCTACGAGGCGCCCGCCAGGCGCGGCACCCCGCCCCCGGTGGTGGTGGAGATCCATGGCGGCCCGGCCACGCTCTACGGCTTCAGCCTGATGTGGGAGTGGCAGGTGCTCGTCGCGCGCGGCATCAGCGTCTACGCCTGCAACCCCCGCGGCTCCACCGGCTACACGCAGGAGCTGGCCAAGGCCAACTTCCGAGATTGGGGCCCCGGCCCACAGCGGGACATCGAGGCCGGCCTGGACAAGCTGGTCGAGTCCGGGCGTATCGACCCGCAGCGGATGGGGGTCACCGGTGGTTCGTACGGCGGCTATCTCACGGCCTGGATGATCGGCCACAGCGATCGCTACAAGGCTGCAGTCTCCTGCCGCGGCGTCTACGACATGCACTCGGAGATGTTCAGCGGCGACATCGGCGGGCCCATCTGGGGCGCCTACGAGCTTGATGCGCAGCCCTGGACCGATCCGGAGCTGTATCGCCAGATGAGCCCCATCACCTACGCCCCGGACATCCGCACCCCGCTGCTCATCCAGCACGCAGAGCAGGACCTGCGCTGCCCCATCACGCAGGCCGAGCAGTTCTTCGCGGTGCTCCGTTCGCTCAAGCGCCCGGTGCGCTTCATGCGCACGCCCGGGGAGAGCCACGAGCTGACGCGCAGTGGCGCCCCCTACCGGCGGATCGAGAACGTGGAGCACGTCAGTGACTGGTTCGTCCACTTCCTCGTGGATGGAGGGCGTACCCTTCCACGTCTGTAGCGCGGGGTACTCACCATGGCTGACCAGGTTCGGATCGCAGCCGCCATCGACGTCGGCAGCAACAGCGTCCACCTGCTCCTGACCGAGCTCGACGGGACCGTGCTCCGGGATGAGTCGGTGCTCATGGGCCTGGGGGCCACGGTGGACATGGAGGGCTTCGTGCCCGACCACAGCGCGGCCGCCGTGGTGGAGGCGGTGACGGCCTACGTGGAGGCGGCCCGGGAGGCGGAAGCTGAACGGATCACCCTGCTGGCCACCGAACCCCTGCGCCGAGCCTCCAATCGCTCGCGCGTGTGCGCCCAGGTGGAATCGGCCACCGGCATCCCCCTGCTGGTGCTGAGCCACGAGGAGGAGGCCCTGCTGACGGTGCTGGGCGTGCTCGACGGCGAGCCGGTGACCGCGCCCACGCTGGTGCTCGATGTCGGCGGCGGCTCGTCCGAGGTGGTGCTGCTGGAGCCAGGAGCCGACCCGGTCGTGGGCGTCATCCCCGTCGGCTCCGCGCGGCTCACCGCGCAGCACGTGGAGGACGACCCGCCCACCGAGGCGGAGGTGCACGAGCTGCGCACCGAAGCCCACCACCTCTGCTCCAGCCTGCCGGCCGGTCGGCCCCAGCGCGGCTACGTCGTGGGTGGCTCGGGCGTGAACCTCCTGCGCCTGACCAGCGAGGAGGCCGACGAGGGCCGCATCGACGGCGGACTGATCGACCCTGCCCGTACCGCCCGGGCCATCGAGATCGTGCGCTCGGCGCCGTCTGCGGACGTGGCCGAGAGCTACGGCCTGCGGGAGCGGCGCATCCGCCAGATGGCCGCGGGCGCCAGCCTCATCGAGGCGACCCTCGACTGTTACAACCTCTCGGCCCTGGAAGCCTCCGATGCCAGCTTGCGCGAGGGCGTCATCATCGCGACCCGGCGAGCCGGGGACGAGTGGCGCCAGCAGCTGGCCGCGCTCGTCGCCACCGGCTCCGCCTGAGCATGCAACCGACCGGAGGAGCCGGGCGAGCGACGCAAACCAGTGATCTCCCACCTGCCTATACCGTCCCTGCGTCCGATGCGCTGTCCGAGCTCGGGGTCGTCGCCTCAGCCGGCCTGAGCACGGACGAGGCCGCCAGGCGTCTCGCTACCTACGGCCCCAACCGGTTCGCCGAGGCCGCGGTCGAGCCCCTGTGGGGGCGCTTCCTGGACCAGTATCGCGACCTGATGCAGCTGGTTCTGCTCGGTGCCGGCATCGTCAGTCTCGTCGTCGTCGGCAATCCCAGCACCGGCATCCTGCTCTTGCTGCTGACCGTCTTCAACGCGGTCATGGGCCTGAGCCAGGAGGGCAAGGCGGCCGCGGCCGTGTCAGCCCTGCAGCAGATGATGATCCTGACCACGCGCGTGCGCCGAGACGGCAAGTTGCTGCAGCTGCCGGCCGAGGAGCTGGTGCCGGGTGACATCGTCATGGTCGAGGCCGGCGACCGCATCCCCGCCGATGGCCGCCTGCTAAAGTCAGCCACCCTGGAGGTGGACGAATCGGCGCTGACCGGCGAATCGCTGCCGGTGGCCAAGGACGCCGCGGTGGTGCTGCCGCCGGAGACGCCGCTCGGCGACCGGATCGGCTCGGTCTTCATGAACACGAGCGTGACCCGCGGCGCAGCCACCCTCGTCGTCACCACCACCGGCATGGGCACCGAGGTCGGCCACATCTCGGAGATGCTCGACCAGGCGTCGGACATGAGCACGCCGCTCACCCGCCAGCTCGATCAGCTGACCCAGCGGCTCATCGTCATCGCCGGCGTGGCCCTGGTCGCCTCCACGGCTCTGGGCCTGGTGCGTGGCAAATCGTTCGATGTCCTCTTCGTGGCCGGCGTGGCCTTCGCGGTCGGCGCCATCCCCACCGGCCTGCCCACCATCGTCACCGCCATCCTCTCGCAGGGCACGCGCACGCTCGCCGCGGCCGGCGCCGTGGTCAAGCGCCTGCGCTCGGTGGAGACGCTGGGCTCGGTCTCGGCCATCAACAGTGACAAGACCGGCACCCTCACGCTCAACCAGATGACGGCCGTGGAGATGGCTACCGTCGGGCGCCACTACCAGGTCAGCGGCACCGGCTACGGCAGCGATGGCCAGATCCTGCACGAAGGCGGGACGGGCGACGACGAGCTGGAAGACTTCCTCCTGCCCATGGCCCTGGCCTCGGACGCGGTCGCCCGCAACGGGGAGCTGGTGGGCGATCCCACCGAGGGCGCGCTGGTGGTGCTGGCGGAGAAGGGCGGCGTCGGGGCCGAGGTCACCCGCGAGCGCTATCCGCGCCTGGCCACCCTGCCCTTCGACGCGGCCTACAAGCTGATGGCCACCTTCCACCGCATGACCGACGAGACGGGAGCGGAGGTCGTCCGGGCCTACGTCAAGGGCGCGCCGGACCAGCTCCTGGCCCGTGCCGCGAGGGTCTACGCCCGGGCCCACGAGCCCTTGCCCATCGATGACACGGTGCGCGAGGCGTACCTGGTGGAGAACGACCGCCTCGCCGCACGCGGCCTGCGCGTCATGGCCACCGCGCGCAAGGACTTCGAGCCTGCGGCCTTCGATCCCGACGGCGACCTCCTGTCCCAGATCGACGGCCTCACGCTCATGGCGCTGGTGGGCATCGTCGATCCGCCGCGCCCGGAGGTGAAGGCCGCCATCGCCACCGCCCACCGGGCCGGCATCGCGGTCCGCATGATCACCGGCGACCACGCGGTCACGGCGGAGGCCATCGCGCAGGAGCTGGGCATCCCCGGCCGTGCCATCACCGGTGCCGAGTTCCGGGCCCTGCCCGACGAGGAGGCCCTGGCCCAGCTGGACGACATCGGCGTCATCGCGCGCGTCACGCCGGAGGACAAGGTGCACCTCGTGGACCTGCTGCACGCGCAGGGTCGTATCGTGGCCATGACCGGCGACGGCGTCAACGACGCCCCGGCCCTCAAGACGGCCGACATCGGCGTGGCCATGGGCATCACCGGCACGGAGGTCTCCAAGGAAGCCGCCGTCATGATCCTCACCGACGACGACTTCTCGACCATCGTTCGCGCGGTCCGCCTGGGCCGCAACCTCTACGACAACCTGACCAAGTACATCCGCTTCCAGATGGCCGGGCTCTTCGGCTTCGTGGCCACCTTCCTCGGCTCCAGCCTGTTCTGGATCGCGGGCGGCATCCCCTTCCTGCCGGCCCAGACCATCTGGGTCAACTTCACGGTGCAGGCGGCCATGGGCCTCGGGCTCGGCTACGGCGAACCGACACCGGGGCTGATGTCTCGGCCTCCACGACCGTCCACGGCACCGATCCTGTCGCGCGACATGCTCCTCTACCTCGCGATGATGGGCACGTTCATGGGCATCGGCACGCTGCTCGTCATCGACCTCGCCTCGCGCGAGTGGAGCGAGGCGGTCGGCCGCTCGATGGGCCTCGCGACCTTCTCCTTCATGAACATCGCCTTCGCGCTCGGCACCAGGGACCTGCGCCGGTCGGTCTTCAGCGAGGAGATGCTGGCCGACCGCACGTTCCTGCTCGCGACCGGCATCGGGATCCTGTTCACGATCGGCGCCTCCGAGCTCGGGCTCCTCGTGCGACTGCTGGGGACCGTACCCCTCGGCCCGGAGCAGTGGCTGGTGTGCGCGGCCGTGGGCTTCTCCTTCCTGCTCATCTCGGAGTTGCGCAAGTTCGTCGCCCCGGGCCTCTTCGACAAGGAGGTGGCCGCGGCGGGCGCTGACAGGGAGACCGCGTGATGGAGGACATCCGGCCCGGACGCATCAAGGACTTCATCGAGCCCATGCGCGTCGAGCCGGGGCGACGCGTGCGCCTGCCCGGCGACTTCCCCACGCTCGGCGACCGCAAGCGCTCCAAGAAGGAGGCCAAGGCCGTGCTGGAGGCGGGCACGGAGCTGCTCGCGGAGTACCAGCGGCGACTGGCGGCGCAGGACACCTATGGCGTGCTGGTGGTGCTACAGGCCATGGACGCGGCCGGCAAGGACGGCACCATCCGCCATGTCATGAGCGGCGTCAACCCGCAAGGCGTAGAGGTCAGCAGCTTCAAGGCGCCGTCTGCCGAGGAGCTCGACCACGACTACCTCTGGCGCTACCAGCGCAAACTGCCGCAGCGCGGCCACATCGGCATCTTCAACCGCTCCCACTACGAGGAGGTCCTCGTGGTGCGCGTGCACCCGCAGATCCTGGCGCGCCAGAAGCTGCCGCCCAGCGCCCGCCACAAGGACATCTGGAAGCGGCGCTTCCGCGAGATCAACGACTGGGAGCGCTACCTCTCCGACCAGGGCTACCGCATCGTCAAGCTCTTCCTGCACCTTTCGCGCGAGGAGCAGCGCCGCCGCTTCCTCGACCGCATCGACGAGCCGGAGAAGAACTGGAAGTTCAGCGCGGCCGACGCGCATGAGCGCACCTTCTGGGACGACTACCAGAAGGCTTTCAGCGACGTTCTTTCCAATACCAGCACCGAGTGGGCGCCGTGGTACGTCGTCCCCGCTGACGACAAGCCCTTCGCGCGAGTCGCGGCCGCGGCCGTCATCGCCCGCGCGCTGATCGACATCGACCCGCAGTACCCGACGGTGAGCGATGAGGCTCGGGCTGCGCTGCAGGAAGCCCGCGCCGAGCTGTTGGCGGAGGCATCCGCCGCCAACGAGGGCAAGGACAAGGGCAAAGGCAAGGGCAAGAAGAAGAAGTCGTAGCCAGCCCGAGCCGCGGCCGGGTCAGGCGCTCGCGGCCGGGTCAGGCGCTTGGGCCGGCCTCCTCGACCGCGTCCACGATGCCGATGACGACGGTACGGATGGGCGCGCCCGGTGCCTGGAGCACCTGCCGCGCGCCGTTGCCCTCGTCGAGCAGGAGCACGGTCTCGCCGGCCCCGGCACCGACGTTGTCGACCGCGATCTGGTAGCCGCCGGAGGCTCGCCCATCCGGCCCGACGAGGTCAACCAGCAGCAGCGTGCGCCCGTCGAAGTCGGGCGTGTTGATGGTGGACGTCACGGTCCCGACCACGCGACCCAGCTTCATGCCCTGTCCTCCAGGGCGGCGCCCGGCAGCTCGGCCACGGCATCGACGATGCCCACGATGGCGTGGTCCACCGGCACGAACGTGTCGGGCAGGGCCTGGGCTGCCTCGCGGGCAGCCACGAAGTAGACCAGCTCGCCGGGTCCGGCCATGTGCACCGCGTCCGCGGCCACCACGGCCGAGCCCACGGGCTGCTGCCGGCGGTCCAGCGGCTGCACGATGAGCAGCTTGACACCTTCAAGACCCGGGGCCTTGGTGCTGGCCACGACCGTGCCCCTGACCCGTCCCAGCTGCATGATCAGCTCCGCGCTCGCGGCCCGAAGCGGCCGTCCGCGGCCAGCTCTGCGGCCATCTCGCCGTGCAGCTGGGCGATGACGCGGGCGTGCGTCCCACGGGCCTCGCCGGCCGCCGCGAGGCCCAGCTCGACCGCGGCCTCCACGTCGGTCATGTCGCCACCGAAGAGCAGGTAGCCCTTGCCACCGAGATCGTCGGCCAGGCGCAGCTCCAGGAGCCGGACGAGCGCGCCCTTGAGCCCGGCATCGGCGGCGCGGATGACCGCCGCCACCGTGGCTGCCTCGATGACGCCGAGGGCATCGGCCGTGGCCGGCGCGCGGGCGCCACGCACGCCTTCGACCACGTCGGGGTGGATGTGTGGCAGGAAGACCGCGTCGCGCAGCCAGAGGCCGGCCAGCTCACGCCCGGCCTGGAGGGCCTCCTCCACGTCGGCCACCGCCCCGCCCACCAGCACGAGGTACTTGCCCGGGTGGACCGTGCCCGCGCGCAGCACCTCGATGGGCGCGCGCTTGGCCATGGCGTCGCCGACCTCGATGCCGGCGGCGATCGACTCCAGCTCCAGCAGCCCGAGTGCAGGCTCCACCGGGGGCGCGGCCATCAGACGATCCGCAACGCGCCCACGACGGTGACCCGCCGCTCGCGCGAGAAGGTGCGTGGTCGGGTCAGGCCGTCACCGGTAGGGGAGGCGATGGAGAAGGAGCAGAAGCCCTCGCCATCGGCGCCGAGCCCGGCCAGGTTGGGTCCGTTGGCCACGAAGATGGAGCAGTTCATGGCCCGGGCCATGTGCGTGATGGTCTCGACGTTGGTGGAGTGGATGGAGGCGGTGTGGCGGAAGCCGTGCTCCATGCGCACGGCCAGGTCGATGGCCGTCTCGACCGAGCCCACGCGCACCACCGGCAGCACCGGCATCATCTGCTCGGTCCAGGCCAGCGAGTGGTCGCGGGGAACGTCCGCTACCAGCAGCCGCGGCTCGGGATCGGCCTGGACGCCGATCTCGGCCAGGATGCGCGAAGCGTCCTTCCCGATCCAGGCCGGGTTCATCACGCCCGGCTTGCCGGGGGCACCGAGCTCTTTGAAGATGACGCGCTCCAGCTTGCGGACCTCGTGCTCCTTGAGCAGGTACGCCCTGTGCTGGGCCATGGAGCGCAGCAGCCGATCGGCGATGGTGTCCACGGCCAGCACGACCTTCTCGTCGATGCACACGATGTTGTTGTCGAAGGAGGCTCCGCGCACGATGTCGGCGCCGGCGCGCTCGACGTCGGCGGTCGCGTCCACCACCGCGGGCGGGTTGCCGGGCCCGGCCGTGATGGCGCGCTTGTCCGTCTTGAGGGCTTCGCGCACCACGCCCGGCCCACCGGTCACCAGCAGCACCCGCACGCCGGGGTGGTTCATCAGGGCTCGGGCGCTGTCGATGGTCGGTACGGCCACGCCGGTGACGAGGTCGTTCGGGCCGCCGGCCTCGACGATGGCGCGCTGGATGAAGCGGATCGTCTCGGCCGAGCAGGCCGCCGCGCTGGGATGCGCGTTGAAGACGACCGCGTTGCCGGCGCTGACGATGCTGATGGTGTTGTTGATGATGGTGGAGGTGGGATTGGTCACGGGCGTGATGGCGCCGACCACGCCGAACGGCGCCCACTCGGTGACCATCATGCCCCGGTCCCCGGAGACCGCCTGCACCTCCAGGTCCTCCGGTCCGGGCGCCTTGGTCGTGACCAGCCGGTTCTTGACGACCTTGTCCTCGTAGCGCCCGAGTCCGGTCTCCGCGTGGGCCATGCGGGCAAGCTGTTCGGCTCGCGCGAGCATGGCCGCGCGGACCGCCTCGATGACGGCCTTGCGCCGGCCCAGGCCGGCATCGCCGAAGGCGCGAAAGGCGCGTCCGGCGGCAGCGACCGCGTCATCGACCGTGGCGTGGATGCCGTCGCCGGTCTCCACGCTCGCCCCGGCGACCTCCGCGGCAGCTTGCATACCCATGCCCGGCCGAGCCGGGTCGGCAGCCGCGAGGCGCCGCTGCACCCGCTCGATGATCTCGCTGATCTCGCGTTCGTCCATCCGTCGATCCGCTACTTGCGGTAGACCTCCACGCCATCGACCTCCCACTGGTCGACGATGGCCATGATCACCGCGTCACAGGGCTTGTCGCGGGTCTCGGCCGTGTTGCGCGCGGAGCTGCCGCTCGCATAGAGCACCACCTCGCCCACACCGGCTCCGACCGCATCAGCGGCCACGACGTAGCCGCCGGTCTCGTTATCCTCCGCATCGAGCTGACGCACGACGAGGAGCTTCCAGCCCTCGGTCAGCGGCTCCTTGCGGGTGGCCACCACCGTGCCGGTCACTCGTCCGAGCAACATGCTGCTTCGCGCTCCTGACGGGAAGGGTGCCGGACCGTCGGCCCGGCACCGCCTCCGCTGACTACTTCTTCCGGCTGCCGGTCTCGGCCTCGGCCTCGTCGAGCCGGCCGAGCGGCAGGACCAGGTCCACGTTCGTGTGCGGGCGGGCGATGACGTGGCTGCTCACGACCTCGCCGACCTTCTCGGCGTTGCGCAGGCCGGCGTCCACGGCTGCCTTCACGGCCGCGACATCTCCCCGCACCACGGCGGTGACGTATCCGCCGCCGGTCTTCTCGTAGCTCACCAGCTCGACCTTGGCGGCCTTGACCATCGCGTCGGCGGCCTCGACCATGGCGGTGAACCCGCGGGTCTCGATCATGCCCAGTGCTTCAGCCATCGGTTCGTTCTCCCTTCGTTCCTGTCGTTCGTTGGTCGTTCGTTCGGTGTTCGTTCGTTCCATCGGCTGTCTCGGGGGTCGCGTCTACTTCGCCTCGCGACCCTCCAGCCCCTCGACCGCGGCGACCGCGGCGCGCCAGCCGACGTCGATATCGCGCTCCTCGCCGCCAAGGTAGACGCGGCCCATGGAGCCGAAGTTGCGCACCTCGAGCACGTTGATGTGGGCCGCCTTCTCGGCCTCGTTGGCAGCCAGCGCGGCGTAGGCGGCCGGCTCCATCTCGAGCACGTAGAGGGTCTGCCCGGGGATGAGCATCTGGCCGTGCCGCGTGCGGTTGATGAGCTGCGCCTGGTGGTCGTCGATGCGGCGGATGATCTGGCTCGAGAGCACGTGCGGCTTGATGCGATCGGTCTCCTTGAGCCCGATCTCGTCGAGGATGGCAGCACCGGCCGCGCGCACCTCGGCCTGCTCGGGCGAGTGGATCTCGAGCATGCCGTAGTAGCGCTCGATGATCTGCATGCCGGGCTTGACGTGGGTCGACTTGAGGGCGATGTCGGTGAGGCGGTTGATCTCGATGCCGGGCGAGATCTCGATCGACAGCGAGGCGTCCCCGGCCAGCGGCAGGAAGCCCTGCGCCACGGTCCCCAGGAAGGCCGCGTACTGGGCCTGCAGGCTGTCGATGTAGGAATAGGCCCTCAGATCAATACTGGCCACTGGCGCCTCCCTGTCCGCTCACGATCTTGACGCCGGCCGAGGCCCCGATGCGGGTGGCTCCGGCGGCGATCATCTCTTGCACATCCTCGGCCGTGCGGATGCCGCCGGCCGCCTTGACGCCCATCTTGGGCCCCACTGCCTCGCGCATGAGCGCGACGTCGTAGACCGTGGCCCCGCCCTTGGCATAGCCGGTCGAGGTCTTGACCATGTCCGCGTGGGCCTCGCGCGCGAGGCGAGAGGCGATGATCTTCTCCGCGTCGGAGAGGAGCGCTGCCTCGATGATGACCTTGTTGATGGCGCCGGCCTCGTGGCAGGCGTCGCTGACGCGGGCGATGTCGCGGCGCACCAGCTCGAGGTCGCCGCTCTTGAGCGCGCCGATGTTGATGACCATGTCGATCTCGCGGGCACCGTCGCGGACGGCCCGCCGGGCCTCGAAGGCCTTGACGTCGCTGGGCGTGGCGCCGAAGGGGAAGCCGATGACCGAGGCCACCGCCACATCGGCCTCGCGCAGCCGGGTCGCGGCGCGCCGCACCCAGGTGGGGTTGACGCAGACGGACGCGAAGCCGTGCTCTGCGGCCTCGTCGCAGAGCTTGTCGATATCCGCCGCGGTGGCGTCGGGCTTGAGCAGGGTGTGGTCGATGAAGCGGGCCAGGTCGAGCGGCACGTCTCGCGCGGCGCCGTGGTATTCGATGCGGTCTGCTCCGCTCTCCATGAGCGAGCGTACCTTCGTCGCACATTGCGCCGCGCAGCTCTGGAGGCAGCCGGCACAAGGGTCGGCCCCGTCGCTCGTGCCCGTTGGGCCCCGTCCCAGCGCCGCGAGCACCTCGCGGGTGATGGCCTCGACGAGGGCGTCGCGGTCCTTGATGGTCTCGGTCATCGGTCCCTTCCCCCGGATGCGCCGGTGTAGGAGCGTTCGATCGCGCTGATCTTGTCGACGCGGCGGCCGTGGCGTTCGGCCCCCCAGTCGGTGTCAAGCCAGGTCTCCACGATCTGGCGGGCCAGGGCCGTGCCCAGGAAGCCTGCTCCGAGCGTGAGCACGTTGGCGTAGTTGTGCTCGCGGCTGTTGCGCGCGGACGAGAGATCATGGCAGTTGGCGGCGCGCACCCCGGGGACCTTGTTGGCGGCCATGGCCGAGCCGATGCCCGCGCCATCGACCACGATGCCCCAGGTCGCGGTGCCATCCGCGACCAGCTGGGCCACGGCCAGGGCCAGGTCGGGATAGTCGACCGCGTCGTCGCTGTGGGTGCCGCAGTCGCGCACGCCATAACCGTGCTCGGTCAGCCAGGCCCCGATCGCATCCTTCATGCGCCAGCCGCCGTGATCACCGGCGATGGCCACCACGGTCTTGCCATCGCGGGCGAGCGTCGATCCCGTGGTGGCCGACGCCGGCACGGGCTCCACCGTCTGGTCCACGATCCGTCGCACGAGGGCGCGGATCTCTTCGGCACTGGGAGCACGGGGGTCAGCCATGCGTCAGCACCCACTCGGCCGTGGCCTCGTCGGTCACGAACGTGCGCACCCACCCGCCACGGAGGGCGCCAAGCGCGATCCGGCCCCGACCCGGACCGGCGGCGAGGGCCACGGTCTGCTTGCCCATCAGGTCGGCCAGGGGCAGTCCGACCGTTCGTGTGTCGAGCTCCGGCAGGGCGATCTCGCCGTCGAGCGTGATGAAGCGACCGAGCACGTCGCCCACGGCTCCGGCCCGCTCCAGGCGGCGCAGGTCATGGCGGTCGAGATAGCCCGAGGCCACGTGCACGCTGTCCGGTCCCATCACCCCCATGCCGAAGACGGCGCTCGTGGCGAGGCGGGCAGCGGTCAGCGGGTCAGCGACCGAGGCGTCCGCTTCCAGCGCGCGCCGCAGCTCCGCGCTGCCCACGATGGCAGGTGCCGGCATGAGCTGGATGGTGGCCCCGGTGGTGCTGCCGAAGCGCTCCACGACCTCCTGGTAGCGAGTCGGCTGGGCCGAGCGGCTGATGGCCCCGTTGAGCTGCACGATCAGCTGGGCCTTCGTCCAGCCGGGTCGCAGGCGAGCGGCCAGCTCCAGCATGGTGCGGCCCCAGGACACGCCGATGACGCCGGCCGGAGCCGCCTGCGCGAGCACGTCCGCGGCGGCTTCTGCCACGCGCTCCCGCACCAGTCGCTCGTCGGCGCCGGGAGCGTCCACGACCACCGCGTCGGCCAGCCCGAACCGCTCCACGAGCGCGCTCTCGAGCGCGACCAGGCGCGCCGCGGGGTGCACGATCTCGATACGCACGGCCTGCTCCCGCAGCGCGCGGTCGAGCAGGCGTCCGACCTTGAAGCGGCTGACGCCCAGCTGCTTGCCCACGGCGTCCTGGGTCAGCTGCCCGTGGTAGTAGAGCTGGGCGGCGCGCAGCATCAGGCGGGTGTCACCTGGGGTCGTCACGGCATCGCTCATATGTGCAGAGTCCTGCTCATAAGTGGAGGGTATCACCGACAGGTCCGCTGTCAATCCCCTGCTTCGCGGTCGTGAACGACCAGCGGATCGGTCAGCCCGAAGGGGCCAGCGACAAGGTCACCCTTGAGCACATGGAGACGAGCGAGGGATCACTCCGCGCCAGGACCTAGCCGGGGCCACCTTCGCGCCAGATGGCAGCCGAGGTGGCCTTGGGCGCGGATCGACCGCCGATCCGACCCCGGGCACCGGGCGACCGCATACCCCGATGACGCAGATCGATGCCGTCCACGCTGTGATCCTGCATGACGGTGCGCGCGGGATCCACGCAGCCACGACGGTGTCGCGACGAAGGCCACCCCACGTGACATCTGGCGCGATCCGGATGGCGCGATCCGGATGGCGCGATCCCGGAAGCCGTGACGTCCTCGTCAGTCGAGCTCGGGCCGGACCTCGGTGGCGAAGCGCTCGAGGGTCTCCTCGTCGTGGGGCGGGACGCTGTGGACGATGAGATGGCGGAAGCCGAGGGCCACGTACGCCCGGGCCTGCTCGGCGATCTCGGCGGCTGAGCCCATGCGCACCGGCCGGTCCATGCCCGGGTTGGTGGCCTCGTAGCGCGCGAGCACCTGCTTCGCCTCCGCCGGGTCGTCGCGGATGATCGTCGGGCCCAGGCCGAACGTCCGTTCGATCTCGGCGGGGTCGCGGCCGATCTCGTCGCACCAGCGGCGCAGCACCTCGTCCTTGTGGGCGGCCTCCTCGGGCGTGATGTTGGCCACGTTCCAGGCGTCGGCGAAGCGGGCCACCGTGCGCAGGGTCTTACGCTCACCACCACCACCGATGAGGATGGGCAGCCGGGCCTGGAGTGGCGCCGGCTGGTTGCGCGCCTCGCGGGCGGCGTAGTGCTCGCCTCGTGCGCTGGCGACACCGTCACGCAGCAGCGCGCGCATGATCTCGACCGCTTCGTCGAGCCAGCCGATGCGTTCGCCGAACCCCTCCCCGAAATCGATGCCGAAGGCCTCGTGCTCGGTCTCGAACCAGGCCGCCCCGATGCCCAGGTAGGCGCGACCGCCCGAGAGGTGGTCGAGCGTGGTGACCATCTTCACCACCAGGCCTGGGTTGCGGAAGGTGTTGGCACCGACCATCAGCCCGAGCGTGGGTGTGGTCGTCTGCTGGCTCCAGCCGGCAAGGACGGTGTAGCCCTCGAGCATCGGGCCCGCCGGGTCGCCCACGATGGGGTAGAGGTGGTCCCAGGTCCAGAGTGAGTCATAGCCCAGCACCTCCGCGCGGCGGGCGACGCCGAGCATGGCCGGCCAGTCGGTGTACTGGTTCCAGATGAGGGTGCCGATCTTGACGGCCGCGTCAGTCACTCGGGTCTCCTTCTTCGCTCGTGGGCTGGGCCAGGCCTCATGCTAGAGCGCTCGACCGGTCGGGCGCTCTAGTCGCGGCCATGCCTGCGGTGGTCGGGCTGGCCCGCCGCCGGGTCCATCTGCTCGCGGATGGCGTCCACCTCTTCAGCGGCGAAGCCCAGCTCGAGGCCGATCTCGTGGAGCTCGGCGATCTCGGCCGCGGCCATCGAACCGTCCGCTGTCCCCACCATCACGCACGAACGCAAGAGTCGCTGGCGTTGCTGGGGCGAGGAGCTGCGAGCGAAATCGCGGGTGAAGGCGTAGTCCTCGGTGGCGCCGAAGAGCTGGCTCATCTTGCTGGCCAGGCTGACGATGAGCGTGCCATCGGCCTCTGCGAGGTCCCCGGCTGAGACGACCGACTCCTCGATGCGGGCAAGCTCCGCATCGCTGAGCTCCGCGTCCACGCGGGCGATGCGCACCAGCACGTAGGCGTAGCTGGTCAGGAAGCGTCGCCGTTCCTGGGGCAGTGAATCGACGCGGGCGATGGCCTGGCGCAGGCTGGCCACATCCCGGTCCACCGGATCGGCCTCCGACCCCGGTCGAGCGGAGGCTGCGTCGTCTGTGCCAGGGCTCCCGTCCACGTCCGTCCTGTCTGCTGCCTCGGCCGGCGGGCTGTCACCGCCCGTGATGCCGCGGCCCTACCATACGGCACACGTGAGCGACGTCGGGAGCGAGCAGGTCTAGTGGATCCTGCCATCAACAGCGCCATCATCTGGATCGGCGTCCTGTTCTGCCTGTCGCAGTCGGCCATGTTCTCCGGCCTCAACCTGGCCTTCTTCAGCCTCAGCCGGCTGCAGCTGGAGATCGCCAGCGCCAACGGCGACCAGCGAGCCGCGCGAGTGATGGCCATGCGCTCGGACGCGAGCCTGCTGCTGGCCACCATCCTGTGGGGCAATGTGGGCATCAACGTGCTGCTCACGCTGCTCGTCGGCTCCGTCCTCGTCGGGGCTCTCGCCTTCGTCTTCTCGACCGTGGTCATCACCTTCGGTGGCGAGATCCTGCCGCAGGCCTACTTCTCGCGCAACGCGCTGCGCATGGCCTCCCTGCTTGGGCCGGTGCTGCGCATGTACCAGATCCTGCTCCTGCCGGTGGCCCTGCCCTCGGCCCGCATGCTCGATGCCCTGCTGGGGCGCGAGGAGGTCACCTTCTTCCGCGAGAACGAGCTGCGGCAGCTGATCCAGCACCACATGGATGAACCCGGCGCGGCGGAGGTCGACTGGGTCGAGGGCATGGGCGCGCTCAACTTCCTGGCGCTCGATGACGTGACCGTGTCAGAGGCCGGTGAGCCGCTCGACGCCTCGAGCGTCCTGGCCCTGCCCTTCCGCGCGGCAGGCAGCACGGCCCTCAAGCTGCCTGACCTGACGGCCGGCGTGGACGACCCCTTCGTGCAGCAGGTCAATCGCTCCGGGCGCAAGTGGGTCATCCTGACCGACCCCGAGGGCGAGCCACGCCTGGCCATGGACGCGGACGGCTTCGTGCGCGACGTCCTCGTGCGCGGCGCCGATGCCGTCGTGGCCCACCACTGCCACCGTCCCATCATCGTGCTCGACCCGAGCATGCCCCTCGGCCGCGTCATCGGGCGCCTGCAGGCGGGCAGCGTGCGCGACGAGGACGACGTCATCGACAACGACGTCGTGCTGCTGTGGGGCGACGCGCGGCGCATCATCACCGGCGCCGATATCCTCGGGCGCCTGCTACGAGGGATCTCCAGCGGCGCGCGTCCATCCAGCGGCTAGGCCAGGCGCAGCGGGCTGCCCACCCTGCGCCGCGCCGCGACGCACGGGCCGCCTACATCGTGAGCTGCGAACGCAGCATCCAGGCGGCCTTCTCGATCTCGTCGGTGATGCCGATGAGGATGTCCTGGCTGACCGGGTCCTGGTCGCCGACGGCGAGGATGCGCTCCTTGAGGCGCACGGCCACGGTGTCCATGGCCTGGGTCATGCGCTGGACGGCCTCGGTGGCGGGCACGAAGCCGACCGGGAAGGGCGGCAGCTCGCTGCCGTCAGCCACGGTCTCCGCTCGTCCGTCCGGGGCGGCGCCCATGGTGGCGATGCGCTCGGCGACGCGATCCGACGCCATGCGCGCGAGGTCCACGATCTCGTCCAGCTCGAGGTGGACCGAGCGGAATTGGGGGCCGACCACATTCCAGTGGGCCTGCTTGCCCACCAGCGACAGGTCGACGAGCTCTACCAGGGATGCCTGCAGGGCCTGGGCGACGGCTTCGTTCGGGGTGCTCACGGCTGACTCCTCAGTGGCTATGCGTCGATGACCGATCGATGGGGGACCAGGCCATGCTACGCGCTCCCGGCGGTGACTCCGTACCGCGCCAGTCGACCCCAGAGCGACTCTGCGTGCAACGCCATCTGGCCGTCCTCGTCGTGCCGGAAGAAGACGTAGGCGTCTCGCCCGCCATCGAGCACCGCCTCGATCCGATCGCTCCAGCGATCGAGATCCGAGGGGCTGTAGGACGTCCGCCGCAAGCGCAGGTAGAGGAAGGCGCCGGGGGTCTCCAGCCCGGGTTCCGCGCGATCGTTCCAGTCGGCCGCCGCGATGGCCACCCCGGCCTCACCCGCGCGCACCCGCACCGCCCGCTCGTCCCAGCTGGGATGGGGCAGCTCGATCGCCAGCGGGAGCGCGCCGGGCCAGGCTCGAAGCACCCGCTCCAGCGCTTCGTCATCGCGTTCCATCGAGCCGCGGGCAGAGAGCAGCACCGGACCGATGCGTTCGCCGAAGGCGGCGAACGCGTTCGTCAGCCACTCGAACGAGGCGCTCGGGTCCTGGCCGGACCAGGCGCGCCACGACGTGCCGCGCTGGGCCTTGGGGCAGAAGCGGAACGTGGCCGGCGTCTCCCGCAGCCACTTTTCCACCTGCTCCGGTGGCGGGCGCTTGTAGAAGGTGCTGTTGAGCTCGACCGCCGGCAGGCGAGCCGCGTAGGCCTCGAGCAGCTTGCGGCTGGCCCGACCGGGGGCATAGAAGCGGGGCACCCACGAGGGATAGGCGAAGCCGCTGGTCCCGACGTACAGATGGCCGGTCGTGTCGCTCACCGCCAGAGCCTAGTGCGCATCAGCCGCGAGCGTGGTCCGAGGCTCGGACCTCGTCCGGCTGCCCGTCGCGGGGCAAGCGGTGCGAGCCGAGCGAGCCAGCTCAGTCGTCGTCCGCTGCTCGGAGGGACTCGGCCGGGTCGGGAGGGACGTCCCCGGCCATGGGTGCGGCGTAGGCGTCCGCGTCGGTGGCGGCGATCACCGGCCGGCGACGGCCGAACGGCCCGCGCCCGCCGAGGTTGGCGTTGACCAGCACCACGCCCGCGATGATGAAGCCGGCACCGGCCAGCTCCAGCGGGCGCAGCCGCTCGCCGAGCACGATGAAGCCGAGGGCGATGGCCACCACCGGGATGACGTAGGTGACGAGCGTGGTGCGGGTGGCGCCCCAGCGTTCGATGATGCGAAAGAAGAGCAGGTAGGCGACGGCGGTGCCGAGGCCGCCGAGCCAGAGCAGTCCGACCCAGCCGACGGGACTGTGCGGCACGTGCAGCAGCCCCTCAGGCGGGCGCTCGAAGACCAGCGCGAGCAGGCTGATCATGACGAAGGCGGCAAAGGTCGAGCCCAGCGCGGTCTCCACCGGCAGGGGAGCCCTGGTGCTGCCGTCGGGCCGCCTGATGATGGGCTGGCCGGCGATGCGGCGGCGGGTGTAGACCGAGGCGATGCCGTAGGACATCGCGGCGCCGGCCACCGCCAGCATGCCCACCACCGCGAGCGCAGCGTTCGAATCCGTGCCGGCGGCGCCCAGGCTGGGCAGGGCCAGCAGGACCACGCCGACGAACCCGACGATCAGGCCACCAAAACGGGGGATCGTGATCCGTTCGTCGGCGAGGGCCACGGTCGCGAAGATCATGGTGTAGAGCGGCACCATGGCATTGAGGATGGAGGCCACGCCCGAGTCGATGTACTGCTGGCCCCAGGCGATGAGCGAGAAGGGGATGACGATGTTGGTGGCGGCCAGGAACCCCATCCGCTTCCACAGGTCCCAGTGCAGCGGCAGTCGCCCGCCCCGGGCGTAGAGGAAGGCTGCCAGCAGGACGGCCCCGAACAGCGTGCGCAGGCTCACCAGCGTCAAGGGCGGCACGCCCTCGTCGAGGATGAGCGCGATCCACACGAAGGAGCTGCCCCAGATCGCGGAGAGCAGCAGGAACATGGCCCACGTACGAGGGTCGTTGCCAGAGGAGATCGCGGTGGGCTGGGCGCTGGGCGCCGGACGGGTCACGGAGTCTCCGATGCTAGTGGAAACCGAGCCGCCCGCGGCGGGACCGGCGTTACCATCGGTCCATGCATCGCTACGACCCTGCGATCGCGCTCATCGTGGTCGACATCCAGAACGACTTCGCGGACCCTGCTGGCTCGCTCTCCGTGCCGGGTGGGGCCGAGGTGGTGCCCCTGGTCAACGCTGAGATCGCCGACGCGCACGCCGCCGGCGGACGCGTCTTCTACACCCAGGACTGGCATCCGCCCTCCACGCCCCACTTCCACAAGGACGGAGGCATCTGGCCGGTGCACTGCGTGGCCGGCACGTGGGGCGCGGAGCTCCATCCCGACCTGCACGTGGACGGTCCCGTCGTGCGCAAGGGCGTCCACGGCGAGGACGGCTACAGCGGCTTCATGAACCGCGACCCCGAGAGCGGGGAGGAGCGCCCCACCGAGCTGGGGGAGCTGCTGCGGGCTGCGGCGGTCGAGCGCCTCGTGGTGGTCGGCCTGGCCACCGACTACTGCGTGCTGGCCACGGCGCTCGATGCCCGCGCTCGTGACTACCCCACGACCATCCTCACCGCGGCCGTGCGCGCCGTCGACCTCCAGCCCGGTGACGGCGCACGGGCCCTGGCCGCGTTGCGTGAGGCGGGCGTCAGCCTCGACTGAGCGCGGGCAACGGGGCCGGGTTCGCGAGGCACGACGGACCGTGGAGCACTAGACTGCCCCGCATGGTGAAGGAAGAACGCGCCTACTCTCCGGGTCTAGCGGGCGTGCCCGCGGGGGAGACGGCGCTGTCGCTCGTCGACGGCGCCAACGGTCGACTGCTCTATCGCGGTTATCCCATCGGGGAGCTCGTGCGCGAAGGCAGCTTCGCGCAGGTGGCCCACCTCTTGTGGGCCGACGAATGGCTGACCGAGGCGCACCTCCCGCTCGTTCCGCTCAGCCCACCCGTGCTGGCCGCCCTGCGCGACCTGCCCCCCGAGGCGCATCCCATGGATGCCCTGCGCACGGCCTTCTCCGTGTGGGGCGCTACCAACCGCCTGGTCTGGCCACCGACGGTGGAGCAAGCCCGTGAGGTCACGGCCATGGGTCCGTCCGCGCTGGCGGCCTTCGGACGCATGCGCCAGGGCCTGGAGCCCATCGAGCCCGATCCTTCGCTCGACACCACGGCCGGCTTCCTCTATCAGCTGAACGGGGAGGTCCCCAACGAGGCGGCAGCCCGCGCGCTCGACGCCTACTTCATCGTCGGTGCCGATCACGGCTTCAACGCCTCCACCTTCACCGCCCGCGTCATCACCTCCACGCGCTCCGATATCGCCAGCGCGGTGGCCGGCGCGACCGGTGCGCTCAAGGGCCCGCTGCACGGCGGTGCGCCGTCGGAGGTCGTGAGCCAGCTCAACGAGATCGGTTCCCCGGAGGCAGCGGAGGAGTGGATCAACGGCGCCATCGATCGCAAGGAGCGACTGATGGGCTTCGGCCACCGGGTCTACCGGGCCTACGATCCCCGCGCCGCCGCTCTCCGTGAGGTGGCCGAGCAGATGAGCTCCATCGCCGACTGGCTGGAGCTGGCGGTGGCCGTGGAGGACGTGGCCCTGCGCGTGCTCGAGGAACGATTCCCCGATCGGCCGCTCAAGACGAACGTCGAGTACTACACCGCGGCCGTGCTCCAGGGCGTCGGTCTGCCGCCTGACCTGTTCCCCGCCACGTTCGCCATGGCTCGCACCGCCGGCTGGACGGCGCACGCCCTCGAGCAGGCCGGCGTGGACAAGCTCATCCGGCCCGACGTGATCTACACGGGACCCGAGGAGCGCCACCTGCCGACCTCCTGACCGAGCCGGGCCCAGGGAGGTCGAGGAGCTAGCCATGGCCGCCAGGATCTCCGGCCTCATCAACACCTGGAACGAGGCCGAGACCATCCGCTACGCGGTGGAATCGCTCAAGAGCTGGTGTGACGAGGTCCTCGTGGTGGACCAGCAGTCGAGCGATGACACGGTGCGCATCGCACGCGCCTGCGGCGCTCGGGTGGTGGAGGTCGAAGCCACCGGCTACGTGGAGATCATCCGCCAGATGTCGGTGGACCTGACCGCCCACGAATGGGTCATGGTCCTCGACTCCGACGAGATCGTGCACCCCGATCTGGGCCGCCGGCTGCGGCAGATCGCCGAGACCGGTGAAGCCGATGTCGTGCGCATCCCGCGGCGCAACGTCATCCTCGGCGTCGAGATGGAGCACGGCCAGTGGTGGCCCAACGCCAAACGCCGGTTCTTCCACAAGGACTGGATCGACATCCGCGTCGAGATGCACGGTGGCTTCCACGCCGCCAAGGGCGCCACCGAGATCATGCTGCCGCTCGACCGCGAGTGCTGCCTCTGGCACTTCAGCTATCACAACATCGCGGACATGGTCTGGAAGTCGCAGCGCTACACCACCGTGCAGGCCTGGCAGCGTGCCCGCAAGGGCCGCCGGCCCGGGCCTCGCCGCTGGTTCCGGGTCGCGCTGCGCCAGGCCTGGAAGGAGTTCTTCCGGGGGCGTGCCTACAGGGACGGCGCCGCCGGCATCGCGATCTCCGTCATCCGCGTCATGGACCGCTTCCTGGTGCAGGCCAAACAGTGGGACGAGGAAGCCTCGCACGGACGTGCCGAGGAGTACCAGCGCATGAAGGAAGCCATGCTCGGCCTGGACCACGAACCCGACCTCGCGCCGATCGATCACTCCGACCTGGAGCGATTGGAGAAGGCGCCCGAGGCGGTCGGTGAGGTCCAGTTCTAGGGTGGCCCGCATCAGTGGCGTGATCATCGCCCTCAACGAGGCCCACCAGCTGCACTATGCGCTGTCCACGCTCTTGCCCTGGTGTGACGAGGTCATCGTGGTCGACCAGCACTCCGAGGACGAGACTGCGCGCATCGCGGAGGAGATGGGAGCGCGCGTCTACCAACACGAGCGTACCGGCGGGATCGCCGATCCGGCCCGGCGCTTCGCGGTGGGCAAGGCCACCGGCGACTGGGTCTTCATCCTCGACGCCGACGAGATGATCCCGCCGAGCCTGGCCACGCATCTGCGCGAGCTGACGGCCGGTGACCCGCCCATCGATGTGGTGCTCGTGCCGCGAGCCAACGTCATCCTCGGCCGCTGGATCCGTCACGGCAACAACTGGCCCAGCCGGCACGCGCGCTTCTTCCGTCCCGGCTCGCTGCTGATGACCGATCGCATCCACAAGTCGATCGCGCCCGCCCCCGGCACGCGCCGGCACAAGCTGGCGGCGGACCCGGCACTGGCCATCTGGCACTTCCCCGGCGGCGACCTCAGCGACCTGGTGCGCAAGGTGGATCGCTACACGGACATCGAGGCGCGCCAGGCGTATGCCCGGGGCCGGCGCGTGGATCGGCCGTGGCAGCTCTTGCCCGAGGCGCTCGCCTACTTCTGGCGCCAGTTCGTCAGGGCCCGCGGCTACCGCGACGGCACCATGGGCCTGGCCGTGGCCATCACGCGCACGTATTACCGCATCCTGACCGCGGCCAAGCTCTACGAGCTGCCCCGGCGCGAGGCACGCGCCGCGGAGGTGCGGGCCTTGCGCGAGCGCCTCCGAGAACGCTGGGACCGCGAAGCACGCGAGGCCCGAACCGGCCAGGAGGACTGACCCGAGCGCGGCCCGCGGCCGTGATGGCATTCGGGACCGATGGCCCCCCGCGGCGCGGCCGACGGCACATCAGCTCGCAGAAGCCAGCCGATACCGTGTCTCATGTACACGTGACCACGCACGCGTCCGGTCTCGAGCCGCTGCGTCGCTGGTGTTGCCAGGAAGATCGGATACGACGCCTCGCCGCCACGCCCGTGCACGCGTGTCGGCCCGGCCAGGACAGGGGGCTGAGTTGGACGCCATCGTGCTCGTCAAGCAGGTGCCCGACGTCTCGAACATCCCGGAGGACGCCTGGGACCGCGAGAAGGGCACGCTGCGCAGGGCCATGCTCGACAGCGTCACCAACCCGCTCGACCTGCACGCGCTCACCTTCGCCGCCGAGCTGGTCGAGGGCGACGCGGACGCCCGCGTCGTCTTCCTGACGATGGGGCCGCCGGCGGCACGCGAGACGCTCATCGACTGCCTCAGCCGCGTCCCGGGCGAGGCCGTGTTGCTGACCGACAAGGCGTTCGCCGGCGCGGACACCGGGGCCACGGCCTACTCGTTGGCCATGGCCATCCGGCGGATCGAGCGCGAGATCTTCGGCGGCAGCACCGACTACGCCATCGTCACCGGCATGCAGTCGGTCGATGGCGATACAGCGCAGGTGCCGCCGCAGATCGCGGAGGAGCTGGACATCGACCAGATCGCCTATGCCCAGGAGCTCCGACCAGGCCCACCCCTCACCGTCCGGCGCATCGGTGCCGAAGGGACCGAGGACGTGCAGCCCACGCGCTGGCCGGTCCTCATCACGCTGACCGCTGCCACCAAGCCCCTCTTCCGCTCCTTCGCGGCGGCCCGCGAGGCCCGCGAGGCCACGGTCCACGAGTGGGGCGCGGCCTCGGTCGAGGCCGACCCGTCGCGCATCGGACTGAAGGGCTCGTGGACCCAGGTGTACCGCCTGTTCTCCCCCGCGGAGGCCCGCACCAAGACCTGTGAGTTCGTGCACGATCCGGGCGCCCTGGTGCCGCTCGTCGAGGCGCGCTACCGATCCGCCGAGGATGCCGGCGCGGGGGCCGACCTGGGCGAGGCCTACGACCTCGCTGGGCGGGAGCCCAGCTACCACGGTGAGTTCTGGGTCTACGCGGAGACCGAGGGGGATGGTGTTCGGGCGGTCTCGCTGGAGCTGCTGGGCAGGGCTCGTCAGCTCGCGGACGAGCTCGGCGAGCAGGTCGGGGCCGTGCTCGAGACGGAGCACGCCGGCGACCGCGCCGCCAGCCTCATCGCCGCTGGAGCGGACAAGGTCTACGTCGCCGAGCACCCGCTGCTGGCCCGTTCCTGCACCTGCATGCACAAGGACGTCATCGCCGCGCTGGTGCTCGAGCACAAGCCCCAGGCCATGCTCTTCGGAGCCAGCCCGCTGGGTCGCGAGCTGGCTCCGCGAGTGGCCTACGCCTGCCGCTGTGGGCTGACAGCCGACTGCACCCGCCTGGAGATCGGCGATTTCGAGAAGGGCGCCCTCCGGCTCACGGGCATCCTCAAGCAGACACGCCCAGCGCTCGGCGGCAACGTCATGGCCACCATCATGACCAAGGATTCGCCGACGCAGATGGCGACCGTTCGGCCGGGCGTGCTCAAGGTGCCGACGCCCGACCCTGCCAGGCAGGGGCAGGTCATCGCCTGCAAGGTGGACCTCGAGGACGAGGACATCGGGCTTCGGATCACGTCGGTCGAGTCGTTCGCCAGCAAGGTCTCCATCCGCGATGCAGAGGTCATCGTGGCCGGTGGTCACGGCTTCCACTCGCGGGCCGAGTTCGAGCGCTATCTGCAGCCGCTGGCGGAGAGCCTGGGCCGCGTGCTGGGGGCCGACACCAAGGTCGCCGCGTCGCGCATGGCGGTGGAGGACGGCTGCACCACCCACGACTTCCAGGTCGGACAGACAGGACAGACCGTCCATCCCCGGCTCTACGTCGCGGTCGGTATCTCCGGCGCCATCCAGCACATCACCGGCATGCAGTCATCGGAGGTCATCGTGGCCATCAACAAGGATCCCAAGGCCAAGATCTTCGACTACGCCGACTTCGGCATCGTCGGTGACATCGAGGTCGTCCTCCCGGCCCTCACCAAAGCCCTGGAGGCCGCGGCGTGAGGCCCCCGCTCGATGTCCTGGTGGTGGGCGCCGGGCCGGCCGGCCTGGCCACCGCCATCCGCCTCAGGCAGCTGGCCGACGAGTCGGGCCGGACGCTGAGCCTGGCCGTCATCGACAAGGCCTTCCAGCCCGGTTACCACAATCTCTCCGGCGCGGTGCTGGATCCGCGACCCTTCGATGAGCTGACGCCCGGCTGGCGCGACCACCGGGCCCTCGCGCGTCGCGTGGCAGACGTGGCCCAGGACGACATGTACTTCCTGCTCGGTGCGCGTGCCATCAAGATCCCCGCTCGGCTGGCCCCGTCGGCCATGAGTCACGAGGGCGACGTCATCGTCAGCATCTCCCGCCTCGTGGCCTACCTCGCCGCCGCGGCCGAGGAGATGGGCATCGAGGTCTACCACGGCTTCAGCGCCCGGAACCTGATCATCGATGGCGGGGTCGTGGCCGGGGTGCGCCTGGGCGAGGTCGGGCTCGATGCCGAGGGCGGCCACATGGCCAACTACCGTCCGCCCGAGGAGATCCGTGCGCGCGTGACGGTGCTGGCCGATGGCACCCGGGGCGTGCTCTCGCAGCAGCTGCGAGAGCACTATGGTGCCGGGCGCAACCCGCAGGTCTACTCGCTGGGTGTGAAGGGCGTGATGCAGTTCGCCGAGGGTCACCCCTTCGGGGAGGGTCGCGTGGCGCACTTCCTGGGCTATCCCAACCCGGCCGACGTCTTCGGTGGCGGCTTCGTCTACAGCCTGGACGCCAACACCCTCGCGGTGGGCCTCATCCTCGGGCTCGACTGGCGGTACGGCGACCTCGATCCCCAGCGCGAGTTCGAGCGCTTCCGGGCGCATCCCTTCATCGCCGAGCAGCTGCGTGGCGGTGTGACCGTGGCCACGGGCGCGCGCACCATCCCGGAAGGCGGCTACTACGCGCTGGGCGCAGCCTCCGTGCCCGGCGCACTCGTCGTGGGCGACGGCGCCGGCTTCGTGGACATGCGCAAGATCAAGGGCATCCACAACGCCGTCTGGTCGGGCATGGCCGCAGCGGAGACGATCGCTGCCGGTCTGGCCGAGGCCGGTCCGGGAGCCGTCGCGCTGGAGGGCTACCAGGACCGCCTCGAGGAGCGCGGCGTGCTGCCCGGGATGCGCCGCGCGCGCAACTACCGGCAGGTGTTCAAGTGGGGCCTCTACGCGGGCACGCCGCTGTCGCAGGTCTCGCACCTCATCCCCGGCCGGGTCGGCCTGCACGATGATGCTGAGGGCACACGCGCCAAGGCCCGTCTCGATCGGCCCGATCCGGGCGGCATGGACAGCGCCACCTTCGTCAGCCTCACCGGGGCCACGCACCGCGAGGACGAGCTGGCCCACATGCGCATCCTCGACCCGACGAAGTGCCTCTCATGCGCCGAGGACTACGCCGCCGCCTGTGCCCGCTTCTGTCCCGGCGAGGTCTACCGCTGGGACGGCGAGCAGATCGTGCTCAGCCCCTCGAACTGCCTCCACTGCATGACCTGCGCGGTCAAGTGCCCACTGGGCAACATCGAGTGGCTGCCGCCCGAGGGCGGCGAGGGCCCGCGCTTCTCGCAGATGTGAGTGCGCCCTGCCGCAGAGCGGGCTCGCGTCAGCTCGAGCATCAGGCTTCCTGGTAGTGGCTCAGGCCTGCCCCGTGCGGGCCGATGGTGATGCAGTCGCAGGTGCGCTCGCCGGCCTCGTCGATGATGCGCATGCGGTGGTTGACGTCGGTGTCGCCGGCCGCGAGGTTGGCGCCGACCACGCAGTACTTGCGCGCTGACAGCTCGATGGCACGCGCCACGGCCTGGTCATCGATGGCGCGACCGCGGACCACGTGCTCGACCACGATGTGGGTGAAGGAGTGTGGGTGCGCCTCGCGCTGGTCGCCGTCGGCGTGGACCTCGTAGCTCTCCACCTCGAGCCGCTTCTTGCTCATGATGGAGATGGCATCCATGCCGGTGCAGCCGGCGAGTGCCGCGAGCACCAGCTCGGCGGGTCGGAAGGTATCGGGAACGTCCGCGCTGCCCAGGGCCACACGCGCTCCGCTGTCCGACACAGCGGTGAAGTCGAGCGCCTGGTTCCCCCAGCGAACGGAGATGTGCTTTGGCATGTCCACAGCATGCCCGATGCCGGGCGGATGCGAGCGATCCGCTCAGCACCGCGCTCAGGCGGACTCCGCCGCGGCTAGACTCCGGTCTCGTGGACCACCGACCGACCAGGCGCCCGCTCGAGCCCGAGGCCATCTTCATCGTGGGCGTCAGCCGCAGCGGCACCACGCTCACGCGGCGGATCCTCGACCGGCACAGCCGCGTGGGCATCGTCACGGAGAACCACTTCCTCGGCCACCTGGTCTCGTGGGAGGGCACGCGGCACTACTTCCGCCGGCTCGGCGACCCGCACGATGACGATGTCGTGCGGGCCGTCGTGGAGCTCATCTACTCGGGGGAGCTGCAGCGTCGCTCCCGCCTGCGCGAGCTCAGCCCCTACTGGCGCTGGCTCACCGCGCACGTGCCGCGGGCGGACATCGTGGCCTACCTGTTGGCCTCCGACCGCAGCGAGCGCGGGCTGTTCGAGGCCTTCCTGCGCATCTATGCCGACCGACGCGGCAAGGCCGTCATCGGCGAGAAGACCCCGGCCCACCTGGCCTACGTGGAGACGCTGCTGGAGTGGTTCCCGGCGGGACGCGTGATCCACTGCCTGCGTGACCCGCGAGCGATCTTCGTCTCCGAGCTGCGCCGGCGACGAGAGCACGCGGTGGGCTTCCCCTACCGCCAGCTGGCAGCCGTGCCGGCGGTGCTCGAGCGCTTCGTGCTGTTGGAGGTGGCCTGGGCCTGGGCTCGCGCCGTCCACCGCCACCGGGTCCTCGTCCGCCGCTACCCCGGACGCTATCGAGTGCTCCGTTTCGAGGACCTGGTAACCGACCCGGCCGGCACGCTCGAGGGGCTCTGTCGCTTCCTGGGCTTGGACCCTGAGCCACGCATGCTGGAACAGCAGGTCACCTCGCGGGGTGCGCTGGTGGGCGCGGTCGGCTTCGACGCGCAGGCGGCCGTGCGCTGGCGTGAGGCCATCGAAGCTGGCGACCAGGCCGCCCTGCAGCGGCTGCTCGGGCGACGCCTGCCCGAGATGGGCTACCCGTCGCGCTGAGCGCTCGGGCCCCGCTAGGAGACCGAGACGACCTCGCCCTCCTCGGGCGGGGGCACGGCGCCCGCGGCCTCTGCCTGCTCGCCCAGCCAGCGCTCGGCGTCGATGGCCGCACGGCACCCGTCGCCGGCCGCGGTGACGGCCTGCCGATAGCGATGATCGTGGACGTCACCGGCCACGAACACGCCCTCGATGTTGGAGTGCGAGTGCTCGCTGATCTCGAGGTAGCCCTTGTCGTCCACGTCGAGGTACTCGCGGAAGACATCGGTGTTGGGCTTGTGCCCGATGGCCACGAACAGGCCCTCGACCGCCAGCTCACGCTTCTCGCTGGTTCGGGTATCGGTCAGCGCCAGGCCCTCGATGCGGTCCTGGCCCAGCACGTCGGTCACCGCTGCATTCCATTCGATGGAGATCTTGGGATGGTTCCTGACGCGGTTCTGCATGATGCGGCTGCCGCGGAACTCGTCGCGCCGGTGGATGAGCACGACCTCGCTGGCGAACTTGGTCAGGAACAGCGCCTCTTCGAGCGCGCTGTCGCCCCCGCCCACGACGGCCACCTTCTTGTCGCGGAAGAAGAACCCGTCACAGGTCGCGCAGGCGGAGACGCCCCGCCCGCGCAGGCGCGTCTCGTTGTCGAGATCCAGCCACACGGCGCTGGCGCCGGTGGCCACGATGACCGCGTCCGCGGTGTAACGCGTGCCACCCGCGGTGACCTCGAAGGGCCGGGCCTCGAGATCGACCGACTCCACGTCCACGTCGACCAGCCGTGAGCCGAAACGCTCGGCCTGCGCGCGCATGTTGGCCATCAGGGCCGGGCCGTCGATGCCCTCGGGGAAGCCGGGGAAGTTCTCGACCTCGCTGGTGATCATGAGCTGACCACCGGGCACATAGCCGGCGATGACCAGCGGCGCCAGGTCGGCTCGGGCCGCATAGATGGCGGCGGTCAGGCCGGCCGGCCCACTGCCGATGATGAGCACGCGCGCATGGGCGCCCTCGTGGCCGGCCGTCGTGGCCGGTGTCGTCGTGGCCGGCCGCTCCATGGCGATCGGGGTCGCCGCCGTCGCGTCACCGTCGCCAGCGTCGAGGATCTGCAGGCCCCCGAAGCCCGCTTCGTTGTCGTTCATCGTGCTCATCCTATCACTTTACCGATACCCCCCGGGAGTATCCACACCTGCATCGACCGGGCCTGTCCGCGTGATCGTCAGGGGAGGGGAGAGGGCGTCCCCAGGCCCTGCAGCTGAGGGATGACGTCGCGCCCGATGAGCTCGAGCTTGGCCAGGTCTTCCACGCCCCTGATGCCCACGATGGCGTGCTGGGCGCCGGCATCGGCCGCGCCGCCGAGGCGGTCGACGAACGCCGCCGGCGCGATCGAGGCGCCGGCCCCGTCCGGGCTGATGTCGACCCCTCCCAGGAACGTCTTCTCGATGCGGGCATAGTCGCGTCCGACATCCTCGCAGTGGTCGCGTAGCACCGCGTACTTGTGGCGCAGCCGGTCGGGGTCGCTGCCGAAGACGTTGCAGGCGTCGGCAAGACGCGCCACGAGCCGGAGCGTGCGTCGCTCACCCCCGCCGCCGATGAGGATGGGCGGGTGCGGCCGGCTCAGGGTCTGGGGGCTGTTCAGCGGGTCGGCTGCCTGGTAGTGCCGTCCTTCGTGCGGGCCGCGTTCGCCGGACCAGGCCGCGCGCGCCAGCTGGACCGTCTCCTCGACCATCTCGAAGCGCGCGCCGAGTGGCGGCATGGGAAAGCCCCAGGCGCGCGACTCATGCTCGTTCCAGGCCGCACCGAGGCCGAACCAGGCGCGGCCTCCGCTGAGCACGTCGAGCGTGGTCACGGCCTTGATCCACAGACCGGCCTGGCGATAGTGGACGCCCCCGACCATCAGGCCCAGGCGCGCACGGCGCGTGTGAGCGGCCAGGTAGCCCAGCGTGGTCATGCCCTCGAGCATGGGCTCGTCGGGTGCCCCGACCGAGCCGATCTGGAGGAAGTGGTCCATGACCCAGAGGGAGTCGAAGCCGACCTCGTCCGCCGTGCGCACGATGGCCGCCAAGGTGGGCCCGATGCCGGCGTCGCCGCCGGGCCAGGTGAACGAGCTGATCTGGAGCCCGAGCTTCATGCCTGCAGTCTAGCGAGCCGGCCCGGCCGTCCCTGCCGCGCCGGGACCAGCCCCTAGCTGAAGAGGTCGTGCTCACGCGGCATGACCACGTCGCGAGCGATGGAACCGGGTCCGGGCGGCAGCTGCGCTCCGCGCACGAGCACCGCCGGCTGGCGGCTGGTCTTGCCCGAGGCCAGCTCGGCGGTCGAGGCCAGCTCGTCGGCCACGGCGACCACGGTCGCGTGCATCTCCCGGCCGTCGGCGTCGGCCCGGCCGCGCAGGTCGTCGAGCGGCGCGAAGCCGGAGACACCCAGGGCCACGTCGGTGATGCCCACGCGCCAGGGCCGCCCGAACGAATCGCTGACGATCACGCTGACGTCCACGCCCAGCTCCTCGAGCAGCGCCTGGCGCAGGCCGGTGGCGGAGGCGTCGGGATCTTCCGGCAGCAGGGTGACCACCTCGTCACCGCCGACGTTGGAGGCGTCGACGCCGGCGTTGGCACAGACGAAGCCTTGGGCCGTCCGGCTGATGATGATGCCGCGCTCCATGCGCACCACCTCCGCCGTCTCGCGCAGCACGACCTCCACCTGGCGCGGGTCCTTGTCCCAGGCACGGGCCCAGTCCACGGCCTCCGGCCGAGGCTCCACCTCGGCCAGGCGTACGATCCGGCCCTCCGCCTTGGAGACCACCTTCTGCGTCACCACCAACACGTCGCCGGCCGCCGGCGCCAGCGTGTGGTCGTCGGTCATCAACGTCCACCAGGCTTCCGCCAGGAGCCGACCCAGATCATCCCCGGGCCGGATCTCCGGTAGCGCTGGCAGGGGTACCGCGAGCAGTCGCCCGCTCACACCCCGACCTCGTCGGCGGCGGCCCGGCCCAGTCCGGTGAGGGCCAGCAGCCGGCCGGGCTCGAGCCGCTCCAGGTCGTCGGGCGTATCGAGGTCGAAGCCGAGGTCGCTCCCGCTCACCACCTGCACCGCGGCGCCGGCGGCGTCGGCGGCGCGCAGGTGAGCCTCGAAGCTGTCGGGGCCGAAGGCAGGTCCGATGGCAGTGGGCGGGTAGAGCAACAGCGCGTTGGTCCCGCCGCCGGCGTCGGCGGGCACGATCGTGACCAGCGAGCCACCCGCGGCCGCGGCCAGCCCCGCGTCCGCGGCCAGCAGCAGCTGGTCGAGCGAGGCCACGTCGAGGAGCGGCAGGTCACCCGGCAGCACCAGCACGCTGGCGGCGCCCTCGGCCCGCGCCGCGCTGATGCCAAGGGCGATGCCGGCGTTGAGGCCCTCGCCCACCTGCCGGTGCACACGCACCTCCACGCCGGCCTGGCGGGTGGCCGCGTCGAGCACCGGGTCGGGGCTGACCAGGTGGATGCGGCCGCACACGTCCCAGCGGCCCAGCACCTGCACGGTGTGGAGCAGCATGCCCAGCACGAGCTCCTCGCGCTCCTCGGCATCGAGCGCCTCACCCAGGCGGGCCTTGCCGCCGGAGACGGTGCGCATGGGCAGCACGACGTGGACGGGCTCGAGCGCGGTCGGGGGCACGGGCGGCATGGTCATCGTCGCCTGATGGTAGTCGGCAGCGCCGCTCAACGAGGCAGGTAGGCCTCGAGCAGCGCCTCCGCCAGGACGTGGCGGTCGGCGTACGAGCGCATGACCGTGGGCAGCAGCTGCACCCGCGTGCCGGTGGCACGCAGCAGCTTCCGCCTCGCGCGCATCGATCTGGTCGAGCACGAAGACGTCCACCAGTCCCGGATGTGCCTCCTGGTAGTGGCGCACGACACCAGTGGCCGAGGCGCTGCCGCCCAGCGATTCGAGCATGCGCGCCGCCGGGCCGCGAAGCGCAGCCCCACCCACCACCGGGCTCACCGCGATCACCGGGGCCGAGGCGGCCGCGAAGGCTTCCGCCATGCCGGGCAGGGCCAGGATCGTGCCCACCGAGACGAAGGGGTTCGAGGGTGCGATGACGATCAGCTCGGCCTCGGCGAGGGCGGCCATGACCTCCGCGGTGGGGGCGGCCGCATCGATCCCCCGCCGGCGGATCTCCAGCACCGTGTCCTGCTGGCCGCGACGCACGAAGTAGTCCTGGAAGGCCAGCCAGCCGTCGGGTGTGCGGACGTCCGTCCGCACCGGCGCATCGCTCATGGGCAGGAGCCGCGCCGGAACCTCCAGGGCGGCCGTCAGCTCGGCCGTCGCCTGCGTGAGCGTGCGCCCGGCGCGCAGCAGCTCGGTGCGGCGGACGTGAGTGGCCAGGTCCCGGTCACCCAGCCGGAACCAGGTCTCCGCGCCGTAGCGCGCGAGCATCTCCGAGCTCGTCCAGGTCTCGTCGCGGACACCCCAGCCGGTGTCGTCGTTGGCCAGGCCCGCGAGCGTGTACATGACCGTGTCCAGGTCGGGCGAGACGGCCAAACCGTGCAGCTCCAGGTCGTCCCCGGTGTTGACGATGACCGACAGCGCCAGCGCAGCCTCGCCGCGCTCGGCACGGTCGGCCGATGCCAGGGCCAGGCCGTGGCTGAGCTTGGCCCCGCCGTAGCCACCGGCGAGGACCGTGACCGGTCGGTCGGCCGCTCTGCTCACCGATCGTGGTGCTCGATGACTCGCTCGGGCCGGAGCAGGAAGCTGATCCGCTGCTGCCGCGCGAAGACCTCGCGCACGATGCGTTCCGCCTCCGCCGGGTCGTGCGCCTTGTAGCGGCGCGCCATCTCGGCGATGTCAGCCTGGGCCGTGGCCTGGTCGGTCACGGTCTCGACGCTGCCGCCGACGCTGACCCACTCGTAGCCATCCTCCACCAGCAGGTTGCAGCGCGGATCGCGCAGCAGGTTGGTGGGCCAGGCGCGGCCGACGCGGGAGTTGACCACGATCGCGTCGCCACGCAACAGGAACCACACGACCACCTGGTGGATGGCACCATCGGAGCCGGTGGTAGCGAGGGTGCCGAAGCGGGGCCTGCCCTCGAGCAGCGCGCGCGGCCGACCCGTGATCCTGGTCAAGCGAAGAACCTCCCCATCCGACGACGACGTTCGCTTCGATGATACGGGTGCCCGCCGCTCCTGAGAACCTTCGTCGGCCAGACTGCGGCAGCCGGACGTGAGCGTGCTCGACAGGCCGCTAGACTGACCTCCACACCGCAGCAATCACGGCCACCGCCGGGGAGGGAACGATGTCGCAGATCCACCTTCGCGCCGAAGCCGGCGAGTACGCGCCCTTGGTGCTGTTGCCGGGTGACCCCAACCGGGCCACGCGGATCGCCGAGCTCTTCGACGGCGGCCTGGAGCAGAGCCGCCTGGTCAACGACCATCGCGGCATGCTCGGCTACACCGGCACCTACCAGGGTCAGCCGGTGAGCGTGCAGACCTCGGGCATGGGCACGCCGTCGATCGCCATCGTGGTGGAAGAGCTGCTCAACCTGGGCGCGAAGCGTCTGGTGCGTGTGGGCACGACCGGTGGCATCGGGCGCGGCGTGCATGCGACCGACCTCGTGGTCGCGACCTCGGCCACGCCGGCCGACGGCAGCACCCTCACCTACCTTCACGGCGACCCCTACGCGCCGGTCGCCGACTTCGAGCTGACGCGGGCGCTCGTGGATGCCGCCAAGGCCGCCGGCATCGAGCCGCACGTCGGCCCGGTCCTGACCGTCGACGTCTTCTACAACCCTGATCCCGACTACGTGCCCAAGTGGCGCGCACGCGGCATCCTCAGCGTGGAGATGGAGGCTGCCGTCCTCTTCACCCTGGCCGCTCGCGCCTATGCCGCGGGCGACGACGTGCGGGCAGCCTGCATCCTCACCGTCAGCGACACCATGTCGGAGGAAGAGGACATCGGCGACACCTACCTCTCGCTCGACGCGCTCGAGCAGGCGACCGACCAGATGATCCGCGTCGCCCTGGAGGCAGGACTCACCGTCTAGATGCCGACCGCACTCGCGATCCCGGTCGGTATCAACCTCAAGTCGATCGGGGTCGAGACCGCGTGGTGGCTGGAGGCGGCCCGACAGGCGGAGCGGGCGGGCTTCACGACCGCCTGGATCTGGGACCACTTCATCAGCCGCGGCGAGCTGACCGACCCGCTGCTGGCCTGCTGGCCCATGCTCACCGCCGCCGCCGTCAGCACCAGCCGCATCCACGTGGGCTCGTTCGTGGCCAACAACCTCAACGTCCATCCCGCGGTGCTGGCCAACATCGTGGGCACGATGGCCGCCCTCGCACCCGGCCGCGTGGAGCTGGGCATCGGCATCGGCGGCCACCCCTCGGAGCACGAGGCCTACGGTATCGACTTCCCGCCGGCGGCCGAGCGGGCTGCGCGCCTGGAGGAGGCCATCGCGGTGCTGCGCGCCCTCTTCACGGGCGGGCCCGTCGACCATGACGGCCGCTACTACCAGCTGCGCGAGGCCTATGCCTACCCGCGCCCCGAGCCGGTGCCGCGGATCATCGTGGCCGGGCGGCACCCGGCCGGGGCGAGACTGGCAGCCCGTGCGGGCGACGGCTGGACCACCTTCGCGGACGCCTACCGCCACCTGCGCCCGTCCTTCGAGAGGGAGCTCGATCGGGCCGGCCGCTCGCCCGGCGAGGTGGCCGTGGTGGTGGCACTGGAGAGCAAGGAGATCGACGAGCCGCTGGCGATCGTGGCCGAGCGCTGGGCCGAGGCCGGTGCCACCGAGCTGGTCGTTCACGACGTCTCGCCCGAGCGGCTGGAGCGGATCCTGGCGCTTCTATGAGCGCGGTGGTGACAATTCACCATCACGCGCGCTACTCTCTGGCCTGATGACCCACACTGCGAACCCGGCTGAAGCCACGGGGGATCACGGCTTCCTCGCTCCCGTCGAGGGCGGGCACCCAGTGGACCACTGCTTCCGCTGCGGGGTCGAGACCCCGCCCGGCGTGGGGCTCTGCGAGATCCACAACCGGGGACACCTATCCGGGCCCAGCTCGACACAGATGCACGCGACGATCTTCATCGGCGTGGCCATCGGCGTCATCGCCTTCTTCTTCCTGGCCAGCCTGCTGGTCACCACGACGGGGCCTTTTGGCACGGCCGTGACCTCCATCGTGGCGGGGTCGGACGGCAGCGTGGCGCTGGCCTACACCGTGACCAATGAAGGCGACCGCCAGGGCGTCGCCGACTGCCGGGTGACCCGGGATGGGGTGCCCCGCTCGGACGACCTGGCCTTCCGGACCGCGGCCCTGCCGGCGGGCCAGAGCGTGACCTTCGAACGCCAGCTGGCGGCCCCGCCGGAGGGTTCGGCGGGCTATGACCCCGAAGCCCTCACCATCGTCTGCGACTGAGGGCACGCCGCGGCCGGGCGCTCACGGCCACGTCGCCGAGCTGACCCGTTAGCATCAACGAGTGCCCGATCTCGACCTTGCCCACGAGCTGACCGTCGCCTCCGCTGCCGCCCGTCTTGCCGGCCGCATCCAGATGGACCTCTACGAGCGTCTGGAGGTGGTCGACTACAAGGGCGAGAAGGACGTGGTCACCGAGGCTGATCACCGCAGCGAGGAGGCCATCCTCGAGAGGATCGGCGCTGCCTTCCCGGATGACGCCTTCCTGGCCGAGGAATCGGGCGAGTCGGGTGAGCTGACCGAGCGACTGTGGGTGGTCGACCCGCTCGACGGCACCGTCAACTACGCCAACGGTATCCCCTTCTTCGCGGTCAGCATCGGCCTCGTCGTGGAGGGCCGGCCGGTCCTCGGTGTGATCTACGACCCGAGCCGCGGTGAGCTCTTCAGCGCCGTCAGCGGAGATGGCGCGCGCCTCGACGGCCGCCCGGTCCGGGTGCCGGCTGGCAAGCGTCTGGTCGATTCGGTGGTCAGCCTGGGCCTGCCTACGAGCGGCTTCGGGCGCCAGTACCGCGAGATCCGCCGGCAGGTCCGCATCACTCGCGCCATGGGCAGCGCGGCGCTTTCGCTGGCATACCTCGCCAACGGTCGCTTCGATGCCTACGTGCAGTGGTCCAAGCTGTCGCTGTGGGACATCTGCGCCGCGGGCATCATCGCGATCGAGGCCGGTGCCACGGTGACCTCGGCCCTGGGCGACACCTGGTTCGGCCTGGGCCTGCCGGCCAAGTCGATCGGCATCGTCGCCGCCGCGCCCCAGCACCACCGGACCCTGGTCGAGCTGCTCAACGCGGACTGACCCCGGGAAGCGGGCGCGGTCCCTCCTGCCGCCTAGTCGTGCCTCGGCACGCGCTGCCAGGAGCCGCGGTGCCCGCAGACGCGCCGCCAGGGCCCCGAAGGCGGGCTCGTCCACGCCACGCCAGCGCAGCCCGTCGGGGTCCTCCTGCGGGATGGGGGCGTCGAGCCGGAGGGTGGCCAGCTCGCGGAAGAGGAGGGCATCCGCCCGTCCGGCGCGCAGCGCTCCGGCCAGCGACGCCGCTCCGCGGACCTTGAGGTCCCACGCGGCCGCCGAGTCGGGGATCTCCTCGAGGTGGGGGTATCGCGAGAGCACCGCAGCCGCCGACTTGGCGCCCCAGCCGGGCAGCCCCGGGAAGCCGTCGGCCGCGTCTCCGACCAGGGCCAGGTAGTCGGGGATGGACGACGGCCGCACGCCGAACTTGCCGGCCACGCCGTCGGCATCGTAGAAGCGGCCCTGTCTCCGATCGAAGGTGACCACGTGCCCATCTTCACGCACACACTGGGCCATGTCCTTGTCCGGGGAGAGGATGACCACACGCTCCACCCCGGGATGCTTCGCGAAGCGAGCCGCCGCCGCGGCGAGACCATCGTCCGCCTCGAACTCGACCATGGGCCAGACGACGACGCCCAGCGCACGCAGGGCGTCCTCCAGCAGGGGGAACTGCGCGAGCAGCTCGGGCGGCATGCCCTCGTCGGTCTTGTAGCCCGCGTAACGCTCGTTGCGCCAGGAGTGGATGACGTGGTCGGTGGCGCAGCCGAGGTGGGTCACGCCCTCGTCGCGCAGCAGCGACAGGACCGACTCCACGACGCCGAGGGTCGCGGCTACCGGCTCACCATCGAGGCCCTTGTGCGGCGGCCGCCCGAAGTGCGACCGGAAGAGCTCGTAGGTGCCGTCGAGCAAGTGGATCTGCATGCCGTGCCGCTGGCCGGTCGGCGGCCGCTGGGCTAGCCGCGCTTCTTCGACGCGGCCGGCTTGCGGCTCCGCGAGCGCGACGCCGTCGAGCGAGAGGCTCGGCTCGTGCTGCGGCGCGAGGCGGGCTTGGTGGCGGCTGCAGCGGCTGCTTCCTGCGCGGCCTGCTCGTGTGCGGCCAGCCCGGCGGCATAGGCCGCGCCGATGATGCCCGACGTATTGAGGTAGCGCGCCTTGACCAGCTCGCAGTCGGTCTTGAGGTACTGCCAGTACTTCTCCGATTCCTTGCTCACGCCGCCGCCGAGGATCAAGCGGTCGGGCCAGAAGAAGAACTCGAGCATGGCCAGGTACTCGTTGAATCCCTTGGCCCACTTCTTCCAGCTCAGCCCCAGCCGCTTGCGGGCGGCACCGCCGACGAGCGTCTCCGCGGCCTGGTCGTGCAGCTCGAGGTGGCCCAACTCGGTGTTGGGCACGAGCCGGCCTTCGCTGATGACGGCGCTGCCGATGCCCGTGCCGATGGTGAGCAGGATGTTGGTGCCCGGACGGTCCTCGGCCTCGCCGTAGGCCAGCTCGGCCATGCCTGCCGCGTCGGCGTCGTTGATGACGTGGACCGGCCGCCCCAGCTTCTCCTCCAGCACGCCGGTGGCATCGAAGTCGACCCAGCCCTTGTCGAGGTTGGCGGCCATCTTCATGCGGCCGTACTTGATGGGTCCGGGCAGGCCACAGCCCACGGGCACGTCCCCGGCTCTGCCGTATTCGTCGAGCACCTTGCCCACGACCGAGGCGATCACCTCGATCACCGCGTGCGGCTCGGAAGGCTGTGGTGTCTTCTCGCGGTAGCGCCCGGTGACCAGCTCGGCCGTAGCCAGGTCGATCATGGCCGCCTTGGTGCCGGTGCCACCGACGTCGATACCGAGGGCTACGCCCTCGAGTGGCACGGCCTTGGCAGTGGCAGCCGCCG
Organism: uncultured Chloroflexia bacterium; assembly: GCA_963800275.1. Classification (GTDB taxonomy): domain Bacteria; phylum Chloroflexota; class Limnocylindria; order Limnocylindrales; family CSP1-4; genus JAFMJV01. The sequence goes on from CAWDAI010000008.1 coordinate 206,892, forward strand.
GAGCGGCTCCCGGAGCGGCGCCATGGACGGTGGGTGAGGTGGCCGCCGCGGGGGCTGGCCCAGACGAAGGGTTCGACTTGCTCATGACGCCCCGCAGGATACGACGCCCAAGCCTGACTGCGATAGCCCCACCAGCCTGACACCGATGCCACGAGCGTGGAGCGCCTCGTGGGGCGGGCGATCCGGCGGCAGGCAGGTCAGCCCGGCTTGGCCTACGATTCGGCCGATATGTTCGACCCCTACGGTGACTTCAAGCTCCAGCTGCCCGACTCCGACCCCGAAGAGACCCTCGATTGGATCGCTTCGCTCGACGCACTCTACCGTGACGTCGGCCGGGGGCGCGCCCAGTTCGTCCTCTACAAGCTGCTCAAGCGCGCCCGTCAGCTGCACATCGGCCTGCCGCCGCTGACCCAGACGCGCTACATCAACACCATCAGCCCCGAGCAGGAGCCGCCTTTCCCCGGAGACGAGGAGATGGAGAAGCGGATCCGTCGGCTGGTGCGCTGGAATGCGGCGGCCATGGTGCTGCGGGCCAACAAGGCCTCACCCGGCATCGGCGGCCATCTCGCCACCTTCGCTTCCGCCACCAGCCTCTACGAGGTCGGCCTCAACCACTTCTTCCGGGGCAAGGATGCCGAGGGCATGGGCGACCAGGTCTACTACCAGGGTCACGCCGCTCCGGGCATGTATGCTCGCGCCTTCCTCGAGGGGCGCCTGAGCGAATCGCAGCTCGACCACTTCCGCCGCGAGGTCGTGCCCGGGGAGGGCCTGTCCTCGTACCCGCACCCGCGCCTGATGCCCGACTTCTGGGAGTTCCCCACGGTCTCGATGGGCCTCTCGCCCCTGGCGGCCATCTACCAGGCTCGCTTCAACCGCTACCTCCACAACCGCGGTATCAAGGACACCTCCAACAGCCGCGTGTGGGCCTTCCTGGGCGACGGCGAGACCGACGAGCCCGAGTCACTGGGTGCGCTCAGCATCGCCGGCCGCGAGGGCCTGGACAACCTCGTGTTCGTGGTCAACTGCAACCTGCAGCGGCTCGACGGGCCCGTCCGTGGCAACGGCAAGATCGTGCAGGAGCTGGAGGCCGTCTTCCGCGGCGCCGGCTGGAACGTGATCAAGGTCATCTGGGGCCGGGAGTGGGACGAGCTGCTGGCGCGCGATCCGGATGGCGTGCTCGTGAGCCGCATGGCGGAGGTCGTCGACGGCGAGTGGCAGAAGTACTCGGTCGAGCCGGGCTCCTACATGCGCGAGCACTTCTTCGGCACCGATCCCCGCTTGGCGGAGCTGGTGGCCGACAAGACCGACGACGAGCTCAAGGGCCTGCGTCGTGGTGGCCATGACTACCGCAAGCTCTACGCGGCCTACAAGAAGGCGACCGAGTCCAACGGCGCGCCCACGGCGATCCTGGCCAAGACCGTCAAGGGCTGGACACTGGGCTCGTCGGTGGAGGCGCGCAACATCACCCACCAGGCCAAGAAGATGAACGACGAGGAGGTGCGCCACTTCCGCGACCGCCTCGAGCTGCCCATCCCGGACGCCGATCTGCCCGAGGTGCCGTACTACCACCCCGGCCCCGATTCGCCCGAGGTGCGCTACCTGCAGGAGCGGCGAGCCGCGCTCGGCGGCCCCTCGCCGCGGCGGGTGGTCATCAGCAAGCCCCTCGAGACACCCGGTGAGAAGGTCTATGGTGAGTTCGCGGCCGGCTCGGGCAGCCAGGCTGTCTCCACCACCATGGCCTTCGCCAAGCTGCTGCGCAACCTGCTCCGCGACGAGGGCGTGGGCAAGCGCATCGTGCCCATCATCCCCGACGAGGCCCGCACCTTCGGCATGGACTCGCTGTTCCAGGAGGTCGGCATCTATTCGGCCCTGGGCCAGAACTACGACCCGGTCGATTCCAACCTCATGTTCACCTACCGCGAGGCCAAGTCAGGCCAGATCCTGGAGGAGGGCCTGACGGAGGCCGGATCCACGGCCTCCATGCAGGCGGCAGGTACGTCGTATGCCACGCACGGCGAGCCCATGATCCCCTTCTACATCTTCTATTCGATGTTCGGTTTCCAGCGAACCGCCGACGAGATCTGGGCCTTCCAGGACGCCCGCGGCCGCGGCTTCATGCTGGGCGGCACGGCCGGCCGCACCACGCTCAACGGCGAGGGCCTGCAGCACGAGGACGGCCACAGCCTGGTCTTCGCCTCGGTCTTCCCATCCTGCCGCGCCTACGATCCGGCCTTCGCTTACGAGACCGCGGCCATCGTCAAGGACGGCATCGCGCGCATGTACGGGCCGGACCCGCAGGACGTCTTCTACTACATCACGCTCTATAACGAGAACCACGTCATGCCGGCGCGCCCGGAGGGCGTGACCGACGAGGACATCGTCAAGGGTATCTACCGCTTGGCGGAGGCACCTGCTGCCGGGAAGGGCGCGGCCCGCGCCACCATCCTCGCCTCGGGCGTGATCCTGCAGCAGGCTCTGCTGGCCCAGTCCATGCTGGCCGAGCGCTTCGGCGTGGCAGCCGAGGTCTACAGCGTGCCCTCCTTCCAGCTGCTGCGGAACGACGCGCTCGATGTCACGCACTGGAACCTGCACAACCCGGGCGACCGTCGCGTGCCCTACGTGACGCAGGTGCTGCAGGAGCCGGCTGCGGCCGGGCCCGTGGTGGCAGTCTCCGACTGGGTCGCCGCCTGGCCCGACATGATCAGCCGATGGGTACCGACGGAGGCCTGGCGCTCGATGGGCACGGACGGCTACGGACGGAGTGATACGCGGGAGGCGTTGCGGCGCTTCTTCGACATCGACGCCGACCATATCGTGGCCGGTGTGCTCGCGGAGCTGGCTCGTACCGGCGCCAAGCCGGTGGCCGAGGTGCAGGCAGCCATCGACTCGCTCGACCTCGAACCGGATGCGCGCTTCGCCATGGACCGCTGATCGCCTAGTACGAATGGACTGCTAGTCACCACACCGGGGGTGACCGCTACCATCCACAGGACATGACCGGGACCACCTTCGTTCCGGGTGAGCCTGCCGACCGCGCACTGGTCGAGGCTGCCCGGCGCGGCGATCTCTACAGTTGGGAACGATTGGTGCGCCGCCACCAGGAGCCGGTGTATCGCATCGCCTGGCTGGTGGTGCGCGACTCCGACCTGGCCGAGAAGGCCACCCAGTCGACGTTCGTGCGCGCCTATCGGGCGCTCTCGTCTCTGCAGGATGAAGCCGCGCTGCTGCCCTGGCTGATCCGCATCGCCGCCGGCGAGTCCCGCCAGCAGCGCCGCGAGTCGGGCCGGCCCAACCCGTCCGATCGGCCGATCCAGCGCTCTGCCACGCCACAGCTGCCGGCCACGCCCGTCGCCGGCCTGGGCGCGGTGAGCGACCTGTCGCCACAAGAACGACAGGAGCTGCTCGAGGCCTTCGACCGCCTGGGCGAGGACGACCGCCTGGTCATCGCCGTGCGTTACCTGCTGGGCCTGTCCCGAGCCGACGCCGCCGATGCGCTCTCGGTCGGCACAGGCCTGGTCGATGAGGCGCTACGCGGGGCCATGGTCCACCTACGGTCCAGGCTGGGGCCCGCCTGATGGCTGCCCAACGCGGTCCAGCCGAGCCTCGTGACCTGCCTGACGATCGACTGGGCACGACGGCGGTCGCGCTCTCAGTCGCCGAGTTGAGCTGGATCCCCGACGTGACACCGGCCGTGATGGACCGCATCTCACGCGATGTCGTGGCCTACCCCGAGCACTTCGATCGCCGCCCGGTCACCGCCCCCGCGCCGCCGCCGCCGGTCACCAGCGGGCGTTCGGCGGGACGCACGCTCGGGCGACTGGCCGTGTTCGCCGTTCTCATCGTGGTCATCGCCGGGCTCTTCTTCTTCGTGGCCACTGCCCACGCGGCTGCGGTCAGCCCCTTCCTGCCGAATGCTGCGTTCGGTGTCACGCTAGATGCGTGCTCCACCGCTCTCGTCCTCACGGAGACCGCATGACGTCGTCACCCGTACTTCGCCGACCGTGGCTCGCGGCCCTCCTTGCCGCTGTCTTCGCGCTCGCCGGCAGCCTCGCGGCGACGTCGCTCGCGGCCGACGAGCCCAGCCCCTCGCCCGCTCCGGCCTCCGCCGCCCCCTCCCAGAAGGCGACACCTGCGCCCACGCCCTATCCCGAGTTCGACCCCAGCGCCATCAGCGTTCGCACCGACCTCTTCAGCGATGGCTACGTGGAGCCGGTCTACATCACCGACGACGGTGTGGAGAACAAGGGCTGCCTGTACGTGGTCGAACGCGCGGGCGTCGTCCGCCTGGTCCGGCCCACCGGCATCGCGGTGGCCAAGCCCTTCCTCGACATCCGCAAGCGCGTGAACTCCCAGGGGGCGCAGCAGGGCCTGCTCGGCATCGCCTTCCATCCCGACTTCGCCGACAACGGCCGCTACTTCATCCACTACACCGACAAGAACGACGCCAACGTCATCGCCGAGTACAAGGGCCTGCCTTGCCGCGCCGGGGGCAAGGGGTCGACCAAGCAGGTCCGCCGGCTCTTCACGCTGGACCAGAACGGCCGACCGGACCGGAAGTATCCCAACAACAACGCCGGCTGGATCGGCTTCGGCCCCGACGGCATGCTCTACATCCCGCTCGGCGATGGCGGCGGGCCGGACCCCGGTGATCCCGATGGGGTCGGCCAGACGCCGGCGACCCGGTTGGCCAAGGTGCTCCGCGTGGACGTCGACCGAAAGGACCTCATCGCCGTGGACAATCCCTATGTGCGCGTCAAGAAGGGCAAGCTCAAGTCCAAGGGCGGCTTCGTGCGCGAGACCTGGGCGTGGGGGCTCCGCGACCCACGGCGCGCCAGCTTCGACCGCGACACGGGCGACTTCTGGATCGGTGACGTGGGCCAGGTGCAGCAGGAGGTCGACCTGGTGCCTGCAGGCTCCGTGACCAAGAAGTCGGGCGGCCCCAACTTCGGCTGGTCTGATGTCGAGGGGGCCGACACCTGCCAGCCGGCTCACGAGCCCGACTGCGATCCCACGGAGTACGTGCCCCCGGTCTACGCCTATGACCGGGTGTCGCCGCAGGTCGCCATCACCGGCGGTTATGTCTATCGCGGCGAGGCCATCCCCGAGCTGCAGGGCGTCTACCTCTTCAGTGACTTCCGCAGCGGCTACCTCTGGGCTCTCGATGCCGAGGCGGTCTATGCCGGCCATGAGCCCTCCGTGCAGCGGTTGCTCGACGCACCGCAGGGCTTCGTGTCCTTCGGCGAGGACGACGACGGTGAGGTCTACCTGGTCGCGCTCGGCGGGAGCATCTATCGCATCGGTGCGGAGGCTTCCTGAGCGAGCGTCCGCCCGATCCTGACGCGCTGCGCTACCTGGGCTACTGGGAGCCGGTGCTCGCACCGTCGGCGCACCGCGTGCTCGATCGCATCACGCAGCCGCCGGCGACGCTGCTCGACGTCGGAGCGGGCACCGGTTCGCTGACGCTCGCGGCCGCGGCCCGCTGGCCGCACGCGCGAGTGCTGGCCGTCGACACCTCGCGCGCCATGCTCGACATCGCCCGCCGTCGGGCCGAGGTGGCCTGGCCTCGCGGAGCCTCTCGCTTCGAGTGGCTGGTGGCCGACGCCGCCGACCTGTCGCTGGCCGACGGGTCGGTCGATGTGGCCGTCTCGTCGTTCGTGCTGCAGAAGGTGGCCGATCGGGGAGCGGTCCTGCGCGCACTGCGGCGTGTGCTGCGCCCGGGCGGCGTCTTCGCCTTCGTGACCTGGCTGGCCGACGAGTTGATGGTGGACGCCGATGGGCCCTACGCCGCCGCCCTCGCTGCCGCTGGCTTTCCGCCCGAGCCCGCCGCCTTCCGCCTGCCGGGCGAGGGCGACTACCGCTCGCTCGAGGAAGCACGAGCTGACCTGCTCCACGCGGGCTTCACGCGCGTGGAGATCTGGTCCGAGCAGCTGCGCTGGAGTTGGTCGCGGGCGGGTTACCTGGAGTTCAAGCAGTGCTACGAGGACCACGCGCGCTTCGATCAGCTCGCGGCGGGCGAGCGCGGGCGACTGCGCGACCGGATCCTGGCCGCCTGGGCGGATCTACCGGAGGCCGCCTTCGAACTGCGCACCCCGCTCGTGGCCGGCACGGCGATCGCGCCCGCGGGACCCCGGCCGTCCTGAGTCAGGCCGCGAACGGCGTGCCCTCGAGGGGACGGCAGGACTTGCACGGCCGATACCCCGCCGACCGGGCCTCGGCGGCGTCACGGAAGCGCACCTCGTGTGCCGCTGAGATTCGCCGGGCATGGTGGCACGAGGGATAGCAGTAGATGCTGGTGGTGTCGGACCCGACATAGCGCACGCCGCGTTCGGCCATCCGCTCCAGCTCGTGGGTATCGATACCCTCGCAGCCGAGCACCTCGCGCTTGGCGTCCGGGCCGCCGGCCCCGTACTCGCCGATCCGCCCGTCAGCTCGCACCACGCGATGGCAGGGGATGACGAACACGATCGGATTGCCGCCCAGGGCAGACCCGACGGCGCGGACCGCCCGCGGTCGGCCGATCTCCCGTGCCACCCACGAGTAGGGCCGCACCTGGCCATAGGGGATCTCCATGGTCTTGCGTAGCACGGCCTGCTCGAACTCGGTCAGCGAGGCAAGGTCGACAGGCGGTCCCTCGGTGCGCTGGCCCCGCAGGCGCGCCCGCACCTGGGCCAGGAGCTGCGGGGGCATCTCCGGGACGCGCCGGATGGACCGGCCCGTTCTGAGCTCGTGGTCGGCCTCGAACCCGGCCGGATCGTCGGCCCGTTCAACGGCGCTGACACCGTCCCGCCCCCAGGCCACGTAGAGCGGCCCGATCGGCCCCTCGACCTCGGTCCACGAACCGACCAGCCCGACCTCGGACAAGACCGCGTCGGCCAGTCCCTCGGGGGCGCGGCCCGCACCCGAACGCATCGCCTTGACCATCGCTCGTGCCTCCCGCATCTCCATCTTCTTCATGGCTCGACCTCTCGCTCCGCTGCTGCCTGCTCCTGCTCGACCATGAGGCGCAGCAAGCGCACGCCCCGATGCACGTCGGACTTGACCGTCCCCAGGGGCCGGCCCAGGGCCTCGGCCAGCTCGGGGTATGAGAGCCCACTCACGTGGCGCAGCTCCACGGCCCGCCGGAACCGCGTCGGCAGAGCTTCCAGGCGACGCTGCCAGACCGTGTCCGCTTCGCGTTCCTCGACCAGGGTCGCCGGCCCGGATGCGGTATCCACCGCCTCGACCACCGCCTCGAGCCCGCTGCTCGGGACCTCCCGCCGGCGTGCGTGGTTGCGGGCCAGGTTGAGCGTGATGGCCGCCAGCCAGCCACCGACGCGCAGCCCGCGGATCCGCGCTGCCTCGTAGCCACTGAGCGCCCGGTAGGCCCGCAGGAAGGCGTCCTGGGCCAGGTCCTCGGCATCCTCGGGACGGCGGCTGGAGCGGCGGGCGATGCCGTACACGAGGTCCTGGTAGTGGGCCACGAGCACGGGGAACCCCGCGTCGAGGTCGGATGCCAGTCGGTCGGGGCAGTCAGCGCACACGCGGACAAGAACACCCGCGGGGCCGAAACGGTTGCACGCTCGTGGAAGCGCTCAGCGCAGCAGGAACCCCTGTCCCAGGGCGTCCCGTTGGTCGGCCAGGAAGCGGGAATGGCCGGTCACGAACCCGCGCCCCTGCACGCTGGTGACCACGGCAGCATGCTCACCGAGCGTGGTCGTGCCCTCGATCCGGCCCAGGAACGACTCGCCCGTGATGCCCGCGTTCAAGATGGCGTCGCCCACCTCGGAGGCACCCAGCGCATGGCGTGCCGCGAGCAGCGCAGAGGTGCCCGAGCCGCAGGGGGAACGATCGACCTCGGCGTCGGCGAAGACGGTCACGTTGCGCATGGTGGCCTCGCTCGCGAGGCCGTCGGGTGAGGAGGCCGGGTCACTGTCCACGATGATGGTGCCGTAGACGAAGCCCAGCGACGCGTCAGTCGGATGGACCGGCGTGTGATCGCGTCGCAGGGCCTCGGTGATGGCCGCCCCGGCGCGGGTGAGCTGTTCGACCTGCTCGGGCACCACGCGCATGCCCAGCTCAGCCACGTCGGCGATGCCGTAGTAGGCACCACCGTAGGCCAGCTGCACGGCCAGGCCCTTGCGCTCGGCCGCCGTGCCGAAGAGGCGCACCCCGCGTGGCCGCACGACCAGGCCCTCGGCGTGGAGATAGGCGGGCACGTTGACGAAGCGCACGGAACGCACCACCGGCTCCGCACCCACGCCCACCGAGACCTCGGCCGTGGACCGCACCAGTCCCGCGGGCGTCTCCCAGGCGATCTCGGTCACGGGCGTGGTGGCGGGGTAGAGCCCCTCCTCGATGAGCCCGGCGGTGAGGGCGATGATGCCGTGGCCGCACATCGTGCTGTAGCCCTCGTTGTGCATGAACAGCACGGCGATGTCCGCATCCTCGCGATTCGGCGGAAGCAGCACCGCCCCATACATGTCGCGGTGTCCGCGTGGCTCGTACATGAGCAGACGCCGGACGTGGTCGGCGTGCTCGCGGGCCCAGGCCCGCCGCTCCTCGATGGGCAGCTGCGGGACCGTCGGATAGCCCGAGCGGACCAGGCGCAGCGGCTCGCCGGCACAGTGCAGGTCAAGCGTCTCCACGATCGTCCGGGAGCGATCGCGCTCGCGCGCCTGTCGCCTCGCTCCATGGCAGTGGCCGGCTGGTGACCTCCGGTGCTCGCGTAATGGTGGCATTCCCTTCCGAGAAGGGATCGGCCAGGTCGGTCGACTCGAAGACCACCGTGAGCACGTGCTCCTGCCCCTCCGAGCGCCAGCGTCGCGAGCTGGGGACCCAACCACGCGTGGCTGCCTGCTGGCGTTCGCGCAGGTAGGAACGCTCGGCCTGGGCCCGGTCACTGGCCGCGTATGTGCGGATGACCTGGCTGGTCGGCCGCTTCGCGCTGGTCCTCGCCATCGTGCCCGTGTCACCCTCCCATGGCCGCGTCGGAGCCGGCCTCGCTGGCGCCATCATAGCCGCGCACCCCAGGGGTGAGAGGGGTACCGTTAGCCGCATGAGCGAGTATCCCGGAACCGACCTCCAGCAGCTGCGCCGACGGATCGGCGACGTCTCGCAGCTCGTCTCTACGCGCGCCGCCACGCTGGCCGACGGGCCGGAGGACGGCGTCCGCATCGTCGATGCCCGAGCCGCAGGCGGGCTCTCCGCGGTGATCCTTGCCGACCGGGGCCTGGACCTCGGAGCAGTCTGGGCCGGTGGTCAGCAGGTGGCCTGGCAGTCCACGACCGGGGCCGTCCATCCCTCCTACTTCCACGCTGCAGATTGGCTGCGCTCGTTCCACGGCGGCATGCTCACCACCTGTGGACTGCAGAACGTGGGACTGCCCTCTGAGGACGAGGGCATCAGCCACGGCCTGCACGGGCGGATCAGCAACATCCCGGCCCGCAACGTGACCCACCGCGTGATCGAGGAGGACGGGGTCCTGACCGCCGAGATCCGCGGCGAGATGCGCGAGACCGACGTGTTCGGCGCGGACCTGCTGCTGCGTCGCCGCATCACCCTGCCCATGGGGCGAATGGAACTTCGAGTCCAGGACGAGGTCGTCAACCAGGGCTTCGCACCGGCCGGGCTGATGCTGCTGTACCACGTGAACGTGGGCTACCCGGTGGTGGCCGACGATGCCCTGCTCATCACCCCTGCCGCCGAGGTCACGCCTCGCGACGAGAACGCCGCACGCGGCATGGCCGAGCGCACGACCTTCCCGCCGCCGCGTGACGGCTTCGTGGAGAACGTGTACCGCCACGAGCTGGCGCCGGTCCCGACCGAGACTGTCAGTGCCTCCATCGTCAATCCCGCGTACGAGCCGACGGGTGGCCTCGGCCTGACCGTCAGCTGGGACCCACGCGCGCTGCCGCGCATGTGGCAGTGGCGCATGCTGGGGCCGGGCATGTACCTGACCGGCCTGGAGCCGGCCAACTGCGAGCTTGCCGGACGCGCCGCCGAGCGGGAGGCGGGCACGCTGGAGATGCTGGGCCCAGGTCAGAGCCGCCACTTCGGGATCACCATCACCGTCTCGCTGGGCGCGGACGCACAGGCCCTGGCCGAGTCCAGCGCCTAGCCCCAGCTCGGGGCGCGGCCCCCTCCAGGCGGCACGAACCATCCCAATCTGGCACCGTTCCCCTCGACCGGCCGCACTCGACCGGACCGGGCCGCGATCGCGGCCAACGACCAGGAAGCAGAGGTCACCACCCTGAACCAGACGTTGCCCCGGATCCCTCGGCTCCGCCTCCTGGCCGCGCTGGTCGCGGTCGGGATGGTGTCCGGGGCCTGCGTCACAGCCACGCGTGACCTGGGAGCGGCATCGGGCGAGCCGGCTGCTGCGACGCCGGCTGCTGCGACGCCGACTGTTGCGACGCCGACTGCTGCGACCGGTGCCGTCGAGTCCGCACCACTCGTGGCAGCCTCGGGCTCGCCCGCGACCGCCGCCGGGGAGCGACCGTCGGCGACAGGTTCGACCTCCGCGGGCTCCGGCTCCTCGCTGTTCGGATACATGTCCATGGGCGGCTCGGAGTGGTACATCCAGGACATGGACGTGGGCATGCGGGCCGCCGCCGATGCAGCCGCGGTGGATCTCGTCGAATGCGATCCCGGGGGCACGCGTGAGGGCGTGCGGCGCTGTGCCGCCGAACTGGCCGAGGCGGGTGTCGATGGTCTCATCAGCATGCAGCCCTTCGCGGATCTCGCCGACGAGGTCTGCGCCACACTTGGCGACGTCCCGGTCGTGGGCATCATCTATGACCAGGGAACCTGCCAGGTATCGCTGCTGGAGGTCGACCAGGGCCGCTCCGGTCGGCTCGCAGGCGAGGCCCTGGGGGCCTTGGCCGCGGATCGCTGGGAGTGCCAGGTGAAGGCCTACGTCGAGCTCGCTTCCGGCGCGGGCGATGTCGTCGGCACGACCCGCCTCGAGGGCTTCCGCGAGGGTTACGGCGAGTACTGCGGCCTCCCTCGCCAGCAGCGAACGCTCAACGCTGCGCAGCACCTCATCACCGCCAAGACGCGCATGGGCAAGCTGCTCGAGAAGGTCAGCGGCAAGCCCATCATCGTGGCCGGCGTCACCGATCTGGCGGTCCTTGGCGCGCGCGAGGCGGCGGTGGAGCAGGGCCGAGGCGGGCAGGTCTGGGCTGCTGGCCAGCTGGCCGATCCGGCCGCGCGGCAGGCCATCGCCTGCGACTCGCGCTACGTCGCTTCGGTCGCGCAATTCCCCGAGGATTTCGGGGATCAGGTCGTGCCAGCGCTGCAGGCTGCCGTCGCCGGCCTCGAGATCGCCCCGCGGATGGAAGCAGCCCTGCAACTGGTCACGCCAGACAACGTGCGCACGCTGTTCCCGGATACCGAACCTTGTGACACGTGATGTCTGGCTCAAGTAAGGTAGCGCCACGTTCACGTCGCCAGCGGCTGTCGAGAGGGGCACGGCTGGCGGATCTCGATATCCGTCAACCCGGAAAGAGCAGGGGCAGGAGGGCACCAGCCTTGGACAAGACACGATCGCGGATCTTTCGCTTGACGAAGTGGTCCGCCTTGCTGGCGGCCGGCACGCTGGCCGTCGTGGCATGCCGTCCCGAGGATGCCACGCCCGCCCCGACCGTAGCCGCGACCCCCTCGCTGGTGCCGGTAGCTGCGTCGATCGTGCCCTCCGTCGAGCCGACGCTGGTCACGACGCCCGTGCCCACGCTGGCGCCCACGCCCGAGCCGACGCCGGTCACGACGCCCGTGCCCACGCTGGCGCCCACGCCCGAGCCGACGCCGGTCACGACGCCCGCCCACGCCCGAGCCCACGCTGGCGCCCACGCCCGAGCCGACGCTGGCGCCCACGCCCGAGCCCACGCTGGCGCCCACGCCCGAGCCCACGCTGGCGCCCACGCCCGAGCCGACGCCGGCCCGAGCCGAGCCGCCCGTGCCCACGCCCGAGCCCACGCTGGCGCCTACGCCCGAGCCGACGCCGTCGCCCACGCCCGAGCCGACGCCGGCGCCCACGCTGGCGCCGACGCCCGAGCCCACGCTGGCGCCTACGCCCGAGCCGACGCTCGCGCCCACGCCCGAGCCGACGCCCGTGCCCACGCCCGAGCCGACGCTCGGCGCCCACGCCCGAGCCGACGCTGGCGCCCACGCCCGAGCCGACGCCCGAGCCGACGCTGGCGCCTACGCCCGAGCCGACGCTGGCGCACGCCCGAGCCCACGCCCGAGCCGACGCTGGCGCCTACGCCCGAGCCGACGCTGGCGCCCACGCCCGAGCCGACGCTGGCGCCCACGCCCGAGCCGACGCCCGCCCCGGTCGAGTCCGCGTCGCCCGTCGTAAGTGAGTCACCATCAGCGAGCGCTGTCGTGGCCCCCACCGTCAGCGGCAGCTTCACGCTGCCGGGGGACGGGTTCCTGCCCGAGGGTTCGACCTGGACCGTGCAGTTGCAGGACACTTCGCTCGCCGATGCGCCGGCCACGGTCATCGCCGAGGAGAGCGGCACCATCGAGGACCCGACCCTCACCTCGATCGAGTTCTCCATCGCCTACGATCCCACGCTCATCCTCGAGACCAACACCCTGACCTTGTTGGTCAGGGTGGAGGACCCGGCCGGGCTCCTGCTCTACTTCAACGACACGTCCGTCCCGGTGCTGACCGATCCCGACCAGACCACCGAGGTCGAGATCCCGCTCGTGGCCGCATCCAGCGCCATGGACGTGGCCACGGCGCTGCCGTCGGAGAGCCCTGCCTCCTGAGGTCAGGTGGGCGCCGGCATGACCGGCGCCTGCTGCCTGGGTAGACTGGTGCCCGCACGCTGGGGCCGGATGGGTCGCGCGCGGGGGGCCTGGCATGAGTGCCACGGCGTACCGGACCGTATCGTCGGCCAGGACGCATCCATGTCTGACGTCGCCCCTGAACACGCACGCGGGAGGATGCCCATGCTCGATTCGAGGTTGCCCTGCTGATGGCCGGGACACCCGCACTCTTCATCGCCGCAGGCTCGGCCATCGTCGGCCTGCTCTTCGCGGGCTACCTCGCTCGTTGGGTCGGAGAACAGGACGCTGGTCCCGACATCATCCAGAAGGTCGGCCGCCTCATCCAGCAGGGAGCGATGGCCTTTCTGCGCCGCGAATACTCGATCCTCGCGGGGTTCGTGGTCATCGTGGCCGTCCTGGTGGCGGTGTTGATCGACTTCAACATCACCGATAACGCGACGATCGCAGCGACGGACAAGACGCCGCTCGGCACCGGGCCCTGGACCGCGCTCTCGTACGTGCTCGGCGCCATCGGTTCGGCCACGGCCGGGTTCGTCGGGATGCGCATCGCGACGCAAGGCAACACCCGCACCGCGAGCGCCGCCATGGTGGGCCTCAATCCCGCCCTGCGAGTGGCCTTCCGCACCGGCACCGTCATGGGCATGACCGTGGTCGGCGTGGGCCTGCTCGGCGTGACCGTCCTGTGGTTCATCTTCCAGAACCCCAGCGTGGTGGCCGGTTTCGCCTTCGGTGCCTCGTCGATCGCCCTCTTCGCGCGCGTCGGCGGTGGCATCTACACCAAAGCCGCTGACGTCGGCGCAGACCTCGTGGGCAAGGTCGAGGCTGGCATCCCCGAGGACGACCCGCGCAACCCGGCCACCATCGCCGACAACGTCGGTGACAACGTCGGCGACGTGGCCGGCATGGGCGCCGACCTCTTCGAGTCCTATGTGGGCGGGATGGTCTCAGCCCTGACGCTCGTGGGTGTGGGCGCGGCGTTCTTCGCCATCAACGACACGGCCTGGGACAGCGCCCTCGCCGTGCTGCCGCTGGTGGTGTCCGGCCTGGGCATCCTCTGCTCCATCGCCGGCACGTACCTCGTCCGCACCAACGACGACGCCAAGATGAGTCAACTGCTGTGGGCCTTGCGCTACGGCGTCTTCGGCGCGGCCGGCCTCATCCTCGTCGCGGTCGCGGCTATCCTTGTGCTGCTGGACCTGCCCTTCGACCTCTTCTGGGTCGTCCTCACCGGCCTCATCGTGGGCCAGGTCATCGGCAACACCACCGAGTTCTTCACCTCCTACGAGTACAAGCCCACCAGGTGGATCGCCAGGCAGGCGGCCACCGGGCCGGCCTCGGTCGTCATCGGCGGCGTCGCCGTCGGCCTCGTCAGCGTGGTCATCCCCACGATCGCCGTCGTCATCGGCATCTACGTGGCCGACCACTTCGCCGGACTCTACGGCGTGGCCCTGGCGGCGGTCGGCATGCTCTCCACCCTTGGCGTGACCCTCGCGACCGACGCCTATGGACCGGTCGCCGACAACGCCGGCGGTCTGGCCGAGCAGGGGCACCTGCCGCCCGAGGTCCGCGAGCGCACCGACGCCCTCGACGCGCTGGGCAACACCACCGCCGCGACCGGCAAGGGCTTTGCCATCGGCTCGGCCGTGCTGACGGCCCTGGCGTTGCTCGTGGCCTACGTCGAGGTCACCGGCATCACCGAGCTGGAGCTGACCGACAGCAACGTGCTCATCGGCATCCTGCTCGGGGCGATGCTGCCATTCCTCTTCGCGGGCTTGACCATGTACGCCGTCGGCGAAGCCGCCGGGGCCATGATCGAGGAGGTCCGTCGCCAGTTCCGCGAGATTCCCGGCCTGCGCGAGGGCGTGGAGGGCGTCGAGCCCGACGCTGCTCGCGCGGTCGACATCTCCACCCAGGGCGCACTGCGCTCCATGCTCCTGCCCGGCGCCATCGCGGTGATCTCCCCGGTCGTCGTCGGCGTCGTGCTCGGCGCGGAGGCGCTCGGCGGCATGCTCGCGGGCTCCATCGCCTCCGGCTTCCTGCTGGCGCTCTTCATGGCCAACACCGGCGGCGCATGGGACAACGCCAAGAAGTGGATCGAGTCCGGCGAGATGGGCGGCAAGGGCTCCGAGGCCCACTCCGCCACTGTCGTCGGCGACACCATCGGCGACCCTTTCAAGGACACCTCCGGGCCCTCGATCAACATCCTGCTCAAGCTGATGTCGGTCGTGGCGCTCATCTTCGGCCCGCTCTTCATCTAGCGGCCCGGGCTCCCTCGCACCACGGGCGCGCGCCAGGACACCGGCACCCGCCTTGTCGTTCCCGGCAGCGGGCTAGGATGCGCGCAGATGGAACGCACGCTGTACTACCTGCGGCTCTTCCCGGGGACCGAGGAACGCTACGACCGCATCCACCGGCGCGTGCCCGGCGCGGTCGTGCGCGGGATGCGCGACGCCGGCCTGAGCAACGTCTCGGGCTTCCGCCGCGGGACGGACGTGTGGTGGTACGCGCAGGCTGAGCCGGATCGAGAGACCGCCTTCTCACGGGTGGGCAAGGGCCTCGTCAACCAGCGCTGGGGACACCAGTTCCGCGACATCATCGCGGAGATCGCGGCGCCCGAGGGTGGCCAGATGTGGTACGAGGAGATCTTCCACACCGATGCCCCGGCGCCGGGCGGACCATGGGAGCGCGGCTGCTTCAGCCTCGTCATCGACCCGCACCAGGAGTCGGTCTACGACGAGCTCCACGCCGACCCCTGGCCGGAGATGCTGGAGGCCATCGCCGAGGCCGGCTACCGCGACTACAGTGGGTTCCGGCGTGGCGCTCACGTCATCTACGTGGGTCGCTACTACCCCGACTTCCAGACGGTCATCGACCGCGTCAACGGGACTGCGGTGGCGGCTCGCTGGGGAGCTGCGCTCGAGGGCGTCATCACCACCTTCACCGACGCCGACGGCCACAACCTTCGCGTGGCCGAGATCTACCATCAGGACTGAGCCCTCGTTCGTTCTCGGTGAAGCCCTGACAACGAAGCCCCGCCTCCCGGCGCGCCTGTCGTAAGGTCGCATCCATGCGACGACCACCGCTGACGCGCCCGGCGGCCCTGATCCTGGGGTTGGTGCTGGCGCTGGCCGCCACGTCTGCCCTCTCGCCGCCTTCTGCCGCGCATGAGGCGGGCGTGGGCTGGTCGCTCGGCCCCCGGCTCTCAGAGGCGGTCGCGAGCGTGCTGGCCAGGGCCGTCAGCCCGCCCGGGCCGTATCGCCAGAACCTCTTCGAGCGGGGCGACTTCGTGCACCAGCAAACGGCCTGGTGGTGCGTGGCGGCCTCGGTCCAGATGATGATGAACATGATGGCGCCGGGGCCGCCGGATCGGAGTCGGGCCCTGCAGCGGCGTCTGCACTTCCAGGCGCGCGCCCTCGACCGTGAAGGCGACGCGTACTGGCGGCGCCTGGCCGGCGAGGAGCGTTGGCGCAAGGGCTTGCACGGGCTTGGCCTCGACGACTGGGCCGGCCTGCTCGATGCTCGGGGCTTCGGGCCCTATCGCCTGGCCCGCGCCGGCTCGCGGGCAGCTGCCATCCGCAAGGCGGCCCGGGCCATCCGCCTGACCGGCCGGCCGGTGGGGCTGGTGGTCTGGCGTGGCGCACACGCCTGGGTCATGTCTGGCTTCAAGGCAGACCGCGACCCGGCGTTCAGCGCTGACTTCCGGGTGCGCAAGGTCTTCGTCTCTGACCCGTGGTACCCCACGGTGAGCTCCATCTGGGGCAGGTCACCGCGACCGAACACGGCCATGACCGTGAAGGCCCTGGCCCACGACTTCCTGCCCTACGACCGGCCCGGCCGGCGGCATCCCTGGCGCGACGGCAGGTTCCTGCTCATCCTGCCCGAGCTGCCCGCTCCGGCCGCTGCCGGCTGAGCCCGTCTATTCGGCGTCCGGGTCGAGCTCGATCGCGAGCGAGTTGATGCAGTAGCGCTGGCCGGTCGGGTCGGGGCCGTCATCGAAGACGTGGCCCAGGTGGCCGCCGCAGTTGGCACAGGCAGCCTCTGTCCTGACCATGCCGAAGGAGCGGTCGGTCTCGAAGGCGATGGCCCCCTCGGCTGCGGGCTGCCAGAAGCTGGGCCAGCCCGAGCCGGAGTCGTACTTGGTGTCTGAGGCGAACAGCTCCGCGCCGCAGCCGGCGCAGCGGTAGGTCCCCGACCGCTTCTCGTCAAGGTATTCGCCGGCGAAGGGGCGTTCGGTGCCCTTCTCGCGGAGCACGCGATAGCGCTCGGGGGAGAGCCGCTCGCGCCACTCGTCCTCGCGGCTGGGCAGGGGAGGGGTTCGTTCGTCGTTCATGGGCCCAGAGTATGCCCGCGCCATGACGAGCCCGTGAACATGGCCTCGGCCGTGCTCCTCGCGGGCGCCCACGGAGCGCGCGGGTCGGAGCGCATGCGACGATAGCGCCATGACCCTGCTCTTCATCGGCCTCGGCGGCGCGCTCGGTGCCATCTCGCGCTACCTGGTCCAGGGTTGGGTACAGGATTTCGCCGGCGGTCGCTTCCCGTGGGGCACCTTCGCGGTCAACATCTCTGGCTCGTTCCTGCTCGGCCTCGTCTTCGCCCTGGCCATGGATCGGGGCGTACTCTCACCGGAGGTGCGAGTGCCGGTCATGGTCGGCTTCATCGGCTCCTACACCACCTTCTCCACGCTCATGCTCGAGTCGTGGACGCTGGTGGAGGATGGCGACCTCATGCGCGTGCTGGCGAACCTGGCGCTTTCGGTGCTCGTGGGCATGGTCGCGGTCGTGGCCGGGCTGGCAGTAGGGAGGTTGGTTCCATGACCATCGAAGGGACAGCGCTTCTGGCGCGTATCTACATCGGGGAATTGGACCGCTGGGACGGCCGGCCGCTCCATGATGCCATCGTCGAGAAGCTGCGGGCCTCCGGGGTGGCCGGCGCGACCGTGCTGCGGGGTATCGAGGGCTATGGGCGCGCGTCACGTCTGCACACCGCATCGATCCTGCGACTCTCGGAGGACCTGCCTATCCTTATCGAGGTGGTGGACCGCGAGGAGCGATTGCGAGCGATCCTGCCTGAGATCGACGCCATGGTCGATGGCGGCGTGATCACCCTCGAGCACGTGGAGGTCATCGCCGACCGCGCCCCGGCCCTGAACGAATAGGCGGCCCCGGCCAGACGTACTCTTTCGCGGACGCCGCGTCCACCCTTGCCCACCTTCGCTTCGGGAGACCGCCCACGATGCTCCTTCTTCGCTTCCTCATCCTCGTCCTCTCGCTCGGCCTGGCGCTGGCCCCCGCCGCGCCCGTCGGTGCCCAGGACCTCGAACGCCGACCCGTGGACGAGCCGCTCTACGGCCTCAGCTCGGTCGTGCCCGCCGACTGGCAGGAGCAGGGCGGCGGGGTCTACTCGCGCGGCACCCCGCCCGCCGATCTGGCCCTCATCGCCATCCAGTCCACGGCGGCCACCGTCGACCAGCTGTGGCCCAGCCTGTTGCCCCAGCTGGCCCTGACGGACGTCCCTGCGCCCACCGGCAGCTATGACTCCGACCGTTTCGAGTGGGATCTCTATCGCCTGGATGTGCCGATCGGCGCGACGACCGTCTCGGTGGAGCTGGCCCTGGCCGAGGAAGCCGGGACCACCTACCTCGTGCTGCTGCAGTCTGCGCCCGACGACTTCGAGACCCTGCGTGAGAGCGTCTTCCTGCCGGCGGTGGACGCCCTCGCGCCTCTGGCGCCCGAGGCCACGCCCGACCCCTCGACCTTCGACTACAGCATCGAGGAGGTGGCCTTCCCCGGTGGCCCCGAGGGCGTGGAGCTCGCCGGCACCCTCACGCTGCCGCCCGGCCCGGGGCCGCACCCGGTCGTGGTCACCATGTCCGGCTCCGGCCCGCAGGACCGTGATGAGTCGATGCGACCCCTGACCGCGCTCAAGCCCTTCGCTGTCCTCGCCGATGCGCTCACCAGCCAGGGGGTGGGTGTCCTGCGCTATGACGACCGCGGCGTCGGTTCCTCCACCGGTGACTACGGGGCTGCGACGATCGAGGACCTCGCGGAGGATGCTCGAGCCGCCATCGACTACCTCGAGACGCGGGCGGACGTGGACCCGGCCCGGATCGGGCTCTTGGGGCATAGCGAGGGCGGGATCTATGCCGCCATGCTGGGCGCCTCCGACCCGCGAGTCGCCTTCATCGGCATGATGGCACCGGCGGTCATCGACGGGCTCGACCTCCTTATCGAGCAGAACATGGCCTTGGTGCGCACTAGTGGTGCCAGCGAGGACCGAGTCCAGGCGATCGGAGACTACACGCGCTCAGCCCTGCCCCTGGCGGTCGCGGGGGACTTCGATGCACTCGAGGCGCTGACGCGCGAGTTCTACGGTTCGTTCTGGGACAGCCTGACCGACGCGGAGCAGGTGGTCAGCGGCGATCGTGAGACCTTCGCCCAGCGGCAGGTCGAGAGCGTGATGCCGACCTACGAGTCCGACTGGTTCCGCTCCCTGCTGGCCTATGACCCCGGCCCCGACTGGGAGCAGGTGACCGTCCCCGTGCTGGGGATCTTCGGTGGCAAAGACGTGCAGGTCATCGCCGAGTCTAACGAGGCGGCGCTGCGCGAGGCTCTCGCAGCTGCCGGCAACGACGACGTGACCACCCTCATCCTGCCAGACGCCAACCACCTCTTCCAGGCTGCCGACACTGGTGCCGTGGCCGAGTACGCGCGCCTCGAGCCGGTCTTCGTGGACGGCTTCGTGGACACCGTGGTGGAGTGGTTCGTCGAACGGGCAGGAGTCGGGGCATAGCCATGGCCGACCGGCCTGCCGACGCTTTGGCCCAGGCGACGGGGGAGGGCTGGCATCCCGAGCCCGAGCTGCTCGATGTTCGCGACGAGGCGCGATCCCGCCCGATCCTCGAGCTCATGGGCGAAGCGGCCTGGACTGCCGCGCTCGACTACGTCTACGAGCACGGTCTGGAGCGCGCCATCGGCGAGCCCGCGGAGTATCACGCGATGCGCGCCGAGTTCTTCGGGCCGAGCGGCCAGCCCGGGCCGGCACCGACGGAGCCAGTGCCCTCGGAGACGCTGATCGACGAGTTCCGGGTGCGGCTCGCGCCCCACCAGGCGAATGCCTGGCACCCGAGCACGTTCGCCTACTTCACGCCGGTGCCGCTGTGGGCCTCCATCGTGGGCGAGCTGTTCAGCCAGGTCGCCCACCAGGGCGTGGACGTCTGGCACTGCAGTCCGTCGGCGACCTTCGTGGAGGAGGAGACGGTGCGCTGGCTGTGCGACCTGGTGGGCTATCCGCACGCTTCGTTCGGCCTCTTCACCTCTGGCGGCGTGATGGCCAACATCATGGCCCTGGACGTCGCGCGCGATGTCCACCTGCGCCGCCTGCGCGGCCTGGACCACCCGCCCCGCGGCGCGGAGCTGGCCGGCGTGCGCGTCTACGTCAGCGATCAGGCGCACTTCTCCATCAAGCGAGCCCTCGACACGCTCGGATTCCCCGACGAGACGCTGGTGAGGCTGCCCAGCGACGAGGGGCTGCGCCTGACCGCCCTCCCGGTGGCCGAGGCCATCGTGCGCGACCGTGATGCGGGGCTGCTGCCCATGGCCATCGTGGGCACGGCCGGCACCACCAACACCGGCGCGATCGACCGCCTGCCCGAGCTGGCGGACATGGCCGAGCGCGAGGGGCTCTGGCTGCACGTGGACGCGGCCTACGGCGGGGCGGCCCGACTGTCGCCGCGGCTGGCGCCGCTGGTGGACGGGCTGGCGCGTGCCGATTTCGATCACCATCGATCCCCAGAAGTGGTTCTTCCAGGCCTACGACATCGGTGGCCTGCTGCTGCGAGACGGCTCCTTGCTGGAGCGCGTGTTCTCGTATCGGCCGGAGTACTACCGCGGCTCGGGCGACCCGCGGCGCGCACCCGATGCCCACTCCGAGGAGCTCGACTTCTACCGCCTGAGCATCGAGGGCACCCGTCGCTGGCGGGCGCTCAAGCTGTGGTTCAGCTGGAAGCACCTGGGTACACCGGGCCTGGGGCGGCTGGTGGAGCAGACGGTGGACCTGGCGGAGGCCTTGAAGGACCGCATCCGGGCTGCCACGGACTTCGAGCTGGCCGAGGAGTCGAACCTGTCCGTGGTCTGTTTCCGCTACCTGCCCGAAGGGGACGGTGACGAGGCCCCGGCACGGGCTGCCGTCGACGTGCGGCAGGACGCGGTGCAGTCGGCCCTGCAGCTCTCCGGCCGGGGCTTCCTGACCACCACTCGCCTGCACGGTCGCACCTGGCTGCGCGCGGGCATCCTCAACTACACCGCTACCGGCGCAGATCTCGACGCCCTGCTGGCCGACATCCGGGAGCTGACGCAGGGCCGCTGACGCCTGCCTGCTGATGCTGTCGTCCGACCCGGCGCCGGCAAGATGGAAGAAGTCGGGCCCGATCTGCCTACCTACAGGGAGAGGCCCCGGCCGGGGCCCGCGCCGGCACCTGTCGGTGGCAGACTCGAGGGGTGATGGACCGGGATCTCGTGGTTCAGGCACAGCGGGGTGATCTGGGCGCATTCGAAGCGCTGGCGACATCGAGCCATCCGCGGCTCTTCCGGGTCGCGTTGGGCATCTTGCGCGACGCCGACCGGGCTGAGGACGCGACGCAGGCCACGATGGTCGATGTCTGGAGATACCTGCCCCGGCTGCGTGACCCGCAGGCCTTCGACAGCTGGTCCTACCGCCTGCTCGTCCGCGCCTGCTCACGGGAGGCCCGGGACGTGCCGCGGCGGCTACCCGAGATCGAGTCGCCGCACGACCGGAGCCACCCGCGGCGGACACGATCGCCGGCGTCGCCGACCGCGACCAGCTGGAGCGTGGCTTCCGGCGGCTGTCCGTCGAGCACCGTGCGGTCATCGTGCTGCGATACCTGATGGACCTGCCACACGACCGCATCGCCGAGGCGCTCGACATCGCGCCGGGCACGGTGGGCTCGCGGCTCAACCGGGCGATGGGCGCCCTGCGCGCAGCGATCGAGGCGGACGATCGCCCAGCCCCCGCCCTCGCCCAGGCCAGGGAGGCAGATCGATGAACGAGCGCCTGCTGGCAGCGGAGGTCAGCGAGTGGCTCAAGGACAGCGATGTCCCCGCGCGGGACGCGCGCGCCAGCGTCGACGCCGCCGTGGCCCGAGCGACAACGACACGCCAGGCCGGTCGCCGGCCACGGCCATCGCTGCCACGCATCGCCGCTGCGGGTCCGGCCATGGCGACGTCCGCCGTGGCCTTCTCGCTGGTCATCCTCGCGGGCGCGCTGGCCGCCTGGCTGCTGTCGGGTGGGTCCGACCCCGCTGGCCTCGGCAGCGGGGCGTCGCCCCGGGGATCCGATGGTGATCCGGTCCATTGGCAGACAGACGTGGTCGACCTACAGGCCGACGCCTTCAGCCTCGCCGTCAACGACTTCGTCTTTACCCTCGCGGGCACCGAGCCGACGGTCCAGGCTGACTCCGGCTCCCCCGGTGCCCCGGTGCTCGAGCTCGCGTGGGTCGAGCACGGAGTCAAGCAACGCATGATCTGGTCCTTCTTCCACGACGAGTCCGACTGGTGGGTAGGGGAGATCCGTGCCTACGACGGCTTCGCGGATGGCCAGTGGGTGAGGGCCGACGGCCCCTTCTTCGAGTCCCCCCTCGGGGCGGCCTACGAGGGCGACGTTCGCGTCGAGCTGGTGGGTGACGGCCGCCCGGAGGATCCGGGCAAGCGCGTCCCGGCCGAGCTCGCGCTCGACGGCCTGCGCCTCTCGGTGGCGCTGCCGGGAGCGGCCAGCGGCGCTGCCGCGAGTGCCGTCGTGAGTCAGGTCCTCGGCGGGATCCGCGCCATCGGCGCCGAACTCTTCCCGCAGCCGACCCGTGAGCCACACACGCCCACGCCGACGGCTCCGACGGTGGCCCTCGAGGCTGGCGACCTCGCGCTCGTCGTGGAGCCGCTCGAGGATGGACGCGTGCGCGTCGTCGACGACGGGGCCGGGCACAACCTTCGGCGTGTCGTGTCGGTTGCGCTGACCCCGGACGACCACGTCTGGGTCGCGACCCGAAAGGCCATCTTCGTCCTCGGCCAGCCCGGCCAGGTGGAGATCGGCGAGGGCGGCCCCCAGGGTCGCATCGAGCACATCGAGGCCAACGACGATGGATCGCTCACCGTCCACGCCGACGGCATCTGGCGGCTCGCGGACGGCACCTGGACGCCGCTCGAGGAAGCACCTCCGAGGGCGTTCTTCTCCGACCCGGAGCTGCGCTGGCAGAGCCTGACCCTGCCCGACGGATCGACGTGGCGCAGGCCTGACGAACGTGACGGATCCGTGGACCCCGGGCAGGAGGCGCCTGCCGCGCTCGAGCTGTGGACAGGCGAGGATTGGATCCCGTACACGCTCGACCAGATCTTCCCGCAGGCGTTGGCCCAGTACCCTGCGGCCGAACTCGGCCAGAAGTTCCCGTGGCCAGGATCGCGGACCGACGTCTGGGCCTACTCCCGGCGCGGGCTTTCCCGGTTCGCCGATGGCGCGTGGGAGGAGGTCTCGCCTGCGTTCCTGGCGGGGCTCGTCGGCGGCCCGGTGATCGTGCGCGATGTCCTGGTCGACGACCAGGGCACGCTCTGGACGCTCGTCAAGCGTGATGACAAGGGCGCCGACGCGGTAACCGCCCAGTGGTTGCTGCGACTCGAAGACGGTGCCTGGAGCGCGATCGCGCTGGAGGCACCCGTCAACAAGGGGACCCGATCCAACTCCTTCTACGGCCTCGACCCGCTCTTCGGGAGCGGGGTCCGCCTGTTGGAGCGTGACGAGGAGCTCGACTACCGCTACGACTCGGACGGGCTGCGGACAGTCCGCGAGCTTGGGCCCCAGGACCCGGTCACGACATCGGACGGAGCGGTCTTCGGCACCGCCAACCCCAGGAGCGAAGGCCTGATCATGATCCCCGCGGACGGGTGGTCGTCCCGGGAAGTGTCGCCGAGCGGCTAGTCCTGCGCCTGCTCCCGGCACTTGCGGCAGACCCCGACCACGCTGAGGTGCCCAAGGTCGACGGCGAACCCACGTGTGCGCTCGAAGTCGGCCACCAGGCCGGTCACGTCGTCCGCGCTGATCTCCCAGGCGCGTCCGCAGACCGAGCAGTGCATGTGGCCGTGTTCGCGAGTCGGCATGACGTGGAACTCCTCGCGGCCGTCGAGGCCGTGGGCATGGCAGATGAGCCCGATCTCCTCGAGCACGTCGAGCGTGCGATAGACGGTCGAAGGGGTGACCTCCTCGTCCTGCTCGCGACACCGTTCCACCAGCTCGGCACCGGTGATGTGGCCGTCGGTGCCGGCGAGGACCTCCACCAGCAACCGTCGCTGCGGCGTCCAGCGCAAGCCCCGCTCGCGCAGCAGCTGGCGGACCTCGTCCCAGGTCACCTCGGGCGCGGAAGGTAGGGCATCGGTGGGCATGGCGACAAGGATAGTCCTCCTCGTGTGATCCGACCTTATCGCAACGGATTGCAACAACGACCTGGAGCGACTACTATCGACGACGATGCTGTTCGCGCTCATCTCCGTCCCGGTCCCGTCCGTCGCTCCGACCTTCGAGCTGCATGCCCCGGACGGATTCCTCTCGGCGCCGGTGGCCCTGGCCATGTGGCTGGTCGCGATCGTGGTCGTGGCCGTCTCCGTGCGCCGCGTGGGCGGCTCCCTCGACGAGCGGGCCGTGCCACTGATGGGCGTGACCGCCGCCTTCATCTTCGCGGCCCAGATGATCAACTTCCCCGTCGTGGGCGGCACCAGCGGCCACCTGCTGGGCGCGGTCCTGGCGGCGATCCTGCTGGGCCCCTGGGCCGGGACCCTGGTCATGACCAGCGTCATCGCCGTGCAGGCGCTGTTGTTCCAGGATGGCGGTCTCCTGGCCATGGGCGCCAACATCGTGAACATGGGCCTGGTCGGGACCATCGGCGGCTACGCGATCTACCGCTTCATAGCCGGTCTCCTCGGCGGTGAGACCAAGGGCCGGCTGCCGGCGGCGGCGGTGGCCGCCTGGGCGGCGGTGATGCTCGGCGCCCTGGCCATGTCGCTGGAGCTGGCCGCCAGCGGCACCACCACCCTCGCCATCGTGCTGCCCGCCATGCTCGGTACCCACGCCCTCATCGGGATCGGCGAAGCCGTGGTCACCGTGGCTGCGCTCGCACTCATCGCGAGCGTGCGTCCGGACCTGCTGACCCT
Source organism: uncultured Chloroflexia bacterium (assembly GCA_963800275.1). GTDB lineage: Bacteria > Chloroflexota > Limnocylindria > Limnocylindrales > CSP1-4 > JAFMJV01. The sequence goes on from CAWDAI010000008.1 coordinate 231,869, forward strand.
GCGCGAACGTCGCCCCCCGCCCGCCGCCGCGCCGGCGCTGGGCATGACCGGGTCGCAGCCGTGATCCGCCGCTACTGGTGGGTCGCCGGCCTGGCCGCGGCCGTGCTCGTGGTCGTGATCCTCGCCCCGCTGGCCTCCTCCGAGCCGGACGGTCTGGAGCGCGTGGCCATCGATACCGGCTTCGCCGACCAGGGCGCCGCCGGGGCCTACTCGATCCTGCCCGACTACAGCGTGCCCTTGCTGGGCGACGGTCCCGTCTCGCTCATCGTGGCCGGCCTGGTCGGCGTCGGCCTCGTCTTCGGCCTGGTCTGGCTGCTGGGCCGGGTCCTCGCGCGCCGAACACAGCCGACCGACTGAGCGCCACTTCCGCGCGGCGTGGAGCTCGACCGCTACGTCCCCCGCCAGAGCCCGGCCCATCGCGCTGATGCGCGCCTCAAGGTCGTGCTCGCGATCGCCGCGGTGCTGGGCATCACGCTTCTTCCGACGGGCGCCTTCGGGGCCTACCTGCTCGTGTGGCTGGTGCTGACCGGGGTCTCCACCCTCGCCCGCCTCGGTCCATCCCGCCTCGTGCGCGGCTCCTGGGTGGTGCTGCCCTTCGTGGCCGTCGCCCTGCCGCTGCTGTTCACCCGACCGGGCGAGCCCCTGCTCAGCATCGATCTCGGGCCGCTCTCGCTGACCATCACCGACGCGGGCCTGCGCGACGTCCTCTCCATCGCGGCCAAGTCCTGGCTCAGCGTGCAGGTGGCCCTGCTGCTGACCTACACCACGCCCTTCAGCGACCTCATCGACGCGCTCCGCGCTCTGCGGCTGCCGGCCATCATCGTCAGCATCATCAGCTTCATGTACCGCTACCTGGCCGTGCTCGGCGACGAGGCCGGGCGCATGAACCGGGCACGTCGGTCGCGTTCGGCAGCCGCACCCGAGGGGCGCTCGGGCGGCTCGCTGGGATGGCGCGCGCGGGTCACCGGGGCCATGGTCGGCTCGCTCTTCATCCGTTCCTACGAGCGCTCCGAGCGTATCTATGCAGCCATGCTCGCGCGCGGCTTCAGGGGACAGTGGCAGCAGGCGCAGGCCGCGCGTCCCGATCAACGGGCGCTGACCGGTTTCTTCCTCGCGCTCATGGCCATCGCCGTCTTCGTGGTCGCGGCCAACGTGTGGGCGGCCCGATGAGCGAGGACACCGCGCCGGCGGCCACGCCGGGCCGTCTGCGCATCGAGCACCTGCACTTCACCTACCCCGATGGCACCGAAGCCTTGCGCGGGGTGGAGCTGGCCGTGGGGGCCGGTGAGAAGGTCGCGCTGGTGGGACCCAATGGTGCCGGCAAGTCCACGCTGCTGCTGCACCTCAACGGCATCCTCGGCGGCGGCCACGGCCATGTCAGCGTGGATGACATCACGGTCGGGCCCGACACGGCACGCCAGGTGCGCGCGCTGGTGGGTCTGGTCTTCCAGGATCCCGATGACCAGCTCTTCAGTCCCACCGTGCGAGAGGACGTGGCCTTCGGTCCCATCCACATGGGGGTATCAGGGCACGAGCTCCATCACCGCATCGAACGGGCGCTCGAGGCGGTCGGCATGAGCGGGTTCGAAGGCAGGGTGCCGCACCACCTCTCGCTCGGCCAGCGCAAGCGCATCGCCGTGGCCACGGTGCTCTCGATGGATCCGAGCATCCTCGTCTTCGACGAGCCCACCGCTGGACTCGACCCCCGCGGCCGGCGCGAGCTGATGGCGGTGATGACCTCGCGCCCGGAGACGTTGCTGGTGAGCAGCCACGACCTGGCCATGGTCGCGGAGACCCTCACCCGGACCGTGATCATCGACGAAGGAGTAGTCGTGGCCGACGGCCCCAGCGCCGAGCTCCTGCGGGACGAAGCCCTGCTCGAGGCGCATGGACTGGAATCGCCCTTCCGGCTCCCGGGGGGCTGAGGCTCCGCGAGGCCGAGGTCGCGAAGCCGCCGCCTCAGGGTCGCGGTCCCCTGAAGCGCACGCGGTAGATCGTCCCGTCCGCCAGGTCGGTCGCATACAAACGGCCGCGGGCATCCTCGCCGAACGCCGAGACCCGATGGTCGGTGTCGCGCGAGAGCCTGACCCGGCCCCGTCGATCGAGCACGAACAGGCGCCCGCAGAAGTCGGCCCCGATGTAGAGCCCGCGCCACGCCCTCGCGTAGGGTCCCCGGTAGACGTAGCCCCCGGTCACCGAGCAGCGGCCCGGCCCATGTGCGTAGTCGTTGAGCGGGAGAGTGCCGAAACCGCAGCGGACCGAGGTGTCGGGGTAGCGACGCCTGCCCTCGCAGCGGTTCCAGCCGTAGTTGACACCTCGCCCGGCGCGCTTGCCGCGGGCGTCGGCGCGGGAGCGATCGATCTCCTCTCTGGCACCCTGACCGACGTCGCCGATCCAGAAGTCGCCACGCGCCCGGTCGAAGGAGAAGCGCCAGGGGTTGCGCAGGCCCCAGGCCCAGAGGTCGTCCAGACCAGGCTTGCCCACCCGGGGATTGGAGGCCGGCGTGCGATACCGACGGGGTCCGGCACCATCGGGATCGCGAGGATCGAGGCGCAGGATCTTGCCCAGGCGCGAGCGAAGGTCCTGGCCGTGGCGATCGGGATCGCCGGCTCCCCCGCCATCGCCGGTGCCGATGTAGAGCAGCCGGTCCGGGCCGAAGGCGAGGTGCCCACCGTTGTGGTTGGAGGCCGGCTGATCGATGACCATCAGCACCCGCCGCGAGCGCGGGGCGGCACGGCTGGCGGATCGGCGTCGGTACTCGGCTACCACCGCATCCCCGTTCCTGGAACCCGCCGCGCGCCGGGTGTAGTAGACGTAGAGGCGCCCGGTCGTGCGGTAGCGCGGATGGAAGGCGAGGCCGAGCAGGCCACGTTCGCCGTTGCCGGCCAGGCCCGGGTCGTTGACCAGGCCCGAGAGGTCCAGGAAGGTCCCCAGCTTGATCCAGCGACCGTTGCGGTAGGTCGCCCGTTCGATGCGTCCGGACTGCTCCACGATGAAGATCTCGCGGCCATTGCCGGGAGCATGCGCGACGAGGACGGGTCGGTCGTAGCCACGCAGGATCGGCTTGAGCGAGACGGCGCTCGAGGCAGCCTGCACCGGGCCCGCGAGGGCGGTGATGGTCGCGGCGGTCGCCACGAGGATGGTCAGAACCCGGGATATCGTGCGCATCGTCTCTCCTTGACCTCCGAGTCGTGATCGCTTCGGGGATAGCGCCAGGGGGGCCGACGCACCTGACTAGTGCAGCAGGTCGTCGAAGCTGCGGTGACAGAAATGCCCGGTCCGCTCCAGCACCTCGCCGCAGAAGGGGCAGGTGGGCCGACCGTCCGCCACCACGCTGTTGGCCCGGCGCGCGAACTGCTGCGCCATCAGGGGCGTGAGCCGAACGCGCAACACGTCGGGGCCGATGGGCGCGTCATCGGGGATGTCCTCGTCGCCCTCGTCGTCCACACGCACGCCCACCTCGCCGGCGCCGGCATCGAAGGTCATGGAACGAGCCTCCACCATGAGGCGGTCGACATCTTCGTCCCAGGCGATGACCATCGTGCCGACCTGGAACTCCTCGTGCAGCGGCTCCTGCAGGGGCCGCTCGTCGACGACGCCGGCCGGGCCAGCATCGATCGCCGCCAGCCCGCGCCGTTCCACCTCGTCGATGATGGCCAGCACGCGGTCCGCCAGCAACGACACCTGTTCCCGTTCCAGCTGGACCGTGGACACGCGTGCCCCTTGCACGGCCTGCAGGAAGAACGTGCGGTCATCCGGATCGCCCGTGGCACCAGGGGCGAAACGGTCGGGGGTCGGGAAGTCGATGATCCGCCGCGGCATGGTTCGAATCTAGCGGCTCCCCGTCTCGTGGTCGACCACCGCACCCGAGCCGATCACGGCCTCTGCTTCCATCTCGATGATGGACCGCCGCTCGTAGTGGTGCGCCATCGGTATCTCCGTCTCTCAGGTGTCGGGGATGAGGAGCGTCAGCGCCGTGGTGATGGCGCTGATGATGAACGAGCCCATGGCCGCGGTGGTGACCGCCTCGACGCTCAGGTCCGGCGGGAAGCCACCGACCACGATGAGCGGGCCGAAGGCAAGATCGGTCAGGAATGCCGTCAGGAGCAGGAGCGCGCCGTTGAGCAGGATCGCGAAGAGGCCCAGCGAGAGGATGTTGAGGGGCACGCTCACGAGACGTGCGATGGGTCGGATGAAGGTGTTGACCAGGCCGAACACCGCGGCGACCAGGAGCAGCGTCACCGCCACGTTCGTGGCCTCGTCGCCCCAGTCCACCTCGATCTCCGGGAGGAGGGAGCCCGTCAGCAGGAGGGCGACCGCGATGATCGCGAACCGGAGGAGGCGGGTGGTCATGCGGCCGTCGGCAGCAGCTCCAGCAACGAGGCCACTCGTTCATGGGCCTCGGTCAGCGGCTCGCCTGGATGGCTGGGCACGCCGATGCAGTACAGGCCCGCCGCCATCGCGGCTCGAGCGCCGAGCGGCAAATCCTCGAGCGCAACCGCGTCGGACGGCGAGACGCCCAGGCGCTCGCAGACCAGCAGGTACACATCCGGGGCGGGCTCGGGCCGCACCTCATCGCCGGTCGCGACCGCGTCAAAGCGGCCGGCGAAGGGTGTGGTCGCGAGGATCGCATCGACCAGCGACCGGCGCGTGTTGGAGGCCAGGCCCAGGGGACCCGCCAGAGATGGTGATCAGCTCGACCGCGCCGGAGGTGATCTGGGCCGGCTCCCGCATCAGCTCATGGACGATCTCCATGTACTCGTCCCGCACGGCCGTCACCTCGCTGTCGGGCAACCCGAAGCGGCGCGTGAAATGCAG
>CAWDAI010000009.1:0-8183 GCA_963800275.1 uncultured Chloroflexia bacterium
TCAGCCGGCGTCGAGGGCCTCCAGCACGGGCGCGAGCGCTTCGACGCCCGAGGGGGTGACCGGGTCGATGACCAGCTGGACGTGGCCGATCCCCTCCCCGGCCAGCGCGCGCAGGTTGGCGGCGATCTCCCCGGGTGAGCCCGCCAGGGGCGGCGCCGTGTCGCGATCGAAGTCGCGCGCGCCCGTGGCCCCGGGCAGCTGTACGTAGACCGCGGCCGTGCGCTCGACCGCCGCCGGATCGCGGCCCACCTCGCGACAGGCAGCGTCGACCAGCTCGCGCTGTCCGGCCATGCCCTCCGGGCGATTGCCGAACCAGTGATACCAGCTGTTCCAGGCATCAGCATGGGGCATCGTGATGCGCAGCATGCGCGGACCATTGCTGCCGATGAGCAGTGGCGGGCCGGCGGGCCGTGGACCGCGCGGCTTCAGCTCGCAGTCGCGCAGCGTGTAGTAGCGACCCGCGAAGTCGATGGCGCCCGCTCGCAGCAGCGTACGGATGATGGTGAAGGCTTCCTCGAAGCGAGACACGCGATGGTCGAAGGGAAAGCCGAAGGCTGCGTACTCGCTCTCGTTCCAGCCGGCTCCCAGGCCCAGGATCAAGCGCCCGCCGCTGATCTCGTCGATGGTGGCGGCCATCTTGGCCAGCACGCCTGGCTCGTGGAAAGAGGTGGAAGCCACGAGTGGCCCGATCTCCACCCGAGACGTCACCGCGGCGATGGCAGCCAGCTGGGTCCACGCCTCCCATGGGCCGTAAGCGCGATCGTGACGCCGGTAGAGGTAGTGGTCGCCGACCCACACCGAGTCGAGCCCGACGTCCTCCGCGACCCGGGCCATCTCCGCGAGGTCGGTCCAACGCGGCTCGTATTCGATCTCCGGCAGCTGCACACCGACCTTCAGGGGCCTGACCATCTCGCCGCTCCTTCTGCCTCGAACCTTGACCCTTCGTCGACCCGGGGCGAGACAAGCATAAGGTCGGCGTCCGCTGCCTACGCAGACCCCACCGGACCACTCCCGGCGTGGTCCCGCGGTACGGGGGCGGGACGTACCAAGGTCGGGTGGGCAGCGCCAACGAGCTGGTGCAGATTTGGCACAGATCCCTTCATAGCGGCACCGTTCCACTGCACGGCCCCGACCGTGAGGAACCCCTCTCCCTCATGACCGGGGGTGGAATCATCGGTGACGCGCACTCTTTGCCCGGTGGCAAGGTCGGCCCCCTCCTCCCGACCTCGCCACCGGGTTCTTTCCTGTCCGGGCCTCAGTGGAAGAGTGGGAAGAAGCGGTCGGTGCGGTCCATGTAGTCCCGGTAGCCAGGATAGCGCTCGACCAGCCAGGCTTCCTCGCGACGCGACTTGAGCTCGAAGAGCAGCGCCAGCAAGAGGGACAGCAGCACGGTCAGAAGGCTGGCGACGAAGAGCGCCCAGCCCAGGGCCAGGGCGATGAGTCCGCCGTAGATGGGGTGACGCACCCAGCGGTAGACGCCGGTCTCCACGAGCTCGGCGCCGGTGCGAGGACGAGGCAGCGGGGACAGGTTGCGTCCCAGGTCGAGGAGTCCCCTCATCGCCAGCAGCAGGCCCACGCCCATGAGCAGCAGGCCCACGGCGAGGCGCAAGAGTAGGAGTGATCCGGACCCTGTGCCAGCGGTGGCGAACCCAGCCACGGCGATCAAGCCGAAGAGGACGACCTGCAGGACCACCCAGCCCTCCCCATGAGGGCCGAGGCTGGGAACGCGGCTCATGCGCTCAGTCGACGACCTCTGGCACCCCGATGATGTTGTAGCCGCCGTCGACGTAGTGGATCTCACCGGTCGTCCCGCGGCTCATCTCCGAGCACAGGTAGACCGCCGCGTTGCCCAGGTCATCGATCGAGAGCGGGCGGCGCATGGGGCTGATCTGCTCGAAGAGCTTGTGCATCTTCTTGAAGCCGCTCACGCCGGAGGCAGAGAGGGTGCGCACCGGCCCGGCGCTGATGGCGTTGACCCGGATGCCCTCCTTGCCCAGGTCCACCGCGAGATAACGCACGCACGCCTCCAGCGAGGCCTTGGCCACGCCCATCACGTTGTAGTTGGCGACGGCCTTCTCGGCGCCATAGTAGGAGAGGGTGAGGATGGCCCCGCCGTCGGTCATGAGGGGCCGAGCCTCGCGTGAGAGCGCGACCAGGGAGTAGGCAGAGACATCCTGGGCCAACAGGAAGCCCTCACGCGAGACGCTCATGAACTCGCCCTTGAGGTCGTCCTTGTTGGCGAAGGCCACGGCGTGCACGAGGATGTCGAGCGTGCCGAACCGGTCTTGCCACTCGGCGAAGACGCGCCTGATGTCCTCGTCCTGCTGTACGTCGCAAGGCTCGACGAAAGGCGAGTCGAGCCGCGCAGCCAGGGGCTTGACGCGCTTCTCCATCAGGGGTTCGACCGAGGAGAAACCCACGACAGCTCCCTCGCGATGCAGGGCCTGGGCGATGCCCCAGGCGATGGAGTGGTCGTTGGCCAGACCGAAGATCAGGGCGCGCTTGCCCTCCAGCAGACCCATCTGTGTGGATACCTCCCTGTGGCCGGCCCGGACTTGGCCCCGCGGGCGGCAGGCCCCTAGCATGCACCCGAACGACGGCCTGTGCGAAGCGGAGTAGCGGACGGCCGCGAGCGATCCTTCTGGGCCACGGCCCTCCGACGAACGGGTAGTACTGGCGCGGTCGCCGGGAACGCACGATGCGAACACGTTCGAGGGGTCACTGATCGGCGATGCTCGGAAGCCGAGATGCGACCCCTCGTTCGCTTGTCTGGCTCGGTCGCCGGAGCTGGTTCTGGGCCAATCCGCGAAGGTCGGATACCCTAGGAGTCAGATGCGTCGTTGCCGCCAGATGCGTCACTCCGGAGGTACCGTGTTCGTCCCACGGGCGAGTTCCCTGCTCCTGGTCACCAGCCTGTGCCTGACCATCGTGGGTGTGCTCCTGCCCGGCGCCTCGCTGGGTGCCGACGAACCGCGCGGACTGTACATGGTGGCGCTCGACGTGAACGGCTCCGGCCGCGTCATCGAGCCCAGCGGCAGGGCGGCTCGCGGCCGGATCAAGGCGCGCTCGGAGCGAGCCGAGCAGGTCACCGCGCGCCTTGCGACCACGCACGACATCCAGCCGCAGCACTCCTTCGAGAGCGCCGTGACCGGCTTCTCCGCGCGGCTGAGCCCGACGGAGGCGCGGGCGCTGGCGGCAGACCCCAACGTGGCCAGCGTCCGGCCTGCCCGGCGGGCGCAGGTAGCAGCACAGACGGTGCAGCCGGGCGTGTCCCGGGTGAAGGCGACCGGTGGCAGACCAGCCGGTGACGTCGATGCTGACGTGGCCGTGATCGACACCGGCATCGGACCCTCAGCCAGCGGCCTCAACGGTGTACCGGTGCCGATGGGGCCGGCCGGTGACCCCGAGCTCGACATCGTCGGCGGCGTGAACTGCTACGACGATCCCAGTACCCGCAAGGTCAACGAGGCATGGGAGCCAGACAACCCCGAGACCGAGGACGGCTGGTGGGCCGACACCTACGGTCACGGCACCCACGTGGCCGGCATCATCGGTGCTCGCGACAATGCTGTGGGGACCGTGGGCGTCGCACCTGGCGTGCGCCTCTGGTCGGTGCGTGTCTTCGGCGCCGGCTTCGGCACGGAGGCGGACGTGGTCTGCGGGCTCAACTGGATCTACCAGCACAACGCGAGCGTGGCTGGCACGGCGAGCGCCAACGAAGCCATCGAGGTCGTGAACATGAGCCTCGAGGTGGACCGCCTCAACCAGGACGAGAGCTGCCCGTCGGTGCTGGCCGATCCGAACGGGGATCCCATCCAACAGGGGATCTGCGAACTGGTGGGGATCGGCGTGACGGTCGTGGGCGCGGCCGGCAACTCCCGCGAGGACGCCAACCGCTGGGCCCCTGGTGGCTTCGACAGCGTCATCAGCGTCGGCGCCATGACCGACACCGACGGTGACGGCTGGGGCAAGGGCGCCAACGCGGGCTGCGCCGGCTACGGCGCGCAGCGCGACGACACGTTCGCCAAGGCTTACAGCAACTATGGGCGAGACATCGACATCATCGCCCCAGGCACCTGCGTGCGCTCGACGGCGCCCAGCGCCTCCGGCACCGGCACGGCCGTCATGACCGGGACTTCCATGGCCGCCCCGCACGTGACCGGCGCGGTGGCACGCTATCTCGCGCTTCATCCGGGGACGGCCCCTGTCCAGGTCAGGCGCGTGGTGCGCGCGGCCGGTCGGATGGACTGGAAGGCCAAGAGCGACCCGCTGTGGAGCGGGCCCGCCGACACCGACCCACCCAACCGCGTGCTCGACGTGGCCGCTCTGACCGGTAACCCGGGCATCAAGACGTGGGTCTTGCATGACACCGTGAAGGTGTCCCGCAAGGTCCGGATGCGCACCACCCGCGTCGATGTGCAGCGACGTGGGGGCTATGGCGGCGATGTGGCCCTCCGCGCGAGCGGGATGCCCAGCGGCTCGAGAGCGACCTTCACCCGCTCCAGCCTGCGTGGTCTCGAAGCCGGCGCCCTGGGCACGAAGCTCCGCTTCGCGTTCGGCCTGGCCGGAGAGCAGGGTCGCTTCGACCTCGGCATCCGTGCGGCAGGTTCCGGCGTGGAGAGTGACACGCGCAACCTCAAGCTGACCGTGGACCGTGTCGGGCCCAAGGTCTCTGGCCTGGCGCCGAGGGTACGCAAGGTCATGCTGACCAAGAACGGGGGCGCCAGCGTCATCGTGTCCTGGAACGTGAAGGACCAGGTCAGCGGGGTGGCCAGCGCCAAGCTGCTGCGCAAGACGGGGTCGAGCACGACCTGGAAGGCCGTCAGGTCAGGCAAGGCCACGAGCGCCCGACTCTGGCTCAAGCCCGGCCAGGCGAACCGGGTGCGGGTGAAGGCGAAAGACCGAGCCGGCAATACCCGCCGGAGCGCATCGGCCAGCGCCCGGCTGGTGGTGCGCGACTCCGCCTCCGGGACCTGGCGGGTGCCAGCCGGCTGGAAGACCAAGAGCACGACCAAGGCGACGGGCCGGTCGATCCTGCTGGCTCGCGGCCAGACCAGCAGCCTGAGCACGACCTTCCGCGGAAAGGCCGCTGCCATCGCTGCCTCCACCGGACCCAGTCGCGGGTCGTTGCAGGTGCGGGTCGATGGCGGTGAGTGGCACACGGTCTCGCTCAGGAACGGCCGGGCCAAGCACCGCAAGGTGGTCTGGACCGCACGCCTGAAGAGTGGGACGCACACCATCGAGATCCAGGGTCAGAGCGGCCGGTCCAACGTGGACGCGCTGCTCTTCCTGAAGTAGCCGCCTCGCGGCGGCGCCTCAGGCGCGGACGATCCTCCGATACGCCGCCTCGTAGGCCTTCGCCGGCTCGTGCCACGAGTGGTCGCGGCTCATGCCCTGGGCCTGGATACGCCGGAAGCGCGCGGGGTCGGACATGGCTGTCAGCGCCCTCGCCACGGCGTCCGTCAGGGCCGCTGCGGTGGCCGGCCCGAAGACGAAGCCATCGCCGTTCGCGGGGTCCTCATCGGCATCGACGACGGTGTCAGCGAGCCCGCCGCTGAGGCGCACGACCGGCGGTGTCCCGTAACGCATGGCGATGAGCTGGCCCTGGCCGCAGGGCTCGAAGCGAGAGGGCATGAGGAAGAGGTCGGCGCCGGCGTAGATGCGGCGGGCCTCGTCGCGGTCGAACCGCTCCAGGACCACGATACGATCAGGTCGCTGCCGCGACTGCTCCACCAGGCCGGCCACCAATCCCTCGTGGCCCGTGCCGAGGACGATGAGGCGGCCGCCCATGGCCACCAGCGAGGGCGCGGCCTCGGCCACCAGGTCGAAGCCCTTCTGCGGGTCAAGACGGCCGATGACGCCGAGCACCGGACCGTCGGGATCGAGGCCGTGTCGAGCCGCGAGCAGCGCCCGGGTCTTTGCCTTGGGGGTGACGTCCGACGCGTCGTAGGGAGCGGCCAGGGCGGGGTCCGTGGCCGGGTCCCAGAGCGTGGTGTCGATACCGTTGATGATGCCGATGTAGTCACCACCACGCGCTCGCAGGAGGTCGTCCAGACCGGCACCGTACTCGGGCGTCAGCGATTCGCGCGCGTAGTTGGGGCTGACGGTGTTGACGAGGTCGGCGGTCCGCACCGCCTCGCGCAGGAGATCCACGCCCTCGGGCACGCCGACCTCGCCCGGGAGGTCCAGCTGCCAGGCCTGTTCGCGCGGCGTCCAGCCGTGGTAGGCCAGGTTGTGGCACGTCAGCATCGTGGCCGTGCCCGCCAGGAGCGGGACCTGGGCATAGCGATGCCGCAACGCGAGGAGGCCGGGCGAAGCCTGCCAATCGTGGCCGTGGATCACGTCCACCGGCCGGCCCTCGAGGCGCATGGCCTCCAACGCCGCCCGGCCCAGGAGCGTGAAACGCGCGGCGTTGTCGGCGTAGTCGTGAGCGCCATCCATGTAAAGGCTGTCACGGTCGAAGGACGGGCCATGCTCCACGAGGCGAAGCCGATAGCCATCGGCGGGACCGGTCCAGAGCGTCACCCGCTCGTGGCGCTCGTGGCCGTCGCGCGAACCCACGGGCACGTCCAACTCCAGGGGCGCTGATCCGGCCGGGGGCAGCAAGCCCCGGTACCTGGGCAGGTAGACATCGACCTCGTGGCCCAGGCCGCCCGACGCAGCCGGGCCGAGAGCCCGGCTCAAGGCATCGACCACGTCCGCCAGGCCACCCGTCTTGGCCCAGGGCTCGCATTCGGACGCCACCATCGCGATACGCATCGTGGGCGCATGGTACGCCGGTGGCCGACGCGCCAGCATCCCGCGCGCGGCGCGCGCGGCCACGGTACGCTACGTCTCGATATGTCCTTCCCCAGAGCCATCCCGACGATGCCTGCCCCTGACCATCGGCTGCCGCCGAAGCTCGAGGGCTTGTCCCGCCTGGCCTACAACATGTACTGGTCATGGCACCCCGAGGTACGCCAGCTGTTCGCCCGCATCGACCGGCGGGTATGGCACAACTACCGCAGCCCGGTGGCGGTCCTGCGGGTCCAGCGGGACTGGACCTCCCTGCTGACCGACACCGACTTCATGGTCCAGTACGAGACCATCCTCAGCGACTTCGACCACTACATAGCCAACGGCCGCACGCACTGGTTCGCCCGCAAGCATGGCAGCGATGTGGCGGGTCCGGTGGCCTACTTCTGTGCCGAATTCGGCCTGCAAGAGTCGTTGCCCATCTACTCGGGCGGTCTCGGGGTCCTCGCCGGCGACCACTGCAAGACGGCATCAGACATGGCCTTGCCCTTCGTGGCGGTGGGCCTCTTCTATCGCCGGGGCTACTTCCGCCAGGCCATCGATGCCGATGGGCACCAGGAGCACAGCTACTTCAATCTCGACCCTGCGCGCGTGCCGTTACTGCGCGCGGTGGACCCCACCGGCGAACCGGCCATGGTCAGTGTGGAGCTGCCCGGACGGACGGTCTACGCCGCGGTGTGGGTGGTGCAGGTCGGGCGGGTGCCACTGCTGCTGCTCGACACGGACGTCCCGGAGAACAGCGAGAGCGACCGGCCGATCACCCATATCCTCTACGTGCGAGGCCGACAGATGCGCCTGCACCAGGAGCTCATCCTGGGGATCGGTGGCGTCCGCGCCCTGCGCACGCTGGGTGTGGAGCCGGCCGCCTGGCACCTTAACGAGGGCCACTCCGCGTTCATGCTCGCCGAACAGGCGCGGGAGAAGGTGGTCACGGGCACACCGCTGGAGCAGGCGCTGGCCGAGGTCCGCGAGCACGCGGTCTTCACCATCCATACGCCCGTGCCGGCGGGCAACGAGCGGTTCAGCGCAGACCTGGTTCGCGAGCTGACGACGCCGGAGGCGGAGGCCGCGGGCATGGACATCGATGTCCTCCTGGGGATGGGCCTGGGCATGGACGGTGACCCCACCCAGTTCGACATGACCGCCTTCGCCCTGCGCAACACGATCCTGGCCAACGGTGTCAGCCAGCTCCACGCCAAGGTCGCGGACAACACCTGGTCGCCGATCATCGACCACCACATCTTCGGCATCACCAACGGCGTCCATCCGCCGACCTGGGTGGGCAAGCAGATGCGCCAGGTCGTGCGCAGCCTCGGTGGTGACCTCGACCATCTCGACACCGAGCAGGAGCAGGACCGCTTCTGGACACGGATGGACCAGGTCGATGA
>CAWDAI010000010.1:0-47311 GCA_963800275.1 uncultured Chloroflexia bacterium
GACAATCGATAATCGATGCAGTACGGTCTCCGCCTCGCGCAGGGGCCTCGCTTGGCTGGGCGTTCGTGACGAGCCGAGAGCAGGTCTGGGAGACCACCTCGGCCCACGCTGTGGCTGACCAGGCCAAGACCCCTTGGGCTGGTCAGCAGAGGAGGCGTCCACGAATGCGACAGCGGCCATCGTTCGCCAGCTTGATCGCGGCGGCGCTGCTGGCGACCGCGGGTATTGGGCAAGCGTTCGCCCACGATGAGCGGGTCATCTCCAGCCTGACACAGGACAACCCTTGGGGGGCTTATTCGCGGTAGGCCGGCGAGGGGGATGTCGGCCCAGCTGCTCGATCCATCGGTGGACGATCGCATCACCACGAGGCGACGTGCAAGGAGGAGAGGACATGTCTAGGACGAGGATCACGATCTCGGGTCTCTTGGCCATGGCGATGGCGATCTCGGCAAGCAGCTTCGCGGTCGCTCAGGACGGGAAGCGGCTGACCCGGCCGAGAACCCCAACACCGGCGAGGTCTCCGACACGCTCATCCCACAGGACGGCGCCCTCGCCGTGTACCAGGAGCACGTCCGGGCACTGAACGCGTGCGAGTGGGGTGCTCTGCTCGCACAGTATCCCAACGATGCTGAGATCCATCTGCCCGAGGGCACCGTGGTGAAGGGCCGTCAGGCCATCGGCGAGTTGTTCGCCGGCTTCGTGTTGCCGGTCGAGGAAGGCGGCCTCTGTGGTATCACGTTCTCCGAGGAGTCCCGCTTCGAGGTCGGTGGCACGGAGGCCGTCCAATGGATCGCCGAGGCCGACTTCCTGGCCGAACCCTATCGGGGCTCGGATGCATACATCAGCGATGGCCAGTACATGGCCGCGATGGTGAGCACATTCGATGGTGCGGAGCTCGTCATGGCCGGCGCAGAGGCCATGCCCACCGACAACGGGATGTCAGACACACAGGGGGACGGCACCGAGGGCACTGGGGCCGGAGGGGACGTGGACGCCTAGGGGGCTCACGCTCGACGGCTCCCTGCCTCGGGGCGACACCACGGGGCTCACCGAAGGGCGCGCGGCGCACGCTCGATGAGCCCCGTCTTCGTTCCTGGCGACGACCGCTCCGACGTACGGCTGCGCGGTCGACTCGGTCGCGCTCGATCCGAGCGTGGTGCCCGAACGGTCGTGCCCTATCCGAGCGTGGCTGGTTCGCGCGCGGCTGGGTGCCCGGAAAACCCGACCGGTGGCAACGGTCACGACCGGGGGGAGGAGGCCTCACATGGGCCCGTCCCTCATCGCTCGCCCCGCCCTCTGGGCCGCCGTGGCCCTGGTGCTCGGGCTCGGCCTCGGCGAGGTGCTCGCCTCCGACGACGCCTCGGACGCGACCGAGCCGGCCGCTCGGAATGCTCTCGACCTGACCACCCATCACAGCGTCGTGGTGGACGGCATCCCCGGGGCTCGTGGTTTCCTCAGCGAGCGCTGCCCGGCTGGACAGGTGGTGGCGGGAGGGTTCAGCCACGTCGGCCCAGGGCTCCGCGTGACCGAGTCGCGTCCCGATGGCATCTACGCCTGGCGCATCTCCTGGATCCAGACCTCGACCGATGACGCGGTCCTCCACGCCTACGCCGTCTGCCTCATCACAGACGAGTAGCTCCGAACGTGGCAGATCGACATCTGTCGCACTCAGTCCGATGATGGGTGCCGGAGGTCGTGATGGACGTGAGGCTGATTTCCTTCGGAGTCATCGAGATCGACGGACGGCGCTTGGAGCATGACGTGGTCCTCGAGCGAGGCGCGATCAGGAGGCGCAGGAAGGGACCGTCCAAGCTCTACCGAGATCGATATGGCCACACGCCGCTCTCGGTCGACGAGGCCATCCCCTGGACGGCCCCGGTGTTGATCGTGGGGACCGGAGCGGACGGTCGGCTGCCGATCATGCCGAGCTCCTGGAGGAGGCACGCCGGCGCGGGGTGGAGGTCATCGCCGAACCGACCGAGGAAGCCTGCCGGCGCCTGAGCTCAGCTGATGCCGGCACCGTCGGGGCCGTCCTGCACGTGACCTGCTGAACCTGCTCGTCGCCTTCTCACAGCCCCGGATCGGGTCCTGCGCTGCGCCCGGCGAGCAGCACGGCCTCGGCCTCGCGGTAGCGATCGTTCATGGCCGCGGTCTCGAGGTAGGTCATGAAGAGCCGATCCGTGGGCACGAGCCCGCGCAGGAGGCGGCGCGTCGGCCGCCCCGGGCCAGCGACAAGGTGACTGCGGGCCACCCTCTCGTCGAATGACGCGGAGAGGAGCGTCTCTCCGCCGTCGATCCTGAGGAGGCCATCTGCCGAGATCCCCCGCCACAGCTCCACCTGCGTGAGGCCGAGTCGGGCGAAGAGGGCACGGAGGAAGCCGAGTCGCGCACGCACGTGGGCCGCTCGGCGCCCGCGAGACCAGCCGCCCGCGAAGGTCGCCGGATCGCGCACGATGGTACCCGCGTAGGGGGCCAGGCCGAGCTCGGCGATGACGATGCGGTGCCCCTTGACGATCTCGCCGGCGCGAGGATTGCGGACGTACTGCTGCGCAAAGCCCTCCTCCACCTCCCACAGCGCCCGTTCCCGCATGAACGATCCCAGGTCCGCCATGAGCAGCTCGTCGCCTCG
The DNA here is from genome assembly GCA_963800275.1 of uncultured Chloroflexia bacterium. GTDB lineage: Bacteria > Chloroflexota > Limnocylindria > Limnocylindrales > CSP1-4 > JAFMJV01. The sequence goes on from CAWDAI010000010.1 coordinate 2,630, forward strand.
CCGCGTCGCCGGGTTCGGTAGTCGCCGTCCCGAGGCCAGGAAACGCGACTGGTCTCGCAGCCACCCCTCGGCCGCGGCGGTGTCATCGTCGACCCGCATCTCCGTCACCTCCCGATCTGTTGGGTCGGGCTCGATGACGAGCGCCCGGTCGAGACGCTCGATCACATCGCGCATGCGCCGGACGGCCTCATCGCTCGCGCGGCGGGAGCCGTGGGCGAACTGGTAGTGGTCGACCTCCTCGAAGGGGATGTCCACGTCGCCCCGGCATCCTCGAAACGGTCGATCCGAAGCGTCATGAAGCCGGTCTCGAGGTCAAGGCCGACGATCGTCACCGGTGTCCGACGCGGGTCCAGCAGCCGTCCGGCGTTGCCCCCGACCAGGTGGTGCAGGGCGCCGGGCTCGAACTCCGAATCCGGAGCGGCGTCAGGATCGGACTGGTAGATGGACATCTCGCAACACGAGGCTGATATACGTCCTTGTTACGGGGTCGATGATGGCATCCGACCCCACGGGGAGACCGGCACGATGCTATGCGGCAGATGACCGTCGGCCCTAGATGCCGGCCCCCGACCCTCGGCCGTGAACGGTGATCGGGATCCAGCGGCAGACATGAGACCGGTGATGGGACCCATCAGCTGACGTTGACCGGGATGGTCGGGCACCCCTGGGTGTCAGAAGGAGGCATCCGATGATCACGGTGGGTATCGACATCGGCGGCAAGCAGCACGTGGTGGCCCGTTGTCGCGCAGGACAGGACAAGGCCGACCGCGAGGTCCTGCGGGTATCCCAGGACCGCGCCGGCTTCGACCGCCTCGACGCCTGGCTGGCCCGCCAACCCGAGCCGGTGGGGCGGATCACGATGGAGTCCTCGGGCCACTACTGGATGGGCCTCGCCTCCCATCTGCGTGGCGGAGCGATGCCGGTGCGGGTGGTCAACCCGCTCGGGGCCAAGTACTTTGCCAAGAGCCGGATGCAGCGCACGAAGTCCGACCCGGCCGATGCGAGGTGCCTCGCGCTCATGGCCCAGCAGGACCACGCCATCCCCCGCGACCCGCTCGAGGGCGTGGAGCTGCGCCAAGCCGCGCGTTTCGCGATGACGCTCGTGACCGAGCAGGCGCGGGTCTGCCAGCGGCTCATCCGGCTCGTGGAGCTGGGCTTCCCCGAGCTGGGCGAGCTCTTCGACGACCCGGCCTGCCGCACCGCACGGGAGGTCCTGCGGGTCGCGCCCACGGCGGCGGTCGCGAGACGGAAGCGCACGGGCACGCTGGCCGACGCCAACGCCGGCCCCGGACACCGTCGCCTGGGGCTGAGGAAGGCCGAACGGCTCAAGGACGCCGCGGCCAGGAGCATCGCGGTGACCGAGTTGGACGACGAGGTCGCCTTCGAGGTCGACCTCCTGCTCGACCAGTACGACCTGCTGGAGCGCCAGATCGAACGGGCCGAGGCCCATCTCGCGTCACTGCTCGACGGTGAGCTGGCCCGGCGGTTGCGGACGATCCCGGGGGTCGGGCCCGCCATCGCCGCCACCCTCATCGCCGAGATCGGCGATATCTGGCGGTTCGACGATGCCGACCAACTGCTGGCCTATGCGGGGGTCCATCCCGCCGAACGCAGCTCCGGGCGCAAGGGCGCGGACCCCGAGACCGCCTGGCACATGTCCAAGGCCGGCAACGCCCACCTGCGCGCAGCGGCCTACCGCATGGCCGTGGTGGGCGTCACCCACAATCCGGTCATCAGGGCGCACTACGAGCGCAAGCGTGACGCGGGCAAGAGCAAGATGAACGCGCTCGGCCACTGCATGAGCAAGGCCTTGAACCTCGTCTGGGGTGTCTGGCGCAACGGGGCCGACTGGGACCCCGACTGGGGCTCACGGGCTTGACAAGGCCCTATGGGATCTAGGGCGCCGGCTGATGGTCCTGTCTACCGACCCTCGTCGCCGCTCCGACGTGCCAGCGACGAGACGAGCACCAGGGCACCGGCCCCGATGAGGAGCAGCGGCCACCAGCGCAGCACGTCGCTGCCGAAGCCTTCCTCGGCCAGGACGACGAGCGCGACGAGGCCGAGGATGCCGCCGGGGATGAGGGGCCACCACAGCGCTCGCCCGGCGTCCCGGCTCTGTCCTCTCGGCCAGTCCCGGTCGACCGCCTGCATGAACAGGCTGATCAGCCAGATGGTGGCGAACCCGCCGGCGATCGAGAGCAACATGAGGCTACCCGACCACTGGCTATCGACTGCGTTCACGAGCACGACGCCGACACCGACGCCACTGATGATGCAGCCGGCGACCAGGAATCCGTACTCGCGCCTGACGGCGAACCCGGTGAGGAAGGCCAGGCCGATGAGGAGCGGGATCCAGCGCCCGATGTCCGGCACGACCTGTGCCAGCAGGAAGAAGACGCCGATGCCGATGATCACGAAACCGGCCACCAGGCCCCCACGATCGCGCCGAGCATCAGCGGCGGGCTCGGTCGAGGGCGACGCCGGTCCCTCGTTCGAGGGCCAGGGACCAGTCGGCGGCGGCGGAGGGTACCCGGGCGGCGGGGGAGGGTACCCGGGCGGCGGGTACTGGCCGGGCGGTGGCAGGTATTGGCCGGGCGGTGGCGGGTACCCCGGTCGCGGTTCCCAGCGCCCCGGCGGTGGTGAAGGGGGCTGTGGGTCGCGTCGCGGGTCGCTCATGATCGAGCGAAGCTGCCACGAACCCCCCGGCGACAGCAAGAGCCGAAGGGCCTCATCCGGTCCGCGTAGAGCGGCCGGCGGCGGCGCTCCACGCGATGGTCGTCTCGAGGGTGATCCGGATCATCGGCGCGCGTTCGAGGTGGTGGGCCCGGTACTGGGGATACTTGACCCGCAGGGCTCGGGTCGCCGACTCGCGGGCTCTGACATCATCTCCCGGCTCCACCAGGCGCGCGCGACCACGAGCGCGGAGCCACGCCAGTTGCGACCAGTCCTCGCTCCAGTGCTCGAAGAGCAGCGTCACCTCGGGTCGTGCGGCGATGTCGCGGACCCGTGCCAGGTCCCGTACGTCGCCGCTGTGCTTGGGCTTCTCATCGAGCGGCGAGTAGAGCAGCGTGCTCCCGTCCTCCAGGTCAGGCTCCACGAGCACGAAGCAGATCGGCACCGGGCGTGCACGTCCGCGATCCGAGAGCGTCACCAGGGTCGCGGTCCGGCGCGTCTCGACGAACTGCTGCTGCGCAGCATCGAGCACGGCGGAAGGCCCTCCCGCCTGGTCTCGCCGCATCCCCTGACTGCTCATCGTGAGGACCATCATGGCACCGGTCTGCCAGCTGGCGGGAGGCTGACCCAAGGCACGGGGCTCCGCGTGCACGATGCGGGCCTGGGGCCGCACCTGCGACGACAGGGACGAAGGGGTCCGCGCAGTCGCTCGAGCGCCATCGGGAGTAGGCTCCGGGTGTGCGCCTGATCCACTCCTGCCGCATCGCTCTCATCGCGGCCCTCGCGGCCACATCACTGGCTGTGGCCGGGACCACCGCGCAGGATCCGTCGGCCGAGCCGGCGGCGGGAGCGACCGTTGCCCCCTCGCTCCCGGCCACGCCGGAAGGTCGCTGGACGGTGACCTCGTTCGACCCCTGGGGAGAGGGCACGGTCGAGCCCCTCCGGCCCGGCCAGCTGGTCATGAGCCTGCTCGCCGACGGGCAGCTGGAAGGCACGACCGGTTGTGGGCGCTACCTCGGTGGCTGGGCGCTCGAGGCCGGTGTGCTGCGCCTCGGCGTGTCGCCCACGGGCCACCTGGGCTGCGCGGAGGCCGAGACCGGCGAGGCCATCGCCTTCGAGGCTGCGCTCGATTCCGTCTCCGCCTGGCGTCCGAGCGACAACGGCCTGGAGTTGCTGGACGCGAACGGGGGTGTGCGCGTGGCGCTGGCCGCGGCTGCATCCGATCCGTCCGGCGCTTGGGACGTGCTCAGCTATCGGCGGCCCAATGGCCGCATGACCGAGCCGCCCGCCGATACGCCCATGTGGTTGGACGTGCGCCCTGGGGGCCAGCTGGACGGGTCCACCGGATGCCGCTTGCTGGAGGGGGTCTATCAACGCGACGGCGCGTCCATGATCATCGGCCCGGTCGAGACCGTGGGGCTGCCCTGCGAGGGTGAGACGCGTCGTGCCGAGCGCCAGCTGTTGCGGGCCTTGGGCGAGGTCATCTACTGGAAGCGCGAGGGCCCGACATTGTCGCTGAGCGATGGCTTCGACGAGGTGCTCGTCGAGCTGACGGTGCGGGAGGCTCCGGCATCCTCGCCAGCGCCCGCGAGCGCGACGCCCGCGACGGACGCATGAGTGCGCAGCCGCGGCGCTACGTCCGCTCGGGTGTGGTGCTCAACGTGATCATCATCATCGCCGGCCTCATCGGCATCGCGATCCTGTTGCTGAGCCAGATGGGCAGCGACAGCGGGAGCCCATCCACTCCATCGGCCCTGGGGCTCACTGCCGTGACCGAGGGGCTCGACCAGCCGGTCGTGCTCACCGGTGATGGAGCCGGGGGCCGCTACGTGGGCCAGGCTGACGGGATCGTGCTGGCGCTGGCCTCCGACGGCACGGCCGGCACGAAGCCATTCCTCGACATCCACGACGACCTCGCCTCAGGCACGGGCTTGCTGGGGCTCGTGTTCCACCCTGACTTCGCACACGACGGGCGGCTTTACGTCTCCTACATCCGGGCCGAGGACCAGGCCATCTCGATCAGCGAGTTCCGCGCCGTGGACGGTTCGGTCGATGACCGGTCCGAGCGACCCATCCTCGTCATCCCCCGCACCGACAGCTCGCCCCGCGCCGCCAGCCTGGCCTTCGATGCGTCGGGCATGTTGCTCATCGGCGTCGGTGGGGCTGAAGCAGAGCCCGCGGCCGCGGCGCCGGATCCCGCGGCCCTCGCCGGCGCGATCTTGCGTATCGACGTCGATCACGGGATGCCCTACGCCATCCCCGGCGACAACGGCTTCGCCGGGCAGTCGGGTGCACGCGGCGAGCTGCACGCGATCGGGCTGCGCGAGCCGGCCCACATGAGCATCGATCGCGAGACGGGTAGCGTGTACGTCGGCGATGCCGGATCCGGCGAGCAGGAGATCGACGTGCTCACCCCCGGCACCCACGCCGCCTCGTTCGGCTGGCCGGAGATGGACGGCGACGATTGCCGGCCAGGTGGCGCCTGCGACCCAGCCGCCTACATCACACCGGCGGTGACCTATCCCATCGGCGGCACCGACGGCGCGTGTGGCGTGGTCGGCGGCTATGCCTATCGCGGCACGGCGGGGAGTCTGCCGCTCGGCACCTACGTCTTCGCCGACCGCTGTGGCGCGCTGTGGTCGGTGTCGGCCGCGAGCCTGCAGGAAGGCCGCGTCACACCGGCCGAGGCCGGGCGGGTGCCGGCGGCGTCCGGCCACGTCCTCGGCTTGGGCGAGGACGACGCGGGTGAGCTCTACCTGCTCACCAATTCGGGCACGGTCTACGCGATCGCCGAGAGCTAGCGACTGTCGGCCGGCGCCTGCCCGCTAGCGATCACCCGCCGCCAGCCGTCGCAGGACCGTGGGCAGGATGCCGCCATTGCGGTAGTAGTCGACCTCGATGCCGCCGTCGAGGCGCACGTCGGCCTCGAAGCTCACCTCACGATCGTCGGCACGGGCCACGACCGTCACCGTCGAGCGCGGCGTGATGTCGTCGTCGAGCCCCATGATCTCGTACAATTCGCGGCCGCTGAGGCCGAGCGAGGCCGCGCTCTGGCCAGGGCGGAACTGCAGCGGCAGCACGCCCATGCCGACCAGGTTGGAGCGATGGATGCGCTCGAACAATTCGGCCAGCACCGCACGCACACCCAGCAGCCGCGTGCCCTTGGCGGCCCAGTCGCGCGACGAGCCCGAGCCGTACTCCTTGCCGGCGATGACCAGCAGTGGCACACCCTCGTCGGCGTAGCGCATGGCCGCGTCGTAGATGAACATGGGCTCGCCGCCGGGCTGGAAGGTGGTGTACGGGCCCTCCTGCTCGGCCAGCTGGTTCTTGAGCCGGATGTTGCCGAAGGTGCCGCGCATCATCACCTCGTGGTGTCCGCGGCGGGCCCCATAGGAGTTGAACTGGGCCGGCGTGACCCCGTGCTCCTGCAACCACTGTCCGGCCGGGCTCCAGGCCGGGATCACGCCGGCCGGCGAGATGTGGTCGGTGGTGACCGAGTCGCCGAGCAGCGCCAGCACGCGCGCGCCGCTGATGCCCGCGATGGGCGCCGGCTCCGGCGTCAGGCCCGTGAAGAACGGGGGCGCCGCGATGTAGTCGGAATCGGGGTCCCAGGCGTAGCGCTCGCCTTCCGGCACCGGCAATGCCCGCCAGCGATCGTCGCCTTCGAAGACGCTGGCATAGGTGGCCCGGAAGAGCTCGGGCGTGACCGCCTCCCCGATGGTGGCCTTGACCTCGTCCGCGCTCGGCCAGATGTCGGCGAGGTACACGGGCTGGCCGTCGCGGCCGTTGCCCAGTGGCTCGGACTCGAGATCGATGTCCACCGTGCCCGCGAGGGCGAAGGCCACCACCAGCGGCGGCGAAGCCAGGTAGCTGGCCTTGACCAGGGGATGGATGCGACCCTCGAAGTTGCGGTTGCCGCTGAGCACGGCAGCCACGACCAGGTCGTGCTCCTCGATGGCGGTGCCGACGGCCTCGTCGAGCGGGCCGCTGTTGCCGATACAGGTGGTGCAGCCGTAGCCCACGACGTCGAAGCCGAGGGCCTCCAGTGAGGGCAGCAGGTCCGCCCCGCGCAGATACTCCGTGACCGCGCGCGAGCCCGGGGCCAGGCTGGTCTTGACCGTGGGCTGGACCGTCAGGCCCTTCGCGACGGCGTTTCGCGCGAGCAGCCCGGCCCCGACCATGACGCTGGGATTGGAGGTGTTGGTGCAGCTGGTGATGGCGGCGATGGCCACCGAGCCGGTGCCGATCTGCGCGGTCTCGCCGCGGGCCGACACCGAGACCTGCGGGTAGCCCGAGCCGTTCCCGCCCGGGGCCGGGAAGTCCGACTCGAACGACCCGCGCAGGTCGGACAGCACGATCCGGTCCTGTGGGCGTCGCGGGCCGGCCACGCTGGGCGCGACCGTGGCCAGGTCGAGCTCGAGGTGCTCGTCGAACTCGGGGGCCGCCCCCGGCTCGCGCCAGAGGCCCTGCGTCCGGGCGTAGGCCTCGACGAGGGGCACGCGCTCCTCGCGTCCGGTCAGGCGCAGGTAGGCCAGCGTCTCCTCATCGATGGGGAAGATGCCGGTGGTGGCGCCGTACTCGGGGGCCATGTTGGCCAGCGTGGCCCGGTCGGCCAGGCCCAGTGAGGCGAGGCCGTCGCCGTAGTACTCCACGAACTTGCCGACCACGCCGTGCGCTCGCAGCAGCTGGCTGATGACGAGCACGAGGTCGGTGGCCGTGCTGCCCTTGGGCAGGGCTCCATGCAGGCGCACGCCGACGACCTTGGGCAGCGGCTGGTAGAGCGGCTGGCCCAGCAGGACGGCCTCGGCCTCGATGCCGCCCACGCCGTAGCCGAGGATGCCCAGGCCGCTGATCATGGTCGTGTGCGAGTCGGTGCCCACGAGCGTGTCAGGGAAGGCCACGGTCGCACCCTCGTCGTCTTCGCGGGTGCTCACCACCTCACCCAGGAACTCCAGGTTCACCTGGTGCACGATGCCCGTGCCCGGAGGGACCACGCGGAAGCCGCGCAGGGCCGTCTGGGCCCAGCGCAGCAGCTGGTATCGCTCGCCGTTGCGCTCGTACTCGCGGGCCACGTTGTAGGCGTAGGCCTCGGACGAGCCGAAGCGGTCGATCTGCACGCTGTGGTCGATGACCAGGCTGGCGGGCACGAGGGGATTGACGAGGGCCGGGTCGCCACCGAGCTCGTCCATGGCATCGCGCATGGCCGCGAAGTCGACGACCGCGGGCACGCCGGTGAAGTCCTGCAGCAGGACCCGCCCGGGCCTGAAGGGGATCTCGACGTCATTGCCGCTGGCGGGCCGCCACGCGGCGAGGGCCGCCACATCCCCCGGCGTGGCGGTGCCGGCCGCGCTGTTACGCAGCACGTTCTCCAGCAGGACCTTGACGGTGAAGGGCAACTGGGCGAGCCGGTCGCTGACCGCGTCGAGACGGTAGATGGTGAGCTCGCGGCCATCGACCGACAGGACGTCGCGTGCGTCGGCGGCAGGGGAGCTGGGTGTGGATGCCATGAGGCGGTCTCCGATTAGGGCGCGGCGGGCGCGCGTGTCGTCGGCTCCTGACGGGAGTGCCCGCCTCGGGTCGGTATCTGGCGCTTCCAAGTATACGACCGCCCTCCCGCTCGATAGGCTGTAGTCGTGAATGAAGAGCATGGCGCGCCCGGTCACCGTCACCCCCACCCGCCAGAGGACCCCAGCGGCCATCCCCGTATCGGTTTCGTGGGCGCCGGTCGTGTCGGCTGCGCCCTGGGGGCCGCCTTCCGCGACGCCGGTTGGCCCGTGACAGCGGTGGCCTCGCGCGAGGCTGCACGGAGCGCCCGTTTCGAAGAGCTGGTGCCGGGGGCGCTCGCCGTGCCCTCGGTGGCGGCCATCGCGGACGCAGTCGACCTGGTCTTCGTGACGGTGCCCGACGATGCCATCGCGGACGTCGCCGCCGAGCTGCGCCTCTACGCCGGGCAGGCCGCCGTCCACACCTCCGGAGCGCTCGACGCCTCGGTCCTGGAAAGCGCCCGTGCCGCCGGCACGCAGCTGGGCTCCTTCCATCCCATGGTCGCGTTCGCCGACCAGGCCGCCGCGGTGCGGGCGCTGCGCGGCGCCACGATCGCGCTCGAAGGCGACGAGGAACTGATGGCCCTGTTGGGCCAGCTGGCGTCCGACATCGGGGCCCAGCCGGTGCGCCTCCCGCCCACCGGCAAGACCGCTTATCACGCGGCCGCGGTCCTCGCCGGCGGCGGGGTCATCGGTCTGCTCGACGGTGTCGCGGAGGTCGCCCGTGGAGCAGGCCTGGACGAGGCGGGGGCGCTGGCCATCTACGTGCCTCTCATCCGGCAGGCTTTGGACAACGCCCAGGCGCTGGGCATCGCGGAGGCGCTCACGGGGCCCTACGTGCGTGGTGACGTGGGCACGGTCCGCAACCACCTCGCAGCCATGTCGCGTCTGGCGCCGGATGCGCTCGGGATGTACCGCGCCACCGCCCTCCGGGAGCTCCAGCTGGCCCTGGCGAGGGGCGCTATCGACGAGGAGCAGGCGGCCCCCCTGCGGGCGCTGCTGGAAGCCCGATAGGAAGTCGGATAGGCGCTACCATCGACACATGCAGCGAGGCGTCGGCTCCAGCCGGGTCACACATCGAGGGACGCGATTCGTGTCACCCGCGGGCAGCGGCCGCCCCACCAGCCTGCTCGCCAGGGGCCACTCCCGCCGGGTACCCCAGCCACCGCCCGCAGCGCGCGTGGCCAACGAGTGCGAACCACTCAACGCGGTGCGTCGCTCGGCGCGCAGCCTGTCCACCGCCCGCGCCGTGCGCCGTGCGCCGGGGCCGGCCATCGTGCACGCGCCCATCCACTGGTCGACCTCGCGCCGGGCGCTTCGCGGCCCGCGCTCGTTCCGCGCGGTGCCCGGCCCGCACTGAGGTGGGCCGCCCTGGAACCGATCCGTCGCTGCCGCTGGAGCGGGCGTTCTCGGCCGGCGGCGTGGTCCTGCGCCACGGCGACCACGGACCGGAGCTGGTCCTGGGCTTGCGCCGGCAGCACCCGCGTTCCGCGACCTGGGCGCTGCCCAAGGGCACGCCGCATGGTGACGAGACGCCGGCTCAGACCGCGCTCCGCGAGGTCCACGAGGAGACCGGCCTGCGCGTGCGCATCGTGGACACCGTAGGTGACGTCCACTATCGCTTCGTGCGTGATGGCCGGCGCATCCACAAGACCGTCCACTACTACCTCATGGAAGCCGTGGGTGGGGATCTTGCCGATCACGATCACGAGTTCGACGAGGTGCGCTGGTTCGCGCTGGGTGAGGCCGAGGCCGTGATGCGCTTCCGCAGCGAGCGCGACATCGTGACCCGGGCCCTGCCCGTGGCGGGACTGGCCTGAGCCGTGGGTACGTTGCGCACCGCGCTCTACGACACGCACGTCGCTGTGGGCGCGCGCTTCACCGAGTTCGGGGGCTGGGAGATGCCCGTGCGCTACGGCTCCATCCTCGAGGAACACCAGGCCGTGCGTACCGCCGCCGGGCTCTTCGACCTCTCGCACATGGGCGAGCTGCGCGTGGAAGGCTCGGGCGCCGCCGCCGCCCTGGCCGCGGCCCTGGTCAATGATCCCGGCCGCCTGGCCATCGGCCGCGCCGGCTACTCGTTGCTGTGCCAGCCCGACGGCGGCGTCATCGACGATCTCATCGTCTACCGCCTGGGCGCTTCGACCTTCCTGGTGGTGCCCAACGCCGCCAATCGCGAGATCGTGGCCGCCGAGCTGCGGGCACGCCTGGGCCAGCACGACGCCACCCTTCGTGACGAGACGACCTCCACCTCGCTGGTGGCGATCCAGGGCCCCCGAGCGGCCGCGATCCTGGCCGTGGTGAGCGACCTCGATCCCGAGGCTATCCACCGCTACGCCGCGGCCGAGGGGGCGGTGGCCGGCGTGCCCGCGCTGATGGCCCGCACCGGCTACACCGGCGAGGATGGTTTCGAGCTCTTCGTGGCCTGGGCCGAGGGACCCGCCGTGTGGGCGGCCCTGACCGAGGCCGGGGTCGAGGCGGGGCTGCGGCCGTGTGGCCTGGGCGCTCGCGACACCCTCCGTTTGGAGGCGGGCATGCCGCTCTATGGCCACGAGCTCGACCGCTCCACGACCCCGCTGGAGGCCGGTCTGGGCTGGGCCGTCCAGCTCGACCACGCCTTCGTCGGACGCGACGCCCTCGAGGCGTCCGAGCCGCGCAAGCGCCTGGTGGGGCTGGTCCTGCGCGGCCGGGGCATCGCCCGCGAGGGCTACGAGGTACGCCTGCCCGGCAGCACGTCGCCCATCGGGGTGGTCACCAGCGGCAGCCAGTCGCCCACGCTGGGCGAGGCGGTGGCCATGGCCTACATCCCGCCGATTCACGCGTCCGCAGGTACCATGCTCGAGGTCATCATCCGTGGTGCGGCCGTGCCCGCGGAGGTGGTGTCACTGCCGTTCTATCACCGACCGGGCCGCTGAGCCCGGCCCGCCGGCCCGCGGGGGAGTCTCGGGCCCAGAGCCGCACGCTGGAGGACCTGTCGTGAACGTACCCGAGTCGCTGCGCTACTCCGAGGATCACGAGTGGCTGCGCACCGAGGGTGGCGAGGCCGTCGTGGGCATCACGGCCTATGCCGCCGACGAGCTCGGCGATGTCGTCTTCGTGGAGCTTCCGGACGTCGGTCGTCACCTCGCCGCCAACGAGACCTTCGGGGTCATCGAGTCGGTCAAGACCGCGAGCGACCTCCATGTGCCGGCGGCGGGTGAGGTCGTGGCGGTCAACGAGGACCTCGCCGAGGCGCCCGAGCTGGTCAACTCGGAGCCCTACGACGGCGGCTGGATGATCCGGCTCAAGCTGGACGACGCGGCTGCGAGCGAGGGGCTGCTCGACGCCGAGGCCTACCGGGCGACCATCGGCGACTGAGGTGGTCTACGGTCCGCACACACCCCAGAGCCGGGGCCGCATGCTCGCGGCCCTCGGCATCGAATTGGTCGAGACCCTCTTCGACGATATCCCCGCGGCCGTCCGCGCCAGCGGCCTGGACCTGCCGGGTCCACGCTCGGAGCTGGAGCTCGCCCGTGAGCTGGAGGCGCTCGCGGGACGCAATCGGACCGATCTCGTCTCCTTCCTCGGGGCTGGCGTGTACGGTCACTACATCCCGGCCGCGGTGGACGCGGTCCTCTCGCGCGGCGAGTTCTACACCGCCTACACGCCCTATCAGCCCGAGATCAGCCAGGGCACGCTGCAGACGATCTACGAGTTCCAGTCGCTCATCAGCGAGCTGATCGGGCTGCCGGTGGTGTCGGCGTCCCACTACGACGGGGCCAGCGCGACCGCGGAGGCCGCGCTCATGACCGTGCGCGCCACGCACCGAGAGCGGGTGCTCGTGAGTCGTGCCCTGCACCAGCACTACCGGGAGACCACGCGCACCTATTTCGGGCCCGGCACGCGGCGACTGGAGGAGCTGCCCACGAGCCCCGACGGCACCACCGACCTGGCGGCCCTGGAGGCGGCCCTCGCGGACACGGCTGACCCGGTCGCGGGCGTGCTCATGGGCCAGCCCAACGTCTTCGGGCTGCTCGAGCCCATGGCCGAGGCGGCCGCGCTCGCGCACGCTGCGGGCGCCCTCTTCGTGGCCCTGGTGGAGCCGGTCTCGCTGGCGGTGCTGGCGCCGCCCGGAGCGTATGGCGCGGACATCGCCGCAGGTGAGGGCCAGCCGCTGGGCCTCGCCCCGGCCTACGGCGGTCCCTATCTCGGCCTGCTCGCCTGCCGCGGGGAGCTGATCCGCCAGATCCCGGGCCGACTCGTCGGGCGCACCACCGATATCGAGGGCCGCCGCGCGTTCGTCATGACCCTGCGCGCACGTGAGCAGGACATCCGCCGCGACAAGGCCGCCTCCAACATCTGTACCAACCAGGCACTCTGCGCGCTGGCGGCGACCGCCTACCTCGCGACGGTGGGCCCGGGCGGGCTGGCCGATGTGGCCGCGGCCGGTGCGGCTGCGGCACGACGGACCGAAGCAGCCCTGGCCGCCATCGGGGTGGAGCGCGTCCATACGGCGCCCTATCTCAACGAGTTCGCAGTGCGGGTGCCGGACGCGGCCGCCGTCCATGCCCGTCTGCTCGACGCGGGCATCCTCGCGGGCCTGCCGCTGGCGCACTGGTATCCCGACGATCCCGAGCTCGCCGACGCGCTGCTGCTGGCCACCACCGAGCTAACCAGCGACGAGGACATCGAGCGCCTGGCCGCGGCGCTCGCAGGCGTCGGCGCATGAGTGAGGTCAGCGCGCCTCCCCAGCCACGCCCCCCGGAGCGCTCGGCCGTGGGACCGGAGCTGCAGCCGCTGCTGTCGGAGCTGCACACGCCCGGTCGGTCTTCCTTCAAGGTCCCGCGTCCGCCCGCCGATGCCCTCGCCGGCATCCCCGCCGGACAGCTGCGGGCGGCGCCACCCGCCCTGCCCGAGACCGACGAGCCCACCGTCATCCATCACTTCGTGCGTCTGTCCCATCTCAACTACTCGGTCGATGGCGGCATGTACCCGCTGGGCTCCTGCACCATGAAGTACAACCCCAAGGTCAACGAGTGGGCCGCCCGCCTGCCCGGCTTTGCCGGTCTCCACCCGCTGGTGCCGGATGGGCTGGCACAGGGCAGCCTGGAGCTGGCCTGGCGGCTGCAGCAGCAGCTGGGCGAGATCGGCGGGTTCCCGGCCGTGTCGCTGCAGCCCGCGGCCGGTGCCCACGGCGAGCTCAGTGGCATCCTCGTCATCCGGGCCTATCACCAGGCTCGCGGCGACCACGAGCGCGACGAGGTCCTGGTCCCCGATTCCTCCCACGGCACCAACCCGGCGACCGCCTCCATGGCCGGGTTCCGCACGGTGACCATCCGCTCGACCCCGGACGGACTCGTCGACATCGATGCCCTGCGCGAGGCACTGGGCCCGCGCACGGCGGCGGTCATGCTCACCAATCCCTCCACCCTCGGGCTCTTCGAGCACCACGTGACCGAGCTGCTCGAGGCGGTCCACGGGGCAGGTGCGCTGGCCTACATGGACGGCGCCAACATGAATGCGGTGCTGGGCCACTTCCGGCCCGGGCAGGCCGGCTTCGACGTGATGCACTTCAACCTGCACAAGACCTTCTCCACGCCCCACGGCGGCGGTGGTCCCGGTGCCGGCCCCATCGCGGTCGCCGAGCACCTGCGGCCCTACCTGCCGGCACCCCTGGTGGTCCGGGACGACGACGGCAGCTATCGCCTGGAGCGCCCCGGTGAACGGCCCCAGAGCATCGGTCGCGTGCGAGCCTACTGGGGCAGCAGCGGGGTCCTCGTGCGCGCCTTCGCCTATATCCGGGCGCATGGCGCCAGCGGCCTGCGGCAAGTGAGCGAGGATGCGGTGCTCGCGGCCAACTACCTGCGCGCGCGCGTGGGCGAAGCCTACGACCTGCCCGTGGCCGGGCCCTGCAAGCACGAGTTCGTGGCCAGCGCCGCCAACGTCAAGCGCGAGACGGGTGTGCGCACCTACGACATCGCCAAGCGGCTCATCGACCACGGCTTCCACCCACCGACCATCTACTTCCCTCTCATCGTCGATGAGTGCCTGCTGATCGAGCCCACCGAGACAGAGCCGCTCGAGACGCTGGACGCCTTCGCCGATGCCCTCATCGCGGTGGCCCGCGAGGCGCACGAGGATCCCGGCCTGCTCACGAGCGCGCCGCACCGTGCCCCGGTCCGCCGGCTCGACGAGACGGCTGCCGCGCGCAAGCCCGACCTGCGCTGGACGGCGCTGGCCGGGGCAGGGGATCGATGAGCCGAGCGGGCCTGCGCTGGCGATTGCCCCTCCTCGCGGCCGCGGCGACCTTCCTCGTCAGCGCCTGTCTCGAAGACGCCGCACCGACGCCGTCCCCCACGCTGCAGCCGACCGAGTCGGCCATGGCCCCCGTCACCCCGGTGCCGACGCCGACGGTCGAGCCGCGCAAGGCCGACGACGACACGCTGGTGGTGCTGGCCAGCGACCATCCGGCGCGCCTGCTGCCGTCGGACACGCTCAATCCCACCGAGGAGCTGCTGGTGGACCTCCTCTACGATCCGCTCTACCGCCTGGACGACAAGATGCGACCGGTGCCGGAGCTGGCCAGGGACCTGCCCAAGATCGCGAAGGGCGGCACGGTGCTGGAGATCCCCATCAGGGCCGATGCCCGCTTCCACAGCGGGGACAAGCTGAAGGCAGACGACGTCGTCTATACCCTGGAGATGGCGGCCTCCTACTCCTGCCCCCTCGGCCACACCCTCTGCCGTACGGTGCGCACCTACATGGACAGCGTGACGCGTGACGAGCGCACCGTGACCATCACCCTCACCGAGCCCTACGCCCCGTTCGTGGCCGAGGTCCTGGGCCGCCTGCCCATCCTCTCCAAGCAGGACGTGGAGGCCGCCACCCGCGACCTCATCGACGCGGCCGACCGGCTCAACGAGAACCGCCCTGACCGCGTCATCAGCCGCATCACCGACCAGATGTGGCGTGACGACTGCTTCTCGGATGAGCCGCCCGTCGGCTGCCAGCTGCGCGACCATCGGGGCGTGCTGGAGGGGATCTTCAAGCGCGCCCGCATCGCCCTGCCCTCGGAAGCGCCGTACGTCGACGCCTCCGGCCTGTTCGACGAGGACGCCTACCTCGGCGACCTGCTCAAGCGGCTGGAGGCGCTGGCGCAGGTCTTCGACAGCGAGGACGTGGACAAGACCTCTGCTGCGCTGGGGCTGCTCGACGCCACGGGCGAGCCCTTCGGGGGCGGACCCTATCGCCTCGACCGCATCGGCGAGGACGGCACCTTCTACCTGGTGGCCAACAAGAACCACACGCGGCGCACGCCGGGCATCGCCAAGATCGAGGTACGCATCGAGCCCGACGCCTCCGCGGCCACGACCAAGCTGCTCTCCGGCGAGGCCGACTGGATCCTCGATGCCACGCCCGAGCAGGTCGAGATCATCGACCAGTCCCCCGGCTTCCGGGCGGCCTCGCACGCGGAGGACCGCCAGTACGGGGTGCTCTTCAACGTGCGGCCCGACCGCGTCTACTTCGACGTCCGGACCCGCCGCGCGTTCGCCGAGTGCATCGATCAGAAAGCCCTGGCCACGGCCCTCGATCCCGAGCGACACCTCGCCACCACGCCCTACACCGCCACCTCCTGGGCCAAGCCCGATGTGCCCGTCCGCTCGCGCGACGTCGAGGCCGCCAACGCCTGGCTGGAGGACGCCGGCTGGCACATGGCCACCGACGGCATCCGCATGCGCGATGACGGGACGCGGCTCTCGAGCACCATCGCCGTTCGGCCGACCAGCGTCGATCTCTTCACCTTCGCCAACCAGGCGGTCGAGCAGCTCAAGGAGTGCGGCATCGAGCTCATCGTGGAGGAGCTCGACCTGACCGGTGACGCCATGCTCACGCAGCTGACCTGGCCCAACGACTTCGACACCATCATGTGGTCACGCTGGCTCGGCCCCGACCCCAATTCGGCCGTGCGCGCCTTCGAGTCGTCGCGCATCACGACCGAGCAGAACCAGGCGGACGAGAACCCCAGCGGCTTCACCTCCGAGCTGGTCGACCACCACGTGGCGGCGGCTCGCTCCACGCTCGACATCGACGAGCGCATCGCGGCCTACGCGGCGGTGGAGGACGAGCTGCAGACGCTGATCCCGTACTGGCCCCTGTGGTACGACTCGGAGATCAGCGCGGTCTCCGACCGGCTGCGCGACACCGACGGCCCCATCGACCCCTCGCGCTCACGCTACGACTGGGACATCGCCTCGTGGTCCCTCGCGACGAACGAGGGCGGCTAGGCGGCGCGGCTGATGTGGGCATGGGCAGGGCGCGAAACCGAGGTGGACCCATTCCTGAACCGTCGATACAATCAAGGCAATCTGCGACCCCCACGGGAGACGTGCGCCTGCGTGCACAGATGGATACGGTCGCAGTCGAGCCCCGCGATCCTCGTCAGACGGCGAGGACGTATCGCAGAGGAGGAATCTCTCTGATGAGTCATCGGACTCGCACCGGCCTCGCCTTCGGTGCAGCGGCCGCCCTCGCGGTCGCCGCGCTGTCGGCGGCCCCCGTTGCGGCCCAGGATGAGACGTCGCTCGTCTACGCCCTCGACGGCGAGATCAGCGCGCTGAACAACGGCGCCGACGACGTCCCCACCGCTGAGGCCATCCAGTGGCTGTACAACGGCCTCTATGTGCTCGACGAGAGCCTGACCCCCCAGCCTGACATCGCCGCCGATCTCGCCGAGATCAGCGAGGATGGACTGACCTGGACCGTCAAGCTCCGTGACGACGTCTACTTCCAGCCCACCGGTGAGCAGCTGACCGCGGACGACGTGGTCTTCACCTACGAGCTCGCCAACAGCGACAACTGCAAGTTCAACCCCGACAGCTGCCTGGCCTTCGTGACGGTCACCCCCGAGGGTGGCGAGGAGCAGAAGGTCCTGCAGGACGTGCAGGCGCTCGACGACTTCACCGTCCAGTTCACCCTGGCCGACAAGTACGCGCCCTTCAGCACCGTCTCGCTGCCGGGTCTCTACATCGACAGCAAGAGCGCGGTCGAGGATGCCTTCGCCAAGTTCCAGGAGAACCTGGGCGCGGTCACCGCGGCTGACGTCGATGGTCTCATCGAGGCTGGCACGGAGGCCCAGAACTTCGTGGCCGACGCCGAGGCCCTGCTGAGCTCCGCGGACTTCCCGCTGCCCGACCAGACCCTCTACCAGGGCGAGGACGGCTCCCTTGACGAGGCCAGCTACGCGACCGCGCTGATGACCAGCCTCGACGAGCTGAGCACCATCCTCAACTCGAGCGAGCTCGACCAGATCGCCGCGGCCTACAAGCTCATCGACACGGCCCGCATGCCGGTCGGCACCGGTCCCTTCTATGTGACCGAGTTCCGCCCCGGCCAGGACATCACCGCGGCCAAGAACCCCACCTACCACTGGGGCGCCAGCTCGTTCGACACGCTGTACATGCCCATCATCAAGGACGACGTGGCGGCTTCCGCGGCGCTGGCCGGTGGTGACATCGACTGGAAGTACAGCCTGACCGCTGACGGCTACGAGCAGCTGAAGGACGACCCGGCGGTCAAGTTCGCCGAGTATCCGGACTTCGGCTACTTCGACCTGCAGTTCAACCTGCGCGAAGGCCGCCTCTTCGCCGACAAGCCCGTGCGCCAGGCGTTGGCCTACTGCATCGACAAGGACGCCACCGTCGAGGCCGCCACTGACGGCCAGGGTGTGCCGATCTACGCCGACATCCCGCCGGCGAGCTGGGCCTACAACCCTGACGTTCCCAAGTACCCCTACGACGTCGAGAAGGCCAACCAGATCCTCGACGAGGCTGGCTGGACCATGGGTGATGACGGTGTGCGCGTCAACGCTGACGGCAAGCGCCTCGAGACCCACATCCTCCTGCGCGCCGGCAAGCCGGATCGCACCAAGTTCATGCAGCTCCTCGCCGACCAGGCCCAGGACTGCGGCTTCAACCTGACCCTTGAGGAAGCCGACTTCGGCACCGTCCTGCTGCCGGGCCTCGAGTGGCCGCTCATCATGGCCGGTCAGACCGAGCAGTGGGATGCCTATTTCGGCGGCTGGAGCACCAGCTACGATCCCGATCCGTACAGCCTCTATCACAGCAACAACATCGTGACCGAGGACCTACCGGACGCCTACAACTACATCGGCTTCAGCAACGAGCGTGCCGACCAGCTCATCGAGGACGGTCTGAAGGAGCTGGATCAGGCCAAGCGTGCCGAGATCTACCAGGAGTTCGAGTCGATCATGGCCGAGGAGCTGCCGGCTCTGTGGGCCTGGTCCGATGAGGCTCGTGAGGGCCTGACCGCCACCGTTACCGGTAACACAGCGGACTGGGACTCCACGGTCATGAGCACCCCCACGTGGTTCTGGGATCTCTCCGACGTGACCAAGGCGACGACCGCCACGACCACCAAGGAGTAGCCCGCGCATCCGCGCCCTGAACGTGGCTTCGGCCACGTGCTGGGGGGGCCGCCCCGGTGTCAGCACCGAGGGCGGCCCCCTCCCTTCGACCTCATGCTACGGATCCCTGTGTCGCTGATGAACGCTGCTCCCCCCAACCACGCGGACGCCCGCTAGATGGGCCCGTACATGCTGCGCCGCGTGATCCAGGCGATCCCCATCCTGATCGGCGTGTCGATGATCGTGTTCCTCATCGTCTACGCCTCGCCGGGTGACCCCACCGATCGCTTCCGCACGCCGCGCGTGCCGCCGGAGCAGATCGAGGCGCTCATCCGATCGTACGGCCTGGACAAGCCATTGCCGGAGCAGTACCTGGCCTGGGCCACCACGTTCTTCCACGTCATCGACTTCAACAACAGCGTCAATCCGCTCGAATGGACCCTGAACTGGCCCGCCTGGGGCTACAGCTTCATCGACGGGCGCACCGTGATGGACAAGATCTTCATGCGCCTGCCACCGACGATCCTGCTCATGGGTACGGCGCTGATCGTCACCATCGTCCTGGCCATCCCCATCGGCATCATCGCGGCTGTGCGCCAGTACAGCTGGACCGACAAGATCATCACCACCGCTGCGACCTTCGGGTACGCCCTGCCGTCCTTCCTGCTGGGCACCTACGTGCTCTGGGTCGGCGGCGTGTTGCTGAGCCAATGGACCGGCGGTCAGTTTGGCTTCCCGACCTTCGGCATGGAGAGCCTGGGCAGCCGCGGCGACCCCATCGATATCGGCATGCACCTGGTCCTGCCGGTGACCTCGCTGGCCATCTTGAGCATCGCCGCCTGGAGCCGCTACACGCGCTCGGCCATGCTCGAGGTGCTGCACCAGGACTACGTGCGGACGGCCAAGGCGAAAGGCCTGCCCCGGCGGACCGTCATCTACAAGCACGCCTTGCGCAACGCACTCATCCCGGTCGTGACGCTGCTGGGCCTGTCCATCCCCACGCTCATCGCCGGTGCGGCCATCACCGAGACCATCTTCAGCTGGCCGGGCCTGGGCTCGCTGTTCATCGACGCGGTCGGCGCCAAGGACTACCCGGTCATCATGGCCGTGGCCATGCTCAGTGGCGCGGCGGTCATCTTCGGCAACCTGCTCGCCGACCTGCTCTACGGCTTCGTCGACCCGCGGATCAAGTACTAGGAGCTGCGTCATCGCTACGGCAAGACCCCAGCACAGCGCGAACCCGGCCGTGACCACGCGAGCTGACGCGGTAGGGTCGAACGAGTTCGAGGAGATCGACAACACCCCTGTCCGCACCTATTGGCAGCTGGTCCGGCAGCGCTTCATGCGTCATCGTCTGGCCGTCATCTCCCTGATCGTGCTGGCCGTGCTCATCGCCTACGGCACGATCGTCCCGCTGCTCACCGGGGATGACTACAAGGACGCCAGCCTGCAGAAGATCTGGGCCCCGCCGGAGTTCCCGGCGGCACCGTTGGGCTATGACGAGATCGGGCAGAACGTCTTCGTGCGCCTGGCCAAGGCCACCCAGACGTCGCTGGTCATCGGTTTCGCGGCGGTGCTCATCATCATCGGCATCGGCAGCCTCGTCGGCTCCATCGCCGGCTACGTCGGGGGCAAGGTCGACAACGCCCTCATGCGTTTCGTGGACATCGTGCTCACCCTGCCCATCCTCTTCATCATCCTGATGATCGTGGGCTTCTTCGGGCAGGGCAACGTGTGGGTGGTCATCTTCGCCATCGGCCTCACCGGCTGGACCCTGGCTGCGAGGCTCATCCGCGGCGAGTTCCTGACGCTGCGCGAATTGGACTTCGTGCAGGCGGCCCGGGCGCTCGGCGCGGGGCACCGCCGCATCGTCGGGCGGCACATGCTGCCGCCGGCCATGAGCCCGCTCATCGTGGCCGCGGCGCTGGGCGTGGCCGATGCGGTCGTGGTGGAAGCGGCGCTCTCCTTCCTCGGCTTCGGGATCAGCCGGCCGGAGGCGAGCCTCGGCAACATGCTCACCAACGCCCAGGACTACTTCATCCGGGCCCCGCTCATGGTCGTCTGGCCCGGCGTGATCCTCATCCTCATGGTCCTCGCCGCGAGCTTCCTCGGTGATGGCCTGCGGGACGCGCTCGACCCGCGCCAGAAGATCGAAGCCTGATGGCGAACCAGGTGCAGACGGCAGCGCCCGGCGTCACGGAGCGTGCCGGGGCCAATGAGAACGTCCTGGAGATCTCCGGCCTGCGCACCTATTTCGGGACGCTCGACGGCACCGTCAAGGCGGTAGACGGGGTCAGCTTCGAGATCAAGCGCGGCCAGACCCTGGGCGTGGTCGGCGAGTCCGGCTGTGGCAAGAGCGTCACGGCCATGTCCGTCATGCGTCTCATCGAGCGACCCGGCCAGATCGTGGCCGGCCGCGTGATGCTCGGCGACACCGACCTGCTCGCGCTCTCAGAGAAGGACATGGAGCGCACACGCGGCGACCGTATCTCCATGATCTTCCAGGAGCCCATGACCTCGCTCAATCCGGTCTTCACCTGCGGCGACCAGATCGTGGAGGCGCTGACCCTGCACATGGGCCTCAGCCGCGGCAAGGCTCGTGCGCGCGCCGTCGAGATGCTGGCCAAGGTCGGCATCCCGGAGCCCAAGCGGAGGGCCAGGCAATACCCGCATGAGCTCTCCGGCGGCATGCGTCAGCGGGTGATGATCGCCATGGCCCTCTCGACCGAGCCCCAGCTGCTGATCGCAGACGAGCCCACGACCGCGCTGGACGTGACCATCCAGGCCCAGATCCTGGAGCTCATGAAGGACCTTCGTGAGCAGAACGAGATGGCCATCATGCTCATCACGCATGACCTTGGCGTGGTGGCCGAGATGGCCGACGAGGTCGTGGTCATGTATGGCGGCAAGGTCGTCGAGCGATCCGACGCCATCACCATCTACGAGCAGCCACACCATCCCTACACCCAGGGCTTGCTTGCTTCCATCCCCAGGCTCGGCGACGAGCGCTCGCGCCGCCTGGAGGTCATCAGAGGCGTCGTGCCCAACCCCCTGAACCTGCCGAGTGGCTGCATATTCAAGCGGCGATGCCCGCTGGCCATGCCCGTCTGTGACTCGGTCCCGCCCGTGCGCCAGCTGGAGGGCGACCACATCTCGCGCTGCTGGCTCGAGCCCGACGGCTCGGTGCCGGCGATCGGTCCGGACGCCGCCCCCGACGTCGCCGCGGCAGCTGCCGAATCCATCTCCATCGAGCCTCTGGGCGAGCCAGACCTGGTGCTGACCGATGCCAAGGAGTCCCGTTCGTGACCGACCAGCAGGTGAAGGAGCAGGCCGGCTCCGGCCAGAAGGGCGCTGCGGCGACGCTCGTGCGGATCGATGATCTGTACAAGCACTTCCCCATCAAGGGTGGACTGATGGGCATGCGCACGGTGGCCTATGTGCGCGCCGTGGACGGCGTCTCCTTCGACGTGCGGAGAGGCGAGACCCTGGGCCTGGTGGGCGAGTCCGGCTGCGGCAAGACCACGCTGGGCAAGGTCATCCTGCAGCTGATCGAAGCTACCGATGGCCACGTCGAGCTGAACGGCGTCGACATCGCGTCCATGACCAAGCAGCAGCGCCGGGAAGTCCCCAAGCAGATGCAGGTGGTCTTCCAGGATCCCTATGCCAGTCTCAACCCCCGCATGACGGTGGGCGAGATCGTGGGTGAAGGACCGCTCGTCCACGGCATGAGCGACAAGACCGAGCGCATGGAGCTGGTGCGCAACCTGCTCTCCCGCGTGGGCCTCAACCAGAGCCACGTCCAGCGCTACCCGCACGAGTTCAGCGGTGGCCAGCGCCAGCGCATCGGCATCGCCCGGGCGCTCGCGCTCAACCCGGACTTCATCGTGCTCGACGAGCCCGTCTCGGCGCTGGACGTGTCCATCCAGAGCCAGGTGCTCAACCTCCTCGGCGACCTGCAGGAGGAATTCGGCCTGACCTATCTCTTCATCGCCCACAACCTCGCGGTGGTGCAGCACATCAGCGATCGCGTGGGCGTGATGTACCTGGGCAAGCTCGTGGAGCTGGCTGACGTGGATGACCTCTACGCCCGGCCCAGGCACCCCTACACCGTGGCCCTCCTGTCCGCCGTGCCGGAGCCCGACCCGCGCCGGCGCAAGAAGCGGCTCGTGCTCAAGGGCGACGTACCCAGCCCGGTCGCGCCCCCGCCCGGGTGTCGCTTCCATACCCGCTGCTGGCTGCGTGAGCAGCTGGGCCGACCCGAGCAGTGCGAGACCGTCGAGCCCGAGTTGCGCGACATCGAAGGCGGGCATCTGAGCGCCTGCCACTTTGCCGAGCAGGTCACCCCGGAGACCGTGGCCCAGGCCGCAGACGAGCAGGCCAAGGCCGACGCTGCAGCCCTCGTCGCCGGAGAGTCGATCGAGATCGACGAGGACGACGATGATGTCGACGGCGACCAGCCGGCCAAGCGGCGGCTGCCGCGGTTCCTGATGGGATCCTCTGTGCTGCTCCGCGGCGGACGACGGAAGAAGGGTATAATCTCACTAAATGGCACATGCACTCGCGCCGCCACTGATCGTGCACGGATCCGATCTGGCCGCCCTGCAGGCCATCGCCAGGGCCCCCACAGCGAGCAGCGGCTCGTGACCCGTGCGCATCGTGCTGCGCTCCGCCGAGGGTGCGGACATCGACCATGTCGCCCGTGGCTGGGCGTGCCCGTCATGACCGTGAAGCTGTGGAGACGACGCTACGCCGAGGCCGGAATGGTCGGTCAGGCTAATGCACTGCGATAGGGCCACCCATCGACTATGGCCGCGAGGAACGGGACAGGGTCATGGCGCAGACAATGGGTACGCCGCCGGAGGGCCTGAGAAACTGGAGCGTGCGGGAGTTGGCGAAGAGGATGAGCATGAGCCGAGACACCGTCCACCGGCTCTTGCGGGAACGTGGCCTCAGACCCCACCGCACCGAGACGATGAAGCTCTCGACCGATCGGCGTACGAGGCCAGATAGCGATGTCGTGGGACTGTATCTAGACACACCAGACGGCGCGGTCGTCCTGTGGGTCGACGAGAAGACCCAGATCCAGGCACTCGACGCACCCAGCCAATGCGACCCATGCGATCGGGCCAGGTGGAACGCCATACCCATGACTACAAGCGTCACGGCACGACCTGCCTGTTCGCGGCGCTCGAGGTGGGCAGGGGGCAGATCACGACCGACGATCGCACGAGTCACAGCGGGGACGACTTCCTGGCCATCGTGAAGCGGGTGGCCCGCGCGTATCACGAGGGAGAACGCACGTAGTGCTAGACAACGTCTCCACCGACAAGACACCCGAGTCCGGAAGTGGCTCGCGTGTCATCTGCGCATCACCTTCCACTTCACGCCACCAGTGCCTCATGGATGAGCCAGATCGAGACCTGGTTCGGCATCCTCACCAGCGGGGCCATCAGCCGCGGCAGCTTAGGCAGCGTCAAGGAGCTCATCGCCATGAGCGACGCTTCACCTGCCAGTGGAACGAGGGTGCAAGTCCCTTCACCTGGGTCAAGCCCCCCGACCAGATCTTCGCCAAGGCGGTCCGCAAGCCGCCAGCGAACAGCGAACCGGGCACAGAATGAACAGCCACCGAGATGTAGCGACACATCAGTGTCGTCATCTCGGCCTCATCTTGCTCGCTCCGATCGAGCGTCTGCCAGGGCGTCCGGCCCTGCGGGTGAGACGTCCGGTATGGGCTCTCTCGGTGTTGTAGTAGGCCAGATAGGCCTCGAGGTCCCGCTCGAGCCCACCGAGCTTGGGCACGAGGCTCCTCGCGAACGATGGTCGCCAGCACTCCTCGAGGATCGTGCGCTGGACCCGCTCGACCGAGCCGTTGGAGGTGGGCCGGCCCGGGTGGATGCCGCGTCTGCACCGCACCGACGCTCCGCGCAGCGCGTCCCCGAACGTCGGACGAACGGAACTCGCGAGCCATTATCCGTAAGCGCCCGCTCGAGGCGCCAGCCGCACGGACGCGAGGTCGGCGGCCACGCGCCGGGCGAGCCGGCTGGTGTTGCGTGGCACTCGGGTTGAGCGGCGTGGTGTGCAGCTCGGCCCAGACGTAGCTCGTGGCCAGATCGATGGCGGTGTACTGCCAGACCTTGCCCGCTCGTGCCTGACAGCCGGCCCACGTGGAAGCAGTCGAAGCCCACGAGCTCGCCCGGATGGTCGACCTCGATGTGGCGCTCGGGTTCGGGTGGCCGTGCAGATCTCCGGCTGGCGCGACATAGCCGGCCACGAGCGAGAGGCGGGCTGACCCGCCGCGAGAGGCCGTGGCGACGCAGGACGCGCCAGACCTCGTTGTGGCTGACACGATGCCGCCCCAGCGCTCCTGGGCGAGGCGTGGCGCTGATGCGGCGGGGTCCGAGTCCGGGGTTGGCGATGGCGAAGGCGAGGACCAGCTGCCTCGATGACCGGGTTCGTCTGATTGGGCATGCGCGGGCGGCGACGCTCCCGTGGCCGCAGCATCTCGCAGGCCCGAGCGCTCGACCATCGTCTTCCAGCGGTAGCAGGTCGAGCGGTGGACCCCGAAGGTTAGTCCCTGCGGAGCGCCGGCCACATGGCTGGAGCGCCGGCCATGTGGCCCAAGCGCCGTCGAGGTGGTCGCGCCTGCGCCCAGTTGGTGTCGGCGTGCCCGCGGCTAGTTCGTCATCCAGTCGATGCGGACCGTCCACTCGCTGCAACTGGGGTCTTCCTGGGTGACGGTATAGCTGCCTTCGGGCAGGTCGTTGATGGTGGTCGAGGCGAACGATGACTTCGAGGGCTTGGAGAAGCTGAAGTCGCCATCGACCTGGGTCACGACGAAGTCCACCTGCGTGCAGTCGGTCGTGCTCCACTGCATGCGATAGCGTCCGCTGGTCAGCGCGTAGGTCGCGGCCGGGTCGGCCTCGCTGGTCACTTCTGCCTTCTTGCCGTACTCCGCCACCGGGGCCAGGCTTGCCCCGGACGCGGCGTCGCCTCCGCTCGCACCGGCTTCCGAGGTTGCCGCCGGCGCGCTCGTGGCAGCGTCGGAAGCCGGTGTGGGTGTGGCTTCGTCCCCGCCGCATGCGGCCACCATCAGACCGGTGACGAGGATCGGCGCGAGGGCTGCAGGTAGCCTCATTGATCCCTCCTGTACGGTGAATGCGTTCGTGCGTGGCAGCCTAGCACCTTCCCCTGTCCGGCTCCGGCCCTGCCCGGTCTTGTTCGAGGAACGCGTGGAGCTGCTCGGCCATGGCCCGGCCCACGACCGGGTCGTTGAGGTCGGTCTCCGATCGGACCACGCCGACATGTGGCTCCAGCGCGCCGACCAGCGTGTCGATGAGGACTCGATCGGCGACCGCGTCGTGGAAGACCGCCCCCGGCGTGGAGAGCGAGGAGAAGCCGCCATCGGTCAGGAACAGGCTCACGGGGCCACGGGCGGCGTTGAGCTTGCGAGCGAGCAGGCGACCCAGCTGGGCCGCCTCGCCCGCGTCGATGCGCATGAGCGTGATGTTGTCGTTGTGCGCGAGGAGCCGGCGCTGCCGGTAGCGCTTGGGCACGCTCGGCGGGGGGCCGAACGTGGCGATCTCGGCCGCGCCCAGCGCGACCACTTGGGGGATGCCTACCGCACCTGCCGCCTCGAGCCGCTCGGGACCGGCGCTGAAGGCGCCGCCGACCAGCTCGTCGGTGAGCTCCGTGGGGGTGATGTCGAGGACGCCGCTGATGTGTCCGGCGCGTACCAGCGCCTCCATCGCCTGCCCGCCCGGCCCGGTGGCGTGGAAGACGAGCACCTCGTAGCCGTGTTCCTCCAGCCAGGCCCGCGCTGCCTCCACACAGGGTGTGGTCACGCCATACATCGTGGCCGCCACCACGGGCCGCGCGGGCTGCCGCGGCCGGAAGCGCTGCGCAGCCGAGGCCATGCCCACGATCGCCCCGGCAGCGTTGGACAGGATCCGCTCCGAGAGCGTGTTGAGGCCCGCGATATCGACGATGGGGTAGAGGAGGGCGATGTCACTGGTCCCCACATAGGGCCGGGTATCGCCCGAGGCCATGGTGGTTACCAGGAGCTTGGGGACGCCGACGGGCAGCTCCTGCAGCGCGGGCGCGATCATGGCGGAGCCGCTCGAGCCGCCGACACCCACGATGGCGTCGAGGCGCCCTTCTGCCCGGAGTCGGGTCACGACCGCGGCCACGCCTCGGGCCATCGCCGTCACGGCCGCACCGCGATCGGGAGCGTCGGCCAATCTCGAACGTCGCTCGCCGGCAGCGGCTGCCACCGCTACGGCCGTGATGTCAGCGTCCCTGGCGGTGCTGCGGATGCCGCAATCGACGAGCACCACCTCCGACGCTCCCAGCTCGCGCAGGCGGTCGCGGAGGAAGCGCAGCTCGGGACCCTTGGTGTCGAGCGTCCCCACCAGCACCACCACCGGCATCGCTATCCCCCCTCCTGCCTAGCTGACGACGGGCTCCTTGCTTGCGGCCTTCTCCAGCTCGATGGCGCTCTGCTCGCGGAAATGGCAGGCCACCAGCTGCTCCTGCCCATCGGCCGGACTGGGATCGATGAGCTGCGGCACTTCGGCGGAGCAGACATCGGGCTCACCCAGGTGGCTGCGCAGCCAGCAGCGTGGGTGGAAGTTGCAGCCGGCCGGCGGGTCCACCGGGCTGGGTACATCGCCGGTCAGGATGATGCGCTTGCGCTCGACGGTCGGGTCGGGCAAGGGGATGGCCGACATGAGGGCCATGCGTGTAGGGGTGACGCGGGTCGCGGTAGAGCTGCTCGCGGTTGGTCAGCTCGGCCACGCGGCCCAGGTACATCACGGCCACCCGGTCGCTGATGTGCTCCACCACGCCCAGGTTGTGCGCGATGAAGAGGTAGGTCAGCCCGAACTCCTGCTGCAGCGACTTGAGCAGGTTCAGCACCTGCGCCTGGATGGACACGTCCAGCGCGGACACGGGCTCGTCGCAGACGATGATGTCGGGCTCCATCACGAGCGCGCGGGCGATGCCGATGCGCTGGCGCTGCCCACCGCTGAACTCGTGTGGGTAGCGGTCGGCGTGGTAGGGCTGGAGACCGACGAGGTCCATCATGCTCGCGACCTTCGCACGGCGTTCCGCCGTCGACCCGATGCCGTGGATGCGCAGGCCCTCTCCGATGCTGTCCCCGACCAGCTGGCGTGGGTCGAGCGAGGCATAGGGGTCCTGGAACACGATCTGCATCCGTCGTCGGTAGGGCTGCAGCGCCTTGCCTTGCAGCTCGGTGATATCGACGCCATCGAAGATGATGCGGCCAGCGGTGGGGTCGATCAGACGCAGGACCAGCCGCCCGATGGTGGTCTTGCCGCAGCCGGACTCACCCACCAGGCCGAGCGTCTCGCCACGCCCGATCTCGAGATCCACGCCGTCCACCGCGCGCACTTCTGCCACCGTGCGCTGGAGCACACCGGCCTTGATGGGAAAGGCCTTCTTGAGCCCCTCGAGGCGGAGGAGCGGATCGGCGGCGTGGCCGGTCGCGTCCGCCGCGGTCGCCGGCGATCGGGTCACGTCCGTCATGCTTCGGCCTCCGGCCAGCTGTCGGGGTCGGGGCGGAGGCTGCCGTCCTGGTGGTGGTACAGCCAGCAGCGCACCAGGTGGTCGTCGCGCACGGGCCACAGCTCTGGGTGTGCCCGTTCGGCGAGCACATTGCCATGCTCGACACGTGCCGCACAGCGGGGCGCGAAGCGGCAGCCCTCGGGCAGCTCGATGAGGTTGGGCACCGAGCCGGGGATGGTGGCCAGCTCATCGAGGATCTCGCCCGGGACGGGCACCGCACCGATGAGGCCGCGGGTGTAGGGGTGGGCCGGCTCGGCGAACAGGGTGCGCACATCGGTCTGCTCCACGATCTCGCCGGCGTACATGACGGCGGCCCGATCGCACATCTCGGCGACGACGCCGAGGTCGTGGGTGATGAGCACGATGGCGGTGCCGGTCTCACGCTGGAGCATCCGCATGAGGTCCAGGATCTGGGCCTGGATCGTCACATCCAGGGCCGTGGTGGGCTCGTCAGCGATGAGCAGCTCGGGCTCACACGAGAGAGCGATGGCGATCATCACCCGCTGGGCCATGCCACCGGACATCTCGAACGGGTACGCTTCGTAGCGGGCCTTGGGGTCGGGGATGCCGACCATGTCCATGAGCTCGAGACTGCGCTTGCGGGCACCCTTCTCGTCGAGTCCACGATGGACCAGCAGTGCTTCTGCGATCTGGGGTCCGACCTTCATCACCGGGTTGAGCGAGGATTGCGGCTGCTGGAAGATCATGGCGATCCGGTCGCCGCGGATCTTGCGCATCTCGTCGTCGGACAGGGTCAACAGGTCACGGCCGCCAAAGAGCACCTCACCGGCCTCGACCTTGCCCGGTTCGCCGACCAGGCCGAGGATGCTCAGGGAGGTCACCGACTTGCCACAGCCGGATTTGCCGACGAGGCCCAGGACCTCACCCTGGTTCACGTGGAAATCGAGACCGGTCACCGCGCGGATGACCCCGGCGCGCGTGTAGAACGAGGTCCGCAGCCCCTTGACCTCGAGGATGGGCTTGCCGTCGCTCTGGCTCACCTGTTCAACCTCGGATCGAGTGCATCACGGACACCGTCGCCCAGCAGATTGAAGCCGAGCACCATCATGGTCAGGGCGAAGGCGGGGGCCAGCACCAGCAGTGGCCGCGTGAAGATGGAGTTGAAGTCGCGTCCGATCATGGCGCCCCACTCAGCGGTCGGCTCGGAGATGCCCAGTCCCAGGAAGGACAGCGCGGCCACCTCCAGCACGGCCGTGGCGATGCCCAGCGAGCCAGCCACGATCAGCGGTGTGATGGAGTTGGGGATGATGCGTCGCCGCAGGATGCCCGTGCTCGACTCGCCCAGCGCCCTGGAGGCGGTAACGAAGTCCTTCTCACGCGTGGAGAGGACCGCCGAGCGCGTCAGGCGCGCATACAACGGGATGCTCACGATGACCACCGCCGCCACCGCGTTGTAGACCCCCGGACCCAGCAGCGTGACGATGGAGATGGCCAGGATGAGGGCCGGGAACGAGAGCACGATGTCCATGATGCGCATGAGCACGTTGTCCGGCCAGCCGCTGGCCCAGCCCGCGACGGCTCCGACGAGCGCTCCGAGGAGGATGGCGAAGCTCACCACGATCGGGCCGAGCGGCAGCGAGAGGCGGGCCCCATGGACGACCCGGCTGAAGATGTCGCGACTGTTGCCGTCGGTACCCAGCCACGTCTCGGCCTGGTCCGCCGGGCAGCCCCAGTCGCCGACGATGGGCACCTGGTAGAAGAGGTGGATACAGGGCTCTGCCCGCCGACCCGGTTCCCCGGCACCGTTGAGCGGGTCATTGGGATCGTAGGGAGCGATGACTTCGGCGAACACCGCGGCCAGCACCAGGATCGCCAGCAGGACCAGGCCGACCTGCGCCGATCGCTGCGCCAGGATGTTGCGGAGGGTCTCGCGCAGCTTGGCGCTCCTGGCCGAACCAGCCGTCTGCGCACTGCGTGCGGTCACTTGGGTCTCGCTCACCGGTGGAGTGCTCAACTGAGCCTGATCCTGGGATCGAGGAAGGCGTAGGAGATGTCCACGACCAGGTTCACGGTGAGGTAGATGACCGCGATGATGAGGGTGAAGGCCTGGACCACGATGTAGTCGCGTGCCTCGATCGATTCGTACATGGTGCGGCCCACGCCGGTCAGGTTGAAGACCGTCTCGGTCAGCACGGCTCCGGCCAGGAGCAGGCCCAGCTGCAGACCGATGATGGTCACCACCGGGATCATGGCGTTGCGGAACGCGTGCTTGCGCAGGACGCTCCGCTCGGAGACACCCTTGGCCCGCGCCGTGCGGATGTAGTCCAGCCCCATGACCTCGAGCAGGGACGAGCGGGTGATACGCGCGATGATCGCCAGCGAGATCGTGCCCAGTGCGATGACCGGCAGGATGAGGTGCTTGACCGCGTCGAGCCACTGCTCCCATTGCAAGGTGATCAGGAAGCTGATGGTGTAGAGGCCCGACACGAAGTCGAGGGCGCCCTCGGCGATGCCGCCGAGGTCCTGCAGGCCGAAGGCCTCGGGCAGGCTCTGGAATTCGAGCCCGGGCGACAGCCGGCCCGACGGTGGCAGCCCGACGCGCACCCCGAAGAGCCCTTCGGTGACATTGGGCAGCGCCACCGCGAAGCTGAACTGGAGCAGCAGGGCCAGGACGAAGATGGGCACCGATACACCCACGATGGCCACGAACATCGTCGACACGTCGGTCCGCGAGTTGCGCCGCAGGGCAGAGACCAGGCCGAGGCCGACGCCCACGATGGAGGCGAAGATCAGGGCATACACCGCGAGCTCCACGGTCGTGGGCAGGCGCTCGATCAGGATGTCGGTGACCGGTCGGCCATAGCGGATCGATTCACCCAGGTCGCCGGTGAAGACCTGCTGGATGTAGAGACCGAACTGGACGAGGATGGGCTCGTTCAGGCCGAAGCGTTCATTGAAGGCATCACAGATCGCGGCGGTGGCTCGCTCGCCCAGCGCGGACAGACAGGGATCCCCGGGCAGCAGCCGCGCGATGACGAAGACGATGGCGATGATGCCGAACAAGGTGATCAAGCTCAGCAGCACGCGCCTGATGATGTACTGGGTCATCCCATCCCACTAGAGAGGGCTGTGGGCCCGGCGGGCCCGTTCGAAGCGTGGGAGAGGGGCGGCACCTCTCGGCACCGCCCCTCTCCCGTCACACGGTCGAGGTCGACCTATTCGGCGGAGGGCGGGTTCAGGAACCCGAGCCACAGCGCAGGGAAGTAGGTGAAGCTGCCGTCACGCCCGACGTGTAGCGGGTTGGCGGCGTCCCACTGGACGGCATACGAGGTCACCACGTCGTTGGCGTCGAAGGCGGCGCCGTTCTGGAAGGTCACGCCCTCACGCAGGGTGCAGGTCCAGACGGTGCTGTCCTCGTTGGGGGTGCACTCGGTGGCGAGGCGGGGGATCGCGGCGGTACCACCCGTCTCGAATGCGTACAGGGGCTCCATGATCTGCTCGCAGGCACGCAGCGACTCGCCATCGGTCTCATCGGCACAGTACATGCCGATGGGCTCGGCGTTCTGCATGAACACGAGGGTGTCGTCGGAACCGGGGCCGATGGCAAAGAATTCCTCGTTGCCGAGCGGCGACGAATGCGCACCCTCGACATCGTTGCGCCAGGCGGTCGACGAGCCGCCACGGGCGATCGGAACCATGGGCACATGCTCGGCGAGCAGTGTGTTGGCTTCGGCGTAGGCCGCTTCACGGACGGCCGGGTCGGCCGACGTGGCGCCCTTCTGAAGCGCAGCGTGGACGTCGGCGAAGCCTTCGCCGAACTGGGAGCTGGCGCCGGGACCGAAGTGGTAGTCGAGGAAGTTGGTCGGATCGGGGTAGTCGGCGTTCCAGCCGAGGAGGTGGAAGCCGGGCAGGTTGCCGGCATCCGAGTTGTCGATGAAGGTGCCGGATTCCTGGACATCGATGGTCGTGCTGATACCCAGGTTCTGCTGGAGCTGGTCCTGCAGGTCGACCGCCACCTGCTCAGGGAAGGGCAGGTACGAGCGATCCACGACGCGCAGCGAGATCGGGACCTCCGGGAACGCGTCCATCCCCTCCTCGGACAGGCCCTCGGCCAGCAGCGCCTGCGCAGCCTCGGGGTCGAAGGACGGGAAGGGCTCGCCAGCGCAGCCGTTCGGGATCGAGCATGGCGTGAAGTAGTCGGCCACGGTCGAGTCTTTGCTGTAGAACTGGTTGACGATGCGCTCCTTGTCGATGCCCATCGCGATGGCCTGGCGGACCTTCTCGTTGTCGAACGGCGGGTAGGTGTTGTTCATACCGACGTAGAAGATGTTGAGCGCCTCGCGCGGGATGACCTCCAGCGCAGGATCGGCCTCGATGGCGTCGAGGTCATCGACGCTCGGGTTGTCCACGCCGTCGACGGTGCCGGACTGCAGCTCGATGAGCTTCTGCCCGGGCTCGGACGACCACCGCAGCACGGTCCGGTCGTTCATGGGCGCCTCGCCCCAGTAATCGGGGTTGGCGGCGAAGATGACCTCGTCACCACGACGCCATTCCTCGAGGCTGTAGGGGCCGGTGCCGTTGGGCTGGTCGACGAGACTGCCACCACCACCGGTCTCGATGAGGTAGTCGGCATCGTTGATGGCGAACGGCGAGAAGGCGACCTTGGGCAGGAATGCGCCGTCAGGCTCGCACAGCGTGAAGACCACGGTCGATGGGTCGGTCGCCTCGATCTTGGCCAGGTTGCCGGTGTAGTCGCTGCCGTTGAAGCTGTTGGCCTCGCAGTCGACATCGGCATAGGTGGGATAGGCGGAGTAGCCGCCTTCCGGCGGTGCTTCCGGGCCGTCCTGGGCAAACACCGGTGCGGCGGACATCGCCATCAGGGCGACGGCGCCACCGATGGCGGCCGCGGACACCCATGTGGGTCGTCGGGTCATCGTCTCTCCTCTTGCCTGCCGCGACGGCGACGGGGGCACATGCTGGGCATCGAGCGGGCGCGGGGCGTGGCCTCGCGTCGACGATCGAGTCCCTCCTCGACAGCCTCCCGGAGATACGCAGCGCGTTACGGCGCTCGCATCCTTCGCGGCGTAGGAGGAAGCCTAGCACCGCCGCCGCGGCATCGTCCTGTCCCGCTGGGGAGCGTGCGGGCCGCGACCGCCCCGGCGCGACCGCCGCCCGAACAGCGCATACACTCAGCGCCATGGCAGCACTTCGCGTGGCCCTGGCCCAGATCGCCCCCCGTCTCGGCGCGCTGGAGACCAACCTGCGCCGGCATCACGAACTCATCGACGAGGCCCGTGGTCACGAGGCGGACCTGGTCGTCTTCCCCGAGCTGGGCCTGACCGGCTACCTGCTGCAGGACCTCAACGCGGAGGTGGCCATCCGCCGCAACGACCCGCGCCTGCTCGAGCTGGCCCAGGCCGCCGGCAACATGAGCGTGGTCGTCTCGTTCGTGGAGGAGTCCTCCGACCACAAGCTCTACATCAGCGCCGCGCTGCTGGAGAACCAGGCGGTGCGGCACGTCCATCGCAAGGTCTTCCTGCCGACCTATGGGCTCTTCGACGAGCGCCGCTTCTTCGCGCCCGGGTCGACCATCCGGGCGGCCAACTCGGAACGGCTGGACCTGCGCCTGGGCATCAGCGTGTGCGAGGACTTCTGGCACCTGGCCACGCCCCAGCTGCTCGCCCTCGATGGCGCCCAGGTGCTCATCAACGTGTCCTCATCGCCGGGTCGTGATGTCGCCGCTGTGAACGAGACGGGCCTGGGCACGGCCGAGTCGTGGCGCTCCATCAACCGCACATACGCGCAGCTCACGACCAGCTACGTCATCTTCGTCAACCGGGTGGGCGTGGACGAGTCGATCACCTTCTGGGGTGGCTCGGAGGTGGTCGCGCCGGACGGAGAGTGCGTGTTCCGGGCGCCGACCCATGACGAGGGCCTGTACCTCACCCAGATCGACCCGGCCGAGCTGCGGCGGGAGCGCATCGCCTCGCCCCTGCTGCGCGACGAGCGGCCGGAGGTGGTCATCCGCCAGCTGGACCAGATCATCGGCGAGCGTCTCGAGCGCGACGCCCGCAGCGCCAAGCGACCGTGACCGTGACCGACCCTCGCCCGCCGGCCTTCGAGCTGCCCCTGGAGCTGGCCATCGATACATCCGCTGCCCGCCGCATCATCGGTGCCTTCATCCGCGCCCAGCTCGACCAGGCCGGTTTCGACAAGGTCCTGCTCGGGCTCTCCGGGGGCATCGACTCGGCGCTGGTGGCCTACCTGGCCGCCGAGGCCATCGGACCGCAGAACGTGCTGGCGGTGCTGATGCCCTATCGCACCTCCTCGCCCGAATTGCGCGGGGACGCGGAGACGGTGGTGGCCGACCTGGGCTGTCCCAGCGAGCTGGTCGACATCAGCGCCATCGTGGACGGCTACTTCGAGGCCGGACGGACCGACGCCTCGCCCCTGCGCCGGGGCAACTTCATGGCCCGCGCGCGCATGATGGTGTTGTACGACCACTCGGTGACCTGGTCGGGACTGGTCATCGGCACCAGCAACAAGACCGAGACGCTCATCGGTTACTCCACGCTGTGGGGCGATAGCGCCAGCGCCTTCAACCCCATCGGGGACCTCTACAAGTCCCAGATCCGGCAGGTCTCGGCCGCGGTCGGCGTGCCCCACGCCATCATCGCCAAGGCACCGTCCGCCGACCTCTGGCCGGGCCAGACCGACGAGGAGGAGGTCGGCTTCAGCTACGCCACCGTCGACCGCATCCTCTTCCGCCTGGTGGACCGACGGCTGTCCATCGAGGAGGTCGTGGCCGACGGCTTCGAGCGCGAGCTGGTGCAGCGCGTGGACCGCATGGTGGCCGGTTCCGAGTTCAAGCGGCAGGTGCCGCCCATCGCCAAGATCGGTCCGCGCACCGCCGGCATCGACTACCTCTATCCGCGCCGACGACCGGGCTCGGCCCGCGTCTGAATCCCCGCGCGTGACCGAGCCCGCCGGACCGCGCAGCAGCGGCACGCTCTACGTGGTGGCGACGCCCATCGGCAACCTGGGTGACATCAGCGCGCGAGCGCTGGAGGTGCTGCGCTCGGTGGCGGTGGTGGCAGCCGAGGACACGCGCGTCACGCGCAAGCTGTGGTCGCGCTTCGGCATCGAGACGCCGCTGCTCAGCTACCACGCCCACAGCGGCAGGGGGCGTGCCGCGGAGCTGCTGCTGCGCCTCGAGGGCGGCGAGGACGTGGCCCTGGTGACCGACGCGGGCACGCCCCTGGTCAGCGACCCGGGCGACGAGCTGGTCGAGGCCTGGATCGCGGCCGGCGGCGTGGTCGTGCCCGTGCCCGGTGCCTCGGCCGTGCTGGCGGCGCTCATGGTCGCGGGCATCCCGGCGCCGCGCTGGGGCTTCGAGGGCTTCCTGCCGCGCAAGGGTCGCGAACGCCGTGAGCGCCTCGCGCGCGTCGCTGCCGACGACCGGGCCACGGTCCTGTTCGAGGCGCCCGGTCGGACCGCTGCCACCCTGCGTCGACCTGGCCGAGGCCTGCGGACCGTCCCGCCAGGCTGCCGTGGCGCGCGAGCTGACCAAGCTGCACGAGGAGGTGCGCCGCGGGAGCCTGGGCCAGCTGGCAGCGGAAGCGGCCGCGAAGCCGGTGCGCGGAGAGGTCGTGATCGTGGTGGCGGGCGCGGACGAGGTCGAGACGGCCGCGCTCGGGCTCGAGGCCGGACGCACCCGGGTCGACCAGCTGGTGGCCGAGGGCGTCAAGCGGTCGGCGGCGGCCCGCATGGTGGCGCAGGAGACGGGCCTGCCACGCCGGGAGCTCTTCGCCACCGACGACTGACGGGCGGCCCGAGCCCGGGCGCCGAGGACGTCAGCGCTAGAGGCCGCGATCGAAGGTTAGACCGTGCTTGGGCCAGGCCCATCGGCACCGCCCCGGCCGATGGCCCGCGCTATGCTCGGCCGATGCCACGCATCGTCTTCAGCGGCGCACAGGTCTTCGACGGGACCGGCGCCGATCCCTACCGCGCGGACGTCGCCATCGAGGACGAGCGCATCGTCGAGGTGGGACCGGGGCTCGATGGCGACGCCGCGGTCGATGTCGCGGGCAAGACGCTGCTGCCCGGGTTCTTCGACACCCACACGCACGTGACGCTCAGCCACGCCGACGTCTGGCGCCTGGTGCAGCGACCGTTCTCGTACCAGTTCTATGAGGCTGCCCAGAACCTGCGGCGCACGCTCGGCGACCGGCATCACCTCCGTGCGCGACGCCGGTGGTGCCGACCTCGGCATCCAGCAGGCGCTCAAGGACGGGCTCATCGCGGGGCCTCGCATCCAGCTCTCCCTGTCCATGCTCAGCCAGACCGGGGGGCACGCGATGACTGGATGCCGTCCGGTTCGTTCCTCGAGTTACTTCCAGCCGCACCCGGGCCGGCCCAGCGGCATCGTCGACGGTCCCGACGAGATGCGCCGCAAGGTCCGCGAGCTGGTGCGGGCCGGGGCCGACGTCATCAAGGTGGCCACCTCCGGCGGTGTGCTCTCGACGCGCGATGATCCGCGGCACGCGCACTTCCGCCCGGCGGAGCTGGAGGTGCTGGTGGAGGAGGCGACCGCCGCGGGCATCTTCGTCATGGCCCATGCCCAGGGTGCCGATGGCATCAAGAACGCCGTGCGCGCCGGCATCCGCAGCATCGAGCACGGCATCTTCCTTGACGACGAGGGCATCGAGCTGATGCTCCAGCGCGGGACCTGGCTGGTGCCGACCCTGGTCGCGCCACAAGGCGTGATCGCGGCGGTCGAGGCGGGCGCGCAGCTGCCGCCGGCTGTGGTCGAGAAGGCCTTCGCGGTGGTGGAGATCCACAAGACCGCCTTCGCGCGCGCGGTGCGAGGCCGGCGTGCGCGTGGCCATGGGCACCGACTCGGGCGTCGGCGCCGCACGGGCGAGAACCTGCGCGAGCTGGAGCTGATGGCGGCCGGCGGCATGAGCCCCGCCGCCGTCCTGGAGGCGACCACGCGCTCGGCGGCGGAGCTCATGGGTCTGGAGCATGACCTGGGCACGATCGAGCCGGGCAAGCTGGCCGACCTGGTCGTGGTCGCCGGCGATGCCTACGCCTTGGCCGACCTCGCCGAGCGGGTCGAGGGCGTGTGGCAGGCCGGACGGCAGGTGGCCGGAGAGCCGTTCGCGGCCGCCTAGTCTGCCTCGCTCACCTGGGAGCTGGCTGGCAGCGCCGGCTGGGCCTGGGGCATGAAGTTTCGGTCGAACCACTCGCGGACCGCGACCGGGGTGTGCACCACCACGTAGTAGGCCACGTAGGCGAACGCGGCACCGGCGATGCAGTCGTGGACCCAGTGGTCGCCGGTGTAGACGACGGAGAAGGCCACCACCACCGCGTAGCCGGCGAGGAGCCAGGCGCGGCGCCCGAAGGCGCGGCGCAGCACCAGGAAGGCCAGCGTCGGGTAGGCCACGTGAAGCGACGGCCAGGCGGCCACGTCGTTGGGGCCTGCGGCGTAGAAGACCGAGTCGTAGAGATGGTTGCCGTCGAGCCCGAGCGCGGCCCCGACGTGCGCGAACGTCTCGGGCTTGAGGTAGCTGATGACCGGGAGCCCGTCCGGCCCGTCAAGCAGGCCGGCTCGCGCCGCGTACCAGGGCGGGGCTGCCGGCAGCAGCAGGTAGGTCACGAAGGCGGCCATGCTGAGCACGATGAGCGCCGCCATGTAATCGTGGAAGAAGTGGCGGCGCCACTTCCACAGGATCAGGCCGGTCGCGATCGGGATCAGGAAGTGGAGCATGTAGACCATGGTCGAGAGCAGTGCCACCGGGTCCAGGCCGGCGGCAGGACGGAACGCTTCCTGCAGCACTTGCGTCGGCAGCGCCCCCAGAGCGAGCGTGCGCTCGGCCGCGATGAGGTCCGACATGTGCAACGGGAAGCCGGCGTCATCGGCCACTCCGCGCATGAGCTCGTAGGCCAGCAGCAGCGCCACGATGGGTGTCCAGTCGGACAGCCAGGTGCGGCCACGCAGCAGCAGGACGCCGGCAAGCGCCACCGCGACCACCAGCACATCTGGCGTCATGGCGGCTTGGTTGTGCAGGATCAGGGCTGACATGAGCAGCGCGTAGCACGCAAGCCCGAGCAGCAGCAGACGCTCATTGCGCAGCCGCAACTCCCCCGATCTCGCGATGTCCAGGTCGGTCACACGGCTTCCCTTCACGGCAAGGAATACCGAACCGGAGTCGGATCGTTGCAGTACTTTACCGCGAACGGCGCGCCAGGCTTTCGGTCGCCTCGCACGCTCTGCATCGATCGACGCCGGCCATGCGTCGTGGTCGGACGCGGTGGCCATCGGTCAGGCGTAGATGTGCCGCGATGACCAGGACCGAGGAGCACCCCAATGTGCTGACCTATCGCCGGACCGCCGACGCCTTCCGCGCGGGCGATCTCGAGACCCTGCGGAAGCTCATCGCAGTGGATGTGGTCTGGCACGTGCCCGGCCGGCATGCCATGGCCGGGGAGCTCCGCGGACTCGACGAGCTCGTAGCCTGGCTCGGTCGTCTTGCGTGAGCTGGGCTTCACCCTGCGGGAGCACGATGTCTTCGGCAACGACGAGCACGTCTGCGCCCTGAGCTACATGGGTGCGCAGCGGCCGGGGGTCGACGTCGAGACCCGGGGTGACGAGCATCTTTCACTTCCGCGCTGGGCTGCAGGCCGAGCGATGGTTGTACCCCGAGGACATGGTGGCCTGGGAGGCATCTTCGAGGGCTGACGTGGCGGACCGATCCTGGCAGCGCTGAACCGATCCCGGGAGCGCTGACCGGACGCGCATGTGAGTGCCCGAGACGGGCTATCTCCTCGTCAGCCGAGCTGCTTGGCCCACGTCGTGGGGCCGAGAGGTCGCCCTCGAGCGCGGGCGCGACTGGCGCTCCATTCGCTTGGACGGCCCGCTGCCGACGGTCGCCACGTGGGCAGAGAGATCGCGGTTCTTGCGGTGGCATCCTGGGTCTGTCGGCATCTGCCCGGCCTGACCACCACCGCCCAAACACAAGGGGCCGCCAACCGTCTGGGCAGCGGCGGTAAGTCGCGCCCGCTAGGGTCAGCCTCCCCGTCGGAACCGCCGAAGTCGATATCCCGCCGTCGTGTCGATGGCCGGACGCTATGTGTGATCGTCCGGCAAGGAGGTATCCATGAACCGCGTCCTGTTGACCGGACGACTGACCCGTGACCCGGAGATGCGCTCACTCCCGAGCGGCAAGGTCGTCACCAACTTCTCCATGGCCACGGCGACCGCGGTGGCGAGGAGCGCACCGAGTACCACTCGATCGTCACGTGGGAACGCCTGGCAGAGATCTGCGGCCAGTTGGGCAAGGGCCAACTGGTCTCGCTCGAAGGCCGGCTGCAGACCCGCCGGTGGGAGGACGACCACAAGATCAAGCACTACCGCACGGAGATCGTGGCCAATTCGGTCGAGATGCTGTCCGGCCGCCGCAAGAAGGACTACGCCGCCGAGACCGCGGCCCAGGCGCTGAAGACCCAGGCCGAAGTCATGGGCATCGACCCGGACGGCCCGGATGACTATGCCGAGGCAGACGAGGTCGCCGGCGCGGCCGACGAGTCCGAGACCGCGGCAGCCGCCGCCTGACGTTGCGCATCTCTCCACCCGGGCGACCGGTGCCGTGCTCCCCTCCGGCATCGGTCACCCCCGGCCCTTCGGGTTTCGCGTCTACTCGGTCGTACTCGCCAGGGTCGGGCCGTCCATTCGCTCTAATTCGTCTCGACGCGTGGCCTCCGACCCTCTCATCCTCGTCCAACTGCGATCGCGAGATCGTACGTGCTCCGCTCGAACTCCTTTGTCGTTCGCTGCCCGTCTCGCGGTTCAGGTGCAGGACGACCCTGATCGGCGTCGCTTCGGTCGCGCCTTTGGAGGCGGCGCGCCATGCTTGACGATGGCTGGTGGGTGATCGGGGATATCGAGCGCCTCGTGCGGCTCGCTACGAAGGCACTAGCGCGAGATGTGAGCGGGATGATGCTCTTGTTGACCGCGCGTGCTGGGGCTGACCAGAACATCGCCCGCGCCACGACACCCTGAGCCCAAGGTCATCGCCCGCCCGCGCCCGCCCGCCGCGCGTCCAATTCCGTGCTGAGCGGGGTGCCAGGGTACGATGGCAGCGATGGCGGGATGGATTCCTCGACCACCTGGAGGACGCCGAACTGGGAGCGTCGTACCCAGCGTGACCGCGAGCAGCGAGAGCGGGCCGAGATCCGGGTTCGAGTACACGAAGCGCCGGGCGGCACGCCCTTCACGAGTCGATCAAGCGAACGTCCCCAGGCCGGGGCATTCCTGTCGCGCACGAAGGTCACTGACGAGCGGGCTGACGTCCCCGACCCGAAGCCGGACGACCTTAAGCCCTTCCTGATGGGTGGAGCCCACACGGTCCGGACGCCTTTTCGCCGGTGAGGAGGACGAGCGACGTGCATAGGCTGTGAGCCCGTGACGCCTGACCCCCTCGTCATCGCCTGGCGCGGCGGGGCACGGCAATCGGCTGACTGCCGCCTTCACGACAGGCAGCGCGACTTGGCGGCTACGACTCAAGTGACTCGGCCAGGCCGATGATGAGCCCTCGGGGCCGCGGATGTAGCAGAGCAGGTACGCGTCCTCGTACCGCCCCACCTCGCCGACGAGCGTGGCGCCGTGTGCTTCGCGCGGCTCAGCACGTCTCGGATGTCCGTGACCGCGAACATCACGCGAAGGTACCGAGCGATTCACGGAGACGGGCTCCGGCGTCCTGTGGACCACCGTTGGCGGCGGAACCTGCTCAGCTCCAGCCGGCTTTGGCCGTCCGGGGTCCGCAGCATGGCGATGTCGCACGTGACGTCCGCGAGGCCGATGGTGCGATCCACCCACGGTCCCTCGACCGTCGTTTTGCCCTCGAGCTGCAGACCGAGCTCGACGAAGAACGCGATGGCGGCCTCAAGGTCTTCGACGACGATGCCCACGTTGTCCATCCGTTGGATCGTCATGGGCTCACGTCCTCCGGGATCGAGACATCGTTGACATGCACGCGCGACATCACTGGTCCTCCGCGGGGATCGGGTGGCGGGCTCACGGTAGCAGGGGGCTCGCTGCTCTCCACATCGCGGCTATAACGCTGGTTTGAACACCATGTCCCACACCGTCAGGAATAGGATCGCCAGGACGACCGCGTAGCCATTGATCCAGCGATCGAGCAGGCCGTCCGGGAGCGGCCTGTTGGCGTCGTCCTCTTCACGTCCCCACCGCTCGAGCGCGATGGCCGTACGGCTCAGGAACACGCCCCCGATGACGAACGCAAGCGCGAACAGGGCGATCGCGAGGAGGACCCACGTCTGTCCAAGGTTCCAGGCCGCGTTCTCTAGGACCATCCAGACGCCGAACACGAGCACCGCGATCACGGCCGGTGTCGAGCGCGCGGCCTAGACGAACGACAGGGTCCGCGCGAAGTCCGCAATCGCGCGCGGGTGCGCGACTCGAACGAGCGCGCAGGGCCAGGACGCTCAGCATCGAATCCGCCTCCGAGCCACACGATCGCGCCGACGATGTGTCCGAACTTGAGCCATGTATCGAGGGTCGACATCGGGAACCGTCAACTTCCGATGTAGTGGGTAGGTGGCCGGCGAGAGCGACGGATCGCTCGCAGCAGGACCAGACCGAGCGATCGAACCTAGTCGCGGAACTCCACCCGGTCCAGAACCAATCCCGACCTTCCCACCAGTCCAATCTGCGGCCGCGAATGGCGCCTGGCACGGTCCGCTGCCACGCGGCGATCGGCCTGAGATCGTCGGTAGTCAACGCTCGGCGGAGCCCGGATCCGCTTATCGAGCGTCGAGGTCGCGCGGAGCCGCTCCAGGCCCTCCTCGATGTGCTCGGTGGCGATCGCGCCATAGCCGAAGAGCATCCGGGCCGCGGCTCGTGGTCGACCGCGAAGCCCGCCGTCGCCTGCACGCCGACGCCCGCGGTCGCGGCACGACCGATGACCTCGTCGATCTCGGCGGCCGATCTCCGGGTCGCCAGCGTGGCAAGGTGGACACCGGCGGCGGCCGGGATCACGCGGAGCTCATCGGCGAAGTCGCGCCGCAGGATCGCGACGATCCGATCGTGGCGCTCGCGATACACGCCTCGCATCCGTCGGACGTGGCGCGCGAACCCGCCATCGCGGATGAACGCCGCGAGTGCCCGCTGGGTCGGCAGTGGCGAGTGCCAGTCGGCGACGAACTTCGCGGACTCCACCGCCCGCCGGATCGAGTCAGGCACGATCGCGAAGCCGAGGCGGAGCGTGGGCAGCATCGACTTCGAGAAGTGCCCAGGTAGATGACCCGGCCCGCGTCGTCGAGCATCTGCAGCGGCTCGATGGGCCGCCCACCGAGCCGGAACTCACTGTCGTAGTCGTCCTCCACGATCGCGGCGTCATGGTCCTCGGCCCAGGCGAGCAGCGCCAGGCGGCGTCGCAGCGACATCGCCATGCCGAGCGGGAACTGATGCGATGGCGACACCAGCACGAGACGCGCCGCGTCGGGGAGCGCCTCGACCCGCATGCCCTCGTCGTCGACCGGGACGCCCGCGATCTGCGCTCCGATCGACCGGAACAGGTGGCGGGGTGGCGGGTAGCCCGGGTCCTCGACCGCGACGAGGTCGCCCGGCGAGACCAGCGCGCGCGCCACGATATCCACGGCCTGCTGGGTCCCGCTGGTGACGATCACGTTGCCGCGCGCGCGCGGACGCCGCGCGAGATGGACACGTGCTCCGCGATCGCTCGCGCAAGCCGGGGTCCCGGCCGGCTCGCCGTAGGCGCCTCTGCCAAACGTCGAGCGGTGCCACTCGCGGGCATGCAGTCGCCTCCAGGCAGCGAACGGGAAGGAGCGGACATCCGGCACGCCTGACCGGAAGTCAAACTCGAATGCCCGGCGCAATCCGCTGGGCTCGCGGGATCGAGTCCCAGACCGGACGGGCGGTGAGCACGCCGGCCGGCGTTGACGCCCTGTTCGGCCGCAGTGGCAGGTCTCCCGCGACGAACGTGCCACGGCCCACGTGCGACTCGGTGAAGCCCTCGCTCAGCAGTTGGTCGTAGACCGCCATGACCGTCGTGCGCGCAACGGCGAGGCGCTGGGCGAGCTCGCGGGTGGCGGGCAGGCGCTCGCCGGG
This sequence comes from uncultured Chloroflexia bacterium, assembly GCA_963800275.1. Lineage (GTDB taxonomy): Bacteria > Chloroflexota > Limnocylindria > Limnocylindrales > CSP1-4 > JAFMJV01. The sequence goes on from CAWDAI010000010.1 coordinate 45,942, forward strand.
CCGCAGCCGTCCGGCAAGGATCGCCGCTCGCAGCTGGTCGTAGATCTCCCGTGTCAGGTGCCGACGACCGATGAGGTTGACCTGGATATCGATTGGCATGGTGGTCCGCAACGGAATTGGACCTCGTTTCAGTCCACCGTCGCATCGTACGGTCAGGTCGTGAACTGCGCTGCCGCCTTCGAGATCGCCCAGCGGCTCGACATGGAATCGTTCGCCCGCTACGACGCCGAGGCATTCCGTGAGCGTCCACCACCCTGAGGCGATCGCGATCTTCCCGAACGGGCGGGTCGTGCGCGGCATCGACGCGATCGTCGACGCTCTGGCCGATCACTTCGCCCGCCAGGAGGCGGTCTACACCTGGCGCGAACTGCACCGCTTCGTCGATGGGTGTCGCTCGGCGTTCGTGCTGTACAAGACGGCTTACGAGATCCCGTCGACGGGGGTTCAACTCCGAGCGTTGACGGGCGTGACCTACGTTCACGACGGCGGACGCTGGCTGGCCATCGCCGACCAGGGATCGGTCCTCGACCAACCGGACCTGACCAACTCGCCGACCAACCACAGGGGAGGCACCACATGACCGCCACCTACACCTTCGACGTCTTCTCCAGCCTCGACGGCTTCGGCTCCGCCAACGGCGGGGACTGGGGCGGCTACTGGGGCAAGCAGGGTCCCGAGCTGCTCGAACACCGCCTGGCCCTGTTCGCGATGAGCAGCGGATGGTCTTCGGCGCGAATACGTATCCGGCTGTTCGCGCAGCTGCTGGCCGCGAGCACCGAGGAGTCCGCGGTGCGGGACCCCTGGGTCACCCGGATGCGCAACATGCCGCTGATGGTGGTGTCGAGCACGCTCGAAGGGCCGCTCGACTGGCCGCACGCGAGCGTCGTGCGCGGCGACGCGGTCGATGTCGTCAGGCGGCTCAAGGAGGAGTCCGACGTGCCGCTGCGCTCGCACGGCAGCCTGTCGATGAACCGGGCGCTGATGGCCGCCGGGCTGGTGGACCGCGTCCAGGTCACGGTCTTCCCGGTGATCACCGGTCAGACCGGAGCGGACCCGATCTTCGGGGGCGCGGACGACTTCGACCTCGAGCTGCTCGAGAGCCGGACGCTCGACGGCAACATCCAGGAACTCATCTACCGGCCCACGCTGCATGTGCACGGCAGCTAGTCCTCGGGCCTGAGCCATGAAGCTTGGCCTGCATCTCCCCGAGACGACCTGGCAGGGTGGCGCGCCAAGCCTGCGCTCCACGCTTCGGGACGTCGTCCAGGAGGCCGAGGCTGCGGGCTTCGATGCCATCGCGGTCGCCGATCATGTCTGGCTCCACCCGATCATGGGTGGCCCCGAGCAGCACCACCTTGAGGCCTACACGA
>CAWDAI010000011.1:0-255783 GCA_963800275.1 uncultured Chloroflexia bacterium
ACCATCGACTTCATGGGCCTCAAGGTCGTGGCGGCGATCGTCGTCAGCGGCCTCGCCGTGCTGCTCTTCGGGCTCGCTCTGCACAGTGGGGCCAGCAGTACGCTCATCTTCTCCGGCGTGGCCCTCGTGGTCGGCTTCTTCGTGCCGGACTACTGGCTGACTACCCGTATCAGGGCCCGCCAGAAGGCGATCCTCCTGGCCATCCCCGACGTGCTCGACCTGCTCACCATCTCGGTCAAGGCCGGCCTCGGCTTCGACGCCGCGCTGGGCAAGGTCATCGAGAAGACCGAGGGTCCGCTGACGGACGAGTTCCGACGGGCCCTGGCGGAGGTCCGTATCGGCAAGCCTCGCCGTGAGGCGCTCAAGGAGCTGGTAGCCCGCACGAACGTGCCGGCACTGACCAACTTCATCGGCGCCATCGTGCAGGCGGAGCAGCTGGGTGTGGCCATCGCCAACGTGCTCGAAGTCCAGTCTGAGCAGCTCCGCATCGCGCGGCGGCAGCGCGCAGAGGAGATGGCCGCCAAGGCGCCCATCAAGATGCTGTTCCCGCTGGTCGGGTGCATCTTCCCGTCGATGTTCATCGTCATCCTGGGGCCGGCCCTCATCCTCATCGTGGGCAACCTCGGCAACGTCTAGGGCGCGATCGGCCTCCAGACACAGCGGACGAACGATGAGCCAGGTGCGACGACTGCGACGAGCCGGGGACGGGCGCGTCATCTGCGAACGCATGATCCTCGGGCAGTCGTTCATGGAGCGCTTCCGGGGCCTGATGGGCCGCGCCGCGCTGGACGATGGCGAAGGACTCTATCTGGCCAGCAACAGCATCCACATGTTCTTCATGCGCTTCCCGATCGACGCCTTGTTCGTCTCCGCAGCAGGCGCGGACGGGCGGCGGCGCGTGGTCGGCTCCAGGCCGCACCTGCCGCCTTGGCGAGGACTGGTGATGCCGGTTCGCGGGGCCGAAGGCGTGGTCGAGATGCCAGCGGGCACACTCGCCCGCTTGGGGATCGACATGGGCGACGAGGTCACCTTCGAGCCGATCTGAACCTGTGGGCGGGCCGTCGTGAGCAGGTTGCTCAGGCCAGACGCCATGCGCCGTCGGGCAAGCTCGCGCCAAGCCGGGATCAAGCCTGACAGGTGATGCTGGCGCGATGCGAGCCCTCCTCGACCTGGTGATGCCGCCGATCTGCCCTGGGTGCGGGAAGGAGGATGCCCTGCTCTGTGAAGTGTGTCGTGCTCCCCTCTTTCGACGTCGCCGGGAACCGCCGGGTGTCCCGCTGGGCATGCCCGCGTCGCTCCCGCCGGGGCTCCTGCAGCTGGAGTGGTGCGCCGCCTACAGCGGCCCGGTGCGGGCCGCCCTCCACGCGCTCAAGTATCGTGGCGAGCGACGCCTCGTCGAGCCGCTGGCGGATGCGCTGGCCGAGCGCTGGCAGGCCACCGGGCGCGGCGGGGACGTCCTCACCTGGGTGCCGGTCCACGCTTCACGCTTGCGCGACCGCGGCTTCGACCAGGCGGAGCTCCTGGCACGTCGCACTGGCTCCCTGCTGGGCTTGCCCGTGGTCCGGTGCCTGGAACGGAGCCGGAAGACCGATGCCCAGCACGCCCTCGGACAGACGGAGCGAATGAGCAACACCGGTGCGGCCTTCGTGGCAGCACCGGCGATCTCCCGGGAGCTGGCGGACCGCTGGCCAGTGGTCGTCGACGACATCGTCACCACCGGCGCGACCCTCGGCGGCTGTGCCGCGGCCTTGCTCGATGCGGGCGTGGTCGGCGTCTCGGCCCTGACCACGGCTCGTGACCGCTGAGCCAGACGGGTCGGGACATCGGGCTCATCGGAACACATCGTCTGGCAGCGGCAGGGGATCGGGACGGGGCCTATCATCGGGAGAAAAGCGGAGGTGAAGCCTGTGCGAACCACGATCCGGGGCAAGAGCCTGACCGTCTCAGACAAGGACCGCGCCTATATCGAGCGCAAGCTGCAACGCCTGGACCGGATGCTCGATGAATCGAGCGAGGCGGAGGTCGAGCTGCTCCTGGAGAAGAAGCGCAAAGCCGAGGACAGCCACGTCGTCGAGGTGGCCGTCAGCGTCGGCAGCCAGCGCCTGCGCGGTGTCGGCGCCGCCTCATCCTTCCGCGTCGCGGTCGACGAGGTCATCGACAAGCTGGAGCGACGCGTGGTGGAGGCCCGTCAGCGGCCGCGTGACCGACGCCGGGCTGCGCGAGTCCGCTATGGGGAACGATCGCTGGCGGCGGTGCCGAGCGACGGCGAACCACTGGTACCCGAGGAGGAGTCGCCGATCGTGAAGGTCAAGCGCTTCGCCATCGAGCCCATGTTCGAGGAGGACGCCATCACGCGCATGGAGGAGCTCGGCCACACCTTCTTCATCTTCGTCGATGCCGAGACAGAGGGTTTGGCGGTCCTGTACCGGCGCAAGGACGGCCGCTATGGGCTGATCGAGCCAGAGATCGGGGGCGGCTACAGCACGGACTGAGCGAAGGGGAGCGCAGGCCCGGCCATCACCCAAGGGGACCGTTCCCCCACTGGCTGCCGGTACCAATTGGCCATAGCCCGTGGGGCGTCCGCGCACCGATGATGTCCCTGCCGCCGAACGGTGGCTACGCCGGAGCGAACGGGCGATGGCGTCGGAACCGATGACGCTGTCGGGGTGCCATGAGCGTCCAGAACCCACGGGCCTTCAACGAGTGGCTACGAGCCCAGCTCAAGGCCAAGAAGATGTCCCAGCGCCAGTTGGCCCAGCAGTCCGGCGTGGATCACTCCACGATCTCGCGCCTGCTCCGTGGTGACCGCACGCCTTCGCTCGGGACCGCTACCAAGTTGGCCAAGGGCCTGCGGGAGCTGCGCGATGACACCGACTCCCCGCAGTACTTCGGGCTGACCTCGTCGTCGAGCACGCATCCCACCGCCCGCGTGGAGTACGCACTCCGATCGGACGACCTGATGAGCGAACCGCAGGTACGCCAGGTGATGGAGTACTACCTGGCGCTGCGCATGCGGCGGCTCTCGGTGCGTCAGACGGGCCGATACGCACCCGTCCGCCCGGTCGCTGCGGTGCGCCAGGTGCCGCGCTCGAGCGAGCCCAACAAGAAACACTGACCGAGGCGGCCCGCGCCGCCCGGACCCGACCCATCCCGACCACGGCCAAGCCGCGCCTGCCCGGCGCTGTGCCCCTGCTAGGCCGTGGTCGTTCCTTGTTCGTCGGGGTCGACCGGTGCGGCCTCTCCGGCGTAGTCCTCGTCGGAGGTTTGGGGCTGCTCGGTCGCCGTCCCAGCTGCACCCTTGGTCTTGGGTGAGAGCAGGTACGCGATGAAGCCGAGGGCGATGACCGAGAGCACGCTGATGGCGCGGTCCACGAGCGCGATGGCGGCAGCCTCGTTGGGATCGGCCTGGTACACGACCGTGAGCAGACCGACGATGCCGGCTTCGACGATGCCGAGGCCGGCGGGCGTGAAGGGCACCGCAGTGAGCAGCGAAGCCACCAGGGCCACGAAGAACGCTCCACTGATACCAAGCGAGATGTCGAACCCGAGCGCATAGGTCACGAACAGCAGGCGGAACGCCTCCGACGTCCAGATGAGCACCGTGAGCAGGCTGATCATGGGCATGGTGCGGCGGTCCATCGAGAACACGCCCTCCTCGAACCGCCCGTAGAGCTCCTTGGCGCGCTCCGGCAGCGGCAGGCGCTCGACGAGGCGACTGCCGAAGTTACGCAGCGTGAAGAGCGCGATGGCGATGGCGATGGCCACGCCGAAGCCCAGCAGCATGATCGCGCGGACCGTGGGGTCGAGACCATCGCGGAAGGACCAGAACGCCGCCCCCAGCCCGAGGATGACGATGGCGAAGATGTCGAACAGGCGCTCGACGAAGATGGTGCCGAACGTGGCCGAGAGCGAGACCGGGTAGTTGATCTTCAACAGCCAGGCCCGGTACACCTCCCCCAGCTTTGCCGGAACCACGCTGTTGACGAGCCAGCTGACGAAGATGATCTCCGTCGAGTCGCGCACCCGCACCTTCGCGCCGATGCCCCGCAGCAGCAGGCTCCAGCGGTAGCCACGCATCGGGAAACCGAGGTAGTAGACGATGAACGCGGCCAGCAGCCACCACGGGTCGGCCGTGAGCACGTGGTCGATGAGCGTGTCCAGGTGGAAGCCGGGCAGCGCGGCCACGAACAGGAGCAGGACGATGACGGGGACGAGGATGGAGAGCTGCGTCCGCCGGTTCCGCAGGCGAGCTGTGATGGGTACGGCACCTTCCGAGAGGTCGTCCTCGAGGAGCGGGTCGGCTTCCGCTGCCTCGCCCACGTCGGGCGTGTCAGCCATGGCCCGCACGAACGGCTCGGTGCGGTCGTGGATCGGCTCGGCCCCGTGCCGGCGGTCGGGATCGTCGGTCATGGTGTCGCGTCCTGGGAGGGCGGGTGGATCCGCCGGTTGCCTCGGCTCCGGTTCACGAGCTTGGCCAACGGCGTCCACAGGCGTACGTAGTAGGAGGCGCGGCCCGGCGTGATGTCCGCCTGCGGCAACAGGGCCCGGAGCTCCTCGGCAGTGCTGAAATGGCCGGGCAGCACGGTGGAAGCGACGCCGATCTCGGTCACCGAATGCGCATCCGACGAGGCCACGCCAGGCAATCCATGGCGCTGGGCGAAGGCGGCCGCGAGCGGATTGGCATCGCGGTAGGCGCGGGCGTTGTGGATCTCCACGTAGTCCACTATCGCAGCCAACTCCTCCAGCTTCTGCTCGGCCACGCTGGCCTTGCTGCCGCCCGACGAACGGAAGGAGTCGAACGGATGGGGCAGGCCGACCAGGCCGCCCTGCTCGTGGATGGCTGCTGCGGTCTCGCTCGCAGACAGGCCCGGGGGGACGGACTCGCGCAGGAAGAGGCCGAGCAGGTCACCGTCGGCGCTGCGGATCTCCTCGCCCACGATGACCTGCAGGCCCGGCGGAGCCACCGCAGCAGCAGCCTGGGCGCCATCGATGCGCTCATGGTCGGTGATGGCCAGGTGGGTCAAGCCCACGCGTGATGCCTTGTCCATCATGGCCGTGGGAGCGGCCAGCGAATCGAACGAGGCTGCACTGTGGCAGTGCAGGTCTGCGAAAGCGTTGGCGGGGCGGGCAGCGTCGACCATGTCAGATGCGTTGCACCAGCGAGCCCTTGAAGAACTCGAAGTGCTCCATGGCCAGCCCGGTGCCCAGGGCCACACAGTTGAGCGCGTTCTCCGCCACGTGGCAGGGCACACCGGTGACCTGCGTCAGAAGGCGATCCATGTTGCGCAGCAGCGAGCCGCCACCGGTCATGACCATGCCCTTGTCGATGATGTCGCTGGCGAGCTCCGGGGGTGTCTCCTCCAGCACCGCCCGCACCGCGGTGACCACTTGCTGGAGCGGCTTCTCCAGCGCCTCCATGATCTCTGAGCTGGTGAGCGGGATGGTGCGTGGCAGGCCGGCGATGAGGTCGCGGCCGCGCACGTCGAGCGTGAGCTCTCGCTCGAGCGGCAGCGCGGTGCCGATGGCGATCTTGACCTCTTCCGCTGTGCGCTCGCCGACCATCAGGTTGTACTTGCGCCGGATGTAGCTGGCGATGGCCTCGTCGAAGCGGTTGCCGCCGACTCGCAGTGAACGGCTGACCACGATGCCGCCGAGCGCGACCACGGCGATCTCGCTGGTGCCACCGCCGATGTCGATGATCATGTTGCCGGATGCGCCGCTGATGGGCACGTTGGCCCCGATGGCTGCGGCAAGCGGCTCCTCGATGAGGTATGCCTCTCGTGCGCCGGCTTTGAGCGCCGCATCCCGCACCGCTCGCTTCTCCACGCTGGTCACGCCCGACGGCACGCACACCATCACGTCCGGCTTGGTGAAGGTCCGGCCGGCCTTGCGGATGAAGTAGCGCAGCATGGCCTCGGTGATGACGTAGTCGGCGATGACCCCGTCCTTCATCGGCCGGATGGCGCTGATGTTGTCAGGCGTGCGCCCGATCATCTCGCGAGCCTCCTCCCCCACGGCCACGATGTGGTTGCTCTCGCTGATGGCCACCACTGAGGGTTCGCGGATGACGATGCCCTTGCCCTTCACATAGACGAGCACGTTGGCCGTGCCCAGGTCGATGCCGATCTTCATGCCGCGCTAGCTCTGGGGAGCCGGATCGATGGCCGCGCCCAGGTCGAGCAGCTTGCCCTCGATACCCTCGTAGCCGCGGCGCACGTGATGGACACCGTGGATGATCGAGGGTCCCTCGGCGGCGAGCGCGCCCAGGATGAGCGAAGCACCGGCACGCAGGTCACTGACCTCGACCTCCGCGCCTTGCAGGCGGACGGGCCCGCTGATGACCGCTCGATGGGCGTCCTGGATGTCCGCCTCGGCGCCCATGCGCCCCAGGTCCACCAGCCACTCCAGGCGGTCCTCGTAGATCGTCTCGTGGACGGTGCTGCGCCCGGTGGCCTGCGTCAGGAGCACACCCGTCGGGGGCTGCAGGTCCGTGGCCAGGCCGGGATACGCGCCCGTCTCGATGTCGGTCGCGACATAGCCGCCCAGGCCGGCGCCGCGGACGGTGATGCGGTCGCCTGCGCCGGTGACCTCCACACCCACCTCGTCGAGCACGTCGAGGAAGGCGCCCAGGTGGCCGCCCGGAGCGCCGCAGAGCGTGACCTCGCCACCAGTGACGGCGGCGGCCACCGCGAAGGTCCCGGCTTCGATGCGATCGGCGATGACACGGTGCGTGGCGCCGCGCAGCCGGCGCCGGCCTTCGACCTCGATGACATCCGGCGCCGTGCGCTCCACCTCTGCTCCCATCGCTCGCAGCAGCTCGATGAGATCGTCGATCTCCGGCTCCTGGGCAGCTGGGCGGATGGTGGTGTGCCCGTCCGCGAGTGTGGCCGCCAGCATGGCGTTCTCCGTGCCCATGACCGTGACGTGGGGGAACACGACGTCGCCGCCACGGAGCCGGCCGGGGGCCTGGGCGAAGTAGTAGCCGTTGCGGTAGTCGATCGTGGCGCCGAGGGCCTCCATGGCCCGCACGTGCAGGTCCACCGGTCGGCGGCCGATACGGTCGCCGCCAGGGTTGCTGATGATGACCTTGCCCACGCGCGCCAGGAGCGGCCCCAGCAGGATGAAGCTGGCGCGCATCTTGGCCGCGGCCTCCAGCGGCACGAAGTTCCAGTCGATGTCGCCGGCGCTGACCTCGTAGGTGTTGGCCTGGGGGTGATCCACGACCACGCCCAGGTCTCCCAGCACCTCGGCCATGAGTGAGACATCGGCGATCTCGGGCATGTTGGTGAAACGGCAGCGTTCGCCGGTCAGGGTAGCGGCGGCCAGCAGTTTGAGAGCGGCGTTCTTGGAGCCGCTGATGGACACATCGCCACGCAGCGGCCGACCACCCTCGATGCGGATGGTCTCATCGGGCAGCGGCGGGGCATCGTATTCCCAGTGGAAGGGCCGAGTAGCAGCCATCAGCGCTTAGTCTCGGCCATCTGGGCTAGCGGTGCTGACGCCGACCCTCGCGATGTCGCCGTTCGGCCACCCTGATGCGCAGCAGCGCCCGCTCCATGGCCGCTCGCGCCTGGGCCAGGTCGGCCGGCTCGTCGAAGCCGGCCGCGATCGCCCGCTCGGCTTCGTTGCGCGCCGCCTCGGCCGACTCGAGGTCGATCTCCGAGGCCAGGTCCGCCAGCTCGGCCATGACCACCACCTTGTCCGGGAGGACCTGGACGAAGCCTCCGGCGATGGCGTAGAACTCCTCCTCGGCGCCCTTCTGGATGCGTAGCTCGCCGATGCCGAGCATCGAGAGCATCGGGGCGTGGTGTGGCAGCACCCCGAACTCGCCCTCGACCCCGGGACAGTAGACCGCGTCGACCGTGTCCGAAAAGGCCTCGCGCTCAGGCGTGACGATCTCCAGCTGCAGGGGCATCGGATCCCTCTAGTCGGCCAGCTTGGCCGCGTTCTCACGGACCTGGTCGAGAGTGCCGGCCAGGAAGAAGGCCTGCTCCGGCAGATTATCGGCCTCCCCTTCGAGGATGTCCTTGAACGAGGCCACGGTGTCCTTGATGGCCACGTACTCGCCCTCGCGACCGGTGAAGACGGAGGCCACGAAGAAGGGCTGGCTCATGAAGCGCTGCAGGCGGCGGGCGCGGGCCACGAGGGCCTTGTCCTCGTCGGACAGCTCGTCGATGCCGAGGATGGCGATGATGTCCTGCAGGTCGCGGTAGCGCTGAAGCACACGCTGGACCTCGCGCGCGACCTCGTAGTGCTCCTGGCCCACGATGAGCGGGTCGAGCACGCGCGAGGTGGAGGTGAGGGGGTCGACGGCCGGGTAGATGCCCAGCTCGGTCAGGTAGCGCTCCAGGCGAATGGTCGAGTCGAGGTGCCCGAAGGTCGTTGCCGGCGCCGGGTCGGTGTAGTCATCCGCGGGCACGTAGATGGCCTGCAGCGAAGTGATCGATCCGGTCTTGGTCGACGTGATGCGCTCCTGGAGAGTGGCCATCTCCGTGGCCAGGTTGGGCTGGTAGCCCACCGCCGAGGGCATGCGGCCGAGCAGCGCCGAGACCTCCGAGCCGGCCTGGGTGAAGCGGAAGATGTTGTCCACGAAGAGCAGCACGTCGCGACCCTCGTCGCGGAAGTACTCGGCCATGGTCAGGCCGGTCAGCGCCACACGCAGGCGGGCCCCCGGCGGCTCGTTCATCTGGCCGAAGGAGAAGACGGTCTTCTCGAGGACACCCGACTCGGTCATCTCCGCGATGAGGTCGTTGCCCTCGCGCGAGCGCTCGCCGACGCCGGCGAAGACGGAGTAGCCCCCGTGCTCCTGGGCGACGTTGCGGATGAGCTCCTGGATGATGACGGTCTTGCCCACGCCGGCCCCACCGAAGACGCCGATCTTGCCGCCCTTGGCGAAGGGGCAGATGAGGTCGATGACCTTGATGCCCGTCTCGAAGACCTCGGTGGCGGTGGCCTGGTCCTCGAAAGAGGGCGGCTTGCGATGGATGGGGTACGTCTTCTCGGTCGTGACCTCGCCCTTGCCGTCGATGGGCTCACCCAGCACGTTGAAGACGCGGCCCAACGTCTCGGGGCCGACGGGCACGCTGATGGGCGCGCCGGTATCGACCACCTCGATGCCGCGGGCCAGGCCGTCGGTGCTGGTCATGGCCACGGTACGCACCCAGTTGTTGCCCAGGTGCTGCTGGACCTCGCAGGTCACGCTGCCGCCATTCGGCGCCTTGATCTCCACCGCGTTGAGGATGGAGGGCAGCGAACCGGCCGGGAACTCGACGTCCACGACCGGCCCGGTGATGGCGATGACGTGCCCGACCGTCCCTGCGGTCGTCTCGGGCTTGGTGCTGGTGCTGGTCGCCATGTGGGCTGGTTCCTCCGTCGTGTTAGGCGTTGCTGGCGCCGGTGGCGATCTCGATCATCTCGTTGGTGATGTTCGACTGTCGCACCTTGTTGTAGGTGAGCGTGAGATCGTCGATGAGCTCTTGGGCGTTGTCGGTGGCGTTGCGCATGGCCACCATGCGCGAGGACTGCTCGCTGGCGGTGAGCTCGAGCACGGCCTGGAACAGGCGTGTGGCCACGTAGCGTGGCATGAGGTGCTCGAGCACGCGTGTGGGGCTGGGTTCGAAGATGAACTGATGGCCGGGGATGCCCTCGAGCTGGTGGGGGTCGGGCTTGACCGGCAGCAGTCGCTTCATCTCCGGGCGCTGCACGAGCGTGGAGACGAAGGCGGGGTAGAGCAGATCGACCTTGCTGTAGGTGCCGGCCAGGAAGTCGTCGGTGATGAGCCGGGCCAGGGGCAGGATGTCCGTGAACGCAGGCTTGTCGCCGAGGCCGTCGAAGGAAGCCGCCAGTGGCACGTGCGCCCGACGCATGGCGGCGGTGCCCTTGCGACCCACCGTCACCACCTGCAGCTCGTCACTGGCGCCGCTGATCTCGTGCGCCGCGAAGCGGATGGTGTTGGTATTCAACGATCCGGCCATGCCGCGGTCGCTGGTGAAGAGCACGATCAGGCGCGGGCCGTCTCCCTCGGCCGCCAGCAGCGGGTGCTCGTCGGGGTCGACCACCGCAGCCACGTCGGCGAGGACCTCGTCGAGCTTGTCGCTATAGGGACGGGCCGCCAGCGTCGCCTCCTGAGCACGACGAAGCTTCGATGCGGCCACGAACTGCATGGCCCGCGTGATCTGCTTGATGTTTCCGACAGATCCGATACGGCGCCGGATCTCGCGCTGACTTGGCACGGTCCCCTACGCGGTGAAGGTCTGCTTGAAGTCGTCGGTCGCCGAGCGCAGGGCCTCGATGATGTCATCGTCCCAGGCCCCGGTCGCCAGCTTGCTCATGAGCTCACTCTGCTCGGCCTCGAGGTGGCGGTAGTAACCCTCCTCGAACGAGCGGACCCTGGCGATCTCGATGTCATCGAGGTAGCCGTTGGTGACGGCCCACAGGATCGCGGTCTGGCGCTCGACAGGCAGCGGGTCGTACTGCGGCTGCTTGATGACCTCGCTGATGCGCTCGCCGCGGTTGAGCTGGTCACGCGTGGCCTTGTCCAGGTCGGAGGCGAACTGGGCGAAGGCCGCCAGCTCCCGGAACTGGGCGAGGTCCAGCTTGAGCGGACCGGCCACCTTCTTCATGGCCTTGTTCTGGGCCGCCGAGCCCACGCGCGAGACAGAGATGCCCACGTTGAGCGCGGGGCGCTGGCCGGCGTTGAAGAGGTCGGACTCCAGGAACATCTGGCCGTCGGTGATGGAGATGACGTTGGTGGGGATGTAGGCCGAGACGTCGTTGGCCTGGGTCTCGATGATGGGCAGCGCCGTCAGCGAACCCCCGCCGTTCTCATCGTTGAGGCGAGCGGCGCGCTCGAGCAGGCGGCTGTGCAGATAGAAGACGTCGCCGGGGTAGGCCTCGCGTCCGGGCGGACGGCGCAACAGCAGCGACATCTCCCGGTAGGCCCAGGCATGCTTGGTGAGGTCGTCGTAGACGCAGAGCGCATCCTTGACGGTCTCGCCACCGACCTCGATCCCCTCCTCCATCACGTACTCACCCATGGCCACACCGGCGTAGGGCGCGAGGTACTGGAGCGGGGCTGGCTCCTGGGCACCGGCGACGACCACGATGGTGTGGTCCATGGCGCCCTCGCGCTCCAGCACGGCCACCGTCTGGGCCACGGTCGAGAGCTTCTGCCCGATGGCGACATAGATGCAGACGACGCCCTTGCCCTTCTGGTTGATGATGGTGTCGATGGTGACGGTGGTCTTGCCCGTCTGGCGGTCACCGATGATGAGCTCGCGCTGGCCACGGCCGATGGGGATGAGCGCATCGATGGCCTTGATGCCCGTCTGGAGCGGCGTGTCGACCGACTGGCGGGTGATCACGCCCGGGGCCACGCGCTCCACCGGGCGCGTCTCCTTGGCCGCGATGGGGCCCTTGTCATCGATGGGCTCGCCCAGGACGTTGACCACGCGGCCGATCAGCTCGGGCCCGACCGGCACCTCCACCACCGTGCCCGTGGTCTTGACCGTGTCACCCTCCTTGATCTGGGTGTAGTCACCGAGGACGACGGCACCGACCGTCTCCTCCTCCAGGTTGAGGGCCAAGCCCTTGATGCCGCCGGGGAACTCGAGCAGCTCGCTCGCGAGCGCGTCCTCCAGGCCGTAGATGCGGGCGATGCCATCGCCGACCTCCACGACGGTGCCGACCGAACGCGTCTCCACGCCCGAATCGAACTCGTCGATGGCGGACTTGATGATCTGGGTGATGTCGTCGGAGCGGATTGCCATGCGTGTTCCTTACTGGGTCGGCGTCAGATAGCGATGTGCGAGAGGTCGGTCCGGAGTCGCTCGAGGCGGCCCCGCACGGAGCCGTCGATGAGCTGGTCTCCGACACGGACCACGACGCCGCCGAGCAGCGCGGGGTCCACCTCCTGGCTGATCTCGATGTGCTTGCCGGTGGTCTCCTCGAGCCGAGCGCGCAGGGATGCGACCTCCGGCTCTTCGAGGGCGGTGGCCGAGGTCACGCGCGCCTCCACGATGCCCTCGCGCCGGCGATACAGGCGGGTGAACTCGGCGATGACCTCGGGCAGGAGCTCGAACCGGCCGCGCTTGATGAGCAGGGCCAGCAGGTTTCGCGGCGGGCCCTTCAGGTCATCGCCAAGCACCCGCCCGAGGACCTCGATGCGCGCCTCCAAAGGCACGGCCGGGTTCGACAGCAGCTGGATCACGTCCCCGCGCACGAGGCGCTCGGAGGCGACTTCGAGCGCGGCCAGCCAGGCCTCCATCGAGTCATCGCGCTCAGCGATCTCGAAGGCAGCCTCGGCGTAGCGGCGAGCGTTGCCGCGAGTCAGCGCCATACCGGCGTGATCGTAGGTGGGGTCATCAGTTGCGCTCGTCTCCGGCGGGTGGGGCGACCGAGACCTGGGCCAGGAACTCATCCACCAACCGCTTCTCTCGCTCGGTGCTCATGGTCTCGCCCACGACGGCCCCGGCGGCGGCCAATGCCAGCTCTGCCACCTGGCCGCGGACGTCCGCGAGTGCTCGTTTGCGCTCGGTGTCGATGTCCGCGACCGCACGCTCGCGCATGCGATCGATCTCGGCCTGTGTGTCGGTGACGCCCTTCTCGCGCGTCTCGTCGGCGGTCTTCTGGGCACGCCCGATGATCTCACCCGCCTCACGACGAGCCTCGTTGAGCACGGCCTGCCGCTGCTCGGCAGCGTTCTCCCGGTCGCGACGGGCGGCGTCCGCATCCTTGAGGCCCTGCTCGATCCGCCCACGCCGTTCCTGCAGGCGTTCGCCCAACGGCTCGATGACCACCTTCCAGGCGATCATGAAGAAGACCGCGAAGTTGGCCGCCGCGACGAGGATCCAGAAGAGGTTGACGGTGAGACCGCCAGTCTCTTGCACCTCGGGCGTCTCGGCAGCCAACGTCGGCAGTGCCTCGGTCAGGCCCTGGGCTACGGCCAGGATGTCCACGGTTACAGCGATCCCGATCGTCAGCCGACGAAGACGAGTGCGAGCGCGACCACGAGCGCGATGATGCCGAGTCCTTCCGCGAACGCGGCCATGAGGATGGCGACGCTGCGGATCTGGCCGGCGGCGTCCGGGTTGCGGCCGATGGCGCTGGCGCTCATGCCGGCGAGGATGCCGATGCCGATGCCGGGGCCGATGATGCTGATGGCGGCGAGGCCGGCGCCGAGAGGTGCGAGGTCCATTCTTTCCTGTCCTCCTGCTTGGTTCCCTGACTTGAACGATCGGTGTGGTGGTCGGGCGGGCTGCCCCGTGGCTGGTGGTTAGGCGCTGGCAGTCGCTCCCGATGGTGCTTCCTGACCGGCTGACGCCTCCGAGGCGTGAGCCTCCTCCTCGTGGCTCTCCTCGTGGTGGGTCTCGATGGCCGTGAGCACGAACATGAGGGTCAGCGTGCTGAAGATCAGGGCCTGCACGAAGGTGAGGATGACCTCCAGGCCGTAGAGAGCGACCGGGATGAGGAAGGCACCGGCGAGCGCGGTGACGATGGCGATGGCGACCTCGCCGCCGTAGATGTTGCCGAAGAGTCGCATCGAGAGCGTGAGCGGCTTGACGAACTCGAGGATGAATTCGATGAGCCCCACGAACAGGCCGATGAGGCCGGCGCCGATGCCGTGGCGGAACTCGTGGACGGGAAAGAACTTGGAGAGGTATCCGCCGACGCCAAGCTGCCGGAACCCCTGGTATTCGAAATAGATGAAGGCGAACAGGGCGAGGCCGATGGTCACGTTCAGGTCGCTGGTGGGCGCGCGCGTGCCGGGCAGGATGCCGACGCCCGGCACCAAACCGCTCCAGTTGAAGGCGAGGATGAGCACGAAGAAGGCCGCGAAGATGGGCAGGTACTTGAGCGCAGTACTGCCGCCCATGCCCACCGACCAGCCGCTCAGCGACTCATGGGCCCACTCGGCGAAGTTCTGGAAGAAACCCGGTACGTCAGACCGTCCCCGAGTGGCCAGGATCAGGACCAGCAGCACGATGGCCGTCACGGCCATCATCGTGAGCAGCGTGTCGGTGATGCTGACCTCGAAGGTCATGAGGTCGTGGCTGCCGTGGCTGGCGCCACTGGCGATCCAGACCTCGTGTGGGCGGGGCATGTGCAGGGTGCCGTTGACGAGGCAGTTGATGGACTCGGTCAGGCCACCGGCCTCCAGGCACGACTGGTTGCTGTCCAGGTCAAGCGGCGGCAGGAACACGAACGCCGCCATGTTGAGCACGAGCAGGCCGACGATGGCGCCCACCAGGAAGCGCATCGAGATGCGGCTCGTGCGGTCCTGGCTGAAGTCGATCTCGTCGGCTGCGCCTCGGGGCAGCGGTTCGTTGTCTGGCGAGGCCGGATCGTTGGGCAACGCTAGCTCCGTTGGGACGGAGCACGCTCGTGTCCGTCAGTCATCGATGTCGGCAAGGAACCGGCTCAGGATGCGCCAGTCTGCCACCGCCCCGATCACGATACCGAGCAGAAATCCACCGATCACGAGCAGAGGGTTGGTGCCCAACTGCTGGTCGAGCCAGCGGCCGAGCAGGAGCCCTCCGAACGTCGTCACGAAGAGGACGAGCCCGATCTCGCTGAACAGGGCGAAGTATGCGAATGATTTCCCGTCCATGAGGGCGCCCTCGCGGGCGGCTAGGAGTATAGCAGCACGTTCGCGCTGCACCGCTGAAGCCTAGGCATCGTCGGCGGCGGCCCCATCGGGGGCGGCAGCCTCTGCTTCGTCGTCATAGGTGGTCGCCTCCAGGGCGGCGTCCCGACCCCGGAAGGTGACGATCAGGAGCAGCAGCCCGGAGCCCACCACGATGGCCATGAATGCGTAGATCGGGCCTGACCCGCCGGCCAGCAGCAGGCTGATGACCGCGAGCATGACGGTGATGCCGTAGATGAGCAGCACCACCCCCTTGTGGCTGAGGCCCAGGTCCAGCAGGCGGTGGTGGATGTGGCCGCGATCCGGGGTGAACGGCGAGTGCCCGCTGAGCAGCCTGCGCGTGATGATCCAGAAGGTATCGATGATGGGCACGCCCAGGATGAGCAAGGCCGCGGCGACCTTGGCCGAGCCGAGGATGGCCAGGACCGCCAGCAGGTAGCCCATGACCATCACGCCCGTGGTCCCGATGAAGACCCTGGCTGGGTTGAAGTTCCAGGGCAGGAAGCCCAGCAGCGATCCGGCGAAGACAGCGCAGAGAACGGCCACGATCGGTTGGTACGAAGACTCGTATCCGAACGACACGAAACCCAGGGTCAGCGCGGCGATGATGGACACGCCCGTGGAGAGCCCGTCGAGGCCGTCGATGAAGTTGATGCTGTTGATCATGCCCACGATCCAGAGGGCCGTGATGAGGCTGGCCAGCACGCCCTCGAAGACGAGCGTGTCGTCGGCGAACACGCCGCCGAGGAACTCCAGTGGGTTGTTGATCTCCAGGATCTGCAGGCCCAGGAGGATGGCGAAGAGCGCCAGGATCAACTGGAACAGGAACTGCCAGCGGGCCCGGATCTGCCAACGGTCATCGATGAAGCCGAAGGCAGCGGCCAGGACCGCGCCGCCGAAGACGGCGATGAGGACCTGCTCGGTATCGGGTCCGACCAGGCCGAACCAGCGCTGCGGTTCCCAGCGCCAGCCGCTGGAGAAGACCTCCAGCTGCTGCTGCAGCGCCAGGGCCGCGAAGCCCACGATGAGGAAGGAGGCCACCACCGCCAGACCACCGGCACGCGGGATCGGCGCCAGATGGATACGGCGACCGGAGTCAGGTTCGTCGATCGCCCCGGCACGCGTCGCGAGGCGCATGGCCACCGGCGTCAGCAGGAAGGCCAACACCGCGGCCGCAGCACCCGTGGCCAGGATCTGCGGTAGCGCCTCGAAGGTCACGCCTCAGGCAGTCCCGGCACGGGGAAGCGTGCGCAGATCTCCTTCACTTCACGACGCACGGTTTCCAGCGCAGCCTCGTCATCCCGCTCCCGCAGCGTGCGCACGATAAGCTCGCCCACGCGCCGCATCTCTTCTGGACCGAAGCCGCGCGTGGTCGTGGCCGGCGTGCCGACACGGATACCAGAGGCCGTGTTGGGCGGCAGCGGATCGAAGGGGATGGCGTTCTTGTTGACGGTGATGCCGACATCATCGAGCAAGCGCTCAGCCTCGGTCCCATTCACCCCCAGGGGGGTGACGTCGACGAGGATGAGATGGTTGTCCGTGCCGCCGCTGGCCAGCTCCGTGCCGGCGGCGCGCAGGGTCTCCGCCAGGATGGCGGCGTTGGCCACCGTCTGACGCTGGTAGGCGCGGAACGCCTCGGAGGCCGCCTCCTTGAGGGCCACGGCCTTGCCCGCGATGACGTGCATGAGGGGGCCGCCCTGTGTGCCGGGGAACACGGCCCGATCGATGGCCCGGGCCAGGTCGGCCTTGCCGAAGATGAGCCCACCGCGCGCGCCGCGCAGGGTCTTGTGGGTGGTGGTCGTGACGATGTCGGCGTGGGGGAAAGGGCTGGGGTGGACGCCAGCCGCGACCAGGCCCGCGATGTGGGCCATGTCCACCATCAGCAAGGCGTCCACTCCCCTCGCGATGGCGGCCAGGCGCTCGAAGTCGATGATCCGGGGGTACGCCGAGGCGCCGGCCACGATCAGCCTGGGCCGGACCTCGCGCGCCTGCGCTTCGAGGGCGTCGTAGTCGATGCGCCCGTCGTCCCGTGAGACGCCGTAGCCATGGAAGTCGAAGTAGCGTCCGCTGAAGTTGATGGGGTGACCGTGAGTGAGGTGGCCGCCGTGGGCCAGGCTCATGCCCAGGACCGTGTCGCCGTGGTCGAGCACCGCGAGGTAGGCCGCCGTGTTGGCCTGCGCACCGGAGTGGGGCTGGACATTCACGAACTCCGCGCCCGGGAACAACGCCAGCGCCCGCTCCTCGGCCAGGCGCTCGACGACGTCGACGAACTCGCAGCCACCGTAGTAGCGCTTGCCCGGCTGGCCTTCAGCGTACTTGTTGGTGAGCCAAGAGCCGGTCGCCTCCATGACCGCGGCCGAAGTGTAGTTCTCGCTGGCGATGAGCTCGATCTTCCAGAACTGGCGATCCCGTTCGGCCACCATGGCCGCCCACACTTCGGGGTCCACGCTGGCGATCGGGGCGTCGTCCAGCCGCTGGCCATGGGTCAGGGTCATGACTACTCCGTGGGTCTATGCGGGCACGCGAGCCGTCCGCTCGGCGCGAGGGTCAGTGTACTCGTGACCGCTCACGCGCCGCCAAGGAGGGCGTCGATATCAGCCGTGGAGAGGGCGCCTTCACGCAGGACCTGCAGAACGCCGTCACGGCCCACGGCGATGACCGTCGAAGCCACGCCGCCGCGGACGGGGCCATCGTCGAGCACGAGGGCGAGCGCGTGGCCCACCGAGGCGATGAGCTCCTCGGGGATCGTCGCGGCCGGCTCACCGCTTCGGTTGGCGGACGTCACGGCGATGGGTCCGAGCTGACGTGCCAGGGCGCGGGGCGCAGGATGATCCGGGACCCGCAGCCCGAGCGTGTCGCGCCCGCCACTGACGATCTCCGGGACAGAACCGGGGACGCGCAGGGGCAACACCAGGGTGAGTGGGCCCGGCCAGCCGGCGGCGGCCAGGCGTGCCCCCGCCGGTGTCACCTCCACCAGGCCATCGACCTGGTCGAGGCCATCGATGAGCAGCGCGATGCCCTTCTCCTCGGAGCGTCCCTTGGCCTGCAGCAAGGCGGCCAGGGCCTCCGGACGGGGCACCACACCGATGCCATAGACGGTCTCGGTAGGGATACCCACGATGCCGCCGGCGAGCATGGCCGAGGCAGCTGCCGCCAGGGCGTCCGGGTCGTTCGCCGGAAGCATGGGCGGTCGGCGCTCAACCATCGTCGCGTTCCACGAGCGCGACGCGCGGGCTGCCGGAGAGGTCCGAGTGGATGGTGCAAGCCCAGCCCGGCAGCGCGTCCTCGACGGCGGCCTGGAGCCCCGGCTCCTGATCGCCGCCCATCTCCAGCAGACACGCACCCGTCGGAGCCAGCACGCGTGGCAGCTCGGGCAGGAGACGACGGATGACCGCCAGTCCGTCCGGGCGGCCACCGTCGAGCGCGACAGCCGGCTCGAAGCTGGCCGCGATCGGCAGCGCCGGCATCGCCGGCGAGGGGATGTAGGGCAGGTTGGCCAGCAGCAGGTCGACCGGGCGGTCCGGTGCCGGCTGGACGTCGGTCAGATCACCGAGCGAGAAGGTGAAGAGGTCGGCCAGACCGTGGGACACGACGTTGACGGTAGCGACGTCGCGCGCGTCGGCTGAGACGTCGCTCGCGACATAGCGCACGGCGTCACCGTAGCGCCGACGGCGCAGCTCCATCGCCACAGCCACGGCGATGGCCCCGGAGCCCGTCCCCAGGTCCCACACCAGGTAGGGCGCAGCGGTGGCGTCGCGGAGAGCGCTCGTGAGGTCGGCGCTGACCCGGGCCAGGGCCAGCTCGACGAGGGTCTCGGTCTCGGGCCGGGGGATGAGGACCCGGGGATCGACCGTCATGGCCGTCCCGTAGAACTCCTTCATGCCGCGGATATAGGCCACCGGCTCGCCGGCCGCACGCCGACGCAGACAGCCCTCGAAGTCGTCGATCTGCGCCGTGCTGAGGACGGCCTCGGGGTGGGCCGCCAGGCCGCTGCGGTCGATACCCAAGACGTACGCCAGCAGCACCTCGGCGTCGAGTCGGGCCGTCTCCGACCCGGAGCGCTGGAGGCGCTCGCTCGCCGCAGCGAGCGAGTCCCCGACACGCTGGGCACGAATCTCCACCGGCTCGCTTCCTGCCGGCTAGTCCGTCGAACCTGGCGCAGATTCGAGCGAAGCCAGGCGCTCCGCCTGGTCGGCGGTGACGAGCGCGTCGATGAGCTTGTCGAGGTCGCCGTCGAGCACGCCCGGCAGATCGTGCACGTCCAGCCCGATGCGGTGGTCGGTGATGCGGTCCTGCGGGAAGTTGTAGGTGCGGATCTTCTCGGAGCGCTCGCCGCTGCCGACCATCAAGCGTCGCGCCTCGTCCTCTTCCTCACGGGCCTTGCGCTGCTCCAGCTCCAGCAGCCTGGCCCGCAGCACGGACATGGCCTTGGCCTTGTTCTTGTGCTGGCTCTTCTCGTCCTGGATCTCCACCACCAGGCCCGTGGGCAGGTGCGTGATGCGCACGGCCGAGTCGGTCGTGTTCACCGACTGCCCACCCGGTCCCGAGGCGCGCTTGACGTCGATGCGTAAGTCCCTGACCTCGTCGATGTGCACGTCTACCTCATCGGCCTTGGGCAGCACGGCCACGGTCGCGGTGCTGGTGTGGATGCGACCGCTCGATTCGGTCTCCGGGACGCGCTGCACGCGATGCACGCCGCCTTCGTATTTGAGCCGGCTGTAGGCGCCCTGACCGCTGATCTCGAAGATGACCTCGCGCAGCCCCCTGACACCAGATTCGGACGTGGCCAGGGTCTCCGTCTTCCATCTTCGGCGTTCGGCGTAGCGAGCGTACATGCGGAAGAGGTCGGCCGCGAAGATGGCCGCCTCCTCGCCACCGGTGCCGCCCCGGATCTCGATGATCACGTCCCGGTCATCGTTGGGGTCGGCCGGCAGCAGCTGGACCCGCAACTCCTCGTTGAGCCGCTCGATGGCCGCTTCGTTCTCCGCGATGAGCTCGCGGGCGAGCTCCTTGAGCTCGGGGTCGTCCCCCTTCTGGAGCTCGCGCCGGGCCGAGTCGATACCCGCGCGAGCCTGCTTCAGGGCGCGATAATTGGCCACGACGGGGCTGATACGTGCCTGCTCCCGTCCCAGGATCCGCGAGCGCTCCGGGTCGGCTGCGACCTCCGGTCGCGACCACTCGGCCTCGATCTCCGCCAGCCGGCCCTCCAGCTCTTCGAGGCGGGCGTCGAGGCTCATGTCAGCCCCGCGTTGCCTCCGGCACGCTCGGCCGGGGCCTCGTCGTCGGTCGGATCGTCCGTGCCCGGGACCGCGGCCGAGTCTGCGGCCGCGGGTTCCGCGGTCGTGCTCGCGCCCGCTGTCTCCGCGGCCTCCTCGGCATCGCGCCGAGCCCCGACCTCCCGGGCCAGCTCGCCGGCATCGGGGATGGGCTCGCGCTGCGGATCGAAGCTGCCCTCGGGAGCGGCCTCACCATTGGCGGCCAGCGCTTCCTGCATCGCGCTGACGGCGATCTCGATCATCGAGTCGTCGGGCTGCTTGGTGGTGATGCGCTGGATCCAGATGCCCGGCATGAACAGCCACTTCCAGAAGCCCTGCTCTCGACGCGCAGCGCCGAACTTGAGCAACTCGTAGGAAACCGCTGCGATGACGGGCACCAACAGGATCCGCCCCAGGATCGCCAGCCACAGGTCCATTCCGGCGAGCAGGCTGAAGAGCAGGATGCTGACGATGATGAAGATGACCAGGAACTCGGTGCCGCACCGCGGATGGGCGGTGGGATAGCGGCGGATGTTGTCGATGGTGAGCGGCTGGTCGTGTTCGAGCGCGTGGATGGTCATGTGCTCTGCGCCGTGGTACTGGAAGACGCGCCCGATCTCAGCCGAGCGACTGACCAGCGCCAGATAGCCGACGAAGAGCGCCACACGCACCAGGCCTTCCGCGATGTGGATGAGGAAGAGGCCCACGCCGCTGTCGACGTCGCCGAACAGCAGCGTCGCGCCGCCCTGCGCCAGCAGCAGCGGCAAGAGCACGAAGACGCCCACGGCCAGGCCGATGGTGAACAGCATGGTCAGGGCGATGGCACCACCGCCAAAGGCGACCCCCTCCCCTGCCGCGGCCAGTGACCCGGAGCGCATCAGCCACCTGGTACCGATGACCAGCGTCTCGTAGAGCACGACCACGCCGCGGAAGAGCGGGGCTCGCGCGAAGCGGTTGCGATGGAGGACGCTGTCGAGCCGCTCCTGGCCGCCGAAGATCTGACCTTCGGGGCCGCGCACCGCGACGCCGATGGCCTCCTTGCCACGCATATAGACACCCTCCATGAGGGCCTGTCCGCCGTAGGCGAAGCGTGGTTTGTCGGTGGTGCCGGGACGACCGCCCAGCGAGGGCGTCGTCCCCTGCCCTGCCGGCGACTGGGTCACGGTCTAGCGATTACTGGCTAGAGCTTCGCTGAGCGCTCGAGGCGCTTCTGGAACCGTTCGACCTGACCAGCGGTATCGACGATGGTCTGCTTGCCGGTGTAGAAGGGGTGGCAATTCGAGCAGATATCGACGCGCAACTCCTGGGCCGTGGAGCCGATGGTGAACTCCGTGTGGCAGGATGCACAGCGGACCTGCGCCTGGTGATACTGCGGATGGGTGTCGGGCTTCATCGGAGTCTCGATCCTTCGCTCAGCTGGCGAGGGCGTCGGCCTCGACGCGCACACGCTTCTTGTCCCTACGGGCATGCTCGAAATGGACGCGACCGTCGACGGTGGCGAAGACGGTGTAGTCCCTGCCCAGTCCCGTACCCGGCCCGGCCAGGAAGGTCATGCCGCGCTGGCGCACGATGATCGAGCCGGCACTGACGAGCGAGCCGTCGCCGGCCTTCACGCCGAGGCGCTGGCCGACGCTGTCGCGGCCGTTCTTGGAGCTGGATCCTGCCTTCTTGTGGGCCATGGCTTATTCGTCCTTCTCGCTCGCGGCGCGGTCGTCGGCTTCGGGCGCGGGATCGGCATCCTGGTCGGTCTCGGCGACGGGGCTGGGCTCCTCGGTCGCGCTCGCCGCTGCGGCGTCCTCGGCTTCGGCGGCCTTCTTGGGGGCCTTCTTGGGCGCGGCCTTGGGCTTGGCTTCAGCGGCAGCCAGCTTGGCAGCCAACGCCTTGTCCGCAGCGGCCTGCTCTTCAGCCGCCTTCGCGGCGGCGGCCTTCTCGACCTCTTCCGCTTCACGGGCCCGCTTGGCCTCGGCCTTCTGGGTTTCCTCCGCATCCTTCGCGGCACTCTTGTCGCCAAAGGCGATGTCGGTGATGCGTAGCGTGGTCAGCTCCGCTCGGAAGCCATTCTTCACGCGCGTGCGGGCCTTGGGCTTGTACTTGAAGACGACGATCTTCCGGCCGCGAGCCTGGGCCACGACCTGGGCCGAGACCACGGCGCCGTCGACGACCGGCTGGCCGATGGCGGCGTCGTCGCCGTCGGCGACCAGCAGGACGCGCTCGAGGGTGATGGAGTCGCCCGGCTGGACGTCCAGGCGATCGACCTGGATCTCCGAGCCGAGCTCGACGCGATGCTGCTTGCCGCCTGATTCGATGACTGCGTACATGGGGTTCCCGTTGCTGGTCGGTGCGTGATGGTGACTGGGCTTGGCGCGCGGGTGGATCGCAGGCGAAGACGGCGCGACAAGACGCCCGGCGCGAAGGGAGATGGTAGCGGGAAACGCCATTCGCCGTCAATCGCGCATGACGGCGAGCACCGCGGCCGCGTGCCCGCGCCGATCCTGTCTACGTCACTCCGCTATGGTCGGTCACGATGACGCGAACATTCTACGAAGTGCTGATGATCAGTCCGCAAGCGGACGAGGAGCTGATCTCGGTCGTGTACCGGCACCTGGCCAAGCGCTACCACCCCGATCGGGACTCGTCGCCGGAGGCGGTCGCCCGGATGGTCGAGCTGAACGAGGCTCATGCGACCCTCGGCGATCCCGAACGGCGTCGCGCCTACGACGAGCGCCTGGGCCTGCGCCAGCCTGGTCGACCATCCGTGACCGGTGGCGACGGGCGCCCGACCCGAGGCGGTGGCAGCAACACCAGTCCGGAGACCGGTCCGCACGGCGAGGCCGGCCCCCCGCCCGTATCGCCGGCGGCACAGGGGCGCCCGCTGTCCTTCGGCCGCTATCGGGGCTGGACCCTCAATCAGGTCTATCGCTACGACCACGGCTATATCGAGTGGCTGGCGCGCACGACCATGGGTCGCACGTACAAGCGCGAACTGGACGAGATCCTCCGCCGCGTGCCCTGAGTCGAGCGGGCAGCACCGAGCGCTAGGCTGCTGCGCCCGCCCCTTCGCCGCTGTGGCGCTCGTCGCGCGGCGCCTTGGGGATGCTCCACTGGAGCGTGAAGGGTGCGACCAGCGTGGTGATGATGACCGCAGCCAGCAGGACCGCGTAGATCTCCTGGCTGATGAGCGCGAGCGTGAGGCCGAGCGAGGAGACCACGATCCCGACCTCTCCACGTGGGCTCATGCCCAGGCCGACCACGATGGCGTTCCACTTGCCCAGCCTGAACGATCCCAGATAGCCACCGACCAGCTTCGTGATCACGCCCATGATGGAGAGGGTGATGACGATGAGCAGCAGGTCCGGCTGCAGCAGTGCGCTCATGTCGATGTTGGCCCCGGTGACCGCGAAGAAGAAGGGCGCGAAGATGCCCAGGAGCGGGCGGAAGCCGTGCTCGACCTCCTCCCGCACGGGGGTCTCGGCGATGAAGAGGCCGACGACGAAGGCGCCGATGATGGCGGCCAGCCCGACCACCGTGGCGATCAGGGCACCGGCGAACATGATGATGAAGACCGGCACGGTGGGCGTATCAGCGAACCGGGGCCAGACGAAGAGCTTGCGCGGCAATCGCCGGCCGAGCGGTGCCAGGGCCAATCCGATCCCGACGAAGCCGACGCCCGCCACGAGCGTGAGCAGGGTGTCCACCCCCAGGTCGCCCTCGGCCAGGCCGGAGAGGATGCTGATGGCCAAGAGGGCCAGGATGTCGTCGACGATGGCGGCGCCGAGGATCACTCTCGAGAAGGCCCGGTCGAGGACCCCCATCTCCGAGAGCACCCGGCTGGTGATGCCGATGCTGGTGGCGGCAAGGGCCAGGCCCATCAGGGCCGCGGGCAGGGCTTCCTCGCCGATGGCGAGACCGATGGCCATGCCCGCGATGATCGGCAGGATGAACCCGATGGTGCCGACGGCCACGGCCGTCGGCCCTACTTTCAACAGATCGTCGAGGCGGACTTCCAGCCCGACCGTGAAGAGCAGGATGACCACACCCAGCTCGGCGAAGACCTCGGCCGTGACCGAGACATTGGCCAGGCCGAGGGCGAAGGGGCCCACGACGAACCCGCCGATCAGCTCACCGATGACGCCGGGCTGATTGATGCGCCGGAAGATCTCCTCTCCGGTCTTGGCCGCGAGGAAGAGCATGAACAGGCTGAACAACGCGTCCGCGAAGGCGGCGCCTTCGTCGCCCCCGCCGGCAGAGGAAAAGACAGCCAGGAGCGGAAGATCGAATGGGAGTGTGGGCATCTTGCGCTACAGACTACCCGCCGGCCAAGCCGCCTGGCCGATCGGTCCGGCGTGGTGCAAGAGGCTCCCGAGACCGCGGCGGACGGTCCCGGATGATGTCAGCGGGAGCGCTGCATGGCCAGCGAATTCGAGGATGCCCAGGCCGAGGGCGGCACTCAACAGGGACGCGCCGCCGTACGTCACGAAGGGCAACGGGATGCCCGTGATGGGCATCACGCCGAGGACCATGCCGATGTTGACGATCATCTGGAAGAGGAGCATGCCGGCGATGCCCCCGGAGAACGCGAGCGTGAAGACGTCGTTCGCCTTCCAGCCCACGTGGAGCACACGCCAGACGAGGAGCGCGAAGAGGGCAAGGACCACCACGCCGCCGAGGAAGCCGAGCTGCTCGCCGATATGGGCGAAGACGAAGTCGGTCGATCCCACGGGCAGGTTCTGACCGGCCAAGGTGTTGGTCAGGCCGCGACCGAACAGGCCGCCAGAGCCCACCGTGATCTGCGACTGCTGCAACTGGAAGCCGGAGCCGAGCGGGTCGGCGGCCGGGTCGATGAAGGACACCAGCCGCTGCTTCTGGTAGTCGCGCAGGATGAACTCCCAGGCGACCGGCACCATCACCAGCACGCTCAGCACGGTCACGCTGAGCCAGCGCAGGCTTGCGCCGCTGAAGAAGAGGGCGCCCAGCATGATCGCGCCGAAGACCAGCGATGTGCCGAGGTCGGGCTGGATGAGCACCAGGACGAGCAGCGGCGCCACGACCATGCCGGCACCCAGGAAGGTGCGGAAGCTGGAGAGCTGTGACGCTCGCGTGGCCAGGTAGTGAGCCAACACCACGGCCAGCAGGATCTTGGTGACCTCGCTGAACTGGAACTGCAGGCCCAAGACGGTCACCCAGCGCTGGACACCACCGACGCCGCTGCCGACCACCAGTGTGACGATCAGCAGGGCGATGCTGAAGCCATAGATCGGCCACGCGAAGGTGCGTAGCCAGTGGTGGTCGGCAGCGGCCGTGAGGACGAAGACGAACGCCGCCAACGCGAGCCAGAAGAGGCCGCGCGTGAAGATCGAGCCGGGTCGGAAGGGGTCGTCGGTGGAGTTGGTGAACGCCATCAGCAGGCCGATGACGGTGAGCGAGAGGGCGTAGATGGCCAGCTGCAGGTCGAAGCCGTACCAGCGACCCTCCCCTTCCTTCGCAGTCAGCGTGCCGACGCGCGCCGGTTCCAGTCGAACGGTATTCATATCAGCTGTTGTGGTCGTAGAAGTTGTCGCGCTGCAGATAGCTGAAGTTGCGCAGGTCAGCCTTGACGCCGTAGTGCAGCTGCAGGAAGTACTTCACGACCTCGGTGGCGGCATTGCCCTTGGTGCGTGTGTCGTCGAGGTAGGCCAGGACCACCAGGTTGGAGTCCTCGCGCTTGACCGCGGCCACGCCGCTGGGGTCGGATGCCGACTTGCGCGCCTGCTTGGGCACGAACGCGGCGAACCAGTTGCTGAAAGGCAGACGGCCCTGCTTGTCGCGCTCGCCGAACTCGGCGGTGCCGGACTTGCCCGCGACCACGATGGGCAGATCCACGAGGTTGTCAGTGTGGCGGATCGTGACCACTCGGCGCGCGGCCTGGCGCATGGTCCGCAGCACCGACTTGTCCAGGTCCATCTGGTGGATGACCTCCGGCTGGATCCGCTCGACCAGCTTGCCCTCGGGGTCGACGGTCTTGCGCACCAGCTGGGGCTTGTAGAGCGTGCCGCCATTGGCCAGCGCGGCGTACGCGTTGAGCAGCTGGATGGGCGTGGTCATGTCGTAGCCCTGGCCGATGCCGGCCTGATAGAGCTCACCGGTGAAGTAGATCTCGTTCTTGGTCCGCCGCTTCCACTCGGTGGTGGGCACGATCCCGCTGGCCTCACCCGGCAGGTCGATACCGGTGGGTTTGCCGAAGCCGAACTGGTGGGCCCAGTAGGCCAGACGATCGATGCCGAGGCGGCCGGCGAGCTGGTAGAAGAAGGTGTCGCTCGAGTGCCCGAAGCCATCGAAGATGTTGAGTGGGCCCCAACCCTGCCCATTCCACTCGTGGTACTTCCAATCACCGATCTCGAGGAAGGGCTTGGTCATCAGGTGTGAGTTGACCGTGATGCGGCCGTCAGCCAGGGCCCCGGTACCGGTCACCAGCTTGTACGTCGAGCCCGGAGGGTACTGCTCGTTGATGGCCACGTTGAGCATGGGCTTGGAGGGGTCCTCGAGCAGCTTGCTGTATTGGCTCATGGAGATGCCCTGCGCGAACTTGTTGTTGTCGTAGGCAGGCAGCGAGACCATGGCCAGGATCTCGCCGTTCTGCGGGTTCATGGCCAGGAACGTGCCCCGCTTGACCCCGATCGTATCCATGGCCCACTTGAGCGCCTTCTGAGCCTGCTTCTGGACCTTGGTGTCGATGGTCAGCACGAGCGAGTCGCCCGGCTCTGCCTGCTGCAGGACGACCGGCGCTTCCACCTCGTGACCCTGCTGGTCGAGGTCCACCCGCTCGAGTCCGTAGGTGCCCCGCAGCACGTCTTCGTAGGACGACTCCAGGCCGGCCTTGCCCAGCAGGTCCTCGGGGTAGTAGCCGCGATCCTTGAGCGCCTGGTACTCGGTGGCATTGATGCGACCGGTCCAGCCGAGCACGTGGGACATGAGCTTGCCCTCTGGATATTTGCGTCGTGCCTCGAGGTCCACCTCCACACCCGGGAACAACTCGGGATCCTCGGCGATGACGCGAGCGGTCTTGGTATCGATGTCGGCGATCCGCACCAGCTCGTACTGCGAGCCGGTGTGGCGGTCCAGGCGCTCGATGATGTCGCGCGGCCTCAGGTTCGTGAGCTGCGATAGTCGATTGGCGACCTCGAAGCGTGCGTCCAATGGCAGTTCGGCAGGCAAGATGCGCAACACGAACGTAGGCACGTTCTCCACGAGGAGGCGGCCCTTGCGGTCGTACACGAGGCCTCGGGCCACCGGCACGGCGCGCTCGGTCGTGAGCGCCTGCTCCTGGTACGTCGCATAGGTCGAACCCTCTGACAGCTGCAGCTGGAAGAGGCGCACCCCGAGCCCCGTCACCGCCAGGATGATGACGATGCCGAAGGCCATGAAGCGCGGCGCCAGGCTACGGGGGGCCGGGACTGCTTCGCCGACGTGTAGCTGTTCGTTCATGTGCCGATCACCACGCCAGTCGCTCGGACTCGCCGAAGCGCAAGTCGACCGCTCGGATGACGGGCACGGACAGGCCGGCGATGGCCCCATCGACCAGGGCGATGGCAGCGATCTCCGGGAGCGAGAGCCCGCCGAGCCCGACCCCGTGGTTGAAGGCAAGCAACGCGAGGCCGATGGCATGGTAGGCGAAGGCAAGCACGAAGGTCGTCGCTGCCACCACCAACAAGCGGGGCGGCCAGACCACGCGGGCCACCAGGAGAGCGATCGCCACGGCCACCAACAGGGCCAACGCCGAAGCACCCAGAGCACGTCCGGGCAGCAGCAGATCGAGCGAGAGGCCTCCGACGAAGGCCCAGGTCATGCCGCTCTCGAAGCCGAGGGTCATCGCGACGGCGATACCCATGGCGAAGACGAGGTCGGGCCTGACACTGCCCACCTGGAGATGGGTCAGCACGCTCGACTCCAGGATGGCAGCTAGCACGGCTCCCACGGCAGGAGCCAACACGCTCATCACGGTAGGTCGATGTTCTTGTTTCCACGGCTATCGGATGCGCGCCCGAGTCGCCCCTCGCGCTGCTGTCCACCCGATCCCGAAGTATAGACGAGCTTCAGCCCGGCTCCAATAGTGGCCCCCGAGCCTGGCCGTCCCCTCCCCCTGACCGGGTGCGGTCCGACGCGCCCCTTCGCGCGCCCGGGCGTATCGCTGTGGTCGCGCGCGTTACGCCCGGTCACCTGAGTCGCCCAGCGGCGAACCATCTTCCGCGTGGACCGCGCCGGGCGACACGCCGGTAGCCAACTACTCGGCCTTGCCCGTAGCCAATGCCCGCTAGGACGTCACGAGACCGGCAGTGGCTCGGCCGGCAATCGCTGTTCCACGTGGAACACATTGTCAACGCTCAATGTGGACAACTTGCGGATAAACGCAGGGGTAAGGCCGAGTGAGGCCTCGAAGGATGCACAATCAGTGCGTTGATCCGCCGAGCGGTGACAGAAAGCAACAATGGCAGCAGTCGACGTACAATGCGAGGAACTGTGAGTGGGGCTAGGAGGGCTGATTGGGCGAGATCGTCGCGTGTGCGAACCAGAAGGGTGGGGTGGGAAAGACCACGACGGTCATCAACCTTGCCGCATACCTCGCGTTGGATGGCCGCAGGATCCTGTTGGTGGACCTGGACCCACAAGGAAATGCTACGAGCGGCCTAGGCATCGACCGCGCACACCTCGACGTGTCGGCCTACGACGTTCTCCTGTCCGATGTGCCGGTCGATCAAGCGATCTGCTCCACGTCCATCGAGGGGCTCGATGTGTTGCCCTCGGACCGCAGCCTCGCCGGCGCTGAGGTCGAACTTGTCCCAAGTCGAGGGCGGGAGCGCCGCCTCAGGCACGTGCTGCAGGGCCACGGAGCCCCATACGACTTTGTGCTTCTCGACTGTCCTCCGTCGTTGGGACTGCTGACTGTGAACGGCTTGACTGCGGCTGACACCGTGCTCATCCCGTTGCAGTGTGAGTACTACGCCCTCGAAGGCCTCGGACAGCTGATGGCGACCATCGAGTTGATCCGCGAGCATCTCAACCCCAACCTGAGCATGAAAGGGGTCGTGCTGACGATGCATGACGGACGTACCAGCCTGTCAGCTGATGTCGCGAACGAGGTGCGACGACACCTGGGCGAAAAGGTGTTCGAGGCGATCGTGCCCCGCTCCGTGAGGCTCGCCGAGGCGCCAAGCTATGGTCAACCGATCGCAGCCTACAGTCCGAGCTCCCGAGGCGCTCTCGCGTATCGCGCGGTCGCCGCCGAATTCCTGGAACGCAGCTCGCTCGAGCCGGGTGCGCCGCTCCTGGAAGCACGCCACGAGTATGAGGCGATGCGCGTTGGGCGCACCGCGGAGGTGAGCTAAACATGACCGTCGAGTCACGGAGGAGCAGTGGGTTGGGCAGGGGGCTAGCTTCACTGATCCCGACTTCCGAGCCGGGCGTATCAACGGGTCGCGAGGTGCCCGTCGCTGAGGTGGCGCCGAACCCTGAGCAGCCTCGACGAGACTTCGACCCCGAGGAGCTCCAGCGGCTTGCCGATTCGATCGCCGTCCACGGCGTGCTTCAGCCGATCGTCGTCGTCGCCACCGGAAACGGCTATCGGTTGATCGCAGGGGAACGCAGGTGGCGTGCTGCGTCGATGGTGGGCCTTGAATCGATCCCCGCGGTCGTTCGCACTGCTAATGAACAGGAGCAGCTTGAGCTGGCCCTCGTGGAGAATATCCAGCGCGAAGACCTTAACGCCTTGGAGGAAGCGCGAGCGTTCCGGCACCTCATCGATGAGTTCGGGCTGACGCAGGAACTGGTGGCCCAGCGAGTGGGTCGTTCGCGCCCAGCCGTGGCCAATTCCCTGCGCATTCTCGATACTGCTCTGCCCATACAGCGAGCTGTGGCTGACGGCAGCATCTCCGGCGGCCACGCCAAGGCCCTCGCCGGGCTCGAGGATCGAGCACGACAGGAGGTCGTGCTCGCCACGGTGGTCTCGCGGTCGCTCTCGGTGCGCCAGACCGAGGCTCTCGTGCAGACGTCCAAGCGCGAGTCCTCTGATCGCGCCAACGCCGCCACGAACGCCGACCCCGATGTCCAGGTGATGGAAGCGCAACTGCGTGAGGCACTGGGCACGAAGGTCGCGATCATGCCCGGCCGCAAAGGTGGCCGGATCACCATCACCTGGTATGACGACGATGATCTCGGTCGCCTGGTCGACCGTCTATCGATGGTCGAAGGATGACTGGAGGACAGCGATGACCGGACAGGCCACAGCACCCAACGCGGCCGCCACCAAGGCGTCCCAGGCTGCCAGCTACGGCGCCGATTCGATCCAGGTTCTCGAGGGCCTGGAGGCCGTCCGGAGGCGTCCCGGCATGTACATCGGCTCGACCGACAGCCGAGGCCTGCATCATCTGGTCTGGGAGGTCGTAGATAATTCCATCGACGAGGCGATGGCTGGGCACGCCGAGTATGTCGAGGTGACGATCCTGCCCGACGGCTCCATCCGTAACAGCGACGACGGCCGCGGCGTGCCGGTCGGGACCCAGAAGCAGACGGGCAAGAGTGCTCTCGAGGTGGTCCACACGGTGCTGCATGCCGGCGGCAAGTTCGGTGGCGGCGGCTACAAGGTCTCCGGCGGCCTGCACGGCGTGGGCGTGAGCGTGGTCAACGCTCTCAGCGAGTCGCTGACCGTCGAGTCCGTGCGGGACGGCAAGATCTGGACGCAGTCGTATGCCCGCGGCATCCCGGTCAACGAGGTCCAAGCCATCGGCCGGGCCGGTGGTCGCGCCGGCACGACCACCACCTTCAAGCCCGATCCGGAGGTCTTCGAGACGGTCGAGGTGAGCTTCGACGTGATCGCCCAGCGATTGCGAGAGTCGGCGTACCTGACCAAGGGTGTCCACATCCGTCTGGTCGACGAGCGGGTCACGCCCGCGCGCGAGAAGTCGTTCTACTTCGAGGGTGGCCTCGTCAGTTTCGTTCGACACCTCAACAAGGGCAAGGATGTGCTCAATGCGCGGCCGATGTCGACGGAGAAGCAGGACGGAGCGACCCAGATCGAGGTCGCGATCCAGTACAACGACGGATTCAATGAGACGGTCCTTGCCTTTGCTAACAATATCAATACGGTCGATGGGGGCACCCACGTCACGGGCTTCCGCTCAGCACTGACCACGTCGCTCAACGACTGGGCGCGTCGGCAGGGTCTGATCAAGGACAAGAAGAGCGCGCTTTCCGGAGACGACGTCCGGGAGGGCCTGACGGCCGTGGTCAGCGTCAAGCTCACCGAGCCCCAGTTCGAAGGCCAGACCAAGGCCAAGCTCGGCAACGCCGAGATCAAGGGACAGGTCCAGACCGCGGTAGGGGAGGGCATCAGCCAGTACCTCGACGAGAACCCGGCCGACGCCCGGCGGATCATCGACAAGTCGCTGACCGCGGCGCGGGCCCGCGAAGCGGCGCGCAAAGCGCGTGACCTGGTGGTGCGCAAGTCGGCCCTTGAGGGCTCGGCCCTGCCCGGCAAGCTGGCCGATTGCCAGGAGCGCGATCCCGAGCGCAGCGAGCTCTACATCGTGGAGGGTGACTCGGCCGGCGGTTCGGCCAAGCAGGGCCGAGACCGGCGTAGCCAGGCCATCCTGCCCCTCTTCGGCAAGATGCTCAATGTCGAGAAGGCGCGCATCGACAGGGTCCTCTCGAGCGAGAAGATCCGCCCCCTCATCATCGCCCTTGGCACGGGCATCGGCGAGACCTTCGATCTGGGCAAGCTGCGGTACCACAAGGTCATCCTGCTCGCGGATGCCGACGTGGACGGCGCCCACATCCGCACGCTGCTGATGACGTTCTTCTATCGCAACATGCCTGAGCTGGTCGAGGCCGGCCATCTTTACATCGCCCAACCGCCGCTGTACCGCGTCAGCACCGGCAAGGTCACCCACTACGCCGCCGACGAGAAGGAGCGCGACCGCATCGTCAAGGAGATGAAGGTCAAGAATCTCACCGTCCAGCGCTTCAAGGGCCTCGGCGAGATGAACGCCGAGCAGCTCTGGGAGACGACCATGAACCCGGCCACCCGCACGCTGCTGCAGGTGGATCCGGAGAACGCGGCCGAGGCCGATCACATGTTCACCGTGCTGATGGGCGAGAAGGTCGGACCCCGCAAGGACTTCATCCGGGCCGAGGCGCGGAAGGTGCAGAACCTCGATGTCTGAGGCGAGCACGAAGGCGGCGGCCTTCGTGGCAGCACACCGAGCGCGGGCGCAAGAGGTGGGCCTCGAGCTGGCCGAGCTGGTGGGGCAGCCAGAGTCGTTCGTAGACGTGCTCGTCGACGGACTCGCCGGGTTGGGCGACCCTGACTACACCCGACTCACCGCCCGCGTCAGTCCGGGCATAGCGCCGGAGCTGGAGGTGCGGTCATCACTGTTGGCCGTGGTCCAGGGGGCGCTGCGTCCCGCCCTCGCTGAGAGCTCGAGCATCATCGTCCTGCAGTTGGCTCAGCGACTCATCGCGGCTCCACAGCGTTCAGTGCGTCTGTTCGCCCTGCCCTGCCTCGAGCGTGGCCTGGCCGAGGCTCCCGAGCAGTCGTGGCAGCTGATGCGACGAATGGCGCATGGGGCAGGGGACTGGATCGAGGTCGACACCCTTGCCGACGTGTGGGCCCGCGGCATCCTGGCCGAAGACTTTCGCTGGGCCGAGCTCGAGCAGTTGGTGTACTCGGAGCACATGTTCGAGCGCCGCATGGTCGGGGCCGCGCTGGCCTCGATGCCCCATCGACTGCCCAGCCGCGAGCGTGGAGCCTTGCTGGCACCTGTCGTGAACCGCGTCCTGGAGCTGTTGCGACAGCTCATGGGTGACGCCGAGCCCATGGTTCAGAAGTCGATGTCGTGGGCTTTGCGCAACTGGACACCGCTCGAGCCCGACGCGGTCGAGGGCTTCCTGAGCAGGGAGTCCGAGATCGCGGTCAGGCAACGCGATGGTGCCCGCGCCTGGGTCGTGCGCGATGCGCTCTCCAAGCAGTCGGCCGAACTCGCCACTCGCCTGCGCGCCGACCTCGAAGGCATCCGTCGCGACCCGCGCGCCGCCTCCACCAGCATCGCCGCGAGCCAGGCTGCTGATTTCGCGGCCCTGCTCACCACCAGCCATGACGCGATCGCCGCCCAGGGCGACCGCTACACGAGGAGTCGCGCATGACCGACCCAGTCGGAAACGTCCGCTCGGTCCCCATCGAGGAAGAGCTGAAGACGGCCTATCTCGATTACGCCATGAGCGTCATCGTGAGCCGGGCCCTGCCCGATGTCCGCGACGGTCTCAAGCCGGTCCACCGGCGGATCCTGTACACCATGAACGAGATGGGGCTCCACTCCGGGTCCTCCTATCGCAAGTGCGCCGCCATCGTCGGCGACGTCATGGGCAAGTACCACCCCCATGGGGACCAGGCCATCTACGACGCGCTCGTGCGTCTGGCGCAGGACTTCTCCCTACGCTTCCCTCTCGTAGATGGACAGGGCAACTTCGGCTCGGTCGACGGCGATCCCCCGGCGGCCATGCGCTACACCGAGGCACGCATGACGGCCATCACCGCGGAGGTGCTGGCCGACATCGACAGGGACACCGTCGACTTCGTCGAGAACTACGACGGCACGCGCATGCAGCCGGAGGTGCTGCCGGCGAAGCTGCCCAACCTGCTCATCAACGGTTCTTCTGGCATCGCGGTGGGCATGGCCACGAACATCCCGCCCCACAATCTGGGTGAGGTGGTGCGCGCCACGCAGGCCCTGATCGACGACCCGGAGCTCAATACCGACGAGCTCTGCGAGCACCTCCTGGGACCGGACCTGCCGACGGGGGCCACCATCTTCCGCTACGACCGCCGCCGCAACCCGGTGACCGGTGAGTGGGAGGAGATCGATGCCATCCGCGACATGTACCGACATGGTCGGGGTCGTGTCGTGATGCAGGCACAGGTCGCGTTCGAGGAGACACGGGCCGGACGGACGGCCATCGTGGCCACCGCCATCCCCTACCAGGTCAACAAGTCGACCCTGCTGGAGAAGATCGCCGACCTGGTCAAGACCGGCAGGATCGACGGCATCGCCGACCTGCGCGACGAGTCCGACCGTGACGGCATGCGCATCGTCATCGAGTGCAAGCGGGACGCTGCGCCCCGCAAGGTGCTCAACAACCTCTTCAAGCACACCTCGCTCAAGATGGCCTTCAACGCCAACATGGTCGCGCTCGTCGATGGCCAGCCGCAGACCCTCTCGCTCAAGCAGATGCTGCAGCACTACGTCGAGTGGCGCCAGGCGGTGGTCCGGCGACGCACCGAGTTCGACCTGCAGAAGGCACGGGACCGGGCGCACATCCTGGAGGGCCTCAAGACCGCTCTTGACAACCTCGATGCGGTCATCAGCACGATCCGCGAATCGGCCGACGTCGAGACCGCCCGCCAGAACCTCATGCGTCGCTTCGGTCTCTCCGAGGTCCAGGCCAACGCCATCCTCGAGATGCAGCTGCGCCGCCTGGCCGCCTTGGAGCGCCAGAAGATCGAGGACGAGTACGTCAACATCATCCAGAAGATCGCCGAGCTCGAAGACATCCTGGCCAATCCCAAGCGCGTGCTCCAGATCATCCGCGACGAGCTGGCTGAGCTGGACGTCAAGTATGGCGAAGACCGCCGCACGCGCATCGAAGGCAGCGCCGACAAGGAGCTCAGCGACGACGACCTCATCGCCGACGAGGACGTGGTCATCACCATCAGCGGTCGCGGCTATGTCAAGCGCCAGCCGTTGATCACCTATCGACGCCAGGCACGTGGCGGCAAGGGCATCATCGGCGCCCGCACCGTGGAGGAGGACGCGGTCAAGTACCTGCTCGTGGCCAACACCCACGACTGGGCCCTGTTCTTCACCGATCGCGGCCGCGTGTTCAGCTCCAAGGTGCACCAGATCCCCGATGCCAGCCGCCAGGCCAAGGGCATGCCCATCATCAACCTGGAGGGCGTGCAGGTGGAGTCCGGCGAGCGAGTGCTGGCCACCATCACGCTGCCCAACTTCGAGCCCGGGCACAACCTGGTCATGGCCACCGTCAAGGGCATGGTCAAGAAGACGCCCATCGAAAAGTTCGAACGCGTGCGCTCGACCGGCATCCGGGCCATCACGGTGGCCGACGACGACAAGCTCGCGTGGGTCTCGGTCTCGTCGGGCGAGGACGACATCATCCTGGCCACGGCCATGGGCCGCATCGCCCGCTTCCGCGAGGACGAGGTGCGGCCGATGGGCCGGGACGCCGCTGGTGTCATCGGCATCCGCCTGGCCAACAAGCAGGACCGCGTCGTGGTCATGGGCGTGCTGGAAGACGACATGGATATCCTGGTGCTGACGGAGGCCGGCTACGGCAAGCGCGTGGCCAACAGTGAGTTCCGGCCCAAGCATCGTGGCGGCCAGGGTGTCCGCCTCATCTCGCTCGAAGGCGCCAAGAGCGGCCGTGTAGCGGCCGTCGAGCTGGTGGACGAGTCAGACGAGGAACTCCTGCTCATCTCGAGCGGAGGGCAGGTGGTGCGCACGGACGTGGCCTCCATCAATCGCTACG
Source organism: uncultured Chloroflexia bacterium (assembly GCA_963800275.1). Lineage (GTDB taxonomy): Bacteria > Chloroflexota > Limnocylindria > Limnocylindrales > CSP1-4 > JAFMJV01. The sequence continues at coordinate 35,467 of CAWDAI010000011.1, forward strand.
GCAGTGCCGCCCGCGGCGTCATCGTGATGCGCCTGAACAAGGGCGACTCGGTCGCCGGTATCGCCGTCTTCCGCGAGGGACTGGCGGAGCAGCGCGGTGTCGGTGAGAATGGTGATGACGGGCCTGAAGACGGTGGCCCCCCCAGCGATGGAGCGGCAGAGGCATGACGTTCTCGGCCTCGAACGAGGAGTGACGGCCTTCGGCGACACCGACCACGTGGCCACGGGCGACGCCCTGGGCCTCTATACAGGCAACGCCAACAAGGCGCTGGCTCGCAAGATCGCGCGCTACCTTGGGATCGAGCTTGGCCGCTCGGAGGTGTTCGAGTTTGCCAACGAGAACATCTTCGTGCGCATCGTCGACAACGTGCGCGAGAAGGATGTCTTCCTCGTGCAGCCGACGTGCAAGCCGGTGCAGAAGTCGATCATGGAGCTGCTCATCATGATCGACGCCTTCAAGCGCGCCAGCGCTGGGCGTATCACCGCGGTCGTGCCCTACTACTCATATGGGCGTTCGGACAAGAAGGATCAGCCACGGGTGCCCATCACAGCGCGACTCATCGCCGACATGATCAGCGTCGCCGGCGCTGACCGCCTGCTCACGATCGACCTCCACCAGGGGCAGATCCAGGGCTTCTTCAACATTCCCGTCGACGAGCTGACCGCGACGCACCTACTCTCGAACTACTGGCAGCAGAAACAGCTGGAGAACGCGGTCGTGGTCACCGACCTCGGCTTTGCCAAGCGTGCCCGGACCTTCGCCGAACTGGTAGGCGCGCCGCTGGCCATCATCGAGAAACGGCGCGAGGGTAACGACGACCGCGCCGAGGTCGTGAACGTCATCGGTGAGGTGCGAGGCAAACGCGCCGTCATCGTGGACGATGAGATCGATACGGGCGGCACGCTGGTCGAGACGTCCAAGGCGCTCGAGCGCGAGGGCGCCCGTGAGATCTACGGTTGCGCCACCCACGGGGTGCTCTCGGATCCGGCCATCGACCGCATCCGCGACTCGGCCCTGCGGGAGGTGGTCATCACCGACACCATCCCCCTGCCCGCTTCGCACCGGCTGGACAAGCTCAAGGTGCTCTCGGTGGCGCCGCTCATCGGCGAGGCCATCACGCGCATCCACCAGGGCAAGTCCGTAGGGGCGCTATTCTCCTCTGAGATGCAACGGACAGAAGCGATGCTGCTCTGGGACGAGGAACACGAGGAACTCGCATGACCGACGGTTCGAGCCTCCCGACGGATGAGGGCCAGCGCAAGACCGTGCACTACCGCGCCGCAACGGAGGGCGGGCTGGAGGCCGTGCCGCCGCAGGGCGACTATCGCGACGACCTGCGCTCCCGGCGCTGGGATGCGGCTCCGCTGGACAACCCCGAGGTCGAGAAGACCGATCCCCGGATCGCGGTGGCGGCGCTGCTGATCCTGGCGTTCGTCACCTTCGCCATCCTGGTGGTGGGCTACGGCGTCATCGGCATCTGGAGCCCCGGCGCCTAGGCCAGCCCGAAGTCCGGCTCGTGGCTGGGACCGGGAACCGGCTAGCGATCCGCGCCGTGGCAGCGCTTGAACTTCTTGCCCGACCCACACCAGCAGGGGTCGTTTCGCCCCAGCTTGGAGCCGTCGGGTGCCTGGGCCGCAGACCGGGCCGGACCCTCATCGACCGCCTCGTCGCCCTTCTGCAACTGCATATTGCGCGGGGGCGTCGGCGCCAGTCCGGGCAAGAGGCTCGTGGTGGCGGTGACGGTGGCCCCGCTCGTGGCGGTGGCGCTGCCACCCGATGACACACGCGGGGTGACCGTGCCCCCGGCGGAGGCTCCCGCCTCGCTCGCCGACCGCCCCTCTGCCGAGCCGCCGTTGGTGCCTCGCTGGAGTGCGGCCAGCTGCTCCGGCGTGAGGGTGGGCATGGTGCGCGGCTCGTCGGGCGGCGCAGCCTCGCGGCGTTGCACGGTGACACGGAAGATGGTCGAAGCCACCTGGTGCTGGATGAAGCCGCGCAGCTCGTCGTAGAGGCTGTAGGCCTCGCGCTTGAACTCCACCAGCGGATCGCGTCCGCCGTAGCCCCGGAGGCCGACGCCCTTGCGGAAGTCCTCCAGCTCGGTCAGGTGCTCGACCCACAAGGTATCGATGGCGCGGAGCAGGACCGCGCGCTCCACCAACGCCCACGTCTCCGCGCCGTATTCCTCCTCGCGGGCATCGAGCGCATCCGCGGCCTGGTCGTTGATGTAGGCGATGATCTCCTCGCGGTGGCCCTGCGCGTCGAGCGCATCCGGGCTGAAGGCATCACCGGTGAGGCCGATGGCCGCGAGCGACTCCGAGAGTCCCTCCAGGTCCCAGTCGGCCTCCACCTCGCCCAGGTGCGCCTCGATGTGCTCGGCCAGCTCTTGCTCCACGAAGGTGAGTACCGTCTCGCTGAGATCCTCGTTGCGCAGGACCTTGTCCCGCTCCTCGTAGATGCGCTCGCGCTGGCGGTTGATGACGTCGTCGTACTCGACGATGCGCTTGCGGATGTCGAAGTTGTGGCCCTCTACCCGCGACTGCGCGTTCTCCACCGTCTTGGAGACCATGCGGGACTCGATGGCCACCTCTCCTTCGAGGCCCATACGCTCCATGAGCGCCGTCACGCGCTCGTTGGCGAAGCGCTTGAGCAACGGGTCCTCCAGCGAGAGGAAGTAGCGCGTCGAGCCCGGGTCGCCCTGGCGCCCGGAACGACCACGCAGCTGGTTGTCGATGCGGCGCGCGTCGTGGCGCTCGGTGCCGATGATGTGCAGCCCGCCCGCAGCGACCACGCGCTGGTGGTCCTTCTCGCAATCGGCCTTGGCCTCGGCCAGCACCGCGTCGTAGACGTCCGGCTCGACCTCGACGGGATTGAGGCCACGCGCCCGCAGCATCTGGCTGGCCAGGCCGACCGGGTCGCCGCCCAGCTTGATGTCCGTGCCACGGCCGGCCATGTTGGTGGCGATGGTGACCGCGCCGGAGCGGCCGGCCTGGGACACGATGCTGGCTTCCCTCTCGTGGAACTTGGCGTTGAGCACCTCGTGCTTGACACCACGCCGCTTGAGGGCCTGGCTCAGCTGCTCGCTCTTCTCGACCGAGGTGGTACCCACGAGGACGGGCCGGCCGGCTTCCTGCTGCTCCACGATCTCGTCGATGACGGCGTTGAACTTGGCTTCCTCGTCGCGATAGACCAGGTCGGCGAGGTCGTCGCGGATCATGGGCAGATGGGTGGGGACGGCCACCACGTCCAGGCCGTAGATCTTGTAGAACTCCTCCTGCTCCGTGACGGCCGTACCGGTCATGCCCGAGAGCTTGGTGTAGAGACGGAAGTAGTTCTGGAAGGTGACCGTGGCCATGGTCATGGACTCGCGCTGGACGCGCACACCCTCCTTGGCCTCGACCGCCTGGTGGAGCCCTTCCGACCAGCGGCGGCCCGGCATCTGTCGGCCCGTGAACTCGTCGACGATCACGACCTCGTCGTCCTTGACGATGTAGTCGCGATCGCGCTTGTAGAGCGCGTGCGCCCGCAACGACTGCTCGAAGTGCCGCGGCAGCCGCGGATCGGTCTCGACGCCGTAGAGGTCGCGGATGTTGAGCATCTTCTCGATCTTGGCCACGCCCTCCTCGGTGGCCGAGACCGTGTGCTCCTTGAGGTCGACGAAGTAGTCGCCCCCTTCCTCGGCGTTCTCCGGTCGTGGCTCGAGGCGCGGCACGAGCCGGGCGAAGACCTTGTAGAGGTCGCCCGACTCCCCGGCATGGCCGCTGATGATGAGCGGCGTGCGGGCCTCGTCGATGAGGATGTTGTCGACCTCGTCGACGATGGCGAAGAAGCGCTCTCGCTGCACCCGCTCGGCAAGCTCCTGCACCATGTTGTCGCGCAGGTAGTCGAAGCCCAGCTCGTTGTTGGTGGCGTAGGTCACGTCGGCGTCGTAGGCGGCCTTGCGCTCGACGGGCCGCAGGTGCAGCAGGGCCTCGTCGCTGGTCCTGTATTCGGGGTCGTAGAGGAAGGCCGTGTCGTGCTGGATGATGCCGACCGAGAGGCCGAGGCCGTGATAGATCGGCCCCATCCACTGCGGGTCGCGCTTGGCCAGGTAGTCGTTGACGGTGACCACGTGGACACCCCAGCCGGACATGGCGTTGAGCGCGGCCGCCAGCGGGGCCACGAGCGTCTTGCCCTCGCCAGTCTTCATCTCGGCGATCTTGCCCTGGTGCAGCACGACGGCACCCATGAGCTGCACGTCGAAGGGGCGCATGGCCAGCTGGCGCCGGCTCACCTCGCGCGCGGCTGCGAAGACATCCGGCAGGACCTCGTCGAGAGCCGACTGCATCCGCTTGAAGTCAGCCTTCTCACGCTCCTTGCGAAGCCGCGAGCGGACCTCGCTATCGGGACTGTGGAGCTCGTCGTCGGAGGGCTCAGAGGCCGGAGCGGCTTCGCGCACCTCGTCGCGGATCTCAGCCATCTCGGACCGGATCTGCTCATCGCTCAGGGCGGAGAAGTGCTCCTCGAGGGCGTTGATCTGATCGACGAGGGGCTGGAACGAGCGGACGCTGTTGTCTTCGGTGATCCCGGCCAGGCGGGAGAGGAAGTTACGCATGGAGTTCGAAGTATAGGCGCCACGGCGGCGAGACCCGTGCGACCGGTCGTCTGGGTGGATCGAGGAACGCCCGACTGAGGGCCTCGGTTCGTCGAGCACGGGATTTCGTGGGGCCTCTTGTGTGGAACCGCCGACGCTCGTACACTGCTAGGCAAACACCGGCGGCCCACCCGCCGGTGTGTCTATATGCGGCCGTTACAAGGAACGTGCCCTGGCTAACGGACCGGAGGGAGAGTATTCAGAAGTGAAGCCGTTTTCGGTTGAGCCCGAAGCCGAGATCGGCGATCCGTCGTTCACCGACCTGATCGCCTGCGAGCGTGACTGCCGGAACTGCAGCTACGCCGCTTGGCTGGACTGTGATGGCAACTGCGGGGAGTGCGTGCACAATGGCTATTGTCCGTGCGTGAACCCCGTGGTGGCCCGAAGCAAGACCGCACTCAAGATCATCGAGCTGCGCCCCCTGCTGTTGCAGGACCTGCGCTCTCGACGCTAGACGAAGACCCTGATCGTCGATGGACCTCGCGCTGATTCGTGACCTCGTGTCCCGCGTGCACTCGACATCGGGGCATCTTTGACCTCGCCGGCAAGGCAGAAGAACTCGCCACGCTCGATGGGCGCGCCTCCCAGCCGGAGTTCTGGAACGACTCTCGCGAAGCCAAGCGCGTATTGCGCGCGGCCGATGGCCTGCGCGACGAGCTCGCCGCCTGGAATGGACTGATCGCCCGGGCCGACGACCTCGCGGAGCTGGCCGACCTCGCGTCCGAGGCGGACGACCAGGAGCTGGAGGTCGAGGTCGACCAGGAATACCTGGGCGTGGAAGCCGACTACGAGCGCATGCGCACGAGCCTGCTCTTCTCGGGGGAGTACGACGACAGCGATGCCTTCATCAGCATCAGCGCCGGTGCTGGTGGGACCGAGGCCACCGACTGGGCCGAGATGCTCCTGCGCATGTACCTGCGCTGGTGCGAGCGCCGGGGCTTCCAGACCGAGATCGTCGACCGTCTGGAGGGCGAAGAGACCGGCATCAAGAGTGCGACGGTGTCGGTGCGTGGGCGCCGGGCGTACGGCTGGCTGCGAGCGGAGGCTGGTGTCCACCGGCTGGTGCGCATCAGCCCCTATGACTCGCAGTCGCGCCGTCACACGACCTTCGTGCAGGTCGAGATCCTGCCCGAGGTCGAGGAGGCAGCCGAGTTCGAAGAGATCGCGGACGACGACCTGAAGGTGGATACCTATCGCGCACAGGGCGCCGGAGGCCAGCACGTCAACAAGACCGACTCCGCCGTGCGCCTGACGCACCTGCCGACGGGTATCGTGGCCCAGAGCCAGAACGAGCGCTCGCAGCACCAGAACCGCGAGGCCGCCATGAAGATCCTGCGGGCACGGCTGCTGGAACGACGGATCGAGGAGCGCGAGGCCGAGATCCGCGAGCTCAAGGGGGAGCACAAGGACGCCGGCTGGGGCAACCAGATACGCTCCTACGTGCTGCATCCCTACCAGATGGTCAAGGACCATCGTACCGACCACGAGACGGGCAACACCACGGCCGTGCTCGATGGCGACCTCGATGCCTTCATGGTGGCTGAGCTGGAACGCGTGGCCACCGAACGGGAGCGTGGCACTGCCTGACCTGCGGGAGGCTACAGCAGTCGATATCCCAGCCATGCTGGAGGTGTTCTTCCACGCCATCGAGGACCTTGACGTCAAGCGTGGCCAGACGCCGCAGGCCCGCAACGCTGCGCCGCTGGAGATGCACTTCGGGCACCTGCTCTCGACCGACCCGCGCTCATGCTACGTGGCCCAGGATCACGGACGCGTCGTGGCCTTCGGCGTGGTCATGCGGCGGGGCCCGGTCGCCTTCCTCTCGTTCCTCTTCGTCGAGCCCAGGTGGCAGGGCCGGCACGCGGGTCGGTCGGTCTTCGACGCCTGCGTCAAGGGGGCAGGGGAGGGGGTCTCGCACGTCGCCACCTGCGCCGAGGCCAACCAGCCTGTCTCGACCGGCTTGTACGTCAAGCTCGGCCTCGCGCCGCGCACGCCCATCTACCTGCTCCGAGGCAACCTGCCCGAAGCGGCCCTGCCTGCCCTCTCAGGGGGGATCGAGGTGCGGCCCATCGACATCTCCGACGTGGCCGACTTCGACCGTGTCCTCATGGGCTACGAGCGCGCCGCCGATCATGCTTTCTGGGCACGCGACCGGCAGGGAGCTGCGTTCCACGCTGCCGACGGGGCCCTGCTGGGCTACGGCTATGCCCACGCCTCGGGCCGGCTGGGCCCAGTGGCGGCTGCCGAGCCGACGCTGCTGCCTGGCTTCATCGGCTACCTCGTGCGCCGCGTACGAGTCCTCGAGGGACGTCAGCTGGTCGTGCCGGGACCGGCCGGCGAGGCCCTCCGGCCCCTGCTCGCCGCGGGCATGCGCATCGACGCGACCCCAGCCGTCTTCTGCTCTGCTGGAGGGAGCCCGGCCTTCGACCGCTACCTACCCATGAGCTTCGCTTTGCTCTAGCGCCATCGGAGAGCCCTGATGACCCTGACCTTGCCCTCGACCGGGACCGAGATCGGCGCGGCCGTAGAGACCGCCCTCGCTGCCTGCGATGCGGCCGACGCCATCAGCCTGGCCTCCTTCCGTCGTGACATCGGGGTGCAGCAGAAGCCCGACGCCACGTTCGTGACCGAGGCCGACACCGCCGTCGAGCGGGCGGTCCGTGAGCGCATCACGGCCCGCTTCCCGGAACACGGGCTGGTGGGCGAGGAGTATGGCGAGGCCCGCGCAGCCAGCGGCCGGCGCTGGATCATCGATCCCATCGATGGCACCCACAACTACATGCGGGGTGTGCCCATCTTCGCCACCCTCCTGGCCCTTGAGATCGACGGACGGCCGGCAGTCGGTGCCGTGAGCGCACCGGCGATGCATCGTCGCTGGTTCAGCTGGGACGGCGGGGGCGCATGGGCCGTGGACACCGTGACGGGTGGCTGGGACCGCGGCTCGGCCACGCGCCTCACCGTCTCGACCGTGGACCGGATCGAGGAGGCGTCGATCGTGTACTCGTCCTTTCCCAGCATCGTCTCGAGCCGGCGCGCCCCGGGCTTCGGGTCGCTGCTCGAACGCGCCTGGCGCGACCGCGGGCTGGGCGACTTCTACGGCTACATGCTGGTGGCGGAGGGCGCGGCCGAGGTGATGATCGAGGCCGAGCTCAAGCTCTGGGACCTGGCCGGGCCGCGAGCCGTGCTGGAAGCAGCAGGTGCGACGGTCACCGATATCGAAGGCGGAGAGGCCTTGCCCGAAGCCGGCGTACTGGCCAGCAATGGCCGGTTACACATGGCCGTCCTGGAGGCGCTCCGCCAGGATCGACCGTGACGGGGGTCGGAAGCGACCCCTGTGCTACGCTCCCGCATCGATGAGCGACGCCGTTTCCCGGGCCGTCGCCGGGCCAACCCCAGGGACTCCCTGGCCGAACCAGGCTCCAGCCCCAGTGGCGCCTGGACCCGCGCAGCCCGGCCTTCCCCCGACTGGGCGATCCATGGCTCCTCCGGAGCGGCACGATTCGGTGCGGCTGGCGGGCGTCAGCAAGATCTATGGCACCGGCAAGGAAGCGCTCCTGGACGTCGATCTCGTCATCCCCGAGGGCGACTTCGTGTTCCTGGTGGGACCGTCAGGCGCGGGCAAGTCGACGCTCATCAAGCTGCTCGTACGCGACGAGAAGGCCAGCACCGGCACGGTCGAGGTCGCGGGCCACGATCTCGGGCGCATGAGGAAGAGGGAGGTGCCGCTCCTACGCCGGAGGATCGGCATCGTCTTCCAGGACTTCCGCCTGCTGCCGCGCAAGACCGTCTACGAGAACGTGGCCTTCGCGCTTGATGTCACGGGTACGCCCAAACGCCTCATGGATCCGGCGGTGGAGCGCGCCCTGGCCCTGGTGGGCCTGACCGACCAGGCCCGTCAGCGACCGCACCAGCTCTCCGGGGGTGAGCAGCAGCGCACCGCCATCGCCCGCGCCATGGTCCACGAGCCACGCCTGATCATCGCCGACGAGCCGACCGGCAACCTGGACCCACTCATCAGCTGGGAGATCATCCAGCTGCTCCTGCGCATCAACGAGCTGGGCACGACCGTGCTCATGGCCACGCACGACGCTGAGGTCGTAACGGCGCTGCGCCGTCGAGTGGTCGCACTCGAGGAGGGGCGCGTCGTGCGTGACGAGATCGGCGGCTACCACCGTGAGTACTGAGGCCCGGCGCTGATGCATTTCTTGCGCTTCTCGGTCCGTCAGGCCCTGCAAGGCTTGTGGCGCAACAGCGTCATGACCTTCGCGGCTACCTTCACCATGATCCTGATGCTCATCCTGCTCTCCGCACTGGTCATCGTCATCGCTGGCGTGGAGGCTGGGCTCGACTACATCGAGACGCGCGTCGAGGTGCGGGCAGAGCTGCACCGGGGCGTGCTCCAGGAGCGCGTGGACGACCTCATGGCGCGGGTGGAAGCCCTGCCGGAGGTGGCCGGTGTGGCCTACACCAGCGAGGAAGAGGCGCTCCAGCAGTTCCTGGCCACACGCGAGGAGCAGGGCCAGGATACGTCCGTCATCGCGGGTGTCTCCAATCCCCTGTACGCCTTTCTCACGGTAGACCTGGTCAATCCGCGTGAAAGCGACGCGGTGGTGGAGATGCTGCGCGGGGAGACCGGGCTCGTGCGCTTCGTGCCCAACCAGCAACTGGGCATCGATCGCCTCGTGGAGCTCACCGCCCAACTGCGCAACCTGGGCGTGATCGTGCTCAGCTTCGTGGCGCTGACCGTGCTGCTCATCGTGGTCAACAGCATCCGCATGGCCCTGATGTCACGGGCCCAGGAGATCGAGATCATGCGCCTCGTGGGGGCCTCCGACCGCTATGTGCGCTGGCCGTTCATCCTCGAGGGCGTCTTCATCGGGCTCGCCGGCGCATTCATCACCCTCGCGCTGCTGCTCGTCGCCTCGCCCGCCATCAGCGACGTGGCCAGCGACATCGCAGGGTCGGTGCCCCTGGGCTTCGACCGCTCATTGACACTGCAGATCGTGGCCATCTCCATGGGTGCGGGCGTGGGGCTCGGCGGGTTGGGTGCCTGGATCAGCGTGCGCACCTACCTGCGCTGAGCGAGTGACCGGCACGTGATGGACCAGGAAGCAGGCTCGGCCCCCCCTGGTCGGCCTGAGCCGCCGCCGTCCCCGTCGGGTGGCAGCAGCGTCGGGCTGGTGGCCTTGGGCCTGCTGGCCATCGGTGCGGCCGCGGTGTTTTGGGCTGGGCTGACGCTGGGCGGCGGTTCGGCTGGGCGCAATGACGACGAGCGGGCTGCGATCGCAGCTTTCACCGAGACCTACCAGCGCATCGCTGACGACTTCGTCGGATCGCCCTTGCCCGATGCCGTGCTGGAAGGGGCGATCGAGGGCATGTTCGATGCACTCGGGGACCCCTATTCGCGCTACATGAGCCCCACTGAGTTCTCCGCCGCCGTCGACGAGGCACGTGGCCAGTTCGAGGGGGTCGGGGCCGTCATGGCTGTCGAGGACGCGGCCGGAGAGAGCTGCGCGCAGATCGACGACGGTTGTGGCCTGCACGTGCTGCAGCTGCTCAGCGGAGCGCCCGCCGAAGCTGCGGGCCTGCTCGCCGGCGACGTGGTCACCGCCGTCGATGGGACTGCCCTGGCGGGCTCCACCATCGATGATGCCGTGCGCCTCATCCGCGGGCCAAGGGGCAGCGTGGTCACGCTCACCGTGGAGCGGGCCGGCGAATCCCTCGAGCTGCCGATCACCCGTGACACCGTGGCCACGGAGGATGTGCACGCGGCCACCCTCGCGGATGGTCGGATCGGCTACATCTCCATCGACGGCTTCAGCCTGAATGCCGCGGAGGACTTCGCCGGGGCGCTGCAAGGCCTGCTCGACGAAGGCGTGGACGGCCTGGTGCTCGACGTGCGCGACGATCCCGGCGGCTTCGTCGACGCCGCGGTCGAGATCAGCAGCCAGTTCCTGGCGGACGGGCCCGTGTTCTGGGAGGAGGATGCGCAAGGCCGGCAAACGCCCGTGGATGCCCTCGGCGAGGGGCTCGCCACCGATGGCAGCGTGCGCCTGGCCGTGCTCGTGAACGGCGCCAGCGCCTCCGCCAGCGAGATCCTCGGGGGCGCCTTGCAGGACGCCGGGCGGGCGCGACTGGTGGGCGAGACGACGTTCGGCAAGGGCACCGTCCAGGAGTGGAGCGAGTTGCCCGCGGACGCCGGGGGCTACCGGCTGTCGATCGCCAAGTGGTTGACTCGCGGCAAGCGCTGGATCGACCGCGAGGGCCTGACCCCCGACCTCGTCGTAGCCGACGAAGGAGTCCGGTACCGACCAGGTCTGGACGGTGCCGACCCGGCACTCGATGCCCAGCTGCAGGCGGCTGTCGCGCTGCTGCTCGCTGAGCCGCCTGGGAGCCTCGCCCCGAAGGCTTCACCGATCGGCGACTGACCGCCGCGTGAGCTCGTGAGCAGGTTCTTGACAGGTCGGGTAATGTCTCCTCAAGCGAAAGGAGGTGGTGTCTAATGCATGATCATTTAAGTAGCAGCACCACCTCGGAGGATCGGCGCTAAGTCGATCTGACGAGTGGTGCTTGCCACCAGGACGCCGGCCCGTTCGGGCCGGCGTTCGTGTGTCTATGCGACCCTATCGGTCCGCGGCCAGCACCGCCGCACACACAGGGAGCCCACCGATGGGCAAGACCATCGCCACCAACCGCAAAGCACGCCACGACTACACGGTCGAGGACTCGTTCGAGGCAGGCATCGCCCTCACCGGCACGGAGATCAAGTCCGTGCGGCAAGGCTCGGTCAACCTGCAGGACGCCTATGCCCGCATCGAGAAAGGTGAGGTCTGGCTGATCGGGGCCCGCATCGCTCCCTGGGCCGGCGGCAACCGCTGGAACCATGACCCCATGCGAGATCGCAAGCTGTTGATCCACCGCACCCATATCGACCAGCTGGTCGGTCGCACCAAGGCCAAAGGCCTGACGATGGTGCCGCTCTCGATGTACTTCAACGATCGCGGCAAGGCCAAGGTCGAGGTCGGCCTGGTGCGAGGCAAGAAGAACTACGATCGACGCCGCGACATCGCCGCGCGCGATGCCCGGCGCGACATGGACCGCGAGATCGCCGACGCGGTGCGGGGTCGCTGAAAGGTCGGTCGTGCATCGACCATCCGGGCACTGGTCGGAATGACGCGGGGGCGATATAATCGATGGTCCGTGGGGATGCGTGGTTTCGACAGGGCCCGAACCCCGAGGAACGCGAGTCGAGGTTGCCATCGGGCCTCGTTAATCAGGTGGCAAAACGAAGTAACTGGCAACAACCGCCAGCCTGCTCTCGCCCTCGCGGCCTAAGGCCGTAAGGTGAGCGTGGAAGCAGCCTCGTCCTCGCGGGCTGTGGAAGCGTCAATCAGCGAGGATGCGCTCCCGGCAAGCGTCGCGTAGCCAGGAGTCAAGCCCGCAAGGGGACGCGACTGGATCCGGCGCCACGGTGCCGATGCTGGGACGACGGATCGACGACAAACCATCGGCTACGCTCGTAGTGGTCTTCGGCAGAAGGTTCTGGACGGGGAGTTCGACCCTCCCCCATCTCCACCAACCACGGATAGCGCTCGACCCCGTCGGATCCCGACGGGGTCGATCCATGTGACGGGGTCGGGGCCTCAGGCCTTGAGCACGACCACCCGGCGCATGGGCTCTTCCCCGATGGACTGCGTGGTCACGCCGTCCACGTCGCGCAGGGCCAGGTGCACCCAGCGCCGCTCGAGCGCGGACATGGGCTCCAGCTGCAGCATCTGCCCCGTCTCCTTCACGCGCTCGGCCGCCCTCGTCGCGACCTCCACCAGCTGGCGCTCGCGCCGTCCGCGGTAGTCCTCGACGTCGACCAGGACGCGCGTCCACGTGCCCATCTGGCGGCTGAGCATGAGGTTGACCAGATGCTGGAGCGCTGAAAGCCGCTCGCCCTTGCGACCGATGAGCGCGCCCAAGGCCTCCTTCTCGTCCGCGTCGGCGCCGTAGACGGTGATCTTGGCGGTGGCTCCGGAGCTGACCTCGACGGTCGCGTCGTAGCCCATCATCTGGACCAGCGTCTCGAGGATCTCCTTGCCGGCGGCAAGCGCCTCGGGCGAAGCCTCGGCGTCATCGTCGGCTGCCGCCTTGGAGCTGGAGCCGGCGGCGACCGCAGCCTCGACCTCCGTCGCGGCCGCCTCACTCACCTTTGACGTCTCGCCCGAGCGGCGTTCGTTGCGTCCACGGTGGCGGTCTCCGTCACGGTCGTGAGAGCGGCTCCGGCGGGGGCGCGAGTCACCGCCTCGGTCATCCCGGCCGGATCCTTCGCCTGACGATCCTTCGCGGGGCGGCTCCTCTCGCGCAGGGGCAGGCGTGATCGCCGGCGCGGCAGTCTCTGCGGCCTCCTTCTTGGGCGCTGAGCCGCCCAGCGCGGCGCGGGGAGCCGCGATGATGCGGGCGGGCTCGGCTCCCATGCCGAGGACCCCCCGGCTGCCTTGGGTCAGGATCTCGAAGTCGAGGTCCGAGAGGCCGGAGACCCCGAACTCCTCCCGCGCTGACTTCAGCGCCTCCTCGACCGTCTTGCCGGTGAACTCCTGGTATTCGCTCATCGTCGTCTCCCTCGCCGGCGGCTGCGTCGCCGTGCCGGCCTGATGGTGCCCGCGGCGCTGTCCTGGGTGGTGCGCTTGGTGGTCTCGGTCTTGCCGTCCTTGTCAGGGGCGGCGGGTTTCGGCGCCGGCATGCTCACCGGGAATGGCGCCGAGAAATCCTTGGCGAAGCCCGGTGTCCAGCCAAAGAGCGGGAAGAGCCCGCCGAAGCCGTTGATCAGGAACTGCTGGACGATGCTGAAGATGGTGGTGGTGATCCAGTAGATGAAGAGGCCGGCCGGGAGGATGGCGCCGTAGACCAGCGAGAACAACGGCATGATCAGCATCAAGCGGTTGGTGGTCGCGGCGGCCGAGTCGCCGGGGGCCGTGTTGCGGTTCATCATCATGCGTGACTGGATGAGCTGCAGGAAGGCCGACACCAGCGCCAGCAACGACAGGCCGAGGCCCAGGCCGCCGAGCACGATGATGAAGATCTCGGGCTGGTTCGAGGGCAGCCCACCGGGATAGCCGGGGAAGATGAAGGCGCCGTCCTGGATCGTGGGGATCCACGCCAGCCAGGGGATGTCCGGGTCGATGCAGGGAGCGTAGGGGTCGTTGGGGTACTGGCACTGGATCTGGACCAGCTCGATGCCGAAGGGGTGGAGCATGGAGCTGATATCGGGGGCGCTGAGGCCCTGGCGGATGACCTGGTACATGGGCAGCAAGAGGACGAGCTGCAGCACCGCCGGGAGGCAACCCGAGGCCGGATTCACGCCACGGTCCCGGTAGAGCTTCATCTGCTCCTCGGAGACCTTGGCGCGGTCGCCCTTGTACTTGGCCTGGATGGCCCTCAGCTCCGGCTGGAGCATCTGCATCCGCCGCTGCGAGACGATCTGGGCCCGGAACACCGGGATCAACAGGATGCGGATGATGATGGTGAGCAGGATGATGGCGATGCCGATGTCGCCGGTGATGCTATAGAGGAAGGCCATCCCGATGAAGATGACCTGGAAGATGGGCGTGAAGACCCACGACAGCAGCGCCATCGGGTCGGCCCCATTGGGTTGAGCCGGACACAGGTTGGGATGCGGCGGCTCGGTCGCGTTCGGATCGGGCGTAGCGTCAGGATTCGGCGAGGGCGTGGGCGCGCACGGATCGCCGTGCGTCTTGGATCCCGGGGCGAACGTCTCCGAGGCGCTGGGCGCAGGTGAACCGGCGGCAGCGTCGCCGGCCGCGTCGGAAGCAGGAGTGGCGACCGGGACCGGCGAGGGCACCAGCGAAGCCCTCGGGGAGGGGGTGGCGCTCGGCGGCAGCGAGGGGAGGTCGGACGGAGCGACCGTGACCGCGCTCGTGGGGTCCGGCACGGCCGAGGGGCCCGCGGTCTGGGCCATGACCGGAGCGACCGCGAAGCTGAAGGCGATCAGGGCGATGGCGATCGCCGCGAGCAGGTCGATGCTCGAGAGGCGGAGGGGGCCGCGCAGGGCGCGGCGGACGCTGGTCATCATTTCACCGGGTCATAGCCGCCGGGTCGCCAGGGACCGCAGCTGGCGATGCGCTTGGCACCCATCCAGCCGCCCTTGAGCAGCCCGTACTTGGAGATGGCCTGCTCGGTGTACACGGAACAGGATGGTTCGTAGCGACACGAGCCGGCGAACAGCGGCGAGAGCGTCTTGCGGTAGACGTGGATAGCCCCGATGCCGATGCGCTTGGGCAGGTTCGTGAGCGTGCTCATGCATCCGCCTTCGCCGAGGCACGGGCGAACGGCAGCAAGCGCTCGAGCGTGGAACGGAGCTCGTCGAAGGTAGCCTCGGTGGCAGGGCGGCGCATCACGATGAGGATGTCATGACCGGGGCCTGCGCGGGCGACGCGTCGACGCAGGATCTCCCGGACCCTGCGGCGCAGTCGGTTGCGCTCGACCGCGCCACCGAGGTGCCGGCCGGTCGAGATGCCGAAGCGGTCATGGTCGAGCCCATTCGGTACGAAGCGGACGACCATGAGTCGATCCGGCCGGGAGCTTCCTCGCTGGCTGATGCGCGCGAAGTCTGCCCGGGACCGGAGAGTCGGCACGGCCCCCCTCTGGGTCTGCCGACCGTCAGACGGTGAGCTTCTTGCGGCCACGCGCGCGCCGGGCGGCGAGCACCTTGCGGCCACCCTGGCTCTTCATGCGCTTGCGGAAGCCGTGCTCCTTGGCGCGATGGCGCTTCTTGGGCTGGTACGTTTGCTTTGTCACTGGGGTCTGGGCTCCTTCAGGCGAGCGGTCTGGATCGTCTCGTGACCGGCCCGCCGATGCGGATGTGAGCGGTGCGGACCACGCGCCGGTAGACCACTCGTGGTCGTCCCGGGAGCACCCGCGCGCATCGGTAACGGGCGGATTATACGCGACCACCTGCCCTAGCCGGAGGAATTGACCGTGAGCCCAGCCCCATCCGACGCCGAGGAGGCCTTCCTCCCGCCCGGCAGCGCCACCATCGAGGACTTCTACCGCCTCGACTTGCGGGTGGGGCGGATCCTGGCGGCGCAGCCCCTCGAGGGCGCCCGCAAACCGGCCTACCGGCTGCGTATCGACTTCGGCCCGGGCGGCCAGCGGCAGTCGTCCGCACAGCTGACGGTGACCTACCGGGACCCCGCAAAGCTGGTCGGCCGACTGGTGGTGGCGGTGGTCAACCTCCTGCCTCGCCGGGTCGCGGGACTGCGCAGCGAGGTGCTCGTCCTCGGCGCCCTCGGGTCAGACGGCGAGATCCCCTTGCTCGGGGTCGACGCGGGAGCGGAGCCGGGCATGCGCATCGGGTAGTCCGCGCCTCTCTTGTGGGGTGTGCACAGGTCCGGCAGGAGGTTCCGGAGCGATCGGTGGTGCATCCTGCCACCACCTATCCCGGCGGCGGGAAGGCGCTCGATGACGCTTCCTGACCCTGTCGCGAGCCCGTCCGGGCGAGGCACGAGCCTCGGCTCAGATACCCCCCGGGGGTATGCCGTTCAGACGTTGCGCGGCCCCGAAGGCCGGTGCTACCGTATGCCGCCCGGGAGCCGTCGAATGGACGCCGGGAGCCGAAGCTGGAGCCACGAACGCGACCACCCGATGGCGGCGGAAGGACTCCTCGCAGGCTGCTGTTCACGCCCCACCCCGGGCTTCTGGGACGACACCCGGGGGGCGCCAGTCATGTGTAGCACGGGTCACGTTGCCATCGATGGACGCGAAACAGGTCTGGCGAGCAGCCCTCGGCGAGTTGCAGGTCTCGCTGTCCCCGGCCAACTACGAAACGTGGTTGAAGGACACGACCCTCGCCGATGTCGACGGTGACCTCTTTCGCGTCGCAGCGCCCAACGGATTCGCCAAGGACTGGCTGGAGAACCGCTATCGCTCGCTGATCGCTCAGACCCTGGCGCGGATCGTCGGCTACAGCGTGAACGTCCAGTTCGTGGTCAACGAGCATGAGACAGACGAGCCGGTCGAGGCAAGCGTGTCGGAGGAGGCGCCTCGACCGGCTCGTGCGCAGGTGCGGGTGGAGCCCGGCCGCGTCGGGGCCACCGAGGGCGGCGGCGTCAACCTCAACTCCAGGTACACCTTCCGCACCTTCATCGTGGGGTCGGCCAACCGTCTTGCACATGCCGCCAGCCTGTCCGTGGCGGAACGCCCGGGTGAGGCCTACAACCCGCTCTTCCTGTACGGCGGAGTGGGCCTGGGCAAGACCCACCTGATGCACGCGGTCGGCAACGCCGTGGTACAGCGCTTCCCGCGCAAGAAGGTGGTCTACGCCACCAGCGAGAAGTTCACCAACGACTTCATCACCTCCATCCAGCAAGGCCGCATCGACGACTTCCGGGCGCGCTATCGCAAGATCGACCTGCTGCTCATCGACGACATCCAGTTCATCGCCGACAAGGAGCGTACGCAGGAGGAGTTCTTCCACACCTTCAACGCGATCCACGAGGACGGCAAGCAGATCGTCCTCTCGAGCGATCGGCCACCCAAGCAGATCAACACCCTCGAGGAGCGCCTGCGCAGCCGTTTCGAGTGGGGCCTCATCGCCGACCTCACGGCGCCCGACCTGGAGACCCGCATCGCCATCCTGCGTACCAAGTCTGAGGAACAGGGCGTCCGTGTCGACCACGAGGCGCTCGAGTTCATCGCACGCAAGGTGGTCAGTAACATCCGCGAGCTGGAGGGTGCGCTCAACCGCATCGCCGCCTACGCCTCCATGCAGGGCATGCCCATCAACGTCGACCTGGCGCAGGCAGTGCTCAGCAACGTGCTCTACAGCCCCCGCAAACGGGCGATCACGCCCGAGCGCATCGCGGCGGCGGTGTCCGAGTACTACGACGTGGAGCTCGAGGCCCTGCGCGGGCAGAAGCGTGACCGGGCCATCGTCGTGCCGCGCCAGATCGCGATGTACCTGATGCGCGAGGAGACCGACGTGTCCCTGCTGCGGATCGGCGCGGAGCTGGGCGGTCGCGACCACTCCACCGTGCTCCACGCGTGCCGCAAGATCGACCAGGAGATGGCCCGCAACGAGGAGCTGCGGCGGGAGCTGGCCGCCGTGCGTGAGTCTCTCTACGACGACGCCTAGGGTCTAGGCGCGATCGTCCCCGACCTCTTCGGAGGGCCGCTCCCCAAGCGCATCGAGCGGCCCTTCAGGCTCGAGCTCCGCGCGACCGGCTGCGTGTTCGTCGGCGATGACCCGGGCCTGTTCCGCGACGGCCTCCGCGTGGGCGGCCTCCCCGGCCCGGTCGCGTCGCCGGTGATCCAGTTCGGCGATGGTCTCGCTGCGGCTGTACATGACCACCACGTCGCCCGGGACGAGGATGGACTCACCGCGAGGCACGCCGAGATAGGAGCCGTCGAGGCGCTCGACGCCGAGCACGATGACGCCCTCGTCACGCAGGCTCAGCTCGGACAGGGAGCGCTCCGCCAACCAGGAGCCGGGCTCCACCTTCAGCTCCGTCACGATGTACTCGCCGCCGACGTGCAGCAACCCCGCGTAGTCATGGACGTCGAGATCCGTCCAGCGATTGAGCGCAGCTGCCGCCAGGCGCGTGATGTGGCGGTCGATCCATGGCAAGCGCGAGCCGTACCAGATGGCGAGGATGCCGCCGATCACGACAATGAGTCGCACGATGGTGCCCAGATCGTCTTCGGGGGCGACGGCCGCGAGAACGACCGAGGCCACGACGGCGGCAATACCGGCGTTGCCCGCCAGCATCAGCCACATGATGATGCGGCGGCGGGCGGGATGGCGCACGACGGCCTCCGATTCGGAGGTCGTGAAGCCGGCCCCGCTGAAGGCGGAGCGCGCCTGGAACCTGGCCGCCTCGCGGGAGAGGCCGGTCGCGGTCAGGCCGACCGTGGCGATCCGGGTCACGAGCAGCGAGAGCGTGAGCACGATGAGCAGGCTGAAGATGGCCGTCACGGCGCGAACCCTACCGTATGCCCGGCGCCATGCCCATGGGTACGAGCGGTGGATATCGCCTTCCGGGCGTGCTCCGCGACCCCGGGCGCCCGTGGAGCCAGCGGGGGGTGGACTGGGCGACGGATGTGGACAGGCACCGGCTTATCCACCTTCGCCGTCGGCGGTACACGTCCCGCCCACAGGTCCTCCCGTGCCACCTGGCGCGGTGTTTGAGCGGGCGCCGAGCGTGGGCGCTGTTGGTCGTCATCAGTTTCCACAGCATGAAGATGATGATGAGATGAGAAGATTAGATAGACCCATGTACTTCTCGTAGGGAGCCCATCCACCCGTGAAGCTGTCCTTGATGCAAGAGAACCTGGCACGGGGCCTGTCGCTCGTCAGCCGTGCCGTCAGCAGCCGAGCCACGCTGCCGGTTCTCGCCAATGTCCTCCTCAAGACCCACGATGGCGGGCTTCGCCTGACCGCCACCAACCTCGAGATCGGCATCTCGGTGTGGGTGCCGGGCAAGATCGAGACCGAGGGCACCACGACGGTGCCGGCGCGCCTGATCGCCGATGTCGTCGGTGGGTTGCCGGCGGGTGAGCGCGTCGACCTGGAGATGGAGGGTAACGACACCCTGCTCATCCGGGCCGGCAGCTACAAGACACGACTGCGCGGCATCGATGCCGAGGAATTCCCGGTCATCCCCAATGCCGGCGACCGGCCCACCACCCAGGTCAGCCAGAAGGCGCTGAAGCGGGGGCTCAGCGAGGTCGCGTTCGCGGCCGCTGCCGACGAGACGCGTCCGATCCTGACCGGCGTGCTGACGCGGCTCGAGGGCAAGACGCTGACGCTGGCCGCTGCCGACAACTACCGCATCGCGGTCAAGTCGCTCGAGCTGATGACATCCGTCGAGGAGACCAGCGTGGTCATCCCGGCCCGGTCATACACCGAGCTCATGCGCGTCCTGGGTGACACGGACGAGCCCGTCGACATCATCCTCGCGCAAGCCAAGAGCCAGGTCATCTTCAAGGTGGAGACGACCGAGGTCGTCAGCCGGCTCATCGATGGCCAGTTCCCGAACTATCAGTCGGTCCTGCCCACCTCGCATTCCACCCGTGCATTGGTCGATCGGGACGAGCTGCTCAAGGCCGTCCGCCTGACCGCGCTCATCGCCTCGTCCTCGGCCAACGTGGTTCGCCTGGGGTTCGGTGAAGAGGATGACCCGGCCGCCATCGCGGTCAGCGCCAAGGCAGACATCGGTGACGCCGACGCCACGGTCGAGGCCCAGCTCGAGGGCGACCCGGTGACGATCGCGTTCAATGCCCGCTACATGGTCGAGGCCCTCAGCAACATGGATGGCGAGCAGCTGGCCGTGGAGCTCAGCGGGCCCCTGGCTCCCGGCGTGCTCAAGCCGGTCGACGATCCGGCCTACGTCCACGTCATCATGCCCGTGCGTACGCCCTCCTGAAGACCTGCGTCGCCGGCCCTGGCCGGCGGGCCGCACGACCTGCCGCCTGATGCCCGTTCGGTCCCTCTCCCTCGACGGCTTCCGCAGCTACGCACGTCTGGGGATCGAGTTCGGTGACGGCCCGCAGGTAGTCATCGGTCGCAACGCCGCCGGCAAGACGAACCTGGTCGAGTCGCTGGTCATGCTCTCGACCGGTCGCTCACACCGCAGTTCGACCGATAGCGAGGTCGTGCGCTGGGGATCCGACTTCGCCCGAGCCGCAGCGGTGGTGGTGAACGCCGGGCGGCAGGAGGAGGTGGAGGTCGTGGTCCACGCTCGCGGCTCGAGCAGCGGCGCGCGCAAGCGCGTTCGCGTCAACGGCGTGAACCGGCGCGCCAGTGCTCTCCCACCGGTGCTCCGGAGCGTTCTGTTCGCGCCGGAGGACATGCTCCTCATCGTCGGCTCACCCTCCTTGCGCAGGGCCTTGCTCGACGGGATCGTGGTCCAGCGTGAGCCGACCGCGCTGGCGGTGATGTCCACCTATCAGCGGACGCTGACGCAACGGAACTCGCTCCTGCGGCGGATCCGCGAGGAACAGGCAGGCGCCGATGAGCTGACCTACTGGACGGGCCTCATCGTCGAACATGGAGCACGGATCCTCGACTGGCGCCGGGAGGCGCTCGAGGCCATGGCCGCGCCGCTGGCCGCAGCCCACCGGGAGATCGCGCCGGACGAGCCGGCGCTCACCCTGCGCTACGACTCGAACGTCCAGCTCGCCGCCGGCGAGAGCCACGAGGACGCGCTACGGCGCCGGCTTCGCGAGACGGCAGACAAGGAGATCTGGAACGGGGCCACCCTGGTGGGTCCCCATCGTGACGACGTTGGCTTCATCTCCGGCGAACGACCACTCACGGAATTCGCATCCAGGGGCCAGCAGCGCACGGCCATCCTGGCCCTGAAGCTGGCCGAACTCGATGTGCTCGCCGCCCTCGATGGCCGGCCTCCGCTACTCCTGCTCGACGACGTCTTCAGCGAGCTGGATCCACAGCGGCGCGCTCATCTGGTGCGTCGCATCGGCGATCTGCCGCAGGCGATCGTGACGACCACCACGACCGACGACCTCGACCCGGCGCTCGTCGCCGCGTCCACGGTCTGGCAGGTGGAGCCCGGATACGTCCGGCCGGTGCAGCGGTGAGCGCGCAGTGACACAGCGCAAGCGACCCGTCCACCACATCGGTGATCTGCTGCCCGGCCTGGCCACGCGATTGGGCCTGGATCGGGAACTGGAGGCGGCGCGGGCCATCTCTTCGTGGGCGCGTATCGTGGAGGAGTTGGTGCCTGCCGCGGCGGGCGCGTCGCGCCTGCTCGAGGTGCGTCCCCCGGCGCTGGTGGTCTCAGCCGACGATGGGCCGACCGGCCAGGAGCTGCGCCTGCAGGCGGCAGGACTCCTGGACGCCTTCGCGCAGGCTCCCGGGGGCCAGCGATTAAGGGAACTTCACGTGGTCGTGCGGGCGCCCGCAACCGGGGATCCCGGGAAGCCGCGTTAGACTGGACCGTCCATGGCTACCCGACTCGAGATCACGCATGGCCTGATCGCCGAGCGGGATCGGCTCCCGACCTCCGCTGACACGCTGAGCGTCACCCGGCCGTCGACCGGCTCGAAGACCCGCTCCAAGGGCGTGCTCTTCCTCGTCGTCGGCTCGGCGGTGCCCGGTCCCCGAGCGCGGGAGGCGACTGCGCTCGTGGCCGAGACGGTCCGCCATGAGTACTACTACGACGAATTGGCCGGTGTGCCGGTGTGCCTGGAGAAGGCCATCAAGGCCGCCGACCGACGGCTGCGCGGCAGCCGGGAGGGAGCAGGGCTGCCACCGGGCTCGCTGGGCGTGGCGGCGGCGGTGGTCCGCAACAATGAGCTCTATCTGGCCACCCTCGGCTCCGCCGAGGCCTACCTCGTGCGCTCGGCGCGCCTGCTCATGCCCGATCGCGGCGGGGCGGCGGGGCTGCCCGCGGACGATACCCGCTCGATCGGCGTCTGGCGCGGTGAGCTCAACGTGGGCGACGGCCTGCTGCTGGTCTCGCGTAACCTGACCGAGACGGTGGGCACCGAGGAGCTCAAGTCCGCCGTCCTGACGCTCCACCCCCAGGCCGCGGTCGAGCACCTCCACCACCTCTTCGTGGCCGCCGGCGGGGCCGGCTCGGACGCGGTCATCGCGGTGGAGGCCAAGGAGCAGAGCTCGCGCCTGCCGGCCCCGGCCACGGCCCCGGTCGGAGCGGCCTATGCGGACCTCCCGGGATCGGTCCCGGCCCCGGTCGGCGGGGCCGTGGGCGCAGCCATGCTGGGCATGCGCGATGGGATCGACGGGGTCCGTGAACGCTTCTGGAAGACGATGCCCCGCCGCCAGGCGCGCGCCACCGAGATCACCGCCCTCCACTCCCGGGCCGAGACGCGGCGGCGGGCGGCCATGGGCGTGCTGGCGCTGGTGGTGGTGGTGCTGGTCGCGGGCCTGGTGCTGGCGTTCGTGCCCCGGGGCAACGACGTCACCACGCCCCGCCAGATCGCCGGCAGCGACTCGGCCCTCGCGGCCGCCCTCGACGCCACCGACCGTGCGGACAACCTGCTCGCGACGGACCCCACCACCGCACTCGGGCTGTACCGCGAGGCCTGGACCGAGATCGGCGATGCCAGCGCGACCGGCCTGTCGGCTCCGGCGCTGGCCGAGCTCCAGGCGCGGGTGACGAGCGGTTTGGACAAGCTCTACGGCGTGACCAACCCCAAGATCGAACGACTGGCGTCGCTGGGACCGGGCATGGACCCGACGGACCTGGTGCAGGGACCGCTCGCCGGCGCCATCTTCCTCGACCAGGCCAGCGGCGATGTCTACCGGGCCAACCTCAAGAACGGCAAAGTGCCGCGCATCATGAAGCCCGGCCAGAAGGTCAGTGGCGGCAAGGCCATCGGCACCCCGGTCCAGCTGGCCAACACGGAGCACGAGGTCATCATCGTCGATGACAAGGCCCGGCCCTTCCGCTGGCGGCCGTCGAACTCGGCGGGCAAGGGCACGCTCACCAAGGTCACCCTGCGCGGCCGCAGCGGCTTCGAGCCCGACCATGGTGACGTCGAGGCCTACGATGCCGGCGGCAGCAGCCTCTACCGGCTCTACGTGGCCGAGCCCTCGCTCAACCAGATCATGCGCTATACCCAGACCTTCGACGGCAGTGGCTTCGACGCGCCCAGCGGCCTGCTTGCCTCGCAAGCCTCGGAAGTGGCCGACTTCGACCAGCTGTATCTCGACTTCGATGCCTACGCCCTCTTCGACAACACGCTGCGCCGCTACAAGTACGGCAAGTACGACGGCAACTTCACCCTGGCCGACCTGCCTGATGACACGGACCTCCGGCCCGGTCACCGCTACACCATCGTGGATGGCTCCGGGCGCGACGGCACCATGGGTCGAGCCTATGTCTACGACGCCGAGCACGGCCGGATCGTCGGCTTCGACAAGGCCGACGGCAGCTATCTCGGCCAGTGGGCGCCCGCGGGCGAGGGCACGGAGATGGACGACGTCCGCGGCATGTACGTGGTCGAGGGCGGGCTCAACAAGAAGGGCACCAAGCGCAGGAACGACACGCTCGTGTGGGTCACCCCCGATGCCATCTATCGGGCCACACTGGCGATGCGTTAGCGCGCGTCCGCGAGGCCACGGTCGGCTTGTGTGCTCACACCGCTAGAATCGGACCATGCCCCAGGCAGTACGTGAGATGGTCGTCGAAAGCGTGCGGGTCCACATGCTCTCCTCCCAGCACGTGGTCATCCTGCGAGAGGCGGGTTCGGAGCGCTACCTGCCCATCTGGATCGGGTCGTGGGAGGCGCAGTCGATCGCCATGCGCTTGCAGGGCGTGGAGGCGGAACGACCCCTGACTCACGACCTGCTCGCGACCGTGCTCGATGACCTCAGCGTCAGCGTCCGCCAGGTCGTCGTGTCCGACCTGAGCGATGAGACCTTCCGTGCCCGCATCGTGCTCGTCCAGGGCGGCTCCGACCACGAGATCGACGCCCGCCCGAGCGACGCCATCGCCCTGGCCGTGCGGGTCTCCGCCCCGATCTTCGCCACCGAGGCGGTGCTCGACCGGGCCGGTGTCATCCCCGAGACCGAGCAGGAGGAGAAGCTCAGCGTGTTCCGCGAGTTCGTCAACTCCCTGGAGGGCGACCCCGAACGGGAGGGTGGCAGCTTCGGCGGTGCATCCGGGCCGGCCGGGCCCGGCGATCCGGGCGACCGCGATGAGCGGCCACTCGACGACCGGCTCGGCGACGAACCCGGGGGTCCTTCGCCCGCCTAGGTGGGTCCTTCGCCCGCCTGGCCTGCCGGGGGCTCGTCGGCGAGGACCGGCCGCCCGCGTCCCAGCGCGGACTCGCGGTCGACCCACAGCCGAAGTCGAAGCCACCAGAAGTCATGCACGGCGCGCCACACCACCCGGGGGTCCGCCCCGGACGCCCGGCCAGCGGGACGCGGGTAGTGGGGGACGCCCTCCTCGACGATGACCCCACCGCGCTCGCCGATCTTGATGAGCAGCTCGGCCGACAGGAAGGCTCCGCCCGACTCGACATTGACGTCGACCAGAGCCGACCGCCGGAACAACTTGCAGGCACAGTCGGGATCCCGAACGCGCAGGCCGAAGCAGACCCGCAGGGCGGTCCGGTAGGCCCTGGCGTAGGCGAGGCGGACCACCGGGTCAGCGCGCTTGATGCGATACCCGGCAACGACGTCCGGGGCCGAGCCATCGGCAGCGGGCCGGCCGAGACGAGCGGTAAGGCGGGCCAGGTCGGCGATCCGGAACTGGCGATCGCCATCGGTGAAGCAGACGAGGGGATAGCGGGCCGCAGCCAGGCCGGAACGGACCGCAGCACCGTAGCCCCGGTTCTTCTCATGGTGCACCACGCGCACCACGCCGGGATGCTGGGCCGCCAATCGGTCGGCGATGGCACCGGTTCCGTCGGTGCTGCCATCGTCGATGGCGATGATCTCGTAGGTTTCGGCCACCGAGCCGAGGTCCGCGAGCGCTTCGGTCACCAGGGCCTCGATGTTCTCCGCCTCGTCATGTGCGGGGAAGAAGTAGCTGAGCTCGGTGACCCGCTCTCGCGCGGGAAACGTACGATCGGTATCGGTCAATGCGCGCCCTTCGCTTGTCAACGCTCGCCTTCTGCTGACTGCTCCTCGACCCGGTAGAGGTCGGCCGGGGCTCCTGGCACCGGCGTGAGTCTATAGGTCTCCTGCAAGCGCCGTCTGTCGCCCTCGAGACGGATGACGTACACCGGACGCCGGCCGAGATAGCTCTCGATGGCGGTCGAGGCCGTACCGTAACCCCGGTCAAGGATGTCACGGTCGTCGAGGACCGTCACGTCCGGCCGCTGACCCTCGACGTACTGTCCATACCACAGGGGTGTGGACAGCGACCACCACGAGATGATGACCGCGTCCCGGTCGACCGCCCCGAGGGTCGCCTCCAGGTACTGCCGGCCCTGGTCCTCGCCGGAGGCATCCTGCGTACCGTAGCGGCCGATGGCCGGACCCACCACCATCACCAGGACGCCGGCGCCCACGGCTGCGACGAGGCTCGCAGGGGCCCGTCTCATCCGACCCAGCAGGAGCCACGCCAGGGCGTCGGCCGCCAGGTCGACGGCCAGCCCGATCCAGAGGCCGGCCACCAGCAGCGGCACAAGGTAGTAGCGTTCGATCTGGGCATTGGGGTAGCCCAGGGCGAAGAGCCAGGTGCAGCCGAACCAGAGCAGGCCGAGGCTCGTGAGCCGCGGATGTCGCACGAGCCCGGCCAGCAGGCCGGCCACGGCGAGCAGCGCAAGCGGCCCGAGGTCGTGGACCAGCTCGCCCCACACGGCTGTCGTGATGCTCGCGATGTCGGGGAGCGGCCCGAAGGATCCCTGGAACTGCTGGCCCATCACCACGTACCAGAAACCCTGCCAGGTCGCCGGGTGCGCGTAATCCAGGGGCGGACCCATGGCTGCGCGCAGCGGCAGGTAGAGGTAGACGAGGGCCGTCGTCAGGACGAGGGTCGCCGCAGACGCCAGCACCAGTCGCCACTGCCGCCTCAGGATCCGTGGTGATACCAGCAGCACGAAGGCAGCGATGCCCGGCGCCAGCAACAGCGTCAGGGCGTGGTTGCCCAGGGAGAGGCCGTAGACCAACGCTGCCGCCATGAGCCAGCGCGCACCGCTGCCCTCGACGCGGACTTCGCGCGCCTGCCACAGGCCCAGGAGGACCAGCAGCACGGCCGCCAGGAAGACGTGCAATGCATGCGGGTCGGCCCGTACCCCCCAATGCCAGGCCACGGGTGTGAGCGCGAACGCCAAACCCGCCACCAGTCCGGCGGCGGCGCGACGCGTCGCCATCACGGTCCGCAGCGCCAGCAGGGAGGCGCCGCCGGCCATGGCCAGGGCGGACAACAGGTCGGCCCGATAGGCCTCGTTGCCGAAGGGTTGCAGCACCACCGACGCCAGCCACGCGAGCAGGGTGTAGGTGGGGTAGCCGGTGGGGTGGGCGATGCCCAGCACGGCACCGACCGTCTGCATCTCGGCGGTGTCCCAGAGGCCGACATCCGGCAGGAGCGTCCGCCAGTAGATCGCCAGCGCGATCGCCAGCACGGGTAGCGAGCCGACAAGGTAGGGGGCCGCGACGCGCCACCGAGCGCCGGGGGAGGGAATCGCGACCTCGCTCACCACCCCAGCGTCACGCCCCAGACCACGCCCCAGGCGTTGACCAGGATGGACGCCCCGACCAGGGCCAGCGCGAGCCAGCCAGCCCGGAGGCGCGCGATGCCCAGCGTCACGAGCAAGGTGGCAAAGGGCGCGAAGTCGTTGCTGAAGCGGTAGCCGAACTGGACCCAGCCCTGGCTGAAATGCATGAGGTCGGCGAGCGCGATGGCCAACACCGCGAGCGCCGCCCCGGCCACCAGGCGGTAACGCAGGTCGCGCACGAGCACCGGGATCGCCAGCAGGTAGGCCGGGCTGGTGAGCAGCAGGCTCATGCCGATGGGGTCCGGCTGGAGGGGAGGGCAGTCGGGCGCGAAGAGCGTTCCGATCCCGACCGGCGCCCCCTCGCAGGCGGGGTCATCCCAGGCGGGAGCGAGCGGGAGCGAACCGAGCATGATGCCCAGGCTCTGCGGGATGTAGCGCGGGTCCTCGGCTGCCCAGGCCGGATGGAACAGCTCGGGCCGCGGCCGATACTCGACTTCGTAGAGGTAGTCGTACGCGGGATGGAAGAGCTCACCGGTGGTGGCCAGGTTGTAGCCCAGCAAGAGCAGCACCGGCAGGAGCGCGCCGATCCCGGCTGCGATGACGCGCCGCAGCCACGTCCCCCCGCCACCGACGAAGAGGAAGAAGGGGGCACCCAAGAGGGTGGTCAGCCGGGCCGTCGCAGCGAGGCCGAAGGCGACGCCGGCGGCGAACTGGTGACCGAGCGCGTGGCGGACCCGGGGGCCGACCACGCCAGCATCGGCGCGGATGGCCAGCCCGATGGCGACGAAGAGACAGGTCGAGGCCACCACGTGCGCCAGGAACCACGTCGAGCCCAGCATGGCCGCGTACCAGGCCACGGTGCCGAAGGCGTAGAAGAGCGTGCCCAGCAGCGCCGCCGAGCGCCTTGCGCTGACCCCCAGCAGGACCGTCCAACAGAGCGCGACATTGATCGCTCCGAGCACGGCCGCCACGGTCGAACCGCTGGTGTCAAGGCCCCACACAGCCACGAAGGGCAGCAGCACCACGGCTGGCAGGGGTGGAAAGGGGATCTGGGCCAACCCATCACCGACCGGCAACACGTCCTGGAAGTAGTAGTTCTGATGAGGTCCTTGCGTCACCGGATAGGTGATCTCCGACCGGCCCTGCAGGAACGCCTCCGCTTGCCACACGAAGTGGTCGTAGTGATCGGCCCGTTCCGGGTTCGACCCGAGGTACACGACGAGGCCCAGCAGGAACAGGGCCAGGGCGACCCAGCCCGGGCCGATCGCCTGCAGGCGCGCTTCCAGCCAGGCGCCGGGGCCGGCTTGGAGCGGTGGCGGCCCGGGCACTGCGGCGCGGGACACGGCAAGAGGCGTGGCCTCCGCTCCGGGGCGCTCGATCGGTCGTGGCACTGGCACAGCGGCCAAACTATGGCACAGGCGATCGGTCCCGCCGGAGAGTCTCCGGGCCGTTGATATACTCGCCTCCACCTCTCCGTTTTCCAGGAGGCCGGAAGTCGTCGGTGACATCGACCCTGGCACGCGGGGCCGGCCGTAGCCTCGGAGAGTCGGTCCGTCCCCTGTCCGTGCTCGCCCTTAGCCCCGCCTTGCTCGTGCTGCTGCTCGTGGGCCTGGTCCTGCGCCTGGCGGTCGCCTACCTGTTCTTCCCGGGTTCCGGCTTCGAGACCGACATCGCCTCCTACAGCGCGTGGGCAGCGACCATGGCGGAGCACGGCCCCGGGGGCTTCTACGCCAACGCGGGATTCGCCGACTATCCACCGGCTTATCTCTACGTGCTCTGGCTGGTGGGCCTGGTCGGGCGCGCGGTCGGCGACACGGCCGGCCTCATCAAACTGCCGGCGATCGCGCTCGACCTGGTCGTCAGCTATGTCATCTACCGGCTGGTCCGCGGCTGGACCTGGCCCGGGCCTCGCAGCGCGGCCCTGGCCCTCGGTGCGGCGGCCCTCTTCCTCTTCAACCCGGTGTCCTTCTACGACTCTGCCCTGTGGGCGCAGACCGATGTCGCCGGCGCCTTGCTCGTGCTCCTGGGGGTGGCGGCGCTGGTGCGGGGCAACAGCGAGGGCGCTGCTGCCCTTGCCGCGACCGCCGCGCTCGTCAAGCCACAGTTCGGCGTCGTACTGATCCCAGTGGTCGCGGCGGTGCTGCTCAAGCGCCACCTGCTGCGCTCTGGCTCGGGGCCCAGGCACCAGCCCTGGGCGCCCACGCCCATCGCCGGCTGGCTGTCCCGCCACCAGGGTCCCATCCGGCTGGTCACGGCATTCGCGGCGGCATGGACCACCTTCTTCGTCATCGCCCTGCCCTTCGGCATGGGGCCGCTCGAGTACGTCGATCGGATGTTCGGCACGGCTGGCGGGTACGGCTACCTCAGTGTCAACGCCTACAACCTGTGGGCGCTGGTCGCGCCCGAGGGCGGGACCTCGCTGGCGGCTGGTCTCTCCTGGAACGACGACACGCTGGCCCTGGTCGGCCCGATCCCGGGCGTCGCCATCGGTGCCGCCCTGCTCGTGGCCGGCTTCCTCTGGGGCACGGTGCGCGCGGCCGTCCGCGACGACCGCTGGATGCTGATCGCGGCGGTCACCTTCCTGGCCATCGCCTTCTTCATCCTGCCGACCAGGGTCCACGAGCGTTACGTGTTCCCGGCGATCGCCCTGCTGCCGCTACTGGCGGTGGTGAGCGGTCGTTGGCTGGTCGCGCTGGTGCTGCTCAGCGCCGGCGCCTCGATCAACCTCCATGGGATCCTGACCCTGCCCCTGTACGGCACCGCCAACGTCGAGTCCCTGCCGCTGGGCGAGCTCTTCCGGAGCGAGCCGTGGATCGTCCTCGCGGCCGTGCTCCAGACCGGCGTCGGGCTGTGGGTCGCCTGGCAGCTGCGCCCCGGTGCGATGACCGTGCCTGACGCTTTCTCACGCGAGGCGCGAACACCGAACACGCCGGTCGCGCCCGGCCACGGCAGCGCCCGCCCGCCCGGCCCATGGGCCTACCCCGCCGCCCTGTCGCACCCGGCGGTGCTGGCGACGCAGGGCTGGCTCGACCGGCTGGTGGCACGCCTGACCTGGGGCTCCCTGCGCCGCGACCGGAGCGCCCTGTTGAGCGGTGAGCCGGGAGGGCGGATCGACCGCCGCGACGTGATCGTGGTCGTGGTGCTCATGGCGGCGACACTGCTGCTCCGCGGATACCGCCTCGACCAGCCGGTGCGGATGTACTTCGACGAGGTCTACCACGCTCGCACGGCGACCGAGTTCCTGCAGCAGTGGGAGTACGGCGAGCCGCACGCGATCTATGAGTTCACGCACCCGCACCTGGCCAAGTACGCCATGGCCTGGGGCATCCGGCTCGCCGGAGACAACCAGGTCACGCGCACCGACCAGCTCGGCTACCCGATCGCCGATGCGACCCTCGAGCGACGCTGGACCCCGGGGGCCCTGAACGCTCGGCGTCGCGGGGATCGGCTCTGGCTGGCCACCGGCACGTCACTCGTGGCCTACGACCTCTCCAACCGGACGGTCGAGGGGGAGTGGCCCGTGGCCGCCACGGCCGTCACGCTCGACCCGCAAGAGCACCTCCTCTTCGCCGCCGATACCGACGGCCGCATCCACCGCTTCGACACCACCTCCCTGGACGACGTTCGGGCCGGCAGACGCACATCCTCGGTGGAAGCGCCCAGCCTGTTCGCCACCGGGACCGGGGCGCCGGTCACGCGCCTGCTGGCGACGAGCGAGACGGTCATCGCGGTCACGGGCGACGCCCTCTGGAGCTTCGACCGCGTGAATGGGGACCAGCTTGGACGCTATCAGGCGACCGGTACGAGCGACCTGCTGGAGCTGCCCTCGACCGACCGGTTGGTGATCGACACCCGACGCATCGACGATCCCCGGTCCGCTGCCGGCGTCATCTCCGACGCGACCGGCGACGAACCTGCACCCCTGGCTCGCCGGCTGGCCCGCGACGGCCGGGTGGTCATCGAGGCCTGGCTCGACGAGTCGGAGACGGAGCTGCTGCAAGAGGCGGCGGACAGCGGCTTGCTGCCAGGCGCTGAGATCCAGGCTGGCCCACTGCTGGCGATCGCCGGTCCGGGTGGCATCGAGGTGCTCGATGCCACCACCCTCGACCCGCTCGACGAGATCACCACGGAGGCGCCGGTGACGGCGCTCACCCTCGACGAGGACGCTGACGAGCCGACCCTCTACGCTGCCGCCGGCACGTCCATCGAATACCTCACCATCAGCGCTGACGGCCCGGGCATGCCGGACAGCATGTGGATGCCCGGGGTCATCACGGGCCTCGTCGCCAACGAGTCGGCCGGGCTGTTCCACGCGCTGGGCGAAGCACCTGACGGCGGGCCCACCGTCTATGTCATCGAGCCACGCGGGCACGCGGTCTTCGCTGATGCGCCGCTGCCCTTCGAGCCGACGAAGATCCTCGCTGACACGCAGCCTCAGCGGCCCGATGTCGACCGGACCGAGCTCCTTGCACTCGGTTCCGACGGAGCGCTCGCCGCGGTCGATATCGGCAGCAACGCCTTCGGCTGGCGGCTGCCGGGGATGCTCATGGGCGTCCTTGGCGCAGCCCTCCTCTACCTGCTCGCCCGCCTGCTCTTCGCGAGGCGAAGTGTCGCACTCATCACAGCCGTGCTCATCGTTGCCGAGGGTATGCTCTTCGCCAACTCGCGCATCGCCATGAACGACGTCTATGTCACCACCTTCGTGGTCCTCGCGGTATTGCTCCTGACGCCGCTCTACCTGCGGCCCAGGCGAGCGCTCACGGCGGTCGTCCTGCTGCTGGGCATGGGCTTGGCGCTCGGGCTCGGCCTGGCCTCCAAGTGGGTCGCGCTCTATGCGATCGGCGGCATCGGCCTGCTGATCCTCTTGCGCTCGGCCCTCGGCCGAGCGGTGGCCCTGCTCGGGATGGTGGGCCTGACCAGCGTCCTGGGCGCGCTCGCCATCCGCGCCGCGCCGGTCGAGGACCCGGCGCGCAACTGGATCTTCCTGCTGCTGATGCTGCTGCTGAGCGGGCTGCTCGCAGCAGGGGTCGTGCGCCGGCCGGTCCCCTTCACGCGAGCGGAGGTCATGCTGGCGGTGGCCCTGCCGCTGCTCGGTGGCATCGGGCTGGCTGTCTGGGGCAGGCTCGAGTACAGCGGCTATGCCTTCGCCGCCGCCGCGGTCATCGCGGTCGTGGCCATGATCTCCACAGCCGCCGGGCGCGGCCCCTGGGCTCCCGGCGCCCAGCTCCCGCCGGCGGACACCAGCGTCTGGCTGCGGCCGGGGCCACGGCACGTCCTGCCCTGGCTGTTCACCCTGGCGGTGCTGGCGGTCCTGCCGGTGATCGTCTACCTCATCTCCTACGCGCCGTGGGTGGAGCTCGGTAACGCGTGGGGCGTGCCCCTGCTGGGCGACCTGCCCTTCATGCCTCACTCGACCGACGGCGGCCGCACGATCCTCGACCTGAACATCTCGATGTACGAGTACCACAACAACCTGCGCGCCGAGCATGCCGCCTCTTCACCGTGGTGGGCCTGGCTCTTCGATCTCAAGCCGGTGTGGTTCTTCCAGGACCGCTACGCGGCGGACATGACCGGGATGATCTATGACACCGGCAACGTGGTGGTCTTCTGGCTGGGCCTGGCCGGCCTTGGCTTCTCGGCCTGGTCCGCCTGGCGACGTCGCAGCCTGGCCCTCGCGATCGTGGTCATCATGTGGGCCGCGATGTGGCTGCCGTGGGCGCGCATCGACCGGGCCACGTTCCAGTACCACGTCTACGCCAGCCTGCCCTTCCTGCTGCTGGCCCTGGCCTACCTGCTGGCCGAGCTCTGGCACGGTCCCAGCGCCCGCACCTGGTTCCTGGGGCGGCTCGCCGCCGCCCTGGTCATCCTGGCCGTGCCCCTGATGTGGCTGCTGCGCACCCCGCTCTGCATCCTCTCGGGCACTGCCGTGGCCAACCCCGACGGTGCCGCGTGTGCCTCCCAGGTGACGCGCACGGCCCAGTTCAGCCAGGGCGGGACCGCGGCCCTCGTCGTGCTCGGGATCGGTGCTGGCGTCGTGGCTTTCCTGGCCTGGCGAGCGGCTCGCGCCGGTCGGGACGGCCGGACCGCCGCTGGGTCGCGCCCCGGACTGGTCGTCGCAGCCGTGGCCCTGCTTACGGTCGCCGGCGTGGTCGTCAGCCTGCTCATGCTCGACACCTCGAGCACGACCGGGATCAGCCTCTCGTCCGATGTCCTCTCGCTCCTCGGCCTGGCCGTGCTCCTGCTGCCGGCGTGGCTCGTGCTGCGGACGCGAGGCCCCCGACGATTCGTGCTCGGTGTGCTCGCCGCTACCGTGCTGTGGCTGCTGATCTTCTACCCCAACCTGAGTGGACTGCCGCTGCCGGACGACTGGGCGCACCTCTACCAGGGCCTTCTCCCCACCTGGAACTGGGACTTCCAGTTCGCCGTCAACATGGACCCGGCCTCGGATGGCGGATTAATCGATGGCGGCACGGTCGTGGTGGCGATCGTGACGGTCATCTTCACGGCCGCGTCCGCGTACGCCGCCTGGCGCTGGGGCCGCCCCTCGGCGCTGCCTGGACCGAGGGCCGATATCCCTCAGGCCGAGGGCTGATCGGCGGGCTCGTCTCCTCCGCCCCACAGCCCAGGCTCACGCTGGGGCGCGTCGGGCACCTCGGCGCTGAAGCCGGACGGCAGGGCATCGCGCGCGGCCAGGCGTCGGATGACGAAGTCGTAGTAGTCCTCGACCTTGGCCGTGATGTTCTCCCAACTGAACTGGACGGCGCGCTGCTTGCCGGAGTCGCCCATGCGGGCCCGCAGCACCGGGTCGCGCAGGAGCGTGCCCAGGCCGGCGGCCAGGGCCTCGACGTCGCGCGGCGGGACCAGCACCGCCTGCTCGTTGCGCCGGACCACGCCCTTGTACCCGTGGATGTCGCTGCACACGATGGGCACGCCGCTGGCCATGGCTTCGAGCAGCACGATGCCGAACGACTCCTGTCCCGTGGCCGGCCCAGCGTAGATGTCGGCGGTAGCGAAGGCACGGGCCTTGTCGTGGTCGGACAGGCGCCCCAGCATCTCCACGCCGCCCAGCCGGCGCGACTGGATGTAGCGGCGAGCCTCGCCCGCCTGCGGCCCGCTGCCCACCACCAGCAGCCGGCAACCCAAGCCTGCCAGGCGCAGCTGGTAGTACGCGCGCAGCAGGTACATGAGGCCCTTGCGCTGTTCGAAGCGACCGACGAAGAGGATGTTGGGCACGCCATCGTTCCAGCGGGCGAAGGGCGGGACATCGTCGTACTGGAGCAGGTCCACGCCGTTGGGGATGACCTTGTACTCAGCCGGGAAATAGCGCTTGATGAAGTGCATGGCCGCCGCGCTGACCGCGATCCGGCCGTGCAGCCGGCGTGCCGGCGTGCGCATGAAGCGCTTGCCGAACTCGTACGAGGGGCTGAAGCCTGAATAGGCGTGGAAGGTGGCGATATTGACGGCCTTGGAGTGACGCAGGATGACGAGCGAGAGGAAGGGCACGAACGGCTCGTGGAAGTGGATGACGTCGAAGTCCTCTCGCTCGAGCATCTCTTGCACCAGGCTGGGATAGCGGTGGGAGAAGGTGAGCGTGCCGACCGAGCCATTGGTCGGGACGGACCAGCCATAGCCGAGGCGGATGATGTCGCCCTCGCTGGAGCGCTGCGGACCGTGGGTGGCGCTGATGATGCGCACGTCGTGGCCGCGCTTGACGAGGTTCTCGTAGAGGTAGCCGACGTGGGCGTTGACGCCACCGGGCAGAGGGAAGATGTACGGCGTGACGAGGCCGATCTTCACGCCTCATCCTCCGGCGGCAGGCCGGCCGCGCCACGATCGAAGGACACCGGCCGCTGCCGCCCTCCGGGGTAGCCCAGATCGCGGCCGGTGCCGTCGCGGCGCAACACCCCGCCGATCTCGTCACGCAGGGCGGCCAGGTTCTTGCGCGTCTGCTGACGGAACATCAACAGCTGGCTCGACCAGCTGTAGCTGGTCCCCTCCCAACGCGTATCGCGCTCGGCGAGCGCGCGACGGAGACTGGCCTCGAGGGATCCGGTCTGGCGCACGATCGTCACGGTCGAGCCGACGTTCGCAGCCTTGTGGGCATCGGAGCCGCCGGTGGCCGCTATGCCCAGCTCGTCGGCCAGGGCCGGCGCCCGGCGGCTCCAGTGGGCCAGCGCCTTCCCGGCCGTGGTGGGGTTGAAGCCCTCCATGCCATCGGGGTGGTAGATGGGGTCGGCTTCCTCCAGCAGGGCGCGGATCGCGCCCTCGCGGGCGCACAAGGGATATGGCGGCAGGGGGTGGGCGATGATGGCCAGGCCGCCCTGATCGTGGACCATGGCGATCGAGTCCTTGAGCGAGTGCCAGGGACGGATGCGCTCCCCGAGATAGAGACCCAGCAGATGTCCGCCTCGTGTGGAGATCTCCTCGCCCACGATGACCTCGACCGGCCAGTCATGGGTTTCCGCCATGGCCGCCCCGGCGAGGGCCGCATCGAGGCGCTCGTGGTCAGTGATGGCGACCGCATCGAGGCCGCGACGGACCGCCGCCCCGATCATGGCCTCGACGCCATCGACCCCATCAGATGCGAGCGTATGGACATGCGGGTCGATGCGCAGCTCCCGTCCCGCGACATCCGGTCTCTCCGGCGCCCGCGACTGCTCCTCGGTCATGTCACTCGTCCTCCCAGATGGGAAAGAACAGTGTGGTCCATTGCTCGGGTGCGCGTGCGATGATCCGCTCCATCGCCCGAGCCGCGTCCTCTACCAGCTGGTGGGTGGCCTCTCGCCGGGTGGCCCCCGGTGCGGCGCGCAGGGCCACCGTGTGCCCGCGCCACTCGCCCGGGCCCGTCCGTTCGATCGCTTCGAGGTAGAGGGGCGCCCCGGTCTGCACCGAGAGCATCGCTGGTCCGATGGGCAACCTCGCCGGAGCGCCGAAGAGGTGCACGCGCGCCCCACGCCCGATGATGTTGCGATCGGCCACGATGCCCACCGCCTCCCCTCGCTCCAGGGCGCGCACCAGCCGCTCGGCCGAACCGGCCACGGGCACGATGGTCACACCCATCTCGAAGCGCACACGATCGAAGTAGGCCCGGGCCAGCGGTGACTCCACGAACTCCATCGGCCCGGTCAGCGGCACCTTGCCCACACGCGCGCCATAGAACGCCGAGAGGTCGACCGAGCCGAAGTGCATGGCCATGTGGATGGGACCCGGGTGGCCCGGAGCCGGCCGCCCGAGCGCCCGCCCGGAGATCGCGGGATCGACCGGCACGAAACGGCGATCGAGCTCCTCGGTGCTGTAGCGCGGGCCCAGGGCCGCTTCGGCGTAGGTCATGACCCAGTGGCCGAACGTATCGCGCACCAGCCGGTCGAGGGCACGCGGGTCGCGCGCCGCCCGAGCCACGCGTGGCGTGGCCATGTCGTTGGCGACCAACCAGCTGACGACACGTTCCAGATGGGAGCGCACGATCCGGCGTCGCTCGGACAAGACCAGCGAGAGGCCGGCCCCGACGGCGAAGGCGGCGCGGTAGAGCGGCTTGTCGGGCAGCTTGCGCGCGAGCCACAGACCAGCCATGGCCGCCCGGAAGACCACGCGCTCGAGCGCGTTGAGCGGCGGTGCCACGGGCTCGTCCGACGTCGGCTCCACGGTACCGACGGTGGGTCGGCGGTCAGCCACCCTGGTCCCCCGGGGACGCGCTGCCCGCGACCTCCCCAGCGCGAACCGCGAGTGCGGCGTCCTCTGCCGCGGTCGCCGGCCACATGGGCTTGAAGGTGTACCACTGCTCGGGTCGTTCGGCGATCATCTGCTCGAGGGCGTCGGCGATGGCCTGCGTGGCCCGAGCCAGCTCGGCCGGCGAGCTGTCGGCGACCTCCACCGGGTCATACATGACCGGGCGATAGGTGCCATCCGCCTGCCGGCGCGCCACCACCGGCACGATCACGGCACCGGTGCGGGCAGCGAGCGTGGCGGGACCGGCCGGCAGCGTGGTCCAGGAGCCGAAGAGCCGCACCGGCAGGTCGTCCGGCCGGTAGCCCCAGTCGACCACCATGCCCAGGACGGCGGGCGAGCGCATGACGCGGAAGATGTCGCGCAGCCTCTTCCAGGGGATGATGGTCACGCCCCACCGGGCACGGGAAGCGTTGAGCAGCTCGAACAACTCGGGGAAGGCGGAATCGTCAGCCAGCCCGTAGGTGGGGATGCCCTCCCGCGCGTAGGCGCCGGCGAAGACCTCGATGCTGCCGATGTGGCCGGAGACGGCGATGAGGCCGCGCCCGGCGGCCTGGCACTCGCGCCACAGGTCCATGAAGCGCTCGTGCTCAGGGCCCTGCCGGTGCATGAGGCGGACCGGCTCGTCGGCCGGCAGGCCGGGCAAGCGCATGACCTCGACCGCGAAACGGGCGTAGGTGCCGTAGATGGCTCGCGCCAGACGGGCCACGTCGGGATGGTCCGCAGCCAGGCCCAGTACGTGGCTCGCGTTGTTGCGGATGGTGCGCCGCCTGGACGGCCACAGGTAATAGCCGGCGAGGAACCCGGCCCGGGCGATCGGCTCGCTGACGCGCAATGGCACCCGCACCAGCAAGGCAGCGGTAGCCCGGAAGGCAGATACCACCAACCGCTCCCAGGCCCGGGTGACGACTGCGGCCAGTCGTCCCCGGGTGGAGCGGCGATGCGGGGCATAGTCGACGCCGGACACGTCCCTCCTGTCAGCCGATCGCGGCGGCCTCCTGTTCGATCGCGGCGGCCTGCAGGACCGCCTCGGCTTCCTCGACCGCCTCGGCCTCGCCGCCGGTCAGGGTCGCCGCGTCCTCGCCCCGGATGAAGGCCTCGACACGCTCGCGGGCGACGTCGTCGTGGAGCTGCTGGGGCGGACTCTTCATGAAGTATGCCGAGGCTGCCACGAGCGTGCCGGACAGGCCCCGGTCGAGCCCGAGCTTGGCACAACGGATGGCATCGGTGATGACACCGGCGCTGTTGGGGCTATCCCACACCTCGAGCTTGAGCTCGGCCATCAGCGGCACGTCACCGTAGGTCGTGCCTTCCATGCGGATATAGCAGAACTTGCGGTCCTGCAGCCAGGGCACGTGATCGGACGGGCCCACGTGGACCGCACCCGCCTCCAGCTCGTAATCGAGCATGGAGGTGACGGCGTTGGTCTTGGAGATCTTCTTGGACTCCAGGCGGTCACGCTCGAGCATGTTCTGGAAGTCGGTGTTGCCGCCGAAGTTGAGCTGGTAGGTGCGGTCGAGCTGGACGCCCCGGTCGGCGAAGAGGCGGGTCATCACACGGTGGCTGATGGTGGCGCCCACCTGGCTCTTGATGTCATCGCCGATGACCGGCAGACCCGCAGCCGCGAAGCGGGCTTGCCACTCGGGCTCGCGGCCGATGAACACGGGGATGGCGTTGACGAAGGCACAGCCGGCCTCGATGGCGCGCTCCGCATACCAGCGCGTGGCCAGCTCCGAGCCCACCGGCAGGTAGGAGACGAGCACGTCCACCCCGGCTGCCTCGAGGGCGGCGGTGACGTCGACCGGCTCGTCGGGCGATTCGGGCACGACCGCGGCCACGTAGCGGCCGATCCCATCCATGGTCGGGCCGCGCTGGACGGTGACGCCGATCTCGGGCACGTCGCAGAAGCGGTAGGTGTTGTTGGGCGCCGCGTAGATGGCGCTGCCCAGGTCCTGGCCGACCTTGCCGGCGTTGACGTCGAAGGCGGCCACGAACTCGATATCGCGGACGTGGTAGCCGCCGAGGTCGACATGCATCAAGCCAGGCACGAACGCGTCCTCGGGAGCGTCCTGGTAGTAGTAGCGGCCCTGCACCAGGCTGCTGGCGCAGTTGCCGACGCCGACGATGCCGACGCGAACCTTCTTCTTACTCAAGGGGGAGTTCTCCTGCTGGTCCCGTCAGTCCTGCTGCGGGTCGGCTGGTTGGGAGGTGACGAAACGGATGCGCTGGACCACCGTCACGGTGGCCAGCACCGCGATGAGCCCGAGGCCGATCGCGAGGATGAGGCTGCCGAGGTCGAAGAGGTCGGAGCTGACGCCGAAGATGCCCGCGCCGACGACCGTGACACCGAGGATGACCGTACGTACCTCGCGCGGGGCGAAGCCGATGGCGGCCATACCGGTGCCACTGGAGAAGTCGAGCGACTCGCTCTTGGCCCGCGTGTAGCTGACCATGAAGGCGGAGACGAGCGCCGCGGTCGCGAGCCAGGCCCCGAGGTCGAAGCCCGCTCGTGTGGCACCGATGACGATGCCCAGGTAGACGATGCCCTCGCCCCAGCGGTCGAAGGTGCTGTCCATGAAGGCACCGAGCTTGCTCACTTGCCCGGTCGCACGTGCCACCGCCCCGTCGAACATGTCGAAGCCCGCGCCGACCGTGGCCACGATGCCGGCGAGGATCCACCAATCGAGGGCCGCGAGCACGCCGCCGAAGGCAGCGATGCCGAAGCCGATGAGGGTGAGCATGTTGGGCGTGAGCCCGGCGCGAGACATGGCCAGGGCCACGGGCTCGACCTTGGCCCGGATACCGGAGCGCTGCTCTGGAGAGATGAAAGAACCCTTGCTCACGACTGATCCTCCAGTCCCAGGAGCTGCAGCTCCTGCGAGTGAAACCGCAGCAGCGTCTCGCGACGCAGGCTGCAGATGGTCTCCCGCCCCTGGCGGCGGGTCTCGACGAGTCCGGCTGCACGCAGGCGGCGCAGGTGCCACGAGACGAGCGGCTGGCTCAGATCCACGTGGTGCATGAGGTCGGTGACGGTGCCGTCACCATCGGCCAGCCGTTGGAGGAGGCGCAGCCGGGTGGGATCGGCCAGGGCCTTGTGCACGACCGCCACCTCCCGGAGGTCGGCGGGCGGGTCTTTGACCGCGGCGATGGTGGAGCGGATGCGTGCCGGAGAGGGCAAGCGTGCCTCCGATGGGATAGATACAACAACGACTACTTATATAAGCGTAAGTTGATGCTAGGCAGGCTGGCGGCCGCTGTCAAGCGCCCACGCGTAGAACGCTCCCGGTATCCGCGTGCGCATCGCGGGACGCTCCCGCATCATGCGCGGGTGCGCACAGCTCATTCCGCTCCGCAGGCCTCCGACGAGACCGCCCCCGCCGAGCCGGCCGCCATGAGCCGGGCCTCACGCGCGGTGATGCTGGCGGCGCTGTGCCTGGGTGTGCTGCTCGTGGGCGTGGAGCTCTTCATCACGGCGGTCGCCCTGCCGGACATCTTCTTCGACCTCTCTGGCTGGACCGAGCTGCGCCGGGCCTCGTGGATCGTCACGGCCTACCTCGTGGCCTACATCGCGGCCATGCCGCTCGCCGGCCGCGCCGCCGACCGCTTCGGGCTGCCCGGCCTGATGATCGGCTCGCTGGTCCTCTTCTCGCTGGGCTCGCTCATCTGCGGCGCCGCGCCCACGCTGGAGGTCCTGGTGCTGGGCCGGGTCGTGCAGGGTGCCGGTGCCGGCGCCATCCTGCCCGTGGCCACGGCCGGCGCCAGCCACCTCTACGCCGGCCACGCCCGATCGCGCGCCCTCGGCGCCATCGCTGGCGCCACGTTCCTGGGCATGGCCATCGGGCCCCTGCTGGGCGCGCTCATCCTGGAGCACCTGCAACTGCGCGACGCGCTCACGGGGGCAGGTGTGTGGGGCGGCGAGCTCATGGACCTGGCCACGCCGGCCTGGCGGTGGGTCTTCTACATCACCGCGCCGCTGGCACTCCTGGCGGCCACCTACGTGTGGGCCGCCGAGCCCGGCTGGGATGTGGCCCCGGGCAGCTCGCGCATGGACGCGGTCGGCGCGGCGCTCTTCAGCCTCGCCCTCACCAGCGGTCTGCTGGCCATCACGCTCATCGGCGATGAGCCCGGCGAGCTGCCGGTCATCCCCATCGCCACCATCGTGGCCCTCGTCACCGGCACGCTGGCGGTCGTGCGCATGCTGCGCGCGCCCGAGCCGTTCCTCGACCTGCGCCTGTTCGCCAACCGGGTCTTCCGCGGGGCCGTGCTGGTGAGCCTGCTCACGGGCTACGCGCTGGCCACGGCCATCGTGGGCATGGCCGCCTTCATCGATCGCGTGCGCTTCGCCGGGCCCGACGAGCAGGGCCTGGTGCTGGGCCCGATGGCCCTGTTCATGGCGGTGGGTGCCTTCGGCTCGGGCTTCCTCATGCGTCGTCTCGATGCCACGGTCGTGACGATCGCGGGGCTGCTCACGAGCGTGGCCGGCCTCGTCTGGCTCTCCACCACCCGCATCGATACCGAGCTGTGGGTGCCCATCGTGGCGCTCTCGCTCTTCGGCCTCGGCTTCGGGCTGACCGTGACGCCCCGTTCGTCCGCGGCTGTGGAGGCGGCCGGCCGGGATGCCTTCGGCGCCGCCAGCGCGGCCGTGACCGTGGCGCGCATGGCCGGCATGGCCGTGGGCATGGCGGTGCTCACGGCTTTCGGGACCACCCGCATCGACCAGACCACCCGTGCCCTCGACGACCAGGCCTATCGTGATGCGATCCTGCCGCCAGAGCTGGTGGGCCAGCCGCTCGGCGACCCGATGGTGCTCGACGCCATCGAGCGCTGGGCCTCGACCGAGGCGGCGGTGGTGCTGGGCGAGCTCTTCGTGGTGGCCGCCATCGTCCTCCTGCTGGCGGTGGTCCCCGCCTGGTCGATGCGTACGCGTCGCGCGGCAGGTCGCGTCCGAGAGGCGGGTGACGAGGAGGGGGCCGTTGGCTTCTGAGACCGTGCGCGGCGAAGGACCCGCTCACGTGCGGCCGACCGCCGCCGAGGAGGCACTGGCGCTGGTGCGTCCGTGGCTCGACCGTCGCCTGCTGCTGGCATCTGACTTCGACGGCACGCTCGCGCGCCTGGCCATGGATCCCTGGCGCGCCGGCATCGTGGACCTGGCCCAGCGTGCGCTGCGCCGGCTGGCCGCGCAGCCCGGTACACACGTCGCCTTCATCAGCGGCCGCACGGTGCCCGACCTGGCGCGTCGTGTGCGCGTGGGTGGCGCTGAGTACCTCGGCGACCACGGCGCCCAATCGGCCTTGGCGCCCCGCGGTTTCCGCCCCGCGGCGCTGCGCTATCGCAGCGAGCCCGCGGACCCCGGTGCCCGCGCCATGGCCCAGCGCCTGCGGGACGAGGTCCCGCGCCGGATACCCGAGCCCTGGCTGGTGGTCGAGGACAAGGGATCCGCTGTGACCTTCCACTTCCGTTCCGCGCCCGACATCGCCGCGGCCCGCGCCCGGGTTCGCGCTGTCGTCGACGCCATCGACCCATCGGGGGTCCTCGACCAGCCCGGCGGCCGCCGGGCGTGGGAGCTGCGCCCGCCCGGGGCTATGACCAAGGGGCTGGCCCTGGCTGCCCTGATCGAGCGCCACCGGCCCGGGCTGGTGCTGATGCTGGGCGACGACCCCCATGACGCCGAGGCCTTCGACATCGTGCGCAGGGCCCGTGCCGGCGGCCGGCTGGGGGGCCTGGCCGTGGCGGTGGTCAGTCCTGCCGGAGACCCGGCCGAGATGGCAGACCGGGCCGATCTTCTGTTCGCCGACGCGGACGTGACCGCGCGCTTTCTCGCTGGCCTGGCCCGCGAGCGGGCGCGACGGCCAGCGTTCCACTCGACCCCCGATGTCGAAGCCTAGAAGACGACCAGCCCCACGATCTGCTGGGCGGCCGCCTCGGTCCACTCCAGGATGGCCCCCGTGACGGTGGGGAAGAGGCCGATGGCGATGACCGCGACGGTGGCCAGGATGAGCCCGGCTTTGGTGGCCAGGCCCACGCTGACCGGCGGAGCATCCTCGTCCGGCTGGCGCATGTACATGTAGACGACCACGCGCAGGTAGTAGAAGGCGGCCATGGCAGCGTTGAGCATCATCAGCACCGCCAGCAGCGTCATGGGCCCGCCGACCTCCAGGGCCGAGAGCACGATGGTCATCTTGGCGAAGAAGCCGGCCAGCGGCGGGATGCCCACCAGCGACAGCAGGAAGACGGTCATGGCCAGGGCCAACACCGGGGTCCGATAGCCGAGGCCGCTGAAGCTCCTGATCTGGCTGGTCACACCCGGTCGCCGCTGCAAGGCCGCCACCACGGCGAAGGCGCCCAGGTTCATGAAGGCATAGGCCACCGCATAGAAGAGCACGCCTTGCACACCGTCCGTCGCGATGGCCTGGTCCTGGGCGGTCGCGAAGACGACGACCCCCACCATGATGTAGCCGGTGTGGGCGATGGCGCTGTAGGCCAGCATGCGTTTGATGTTGTCCTGGCCCAGGGCCGCAAGGTTGCCCACGGTCATGGTCAGACCGGCCAGGATCCCGATGACCAGGGCCCACTCGCCGCGAAGCGGGCCCAGGGCCTCGACCAAGATGCGCAGGATGAGCGCGAAGGCTGCCACCTTGGGTCCGACGGAGAGATAGCCCGTGACCGGCGTGGGCGAGCCCTGGTAGGCGTCTGGGGTCCAATAGTGGAACGGCACCGCGGCGATCTTGAAGAGCAGGCCCACCGCCAGCAGGGCCAGGCCCATGGCCAGCGCCAGGGGCAGGGATGCCCCACCGTTGACCACGCCATCGAGCACGCTCGCCACCGCCGGCAGGCTGGTGCTCCCGGTGTAGCCCATCACGAAGGCCAGCCCGAACAAGAGGATGGCGCTGGAGAACGAACCGAGGAGGAAGTACTTGATGGCGCCCTCGGTGGAGAGCCCGTCGCGCTTGGCGAAGCCGGCCAGGATGTAGCCCGGCAGCACCAGCAGCTCCAGCCCGATGAAGAGGACCAGCAGGTCCTGGCCGCCGGCGATGAGCATGCCGCCGCTGATGGCGAAGAGCAGGCTGACGGTGAACTCGGGCAGCGGCATCTTGCGGGGCTCGAGGTAGTCGGGCGCGAACAGCAGCGTGAGCAGGGCGATGGAGATGAAGGTGACGTCGAGCAGCGAGGTCAACAGGTCGCGCGAGTAGAGCGCGGGATCGCCGACCGTCTGCGGCCCGTCGAGCAGACCCACGTCCCAGGGCAGCGGACCGATGAGCAGGGTCGCCACCAGCGCCACCACCAGCCCACCGACCCCGAGGGCCATGGTCAGGTCGTCGCGGCGCGGCCAGAAGAGGTCCACCAGCAGGATCGTGATCGCCAGCAGCACCACCAGCACGAACGGTGCCAGCGCGAGCATCTCGTTCCCGCTCATGGCAGCAGACCCGCGCTGGCAGCGGCCACGTCATTCACCCGCGC
Source organism: uncultured Chloroflexia bacterium (assembly GCA_963800275.1). Classification (GTDB taxonomy): domain Bacteria; phylum Chloroflexota; class Limnocylindria; order Limnocylindrales; family CSP1-4; genus JAFMJV01. Next base: position 79,430 of record CAWDAI010000011.1, read on the forward strand.
GAGGATGGCATCGATCGGCAGCGCGGTGAGGTCCAGCACGAGGAAGGGGAAGAGGCCCAGGACCACCGCCAGCAACACCAGCGGTGCCAGCGTGGCCGCTTCCATGGGCGTGACGTCGGTGAGTCTGTCGCCGAGGCCCTTGAGGAAGTCGGTGACGTCACCGGTGATGATGTTCTGGATCATGTAGAGCAGGTAGACCGCGGCGAGGATGATGGTGAAGGCCGCCAGCCAGCCGACCCACGGCTCGGCGGTGACCGCACCCAGCAATACCAGGAACTCGCCCACGAACCCGGCCAGGCCGGGCAGGCCGGCCGAGGCCAGGCTGAAGAAGACCATGAGGGTCGCGAACACGGGCACCCGTTGACCCAACCCACCCATCTTGGCGATGGTGCGGTCATGGGTGCGTTCGTAGATGACGCCCACCAGGAGGAAGAGAGCGCCGGTGATGACGCCGTGGCCGACCATCTGGAACAGGGCGCCCTGGACGCCCTGCTGGTCGAAGACGAAGATACCCAGGGTCACGAAGCCCATGTGACTGACGGAGGAATAGGCGATGAGGCGTTTGAGATCCGTCTGCAGGATGGCCACGATGGCGCCGTAGATCATGCCGATGATCGAGAGCGCGATGATGATGGGAGCCAGCTGCTGGGCCGCGTCCGGGAAGAGCGGCAGGTTGAGCCGCAACAGCCCATATCCGCCCAGCTTCAGGAGCACGCCCGCGAGGATGACCGAGCCCGCCGTCGGCGCTTCGGTATGGGCGTCAGGCAACCAGGTGTGGAAGGGCCACATGGGCACCTTGATGGCGAAGGCCAGGAAGAAGCCGAGGAAGGCCCAGAACTGGAGCGTCGGATCGAAGCCCGCGTGGACCAGGGTGACGTAGTCGAAGGCGCCGGTCCAGTCACCCCCGTGGCTGCCCTGGTAGCTCCAGGCCAGGGCCAGGATGGCCACCAGCATGAGCAGCGAGCCCACCAGCGTGTAGATGACGAACTTGATCGTGGCGTAGATGCGGTTGGCGCCGCCCCAGATACCGATGATGAGGTACATCGGCACGAGCACGACTTCCCAGAAGACGTAGAAGAGGAAGAGGTCAAGGCTCAGGAACACGCCTAGCATGCCCACCTCGAGCACGAGGAAGGAGATCATGTACTCCTTCACCCGCGTGGTGATCGGGCCGAACGAGGCCAGGATGCTGATCGAGGTCAGGAGCGTGGTGAGCAAGACCAGCACCAGGCTGATGCCATCGACCCCGACCTCATACTGGATCCCGAAGAAGGGGATCCAGTCCACGACCTGCACCAGCTGGAAGCCCGCCCGCTCGCCGTTGAAGCTGACGGCCACGAGCAGCGAGACAGCGAAGGCCACGAGCGAGGTGGCAAAGGCACCCCAGCGATGGATGTCGGTGCGGTGACTGGGGACGAACAGCAGGATCAGTGCGCCCACCAGTGGCGTGAAGATGAGGATCGACAGCAGGTCCGGTCGGGCCAGGAAGTCGCCCATCAGCGGGCCATGAAGATGAACAGGCCAGCGATCACGATGAGGCCGATCGCGATGCCCAGGGCGTAGTTCTGCACGCGCCCGGTCTGGATGTGGCGCACATCATCACCCACGCGCTGGGTCACCACGCCGACGCCGTTGACGATGCCATCGATGACCTTCACGTCGAACCACATCACGCCGTCGGCCACGCGCGTGCCGAAGCGATAGAAGACCAGGTCGTTGAGATCGTCGAACCACCACTTGTTGAAGGAGGCCGTGTACAGGCCACGCGTGAGGCGGTTGCGCACGGTCAGCTCGCGAACCGTGTCCAGCCGCGCGCGCAGGCCGAAGAAGCCGAACAGCCAGATGGCGATGCCGATGCCCAGGGCGGCCACGGCCACCGACACCAGGATGAGCCCGCCGTCGATGCCGATGAGCTCATAGGCGGGGTGGCCGAGCGCCATGACCTCGTTGGCCGGGGCGAAGATCGGCTCCAGCCAGTTGAAGATGACCGAGTCACCGAGGGGCAGGCCGATGACCAGCCCGAGAAAGATGGTCGGGATCGCCAGCAGCAGCAGCGCTCCGGTCATCGAGGGCGGGGATTCGTGGACCCTGGGCTCGACCGAGGGGTCAACGTGGCTCTCGCCGTAGAACGTCTTGCCCACCAGCCGGAACATGTAGAAGCCGGTCATGGCCGCCACGATCACACCGATGAGGAAGATGAGGTAGTCGTTGAAGATGAACGACTCGCCGAGGATGGAGTCCTTGGAGAAGAAGCCGGCCAGCGGCGGGATGCCCGCCAGTGAGAGGGCGGCGATGAGGAAGGTCCAGTGGGTGATGGGGATCTTCTTGCGCAGGCCGCCCATCTTGTCCATGTCCTGCTCGCCGTCGACGGCGTGGATCACGGAGCCCGAGCCGAGGAAGAGCAGGCCCTTGGTGAAGCCGTGGGCCATGAGGTGGAAGATGGCCGCCACCCAGGCGCCGATGCCGAGGGCCGCGAACATGTAGCCCAGCTGGCTCAACGTGGAGTAGGCCAGGACCTTCTTGATGTCACGCTGCGTCATGGCGATCGACGCCGCCAGGATGGCGGTGAAGATGCCGATGCTCGCGACCAGCAGCATCGTCTCGGGTGCCAGCGCGAAGGCCGGCGAGGTGCGCGCGATGAAGTAGACGCCGGCGTTGACCATGGTGGCGGCATGGATGAGGGCCGAGACCGGGGTGGGGCCCTCCATGGCGTCGGGCAGCCAGACGTGGAAGGGGAACTGGGCCGACTTGCCGGCCGCACCCACGAACAGCAGCAGGATGACGATGTCGACGATCCACCACTCGGTCTGCGCCCACGGCGTCAGCTCGAACGAGTCGAGCATGTTCATCGTGCCCGTGATGAGGAACACGCCCATGATGCCCACGAGGAAGCTTTGGTCGGCGACGCGGTTGACGAGGAACGCCTTCTTGGAAGCCAACGCTGGAGCCCGTTTGGTGTACCAGAAGCCGATGAGCAGGTAGGACGAGAGCCCCACCAGCTCCCACGCGGCGAAGACCACCAGGTAGCTGTCCGCCATGACCAGCAGCAGCATGCTGAACATGAACAGGTTGAGGTAGGCGAAGAAGCGCCACTTGGAGGCGTCATGCGCCATGTAGCCGATGCTGTAGACGTGCACCAGGGTGCCGATCCAGGTGACCACGATGAACATGACCGCGGTCAGGTTGTCGAAGAGGAAGCCGAACTCGACCTGCAGCTCGCCCACCGGGATCCAGGTGTAGAGCGTGAAGCCGTAGCGCACGGGCTCGTCGGAGAGCAGCGCCGAGAAGGCCAGGATCGTGGCCAGCGCGGCCGAGATGACCACGGCTGAGACGGAGATGATCCAGGGACGCTGACCCATGCGCCGGCCCAGCACGCCGGTGAGCAGGAAGCCCGCCATGGGCACCAGCAGCACCGCCAGCAGCATCAACCGCTGCTCGTCGGTGGCTGCCGCCAGGGCCAGGCCCTCGCTACCGTGCCCGCCGGCTGCTTCGGCGCTGAAGACGAGGTCCACCCGCCGCTACTCCTTCATCGACGCGTACTCGTCGACGAGCGGCGTCCTGCGGTTGCGGAAGATGGCGATGACGATGCCCAGGCCGACGGTGGCCTCGCCGGCGGCGAGGGCGATGACGAAGATGGCGATCATCGAGAACTGGGCGGCCAGCTCGGCGCTGAAGGCACCGAAGGCGATGATGGCCAGGTTCACCGCGTTGAGCATGAGCTCGATCGACATGAGCATGGCGATGGCATTGCGCTTGGCCAGGAAGCCGAAGGTACCGATGCCGAAGAGCAGCGCAGACAGGACCAGGTAGGCCTCGAGCGACTGGCTCATACGGCCTCCTCCTCGTCGGGCACGCCGCCGGGGATGTTGGTCATGGGCATCTCGTCGTCTCGCCGGGCCAGGTAGAGCCCGCCGATGACCCCCGCCAACAGCAGCACGCCCAGGGCCAGGAACGCGAACAGGTAGTCGTCGAAGAGCGTCAGCGCGATGTCGCGGGCATCGGCGACCTGCACCGTGGCGGTCGGGTCCCATTCGGTGAGCAGGATCGACAGCACCAGCAGGATCACCAGGCCGATCGCAGCCATTGCGCCCACCCACCACTGTCGGTTGAAGACCAGCCTGGCCGGACCTCGCTTCGACTGCGTGATCATCACCGCGAAGAGGATGAGCACCGCGATGGCGCCGATGTAGACGAGCACCTGGCTGATGGCCAGGAAGGCGCTGCCCAGCAGGCCATAGATGCCGGCCAGGGCCGCGAAGGAGAGGATGAGCCAGAGGGCCGAGCGGATGATGTCCCGCCCCAGCACCACGAGCAGCGCCGCTCCGAGCAGGACCCCGGCCAGCAGCAGGAAGAGCAGGTCATCCCAGCGCCAGTCGAGGTACGGAACGGTGGCCGGTAGCTCCACTCCCTCTCTTCCCCCTCGCTACTTGTGGTGGACCGACGTCCGGCCGTTGCTTGCACCGGTCCCGTCACCGGTGGACTTGCCACCCCCGGTCAGCCCGGGCGGCAGGACCGGCAGCTGCCGCTCGCGCGGCAGGTCGCGCCCGCCGGCCTGGGCGCGGCTGAGCCAGTCGCGCTCGCGGCGCACGTAGCTGAGCTCGGTGTCGCGCTCGATGGCCGCGATGGCGATGAGGTCGATCTGCGGGTCCGACCGGCTCTCGTGGGCCAGCTCGAAGTCGGGGCCGCAGCGCAGCGCGTCGTAGGGACAGGCGTCCACGCAGATGCCACACAGGATGCAGCGCGACTCGTCCACGTCGTACTTCTCCAGCACGCGCGGCTTGGGCATCAGCGCACCCGTCGGGCAGGTCTCCGCACAGCGGCCACAGGAGACGCAGGGCGTGGTGTTGAGGCTCATGTCCAGGGGCGTGGTCACGAGCGTGTCGAAGCCCGTGCGCATGAAGTCGTAGCATGCGGCACCGACGACCTCGCGACAGACGTTGGAGCAGCGCCCGCAGTCGATGCAGCGCGAGGGTTCGCGCAGGATGAAGGCGTGGCTGTCGTCGCGGATGTAGTCGTGGTTGTAGCCGGTGAAGCGGTTCTCGCTGACGCTGCGGAACGAGAGTCCCGTGCGCCTGGGCTCGAGCGTCTTGAGCGTGGTGCCGTACTCGATGCCCTGGCGGCGCAGGTCGCAGTAGCCGATGGCCTCGCAGGTGCACTGCAGGCATCGCGCCGACTCGCTCATGGCCTCGGCTTGGGTGTAGGGAATCTCATACTCGACGTATGAGCTGTTGCGCTCCTCCGCCGGCATGGCCCGCAGACGGATGCGTGGCTGCTTGACCTCGTCGGTGTAGGGCACGATGGAGAGGAACTCGGGCTGCGGCTCGGCCAGCGTCTGGCGCGTGCGGATCTCGGCCAGGTCCTGGCCCTGGAGATAGGCGTCGATGGCGTAGCTCGCCCGACGCCCCTCGGCGATGGCCTCCACCACCGTCGCTGCGCCCGTGCGCACGTCGCCTGCCCCGAAGACGCCGCGGCGTCCGGTGCCGAAGGTGACCGCATCCGCGTCGAGACGGCGGCGCTGGGTCTGCCCCACGCCCTCGGCCCCGTGATCCAGCCACTCCAGCTCGGGTCCCTGCCCAATGGCCAGCAGGACGCGATCACAGTCGATGACGAACTCGGTGCCCTCCACCGGCTGTGGCCGGCGGCGACCGGAGGCATCGGGCTCGCCCAGGGCCATGCGCTGGAACTCGACGCCCGTGACCTTGCCGGCCTCGTCGGTCAGGACGCGCGTGGGCGAGGCCTGGAAGATCGCCCGCGCCCCCTCTTCGAGCATCTCGTGGACCTCGTCGGCGGCGGGCATGTCCTTCATGTCACGGCGGTAGACGAGGGTGACCTCCGAGCAACCCTGGCGCACGGAGGTGCGCGAGCAGTCCATGGAGGTGAAGCCACCACCGATGACCACCACGCGCTTGCCGGCATGGTCGGGATAGGGCAGGCCGAGCGTGGCGATGCGCAGGTACTCGAGGCCGTCGATGACCCCGTCGGCATCCTCGCCGGGGATGCCCAGCTTGTTGGTGTCGTAGCAGCCGATGGCCACCAACACCGCGTCGTAGCCCTCGTTCTGGAGGTCATCGATGGTGAAGTCGACCCCCAGCTCCACGTCCGTGACCAGCTTCACGCCAAGGTCCCAGACACCCTGATACTCGCCCTCCAGGATCCGCTCCTTGGGCAGACGGTACTCAGGGATGCCGTAGCGCAGCATGCCGCCCGGCGCCGGATCGCGCTCGAGGACGGTGACCTCGTGGCCGTTGAGCGCGAGGTAGTAGGCCGCCGACATGCCCGATGGGCCTGAGCCGATGACCGCCACCCGCTTGCCGGTGGTCGGCTGCTGGTCGAACGGCAACGGCGCTCGTGCACCCTCGGCCTGGGCCTTGAGCACCTGGTCACCCGCGTAGCGGTGGCTGTCGCGGATGGCGATGGCTTCCTCCACCTCGTCGCGGCGGCAGTGTTCCTCGCAGGGCGCCGGGCAGACGCGTCCCAGCACCGAGGGGAAGGGGATGGTGCGCTTGAAGATGCGGGCCGATTCGGTGAAGTCGCCCTCGGTGTTGGCCTTGAGGAAGCCGGGGATGTCGATGTGACTGGGGCATTTGTTCTGGCACGGCGGCAGGCAGTAGGCGTTGTGGTCGCTGAAGATGAGCTCGAGGTTGGTCTTGCGGATCTCACGCAGGCGCCTCGTCTGCGTACGCACGACCATGCCCTCCTCGGCCGCGCGTGAACAGGAGATGGGCGGCGTGTCCTCGCCCTCGACCTCGACCACGCACATGCGGCAGGCGCCGAAGCCAGGCAGCTTGGGCTCGTAGCACAGGGTCGGGACCTCGATGCCGTGATCGCGGCAGACCTCGAGGATGGTCTGGCCCTCGCGGCCGGTGTACTGCCCGCCGTCGATCTCGATGGTGAAGGGCGCAGCGACCTGTCGCCGCTGTGGTGACTGGGTCGTGAGCAGGTGCTCGACGGACTCGTCGGCGGGCGGCGTCTCGGCTCGGGGTGTGGTCCGAGGCAGGGTGTCGGTCATGATGAAACGGCACCAGCTAGGGGGGTGGCTTGGCACACGCCAGCGGGGCACTCCCCATGGAGGGCGTGTGCTTCGAACTCAGAGGGGAAGTATCGCATCACCGAGAGGAGCGGGTTGCCCGCACGCTGCTCCAGGCCGCAGAGCCCACCGTCGCGTACATCCGCCGCCAGGTCGGTCAGCAGCTGCGAGTCACCAGGGCGAGCACGGCCGCTGCAGAAGCCCGCGCCCAGCTCGGCCAGGCGGCGGGTCCCGATGCGGCAGGGGATGGTCTTGCCGCAGGCGTTGTCATTGAGGTAGCGGGTGAGGAGCGCGGCCATGTCCACCAGGCAGGTGCTTTCATCGACCGCCAGCAACGTGCCCGAGCCAGCGATCGCCCCGGCCCTGTGCAGGGCCTCGTAGCTCAGCGGGGTATCGAGCTCGTCTGGCGGCAGGAAGGCACCCGTGGGGCCACCCACGAGGACCGCCTTCAGCGTGCCCCGGACGGAACCACCCGGACCATCGAGGACCTGCCGGAGCGTCGCCCCCAGGGGCACTTCCACGACCCCGGCCTGGCGCACGGTTCCGCCCAGCTGTAGCAGGGTCGTGCCCGGTGCTTGGGCCGAGCCCAGCGAGCTGAAGGCACCGGCCCCATGGTCCATGATCCAGGGCACGGCCGCGAGGGTCTTGACGTTGTTGACCACCGTGGGGGCACCCCACAGCCCGCGTCGGGTGGGGTAGGGCGGTCGCTGGTCGGGCTGGGCGCGCTTGCCCTCCAGGGCTCGCAGCAGCACCGTCTCCTCGCCGACCACGAACGATCCGGTCACTTCTCGTACCTCGATCTCGAGGCGCCGGCCGTCGTCGCCGCTGCCGATGTAGCCACGCTCCTCAGCCTCCTCGATCGCCGCTCGCAGGCGTGCGGCCGCCTGCGGCGCCGAGGATGAGACGGCGATGATCGCCTCCTCGGCCCCGATGACCCAGGCTGCGACCGCAGTCCCCTCCACGATGGCGTGGGGGTCGAGCTCCATCAGCGTGCGATCGACCTGGGCGCCAGGGTCTGCCTCGAACCCGTTGGCCACGAGGTAGCGCACCGTCCCCGGCTGGCGCACGCAGTCGCGCCACTTGGCGCCCACGGGGTAGCCGGCACCGCCGCGTCCGAGCAGCCCGGACTCGCTGATCGTGTGCAGGGCCGTCTCCGGCGTGAGCTCTTCGACGACCTTGCGGAAGGCGCTCCAGGCGCCGCCGGCCTCGGCGGCCTCGATGTCGGCCAGGGGGCCCTCGGCGACGCGTGCCAGCAGCACCTGCGGCCAGTCCTTCGCGCCGGGCAGGACGGGCAGGCTCATGCGACGCCCCCCTGCGGCACGTTGGCGCGCAGGGCCGCGGCGATGGTGGCGGCGTTCTCTGCGCTCGATCGCGGCAGCGGTTCGCCATCGATCTCCACGTAGGGACTGCCGGTGGTCGAGCCGCCGCAGGACGTGGTACCGAGGCGGACGGCGCCATCTGGGCTCACACCGCCGACGTCCGTGCCCAGGTGCTCGCGGAAGGCGGCCAGCACGCGCCCGCCGCCGAGCGCCGCACAGGTGCTGCAGCGGCAGACACGCACGACATGACCGACCGGCGGCTCGAAGTGCAGGTGCGGATAGGAGGTCGCCAGGCCGTAGAGCGTGGCGTAGTCGGCGCCGGTCTGATGGGCGATGTGCTGGAGCGCCGCCACCGGCAGGTGTCCATACACGGCCTGGGCCTCCTCGAGCATGGCCAGGGCCTTGGCCGGCTTGTAGCGACCGGCCGCCAGGATCTCGTCGAGCGGCGCGAGATCGATGTGCGCGAAGGCCTCGAAGCTGCGGTCGGGCACCGGCCGCCCCGAGCGGCGCAGGGCCGACTCCTCGCGACGCTCGGCGTATTGCTCCGATGCGCCCCAGTGCACGTGGTAGCGGTCGCGCGTGTCCACGCCGCCCATGTCGATGACCTCGATGGGACAGGCCTGGGCGCACTGGAAGCAGGTCTCGCACTTGAGCGCGCCGGCCTCGTCGTACAGCAGCACCAGTCGGCCGCGGTGGCGGGGGCTGATCTCGTTGACCTCTTCGGGGTAGCGCACCGTCAGGTTGGGCCGGAAGACCTGGCGGACGGCGAGGGCCATGCCCTTGAGGATGGCCAGGCCGGGGATGCGCTCGGTGTTCACGAGAGGTACTCCCTGACGAAGAGGATGGCGGCGGCAGTGATGAAGATGTTGAGCAGGGCCGCCGGCATGAGCCACTTCCAGGCGAAGTTCATCATCTGGTCGATCCGGACACGGGGATAGGTCGCGCGCATCAGCACGAACAGGGTCACGAGGGCGAAGGACTTGCCGAAGAAGACGGCGATGCCCAGGAGGGCCTCGAAGCTGAAGAGGGCCCAGATGGTGATGGCGGCTGCCAACAGCAGGTTGGCCAGCACGAAGCCGACCACGATCGACTTGAGCGCACCCCAGCTGGACTTGATGGCCCACAGGAAGGCCGCCAGCACGAGCGTGAGGACCGGCGGCACGAGCAGCGGCAGCCCCAACAGCCACGGGCCCAGGGAACCGAGGTCGATGCTGCCCATCTCCACCGGCGTGTTGACCCCCAGGAAGCCCAGGATCGGGTCGATGTCGATGCCGCTGTGGTAGCCGCCCAGGAAGAGGGTCACGGTCAGGGCCGAGAGGATGAACACGTTCACGTACTCGGCGAAGAAGAAGAAACCGAAACGCATGCCGCTGTACTCGGTGGCGAAGCCAGCCACCAGCTCGGAATCGGCCTCCGTGTAGTCGAAGGGCGTGCGGCCTGCTTCTGCGGTGGCCGCGATGAAGAAGATGATCAGTGCCAGTGGCTGCTGGAAGCCGTACCAGTTCCAGGCCCAGCCGCCCTGCTCTTCGACGATCTGGCCCAGGTTGAGCGTGCCCGCCAACAGGACCACGCCGAAGGTGGCCAGGATCAGCGGCAACTCGTAGCTGATGACCGCTGCCGCGGCCCGGATGCCGCCCAGCAGCGAGTACTTGTTGAAGCTCGACCAGCCGGCCATCATGAGGCCCACCACGCCCAGTCCGGAGGCGGCGAAGAAGTAGATCAGCCCCAGGTCCATGTAGTAACCGGCCATGCCCGGAGCGAAGGGCACCACCAGCAGGGTCATGACCGAAGCCAGGAAGGTCACCGCCGGGGCCAGGGTGAACACCGGCACGTCCACGCCGCGCGGGGTGTAGTCCTCCTTGGAGAGGACCTTGAGCCCGGCCATCAGCGAGGCCAGCGAGCCCCAGGGACCGGTGCGGTCGGGGCCGACGCGCAGGTTCATCTGCGCGATGATCTTGAGTTCCATGTAGATGATCACGAAGGCCGCCGGCACGGTGAACAGGAGCACGCCCGTGGCCGCGGCCACGAAGCGCAGGATCTCCACGTTGGCAGTGCCGGTGTCGATGGCGAATGCCACCAGCGCGTCGCCGATGCCCGTGACCCACAGCAGGAAGAAGGCCAGCGCGCCGGCGACCACGACGGCCAGCAGCGCGAGCACGATCTTGCCCAGGGTCGTCACGCCGGGGGGAGCAGGGGTGGTGGCCGCGCTCACTTGTCGATCCCGCCCATGACGGGGTCGAGGCTGGCCATGATGGCCATGATGTCCGCCAGCAGGTGGCCGCGTGTCAGCGTCCCCACGGCCTGCAGGTTGAAGAACGAAGGGTCGTGGATACGGAAGCGGAAGGGCTGATCCGACCCGTCGCTCACGACGTAGGCCGCGTACTGACCGCGCGGTGACTCGAGGGCAGCGAAGGCGCGGCCCGGCGGCACGCGCAGGAGGCGCGGGAGCTTGGCCATGACCGGGCCGTCAGGCAGCTGGTGCAAGACCTGGTCGATGATGCGCAGCGACTGCTTGATCTCCTCGATGTGCAACAGGTAGCGGGCGTAGGAGTCACCATCTTCACGCACCGGGATGTCGAACTCGAGCTCGGGATACACGCTGTAGGGGTGCGCCCGGCGAACGTCGTACGGCACGCCGGTGGCGCGCAGGGGCGGTCCCGACACGCCGTAGCGCAGCGCCGTCTCGCGATCGAGCACACCCAGGCCCTTGGTGCGGTTGACGAAGATCTCGTTCTCGTTCATGAGCGTGGTCTGGTCGTTGATGCGGACCCCGGCCCGGCTCATCCAGTCGCCCAGGCGGCTCAGGAAATCGTGACTGACATCGCCGTTGACGCCACCGATGCGCAGGTAGTTGAAGAGCAGCCGCTGTCCGGTCAAGGCGGCCAGCATCTCCACGATCTCGTCGCGCTCGGCGAAGCCGTAGAGGATGGGCGTGATCCCACCCAGGTCGAGCGCCAGCCAGCCGATGAACAGGGCGTGGCTGGCGACGCGGTTCAGCTCCCACGCCAGCACCCGGATGTACTCCGCCCGGCGCGGCACCTGCAGCTCGAGGAGCCGCTCGGCGGAGAGCACCGGCAGGGCCTCACTGAACATGGAGGCCACGTACTCGAGCGGGTCGGTGTTGCTGATGGCCTGATGCCAGTCGCCGTACTCGCAGATCTTCTCCACCCCGCGGTGGAGGTAGCCCATCACCGGGTCGAGATCCACGATCTTCTCGCCGTCGATCTTGAGGACCACGCGCAGGACGCCGTGGGTGGAGGGATGCTGGGGCCCGAGGTTCACGAACATCTCACCCTCGCCCAGGTCGTAGAACTCGGCCTCGCGCTCGGTGCGCGGGGTCAGCGGGGGGATGGCATCGAAGATGGTGCCCGGCGTCTGGACCATGATCTCGGGATCGTCCAGCGAGCGGACCTGCTCGCGATCGGTCGTCATGGGGCTCCCTCCCCGCTCTCGAGCGGGGCGGGGCGCACGGCGTTGCCGGTGCCGACTTCCAGGCGCTCGCCGTCCGGGCCGATGAGGGCGCCCGTGCCGGCACTGGTGCGGATGGCCGGCGCGACCCGCACATCGGCGGGGGCCACCGGGCGCTCCATGGGCCGGATGCCGGCGCCGGGCGAGCGCGAGGCGTCGTCAGCGAGGGCGAAGTCCTTGCGCAGCGGGAAGGCCAGGTAGTCGGGTGGCATGTAGATGCGTCGCAGGTCGCGGTTACCCTCGAACTCGATGCCGAACATGTCGTAGGCCTCGCGCTCGGCCCACTCGGCACCGATCCAGAGGTGGCTGATGGAAGGCACGCGCGGGTCGTCGCGCGAGAGGCCATCGGCGATGACCCGCAGCCAATCGCTGCAGAGCGGGCTCCAGAGGTGGTAGACGACCTGCATGGTCAGGCCGGTGTCGACACCGCAGAGGTCGGCCAGCAGCTCGAAGCGCAGGTCGCCGTCGTCGCGCAGCGTGCGCATGACATCGCTCAGGTCGCGCGGCCGGACCACCAGCTCGATGGTGTCGCCCATGGTCTCCGTGGGCACCACCAGGCGATCGCCGAAGCGGTCGTCGATCTTGTTCAGCATCCGTTCGTCCATCGCCGTCCTCGCCGATCAGACCCCGTCGGGCACCGTGGGCCCGACGCGGCGGTCCTCCCACTGGCCCCGGCGTTCGAGGACGAGCTGCTGCAGCTTGAGCATGCCGTAGATGAGGCCCTCCGGTCGCGGCGGGCACCCGGGCACATAGACGTCGACGGGCATGATGCGGTCGATGCCCTCGACCGTCGCATAGGATCGCTTGTAGCGGCCGCCTGAGCAGGTGCAGTCACCCATGGCCACGCACCACTTGGGCTCGGGCATCTGCTCCCACAGGCGGATCAGGGGTCCGGCCATCTTGGTCGTGAGGGTACCGGCCACGATGAGCACGTCGGCCTGTCGCGGGCTGGCCCGGAAGGGGAACATGTTGAAGCGATCCATGTCGTTGTAGTCAGTGGCCGCCGACATCATCTCGATGGCGCAGCAGGCGAGGCCCGACAGCAGCGGCCAGAGGCTGTTGGCACGCACGAAGTCGAGCAGCAGGTCGGCCTTGGCCGGTACCACATCGAGCGCCCCCCAGCGCCCGTTGTCGCCCTTCTCGGCCAGCTCCAGCTCCTTCAGATGGTCGATGGCGACCTGGTGTGTCTGGTAGGCGTCGGGATCGGCCGGCGTCCAGGTCGTATTGGGCATGACGATCGTGCCGCCCGGCCGGGCGGCCGGGGTCACGGCACTGCCGCGGGGTCTCTTCACTTCCATGTCAACAAGCCCTTCCTGGCCGCGTACAGCACCGATAGCTCCATGATGCCCACGAAGGCGAGCATGCCCAGGAACCCGCCCATGGCGATGTCATCGAAGGCCAGGGCCCACAGTGCGATGAGCACGACCTCGATGTCGAAGGCCACGAAGAGCAGCGCGTACAGATAGAACGAGAGGCCGAACCGGCCGTGCGTGTCGCCGAAGGTATCGATGCCCGACTCGTAGGGCAGGCCCTTGTGCTCGTCTCCCCGCTGGCGATGGGAGATGAGCCAGGCCAGGCCGATCGTCAGGAACACGAAGCTGAGCCCCGCGAAGACGAAGCCGAGCACGTACCAGAGCGGAGCGGTCAATCCAGGTCCTCTACTGCCACCGATGCAAAGCCATCGCCCGCAGCCCGAAGCGGCACTTCGGAAAGGCAACGAGCGCGGGTGGATGTTACCGCAGCCTGGCCCTCTTCCATGTGACACTGCGCCGATGGAGCAGTTCACCCCCGCCTTCATCGGCCTTGGTGCCAACGTGGGACAGGCGCGCTCCTCCCTGACACGGGCGGTCTCGGCTCTCGGGGATCTGCCCGGGGCCAGCCTGGCGGGCGTGTCCCGGCTCTACCGGACGCGGCCGGTGGGGACGGTGGTACAGGACGACTTCCTTAACGCCGTCGTCTGCCTGCGGGTCCCCGCGGGTGCCTCGCCCGCAGCAGGGGCGAGTGCGCTGCTGCTCCAGCTCAAGGGGCTGGAGCGGACGCTGGGCCGGGTCGAGCGCGAGCGCTGGGGTCCGCGAGAGATCGACCTCGACCTGCTCCTCTTCGGCGACCAGGCCATCGAGGTCGAGCGCCCGCCGGCCGCCCGCAGCCTTGACCCGACCAAGGTGGGCGGCGGCTGGTTGGCCGTGCCACACCCGGAAGCGTCGAGGCGGCTCTTCGTGCTCGCGCCCCTGGCTGACCTGGAGCCGGACCTGCGTCCGCCGGGTTGGGGGCGGACGGTGGCCGAGGCGCGGGCCGCGGCCGAGGAGGTGGAAGGGCCGGCGGCCGTGGTGGTGCTCGGGGAGTGGGACGCGCAGCACCGTCGCTGGCGCTCGAGCGATGACCCTGACCTGGCCCCAGGACGTGAAGAGGAGACCGCATGAGCCCGTCACAGATGCCTCCGACGCCGCCTGCGCTGGTCGAGCGCTTCGAGCTCGTGCTCGAACGCTTCCCGGGGCTGGCCCGACGCAAGATGTTCGGTTACCCGGCCGCCTTCCTCCCTGCCGGCCACATGGTCAGTGGCCTCCACGGGTCGAGCTGGCTGGTGCGCCTCGACGAGGCGGCGGGCGCCGAGCTGATCGCCGACGGCGGCACCACCTTCGAGCCCATGCCGGGCCGGCGCATGGGCGGCTTCTACTGCCTGCCGCCGACCGTCGTCGCGGACGATGCGGCGCTCGGCGGCTGGATCGAGCGGGCGGTGGCCCACGCCGAGTCGCTGCCGCCCAAGCGATCCCCGAGCCAGAAGCTGGAAGGCCGGTCCTCGGCCGGCTGAACGCTCAGGCGGGCCCGGCCGCCTCCGCGGCCCTGGCGCTCGCATCCGGGCTGGCACTCGTATCCGGGCCGGGCCCGTCGTCGGGTGCGGGCGAGAATTCGGCCCGCAGATCGTCAGACAGCGCGGCCGCGATGTCCTGATGCCCCGGCTCCTTGACCAGGTTGTGGAGCTCCCACGGGTCAGCGACCGAGTCGTAGAGCTCTCGCTCACCGGTCGCCCACTCGATGTAGTGCCAACGCCCGAGTGGGTGCTGGGAGGTGGTCCGGATCGCCCGGAACGCCGGTGCGTCCGCATAGTGGCCGCTGCGCTCCTCGCGCACCAGCGTTCGATCGAGGTGGTCCGCCTGGCCGTCGAGCAGGGGCAGCAACGAGAGCCCGTCGGTCGTCTGCGGGCCGCCCTTGAAGGGACCCATCTCGCAACCGGCGATCTCGCAGATGGTCGGGGCCAGGTCGATATTGCTGACGACCTCGTCGATGGTCACCGGCGCCTCGCCCCAGCGAGCCGGCCAGTACATGACCAGCGGGATGGGGGTGGCGTAGGGCACGCCCTTCCGCTGCGGCAGGCGGTGGATGCCCCAGGCCACGCCGTTGTCGGCGGTGAAGATGAAGAGCGTGTCGTCGAGTCGGCGCCGGCGCCGCTGCTCGCGCACGAGCGCAGCCGTGGCCTCTTCCACCCCCAACATCTCCTCGCAGTAGGTCTGCATCGGCCAGGCCGAGCGATTGAGCTTCTGGCGCTTGCGCATGAAGCGAGGCTTGCCCTTGTTGGCCTCGTTGTAGCTGGGTGGAGCCCAACCCGCGATGGAGCGACAGCGCTTGGCGTTCTCGTATTTGCGAGCGGGGAGGTTGGGATCGTGCAGGTCGAAGAGGCTGGCGAAGACGAAGATCGGCTCGTCGGACGGCGCCGCTCGCAGCCGACCGGTCAGGTTGCGCTTGGCCACGAGCGTGCTGTGGTCGGCGGCCTTGCGCCCGTAGCGCCTGCTGCCCTTGTCGGGTGACCACGTGGCGTAGTCGAAGAACTTGCCGTTGTTCTCGTAGATGATGTCGAAGGCGTCCCAGCCACGCGCGTAGCGCTTGAGCTTGTTCTGCTTGACCTGGTCGCGCAGCTTGTTGAGGTACTTGCCCGCGAAGATGGTGTGGTAGCCCGCATCCTGCAGCTCGGTGCCCAGGGTGACGCGCGGATCGAACGGCTTGGTCACGTTCTCGGCCACGCCGGTGTTGGCGGTGTGCAGGCCGGTGAGAGTGGACGCACGGCCGGGGCTGCACAGTGGCGTCTCGCTGATGGCGTTGCTGAACTGCACGCCGGCCCGGGCGAACATCCTCGCCAGGGTGGGCGTGCGGCGCTCGGCGTCCCACAGGCGCGCATCGTGCGGATCGACGTCGTCGAGGTAGACGACCACGATGTCGGGACGCTCGGCCGGCTGCTCCTGGGCAGACCCGGCCATGGTCACCACCAGCAGCACGGTCAGGGCCAGCAGCAGCGACGACGTCGCGCGCGCCGACCAGCTCTGGACTGGGCGTGGACCACGGCCTGGGCGCGAACCTGTGGACCCTCGGGGCGGGACGACGACTCCGACCATCTCGTGCGGGAGTATGGCCCAGGCTCTCGGTCTGTGCCCGCGAACCGGGGTGTCCTGCGGTCGGACCCGGCGCGCGCGCCGGGACCCGCGGCTAGTGGCGGAAGTGGCGGCGTCCGGTGAAGACCATGGCCAGGTGGTGGCGGTCAGCGATCTCGATGGCCATCTCGTCACGGACCGAGCCGCCCGGCTGGATGATGGCGCTGACCCCGCGCTCTGCGGCCAGCGCGATGGCGTCACCGAAGGGGAAGTAGGCATCGGAGGCGAGCACCGCACGCGTGGCCCGGTCGGCCGCTCGATGGAGGGCGATCTCGGTGGCGGTCAGCCGGCTGGGCTGCCCGGAGCCCACGCCCACCAGCTGCGCGCCGCGGGCGACCACGACCGCCAGGCTGGTCACGTGGCGGACCGCCCGCCAGGCGAACATGAGGTCGGTCAGCTCCTCGAGGGTGGGTCGCCGGCGGGTGACGACGTGGAGCTGGGAGTGGTCGATGCCCAGTGCGTCCTTGGTCTCCACGAGCAGGCCGCCTTCGATGCGGTGGAAGTCGAGCGCCGCGATGCCATAGTCGTCGAGGTCACCCGGGACACGCGCCGGCACCTTCAGCGCGGCCAGCTCGGGGCGACCCGCGAGCAGCGCGCGAGCACCTTCCGAGTAGGCCGGCGCGGCGACAGCCTCGAAGGGATTGAGCACCAGCTCCCGGGCGATGGCCTCGTCGACCTCGCGGTTGAAGGCCACCACGGCACCGTAGGCGGTCACGGGGTCGCAGGCCAGGGCTCGCCGATAGGCCTCCCGGCCCTCGTCGTGTGAGGCCAGCCCTACCGGCGTGCGTTGCTTGACGATGGCGCAGGTCGGCGCGGCGAAGTCCGATGCGATGCGGTAGGCGGCGTCGAGGTCGACGAGGTCGTTGAAGGTCGGCTCGGGGCCCTGGATGGGCTCGGCATCGGCGAGCGAGCGGGTGCGGTGCGTGGTCTCGCGATAGAAGGCACCACGCTGCTGGGGGTTCTCGCCGTACGGCAGGTCTCGCTCCTTGTGCAGGACCAGGCTCAGCTGTTCGGGGAAGCGCCCTCCGCCGATGTGCTCGAGGTAGGCCGCCACCTCGCCGAGGTAGGCCGAGATGGTGGCGAAGGCCCTGGCCGCCAGCCGCTGGCGCACCTCGGCCGACACCGCGCCATGCTCACGCACCTCCTCGAGCAGGACCGTGTAGTCGTCGGGATGGCAGATGGCGGCCACGCCGCCGAAGTTGCGCGCTGCCGCAGCCAGCAGCGAGAGGCCGCCGACATCGATCATCTCGACAGCCTCGTCGATGGCCAACACCCGGCGGCCCACCTGCGGTGCGAAGGGACGGATGGAGACGACCACGATGTCGAATGTGCCCAGGCCATGGTCGGCCAGGTCCGACAGGTCCCCGGGCACGTGCCGTCGCGCGAGGATGCCCGCATAGACCGCCGGGTGATAGATCTTGACGGCCCCGCCGAGGAGTCCCGGATCGGAGGTCAGCTCCGCGATCGAGGTGACGGCCACGCCGGCCTCGGCCAGCACCGCGCGCGTGCCGTCGGTGGCATAGACCTCGATCCCATGGTCGGTCAGACCGCGGGCCAGATCGACGATCCCGGCACGGTCCGCGACCGAGAGCAGGGCACGCACTCGGTCTCTCCTCCTCTGCGCCGCGTGAGCAGATGGTTGGGCGAAGGTGGGCGCTCGACGCGGGCTCCCGAGTATATCCGTGCGCTGTCGGCCCGCGGTGCGAGGCACCAGCGGTCTTGCTACTCTCGATGCCGTGAAAGCGGAAAACATCCTCGACGCGCTGTTCCTGCCGGGCGGCTTCAGCCCCCAGAACTTCCAGGACCTCTTCTACCCGATCACCTTCGCCGCGCTCGTCTTCCTGGTGGGCACGATCGTGCTGTACAACGTCATGACTCGCCGCCTGCGGCGCCAACCGCCGCTGGCGAACCTGCACGAGTGGCTCTTCTGGACCGGCCTGGCCGTGTTCAGCCTGCTGCTGATCTACGCCATCTTCTCCTTCTACTTCGCCTTCGTGCTGGGCACGCTCATCGTCGGCATCGGCACCATGGTGTGGATCCGCTGGTTCCGCTTCCCGCCGCTCATCAAGGCCTACAACGCGGTCCTGCGCCGGGAGCAGTACCTCTCGCAGAAGCGCTACGCCACGGCCGAGTCGACCATCCGCGCGAAGGGCAGGGGCCGACCCAAGGCCAAGCCCAAGTCCAGGAGCAAGCGCAAGCGCTGAAGCGCGGCGCCCGTCGGCGTGGAGATCCTGCGTTTCGGCCCTGGCTTCCGGCGTCGCTATCCCCTGGAAGGCGCGCAGGGCGTGGCCGACCAGCTGGTCTGGAGTGACCCCCACGCTCGGGTCACCGAGCTGGCCTTCTCGTCGCGGGCGCTGCTACCGCCGCAGACGAGCCCCGACCGCGGGCTTCTCGTGGTCGTCGCCGGCGGCGGCTGGGTGCAGGTCGGCGAAGAGCGGACCGCCATCCACCACGGCGAGGCGGTCGAGCTGCCACCAGGCGTGCCCCATGGCGCCTGGACGGACGGCAGCACCATGCGCGTGATGCTGGTGGAAGTGCCCGACTCGGCCGTGGAGCTGGATCACGCCCGGCTGGCGGACGGGCCGGGGGCGAGCGCGACCACACCGGGACGAGGCGGACTGGCCCCACGCCCGGTCCCTCCTGACGAGTACGACGCCAGCGAAGGAGAGCCCTGGTAGGCCGGTGGCCTACCAGCCACCACGACCGAGGACCGCGCCCAGCTGGCCCAGCACCCGGCCGGTCGCACCCCACACGCGGTAGCCGGCCACCGGGTAGGCCCCGTAGCGCAGATGCCAGCCTTCGCGCTCCTCTTCCACGACCTCGACCGGTGCGTCCGGCAGGAAGTGGCGAACCGGCACGGTCAGGATGGCCGCCGTCTCGATCGGATCGGGTGTCAGCTCGGGGGTCCGCTCGGCGATCGCCAGGACCGGCACCAGCCAGAAGCCGGATATGCGCACGTCCACGGTGTCGAGGACGCCGAGCGTGGTGACCCCGGCCGCGAGCGGGTCCAGGCCGACCTCCTCCGCCGCCTCGCGCAGGGCGGTTCCCTCCGGGAACGCGTCCGCAGGTTCGCGTTTGCCACCGGGCAAGGCCACCTGGCCGGCATGGACGTGGTCGCCCGCCGGTCGCACCTGCAGTACGAGATGGGCCTCGCCGTTCGCGTCCGGATAGAGCAGCACGAGCGCGGCAGCATCCCGCGCCGGAGCCGCCGGATCGCGTCGTACGCCGACGGGCAGACGGCCCTGGCGAACGAGGTGGGCGTCGATGTCGGCGCGCGGCGGCGGGAGCGGCGAAGGCAGCTGCGCGAGGCGCTCGCGAACGAGGTCGATGTGCACCGTCGCAGCCTACGGCGTGTCGTCGAAGCCGGGGAGCATCGGCACCCGTCCGGCCCGGTCCGGGCGAGCCCAGGCGCGTACCGCGAAGCCACCGAGATGGCGAGGGTCGAGCAGCCGGGCGACGGCCGCGCGCGCCGCGAGGTATTCCTCCGGCGCCACGTCTGCCCGGCTTCCCAGCTCGGCCAGGAGCTCACCCAGTCCGAGGTGCGCGAGGAAGTGTCCCTGTGTCGTGCTGGCCGACCGGCTGCAGGCCCGCTTCCGAGGCGGCCCGTTCAAGCGCACTCAGGTCCACGTGGGCGGTGATGTCGGTGTGGCCGACCGCGCTGAAGGGGTCGTCATCGACCCGCTGGCCTCGGTAGGTGAGGAGGGTGCCGGCCAGACGCCGGGGTCCGTAGAGCTCGGCGGCCTCGTGCCCATAGTCGATGATCAGCAGCACACCTCCCGGCCTGAGCTCGCGCGCGACCGACGCCACCCAGCGGGGCGCCTCCAGGCAGATCTCGGCGCGCTGGCCCGTCCGGAGCTCCACGCCGCCGGCGACGAGATAGGCCCGCAGTTCGGGGCTAGAGGGCTCGGCGGCGACCTCGGTGAAGCGGCCGTTCTGCCAGCCGACGTAGAGCTCGCATAGCTCGTCGTCCTGGCGCAGACGGTGGACCGGCAGAGCATCGAGGAATTCGTTGGCCAGCACCAGATCGGCCGGGCCCTCGCGCCGGTCGCTGCGTTGCGGGAGGTCGGCGCGCGCCCACCGGATCTCGCGGTCGAGGCCTTCCAGCACGTCGTTGCGCAGCGTCCCCCGGCCGCTCCCGTACTCGAGCACGCGGAACGGGCTGGACGTCGAGGCCGCGGCCAGGGAGGCGACCAGCCGTCCCAGGCAGCGCCCGAAGAACGGATGCAGCTCGGGCGCACTCAGGAAGTCGCCCTCGCGAGTGGGGCGTGTCTCGCTGGTGGCGTAGTAGCCCAGCCCGGGCTCGGTCAGTGCCAGCTGCATGTAGCGGGCGAACGTGATCCGTTCGCCCGCGGCGGCGAGGATCTCGTCGCGGATGCGCGCGACGAGCCGGGCGTTGCCCGCTGCCGGCTCACCCGTGCTCATGGCCGGCAGCTTCCCGCGGGCCTAGTTCAGGCGCCGCTCACCGTCGTCCGAGTCGGCGACAGGCGGCAGGTCCAGCAGGCTCGGCTGCAGCCCGGCACCGACTGGCTCCCCAGCCGCACCGCGAGGGTCGCGTCGATCGGACGACTCGGACACGAATGTCTCGCCCGCCGAGCCCGTGCAGACGATGGTGCCGCTGACGGGGTCGGCGTCCGCGGTGATGGTGCTTCCGGGCTTGAACTTGCCCTCCAGCAGCGCCTTCGCCAGGGGGTTCTCCAGCAGCCGCTGGACCGCCCGCTTGAGCGGCCGGGCGCCGTAGTGCGGGTCATAGCCCTCGCGCTCGATGAGCGCCTTCGCCGCCGGCGTCAGGACCAGCTCCAGCTCGTGCTCCCGCAGGCGCGCAGCGAGATCGGCCACGAGCAGGTCGACGATGGCAGAGAGGGCCGCCTCGTCGAGGCTGTGGAACATGATGATCTCGTCGATGCGGTTGAGGAACTCGGGCCGGAAGGTCGCTCGCAGGGCTTCGGTCACGGCGCCCTCGACCTGCTCCTCGGTGGTGCCCGTCGGCCGATCAGCCGCGAGCACGCTCGAACCGACGTTGCTGGTCATGATCAGGACGGTGTCCTTGAACGAGACCGCGTGACCCTGACCATCGGTGAGCCGGCCGTCGTCGAGCACCTGCAACAGGACGTTGAACACATCCGGGTGTGCCTTCTCGATCTCGTCGAGCAGGATCACCTGGTACGGCCGTCGTCGCACCGCTTCGGTCAGCTGGCCACCCTCCTCGTAGCCGACGTAGCCGGGGGGCGCGCCGATGAGACGGCTGACCGCGTACTTCTCCATGTACTCGCTCATGTCGATGCGGGTCATCGCGCTCTCGTCGTCGAAGAGGAACTCGGCGAGGGCCCGGGCGGTCTCGGTCTTGCCTACACCGGTGGGCCCCAGGAAGATGAACGAGCCGATCGGGCGGCGCGGATCCTTGAGCCCCGCCCGGGCCCGGCGCACCGCGTCGGAGACGGCATCGATAGCTTCGTCCTGGCCGACCACGCGTTCGTGCAGGCGCTCCTCCATATGGATGAGCTTGGCCTGCTCGCCCTCCATCAGGCGAGTCACCGGGATGCCCGTCCACGAGGCCACGATGCGGGCGATGTCGTCCGCGTCGACCTCCTCCTTGAGCAGCCGCTGCATGCCTTCGTCGGCGCCCAGCTTGGCCTCCTCGTCAGAGAGGCGCGCCTGCAGCTCCGGGATGACGCCATAGCGCAGCTCTGCGGCCCGGCCGTAGTCGGCATCGCGCTCGGCGGTCTCGACGTCGCGCTGGGCCGCCTCCAGCTCTTCCTTGGTCGCACGCAAGGCGCTGATGGCACCCTTCTCCCGCTCCCACTGGCTCTTGAGCGCACCAGACCGCTCGGACAGGTCGGCCAGCTCGCGCTCGAGGTTCTCGAGCCGCGCCTTCGAGGCGTCGTCGGTCTCCTTCCTGAGCGCCTCGCGCTCGATCTCCAGCTGGATGCGGCGGCGCTCCAGCTCGTCGAGCTCGACCGGCATGGAGTCCATCTCCATGCGCAGGCGGCTGGCCGCCTCGTCGACCAGGTCGATGGCCTTGTCCGGCAGGAAGCGGTCGGCGATGTAGCGGTTGGACAGGACCGCCGCGGCGACCATGGCCGAATCGGTGATGCGCACGCCGTGGTGGACCTCGTAGCGCTCGCGCAGGCCACGCAGGATGGAGATGGTCTCCTCTACGTTGGGCTGGTCCACGAAGACCGGCTGGAAGCGGCGCTCCAGGGCGGCGTCCTTTTCGATGTGCTTGCGGTACTCGTCGAGCGTGGTGGCGCCGATGGTGTGCAGCTCGCCCCGGGCCAGCATCGGCTTGAGCAGGTTCGAGGCATCCATGGCCCCCTCTGCGGCGCCGGCGCCCACGACGGTGTGCAGCTCGTCGATGAAGAGCACGATCCGGCCGTCGGAGTCCTTGATCTCCTTGAGCACGGCCTTGAGGCGCTCCTCGAACTCGCCGCGGAACTTGGCACCTGCGATGAGCGCCCCCAGGTCCAGGCCCACCACTCGCTTCTCGCGCAGGCCGTCGGGCACATCGCCGCGCACGATGCGCTGGGCGAGGCCCTCGACGATGGCGGTCTTGCCCACACCCGGCTCACCGATGAGGACGGGGTTGTTCTTGGTCCGACGGGAGAGGACCTGGATGACGCGACGGATCTCCTCGTCGCGCCCCACCACCGGGTCGAGCTTGCCGGCACGCGCGGCAGCGGTCAGGTCGATGCCGTACTTCTCCAGCGACTGGTAGGTCCCTTCCGGGTTGGGGCCGGTCACGCGTTGGCTGCCGCGAACGGCCTCGAGCGCGCCGAGCAGGGCCTCATGGCTTGCCCCGCCCGCCTCCAGCAGACGCTGGCTGTCGCCGCCCGCCCGGCTCGCAGCCAGCAGCAGGTGCTCCGTGGAGACGTACTCGTCGCCCAGCTTGCGAGACTCCTCCTCGGCCGCGATGATCAGCTTGTTCATGCGTGGGTCGAGCCCCAGCTGGCCACCTTCGATGCGCGGCCGGCGAGCGAGCGCGGCCGCCAGGTCGACGCCGATGGCGGCCGGGTCTGCGCCCAGCTGGCGCAGGGTCATGACGGGGATGCCCTCGGGGTCGTCGAGGAGAGCAGCCAGCAAGTGCTCCACATCGAGCACGGGTGAATCGGCGCCGGCGGCCAGCTGCTGGGCAGCGAGGATGGCCTCCTGCGCTCTCTGGGTATAGCGATCGAGCTTCATGGGGTTCGTTGGTCCTCTTCGTTCAGCGTGAGCGGGCCCTGGCATCGGCCCGTGGGTCGGTCTGGTCGATGTGGTCGATGAAGGCCTGCGCCTTGGCCCGTCCCTCGTCGTCGAGATAGGTCGGCAGCACGACCTTGGTGCGCACCCGCAGGTCGCCCCGGCCGTCGGTGCCGAAGCGGGGCAGTCCCTGGCCGGTGAGGCGGAACACGCGCCCGTTCTGGGTGCCTGGCGGGATGGTCAGGGCCAGCGTCTTGCCGGCCAGCGGGGTGATGGGCACCTCCGCCCCGAGCAGCGCCTCACCCAGGGTCAGCGAGAGGTCCAGGCTCAGATCGGCACCGTCGCGTGTGAACCGCGGGTGCTTGGTCACGCGCACCGTGATGTAGACGTTGCCGCCGCCCGCGGCCTTGCCGGTCAGGCGGATCTTCTGGCCGTCGCGCACCCCCGGCGGGACGCGCACCTCCAGGGTCTTGTCACCGACCTGCAGGTGCCGCTCGGTGCCACGCATGACCTCCTCGAGGCTGATGGTGGCGTCGGCCGTGGCGTCGGCCGGACGCGGAGGCTTCGGACGCCGCCCGCGGGGGCTGCCGGTGCCAAAGCCGGAGGGGGCGTAGCCAGCCCCGCTATCGCCGCCGAGTCCGCCGAACAGGGGGTCGACGTGGATACCGCCGTGACCATGGCCACCATCGTCCTCGCCGGCCCCACCGGAACCGCCACCTCCGCCGAAGAAGGTGCGGAAGAAGTCGCTGAAGCCGGAGAGGTCCTCGGCGCTGCCGCGGAACTCGAAGCGGGTGCCCCCGGGGAAGCCTCCGGCCGACCCACCGGCTGCGCCACTGAAGCCGCCGTACCCGGCGAAGGGGTTGCCGCCGCCGGGGGCGCCGGAGGCACCGGCCTGCTGGTAGGCCTGCCAATTGGCGCCAAGCTGGTCGTAGGCCTTTCGCTTCTCGGGATCGGAGAGGACCTCGTTGGCCTCACTGATCTCCTTGAAGCGTTTCTCTGCGGCGGCGCTCTTGTTGACGTCCGGATGGTTCTCGCGGGCAAGGCGACGGAAGGCCTTCTTGATGTCGGCCTGAGTGGCGCCCTTATCTACACCGAGGGTGGCGTAGTAATCGCGATAGTCCATCGGTCTCCGCGGTCAGGCCACCGCCGGCGGCTGCTCCGGTGGGAACACCGGCGCCTTGGTGGCGGTCGACCTGGTCGTCTTGGGGCCGGTCGTGGTGGGGCTCGGCTTGAGTGGCTTGGGCTTGCCGCGCAAGGCGGCGGCGAGCACCTGGTCCATGTTCTCGACCAGGACCAGCTTCATCTTCTTGCGGACCTCCTCGGGCACATCCTGCAGGTCCTTCTCGTTCTTCTTGGGCAGGATCACCACCCGCGCACCCGAGAGGTGTGCCGCCAGGATCTTGGACTTGAGGCCACCGATCGGCAGCACCCGTCCGCGCAGCGTGATCTCGCCGGTCATGGCCACGTCCTTGCGCACCGGGATGCCGGTGAGCGAGCTGACCATGGCCGTGGCCATCGTCACGCCTGCGCTGGGGCCGTCCTTGGGGATGGCACCAGCAGGCACGTGGATGTGCATGGTGTTCTTCTCGAACTCCTCGCGCGGGATGCCCAGGCGGCTCGCGTTGGCCCGCGTCCAGGACTGGCCGGCACGGGCGGACTCACGCATCACGTCGCCCAGCTGGCCCGTGAGGATGAAGTCCTCCTTGCCCTCCATGCGCGTGACCTCGACGCTGACCACGTCTCCGCCGACCTCGGTCACGACCAGCCCGGTGGCGGCGCCGACCTGGTCCTCGGCCTCCAGCTCGCCGTACTCGAAGCGCTGTGGGCCCAGCAGCGCGGACAGCTTGCGATCGTTGACCACGGTCTTGCTCTTGCGGCCCTCGGCCACGGTGCGCGCGACCTTGCGCATGACGTTGGCGATCTCGCGCTCCAGGTTGCGCACGCCGGCCTCGTGCGTGTATGACTGCACCAGCGTGGTCATGGCCGCGTCGGTGATCTCCACGTTCTTCGGCTTGAGGCCGTGGTTCCGCATCTGCTTGGGCACCAGGAAGCGCCGGCCGATCTCGGCCTTCTCGCGCTGCGTGTAGCCCGGCAGCTGGATGATCTCCATGCGGTCGCGCAGGGCCATGGGGATGGGGTCGACGAGGTTGCCGGTGGCGATGAAGAGGACCTTGCTGAGGTCGAAGGGCACCTCCAGGTAGTTGTCCGCGAAGGTGCTGTTCTGCTCGGGGTCGAGCACTTCCAGCAGGGCCGAGCTGGGATCGCCCCGGAAGTCCATGCCGATCTTGTCGATCTCATCGAGCATGAACACGGGGTTGTTGGTGCCGCCGGTCTTGATGTTCTGGATGATGCGGCCAGGCAGGGCGCCGATGTAGGTGCGCCGATGGCCGCGGATCTCGGCCTCGTCGTGGATGCCGCCAAGGCTCATGCGCACGAACTCGCGGCCCATGGCGCGCGCCACGGACTTGCCCAGCGAGGTCTTGCCCACGCCAGGAGGGCCTACCAGGGCCAGGATGGGACTGCGGATGGTGTCCGCCAGGGAGCGGACCGAGAGGTACTCGAGGATGCGCTCCTTGACCTTCTCCAGGCCGTAGTGGTCCTCGTCGAGGACGACCGCCGCCTGCTTGATGTCGAGGTTGTCATCCGAGGACTTGTCCCAGGGCAGGGCCACGAGCCAGTCGACGTAGGTGCGGATGACACCGACCTCGGGCGAGGCGGTGGGGATCCGGCTCATGCGGTCGACTTCCTTGAGCGCCCGCTCCTTGACGTCCTCGGGCATGTGGGCTTCTTCGACCTTCTCCCGCAGCTCGTTGACCTCGGCCTGCTGGGGATCGTCCTCTCCCAGCTCCTTCTGGATGGCCTTGAGCTGCTCGCGCAGGATGTATTCGCGCTGGGTCTTGTCGAGCTCGGACTTGACCTCCGACTGGATGCGGCCCTTGAGCTCGAGGATCTCGACCTGCCGGGCGAGGAAGGCGGAGACCAGCTTCAATCGCTCGACCACGTCGAGCGTCTCGAGCAGCTCCTGGCGCTGCTCGGTGGTCATGTCCGGGCTGTAGGCCACCATGTCGGCGAGCAGGCCGGGCTCGCTGATGTTGCGCGCGGCCACGGCCGCTTCCGGTGGGACCGGCGCGCCCGACTGGACGTACTGCTCGATCTGGCCCTGGACGGTCTGGATGAGGGCCTCGACCTCGAGGTCCTCCGGCGTCTCGCCCTCGAGCACCTCGACGCGGGCGGAGATGTAGCCTGGCTCGTCCTCGAATCCGAGGAGTCGCAGGCGCTGCTGGCCCTGCACGATGGCTCGCACCGTGCCGTCCTGGGCCTGCACCACCTGGGCGATCTTGGCCAGGGTCCCGATGCCGTAGAGCTCGTCGAGGCTCTCGATGTCCTCTCGCTCGGCCTGACGCTGGGTCACGAGCGCGATGAGCGAATCACCGCCCACGGCCACGTCGAGGGCCTTGACCGACTTGTCTCGGCCCACCTGGAGGGGCACGATCATCTCCGGGAAGATGACGGTCTCGCGCAGGGCCACCAGCGGCAGCACTCGCACGCCGGGCGGGAGCTTCTCGCTCGGTTCGCTCGCGGTCGCGGGTGTGCCCGTGGTGTCAGTGGGCTTCTTGCTGGCCATTCAGATCTCCTTGGCGGTGCGGTCGGGTGTCTGGTTGCCTCTCCGCGGGGCGCCGCCGGCAGCGGCATCCGGTGCGGGCCGATCGGGCTCGTCCTTGTCGGGACGCCCGACGGCTTTGGGTTCGCGGTATAGCTGCTCGAGGAGACGCATACCGGTGCGCTCCTCGAGCTCGAATAGGACGCGGACCCCGGCCAGGTTCACGCCCAGGTTCTGGGTGAGGTGTCGGATCCACAGGATCCGGCGAAGGTCGTTCTCCGAGTAGAGACGGATGTTGGTGGGGGTGCGGGCCGGGCAGACCAGGCCCTCACCCTCGTAGATGCGCAGCGTCCGCGGATGGACGCTCACCAACTCGGCGGCCACACTGATGATGTAGACCGGTCGGCTGGCGTCCGGCGCGCTCGTGCGCCGTCGCGCTCCGTCTCTCCCACGCACGGGTCAGGCCTGCTCGCCTGCGTCCGTGTTCGCCTCAACCTCGGCCCCCTGGGTCTCGGCGGCGACGGCGGTCGCCTCGGAGACGGAGGTCACCGGGATCTGGCGAGGCTTGGCCGCCTCGGCTCGCGGGATGCTCAGCCGGAGCAGGCCGTTCTCGAAGGAGGCGGTCGCATGTTCTGTGTCCATGCCGCTGGGCAGGGTGAGGGTGCGGGACCCGCTGCTGCGGCGCACCTCGCGATAGACGCGCTCGCCTTCACGCGACTCCTGCTGGCTCTGTTCCTTGACGCTGATGGTGAGGTTGTCCTGGTGGACCGTGATGTCCACGTCCTCGGGCTTGATCCCGGGCAGGGCGGCCTCGATGGTGACGGCGTCCTCGCTGGAGGTGATGTCCAGCGGAAGCCGAGCTTCGGCGACATTGCCCCAGGCTAGCGGCCGGAAGGCCGCGTCGTCGAAGAGGCGGTCGAAGGCCGTGCTCAGGCCCCAGGGATCTCGCCGGGGGTTCTTGCGGATGATGGTCATGTCTGGCTCCTCCGTGTCTCGATGAAGTGCCTTGGTTCCGTCGTTGATAGGAAACGGTTCGCGACGCCGCTCCTTGTATGCGAGCAATGCTAGAACCCTGACAACATCATTGTCAAGTCTTGTGGGCAAGTCATTGGTAAAGGTTCTGACACCACGGGGCCCCTAAGGCTGACAATCGGTCAGGGAGCGCGCAGTGTGACTCGACCGTCGGGGAACCACACGCGCCGCGGCGAGCAGGCCCTCGCAGACCGGCGGGCAGGCGTGGGCAGACTGGGCAGCCCAGGCGGAGGCCGGAGCTCGGGACGGGTGCTGCCCGGGTCCGTGGTCAGGCCTCGGCCGCGTCAGCCTCCGGGGTCTCGCCGATCAGCTTCTCGCGCAGGTCCAGCTCGCACTCGATGCGCGAGATGGCGATGACCTTGTCGCCCTCGGCGAAGGTCATGTCCGGCCGGATCGCCTGGGCCTTGTCGTCACGGATGACGACGAAGAGAGTGCAGCCGTCAGGGAGGTCGATCTCGCCCGGTCGCCGCCCCAGCGCAGGCGAGTCCTCGGCGATCTGTGCCTCCAGCAGGGCCAGCTCCCCGCCCTCCAGGTTGGCCAGGTGTAGCAGCTCATGGACCGGGATGTCCTGCTCGATGGCCGCAAGGACCATGCGCGTGGGGCTGATGATCTCGTCCACGCCCAGCTCGCGGAAGAGTGGCTCGTTGCGTGGGTTGTTCACGCGGGTGATGGTGCGGGGCACGTCGAAGTGATGCTTGGCCATCTGGCACACCACCAGGTTGTCGGCGTCGTCCCCGGTGAGCGCGGCCACGATGGTCGCTCGATTGGCGCCGGCCTCCGCGAGGTGCGTACCCTCACAGCCATCACGGTTGACGACGACCGCACCGAGCTCGTCACGGATGCGTTCCGCAGACGTCGGATCTTTCTCCATGAGCACGATCTCGTGGCCTGCGGCCAGGAGTTCCTTGGTCAGATAGAAGCCGACGCGGCCACCACCGACGACGATGACGAACAAGACTACTGGCCTCCATCCTGGTCAAGGGGCGGTGTGGACGTGGCGGCTGAGGCGGACGTCGGGTCTGCCGCCTCGTCAGCCTCGTCAGTCGCTCCAGCCGTAGACGGCGTCGTGGCAGCCGGCACCGGCGTGGGTGGGGCCGCCTTCGACGCGGGCACGGGCGGCGCGATCCCGATGGTCACATCCCCGGCGCCCGGCATCGGCGGTTGGCCCATGTAGCGGCCGATGCTGTCGAGCATCATCTCAGTGCGGTTGATCGTGTCGATGCCCAGCGAGGAGTAGGCTCGCGACCGGACCGGGTCGTTGATCTTGCACAGGACATGCGGGATGGCGAAGGCCTGCTTGGCCAGCTGGGCCGCGAGAATGTTGCGGTTGTCGCCGTTGGTCAGGGCGAAGAACCACTCGCACTCCTTGGCGCCGGCACGTTCGAGCACGCTGGTGTCGGTGCCGTCCCCGCGCAAGGCCTGACCAGAGAAGCCGGGAGCCAGCCGCCGGAAGGCCTCGGTGCGGACATCGAGGATCACCACCTCGTGGCCCTCCTCGGCGAGGTGGCTCGCGACGCCCGCGCCCACGCGCCCGCTGCCCACGATGATCACACGCATCGACTCAGATCCCCTTCATGTGCTCGTCGCGCGCTGCGCTGCTCGCCACCGGCTCGCGGACGACGAACACGCGGCAGGGCGCGTTCTTGAAGACGTAGGGCACGGTCTCCCCGAGGGCGAAGTCGCCCCCGAAGCGCACCTTGTAGGGCAGGCCCATGACGATGGCGTCGGCCTCCAGCGCGACCGCCTCGTCGACCAGCGCGGCTCCGACGTCGCGGGCCTGGAGCAGTTGCGAGCTGAGCGGCACGTCCGCCCGCTCAGCCATGCCCTCGGCCAGGTCCAGCGCCCGCGACGCCTCTTCGCGCTGCTCCTCGAGCTCGTCGTCCAGGTCGTGGCTCCAGTCCACCTCCACCACGTAGACCGCGACCAGCTCGCTCTTGTCGGCGCGCGCGAGCTTGCAGCCGCACTCCACGACGAGCGCGTCGGTGGGTCCGCCATCCAGGCTGAGGACAGCGCGTCGGACGGGCTCGCCGGAAGGTTCAGTGGGCACGACGGTGAGCCTACCACCGCCCCGGGCGGCTGCGTGCCCGCCCGGTCGCTGCCGTGCCGGAGGGCACGACGGTCATCAACGCCGCCACCCGAACCGGCGCTTGCGTTCTTCCTCGTGCTCGGAAGCCGGTGCCGTCCGACCGCTCTCGGGCGGCACGTCTGACTTGTGGTCGAGCTCGTTGCCCACGCGGTCAGCGCCGTAGGGCACATCGGCCACGACCGTGTTGGGTCGGCCGATCAGCGCCCCGCGGATGCGCTTGGCCTTCTGGTTGTGCAGGATGTTGTCCCACCAGTGGCGGGGCACGTACTCGGGCAGGACGACCACCGTGATGGTGTTCTCGGGGGTCGGGGCCATGACGTCGAGGTAGTGCAGGAACGGCAGCACCAGCGAGCGGTAGGGTGTCTCGATGACGACCAGGGGCACGTCGGGCAGCACGTGCTCCCAGTCGGCCCGCAGTTGCTCGGCCGCCTCGGCATCGACCGTGATGTGCACGGCCTGCACGTCGTCGCTGATGGTGCGCCCGAACTGCACGGTGCGGATGACCGCGCGCGAGAGGGCGGGTACCGGGATGATCACGCGGCTCAACTTGGTCGGCGGTCCGTAGACGCGGGACCTGTCCACCTCCAGCTCCTCCGCGGCGGTGTCGTACTCGTGATGGATGAAACGCATCACCCCCACGAGGACCGGGATGAGCAACAGCACCAGCAGCGAGGAGGGGGCCTTGACGACGGTGACGTCGACGGCCACGAGGAAGGTGATCACGGCGCCGACGGCGTTGACGGTGAGACGTCGCCGATAGCCCGGGGGACGCTCCCGCAGCCAGTGTCGGATCATGCCCGTCTGGCTGATGGTGAAGTCGATGAAGACGCCGACCGCATAGAGCGGGATGAGGGCGTGGGTGTCACCGCCGAAGATGACGATGAGGATGATGGCCAGGGCGCCCAGGACCACGATGCCAGCAGTGAAGGCGAGACGGTCGCCGCGATAGGCGAAGCGTCGGGGCATGAAGTTGTCCGAGGCCAGCACGGCGGCCAGGCGCGGGAAGGCCGAGAAAGAGGTATTGGCGGCCAGCATCAGGATGACTGCGGCGAAGGTCAGGAACAGGTAGAAGCCGATCGAGTCGAGGCCGAAGACGTGACCCGCGACCTGGGACAGGACCGTATCCACGTCGTTGGGCACGACGCCGAAGCCGGAGGCCAGGAAGGTGACGCCCACGAAGAGGATGCCCAGCAGGACGGCCATGACCGCGAGGGTGGTGGCGGCGTTCCGCGACTCTGGCGGCTGGAACGAGGGCACGCCAGTGGCGATGGCCTCCGTACCGGTCAGGGCCACGGCGCCGGAGGCGAAGGCGCGCATGGCCAGCAGGACCATGGCCAGGCCGGCGAAATCGACCGCGTTGTCCTTCAGGGTGGGGTAGGCCGAGCCGTCGCCCTGCACCAGGATCTGCCACGCCCCCAAGCCGATCATGAGCAGGGCCGTGCCTACGAAGAGGTAGGTCGGGACGGCGAAGATGTTGCCGGCCTCGCGTACGCCCCGCAGGTTGGCGAGCGTGATGAGCACCACCACCGTGACCGCGATGCCGACTTGCCAGGGTCCGAGGGCAGGGACCGCCGAGACGATCTGTTCCGAGGCGGACGAGATGGACACGGCCACCGTCAGCACGTAGTCGATGAGCAGGGCCGAGGCCGCGATGAGCGAGGCCAGGCGTCCCAGGTTGGCCTTGGAGACCGAATAGGAACCGCCGCCGTTGGGGTAGGCCACCACCACCTGCCGGTAGCTGATCGCCACCACGCCCAAGAGCAAGGCGATGCTGATCGAGACCGGCAGGGCCAGATTGAGGGCGGCCAGCCCGATCCCGCCGAGCAGCAAGGCCCGCAGGATCTCCTCTGTGGCATAGGCACTGGAGCTGATGGCG
The DNA here is from genome assembly GCA_963800275.1 of uncultured Chloroflexia bacterium. Lineage (GTDB taxonomy): Bacteria > Chloroflexota > Limnocylindria > Limnocylindrales > CSP1-4 > JAFMJV01. The sequence goes on from CAWDAI010000011.1 coordinate 111,433, forward strand.
TCGGAGCTGAAGATGGCGAGGGCCTTCTTCTTGGACAAGCGCTCGCCGATCTCCTCGGCACTCGCGAGCGGCCGCCCGAACAGGACGCGCCGCGCCGCTTGCGTGATCCGTCCCGGGGTGCCGAGCTCCTCGTGCGCCTTGGGCCGCGCCTCCAGGGCGCCCGACGGGGTGTAGCGGAAGTACTCGCTGCTCTTGCGCTCCACGCGCACGCGCCGGTTCCCCGGCTTCTGGCCGGCGAGGCCCGCGGGCTTGGGCGTCTGAGTGGTCTTCTCGAGCGAAGGCGGCGGGCGCTGTTCGCCCTCGTTGCTGGTCATCGGCATGGGGGGAGGCGGTCGGGTCCTGTGCTCACCCGCACGGCGACGCATGCGACCCACTCATCGATCTCTACATCAGAGCCACCGTCGCGTCCCGTATTCGACGGGACAGGAGTGCGAGCGGGGGCATTCGGTGCGCAAGTATGCACCTCCCGCGCCCCCGCGTCAGGGGCCACACACCGCGCTCGCCGATCTCCCGCCACCCGTCCGCATCCGCGCCCGAGCGAGCGTGACCGCAGCCTCAGAGGCCGGCCTCCAGGCGATCCGCCAGGCGTGCTGGCAGGGGTTGGGCTCGCAGGTCCGCCTGGGTGGCCCCGACGTCGTACTCGAAGCGCAGCCACTCGACGATGCCGGCCTCGGTGTCCACGGTCATGGCGCCCGCGCGCGGGTCGCCGTCGCGCGGCTGGCCCACCGAACCGGGATTGAGGATGCAGCGCCGGGCATCGAGGCTGAGTCGAGGGTGATCCTCGGCCAGCAGCGCCTCGACCCGGCCGTCGTCGTCACGGAAGGCGAGCTGGTGGTGGGTGTGGCCGACCAGGCAGTAAGGCGTTTCGAAGGCGCCAAGGTTGGCCCGGGCCGCGGGGATGGAGAGGAGATACTCCCAGAGCGGGTCCCGCGGGCTGCCATGGACCAGCGTGAAGTCGCCTTCCTCGCGCCGCTCCGGGAGCTCTCCCAGCCAGGCCAGGTTCTGCGGCCGCATGGTCTCGGCCGTCCAACGCACGGCGGCTCGCGCGAGGTCGTTGAAGGCGCCGATGGGGATGCGGCCCAGCACGGCCGCATCGTGGTTGCCCTGGACGGCCACCGCGTCGAGCGCACGCAGGCGCTCGACGACGGCATCGGGATGGGGGCCATAGCCCACGATGTCACCGAGCAACCACAACCGGTCGAACCGGCCGACGGCCTCGAGTGCAGCCTCCAGTGCCGGAGCATTGGCATGGATGTCGGAGAAGATGGCGACCCGCATTCAGCGCGAGCCTAGCAGGGCCGAAGGCACGCCGGTCGCATCGGTCGGCTCGCGGAGCCCCTCAGCGCCTGGCCCGTCGGAGACTGGCTGGCCGGGGGAAGGTGATGGGCGTGGTCCGCTCCTTGGGCACGATCACCAGGCGATGGTCGGGCAAGACGTCTGCCTCCACCGCGACCACTCGCGGTCGACCGCCGCCAGCGGCGCGGATGATGGAGCCAGCGCCCTGTAGCTCACGCCGCAGAGCCCCGCCTGCCTCGTCCCGTTTCCAGGCCACGACCACGCCGCCCTCGCGTGCCAGCGGTAGCCCCAGCTCGAGGACCTCGGCCAACGAGCCCACTGCGCGCACCACGACGATGTCCCACGACTGGCGTTGACCGTATTCCTCGGCGATGTCCTCGGCCCGCTCCGCGATGGCCTCGATGACCGGCGACACGTAGCCGTCCCCCGCCCTTGCGGCTGCGCGCCCGGCCAGCACCGCCGACACGGCTTCGCCAGCCGCCGCCAGGAAGCGAGCCTTCTTGCCCACCGAATCGAGCAGGCCCACACGGGCGACCGGTAATGCCGCGGCCAGGGGTAACCCCGGGTAGCCGCTCCCGCTGCCGACGTCAAGCAACGACGCGCCGGGTGCGGTGAGCGCCCGGATCGGAGCCACGGCGCTGAGCGAATCGCACACGTGCCGACGAGCCATGGCTTCCGGGTCGCGGATGGCCGTCAGGTTGATGGCCGCGTTCCACTCCCGCAGCAGCCGGGCGTGGGCCTCGTAGCTGCGCCGCGCGAATCCCGAGGCGGCCTCGGTGTCCACCAGGCCCAGGGCCGCCAGCCCCGCGTCGAGGGCGGCGTCGAAGCGCTCGCCCATGGGTGCCAGCAGCCATGGGTCCACGGGCAGTGGTCGGCGGGCAGGGCGGGCGTCCTCGCTCAACCTGGATCAACCCCCTGCGGTCGCTGCGGCGAGGTGTGCCATCGCCAGAAGAAGTAGATGCGCCGGAAGCGACCCTCCTCGTGGCCGGTCCGCGGTCGTCGTCGCGAACACGTCACCCGGGCCGAAGCCGCTCCCGGCGCTGGAACGTTCCTCGCACCCGTCGGCCTTTCGGTCTTCCGACACCCCGACGGTCGTCGCGCACGGATCTCTCCGTACAACGTCGGGGCGGCGTTACCGTACTCGGCCGCTGCACGACACCACGTAGGGCACCGCGTGGTGCAGGACCGGCAGTGTCTCGAGCGGCCGACACGAGCGTCAACCCGGTTATCCACGAACCACGGTGCATCTGGTCACCGCTGTTGATAACCGGCCCGGAATGGTGGAAAAGCAGCGCCGAACGTGGATAGTCACCCCGCTGGGGCCGCCCAAGCCGGGTCCCGGTCAGGAGTCGCTGCTCGAACGGCTCGCGCGCGCGGGCCGGCCCATGCCCCGTCGGACGACCTCCATCACTTCCCTGGTCACGGCGTCGGCATCGGCCTTGCGCGCGGCCGAGGTGACGCAGCCGCGAACGTGGTCCTCCATCAGCAGCATCGAGATCGCGTCCACCGCAGCGCGGAGGGCGGCGGTCTGCTGCAGTACGTCGACGCAGTCCTCGTCCCGCTCGATCATGCGGGCCACGCCGCGAACCTGGCCCTCCATGCGCGCCAGTCGCCGCAGGACCTGCTCGCGGGAGCCGCCGTAGGGCCGAGGTTCGGCCGCAGCCCCTCGTCTCCTCCTGTTCTCACCCGGGCTACCTTCGGCTGTCGTGCCCACTCCACCTCCTCTTGGTCGGATACTGGGTGGGAGTATAGCGGCACCGGGCCCCGCGCTCGGCTACGGGGCTGGCGGCGGCTCGGCGAACGACTCCAGCACGCCCCAGGTGGTGATGCCCATGGCCACGATCGCGAGCCACAGGCCGGGCGCGTCGAGCGGCGTGAGGCTGTAGGCCTCGTCGCCTCCCGCCAGACCGGAGATCGCGGAGGCCAGCCCACCGATGCCCAGGAGCAGCAGCAGGCCATAGACGATGGGGCGATCGAGCGCCACTTGCCTTGTCTCGGTGGTGAAGGGCAGCACGATCAGGACCAGCATGAGCATCGCGGCCAGGAACATGGCCACGCCCGGCCCGGAGAAGCCCCAGTCGGTGCTCACCGGCAGCACCACGCCGCCGGCCTTCTGCCAGGCGAGGGGCATCGAGATGAGCGCCAGGACCGCGCCGACCGCGATGATCGTGCGACCCCGGCCGAGGCCACGCCTCACGCGCCGCCGTAGACCTCCGGCCGCAGCACGCCGATATAGGGCAGGTTGCGGTAGAGCTCGTCGTAGTCGAGCCCATAGCCCACCACGAACCGGTCCGGGATCTCGAAGCCCCGGTAGTCGAGGTCGATCTCCACCAGGCGCCGGGCCGGCTTGTCGAGGAGCGTGCAGATCCCGAGGCTGGCGGGGTTCTTTCCGCCCAGGTAGCCGGTCAGGTAGTTCAGTGTGAGCCCCGTATCGATGATGTCCTCCACGATGAGCAGGTGCTTGTCCTCGATCGAGGCGGAGAGATCCTTGAGGATGCGCACGCGTCCGCTGGACTCGGTGCCGCTGCCGTAGGAGGAGACCTCCATGAGGTCGATGCGCACGGGCACGGAGATCGCTCGCATCAGGTCAGCCATGAAGGGCAGTGCGCCCTTGAGCACGCTGACCAGCGTGATCTGCTCGCCGGCGTAGTCAGCCGAGATAGCGGCGCCGAGCTCGGCCACCTTGGCCTGCAGCGCTTCGGCGGGGATGAGGACCTCGGCGACGTCCTGTTCCAGTGCTGATACGGACATGCGCTCCATTCCTTCTAGTGCTCGCCCCCGCTCGCGGCGACGGTGGGCACCTTCTTGGGCGGCGGCTGACCCTCGACCCCGATGAGCGAGGCGGCAGCGTCGAGCCGGCCGTACTTGAGCATGAGGGCCTTGAAGTCGCGAGCGTAGAAGAGCTTGATGCGGATCATGGGATACAACTCGCGCAGGTGTCGCAGCTTGCGGTTCTTCTTGCGCACCAGGCTCTGCTTGAGGGTCGTGAGTTCAAGGTACAGCTCGAGCTCCGGCAGGTAGAAGTCGGGTGAGAAGGACTCGATGACCATGCCGTCCAGGTTCCAGCGGATGGGGAAGGTATGCGGCTCATATCGCCACTCGACCTTGTAGTAGTCCAGGATGCGGGCCAGTTCGGCCTCGCTGGCGTGCGCGAACCGAGCCGCAGTGCTCAACGTGCCCGACCGTCGAAGCGGGCGATGAGCTGGTGCACGTCGCCTTCGAAGCCCTCCAGCAGGTCGTGCGCGTCGAGCACGTCGTCGGTGGTGACAGGCGGTCCGTCGGGGGCGGCATCGGGGTCGGGCGCTTCGACGCGAACGAGTTCGCCGCCCTCCAGTCGCGCGCTCTCGCCGTCGATCTGGATGGTCACGATGGCCACGGCCTGTGAGCCGCAGTGATGACATGAGAGGTCGACGAAGTAGAGCTCCTCGCGCTGGGCGATGAGCCGGATATGCTCCGACCCGTAGGGATGCCCGCAGGCAGCGCACCCGAACGACGACAGCTCGCTCGTCAACCAGCTTTCTGCGTCCATGGCCCCAGTCTATCGAGAGACCCATGCGACCATGTTGCGGGCTCGTTTCATTCGGGACACCTCACCGGCAGCTGGTGATCTCGATGGTGCGCGCCGCTTGTCGCGCGTGGTACAACGGGGCCACCCAAGCACCAGAGGAGGTACGACTGTCAATGGGCACTCGCAGCAGACGCGCGATCGCCGTCTCGGCAGCAGGGCTACTGGTCGTGGCCGCCGCGGCCCCGGCCTTCGCGCAGGACGCCGACTATCTCCAGCGCATCAAGGACGCCGGCGTCATCCGCATGTCTACCGATCCGGCCTATCCGCCGCAGTCGGAGTTGGTCAACGGTGAGATCGTCGGGTTCGACGTGGATGTCGGGCGCGAGATCGCCACACGACTGGGCGTCGAACTGGCCCTCGAAACACCGGATTGGGCCCTCATCACGGCCGGCTCGTGGGGCGACCGCTGGGACTTCAGCGTGGGCTCCATGACCATCACCTCGGCCCGCGAGGAGGTCCTCGACTTCACGCAGCCGTACTACTACACCCCGGCCCAGATGGCCGCTCATGCCGAGGCGGGGATCACGACCCTCGACGATCTGGCCGGCAAGACCATCTGCATGGGCGAGGCCACCACCTACCTGGAGTGGATGAACGGCACGCTCGACTTCGGCACCGAGTCACCGGAGACGACGCCGCCCGAGGGCGCGGTCGCCGTGACCCGCCCCACCGACCGCGACTGCGCGCAGGAATGGGGCCTCGGACGCATGGACTTCGAGGGCTGGCTCTCGTCGGCCACCACGGTCGACGCGGCTATCGCCGATGGACTGCCCATCGTCAAGGTGGGCGAGCCGGTCTTCTATGAGCCGTTGGCCGCTGCCTTCGACAAGGGCGTGGAGGACAACGACTCGCTCGTCGCTGCCGTCGACGGCATCATCGGCGACATGCACGCGGACGGCACCCTCTCTGCGCTGAGCATGAAGTGGTTCGGTGAGGACCTCACCCAGAAGGTGGACCAGGCCGGCGCGCTGACGGAGGTCGAATCGGTGGCTCCGGCCGCGTCCATGGAGCCCGCGGGCTAGCACTCGCCCCGTTCACGTCGAACGAGGTGACCGGGAGGCCCGCTCGCGGCCTCCCGGCGCCCGTGCCACCTTTGACCGACCCGCCATCGGGCCCTCCCGGCCAGTGCCAGGGGGGACACCGTCCATGACTGCCCGCACCGACCCGATCGTCGCGCGCATCGTCCGCGCGGATGAGCGCCGCCGGCTGCGCTTCCGCGCTATCTTCGCGATCACCTGGGCCGTGGTCATCGGGGCGTTCGTGCTGTGGCTGCTGAACATCAATCGCTTCGACCCCGCCTTCATCGCCAAGCAGATGCCCTACATCCTCGGCGGGGCACCACTGACCATCCTCATCTCGATCGCGTCCATCTCGCTGGCCGTCGTGCTGGCGGTCCTGGGGGCGCTGGGCCGGCTGTCGCGCATCGCGCCGGTCTACGCCCTGGCCTCGCTCTATGTCTCCGTCGTCCGCGGCACGCCGCTGATCCTGCAGATCATCTTCGTCTTCGTGGCGCTGCCGCAGCTCGTGCCCCAGGCGTCGAAGGTGCCGGCCATCATCCTCGGCGTCATGGCCCTTGGCTTCAACTACGGCGCCTACATGACCGAGATCTTCCGGGCCGGTATCCAGGCCGTGCCTCCGGGTCAGCGGGAGGCTGCCCTGGCCCTGGGCATGAGCGACCGGCGGGTCATGTTCCGGATCGTGCTGCCGCAGGCGGTGCGCATCGTGACGCCGGCCATGGGCAACGAGTTCATCGCCATGATCAAGGACTCCGCCCTGGTCTATGTCATCGGTGTGCAGGAGCTGCTCTGGCGCGCCCGGACTGTGGGCTCGGCCAGCTTCCGCGGCCTGGAGATGCTGTTGCTCGCGGCCGCCGTCTACTGGATCCTGACCATCATCCTGTCGTTCTTCCAGGAACGCCTGGAACAGCGCATGGCGCGGGGTGACCGATGAGCGTGCCCTTGGGTGAGGTCGTGCTGGAGGCGACGGACATCGAGAAGTTCTTCGGGCCGAGCCACGTCCTGCGCGGCGTCAGCCTGGCCGTGCGCCGGCATGAGACGGTCATGATCGTCGGCCGCTCGGGCTCGGGCAAGACCACGTTCCTGCGCTGCCTCAACTTCCTGGAGGAGCCGACCCGGGGGGTGGTCGCCATGGGCGACCTGCGCATCGAGGCCGACCCCTTCCTGGAGCATCGACGCTCGCGGCGTGGCGACGTGCGCCGACTGCGCCAGCAGACCGGCATGGTCTTCCAGGAGTTCAACCTCTTTCCCCACATGAGCGTGCTCGACAACTGCATCGAGGCCCCGCTGCACGTGAAGGGCCTCTCCCGCGGGGAGGCGATAGCCAGTGCCGAGCGCTACCTCGACAAGGTGCAGATGCTGGACAAGCGGGACGAGTTCCCGGCCCGGCTCTCTGGCGGCCAGAAGCAGCGCGTGGCCATCGCGCGCGCCCTCTGCATGGAGCCTGAGGTCCTGCTCTTCGACGAGCCCACGAGCGCCCTCGATCCAGAGCTCATCGGCGAGGTCATCGTGGTCATGGAGCAGCTGGCCCACGAGGGCTCGACCATGATCGTGGTCAGTCACGAGATGGCCTTCGCCCGTGAGGCCGCCGACCGGGTGCTCTACCTCGAGGGCGGTCTGGTGGTAGAGGAAGGGCCGCCCGAGCAGGTCCTCGACGACCCCCGGGAGGAGGCTACGAAGCTCTTCCTCAAGCGCTTCCTGTCCGAGGGCGCCAAGGCCCCGACCAGGCACGCACCGTGACGTCGCTCGACCGGCCGGGGCCCAGTGAGTGACCGCGCCCAGGACGACTGCGGAGGCCGAGGTCGCGGAGCGGGCTAGATCTCGCCGAGGTAGGAGCGCCGGACGTCCTCGTTGGAGGCCAGGGCAGCGGCAGTGTCGGCCATGATGATCTGGCCCGACTGGAGCACGTAGCCGCGGCTGGCCACGGTGAGGGCGGTGGCGGCGTTCTGCTCCACCAGCAGGATAGCCGTCCCTTCGCCGTGGATGCGCTCGATGGTCTCGAAGATGTACTCGACCAGGTTCGGGGCCAGGCCCATGGAGGGCTCGTCGAGGAGAAGGATGCGTGGCTTGGTCATGAGCGCGCGGCCCATGGCCAGCATCTGTTGCTCGCCGCCCGAGAGGGTGCCGGCGACCTGGGTGCGCCGCTCCTTGAGTCGCGGGAACATGTCGAACGCGTTCTGCACGCCCTCCTGCACCAACGCGGGGTCGCTCACCGTGTAGGCGCCCATGTGCAGGTTCTCCTCCACCGTCAACTGGGCGAAGATGCGCCGGCCTTCGGGCACCTGCACCACGCCCCGGGTAACGACGTCGTGGGGCGGCACGTGGGTGATGTCCTCGCCGTCGAAGTAGACCGAGCCCCGCTCGGGCACGAGCAGGCCGCTGACCGTGTTGAGGGTGGTCGTCTTGCCTGCGCCGTTGGCTCCGATGAGGGTCACGATCTCGCCTTCATCGACCGACAGTGAGATGCCGCGCAGGGCGTGGATCTTGCCGTAGTAGGTATGGAGGTCTCGGATCTCCAGCAGGGCCATGTCAGTCCTTCTCCGGCGGATCGACCGGCGGGGCCGGCATCGGTGGATGCGCGCCCACGGCCTCAGCCGCAGCTGCCCCCTGCGCGGGCGCGGTGTCAGGCTCCGATTTGCCGAAGGCCTGCTCGGAAGCGGCCTTGCCCAGGTAGGCTTCGATGACTCGCTGGTTGCGTTGGATCTCGATGGGCGGACCCTCGGCGATGCGCTCGCCGTAGTCCAGCACGGTGATGCGCTCGGAGATGTCCATGACCACCCGCATCTCGTGCTCGATGAGCAGGATCGTGATGCCCAGGTCGTCGCGCAGCCGGCGGATGAGCCCGGTCATGTCGTGGGTCTCGGCCGGGTTCATGCCGGCGGTCGGCTCGTCCAGCAGCAGGACACGGGGGCTGGTGCCCAGGGCCCGCGCGATCTCCAGGCGTCGCTGGTCGCCATAGGGCAGGTTGCTCGCGAGGACCCCGCCGGCTCCCTTGAGTCCGACATATGCGAGCAGGCGCTCCGCCTCGTCGAGCGCTCCCCGCTCTTCCTCGCGCTGGCTGCGTGTGCGCAGCACCGCCTTGAGCCAGTTGGACTCGAGGTGCTGGTGCTGGCCCACGAGCACGTTCTCGCTGGCGGTCATGCCACTGAAGAGCCGGATGTTCTGGTATGTCCGCGACAGGCCCAGGCGGGCGATCTTGTCCGGGCGCAGATCCTGGATCTCCGCGCCGTCGAGGGTGATGGTGCCGGCGTCGATCTGGTAGAAGCCGGCGATGCAATTGAAGAACGTGGTCTTGCCCGCGCCATTCGGGCCGATGACACTGACGATGGCACCTTCGTCGAGGTCGAAGGTCAGGTCATTGACCGCGGTCAGGCCACCGAAGCGCTTGGTCGCGCCGTGCGTCTCGAGGAGTGCCATCGGCTACGCTCCCTCGCCTGCCGCTGCGGGCAGCGTCGGCTCGTCGCCTTCCATCGGCCGCTCGTCGTCGTGCAGCTCCCGTCGGCCGGTCCGCGATGGCAGCAGGCCCTCTGGTCGCCAGTGCATGACCAGGATGAGGGCGATGCCGTAGAACAGGAAACGGTACTCGGCGAACTCGCGGAAGAGCTCGGGCAGGCCGATGATGACGAGCGCCCCCAGGATCACGCCCGGGATGCTGCCCATGCCGCCGATGGTGATGATGGTCACGACCAGGATCGACACGTTGAGGTTGATGGAGCTCGAGATGATCGAGCCGTAGAGGGCCACGAAGATGGCGCCGCCGAGTCCCGCGAAGGCGGCGCCCAGCATGTAGGCCAGCGACTTGGTCTGGACGAGGTTGATGCCCAGGGCCTCGGCCACGTCCTCGTCCTCGCGGATGGCCACCCAGGCCCGCCCCAGTCGTGAGTCACGCAGCCGGATGGCGATGAAGGCGATGACCAGGATGCAGATCAGCGAGATGTAGTAGATCTGGTTGGGCCCTGCCAGCCAGTGGTCCGGCGGGATGCTGATGCCCAGCGAGTCGAGCGGCTTGGGCACGTTGAGGATGCCCCGGGGGCCGCCGATGTAGTCCTTGAGCAGGTCGGAACGGGCGAGGATGGCGATGATCTCACCGAAGCCCAGAGTGGCGATGGCCAGGTAGTCGCCACGGATGTTGAGGATGGGCAGGCCGAGCAGGATGCCGAAGCCCATGGCCACGAGCATGGCGAAGGGGATGGCGAAGAAGAAGTTCCAGTGGGCGATGCCCAACTCTCCGGTGCTCGTGAGCAGGGCCGTGGTGTAGGCGCCGACTGCGAAGAAGGCCACGAAACCCAGATCCAGCAGACCGGCCATGCCCAGCGTGATGTTCAGGCCCAGGCCCATCAGTGCGTAGAGCGCGATGAGCGCGATGACCGCGGGCACGAAGCCCGTGAAGCCCAGCGGCAGGAGCAGCACCACCACCAACACCATCGCCCCGAACGGCACCGTCAGCCGCTTGTCGCGGCGGGTCTCCGGGGGCAGGGCGCGCCAGCGCTCGTGGGGCCTGAAGATGACCCACGCGATGTAGGCCAGGGTCACCAGGCTGGCCACCAGGAATGCGCCCGGCATGCGCAGGCCGCTCGACGAGAAGAGCTCGCGCGCCGCGCCCGAGGAGATCTCGTGCTGGAGCATGGGCGAGCGGATGATGCTCGCGAACATGCCCATCACGATGATCGCGCCCAGGACCAGGATGATGAGGTTCCGCAGATGCCTGGGCAGGAGGGCCAGGAGGCCGCCGAGAGTGCCCACGCTCATGGCCACCAGCGCCGGGAACCAGAGCGTGGTGGGAAAGGCGTCGCCGCGCCACATGTCACGTGCGTTCTCCACGCCCAGCAGATCCGCGCCCGAGATGAGGTTGTACAGGTCTGGGCCCGCGTTGGGCAGGTAGTCCCGCAGACCGAGTGCCGGGCCGATGATCAAGAGGAGGGAGAGGACGGCGCCGGCCATGAGGCCGCTCACCGCAGCTCCGACGATGGCATTGAGCGGCCCGCGCGGGGCGCGGCGTGCACCGACATAGCCAGCGAAGGCGAAGGTGAGCAGCAGGATGCCCTGGCCGAGCGTGATGACATCCTCGATGATGTCGCGATCCTCGAAGGTGGTGACGATCCCGACGAGGGTCACGTAGAGCGCCGCGAACGCGAACAGCAGCCCGGCCATGACGACCGGTTTCCAGGCCCTGGGATGCGTCTCAAGGTTCCACCCGTTCTGTGAGCCCGCCGCGCTCAGGGGGTCGCTCACCGGGTTCGTCCTGGAGGTCATGCCCTCGACCTCGACAGGCGCTCGCCCAGGATGCCCTGTGGCCGGAACATGAGCACCATGACCAGGATGGTGAAGGCGATGACGTCCTTCAACTGGCCAGAGGAGGGGACGCCGAGGCCATCGATGATGAGCAGCGAGCCGATGGACTCAGCCTCGCCCAGGACGAATCCGCCGACCATGGCGCCGGGGATGTTGCCGATCCCGCCGAGCACGGCCGCGGTGAAGGCCTTGATGCCCGGGATGAAGCCGGTATAGAACTGCACCTGGCCCCAGAGCAGGCCATAGAGGACGCCGGCCGCACCGGCCATGGCCGCGCCCACGGCGAAAGTGGTGACGATGGCACGGTTGACGTCGATGCCCATGAGGGCAGCCGTCTCCTTGTCCTCCGACACCGCGCGGATGGCGGTGCCCAGCTTGGAGCGCATCACGAAGGCGTAGAGGACGGCCATCATGGCCACCGCGCTGACGATGACGATGATCTGGATCCAGGTGATGTTGAGGGCGCTCAGGATCGGCAGGCCCACCGGCTCCTCGAGCACGTTGATGACCGGGTAGCGGAAGATGCCCGGGCCGACGAGGCCGCGGACGGTGTACTGCAGGAAGAACGAGGCACCGATGGCCGAGATCAGCAACACCAGGCGGGGTGAGTTGCGCAGCGGCCGGTAGGCCACACGCTCCACCGCCAGGGAGACCAGCGTGGACGTGGCCGCCGCCACGAGCATCATCACCAGGATGGAGAAGAGCGATCCCAGCGGTCCTGCGTTGAGGATGCCCATCTGGTCGAGGGCCTCAGCCGTGAAGTAGCCCGCGAAGATGCCGATCATGAAGATCTCGCCGTGGGCGAAGTTGATCATCTTCATGATCCCGTAGACCATCGTGTAACCGAGGGCCACGAGCGCGTAGATCCCACCCTGGACCGCGCCCTTCACGACCAGGTCGATCCACGTCTCGACGGTGAACTTGCCCGACGTGATGGTGAGGACGGAGCCCACCACCACGATGAGCACGAGGACGATGCGGAAGACCCAGAGGAAGGCGCTGACGGCCGCTTCGAAGGCGGTCTCGGTACGGCCGGGCCGGCGGCGCGGTCGGAGGGTCGTCTGCATGGTCGGGTCGATCCGTTCGTGGTCAGGTCGATGGATATGGTCGAGCCGGGCGTTTGGCACGCCCGGCTCGACGCATGATCTGAGTCAGGTTGACGCGCTGGTCCCGATCAGGACTCGGGCGCCCACACGACGGCCGGCGGCCAGACGTCGTCGTTGATGGTGTCGGCGCCGATCTGGTAGATGGCGATGATCGGCGCGCTGCAGTCACCGTACTCGGTGCAGCTCAGGGTGCCGGTGACGCCGGGATAGTCGGTGGTCGCATAGAGCGCCTCACGCAGAGCCGCGAGGTCGATGTCGAGCGAGCCATCCTCGTTCTCGACCGCCACCTTGGCGACGGTGTCGAGCATGATCGAGGCCGCATCGTAGGCGTGCGCGTGGAATGCCTGCAGCGGGGCGTCGAGGCCGCTGATGTCGAGGTACTTCTGGACGAGGTCGGCGTAGCTCTCCTGCATGGCTCCGAAGTTCGGGCTCGACAGGTACATGCCTTCCACGTTGGGGCCGGCGGCCTTCACGAAGTCGAGGGAGAAGAGGCCGTCGGAGCCGATGAGGACGACGTCCTCGAGGCCCGCCACGTCCTTGTACTGGTCGGCGATGAAGCCGCCCTCCGCGGTGAAGATCGGGAAGTAGATGACCTCAGGGCTGGCGGCCGCGATGTTGGTCAGGACCGGGTTCATGTCGGTCTGGCCCGCGGAGACGGCCTCGGAGGCCACGATCTCGCCACCCATGTTGGCGAACTCGTCCTCGAACACGCCCACGAGTGCCTCGGCGTAGGCCGAGCCGTCGTGGATGGTGGCGGCCTTGGTCAGGCCCAGCTCGTCCCGCAGGAACTCGGCCACGAACTTGCCCTGGACCGCGTCGGACCAGGCCGTGCGCAGGAAGCCCGCATACTCGGGGCCACGATCCGGCTCGGTCAGGGAGGGACGGGTGGCTGAGCCGGAGATGGCCGTAAGGCCTGCTTCGGTGATGGTTTGGATGCCGCCGACGGTGGCGTCGGAACAGGACGATCCGATGACTCCGACCACGGTCGGGTCGTTGGCCAGCGCCAGCGCTGCCTGCGCGCCGCCCTCGACGGTGCACAGCTCATCCTGGACGTTGAGCTCGATCTCGTGCCCGAGGATCTCGCTGCCACGGTCCTCGACCGCGACCTCGATGCCGTAGACCATGTCCTGGCCCAGCACCGCGTTGGGGCCGGAGAGCACCTGGTACACGCCGAGCGTGATGGGCTCACCAGCGGGGATGTGGACGACCTTCGATTCCTGTGCTGCCACCGGCGCCGCTACCGCGGTCGCCAGGAGGCCGGTCGCCGCAAGGACGCCGAGGCTCTTTCGCATCATGATTTCCGGGGATCCTCCTGCAGCTACGGACGCCGGCGCGAGATCGCGGCGGCGGGGTGCGGCCCGGGTCTCTGCGCTGCGACGCCCGCCCAACGGTCGGTCGCTGGAAGGGGGGGGATCCGAACCCTCCCCGACTTGGCTCACCGCTCGTGGCGCGAGAAACGCAGCGCGCAGGCGCTGGCCGCTCAAGCGTGGCGACATTCTAGACAACCACGCGGTGCTTGCACGGTCACACTGCAGCAGCGATCGAGTAACGGGCCGTACGGATGGAAGCGCTGAGCGTGGTCCGGGCGGGGGAGCGCCGTTGACCGGATGCACCATCGAGCCGGTGCGGGATGGCCCGAAGGTCATCCCGACGACGTGAGTCGGTTGCAGTATCATGGTGGGAGGCGTTCCGGATGCAAGACGCCTTGAGCGCCCCGGGCGTGTGGTCAGCGGAGCCGTTCCCACGGTCCCTGCGACACCCGGTGCGGCGCGCTTAAGGATGGCACGACCCCACCAGCGGTGGGCGACTCCTTCCAGCGGAACGCTCCAGTCGTGATCAGACAGGCCGTGGATACCCGATGGGCCGGCCGTCACCAGGAGATCGACCGATCAGTATCGACCGGACACGCCACCTGCGACGCGCGTCGGGCTTAGCCCGTGACCGCGACCGTCGCTTCGAGTGTCCCCCCTTGCGCGACCGCCCGCCGCGGTCCGCACCACACAGGAGCCCTGCGTGAGCAAGAACGTCGCCGTCTTCGTGGACGTCGCGAACATCTTCTATGCGGCCAAGGCAGCCGGGATCGACATCGACTATGTGACCCTGCTCAAGTCCGCTACCGCCAACCGCGACTTCGTGCGCGCCTACGCCTACACCGGTCTCGATCCGGAGAACGAGAACCAGCGGCAGTTCCACGCCTTCCTCACCCGTTCGGGCTACAAGGTCGTGAGCAAGGACATCCGCAAGTACGGCGACGGCCGCATGAAGGCCAACCTTGACATCGAGCTGGTGGTCGACATGATGCGCCTGGCCGAGAAGCTCGACATCGCAGTCGTCGTCTCCGGCGATGGCGACTTCGCGCCGGCCATCGCCGCCGTCCAGCAGAAGGGCGTGCGCGTGGAGGTCCTCAGCTTCCGCGGCAACACCAGCAGTGACCTCATCGACGTGGCTGACGTCTTCACCGACATCACCCACGTGGCCAAGGTCGAGAAGGGCGTCCGCAGCGGACGGCGCGTGGCCTCCGACGGCGACCTCTCGATGACCGCCGTGCCGGAGAAGGAATCGGGCGTCAAGCCGCGCCGACGGCGCCGCGGTGAGCCGGAGGAGCGGTCCGAACGGAGCGACCGGAGTTCGCGTTCGCGCCGCCGCGGCGCGTCGAAGCCCGAGGTCGAGCCCGAGGTCGAGGAGACCGAGGCGGCCGAAGTGACGGTGGTGTCCGCCAGCCTGGTCGCGTTGCCCGGCGAGAAGCTCTCGCGTGGCGCTGAGCCGAGCGCGGCAGCGGCGACGATGGACGAGCCCACCGCCGATGCAGAGGACGAGGAGTCGACCTCCGAGGACGGCAACGGCCGCCGCCGACGCCGCCGCCGCGGCGGACGTGGTCGTGGCCGCGGCAGCCGTGGTGCCGAAGAAGGGATCGAGACCTCCAGCGAGCCCGAGCGCCAGCCGGACACTCCCTCGCACGATGACGAAGTGCCGCCTCTGCCGCAACACGCCGGCTTCGGCTCCGTTTGGGACAGCCAGATCGGCGTGCCCGCGGACACCACGCCGACGAGCTCCGGTCGGGACGAGGACGAGGAGGCCGAAGGCTTCGAGGACGAGCCCGAGGTTGCTGAGTACCTGCTGGCCGAGAAGAAGCAAGGCGGGCGTCAGGGTGGCCGCAGCGGCCGTGGTGGCCGCAGCGGCGGCTATCGCTCGGCCATCGACCGCGAGCGCTATGGGCTCGGTGGCCGCTCGCGCTCGGGCAGTGGCTCGAGAGGCCGTTCACCCAGTGCTCCGCGGGCTTCGGTGCACGCCATGGAGCCGATCGAGCAGACGCCCGGCGGCGATCCCTGGAGCGAGGTCCCGCCGGAGGTCCAGGAGATGCTGATGGCGGAGTTGGCGCGTCGCGACCGTGGTTCGTCATCGGCCCCGCCTGCCGCTGACGAGGCCGAGGCCCGCGCCGAGGAGGAGAAGCCCAAGCGGAGCAGCCGCCGGCGCACGACCAAGAAGGCCGAGACCGAGGCCACCGCGGCAGAGGCCGAGGCCAGCGCCGAGGAGGAGAAGCCCAAGCGGAGCAGCCGCCGGCGCACGACCAAGAAGGCCGAGACCGAGGCGACCGCGCCAGAGGCCGAGGCCAGCGCCGAGGAGGAGAAGCCCAAGCGGAGCAGCCGCCGGCGCACGACCAAGAAGGCCGAGACCGAGGCGACCGCGCCAGAGGCCGAGGCCAGCGCCGAGGAGGAGAAGCCCAAGCGGAGCAGCCGCCGGCGCACGACCAAGAAGGCCGAGACCGACGCGGCCGCGGCTGACGAGGCCTAGGCTCGCACATGGCGGGTGCCGTCGCGGCCTCAGGGTCCGGCGGCACCTTCGTCACCTTCGGCCAACAGGCTGGCCTGCGCGTCGTCGCGCGCGCCATCCACACCGAACGACCGCCACACGCCATCCTGCTGACGGGGCCCGCCGGCGTCGGCAAGACCACCCTCGCGCTCGACCTCGCCGCCGGGTTGCTGTGCCTCGCGCAGGAGCCGACCGCCCGGCCCTGCCGTGCCTGCGCTGCCTGTCACAAGGTGGCTGCGGACAACCACGCCGACCTCCACCTGCTCGCGCCCGAAGGAGCCGGCGAGCAGATCCGCATCGGCCAGGTCCTGCAGTTGGCGGCCGACCTCTCGCTGACGGCCATGGAGGGCCAATTCCGTCTGGCGATCATCACGGCTGCCCACCGACTGAACGCGGACGCCCAGAACGCCCTGCTCAAGACGCTCGAGGAGCCGGGTCCCCGCACGTGTCTCGTGCTCTGCGCGGACGATGCATCCTCCTTGCTGCCGACCGTGCTTTCTCGCTCGGCTCGTCTGCGGCTGGCTCCGGTACCCACGTCTGCGCTCGCCCAGCGGCTCATCGACGAGGGTCTGGCGCAGCCCGCGCTGGCCCGCGCCATCGCCCTCGCCAGCGGGGGACGGCCGGGCCTGGCCCGGCGCCTGGCCCGCGATCCCGAGGCGGTCCTGGCCCGGGGGCGCATCACGCGGACGCTGCTGGACATGCTGCCGGCCGATCGTCGGACGCGGCTGGCCGCTGCACTCGACCTCATGACCGATGCGGCCGCGCTCGATGCCGCCATCCGTGCGGAGGTCGCGCCGACGGCCAAGCGGCTGCAGCCGGTGGAGCGCCGACGGGCGGTCCTGCTCATCATCGAGATCTGGCGGGACCTGGGTCGCGACCTGGCCGTGGCCGCGGCCGGTGATGGCACGGGCGTACGCGACCTGGAGCTCCTGGACGAGCTGCTGCATGCCGCAACCCGGGTCGATCGCAGGGCATTGCATCGGTTCCTTGACCGACTCGATCGCCTGGGGGTGGCGATCGAGGGCTACGCCAGCCCTGAGCTCACCCTGGACGTGCTGCTCTCGACCTGGCCGCACCTCCGCGCCGGCTCACGGAGTGCGGCATGAGCACGGAGCGGTCGCGTCTCGTGGCTGTCGTCCGTGGCCACGTGCAGGGCGTGGGCTTCCGCTGGTTCGTGGAGCGTGAGGCCGCCGCTCTTCGGCTTGACGGCTGGGTCGCCAACCAGCCTGACGGATCGGTCGAGGTCGTGGCCGAGGGCGCGGCGGAGCTGCTCGACCGACTCGTGCTCACGCTGTGGGAAGGCCCGGCGGGCGCCGCTGTCAGCGCGGTCGAGGTGCGCCTCGAACCCGCTCGCGGCAACATTCTCGGCTTCGCCATCCGCAGCGGCGCGCACCGCGGCGACTGAGGACACGGCGCCGATCCGGTGGCGCTTTCAGCCCGGTGCCTGCTACGGTGGTCTCCTTCGCAGTGCAAAGAGGTGAGATGGCGCTAACGACCGGGGATAAGCGGGCCTTGCTGGAGCGCGTGCCGCTCTTCGGCGGCTGCAGCAGCGACATGCTCGATACCCTTGCCGCGGTGACGTCGGAATCGGAGTTCGCCGGTGATGCCCCCATCGTGCAGCAGGGGCAGATCGGCAACGGCCTCTACCTGGTGGTCGCTGGCGGTGTCCGCATCGTCGCCGGCAGCAGCGAGCTGGCGCGCTTCGGCCCGGGCGACTTCTTCGGTGAGCTGTCGGTCATCGATCAGCGTCCACGCGTGGCGTCTGCCTTCGCGGTCGGGCAGACGGTCTGCCTGGCGCTCGCCAGCTGGGACCTGTTGGCGGTGCTGGAGAAGGAGCCGGCCATCGCGGTGAACATGCTCAAGGAGCTGGCGCGTCGGTTGCGCGACACCGATGCCCAGCTGCGCAGCTGACATGGGCTCACGAACGGTGCGTCGCGCATGAGCGACGCGGCGGTGCTGGACGCGCTCGCGGGCCTGGCCCTCTTCTCCGATCTCGAGCGACCGCAGCTGCAGGCCGTCGCCCACACCCTTGCGGAGGAGGCCATCCCCGCGGGCCAGCGGGTGCTGCGCCAGGGGTTCTCGGGCAGTGGCTTCTTCATCATCCTTGAGGGCGAGGTAGCCGTCCGCGTCGACGGTCACGAAGTCGCGACCCTGGGCAAGGGAGACTTCTTCGGTGAGATCTCGTTGCTCCTGGGCGAGCCACCGGTCGCTGACGTGGTGGCTGCCACCGACGTGCGTGCGCTCCACCTGGCAGGCCCGGACCTGAAAGCCTTCCTGCTGGCCTACCCGGCGGTGATGTTCCGCATGCTCCAGGCCGTCAGCCGGCGGCTCGATCGCGCCAACCGTCGCAGCTGACGCCGTGATCGGTGCATCCGGCCCGGCCAGCGTGCCGTTCCCGCCCGGCGAGTACGACGTCGTCGTCGTGGGCTCCGGGCCGGGGGCGTTGCAGGTGGCCTACTACCTCTCGCGCCTGGGGATCGACCACGCGGTCATCTCCGCCGATCCTGCACCGGGGGGTATGTTCCGCCAGTTCCCCTTCTTCCAGCGCCTGCTGTCGTGGACCAAGCCCCACGCTCGGCCCCCTCACGATTCCCGGGAATACGAGCGCTACGACTTCAACAGCCTGGTGGCCTTCGAGGTCGAGAACCGGGCGATCATGCCGGCGCTCATGGATGGCAGCTCAGAGTTCCCTTCGCGGGCCGAGATGGAGGCCGGGCTGGTGGAGTTCGTGCGGCGCACCGGCCTGCGCGTCCGCTTCGACACGCGCTGGGAGGGCACGACGCGACAGGGTGACCGCTTCGTGCTGCATACGCCCGCGGGCGAATACCGGGCGCGGGTGCCGATCTTCAGCGTCGGCGCCGCCGAGCCGCTCCTGCCCGATGACATCCCCGGCATCGAGCACGCCACCCACTACGTCGATACCCGCGACGCCGCCAGCTATGCCGGCACCCGCCTCTTCATCATGGGCAAGGCCAACTCCGCCTTCGAGCTGGCCAGCGGCCTGCTCCAGTGGGCCAGCCCCATCATCCTGGCCTCGCCCCGGCCGGCCCAGCTGTCGGTCAACCTCCACTCCCTGGGCGGGGTCCGAGCTCGCTACGTGCAGCCCTGGGAGGATGCTGCCCTCGGCGGCGGGGTCTTCATCCTCGACGCTGCCGTCGAGCGTCTCGAGCGCCATGCGGGCGGGATCGCCGTCCATACCCGGCGCACGGACACGCTCGACCCGTTCGTGGCCGAGGTCGACGAGGTCATCGCGGCCACCGGTTTCACGGCGCCGCTGCTGGACCTGCCGGCGCTGGGCGTCACCACCTTCGGGCGGAGCGGCCTCCCCTCCATGACCAACAGCTACGAGTCCGCCAGCGTACCCGGCACCTACTTCGCCGGCACCATCACGCAGGGCGTGGCCGGACTCAAGAAGTACGGCATCCCGGCCAACTCGGGCGCGGTCCACGGCTATCGCTACAACGGCCGCCTCGCGGTCGACGAGATCGCCGCCCGCTACTTCGGCATCGTGCGTGCTCGTCGGGAGGTGGCACCCGCCGACGTCATCGAGCGACTGCTCACGGCGGCCTCCACGGCGCCAGAGCTGTGGCACCAGAAGTCGTACCTGGCTCATGCGCTGTCGCGCGATCCCGATGGCGCCATCCGGGAGGATGGCATCGTGTCCCTCGCTGCCTACGTCGACTCCGATGGTCCCGACGGCGTGGCCATCACCGTGGAGACCGACGACCACGGCCATATCCGCCCGGCCGTGTACGTGCGCCGTCGGGGACGGGTCGATGCCGATGCCCTGCTCGATGAGAGCCCCCTCACCGAATACCGCACGCCGCAGCATCGGGCGCAGCTGGGGGCGCTGGTGGCGGAGGTCCTGGGCTAGGCTGGTGGCCGAGCCGACGAGCCACGCCGGGAAACAGCCGCAGTCCCGGTCCTCGGTGTGCGCTGCTATGGTGAGGCCGATGGATTTTCGAATCGCACGCCCCGCCCGCGACCGCTACGGCTTCGATGAAGCGCTCTTCTCCAGCGATGGCGACGTGATCGTCTTCGATCCGGTCCGCGCCCTGGCCCTGGCCGAGCGTTTCGTGGACGAGGACGCCGACCGCGCCCGAGCCGCCTCCGAGATCGCCGCCATCGGCCTCATCCACGAGCTCGGACATCGAGCCGTGGCGGTCGAGCGGCGCGCCGATCCAGACGGCGGTGGACCGATGGCGCGTGGGCTGGGAGCGCTCGACCTGCGGGTGGGCGAGGAAGCGGTCGACGAGGGACTCCTTACCTACGAGACGGTATTCCCGGCACTGCCGGTCTATCGCGATGAGCTGGCCGCCCGCGAGTGGCTCGTGCGTGAGAAGCACAAGATCCCCGGTCGCGAGGTGGCGCTCGAGGAGCTGGCCCTGACCAGCATCGCTGCCCGCAACCCGGCCGCTGCGCCGTACCGCGAGCTGACCTCGCACCCCTCGCTCAGCGAGCAGGCCCAGAAGCGCCTCATCGACGGACTGGCCGGCGGCGACCTGGACCCCGATGACCCCGAGCTCGAGCGAAAGGCGCCGGCGCGGACGCTGTGGGCACGGCTGCTCGAGCCAGTCGAGGCCGCACCCCAGTCGCTCGCTGCGCAGCTGCGCTGGATCAGGGTGCACTGGGCGGGCTGGCTGGACGATGCGGACCTGCTGCACATCGACCGCCAGCTGGGTGTGCTCGACGAGATCGAGCGGGTCGCCTGGCTACGAGCCCAGCGCGGTCCCGGCAGCGGCGACCAGGCAGACCCGGCTGCGCTCGCCGGGTTCGGTGGCCTGGAGGAAGAACCCGAAGCGTTCAGCCAGGACCGTGACTGGATGGCCGAGCTGGTGCTCGTGGCCAAGTCCACCTACGTCTGGCTGGCGCAGCTCTCCCGCGACTACGGGCGCGACATCACGCGCCTCGACCAGATCCCTGACGCGGAGCTCGACGAGCTGCGTGCTCGGGGCTTTACCGGACTGTGGCTGATCGGCCTGTGGGAGCGCAGCGCCGCCTCGCAGCGCATAAAGCAGTGGCGGGGCAATCCCGAGGCCATGGCCTCGGCCTACTCGGTGGCGGACTACCGCATCGCCGACGATCTCGGCGGTGATGCCGCCTGGGCCGACCTGCGCGAGCGAGCCATGGCCCGTGGCATAAGGCTTGCAGCTGACATGGTGCCCAACCACATGGGCATCGATTCGACCTGGGTGGTGGAGCGGCCCGATCTCTTCGTCTCCTCGCCGTACCCGCCCTTCCCGTCCTATTCGTTCAGCGGTGGCGACCTCTCCTCGGATGACCGCGTGGTCATCCAGCTGGAGGACCACTACTGGGACTCGTCCGACGCGGCGGTCGTGTTCAAGCGCATCGACAAGGCCACCGGCGAAGAGCGCTACATCTACCATGGCAACGACGGCACCAGCTTCCCCTGGAACGACACGGCCCAGCTCGACTACCTGCGGGCGGAGGTCCGCGAGGCCGTCATCGACCAGATCGTGGAGGTGGCCCGCCGGTTCCACGTCATCCGATTCGACGCCGCCATGGTCCTCGCGCGCCGTCACATCCAGCGACTGTGGTATCCGCTGCCCGGGCACGAGGCCGGGATCCCGTCGCGCTCGAACGCGGCCCTCTCGGCGGACGAGCTGCGACGCCTGATGCCCCAGGAGTTCTGGCGAGAGGTGGTCGATCGGGTCGCCGCGGAGGTCCCGGACACACTGTTGCTGGCCGAGGCGTTCTGGCTGATGGAAGGCTTCTTCGTCCGCACGCTCGGCATGCACCGTGTCTACAACAGCGCCTTCATGCACATGCTGCGTGACCAGAAGAATGCCGAGTATCAACAGGTCATCCGCGAGACCGTCTCGTTCGACGCCCGGATCCTCGGCCGCTACGTCAACTTCATGAACAACCCGGATGAGCGATCGGCGGTGGACCAGTTCGGTAGCGATGATAAGTACTTTGGGGTCGCCACCATGCTGGCCACGCTGCCCGGGCTGCCCATGTTCGGACACGGGCAGTTCGAGGGCTACAGCGAGCAGTACGGCATGGAATTCCGGCGACCGCAGCGCGACGAACGCCCGAACGACTGGCTGGTCGATCGCCATCGCCGACAGATCAGCCCGCTGCTCCACGAACGCTGGCGCTTCTCCGGCGCCAGTGGGTTCCGCCAGCTGACCGCCCTCGAGGGAGGAGGGCCGTCGCCCGACGTCTTCGCCTACGCCAACCACGCGGAGCGTGCGCCGCGCGACACCGAACGCCGCTCCATGGTCGTGTATCTCAACCGCTTCCCGCGGGCCCACGTGCGCATCCCGGGGGTGGCAGAGGCACTGGGCCTGAGTCACGATCCGGATGGCTACGTCATTCTCCACGACCAGCGGACTGGCCTGGGATTCCTGCGCCAGGTGCGAAACCTCCGCGAGGAAGGCCTGGAGCTCGATCTCGACGGCTACGGCTGTCACGTGTTCCTCGGCTTCGAGGAGGTCTCCGATGGCGATGGCGCCGGTTGGGGCGCACTGGCCATGCGCGCCGGCCTCTCCGGGATGTCCGATCCCCACGAGAGCCTGCGACGGCTGCGGGACGAGCCCATCCGCGAGGCGGTCAGGGCCGTCTTTGGCTCGCTGACCGCGGGCGAGGCCTTCCTGCCGGAGCTGGGCGAGGTGGACGATACCCGGGCAGGGGCCGATGCGGCACGCGCCGACCTGGCGACAGCCCTCGAACACGTGGGGGATGTGGCTGGCGCGGACGCGGACACCGTGAGCATCGCTTACGACACAGCACGACTGACCGGTGAGGTGCGCTCGGTGCGTCCCCGGGTCGTGGCCCAGAGCCTCGCCGGGTGGGCCATCTTCGGGGCCATCGCCGAGGCCGCCTCGCTGGAGGAGCCAGCCCGCGTCGAGGCCGCCTTCGACGACTGGGACGGGGCCACCGGCGTGAGCGACCTCGCCCGCCGCGCCGGAGCAGCCGACGCCCAGGCCTGGCGCGTGTCCGAGCTGAGCCGCGCCTTGCTGGCGCTGCCGCCGGGCGAGCTGGCCAGGGCGGCCGACGCGGAGGGGCTGCCACTCGGCTGGTTCGCCTCCCCGGCCATCCGCGCCGCCGCGGGCTGGAACGAATGGAAGGGAGAGACATATCTCTCCGCTGAAGCGTGGGACGAGCTGATCGACGCGGTCGCCGAGCGTGAGCTGCTGCTGGAGCTGCCCAGCGCCCGCGACGCTGCTGCCGAGCTGCGCCGGAGAGCCGCCGACGCCGGCTATCGGCTGAGCCCTGACCACGGTCCTGCCGCGGCCCGATGAGCCCCGATCGCCTGGGCGATCTGGTCGGGGACATCACGACCTGCCGGCAGTGCCCCCGCTTGGTGGCCTGGCGCGAACAGGTCGCGCGAGGGAAGGTGGCGCGCCACCGACACTCCGTCTATTGGGGTCGCCCCGTGCCCGGTTTCGGCGATCCCGATGCGCGACTGCTGATCGTCGGGTTGGCGCCCGCCGCCCATGGCGGCAATCGCACCGGCCGCGTCTTCACCGGGGACGGCCCCGGTGTCTCGGGGGAGCTCCTGTTCCCGGCGCTCCATCGAGCCGGCTTCTCGCCACGCCCACGCTCGGTCAGTGCCGGGGATGGCCTGACCCTGCACGACTGCTACATCAGTGCGGTCAATCGCTGCGCGCCGCCCGCCAACAAGCCCACACCGGCTGAACGCGACGCCTGCCTGCCGTTCCTCGTGCGAGAGTTGCGTACCCTCGACCGGGTCCGGGTGCTCGTCACGCTCGGCGGCTACGCCTGGGACGCGGTCCTGCGAGTCCTTGCGGCCGAGGGGCACGAGGTCACTCCCAAGCCACGCTTCGGGCACGCCAGGGAGGTGGGCATCGGACCCTATCGGCTCCTCGGGTGCTATCACCCCAGCCAGCAGAACACCTTCACCGGCCGGCTGACGCCGGAGATGGTCGACGACGTCCTGGCGCGTGCGCGTGAGGTGATCGCCGCCGATCGGTCGCGTCGGCCCTGACCCGGAGCATCGCTGCGCCAGGCCGGCCCCAGCGATCCGGCCCTGAGGCCTGGCCCCGCTGGCGGCGAAACCGCGCCGCTGGCGAGCCCACGCTGGTGGCGAGGGGGCGGATCGGAGATCTCGCGCTCAGGCGGCCTGGCCGTCGATGCGGACGGCGGTCCGGCTGCCCGGGATGTCGGCCACCTCTGTCTCGGTGTCCCTCAGCCAGACCTGGCCAGGTGCCGGAAGTTGGGCCACAGCGCGGGCTCGATCTCCGGTGCGATCGCCAGCAGCTCGCGTACGTCCGGCTCGATGGCCTCGACCAGGTCCGCAGGCTCGTCGAGCTCCGCAGGGGAGGGCTGGGAGCGGCTGGGATTGAAGCGTTCGCCCAGCAGTTCGTCGGGCGGTCGCCAGTCGTCGAGGCCGAGGAAGCGCGTGGTGCGCCGGTACTCCCCGACAGGGTCAAGCAGGCTCTTCTCGAACTGCAGCACCAGCAGTCGGTCGCGACCGTACGCCTCGATGTACGGCTGCAAGGCGGCGGCGTAGAAGGAACGCTGATAGGCGTCGTGGCGGCCGGCGCGCAGGTTCGGGGGCAAACCCCGTCGCCGACGCAGCTTCTGCCAGTGGCCGAGCCCTGACCGATAACGCTCGACCGGGTCTCGCAACATCACCAGCAGCCTCGCCTCTGGCGCCAGCGTATACATGCTCTCGCTCAACCCCGACAGGCTCATGTAGCGCGGCGTCCACTCGCCCACGTGCGAGCCCTCCGGCCGCGGGAAGAAGCGGTAGTAGCCGTCGCGATCAGAGGCGGACACCGCTCGCCGGCCCAGCTGGCTCACGTAGTGCGTCTCCTTGAGGCCGTCGCCCACGACGTCGGGGTGGGCCACGATCAGCTTCCACCAGCGCGTCGTGCCGGCCTTCTGCACGCCGATGCCGATGTAGTCGGGAGGTCCTGTCTGCCAGTCGTCCGGGATCGGTGGCGGCGTCCGGCCACGCTCGCGATCGGGCCCGCTTCGCGTGGACCGGGCCGCGCGACGCGGCTCTGACAAGCGGCGCAACCGACTTCTCAGGCTCATCAACGCGAGTGTGCCACGCGCGGTGCCGTGGCCGTGGCCGCCCTAGGCTCCATGGCCCATGCAGCGCATCCACTCGGTCCTCGGGTTGCTTCGCCGCAATCCAGACTTCTCGCGCCTCCACCTGGCCCTGTTGATCGCCTTCGCCGCCGACTGGTTCGCGATGGTCGCGCTCACTGGTGGACCGGTCCGGTCCGCCACGGGCAGCGGGGGCCACCCTACGCGTCCGCGCATGAGCCCGCGCACGCCACGCCCGAGCCACCGCTCTGACGGTGCCGCGGCGCTGAACCGCCCGCCGCGTCAGGCGGGGATGTCTCTTCGCCTGAAGAGGTAGATGCTCGCGATGATGGGCACGACAGCCAGGATCAGCAACCACACTGCCGACAGCCAGTCGAGGCCGTTGCTGATGGGATCGGGCGCGATGTAGTGGTGCCACGGCGAGAGCCAGGCCAGCCCGGCGATGGGATCCACGAGCGGCACGAAGCTGGACCAGACATAGGCCACCACCGCGACCAGCATGGCCGCGAGGATGGCCATGACGCCGCGACCGGTGACGATGGAGACGACCATCGACAGACCGCCCACGGCACACGAGACGAGCGCCAGCGCGAGACCCATGGAGAGGATGCCTGAGACCTTGATGTCGATGCCCGTGATGAGCACGCCGGCGAGGACCCCGAGGCTCAGGAGCCCGACGGTCACGAGCACGTGCACGACCATGGCCAGGGCCTTGTCCGTGGCCAGGCGAGTCCGACGCGTGGGGGTCGACATGACCAGGCCCAACGTACGGTTCTCGATCTCCCCGCCGAAGGCGCGCGCACTCGAGCTGGCGGCCACGAACATGACCACGAAGGGGAAGACGATGGAGTACATCTCGCCGGTGTAGTAGCCGGCCGCGGTGGTCATGTCCGCGCCGCCAGCGATGGCCATGACCGAGTCGGGCAGCAACTTGAGCAGCTCGGACAGCGTGTCCTCCAGGGCCAGGTACATGAAGCCCATGACGAAGCCCATGGCGCCGGTCCCGAGTCCCGCCAGCAGCGCCAGCAGCAGGCGGTCAGCGACAGCCTTGGAGAAGACGTTGACGAGCGCGAGACGCTGGAAGCCGCGGACGCCGGAGAGCGTCTTGCCGGTCATGCCGTCAGCCCTTCAGGTCGCGCCGGTCGAGGGAGCGCGCACCCATCACGGCGAAGGTCGCGGTCGCGCCCAGGGCGATCACCAGCAGCAGTGGGTCGATGCCCTGATAGAGCGCCTCCGCGCCGGAGTAGAGGTACCAGGGCGTGAGCCTGGCCAGGTCGGCGATCTGCTGCACCGCCGGCACCATGGTGGTCACGAAGTAGGAGAGCACGGCCACACCGGCTGCGACCCCCACTCCCAGCGCCGATGACCCACGCCAGGCGCTGATGCCCAGGGACAGCGCGCCGAAGAGCAGCGCCATGCCGATGAGTTGCACGCTGGCGGCGAAGGGGTCGTAGTTCGAGACGTCCAGTCCGAAGATCGCCGACGACACCACCATGGACAGCCACATCCCGAGGGTGATCACGACCACTCCGAGGACCACGACGGCCGTCTTGGCCACGAGGATCGAACGGCGCCGGAGGGGGCTCATCAGCAGGAGGGGCACCGTCCGCGCCTCCTCTTCGCCCACGGCCGCGCTGGCCCCCAGGCCGATGGCGTAGGCCAGCAGCACGATCGGGCCGATCAGCGAGTACATGCCGGCCATGGCCAGGCCCGCGCCGGTGCCGTCCTGGTTGCCGTAGATGTTGGCCACGAAGTCGGGCATCTGGTCGATGATGGAGACGAAGTCGTTCCCGGCCGCGCTCATCGTCAAGACGTAGAAGGCGCCGATGATGACGATGGTGACGATGGCCACGAGCGTCCACAGCAGCCAGTCCCGGATAGCCTTGGTGAAGACGCTCCCGAGCAGGCGGTTACGGAGCATCGGGGGCACCGTCGGTGTAGTAGGCCAGGAAGATCTGCTCGAGATCGGCCTCGCGGCTGTTGAGGTTTACCAGGTCGTGGTCGAGGGCGGCACGCAGGAGGGCGTTGACCGAGCCCTCGAAGGACACGACCACCGTGTTGCCACGGGCCTCCGCCTTGCGCACCCCGGGGATGCCCTCGAAGATGACCGCTTCGACCGGTGCCTCGAACTCGAGGTCGATGCGCCGGATGGCCTTGCGCTTCAGCTCTTGCAGCGGCTCCACCACGACCAGCTGGCCGTGCCGCAGGATGCCCACGCGATCGGCTACGCGTTCGACCTCTGACAGGCTGTGGCTGGAGAGGAACACCGTGCGTCCGTCCTCGCGGACCTCGCGGATGAGCTGCTGCAGCTCCTGCTGCATGAGCGGGTCGAGGCCGGTGCTGGGTTCGTCGAGGATGATCAGGTCGGCCCGGCTCATGAAGCCCTGGATGAGTCCGACCTTCTGTCTGTTGCCGGTGGAGAGATCGCCGACCTTGCGCGTCAGGTCGATCTCCAGGCGTTCGGCCAGCTCGCTGACGTAGGCCGCATCGACGCCCCCACGCAGGTTGGCCAGGTAGGCCAGGTTCTCGGCGCCGGTGAGCTTGGGATAGAGGGAATACTCCGAGGGCACGTAGGCCACGCGGCTGCGCACCTCGACCGCGTGCGTGGCCACGTCCAACCCCAGCACGCTCGCCCGCCCCGCAGTCGGGAAGACGAAGTGAAGCAGGCTGCGGATGGTCGTCGTCTTGCCTGCCCCGTTGGGTCCCAGGAAGCCGAAGACCTCACCTCGCTGCACCTCGAGGTCAAGGTCGACGAGGGCCTTCACGTCCCCGTAGTGCTTGGTCAGGCGTTCGGTCCTGATCGGCGCTACCGCCACGTCGGTGGTCATGCTTGGGTGCCCTCGTGCGCTTCGTGCCAACGCTTACGCAAGCGCTGGATCTCCTGCGCCCAGAACTCGGAGAAGGCGATCAGCTCATCGACGCCGTCGACCCGCGAGAGGCGTCCGTCGTCCCTCAGCCGCCGGGCCTCGTCCGCGAGCCGCTCGAACCCGGCCATCTTGCTGGTGGCCACCTCGACCCACCAGCCCCTGCGCAGGCGGTAGTAGGTCTTGCGATCACCCATGCGGTGGCGCTCCTCGATGGCGTTGAGGGCCACCAGCATGCGGGCGCCCGCGCTGACCGAGCCCCGGCTCATGCCGGTGCCGGCTGCGATGTCGGCGGCTGTCTGCTCGGGCGGGTCACAGGCGAGGAGGTAGCCGAAGATCTGGCCCGTGGTACGGGGCACTCCGAGCGAGGAGAACCAGACGCCGGCCAGCTCGGCGATCTCGGCCGAGCCTGCGCTGTTTTCAGACATTTCCGAAAGTTCTGAACATACGGTTCAGAGGATACACGTGCCGGGCCGCCGGTGCAGGCGTGCCTCTCTTCAGAAGCCGATGGTGGCGATGGCCCGGTGATCGCCGGTACGCAGCATCTCCAGCGCGATCGCGTCGACGGGCACCAGTGGCGCGGGCAGGTCGTCGAGCGACGACCAGCGCAGTCCGCCGCTGCGGTCCGGCTCGTTGACCTTGGGCTCACCCGTCCAGGCGCGGGTGGCGAAGAAGAAGTCGACGCGCTGGCCGCGGTCGCTGTCGGTCTGGCGTCGGTGCACCGTGCAGACCGGCTCGAGGTCCGCCACGCGTAGCACGATGCCCAGCTCCTCTTCGGCCTCCCGAACCGCCGCCATCTCGACCGACTCGCCTCGCTCCACGTGGCCGGCCGCGCTGAACGACCAATGCCCATCCATGTAGCCGGTAGCCTGCCGTTGCTGCAGCAGCACCTCGCGGCCACGCAGCAGCGCCACGTAGGCTGCCGGGACGAGCGCGAGGTGGGCCATGCGCTCACCGTACACCGCGCGTCGGGCTGGGGCAGGCGAGTCGCGGCGACGAGCGGCATCGTAGCGTCCGTCGGTCCCGTGGCCGCAGGAGGCCCGCCGTGTCCATCTCCAAGGCCAAGCTCATCGCCGCCGTGCCGCCGTTCGACGACTGCTCGGCGGACGAGCTCGAGCGGGTCGTGGCCCTGGCCGATGTACAGGACCTCGCGGTCGGCACGACCTTGATGACGCAAGGGGAGCCCGGCTCGGAGACGGTCATCGTGGCCGAAGGCTGGCTCTCGATCATGCGCAACGGCGCCGTCATCGCCGAGCGTGGGCCCGGAAAGGTCATCGGGGAGATGGCCCTGCTGTCCTCTCGGCCGCGGAGCGCGACCGTCGTGGCGGCCAGCGACTGCCGCCTCGTGGTCATCGCGCGCGAGGGCTTCAGCACGCTCATGGGCGAGATGCCCGTGTTCCGCGAGCGCGTCAAGGCCTCGCTCTCGCGCCGGGCACGCGGCCTGTAGGGGTCGCCCGCAGGCGGACCGAGCTGGCGCGCCCGGCGGGATTCGAACCCACGGCCTTCTGCTCCGGAGGCAGACGCTCTATCCACTGAGCTACGGGCGCCGCGAGCTCCATTAGACCACACGTCCACGAACCGGCGACCGTGGCGGAGTATCGTGCGCGCATGGGAACCATCGTCGTGCTGCTCGGAGGCCTCCTCCTCGCCCTGGTCGGGTTGGCAGGCGTCTTTCTGGCGGGGATGCATGCCAAGTGGCATCCCGTGGTGAAGGCGGTCCGCCAGCTCAACCTCAAGGTCATGAACCCGCGCCAGATGCGAACGGCCGGCCAGCCCGGTGCCTTCGCCCAGATCCTGCGCCACACTGGCCGGACCTCGGGGGTGACCCATGAGACACCCCTGGGCATCGAGCCCACCGAGGACGGCTTCGTCATCGCGCTGGTCTATGGCAACGACACGCAGTGGCTGCGGAACGTGCTCGCGGCCGGCCGCGCGGAGGTCGTCCGCGACGACGTGACCTACGCCGTGGACCGTCCCGAGGTCGTGCCCGTCGCAGATGTCCTCGACTACTTCAAGCCCTCGGACAGGCGCCTCTTCGGTCTGTTCGGTGTGGAGCAGTGCCTCCGCCTCTACCATGTCCCGCATGAGTGAGCCGACACGCGGAGCCACCCGCACCGAGTTCGATTCGATGGGGCCCATGGAGGTCCCAGCCGACCGCTACTGGGGCGCGCAGACCCAGCGCTCGCTCCACCACTTCGCCATCGGCGACCCTGCGGCCGAGCGCATGCCGCTGGAGATCGTCCACGCCATGGGCACGCTCAAGCTGGCCTGTGCGCTGGTCAACGATGCCGCCGGGCGATTGCCGGAGGGTACGGGTCCCCTCATCGTCCAGGCTGCCCGGGAGGTCGCCGAGGGCAAGCTGGACGACCACTTCCCGCTCTTCATCTGGCAGACCGGCTCAGGCACGCAGTCGAACATGAACACCAACGAGGTCATCTCCAACCGCGCCATCGAGCTGGCCGGCGGGGTCCTCGGCAGCAAGGATCCGGTCCACCCCAACGACCACGTCAACAAGTCGCAGTCTTCGAACGACACCTACCCCACGGCCATGCACGTGGCGATCGCCACCATCTTCGCGCGCACGCTCATCCCCGCCGTCGAGCGGCTGCGCGACGAGCTGGCTGCCCGCTCGCGCGACTTCGATGACATCGTCAAGATCGGCCGCACCCACCTGCAGGATGCGGTGCCGCTCACGCTGGGCCAGGAGTTCAGCGGCTACGTGGCCCAACTCGAGGCCGACCTCGAGCGCATCAGCGCGACACTGCCGGGACTCTACGAGCTGGCCATCGGAGGTACAGCCGTGGGCACCGGGCTCAATGCACCGGCCGGGTTCGGCGAAGCTGTGTCCGCCGAGATCGCCACCCTCACCGGCCTGCCCTTCGTGAGTGCACCCAACAAGTTCGCGGCGCTGGCAGCCCACGATGCGGTCGTGTTCGCCAGCGGGGGTCTGGCCACCCTCGCCGCCAGCCTGACCAAGATCGCCAACGACCTGCGCTGGTTGGGCAGTGGGCCGCGCTCTGGCTTGGGCGAGCTGTCCCTGCCGGAGAACGAGCCCGGGTCATCGATCATGCCGGGCAAGGTCAATCCTACGCAGGCCGAGGCCATGACCATGGTGGCGGCCCAGGTCTACGGCAACGACGCCGCCGTCAAGTTCGCGGGCTCACAGGGCAACTTCGAGCTCAACGTCTACAAGCCGGTGATGGCAGCGAACGTCATCCGTTCTGCGCGTATCACCGCCGACGCCTGTGACTCCTTCCGCGAGTTCGCGGTCGCCGGGGTGACCGCCAACCGCGAGCGCATCACGGAGCTGGTCTCCCGGTCGCTCATGCTGGTGACCGCGCTGAATCCGGTGATCGGGTACGACAAGGCCGCCGAGGTGGCCAAGAAGGCCCACAAGGAAGGCACCACCCTGAAGGCAGCGGCGCTCGCGCTCGGCTATGTCTCCGAGGAGCAGTTCGACGAGGTGGTTCGACCCGAGCATATGGTCTAGCCCGGCCTGGCCCCAGCCCGCGGCACACAGCGGCACGTCCCCAGAATCGAGGCGACCCCGCCGAAGCGGGGTCGCTTTAACTGTCCCGGCTGATTCAGAGCGAACTCCAAATCTTCTGCCACGTCGCAAGGGCATCTATGACGCCGGCTTCACCGGCTACCCTAACCCAACCTACCCATGACCTTGCGTCTAGGTCAGTAGTGCTGTCGAGCAGCACATCGCGGATACTAGCGGTAGCCCGGGGTCGAACTCAAGGGCTTATTCACTCTGCATAGATGAAGGTTCCATAACAAAATGCCCCGGATCACGCCGGCGAGGCATCTTCACGTCAGCGGACCGCGGCGATGGCCTCGCTCAGGTCCACCGCGCCGGTGAAGATGGGCTCCCCCACGACTACCCCGGCGACGCCGGTCTCACGCAGTGCCAGCAGGCCGGCGAGCGAGTTCACGCCCCCGGCCACGAAGACCTCGGCGTCCAGCTCCTGCACGACCTGTGCGACCGTGCCTCGCCCCAGGTCGTCGGTCACGTGCGAGAACACGAACCGCTGCACCCCGGCCGCGTTGAGCTCGGTCGCGAGCTCCATGACGGTCGGTACCTGCCGCCGCCGCCAGGGGTAGCCCCGCAGGCTTTCTACCCGGGCGTCCATGCCCACGGCCAACCAGTCGCCCCCGACGCGCAGGCTGCCGGCCAGCACATCCGCATCCTCGGCCACCGCCCACAGTGGCATGACCACGCGTGTCGCGCCGGCGGCGTAGGCGATCTCCACCTGCTCCGGACCGTCCACGCCGCCGGCCAGCTGGAGCGGCTTGGCCACAGCCCGAGCGATGGCTCCGATGGCTTCCAGGTTGACCGGTCTGCCGGCGGCCGCGCCGTCCAGGTCGACCATGTGGACGGCCGGGGCGCCCTGGGCAGCGAAGCCCGCGGCGATCACGGCCGGCCGGTCCGTGGGCGTGCCCACGCCGCTCGAGGCGCCGGGCCACCAGACCAGCCGTGAACGACCGGCCGAGACATCGATGCTCGGGATGACGTACATCAGGCTCCAGGCGAGGGAGGGGCCGTGGGCCCGCCGCCCTCGCCCGCCAACAGCCGCCGATGGTAGGAGATGGGCAGGCTGCCCGAGTAGATGAGGGCGTCGTGAAAGCCCTTCAGCGAGAACTCCTGCCCCGCTCGAGCCTGCTCGTCCGCTCGCAGGCGCAGGAGCAGGGACTTGCCCAGAAGGTAGGAGAGGTTATAGCCGGGTGCCGTGGTGTAGCGCAGGACCTCGGCGCGCGCGACCGGTCGTTCGAAGCCGGTGTGCTGCACCAGGAAGTCCACCCCGTCATCGACCGAGATCTCACCCCGGTGCAACCGGATGTCGAGCACGATGCGAGCCGCCCGCCAGATGGCGTCAGTGGCCACGATGACCCGGCGCGCGGGCGTGTCCTCGAATCCCTGCTCGAGCATCATCTGCTCGCAATACATGCCCCAGCCCTCGACGAACTCGGGAGCCTCCAGCATCAGGCGAGCCGGGGTCGGTGTGGCCCGTGCGGCCGTGAGCTGCAGGTGGTGTCCCGGATAGGCCTCGTGGACGCTGGTGTTCACGATGGACGACCAGTTGTGCTCGCGCATGGCGCCCGCGTCGCCGTCAACCGACGGGGTCACCACGTAGGTACCACGTGCCGGGTGGTCGAACGTGGCCGGGTCGAAGTAGGCCGCCAGCGGCATCATCCGGCGCATGAAGACGGGCGTCGGGATGACCTCCAGCACGTCGTCGGCCGGCAGCGTCGCGAGGTCATGGCGGGCGATGTGCTCGCGGGCCCGCAGCATCGCCGCTCGATAGGCCTCGAGGGCCGCCTCGAAGTCGGCCGGGCCATCGGACTTGACCAGCTCCACCGCGGCGGCCTCGTCAAGGGCCGGGTCGATCATCCGCCCGGCCTCCTGTCGTGCCGCGTGCTGGACCTCGAGCTGCTCGAGGCCGACCGCGAGGATGTCGTCGGTCGAGAGTCCATCGAAGGCCCGTAGCGCGATCAACCGGTCGAGGTCGTCGGCGCCGAGACTCGCTCGGCCGGTATACCCATCGATCTGGCTGTCGATCCACCGGACATAGTCACCGAGCGCCCGTTCGGCGGACTCGACCGCCGCCACCAGCCGCCGCTGGTCGGTGCTGCCGGCCCGCCAGACCGAGGTCGCGCCCGTCAGGATCTCGGCCAACAGCTGGGGCAGCTCGGAGGCAGCGTCTCGCTCCTGCTCCATCCACGGACGCACCGGCGCCTCTCCCAGCCGGTCCCGGACCTGCTGGAGCGCCTGTGGTACCGCCTCGATGCGTTCGGTGAGTGGCACCAGGCGCTCGGTGAGGGGCGCGAAGTCGCGGGCCACGAGCAGGAACAGGGCGTCGCCGATCTCGTCGCAAGCGCTCAGGGTCCGCTCCCAGCTGCGCACGACCTCCGCCTCGAACAGGCGCAGTCGAGCGCTGTGCAGCGCGAGATCTCGCTCGAAGGCGACCCGCTCGCTGAGGCTCGTGCGGTCGACCGCTTCCAGACGTCGGACGAAGGCCGCTTCCGCCTCGATGTCGGCGAGCATGGCCCCCCGGGACAGGTCGGGCAGCCGTCCGTCGTACTGGTGCATACCGAAGCGGGTGCCCAGGCTTGGCCAGGTGGCCACCCATGCGTCGAAGCGGGCCTGGATGAGCGCGGTGGTGAGCGCGTCGCCGGTTGCCTGCATGCCGTCTCCTTGCTAGTGGCTGCCGCTGTGGACCGGAGCCAGGCCGAGCTCGGCCAATACCTCCCGGGTGATCACGAGCGCGCGCTCGATATCACTGCGTTCGATGCCGTGGTGAGTGAGCGCGCGCACACGGCCACCGGGATATGGAGTGAAGGCCAGGGCTCGTGAACGCGCCTCGGCCAGGAAGGCGGACTGGGTCTCGGCGAGGGAGTCGCCGGACCGTCGGGCCAGCCCGAACACGAGATAGTTGGTGGTGATCGCGGCGGGATCCAGTCCTTCCACTCCCTCCATCTCCGCGAGCCCCTGCGCCAGGCGTTGTGCGTTGGCATGGTCGTCGGCAAGGCGCTCGACCATGCCGTCAGGGCCGCCACTGAGGGCGACCAGGCCCGCGGCCGCCAGGATGCCCGCCTGGCGCATGCCGCCGCCGACCATCTTGCGCGCTCGGTGCGCGCGGGCGATGAAGTCCTTCGATCCGACCACCAGCGAGCCGACCGGGCAGGCCAGGCCCTTGGAGAGACAGAAGGTGGCACTGTCGGCAGGACCGACCAGGGCCTTGGCGGTGGTGCCCAGGGCCACGACGGCGTTGAACAGGCGCGCTCCGTCGATGTGCAGCGGGACACCGCGCGCGTGCGCCAGGCCGGCCACGCCGGCGATGTAGTCAGCATCCAGCGGTCGCCCCAGCGACGGCGAGTGCGTATTCTCCAACGTCACCAGGGCGGTCGGAGGTTGGTGAGGATCGTCCGGACGGAACGCGCGCTCGACATCCGCGCTGTCCCAGGTGCCGTCGGGACCTGCGGCGATCGTGCGCACGGTGGCGCCACTGATGACGGCATAGCCGCCGGCCTCCATCTGGGCTAGATGGGCGGCTGCATCAGCGATGATCTCGCCACCGCGGGGCACGTGGGCCATGTGTGAGACGAGGTTGCCCATGGTCCCACTGGCCACGAAGAGCGCCGCCTCCTTGCCCGTCAGCTCCGCGGCACGCTCTTGCAGCGCGATGACCGTCGGATCGTCGCCGAAGACATCGTCTCCCACCTCGGCCACGGCCATGGCCCGGCGCATGGCTGGCGTGGGCTGCGTGACGGTATCGGAGCGCAGATCGATGAGGTGGGGCATGGCCGCCAGCATATCCCGTGGTTGGAGAACGTCGGGCGCGGCAGGCGGCACGGCGTGTCGCGTGGCTCTCTGCTACAGTCTGCGTTCCGTGAGGACCCGTGGTGTAGCGGCCTAACATGCCAGCCTGTCACGCTGGAGATCGCCGGTTCGAATCCGGTCGGGTCCGCCAGTCCCTGCTTCATCCGTCCCTATGGCGGCTCGCCCGTCGATGAGGGGAGGCGCGAGATCAGCCTGACCGACGGCCCGGAGACGGCCCGAGCTGCCGAGCGGCGCTCCAAGCTCCTGGTGCTCATCCTCGTGGGCGCCTTCGCCTTCGGGATGGCCGGCTTCGCCATCGCCGTACTCGATTCTCGCGCCCAGCCCGCGCCGACCGAACCGCCGCCTCCATCGCTGCCGGGGCTCGGGGCCGCGGCCGCCGCAACCCCGACGGCGCCGGTCACCGATGATGCGCCAGACCGCGTGCTGCTGGCGCTGGCCGAGGGCGACCCGAGCGCCAAGCCCTCGCTGACCGCGGAGTCCTCGCCGGCCGCGAGCGAGCCTGCCTCGGCGCGGCCTTCGCTCACGTCCGTTCCGGAGGCCGAGCGGGCGCCGGAGCTGGTCGAGTCGGTCATGCCCGTGGTCCCGGTGGCGGGCTTCTGGTCGAAGGCGGCCGGCCTGCAGCGCCGCGCCCTGATCGGCGCCCTGGAGACCGGCGCAGCGCGCGGTTTCAAGCGCGTGGTCATCGAGGATCGTCTGGCCGAGCCCCTCGCGACCGCTCTCGATATCCAGCTCGGGTCCGGTGTACGCCGAGCGGATGTGGACGCCTTGGCCAGGGCTGTACGCAGGGGAGCGCTCGGATTCGTGGCCGCGGACAGCCTGCGGCCGTCGCTGCGTGCGCTCTCGGTCGGACGGGCCGCGCTCGTCGGTGTCGACCGCGTGCGGCGAGTGGCAGACTGGCCACTCAACGTGCCCCTCCAGCTGCCCGCGCAGGAGGTTTGGGACCAGAGTGGCGTCTGGACGCTCGTGGCCGGCGGCGATTCGTTCACCGACCGCGGCGTGTACGACACGGTGGTGCGCAAAGGCAAGGGCGTCGACTTCCCCTTCGGTGGTGGCACCGCCATGGTCACCGGCCACGGCTGCTGCGACCCGGTCTACAACGACAACGTGGTGCCGCGCTATCAGCTCACCGGCAACAAGGGCGTGGTTCGCGCCTTGCTACGGGGCGCGGACCTGGCCATCGCCAACCACGAGCAGCCGGTGACCGATGACTGGGCCTTCCACAGCGGAGGCTTCCGCTTCAGCGGCAAGCCCGCACTGGCCGGCATGTTCAAGCGGGCCGGCTTCGACTTCCTCTCACTGGCCAACAACCACATCGGTGACTACGGGGCCTCGGGCATCGCCGACTCGCGCCGCATCCTGCGCCGTACGGGCGTCGTGGTTGGTGGTGCGGGCAAGGACCTGGACCAGGCCCGCAAGGTCGGCCTCCTCGAGGCCCGCGACACCACCGTAGCCATCATCCCCTGCCTGGCCATCGTCAAGGTCTACTGGGCGGCCGAGGGCAAGGCCGGGGCGACCCCCTGCCAGGACCGCTACATCCGCAAGGACGTGCGCAAGGCCCGCCGGGCCGGCGCCGACGTGGTCATCGTCTTTCCTCACTGGGGTCTCGAGTACACGCGCAGCCCGCTCGAGTCGATGCGGCGGCACGCGGCTCGCTGGATCGAGGCCGGAGCCGACCTGGTCATCGGCAGTCACAGCCATGTCACCGGTGCCGTCGAGGAGATCGGCGGCGTACCCGTGCTCTACTCGCTGGGCAACCTCGTCTTCGACCAGAACTGGTCCACCAACACCATGGAATCGGCGCTGCTGGAAGCGACCTTCAGCGGCGACCGGCTCCTTGAGCTGCGGCTCCGACCGTACATCATCCACGACCGCTCGCAGCCGAACCTGCTGGACCCAGCGAAGGGCGAGGGCCGGCGGCTGCTCCTCGACGTCAAGCGTGCCTCGTCGGGCTGGTTGAAGTGGTAGCGGGCTCGCCTTTCCGGGGACGTCACCCGCACGTCACCGCCGAGGCCGTATCGTCGGGGCCGTGGAAGCTCTCGTCGCGACCTTCGGACTGGGACTGGCCTCAGCCGCCAGTCCCTGCCTGCTGCCGCTCTATCCGGCCTTCCTCGCCTACCTGACCGGTTCCACCGGTGCCGCGCCAGGCTCCGGGGCAGCACAGCGTATCTCCGCCTTCCTCGGCCTGGCGGTGCTGGCCGGGATCATCACCGCCATGGTGGCCATCGGGCTGCTGGTGGTGGCCATCTCCGCGCCGGTCTCGTCGCTGCTCGGCATCGCCGTCCCGCTCATCGATCTGCTGCTGATCGCGCTGGGCCTGCTCTTGCTGGCCGGGTTCAACCCGTTCCTGCGGGTGCCCAGCGTGCGGGTCCCCGGAGCCGGTGGCCCGCTCGCTCGGGCCTACGTGTACGGCCTCTTCCTGGGGCCGCTGGCGCTGCCCTGCGCCGGCCCCTTCCTGGTGGCCACGCTGGCCATCTCCATCGGGGCCGCCGAGACCGCCGGCACCATCGTCACCTTCGTCGTGTTCGCGCTCGGCTTCGGCTTGCCGCTCGTACTGCTTTCGGTCCTCGCGCGCGCCCGCCAGGACCAGGTCGTGAGATCCCTCGCTCGCCACCACCGGGCCATCGAGATCGTCTCGGGGGCGCTGCTCATCCTCGCCGGCGTGTGGGACCTGTCGAACAACTGGGACTCGATCCTGCTGACGCTCGGGCGCTGAGGTCAGCCCAGACCGAGCGCACGAGCCGTGGGCCAGAGCGAGAGGTCGAGGCCCGGGCAGAGCTCCGGCAATTGCGCCAGATCGGGCGCATAGCCGTCCAGCAGTGCGGCGCGCAAGGCCGTCGGTGGTTCGTACTTGTCACGTGTGGTGGGGTTGACCTCGCCGCGCGCCGTCCCGGGATCGAGCTCATGGGGCGGGAGCCCGAGGAAGGCGTAGGTGCGGGCGACCTGGCCCAGCGGGTCAGCCCGGCAGGCCTCGTACTGGCCTACCCACACCCGCTCCGCGGGGAACGCCGCCAAGACCCGGCGCAGCTGCGGCGCGTACAGGCCCCGCTGGAATGCGCCCTGGATGTCTCGCGGACCGAGTGGCGCTCGAGACGTCGCCAGCTGATGGGTGAGACCGCTGCGGAACCGCTCGATCGGGTCGCGCAGCAGGATCAGGATCCTCGCCTCGGGGGCGGCCCGTGCGATCAGCTCCGGCGTCCAGAAGTCGATGAGGTAGCCGGGCGTCCATTCACCGGCGACCTTGCCCGGTGGCACGGGGAAGTAGCGGTGATAGCGACCGATGTCATCGTCAGCGAAGGGCGTCTCCCAGGCACGGTCGAAGAAGTGGAGCTCCTTCGGCCCGCTGCCGCCCCCGACCACTCCGGGGTGCGCACCGATGAGCCGGTTCCACCACGACGTGCCGGCCTTCTGGGCACCGACACCGACGTAGTGAGGCGGACCCACCGTCCAGCCATCGGGGACACGCGGGGGCGCCGGTGGGCCCGGCGGGCGCGGACCTCGGAAGCGATACCAGGCCCGCGAGCCGCGGACCGCGAGCCGACGCACCCGGGACCTGACCGCGGCGCGAGCGGTCATCGAGGGAGACTCCAGCGCTCGAGGTCGAGGTCCGGTACCAGTGTCGCCAGCCGCTCGTTCTCGGGCGCGTAGCGCCGGATCAGCCGCTCCTCCTGCCACGGGCTGAGCGAGACCTTGGGCCCGCGCGACTCGTTGACCCGGCGCGAGAGGTCGCCCGAGCCGGGGATCTCCGGGTCGAGGCCGATGAACTCGTAGGTGCGCTGCAGCTGCGTCGCCGTCTGGTCGACGCAGCGCTCGTACTGGAGCACCAGCACCTGCTCGCGCGGGAAGGCCGCCCACAGCCGCAGCAGCTGGTCCGCGTAGAGCCCTCGATTGAAGGCTGCGTTGGCGGCGGCCCGGGCGGTGGAGCCGACGGTGAAGCGATTCTCGGCGAGGGTGCGTCCGGAGCGGAAGCGCTCCACGGGGTCGCGCAGCAGGACCAGCAGCCGAGCATCCGGGGCGACCTGGCGCAGGAGCGGAGGCGTCCACACATCGAGCATGTAGCCGGGTGTCCACTCGCCGCTGAGCTGGCCCTCCGGCCGGGCGAAGTAGCGGTGGTAGACGATGTCGTCGATATCTGGCGAGCCGGCCCACCGGTCGTCGAAGAAGTGGACCTCCTTGGGAGTTCCGGGGAGCCGGCTGATCCGCGGATGAGCCTGGATCAGGGCGTCCCACCAGGTCGTGCCCGATCGCGCCGTGCCCACGCCGACGTAGTCAGGGGGAGCCGGGGTCCACCCCGCTGGGATCGCCGGAGCCTGGTCGCGGGGATCGGACGGTCGTGCCGGCATCGACCAGATGATAGGCGGGAAGGATGCCCCGCTGCGCCCGTGCTGGGCGCACCGACGGTCGGGGCACAGAAAACGGCCCGTCCCTACTGGGACGGGCCGTTCGTGGTTCCTTGCGGAACGGCGTTCCTAGATCTGGACGCCGATCTGGCTCAGGATCGTGGAGATCTGGCCACCCAGGAAGATGAGGGCAAGGATCGCGACGATCGCGATGAGCGCCAGGATGAGCGCGTATTCGGCCAGGCCCTGGCCATCCTCGTCGCGGCGAAGCAGGAAGTCGACCATCGTGCTGGTCCTCCTAAGTCTGCGGCCCCCGTCCCCGGGGTGCCGATGATGGATGAATGCGCTCGGCTGCCCGACTTGGGCTTCCGTGCTCGGCGGACGTAACAGCCCCGCCGCTGGCTGTGCTACCGGGACGACTGGCAGGCCAGTTGTCGCCTCAGTGCCGAGGATGATGATGGTGGCACTGAGAGGATTCCATGGTCCCTCCGGGTGACCCCGGTGGGGACTTACGGGTGATGCGGAAGATTCCTTCCCGGTGGCGCTAGGTGTGCTTTGGTCGATTCCCCGGCCGCGGGCTTGGACCCTCGTACCAGGTGGGCTAGTCGACCGTGTCCCCGATCAGTGAGATCAGGTCCGCGATCGTGTCTCCAAGGAAGATCAGGGACAGCACCGCCACGATGGCGATCAGGCCCAGGATCAGAGCATACTCGGCCAAACCCTGGCCGATGTCGTTTTGTGTTGCTTCGGAGCACGCGAGCAAGTGGTCCTCATCGCTCGATCTCATGCTCTTCACCCCGCAGATCCTGCTCCGGGCTATCGAGTCGTCCATTGCGCCTGTTCGGGCCCGCGCTGCGGGGGAGCGGCCAGCGAGGCTGGGCTGCAGAGCCAAGGCCCGGTGCGGCGATCGCGACGGATGCTCGGGTTCTGGCGCTAGACGCTCCTACTCTCCGATGACCGACCAGATGAAGCCCATGAAGATGAAGATACCCGCGAACAGGCCGATGAGCGCAGGCACGCCGACGGTGTTGACCTCAAGGTTCATGCTCGCCAGCAGCCCCATGGCCAGGACCCACACGACGATCAGTCCCAGGAACAGGTACTTGGCGTTGACCGTGGTGATGGCCCTGACCCAGGGCGTTCGCCGACGCTCCGGCACGAGCATGACGATGAGCAGGAACGCGACCATCGAGCCGCCCAGCACCACGCCGCCCAGGAATCCGATGTAGGAGCTGCGCTCCAGTTCCGTGCGCAGGGCGCCGTAGAGCGCCGTGACGATCGCGCCCAGCAGCAGGAACACTGCCACGTATCCGAGGGTTCGCAAGTTGGCCCAGGTCATGAGGTCCGCAATCCTAGCAAAAGGTCCCGTCGCGAGCATGAAGGTTCCGCTGGCGCGCAGCACTCGACCCCACGCCACACGAGCACAGCCAGGACACACAGTACCCTCAACGACCGTGCGCTGGGAAGGGCTCCCGGACGATGAGCCCGTCGCCTCGACCGCAGGCAGCAAGAAGCGGTCGCCTCGTTCTCGACGCGACCGCTTCTCGTGCGGGAGCTCTGATCACCCTCGCGGGTTCAGAGGATGGTCGAGAGGACCCTTCCGAAGTCTTCGCTGATCGGGGCCCAGAAGAGACCCTCGATCGTCTCGCCCAGGAAGACCATCGAAACGATCGCCACGATCGCGATGAGTCCCAGGATCAGCGCGTACTCCGCGAGGCCCTGGCCATCCTCCGAGCCATGTTTCGGCCGAAGCCGGTCGGAGGCCGATCGCCACAGGCGGGCGACCTCCCGGGTGGTCGCCGCCACCGTCGTTCGTCGTGCGTCCATCAGCGTTCTCCGATGGCGGGTCGGTCGGCCCGATCCGCGCGAGCTACAGCCCTGCCTGCAGTCGGCCCTGGCTCGAAGGTGGCGCCACCGGAATGAAAGATGATGCGGCGGCGACCCGCGGCCAGGTCTGGCGTCTGCTGGCGTGCTGGGCGTGAGCCCGGCGATCGCCCCGGCCTTCCCATGGGACTGGATGAATACGCCGAACCGCAACTCGGACCGTCTCGGCCACGCGCTTCAGCGACCCGACCATAGCGCGAGCGGGTGGTCACTGGCTATGGTCCCTTCGAGCCACGTGGGTGATGCCTGCAGGCACCAGCCCGCCACGGGCGATCCACGGGGTCATTCGCGAACGCGGGTACCATCGGGCTTACGCAGGAGGCAACGTGGCAAGCACGATCGAGCACAACGACTGGACCAATCCGCGGGACCCGGCGCTGCGCCTGGGCCCGGATGGGCGACCGGCCCGCAGTCGCCGCGCGCCCTACTACGACGACGTGCCCGACGAGCAGTGGGACGACTGGCGCTGGCAGCTGTCCAACCGGGTGAATGACCTGGAGACGTTCGCGCAGATCCTGGAGCTGACCGACAACGAGCGCGAGGGCCTGGGCGCGCCGGAGAAGTTCCGCGTCGACATCACGCCCTACTTCATCAGCCTCATCGACCCGACCGACCCCGATGACCCCATCCGCCGCCAGGTGATGCCGCTCGGCGATGAGCAACAGGCCTTCACCGCCATGATGGAGGACTCGCTGCGCGAGGATCGAGCACTCCCCGGTGCCCGGCCTCGTGCACCGCTACCCCGATCGCGTGCTCATGCTGGTGACCACGCAGTGTGCGTCCTACTGTCGCTACTGCACGCGCTCACGCATCGTGGGTGACGCGACCCAGAACTTCAACACGCGCGACTTCGAGGCGCAGCTCGACTACCTTCGGCGGACGCCACAGGTGCGCGATGTCCTGCTCAGCGGCGGCGATCCGCTGACCATGTCGCCCAAGCTCTTCGAGCGGGTCTTGCGCGGCCTGCGCGAGATCGAGCACATCGAGATCATCCGCATCGGCACGCGCGTGCCCGTGTTCATGCCTCAGCGCATCGACGACGACCTGTGCCAGATGCTGGAGCGCTACCACCCACTTTGGATGAACCTCCACTTCAACCACCCCAACGAGATCACGCCCGAGGTCTCGCGTGCGGTGGACAAGCTCAGTCGCACCGGCGTCCCCATCGGCAACCAGTCGGTGCTGCTGGCGGGGGTCAACGACTGCGTCCACATCCAGCGAGCCCTCGTCCATCGGCTGGTCGAGAATCGCATCCGGCCCTACTACCTCTACCAGTGCGATCTGGTCGCTGGCGCGGGCCACTTCCGTACGCCGGTGGGCAAGGGCCTCGAGATCATCGAGGGCTTGCGCGGCCACACCTCCGGATACGCCGTGCCGACCTACGTGGTCGATGCGCCTGGAGGTGGTGGCAAGATCCCGGTCATGCCCAACTACCTCATCAGCTACTCCGACCACAAGGTGGTCCTGCGCAACTACGAGGGCTACATCACCACCTACGAGGAGCCGCTCCAGTACCAGCCGCACGATCGCCGAGCCTGCTCCTACTGTCGCGGTCAGCGTTCCGAGCCCGGGCAGGGCGGCGTCCACGGCCTGCTCCAGGGCGATGCCATGTGGATCGAGCCCGCCGGCCACGCCCAGATCCACACTCGTGGCAACACCGAGGCGCACCGGCTCCAGTCACCCGAGAAGTGGGTGCCCTATGGCGTGGGGGCCATCGAGGGCACCACGGCCCCGGCTGCCGCCGAGCTGCGCCCAGGCAACGCACCAGCCTATGGTCCTGGCGAGGAGCCCCGGCCGGCCGAGGGAGAACCGACGGGCTCGGCTCACGGGGAGCTGCTCTGAGCGACTCGCGTCACAGCGGGGTGCGGCCCGAGGGTCGTCAGAGGAGAGCGAGGAGCTCGTCGATCCGGTCGAAGTCGTCGTCCATGCCCTCGTCCATGTCGCTGGCCAGCATCGCGTCACAAGCGGCCTTCGAGTGGGTCGATACGACCTCGATCGCTGAGCGACTAGCGGCGAGATCGACGAACCTGAGC
This sequence comes from uncultured Chloroflexia bacterium, assembly GCA_963800275.1. GTDB lineage: Bacteria > Chloroflexota > Limnocylindria > Limnocylindrales > CSP1-4 > JAFMJV01. The sequence goes on from CAWDAI010000011.1 coordinate 155,029, forward strand.
GTCTCGAGCGAGGTTCCCGGCTCGCCCTCGTACTCCCACGTATGCACGATGGTCCCCGGCTTGACCTCGTGATACGAGCCACGGAATGGCCACTGATCGCCATTCGGGGCCTCGACGACATATCGGAACGCGCCGCCGGTGACCGCGTCGAAACGGTCGACCCGCACCGTCGTCCCCCGCGGACCCATCCATCTCACGAACAGATCGACATCGGTGTGGGCGCGCATACAAGTAAACACTTGAAGGTCAATGGCGTTGGGCGCCGTCGCGGTCGATGAGCGGTGGCGCTGGTGGTAGGCTCCCCCGTGCGATGGGCACCGACTCCAACACTCCAGGGCGGCTGCAGGCCAGGCCCGTCGATCCGGGCATTCCATGAGCTTCCTGCGACGGATCCTGGGCGGCGGCGACGACTCCGGGCAGCCGGGTTCGGCGACATCAGGCGACGACGCCGAGTGGCGCCAGTCGGCCGAGGCCACCTTCGAGGCCCACGCCGACAAGCATCGCGTCACGCTCTGGCTGCGGCTGTACGACCCGACCTTCGAGAACGAGCGCGAGCAGGGCCGGGTATTCGCGCTCGAGAACGAGCTCATGCGCGCGCTCGACGACGCCGGCGCGGGCGAGCACGATACCAACTCGCTCGAGCGCGGTTTCCTGGCCATGCGCATGGTGGGGCCCGACGCCGATGCCATCATCGAGGTCATCGAGCCCCTGCTGGCCGACGCCCCGGAAGGCAGCTACCTGGCGATCCGCCGCGGGCCTGCGGGCACCGGCGAGGATCGGCAGGAGGTCGCTGCCGGCTCGGCCGCGGACTGAAGGCACCCGCCAGGCCGATGCAGCTGCGAGAAGTCCCCGGCCTGCCGGCGGCCGACCTGCGACCCCCCGTGGTGGCGGCGGCCGGCGATCCCTTCACCGACCTGCGCGTCGTGCACCTGGTCGCCCGGCTGCCCCGCGGCGAGCCGGTGCGCCTGCGCGACGTCGTCGACCGCCTCAACGCCGAGTACCTCGACTGGGCCTTTTCACGCGAAGCCGTCGTGTCCGCGGTGGTCCAGCTCCAGGCCAACTGGATGGCCGACTATCGCAACAGCGACGGGATCGTCGTGCGCGACGGAGCGGCGGGACCCGAGCTCATCGTCGAGGACAGCAGCCGCGTGGATCCGTGGGTCGTGCGCCAGGTGCAACGGCTGCACGCGCGCTGTGCGGAGCAGCTCCGCGCCTTCGCCGCCGAGGAGGGGGACTTCTAGGATCTGCCCCCGCTGCCAGGTGCGACTTCGAGCACCCGCTCGAGGACGGCTCGGGCCACCTCCGAGCGGGCACCCCACACGTTGGTGAGGAAGGCGAAGGCGAAGCCGCGCTCGAGGTCCAGCCACAGGCGCGTGCCGGAGTGACCGCCGTGGGTGAGCACCCCCTCCCCGGCAGGCCACTCGCCGCCCGCGCGGCGCCAGCCTAGTCCCTGCTCCACGTAGGAGGTGGTCCCGTCCTCCGCGATGTGCGGCACGCCCGCGATCTGCTGCTCGCTCATGGCCCGCGTCGTCGCACGCGAGAGCAGTCCCGCTGCCAGCAGCGCGTGCCCCAGCCGCAGCAGGTCGGGCACGCTGCCGAAGAGGCCCCCGCCGGGGAGGGCTGCCCGGGCGAGGAAGCGGAGCAGCACCTCGGCCACGAGCCGGTTGCCCGCACCCATGCCGTCGACCGGCACGATCCGCCGACGCAGTCCCCGCCCGTCGAACCTCGTGTCGGCCATGCCCAACGGTCGCAGCAGGCGCTCCTCGAGCACGGTCGGCCAGGCGGAGCTGCTGAGGGTCGCCATCGTCTCCGACAACAGGCACCAGGCCGACGAGTTGTACTCGTAGCGGGATCCGGGCTCCCAGCGCGGCGTCGAGGCCACCGTCTCTCTCAGGAGCTGCGCATACGCGGGTCGTTCTCGCCGCATGCGATCCATGGAGGTATCGGGCAGCCCTGAGGTGTGGGTCAGCAGGTGCCAGGCCGATACGGCCTCACGACCGTCGCCGGTGAAGGCGGGCACATAGCGCGCCAGTGGCGCATGCAGCTCGAGACGACCCTCGTCCACGTACTGCATGACGGCGGTAGCCACGATGGCCTTGGTCACCGAGGCCAGGAAGAAGACCGAGTCCTCGTGGATCCCGGCGGCGGGGTCGCCGACGGCCAGGATCGCCCGGCGCCCGTCGGCATCGACCACACCGAAGACGATGGCGGGCAGCTGGGCTGCCGCCACGGCCGCGGTCGCGACCGCGAGCGCGGGCTCGAGGTCCCAGTCGAGATCGGCCGAGACGGCAGGGCGCACGGCAGAGGTCATGTGGGTCGATGATAGGGGGCGTGACCCGTGACCAGTACATCGCTGCCGTCAGCGTGCTCATCAGCGAGGGCCAGCGCCTCGAGCTGCGACCGTCGATGACCGCCCTGCGCACCTGGATCGCCGCTTCCGACGAGCTGCTGGCGAACGCCTGGGGACAGATGGACCGCTATCACCTCTCGTGGCTGATGGTGGGGCGTCCGGCCGACGCCGTCCGTGCCCGCGCCATGACCGAGGCCGAGGAGGAGGCATACGTGCGCGAGGTGGCCGCGGCCAAGACCGCGGCCTTGCGCATGAGCCTCAAGGCGGTCGAGGAAGACGGGATGCCGTTCGTGGGCGAGTCCCCGGCCTGACGCTGGCCGGCCCTGGCGGGACCCGCATGAGCAGGGCGCATCGTCAGGCGCCGGTCGATCCGCGTCCCCGGGCGCCATACAGGGCGGCCAGCAGGTAGAGCGCAAGGCCCGCCACCTCGATGAAGCCGAACTGGGGCGCCTGCCAATCGAGGAAGGGCGTGGCCGAGATCCGTTCGGGGAATGCGCGCGACGAGCCGGGCAGGATGGCCATCGCTACCAACCAGGTGAGGACCAGCCCCAGCGACCACGTGACGAAAGCCACGACCGTGGCCGCGACCGCTGCGGCTCGCACGTCGCGGAGCAGATTCCCGATCATCCAGCCCGCCACGACCGAGACCGCCAGCACGCCCGGGAACTCGAGGATGCCCTTGAGCACGGCCCACGCGCTCGCAGCCAGCACGCCGACCGCGATCGCCAGCGCCACCGAGGTGACGCTCGAGCGAGGGGCGGGACGAGGCCGGGCGCTGGCCGCCGCCGTGGGCGCGGTCGGAGGGCGTCGATCACCGGGTGTGGTCACGGCCACACTGTAGCGTCGCGTTGTGCGGCGCTCATGCAGCCCGCTAGACTGTTGCTCGCCCATGACGCACCCAGCTCGCGGCCTGCCGCCTCCCGATGCCACCGCCGGACACCCCACGGTCGCCGTCCGGCTGCGCCACTCGTCGCGTCTGCCGCTGATGGCCCTGGAAGCCGCCTTCCGCGTCGATGGCACTCTGCCGGGGCGCTACGACGAGTTGATGCTGCGTCGGTTCCTGCGCGACTACGAGCGCCACATCGAGCAGCTGGCCCGCGCGGTCGAGACCGGCGAGGACAGCTTCGTGATCACCTACGGCGAGGCGCTGGTGCCGACCTATCGCCGCCGCCACGTGCGCATGAACGACGTCGTGTCCCTGTTGCGCGGCCTGGAGGAAGCGGCTGTGGCCGCGGGCTCCTCCGCCGACGCGGAGGTCATCCGCGCGCCGATGGGTGCCTGGATCGAGCGCATGCGTCATCACCGCCGCCTGCCCGGCGATCATGAGGGCAACGCCGCGGTCCGTTTCATCTGGAAGGGCGCCGGCTTCGGCGACGACACGGTCGTCTGATGACCATCAAGTGGGTCAAGTCGGACCCGTTGGTGATGAACGGCGAGCCTTTCTGCTACGGCACGCGCCTGACCGTGCGCAACCTGCTCGAGATGCGCCGCAACGGCCTGACCCCTCCCGAGATGCTGGCCGAGCACCCCGAGCTCAAAGGCGTGGGCATCGCCGCGGCCTTCCGCTACGCCATCGACAACCGGGAGCGCTACGCTGCCTTCTTCGAGCCCGACGGATCCCTCCAGGGACCCGGCTTCGAGGGCGCCCAGGCGGAGGCCGTGCCCAAGCACCTGCGCTAGACAGGGAGGTGACGTCCGCGATGTCCAAGACCATCGGCATCCTCACCGCGGGCGGCGACAGCCCCGGCCTCAACGCGGCCATCCGGGGTGTGGGCAAGACCGCCATCGGTACCTACGACATGCACGTGATCGGCTTCCGTGACGGCTTCCGCGGCCTCATGGAGAACCGAGCGGTCGAACTGGACAAATCGCAGCTCTCGGGCATCCTCACCATCGGGGGCACGATCCTCGGGACCAGCCGTGACAAGCCGCACCGCATGCTCGTGGGCGGCCAGACCATGGACATGACCGAGGCCATCGTCGAGAACTACCAGGCGCACCACCTCGATGCCCTCGTCTGCCTGGGCGGCGGCGGGACCCAGAAGAACGCCTTCCGCCTGTACCAGAAAGGTCTCAACGTGGTGACCCTGCCCAAGACCATCGACAACGACGTCTTCGGCACGGAGGTGACGTTCGGCTTCGACACCGCGCTGGGCATCGCGACCGAGGCCATCGACCGCCTCCACAGCACCGCCCACAGCCACCATCGCATCATCGTGGTCGAGGTCATGGGCCACAACGCCGGCTGGCTGGCGCTCGGTGCCGGCATCGCCGGTGGCGCCGACGTCATCCTCATCCCGGAGATCCCCTACGACACGGAGGCGGTGGCCGAGGCCATCGTGCAGCGGCATCGCCGGGGGTCTTCCTTCAGCATCGTGGCCGTCTCCGAGGGGGCCGTCCCGCGAGACAAGGCAGAGGCGCTGGCGGCCGCGGAAGCCGCGGCGGCCAAGGCCAAGAAGGCACGCAAGGCGGGCAAGGGCAGCGAGAAGTCCATCGAGACGGCGCGGGCCAAGGTGGAGGAGGTGCGTGGTTACCTCGGCACCAGCACCCTCTCGCTGACCGAGGAGCTCGAGGCCCGCACATCCCTCGAGTCGCGCGTGACCATCCTCGGACACCTCCAGCGTGGCGGCACGCCCTCGGCCGCCGATCGTCTCCTGGCCACGCGGCTCGGCGCGGCCGCCACGGATGTCATCGAAGAGGGCCGGTCCGGGGTCATGATCGCCGCGCGGGGCGAGTCCGCCGAGCCCGTTCCGCTCGAGGAGATCGTGGGCAAGCGCAAGACCGTGCCCCTCGATCATCCCTGGATCCGGACGGCCCGCAGCATCGGGGTCTCGATGGGCGACGGCGCCTGATCGACTCGAAAGGGGCCGGCCGGCGGCCTTCTGGAGACCGCAGTGTAGGATGGCGGCACCATGTCTGACCCGACCATCACCAACGACTCCATCGGCCCGACCATCGCCCCCGCCGACGATGAGACGCCCCGGATCGACCCCGTCATGCGCTCGCGCGAGCTGGCCGTCCTGGACGCCCTGCGCTCCGTGGTCGACCCCGAGATCGGCATGAACGTGGTCGAGCTGGCGCTCATCAGGCAGGTCCTGCTCGGCGACGAGCTGACCGAGATCAAGATGATCCTGACCACGCCCTTCTGTCCCTACGCCGGCTCCATGATCCAGCAGGTCAAGGAGGCCGCAGAGGAAGCCGAGGGCCACGAGGTCAAGGTGACCCTGCTGGCCGAACGCTGGGATCCGCGCGACGCGGGCCTGACCTGGTAGCCAGCGGACGGGGACGGGCCCGATGAGCGAGCCGAGCGGGCGAGTGCGGCGCGAGGCCATCGCCGCCAGCGCCGTAGCCACGGGCAAGGGCGATGACGGCACCACCGGGCTGCTGTGGGGCGGACGTGTGTCCAAGGACGACGCACGCACCGAGGCCTATGGCAGCATCGACGAGGCGGTGGCAGCGCTCGGGCTGGCGCGAGCGGAGGTCTTCGAGCTGCGGGCGCAGGGCCGACTGCCGCGATCGCTCGACGACCTCGAAGAGACGATCCTGTCTATCCAGCGTGACCTCTTCGTAGCCGGGGCCGAGCTGGCCGCCAACCCTGACGCCTGGGATCGCTTGGAGGATGGCCTGACTCGCGTCGACGAGTCCATGCTCGTCCGCCTCGAGGCTGCGCTCGCCGAGGCCGAGGCTCGCGTGGAGATGCCGCGCGAGTTCACCGTGCCCGGCGCTGACCGCCTCTCAGCGGCGCTGGAGCTCACGCGTGCGGTCGTGCGCCGAGCGGAGCGACGCGTGATCGCGGTCGACCGCCTGCAGCTCGTGCCGGGCGCCTGGTTGATGCCCTACCTGAACCGTCTCGCCGACCTGCTGTGGGTCCTCGCCCGGCTCGTCGAGCGAGCCCTCGGCACGGCCACCACGAGGGTGCGTACGGAGGCACTCACCAAGCACCGCTAGAATCGGGCTCCCAGTCGGCCCCATCGGGCCTCCGCGAAAGGAAACGAACGATCGTGCAGTCACCACCCGGCAACGACCCGCTCAATCGCACCCAGGCGCCCATCGGCGCGCCCGGCCAGGCGACCGGTGCAGCTGGCGCCAGGACCGTCGAGGGCGCCATCGTCTCGAGCCAGCCACGCGAAGGCTTCCTCACCGGCAGCTTCGTGTGGATGTTCGTGGGCGTCCTGCTCTCGGCCATCTCCGCCTGGTTCGTGATGAACAACGCGGACCTCATGCAGACGGCGCTCGAGAACTGGTTCCTTCTGCTGATCGGCCAGCTGGCCCTGGTCCTGGTCATCAACTTCGCCATCACCAAGATCTCGCCGGTGGTGGCCCTCGGGCTCTTCTTCATCTACGCCCTGACCATGGGCGTGACGATGGGTATCGTGGTCGCCGCCTACATCGGCAGCATCGGTGTCTCGGGCGTGGTCTCCGCCTTCGCCGGAGCGGCGGCCATCTTCGGCGGCGCAGCGCTCTACGGCGGAGTCACCAAACGAGACCTGACCAACCTCCGCGGCATCCTCTTCATGGGCCTGCTGGGACTGATCGTGGTCATGTTCCTGCAGATCTTCCTCTTCGCCGACAGCGACGTCATGAGCCTGATCATCGGCATCGTCGGCGTAGTCATCTTCACTGGGCTCACCGCCTGGGATGTGCAGCGCCTGAAGAACGGCGCCATGCCCAACATCAACAAGGACTCGGCGACCGTGCTGGGGGCGCTCGCGCTCTACCTCGATTTCGTCAACCTGTTCCTGTTCCTGCTGCGCATCTTCGGCGCCAGCCGCTGACCCGCTGTCGGGGTCGCCGGACGGCCCCGCCCATCGCTCGCATCCGTTAGGAGGGCGAGATCCATGAGTGAGACGACGGTCGGTTTCTGCGGGTTGGGCACGATGGGTGCGGCCATGGCCGCGAACGTGGCACGAGCGGGGTTTCCCCTGACCGTCTGGAACCGGACGACGGGACGCGCTGCACTGCCGCTCGCGGCCGGTGCCAGCGAGGTCGCGACGCCCGCGGCCGTGGCTCGCGCAGCCGAGGTCGTGGTCATCTGCGTCAGCGACACGCCCGACGTGGAGGCGGTCCTCTTCGGCGAGGACGGCCTGGCCAGCGGGCTGGCCGCGGGTTCGCTGGTGATCGACTGCTCCACCATCTCACCGGCTGCCTCCCAGACCTTCGGCGAGCGGCTGCGCGAGGCCAGCGTGGGCTTCGTGGACGCGCCCGTCTCGGGAGGCTCCGAGGGTGCCCAGAAGGGCTCGCTCACCATCATGGTCGGTGGATCCGAGGAAGACGCCAGGCGTGCCCTTCCGATCCTCGAGACGATGGGCTCGAGCATCACGCACATGGGTCCGGTCGGTGCCGGCCAGACGACCAAGGCCGTCAACCAGGTGATCCTCTCGGGTGTCTACCTGGGTGTGGCCGAAGGTATGGTCCTGGCCATGAAGTCGGGGCTCGACCCGGAGCAGGTGGCCACGGCCCTGGCCGGAGGCGCCGCCGGCTCGTGGGTCCTGCAGAACCGAGCGGGTCGCATGATCACCAATGAGTACCCACTGGGCTTCCGCATCGCGCTTCACCTCAAGGACCTCGGCATCGCGCTCGAGCAGGCGCGTGCGGTCGGCGCCGCCCTGCCCGTCTCCGCTATGGCCGCCCAGATCGAGGCTGGCCTCGTCGCCCGTGGGCACGGGGACGACGACAACTCGGCCCTCGCTCGCGCCATCCGCGAGTGGAGTGGGCTCTAGCCGTCTGCGCAGGGGCGAGGGCATGAGCGCCGCAGCGGTGGCCCGTACCGATGTCGCGGTCATCGGCGGCGGCATCGTGGGCCTGGCCACGGCCCTCCGCCTGCTGCAGGCGCGACCGGACCTGGACCTCGTCGTGCTGGAGAAGGAAGCGACGCTCGCGAGCCACCAGACCGGTCACAACAGTGGTGTCTTGCACGCGGGGCTCTACTACCAGCCGGGTTCGCTCAAGGCCCGCCTGTGCCAGGAGGGCAAAGCCGATCTCGAGGTCTACTGCGAGGAGCGCGGCGTGCCGGTCGAGCACACGGGCAAGCTGGTGGTCGCGACCGATGAGTCCCACATGGACCGCTTCCGGTCGCTGCTCGAGCGTGCCTTGGCCAACGGTGTGGCGGGGCTGGAGGAGGTCGGTCCCGAGCGCATCCGCGAGCTCGAGCCGCACGCGGCCGGGATCAGGGCGCTCTGGAGCCCGCGCACCGGGATCGTCGATTTCGGGCTCGTGGCCCGCACCTTCGCCGCCGACGTGACCGCGCGCGGGGGGATCATCGAGACCGGCCGAGGCGTGCGTTCCTTCGAGCGGCGCCCCGAGGGCCTGGTCCTGGGCACGGATCAGGGCGATCTGCTGGCCGGCCACGTGATCGCCTGCGCCGGCCTGCAGGCGGATCGGGTCGCCGTGCTCGCGGGAGATGATGCCGGGGTGCGCATCGTGCCCTTCCGTGGCGACTACTACACCCTCCGCCCGGAGGCCCGCCACCTGGTGCGAGGACTCATCTACCCGCTGCCCGACCCGCGCCTGCCCTTCGTGGGGGTGCACCTGACGCGCCGGATCGATGGTGCCGTGCTGGCCGGGCCCAATGCCGTGCTGGCCGCGGCTCGCGAGGGCTACCGGCGGCGCGACATCTCGCCGCGGGACCTGCTCGACACCGTTGGCTTCGCCGGCTTCCGGCGGCTGGCCCGCTCGTTCTGGCGCACCGGCGCCGCGGAGATGTGGCGGGACTGGTCCAGGCGCGCGTTCGTGGCGGACCTGCGTCGCCTGGTCCCGGCCCTGGCCTCAGAGCATCTCGTCTTCGGACCGTCCGGCATCAGGGCCCAGGCCGTCGCCACCGATGGCTCGATGGTCGAGGACTTCAAGCTCGGTGGGTCCGACCGGATCCTCCATGTCTTCAACGCGCCATCGCCGGCCGCGACCTCGTCACTGGCCATCGGCCGGGTCCTGTCGGGGGAGGCGATCTCCCGCTTCGGGCTGTAGGTCCGGCCGGCCGGTCAGCGTTTGGTACCGCTGCCGGTGGCGATGCGATGCGTGTACGCTTGGCTGGCCTGTCCATCATCGATCGAGGTCGAGCTATGACGTGGGGATCCGAGGCTCCCGCGACGCCGCAGGAACCGCGAGCGCCGGGCGCCCAGCAGCAGCCGACAGCGTTCCCGCCGCCCGGACCCGTGCCCGGTGGGCCAGTCCCGCCGCAGGGTGTCCCGCCCTATCCGCCGCCGCCCGACGCCTGGGCCGGACCGCCCCCTCCACCGCGAGCGACCTATCCGGTCGCCCCGCCCGAGCCCATGTGGATGCCGCCACCGGCCTATCCCCTGGCTCCGGACGCCCATCCGGTCAACATCTCCTTCGACCGTGAGGCCGGCATCAGCCGGCTCTGGGGCATCCCGCTCATCGGCCAGACGATCCGCCTGATCCTGCTCATCCCCCACTTCATCGTGTTCATGCTCATCGGGTTCGTGGCCGCCATCCAGCTCCTGGTGTCCTGGATCCCGGTGCTGATCCTGGGCCGCTATCCGGGCTGGGGCTACCGCTGGACCGGTGGGTTCCTGGCCTACGGGCAGCGCATCAGTGCCTACGCCTACCTGCTGGCCGCGCCCTACCCGCCCTTCGCGCTGGAGCCGGACTTCTATCCCATCGTCGTGCGCTACGACGAGGGCGTGCGCATCAACCGCCTGTGGGGCATCCCCATCGTGGGCTACCTCGTCCGTGCGATCGTGCTCATCCCACACTTCATCGTGCTCACGCTGCTGGCCATCCTGGCGGGGTTCCTGATGCTCTTCGTGTGGGCGCCGGTACTCATCTTCGGCCGCCAGGCCGATCTCATGTATACGATCATCGGCGGGTTCTTCCGCTGGAGCCTGCGCGTGAGCGCGTATGGGCTGCTGATGGTCGACCGCTATCCACCCTTCAGCCTCGGAGAGGACGACCCACGACTGTGACCGACCCCCACAACGACAACGACCACGAGACCAACGATGCGCCGACCGGCGACGACGCGGGCACGGGACACGACCCCGACCAGCTGGACGGTGCGCTCGAAGCCGCCGAGGCGACCCTCAATCGCCGGCCGGAGGTCGACTACTTGCTGGTGGCCGACCGGGCTGAGGTGGTCAACGGCAAGCTGTACCTGATGGGTGGCAGCTGGGATCGCATCCAGCCGCAGCAGTTCCCGCACCGCATGATGCTGGGCATCGCCCTGGGTGTGCGCATCCCCTTCGCACATACCGACGACCAGCACACCGTGGCCATCGAGCTCTTCCACAACGACACCCGCGTGATCGGCTTCGAAGCCAAGCTTGCGACCGGCCGACCCCCCGGCATGGCCGGCATGGACATGCTCGTGCCCATGGCCTTCAACATCCCGATCGCCATTCCCGGCGAGGGTCAGCTCACGCTTCGGGCGGTCATCGATGGCGCCGCGCGACGCCGCCACGAGATCAAGGTCATCCAGCGTCCGCAGCAAGGCGGCCAGATCCGCCCAGCCTGACCGGCAGCGCGCGCGGCCATCGAACCGGCATCGGACAGACCTCCCGCACCGGTTCTCCCGGGTCCGCGCGATCCGGGGCACGGTCGTGGTCGCCGGGCTGCCCCGGCGTCGTTGACGCCCGGCGCCTGCGGCACTAGAATTAATCCTGACGAAATCAGTCGGAATTGCCGGGTGTGCACGCCTCCGAGACCTACCCCGGGGCAGGGCCGCCTGGACCCTGGAGACCACCACCAGCACCGTGAGCACTAGCGTTCCCTCATCGGGGTCACTCCACTTCTCCACGCGTGGCGAGTATGGGGTGCGCCTGATGGTGGAGTTGTCCCGCCACCACGGCTCCGGACCGGTCAGCCTCAGCGAGATGGCCGAGCACGAGGAGCTGCCGCGGCCATACCTGGAGCAGCTGGTGGTGAGCCTGCGTTCAGCGGGCCTCGTGACCAGCACGCGCGGGGCACGCGGGGGCTACGAGCTGTCGCGGCCGCCCTCGGACATCCGCATGATCGAGGTCATCACGGCCCTCGAGGGGCCGGTCACGCCGATGGTCTGTGCGAGCGACGATGCACATCACGCGGAGACCTGCAAGCGTGCGGCTTTCTGCAACGTCGAGCGCTTGTGGCAGCGCGTACGCGATGCCATCGTGGTGGCCCTCGACTCCATGACCCTCGAGGAACTCGCCGGGCCTGCACCCGGCCACCCCGCCCATCCCCAGCCGGCCTTCGTGGCCGTCCAGCCGCTCGCCGATCGAAGCAGCAAGGAGCCAGTCACCCAGCCATGACCAACGACACCGCCACCATGCCCGTCAGCGCGCCCGAGAGCGCCGCCGACGACCGCGAGCTCGTCATCCGTGATCTCCACGTCGTGCCCGCCGCCAACCCGGACATCGAGATCCTGCGGGGCATCGACCTCGAGGTGCGCAAGGGCGAGGTCCACGCGATCATGGGCCGCAACGGCTCGGGCAAGACGACCCTGGCCTACGCGCTCATGGGCCACCCGGCCTATGTCGTCACCAGCGGCGAAGTCATGTGGAAGGGCATCAACGTGCTCGACCTGAGCCCTGACAAGCGGGCCCGGCTGGGCCTCTTCCTGGCCTTCCAGTACCCGACCTCGGTGCCAGGACTGTCCGTGGCCTCGTTCCTGCGTACCGCGCTCAATGCCCGTCGTCGCGGCCTCGACGCCGGCGATGGCGAGGTAGATCCCAGCGATGTCACCAAGGGCGGCATCAAGATGGGTGAGTTCCGGACGCTCATGCGCCAGAAGATGAACCTGCTCCACCTCGACGACTCGTTCGCCGGCCGCTACGTCAACGAGGGCTTCAGCGGCGGCGAGAAGAAGCGTCTCGAGATGCTGCAGATGGCCATGCTCGAGCCCGAGTTCGCCATCCTCGACGAGACCGACTCCGGCCTGGACATCGACGCCCTGCGCATCGTGGCCGAGGGTGTCAATGCCCAGCTGAGCCCCGACCTGGGCGTGCTGCTCATCACCCACTACCAGCGCCTGCTCAACTACATCACGCCCGACCGCGTGCACGTGCTGGCCCAGGGCCGCATCATCGCCAGCGGTGGCAAGGACCTGGCCCTGCGGCTCGAGGACGAAGGGTACGCGCCCATCCTGCGCGAGGCCGGCCTCGATCCCGACGTGGTCGAGGAGGAGCCGGAGCTGGTGGAGGAGCCGGAAGGCTAGCCGGCCGCACAGCCGACGATCGCCCAGGACCACATGAGCACGACCACCCACTTCGATCCGGCGGTCATCCGGCGCGACTTCCCGATCCTCGAGCGGGAGATCCACGGACACCCGCTGGTCTACCTCGACAGTGCGGCCACGGCGCTCAAGCCGCGCGCCGTCATCGACGCGGTCGACGCCTACAACAGCCACCACAGTGCCAACGTCCACCGGGGCATCTATACCATCGGCGAGGAGGCCACGGCCGAGTACGAGGCCGCCCGCCAGAAGGTGGCCCGCTTCATCGGCGCGTCCGACCCCGCGGAGATCGTCTTCGTGCGCAATGCCACCGAGGCCATCAACCTCGTGGCCTATGCCTGGGGTCGAACCAACATCGGTCGAGCCGACACCATCGTCACGACCGAGATGGAGCACCACGCGAACCTGGTGCCCTGGCAACTGCTGGCCCAGGAAAAGGACGCCGACCTCGAGTTCGTGCCCTTCGACGGGGAGGGGCGCCTGATCGCGGACAGCTACGAGGTCCTGTTGCGGACCAGACCCAAGCTGGTGACCTTCATCCACAAGTCCAACACCCTGGGCACGCTCAACGACGTGCGCACGATGGTGGCCCAGGCGCACGCTGCGGGCGCGCTGGTGCTGGTGGACGGAGCGCAGGCCGTACCGCACCTGCCCGTGGACGTGCGAGCGCTGGGTGCGGACTTCTACGTCTTCAGCGGCCACAAGATGCTGGCCCCCACCGGCTCCGGTGCACTGTGGGCGCGCCGCGAGCTGCTGGAGGCCATGCCGCCCTTCATGAGCGGGGGCGAGATGATCCACTCGGTCCACCTGCGTCACACCACCTTCGCCGACATCCCCTACAAGTTCGAGGCCGGGACCCCGGACGTGGCCGCCGCCATCGGCCTCGGCGCGGCGGTCGACTACCTCACCGCGCTGGGCATGGAGAACGTGGCCGCGCACGAGGAGGCGCTCACGGCCTACGCCCTCGAGGTGCTTGCCCGCGAGATCCCCGGGCTGCGGCTGCACGGACCACGCTCCGCGTCCGAGCGGGCGGGGGTGGTCACCTTCACGCTGCCGGAGGCGCACGCTCACGACGTGGCCACGCTCCTCGACCGAGAGGGGATCGCCATCCGTGCCGGCCACCACTGCACCCAGCCGCTGCACGAGCGCCTGGGTGAGGCCGCGACCGGCCGCGCCTCCTTCAACGTCTATAGCTCGACCGAGGACATCGACCGGCTCGTCGCCGGGCTGCGTGGCGTGCAGCGCATCTTCGGGCGTGCTCCGGCGACCACAGGAGCCTAGGGATCGATGACATCGAGTAGGCTGGGCTGACCCATGGACGACCTGTATCGAGACGAGATCCTCGAGCACTATCGCGAACCACACAACTTCGGCGTCCTCGAGTCGCCGGATGCTTCGTACGAGGGGCACAACCCGTTGTGCGGCGATCGCATCACCATGATGCTGACCCTCGACGCGTCGGGCACGGTGACCGACGTCGCCTTCAGTGGACGCGGCTGTGCCATCAGCCAGGCCAGCGCGAGCATGCTCACCGACGAGATCCGGGGCCGCTCACTCGACGAGGTCCGGGCCCTGAAGAACCAGGACATCCTCGACCTGCTGGGCATCGAGATCAGCCCGGCTCGCCTCAAGTGCGCGCTGCTTTCCATCGATACGCTCCACCACGCCATCGACGAGCGCGATGGCGCCAGCGGATCAGAGCCCTCCGGGGACCAGTCATGACGCTGCGACCGCTCCGGAGAACCGTGTTCACGCGCAGGGGGTCACCCGACTGTCGTCGGCCGGCCGCAGTGGCCGGCGACTAGCGGACCAACCAACCCACCACCGACCGACAGCCCGAGCCGGTCCACCACGGAGCCCTTCCCCCCATGACCAAGACCTACCGGGACCTCCTCGCCGAGGCGCGAGCGCGGGTCCGCGAGGTGACCACGGCCGAGGCCGAGCGGGCCGCCGGTGACGGCGCCGCCATCATCGACTGCCGCGAGGACAGCGAGTGGGAGCAGGGCCATGTCCGTGGCGCCCGCCACCTCTCCAAGTCCTACATCGAGCAGGAGATCGAGGGCCTGGTGCCCGACCGGGAGACGCCAGTCGTCGTCTACTGCGCGGGTGGCATCCGCTCGCTCTTCGCAGCCGAGACGCTCGTGGACATGGGCTATAGCGAGGTGGCCTCCATGAGCGGTGGCTTCCAGGCCTGGAAGTCCGAGGGTCGTGCCTGGGACCAGCCGCGCGTACTCAGCCCGGAGCAGAAGTCGCGCTACTCGCGCCACCTGCTCATCCCCGAGGTAGGCATCGAAGGCCAGGCTCGGCTGCTCGGCTCGAAGGTGCTCTTCATCGGCGCCGGAGGACTGGGTTCGCCGGGCATGCTCTACATGGCCGCGGCCGGTGTGGGCACCATCGGCATCGTGGACTTCGACGTCGTCGATGCCTCCAACCTGCAGCGCCAGATCGTCCACCGCACCGACCGGGTGGGCATGCGCAAGGTGGAATCCGCGCAGATGACTATCAACGCCCTCAATCCGGACGTGGATGTCGTCATCCACGAGACCATGCTGGGACCGGACAACGTCGACGAGCTGATCGCCGGCTACGACCTCATCTTCGATGGCACCGACACCTTCGAGACGCGCTACGTGCTCAACGATGCCGCGGTGCGCGCCCGGATCCCGGTGGTCCACGCGAGCGTCTTCCGCTTCGAGGGCCAGCTTACGGTGTTCAAGCCCTTCGAGGGCCCGTGCTATCGCTGCCTCTACCCCACGCCCCCGCCGCCGGAGCTGGCTCCCGGCTGCTCGGTGGCCGGTGTCCTGGGCGTGGTGCCCGGCGTGATGGGTCTGCTGCAGGCGACCGAGGGCCTCAAGGTCTTGCTCGACATCGGCGATCCGCTCGTGGGTCGGTTGCTCATCTACGACGCGCTCGACGGCGCCTTCAGCGAGCTCCAGCTCCGGCGCGATCCGGGTTGCCCGGCCTGCGGCTGACGGCGTGCTGCCCGAGGCCGCCGCCGAGGATGGCGTCTTCACCTTGCCAACCACACCAGCCACAGCCACGGGGGTGAATGCATGACCGCGGTCCGCATCCCGCCGGTCCTGCGCCAGCAGGCCGGCAACCAGAAGAAGGTCGAGGTCACCGGTTCCACGGTAGGCGAGGCCCTCGAGTCGCTGCTCGGGTCCTACCCGGGCCTGCGCGAGCAGATCTTCACCGCCGAGGGCTCGCTCAATCGCTTCGTGAACGTCTACGTCAACGGTCGAGACGTGCGCTACGAGCAGGAGCTGGCCACGCCGGTGGGAGAGAGCGACGAGGTCATCCTGCTGCCGGCCATGGCCGGGGGTCGCTGACGAGGGCCGGCACAGCGTGACCATGACCGATCGGCGGTCGGGCCCCGAGACCGATGCGCTGCGACCGCATGCGCACGGTGGCAACGCGCGCCACGGCGGGCGCTTCCCCAGCATCGTGGACGCCATCGGCTTCACGCCGCTGGTCGAAGTACCCCGTGTCTGCCCCAACCCGAACGTCCGGCTCTACGTCAAGCTGGAGTTCATGAACCCCACCGGCTCGGTCAAGGACCGCGTCGCCAAGTACCTCATCGAGGACCTGGAGTCATCGGGCCGGCTGCGACCAGACTCCATCATCATCGAGCCCACCAGCGGCAACACCGGCATCGGCCTGGCCATGATCGCCCGACGCAAGGGCTATCGCGTGGCGGTGGTCGTGCCCGAGAACGTGACCATGGAGCGGCGCCAGCTGCTGGCGCTGTTCGGGGCGGAGGTCATCGACTCCCCCGGACATCTCGGCTCCAACGGTGCGGTGGCCCTGGCCAAGCACCTCGTGGCGAAGGACCCTCGCTTCGTGATGCCCTACCAATATGGCAACGACGCC
This sequence comes from uncultured Chloroflexia bacterium, assembly GCA_963800275.1. GTDB lineage: Bacteria > Chloroflexota > Limnocylindria > Limnocylindrales > CSP1-4 > JAFMJV01. The sequence continues at coordinate 171,414 of CAWDAI010000011.1, forward strand.
AACCCGCGAGCCCACGAGGAGACGACGGCGGAGGAGATCATCGCCGACTGTCCCGAGGTCGATGCCTTCGTGGCCGGGCTGGGCACGGGCGGCACGCTGATGGGCGTGGGGCGACGACTGCGCCGGCACAATCCCGACGTGCGCATCTTCGCTGCTGAGCCGCTACCGGGCGAGACGGTCCAGGGTCTGCGCTCGCTCGACGAGGGCTTCATCCCCGAGATCTTCGACCCTGGGCTCATCGACGGCAAGTTCCTCGTCTCCAACACCGAGGCCATCGGTTCCCTGCGCGAGCTGACCGAGAAGGAGGGCATCTTCGCCGGTGTCTCCTGCGGGGCCGTGATGGTCGCGGCCAAGCAGCTGGCTCGCGAGATGGAGCACGGCACCATCGTGGCGCTGCTCGCCGACGGCGGATGGAAATACCTGAGCGAGGACATCTGGACGCGCGACCTCGAGACTGACGAGGCAGTCGTGGACAGCTTGAACCTGTGGTAGACGATCGCGCCGAGCGAGCGCCCGAGGTGCTCTCGGATGTGAGCGAGCCGGCGGCGACCGGAGCGGGTGCGGTCGTACCCGACGTGGCCGCCTGGCAGCGGGCCGCCGACGCTGGGGCCGCGGCCCGGGCCGCGGACGTCGCCCTGCCGCGAGGCGGGGGGCCGCCGTGGGTGCCGGCCTCGGCCCGCATCCCGGCACCGGTGCGCGAGGCGCTCCTCGCGTGGCTGCGTGCGGCCCGTCCCAATGAGGGTTGGGGGCTCCTGGTCGCTGATCGGGCGGCGGAAGACGGCGGTGTCCCCGATCGGTTCGTGGGCATGCGCAACGCGGCCGAGTCACCCTACCGCTACTATCCCGACTCGGACGAGCTGCTGCGGGTGATGCTGGAGATCGACGATGCCGACGAGGTCGTCTGGGGCGTGGTCCACTCGCACGTGGCCTCGCCCCCCTACCCGTCCCCGACCGACATCGGCCTGGCCACCTACCCCGAGGCGGTCTACGTACTGACCTCGTTCGCCGTGGAGCCACCGGATCTGCGAGCCTGGACCATCGTCGATGGCGCGGTCAACGAGGTCGTACTGGAGCGGACCTGACGGCGTATTACACTCGAGTCAAACGAAGCGGGAGTGATTGACATGAGCCAGCTATTGGTCCTGACCTTCGAGAAGCGAGAGACCGCCGGCCAGGCAGCAGAGCGCCTCAAGGGCCTGAATGCGGCCCATGGCCTCGACATCGGAGACATGGCCGTGGTCGAGAAGGATGACGACGGCAAGGTCCACGTCCATCACGGCGTCGACACGACCACCGCCGGTGGGGCCATCGTGGGTGGCGCGCTGGGCCTGCTCCTGGGGCTCGTCTTCTTCCCGGTGGCGGGGATCGCCCTCGGCGCACTCGCCGGCGGCTTCATCGGTCGCTCGCTGCACCAGAACGTGGACAAGAACCTCGTCAGCGACGTCACCAACGACCTGACACCCGGTACCTCGGCCATCTTCGTCATCGGCTCCGGCTCCCCCTCAGCCCTCGTCGGCGCCCTCGATCCGTTCAAGGGCAAGGTCTACCAGACCACGCTCGACCCGGAGACGGAGGCCGAGATCCAGCGCGCGCTGGACCACGCCGCGGAGTAGCTCCTCAGCCCCTCCCGCTAGCCGGCCGGGCGCAGGGCGATGAGCTGGACCGGTCCGCGCTCGCTGTTGCGGCCGTTGAGCGCGAGGAACTCGACGCGCCCGTCACCGTCGTAGTCCAGCGCTATCACCGCGTCCGCACTCCCGCCCTCGACCGTGGGCGTGTCCAGCCGTTGCCAGGCGCGACCATCACCCTCGTTGCGCAGCAGCAGGTCGTGCCCGTTGTCGCGGGTCTTGGCCTGCAGCACGTAGAGGTCGAGGTCGCCGTCACCGTCGGCGTCGCCGGTCGCGAGCGCGGTGCCACCCGTGACGGGCTCTTCGGCCACGCGCCGGAACCGGCCATCACTGCCTCGTGACACCACCAGCCGGCCCTCGGATAGCTGGACGAGGTCGAGCACACCGTCGCCGTCGAGGTCGGCCAGGGCGGCGTCGCGCTCGCCGATCGACTCGATGCCGGCGTCGGCGGTCACGTCGGTGACGGCCAGGCCGGGCTGGTTGCGGTAGAGCCGGATGCCCGCTTCGGGCTGCACCGCCCGCTTGTCCCAGTACACCAGCAGGATGTCGTCGCGTCCGTCGCCGTCGTAGTCGCCGATGTCGAGGTCCTCGGTCGCGAGGCCGGTGTCGAAGCCGGGGATGGGCGCCGCCTCGAGGCGTGCCGGTGCCACCTGCAGGAAGGTGCGATCAGCCGAGGGCTGGCCGTCCATGCGCTTGGTCTCCTGGCCCAGCAGGAGGTCGAGATCACCGTCCTCGTCGAGGTCCACGAACCGGGGCTGGCGCCCGCGTCCGAGGGGCTCGGTGGCACCGCCGGCCCAGGGCTCGAGCTCAGGAGCGGTACCGCCCGGGTCCAGCCACAGCTGGTTGGCCTTGACGCCGGTCCCGCGCGAGGCGCCAAAGGCGCAGTAGAGGTCGGGCAGGCCGGAGGCGTCGATGTCGGCGGCGGCACAGGCGTGGCGATCACCCCCGCCGAAGCGCAACCCGGTCTCGCGCAAGCCGTTCCCGCCGTCGTTGAGATAGAGCCGTGCCCGGGCTCCGTGGCGGCCGAGGAAGAGGTCGTCGCGACCGTCGCCATCGAAGTCAGCGACGGTCGCACCCCATGACTGGCTGGCCGCCGGCAGCCCGGCCTCCCTGGCCACGTCGACCACGGCCACCGGTCCGGCGAGGGCCTCGGCCGGAGCCGGTGTGACCGGCTCGCCGGCGGGTGGCGCGAGCGGCGTCCCGGTCGTTGCCTGGGGCAGCTGCACGCGGCTGCGACAGATGCGCGCGACGAGGCCATCGTCGGTGCGGCCGACGACCCAGCCATGGCCGGCCGGATCGCCGGCGATGTCGGTGATCGCGCCCATGCCCCAGGCGGGCCGGGCCAACGAGATCGAACCGCTGCCGCTCTCGGCGAGGCGGACGACGAGCGGCAGGTAGCGTCCCTTTCCGGGGTCCCAGGTGGTGCCGCCGACGATGACGGCGTCACCCTCCACCGATACCGCGGTCAGCAGGGTCGGCGCCACGCCGGCCGCCGGCCCACTCGTCACCGACCAGTCCGAGCCGTCCCAGCGCAGCAGCAGCGGCTCGATGGTGCTGCCGGAGAGCCGGTGCCCCACGGCCCAGCCCCCCGCCGGGTCACGCATGTCGATGTCAGCCACGATGGCGTCGTGCAGCCCGGCGACCTGGTAGCGGGTCCAGCCCTCGCCGGCACGCACCGCGAGGTAGGGGACCATCTCGCCGTCGGTATCGTCGATGGCGGTGCCGGCCACCCACACCTGGCCATCGTCGCTGATCGAGACGCTCGAGAGCGTCGCACGCTCGCCCGTCGCCAGGGGCAGCGTCTCCCCGCGCCAGTGGGCAGCGCGCCACTCGAGGGCCCACGGTCGCTGATCGCCCGGCTGGCCCTGCACGAAGCCGACTGCCCAGACGGCTGGGCCACGGGCTGCGACGTCGGTCAGCGCGGCGTTGAAGCCCTTCGGCTCCGGCGTCGGCAGCAGCTCCCAGCCCGCATCGGTGCGGCGGGTGGCGTAGGCGGTCACGAAGTCGGTCTCGCGCGCGAAGCCCACCGCCCACACCGGCTCGCCCGGGCCGGCCGCGGCGATGGCCATGAGCCCGCTGTCGCGGGTCGCGGGCGTGGGCGGCAGCTCGAGCTCGGCCGAGTCGCTCACGCCGTGCAGCACCGAGGCCTGCCGCAGGCCGCCACCGAGCAGTGAGCCACCGGCGATCCAGACCTCGTCAGGCGCGCTCATGGCGACGCCCTCCGGCGCGATGTCGTCGCGCAGCTCCAGCTCGGTCCAGCCACGCTCGCAGACGGCGTCGGCTGCGGGGTCCTGCGCCGTGGCGGCGAAGAGCACGCCGGCGGCGGCGAGGGTCAGTCCGGCGGAGAGCGCCAGCGCCGGCAGGAGGCGAGGGGAGCGGGTGGTCATGGGTGCATCTTGCCTGAGCCATCGATATAGGCCTCGAATCGGGCCAGGACGGCGTCCCAGCCGGGGTCGTAGCCGGCCCGCATGGCCGCCCCCAGGCCCGTGCCCAGTCCGGCGTCGAGCGCTTCCCAGTCACGATGTTCCAGCCGCAGCCAGCAGCCGTCGCCCGCCGACTCGAAGCGCACCTCGAGGGTGGTCGCACCCTCCAGTCCCCTCGTCGGGTGCCACGACAGCAGCACCCGCTTCGGTGGCTCCCAGGCGAGCACGTCGGCCCACGTGTGCTCGGTGCCGTCCGTGGTCGACTCCCACATGCGGCCGCCCACCGCGGCCTCGAGCCGGATGGCAGCCGCGTCCTGCCCGGCCAGGGCGTGGCGATCGAGCGGCCACCACTCGGTCAAGCCCACCGTGAACGTGGCGAAGGCGGCCTCGATCGGCAGGAGCAGGAAGCGCTCCTTGCATACCGGCGCGACCGCTGCGGGGCCGGGCATCACCCGGTCATCGGCCACGTCCGGCGTCCGGGTCGGGTGCGGCTTGCATCGACCGTCCGCTATTCCTTGCCGATGTCCTCGTTCCAGACCTGTGGGTAACGCTCGATGAACGCGGCCATGAGGCCCTTGCACTCGCGAGAGTCAAGATCGATCACCTCCACGCCGCGAGAGCGCAGGTAGTCCTCGCCGCCCATGAACGTCTCGTTCTCCCCGATGACCACGCGCGGGATGCCATAGAGCAGGATGGCGCCGGTGCACATGTCGCAGGGGCTGAGCGTGGTGTACATGGTGGCGCGCTTGTAGACCGAGGCGTGAAGCCGGCCCACGTTCTCCAGGCAGTCGGTCTCGCCGTGACGGATGACGCTGCCCTGCTGGACCCGACGGTTGTGGCCGGAGCCCAGCACCGCGCCGTCGGCCACCAGCGCCGCCCCCACAGGCACGCCCCCTTCAGCCAGCCCTCGCGCGCCCTCGTCGATGGCGATCTTCATGAAGTCGTGGTCGTCCATGGTCTCTCCTTGCTGTCGGCGTCAGGACCGACGATACGACTTGAGATAGGCCCCCGGGTAGGGCACATTGCGGCCCGAGAGCGCGAGCGCGAGGATGACGATGAGGTAGGGCAGGGCCAGCATCACCTCGTTGGGGATGTCCTCGAAACCCGGCGTGATGCGCAGGCGAAGCCCGAGCGAATAGACCGCGGCGAAGATGAGCGCGCCCAGGACACCGCGGAAGATGCGCCAGCGGCCGAAGATGACGAGCGCGATGACCACCCAGCCCCGGCCGGCGATGATGTCGAGGGTGAAGGTGCCCAGCACCGCGAGCGTGATGAAGGCTCCGCCGACGGCCATCAGGGCGCCGCCGATCATGAGCGCGACGTAGCGCACCCGGAAGACGTTGATGCCCGCCACGTCGGCGGCCTCGGGGTTCTCACCGACCGCGCGGATGGACAGGCCCAGCGGCGTCTTCATCAGCACCCACCAGCCGGCGGGGACCACCAGCAGGAAGGCGGCGTAGGTCAGGCCGTACTGCTCGGCGATCGACCCCAGCGGCCCGCCCACATCGGCCAGCGGATCCCACAGCGCCATGGGCTCGATGCGCGGCAGCGAACCGCCGGTGAACATGAGCCGGTTGGCGAACTCGCTGACGCCGATGAGGGCGATGGTCAGGCCCAGGCCGCTGACGTGCTGGTTGGCGCCCAGCGTGACCGTCATCAGCGCCATCAGCGCGCCCGCCACCAATCCGACCACGATGGCGCCGAGCAGTCCCAGCCAGGGATCACCGGTCTGGTAGGCGACCGCGAAACCGAAGAACGCGCCCGCGTACATCGTGCCCTCGACGCCGAGGTTGAGCACCCCGGCACGCTCGGTGTAGGTCTCGCCCACGGTGCCGTAGACGAGCGGGGTCGCGTTGCGGAAGGTGGCCGCGATGATGTCGGCGAAGAAGGTCATGCCGGCGGGCTCTCGACCGGTGCCCGGCCCTCCGGTCGGTCGGGTGGCTCGTCGTGGTCGGGCTCGCCCTCGTCGGCCGGCCGGTCATCCTCGCGGGTGGTGCGCCAGCGATAGACAGCCACCGCCCCCACCACCACCAGCAGGAGTGTGCCCTGCACGACATCGCCGACCTGGCTGGGGATCTGCAGGCTGCGCACGGCCGACGAGGCGCCCACGCTGAGGTCACCCAGCAGGAGTCCCGCCAGCAGCACCCCGGGCATGGTCAGCCCACCGAGCATGGCCACCACCACCCCCGTGTAGCCGAAGCCGGGCGAGACCCCCTCGGTCAGGCGGAACTGGATGCCGGCCACCTCGCTGACCCCGGCGACCCCGGCGATGGCGCCGCTGATGAGGGCCACGCGCAGGAGCGTGCGTTCGACCCTGATGCCGGCGAAGCGCGCCCCGTGCGGCGAGAGGCCGACCGCCCGCACGCGCAGGCCGGTGGCGGTCCGTGCAAGCACGTACCAGGCCACGACGATGAGCACGATCGCGAGCACGAAGCCGAGGTGCAGGCGCGAGCGGCCGATGAGCGGGATGAACTCGGAGAGCTGCGGGAACTCGGCTGCGGCCGCGATGCGCGGCGACTCGGGGAAGCCCGTCTCGGGGTCCTTCCACGGTCCGTGCAGCAGGCCCTGGACCACCAGCAGCGCGACCGGGTTGAGCAACAGCGTGGTCACGACCTCGTCGATGCCCAGGCGCACCCGCAACAGGGCCGGCACGAGGGCCCAGGCCGCACCGGCCAGGGCACCGGTGACGATCATCAGCGGCAGCACCACCAGGGGTGACCAGCCCTCGACCACCTGGCCGATGCCGGCGGCGGCGATGGCACCCATCAGCAACTGCCCCTCGACGCCGATGTTCCAGTAGCCGGCCCGGAAGGCGATGGCCACGGCTGTGCCCGTGAACAGGATGGGGGTGGCTTTGTTGAGCACCTCCAGGAGCGTGAACTCACGGGTCAGCGGTTGCACGAAGTAGGCGTGATACGCCTCCAGCGGGTTGGCCCCGGCGATGATGAAGGCGGTGCCGGTGACCGCCAGGATGGTGACGACCGCGCCAAGGGCGAGCATCCCTGCGCGTCCCAGGCGGCTCTCGGCCATCCGCCGTGCCTCGAGCGTCATGGGCTGGTTCCGCCGGACGCACCAGCAGAGGCGCCGACGGGCCCGCCCGCCGACACCTCCGCGCCGTCTCGGCCGGCCATGAGCAGGCCCAGTCGCTCGGGGTCGGCCTCGTCCGGCCCGAGACGACCGACGATGCGGCCCTCGTAGAGCACGACGATGCGGTCCGACAGGCCGACCAGCTCGTCGAGGTCCTCCGACATGAGCAGGATCGCGGCGCCCTCGGCCCGCCGTTCGAGCAGCTCCGTGCGCACGTACTCCGAAGCGCCCACGTCCAGGCCGCGCGTGGGCTGGCTGACGACCACGACCCTGGGGTCGCGCGAGAGGACGCGCGCCAGCAGCACCTTCTGGATGTTGCCGCCGGAGAGCGTGGCCACCCGGTCTCCGGGGCGGGCCTTGATGCGGTAGGACTCGATGAGATCCTGGGCGTGGGCCTCGATGGCGCTCCGATCCAGGCGGCCGCCGGGGGCGAAGTCGTCGATGTGCTCCATGATCAGGTTGAGCGAGACGGGCAGGTCCAGCACCAGGCTCGCGTGCCGGTCCTCCGGGATGCGCCCGACACCCGCGCGCATGACCTCCTGCGGCCCGCGGTTGGCCAGCTCCACCCCGTCCACCGTGACCGAGCCGGCCGTGGCCTGACGCATGCCGCCGAGCACCTCCGCCAGCTCGGTCTGGCCGTTGCCGCTGACGCCGGCCACACCCACGATCTCGCCGGCGTGGACGTCCAGGTCGATCTCGTGCAGGGCAGCCAGCCCATGGTTGCCGCGCGCCGAGAGGCCACGGACCTGCAGGCGAGCCTCGCCGTCATGCCAGAGCGGCTCCTGGCGGTCGACCCCGAAGGTGGGACGGCCGACCATCATGCGCGCCAGCTCGCGCTCGTCGGTCTGGCCCGGGGCGGTGCCCACCATGCGTCCGCGCCTCATCACCGAGACGCGCGCGCTGATGGTGCGGACCTCGTGCAGCTTGTGGCTGATGAAGACGACGGAGAGCCCCTCTGCGACGAGGCGTCGGAGGGTCTCGAAGAGGGCGTCGACCTCCTGCGGCACGAGCACCGCGGTGGGCTCGTCGAGGATGAGCACGCGACAGTCGCGGGCGAGCGCCTTCACGATCTCCACGCGCTGCTGCTCGCCGACCGAGAGGTCCGCCACCACCGCGTCGGGTCGGACGGCGATGCCGAAGCGGTCGGCCGCAGCCTCCACCGCGCGACGGGCGCCGGCGAGGTCGAGGCGGGCCCCGGTGGCCCGGCCGAGGATGACGTTCTCGGTCACCGTCATGGGCTGGACCAGGCTGAAGTGCTGGGTCACCATGCCCACCCCGGCGCGGATGGCGTCACGGGGCGAGCCGATGGAGACCGGCTCGCCCTCGACCACGATGGCGCCCGCATCGGGACGGGTCAGTCCATAGAGGACCCGCATGAGGGTGGTCTTGCCGGCGCCGTTCTCGCCCAGCAGGGCGTGGACCTCGCCGCGGGCCAGGTCCAGGTCGACCGCGTCGTTGGCGACGAGGTCGCCATAGCGCTTGGTGATGCCACGCAGCTCGGCGGCCAGGTCACCCCGGCCGCCGTCGCCTGCCATCGATATCGGGTTGTCTGGCCGCGCTTACTCCGACTCGGGGATCACCGAGCCGGCCGGCGTGGACTCGTTGATGTCGACGCGGGTGAGGCCGCTCACGATCTCGGCCTCCCTGGCCGTGACCGTCTCCAGCAGGTCGGCCGGCACCAGCGCCTCGTTGATGGGTGCGAGCGCGGCGCCACCCTTGGCCACCATGCTGAAGTCCTTCAGGTCCTGCGCGGTGTAGGTGCCGCCCCCGACCTGGTCCACGATGTACTCGACGGTGGGCATCATGTTCCAGGTCACGCTGGTCACGACGGTGTCCGGGCCCTCGGCCGACTGGTCGCTCATGTTGCCGATCGCCAGCACGCCCTTCTCCACCGCGGCCTCGATGACCCCGGCGCGCTCGGCGTAGAGCACATCGGCACCGGCATCGATCTGGGCCAGCGCGGCCTCCTTGGCCGAGGCCGGATCGAACCAGCTGTTGATGAAGCTGACCTTGGCCTCGACCTCCGGGTTCATGGCCTGGGCGCCGGCGATGAAGGCGTTGGCGATGCGGTTGACCTCGGGCACGGGCACGCCCCCGACGACACCGATGGTGCCGGTCTCGGTGAGACCGCCCGCGAGCATGCCCGCGAGGTAGGCGGGCTCGTGGATCCAGTTGTCGAAGACGCTGAAGTTGGGATCGGCCGGGCCGCCGCCGGAGCCGAAGACGTAGGCGATGTCGGGGTATTCGGCGGCTACGCGGCGAACGGCTTCCTCGTTGCCGAAGGCATCGCCGAAGATGATGTCCGGCGCGTCCAGCTCGGAGACCTCCGTCAGGACCAGCTCCATGTCGCCGCTGTAGCCGATGTCGTCGACGAAGGTGTAGTCGATGCGGCCGGCGTCCGCCTCAGCCTGCAGGGCCGCGTGGATGACACCGTCCCACGGTTCCTCGATCTGGGTGGCGTATGCGCCGAAGACCTTCAGCGGCTCATCCTGGGCTGAGACCGAGCTGGTGCCTGCAGTCACGGTGATGGCCAGCAGCGCGGTCGCTGCGAGCGCGGGGCGACGCCTGATCATCCGATAGAACCTCCCTCGAAGCGATCACGGGGACGCTCGAGGTGAGCGTGGTCCCGGCCGATCTCGCTCGAGGCATCGTACACGGGCGCCTTGCGGCGGGGTCAAGTGCCCCCGCGGTTGCGAACCGGGCACGAAAGCTCTCGCGCCACGAGGTCGGCAGCACCGGTCAGCTCAACCGTGCGCCGCTCGCGCCTCCAGCGCTGCGATGACGGCGTCGTCGGTGGGTGTCGAACCGAGCCCGAGGCGGTGGCCCACCATCGCCGCCAGCGGAGGTTCCAGGCCGGCGGCACGCAAGGTCGGCCAGGCGGCGGAGGCGAAGACCTCCGCAGGCGATCCCAGGAGCGTGATCCGGCCCCGGTCGAGCACGGCCACCTGCTCGAATGTCCCCGCCACGAAGCGCAGGTCGTGGCTGATGCCCACCACCGAACGACCCCTGGCCACCAGCTCGCGCACCAGCCTCGCGACCAGGGCGACGCCGTTCGCATCGAGCCCGGTGGTGGGCTCGTCGAGGACCACGATGGGCGTGTCCATGGCCAGCACCGACGCGATGGTGAGCAGCTTGCGCCGGCTCTCTCCCAGGTCTCCGGGATGGGTGCCCAGCTCGCCGGCCAGGCCCACCCGCTCGAGCGCTTCGGTGGCGCGAGCGAACGCGGCCGGCGCGTCCGACCCCGCGTACCGCGGCCCGAACTCGACCTCGTCACGCACCGTGCGGCCGAAGATCTGGCGGTCCGGCAGCTGGAAGCAGAGACCGACCGACCGCGCCAGCTGGGCCACGCGCATGGTCGAGGTGTCCGCCCCATCAAGGAGCACGCGACCGGCGCTCGGGCGAAGCAGGCCGTCGAGGTGCCTCGCCAGCGTGGTCTTGCCGCTGCCGTTGGCCCCGACCAGGGCGGTCGACCCACCTGGCCCGACCAGCAGGTCCAGGCCATCGAGCGCGCGAGTGCCGTCGGGATAGTCGAAGACCACGCTCTCGAGGCGGAGCTGCGTCACGCGTCCGCCTCCACCAGCTCGGGGTCGAGTCCGGCCGCGCGCAGCCGGCGGCGCAGGGCGACCGCAGCCGGCTCGGCCACGCCCAGAGCATGAGCCGTGGGCTGGGAGAGGACCTCGCGCGACGAGCCGCGCGCGACGATGTTGCCTGCGCTCATGAGCAGCACCGTGTCGGCCACGCGGGCCAGCTCGTCGGTTCGCTGCTCGGCCAGCAGCACCGCAGCACCGGTGTCGGCTGCGGCCCGGACCGCGTCGAGCACCAGCTTCGCTCCGGCCGGATCGAGGTGGGCCAGGGGCTCATCAAGCACGAGATGGCGAGGACGCATGGCCAGCAGGCCGGCCAGCACCACCAGCTGCTGCTGCCCGCCGGACAAGCGGACCGGGTCGCGTTCGGCCAAGGCCTCGATGCCGGTGATCGCCAGGGCCCAGGCCGTGCGTGCTTCGATCTCCCCGCGTGGCAGGCCGAGGTTGGCCGGCCCCAGGGCCACCTCCTCGGCTACGCTCTGACCGAGCAGCGAGAGCTGCCCCGCCGGATCCTGGACGGCCGTGGTCACCTCCTCCGCAAGGCGGTACATGGGCCACTCCGCGACCGAGGCGCCGTCGATGCCGACCTGACCGCTGAGGTGTCCGCCGATCACCCGCGGGGCGAGGCCTCCAGCCACGAGGCAGAGGCTCGACTTGCCGGCCTCGGCCGGGCCCACGAGGCCGGTGACAGCTCCCTCGACGAGGTCGAGGTCGATGCCGTGGAGGCACTCCCGCCGGGCGCCCGCGTAGCGGTAGGAGACCGCGCGCAGGTTCAGCACGGCAGCAGATCCGCGAACCGGGCGATGACCAGGGCCAGCAGGCCGACCACGATCGACCAGCGCCCCATGCGCTGGAGGCTGCTGTCGTGGGGCGGGCGCAGCACGGTGACCCGGCCGGGACGCGTGAAGGCACGCGTCTCGAGGGCCAGCGTGCGGGTCTCGACCTCGGCCACGGCGCCGAGCACCGTGGGTGCGGCCAGGGCGATGATGCCGCGGCCCCGACGCAGCAGTCCACCCTCCGAGTCGAAGCCGCGAGCCCGCTGGGCGGCGGTCACCTCCCGCGCGCGCTCGGCCAGGCGCGGGATCATGGCCACCGCGTTGTGGATGACGAAGGTGATGCGGTTCGAGAGCCCGTGGTGCTGCAGGCTGCCGACGAGGTCGGCCGGGAGGGTGGTGCGGTAGAAGAGCACGGTCGCGCCGGCCATGACCACGATCCGGAGCACGACCCCGGCCGCCAGCCAGGCACCCTCGCTGGTCGTGCCCGGAGAGAAGAGCACGTTGATCAGCACCGCGCTGAACCCAAGCGGCAGGGCCAGCAGCACGGCCAGGCGCAGGACCGTGCGCAGCTCGCGGGCCATCGCCGTCGGCAGCAACACGGCCAGGATCCCCAGCACGGCCAGGCAGGCGACGCTCCCCAGGAGCAGGGCCGTAACCATGGTGCCCAGGGCCACGACCAGCCGCGTCAGCGGGTCGAGCCCGTGCCAGCGGCTGGCGGGGGTCGACTCAGTCCCCGCGAACAGGAGGCGCGTCATGGACCTTCTCGTCGGTCAGCGGCAAGAGGTACGGGCCCTGCGGGAAGCGGGCCTTGGTGCGGGTGGCCATGGCCCCAAGGATGAGGTACACGAGGAAGTAGGTGATGACCTTGTCGACCGGGTCGCTGATGAGCGCCTGCCCGAGCACCGCCTGCTGTAGCTCCGCACCTGCGGCCCGAAGCGCTGCGATGACGAAGTCCGCCCCCGAGCCGGTCACCCCGCCGAAGAGGCCCGAGGCGATGGGCGCAGCGATGAACGCGGCCACGATCCCCGTGAGCGTGCCTGCGACGACCACGTACGCGGCGGTCAGGTCCCGCCGGAGCACGAGCAGGGCGACGAGCCCGACGAAGGTGGCAGCCACGAGCAACAGGGCTGCCCAGCCCAGGATGAAGAGCGCGGCGTCGGTGCTTCTGGGGGTCGCGCGGATCTCCTCACCCGTGGCTGACCAGCCACTCAGCGCAAGCAGCGCCACGACGGCCACGATGCCCGTGGCCACGGCGCCGCCGATGAGTAGCTCGCGGTCCGACGCGCCAGGCCGAGGTCGCAGCCAGCCCCAGCGCGCGAAGGTCCCCGCCAGCAACCCGACCACCACCGCCACCACCGCGAAGGGGGCGGCATAGGGGCTGCCGAACGGCGGTGGGGCGAGATACGTCCAGACCAGGTTGGAGAGGAAGCCGGTGGCGGCCCCGGCCAGCGGTCCTGCCAGCGCGGCTACCAGCACCGTGCCAATCGAGTCGAGGTAGATGGGAACCTTGAGCGCGCTCGCCACGGCCGTGCCGAGGACGACGTTGAGGGCCATGGCCACGGGCATGAACACGAGCGTCCGCGTGCCGAACTGCTGCGTGATGGAGTCCAGCCGACCGGTCTGGCGGTACTCCACGATGGCGTAGGCCGCGACGCCTGCGGGGATGGCTGCGACCATGACCAGGCCCAAGCCGTCGAGCGCGGCCTGTGGGTCGCGGCTGCCGACCAGGGCCAGGCCGATGGAGGCCACCACGGCGAAGGCACCAAGCCCCGCGGCGACCCGGAGCCGGGCAGGCATCGCTCGCACGGGATCGTGTCCGGAGTGCTCAGCCGCGCTCGCGCCGCGCGCGAGCGAGCCGGCCGACGCGCTCCACGAAGCGCTCGAAGAAGACCGGCGCAGCGGCCTCCACGGCGACATCGACGTTGGGTTCGCGGCCCCAGGCCCGACGCCAGTCGGTGACGGTCTCGCCCGTGGTCCAGCGCCCTTCCAGCTCGACCTCCACCGCCAGTGGCTCGGTACGAGCAAGGCTCGGGTCGAGGGTCGATGCCACGACCAGGGCATCGTGGATGAAGGCGCCGTAGAAGCCGTCGTAGCGGCTGTGGAAGTCGAAGTAGAAGCGCAGCGCGTCGTGGCTGAAGCGAACGATGGGGTCATCGTCATCACCCGCCGCCTGGGCCAGCCGGACGAGGTGCTCGGGCACCAGCCTGGCGCGCTCGGTCACGTCCAGCCCGAAGGCGATGGGCCGCGGCCCACCGGCCGCTGCCCAGCCTTCGATCGTCGCCGCCAGGGCCTCCGGATCGACCCCCGCGTTCCACTCCATGGTGGGTGCGGTGTTGCCGGGGGAGCGGTACGATCCGACCATCATCACCAGCCGGCGCAGCAGACGCGGCAGGGCCGGTTCGCGCTCCAGGGCCACGGCCACGTTGGAGAGCGGTCCCAGCGTCACCAGGGTCAGCGCTCCCGGCCGGGAGCGGGCCGCCTCGACGAAGAGCTCGGCCGCGTCGCGCGAGCTGACGGAGCCTGCCGGCTCGGGCAGGCGGGCATGTCCCAAGCCGGTGGGGCCGTGGGTGTCGGCAGCGGTCCGCAAGGGCCGCGCGATCGGTGCCGCCCGTCCCGCGGCGACCTCGATATCACCCCGCCCGGCCAGCTCCAGCACGGCCTGGGTGTTGCGCACGACGTCGGGCAGCTCCACGTTGCCGGCCACGCAGCCCACGCCTACGATCTCCGCCTCCGGGGAGGCACAGGCGTAGAGCAGGGCGAGGGCGTCGTCGATGCCCGTGTCGCAGTCGATGAGCAGGGGGATGCTCACGATCCGCCCTCGTCAGCGCCAGCCGGCAGCGGGCCGCGCAGGGACACGTCCAGGCCCTCGAGCGGCCCCGCGGGCCAGGCGAGCGCGGCCGCAGCCTCATCCGCCATGAGCTGCCACCGCAGCCAGCTGACGAGCGCGGCACGGCTGAGGGCAGACTGCTCATCGGGGTCGAGGCGTCCGCTGTCACAGACGATGCCGGGCAGGATGGGGTCATCGAGGAAGCCGCAGTGGCTGCCCCCTTCGATGACGCGCGCCTGCGCGGGCACGCCCGCCGTCGCTTCGAACATCGGTCGCTGATGCCGGTCGGGCGGCGTGATTGTGTCATCCGCACCGGCCACGAAGAGCGCCGGCACCTTCAGCCTGCCCGCAGCCTCGATCGCGCTCGGACGCGTGTCGGCGGCCGCCAGCGTGGCCACGGTCACGACGCGCGGGTCGGCCGCGGCTGCCAGCACGGCTGCGCCACCGCCCATCGAGTGGCCGCTCGTGGCGAATGCGTGGGCATCGACCGGCAGGCCAGGCCAGTCGTCGGCGTCGGCGGCGCTCACCACCCACGCCCCCGCGGTCGAGAGATCGGAGGCCAGGCCAGCATGGTCTGGCAGGAGACCGCCCGCGGAGCGGGGGGCGATGACGGTCAGGCCCCACGAGGCCAGGTGTCGAAGGCTCGAGGCATACAGGTCGACCGGCGTCAGATAGCCGTGTCCGAAGGCCACCACCGGCGATGACTCCATCGTCGCCGCCTGTGCCAGGGCATCGTCCACGGCCGTGGACGCCTCAGCCCCAGCGCTGGGCAGCGGCACGAAGAGCAGGGCCTCGAAGTCGCCAGCACCGGCCTCTGTCCGGGGCACGCTGACATCGCGCACCTCGACCGCCAATGGTCCCGGTCGCGCGTAGGCGGCTGAAAGCGCCGTGAGGGGCAGGTCCGCACCGGCCGTGTCGGGCTCGATCGTCTGGGCCACGCTGCTGTGTGGCCAGGCCAGACAGGCCAGGAGGGCAAGCTGGATGGCAGGCATCGCCCATGCTCGTCTCACACACGCAGTATCGCGGTCAGGCCGACAGCTTGTCTCGCACGGCCCCGTGTAGCATTCATGAGGGTCCCCGCCTGGTCGCTTCGATCGCGTCGAACCGCGGGTGCCCCGATCCGCCATCGCAGGTATCGACCAGACACGTCCTCGGAGGAACCATGAGCCACCGCGTCACCCTCATTCCCGGCGATGGAGTGGGGCCGGAGATCACCGAAGCCACGCGCCGCGTCATCGAGGCCACCGGCCTCGCCATCGAGTGGGAAGAAGCGATCGCGGGCGAGGCCGTCTTCCGTGCGGGCGATACGTCTGGGGTGCCTCAGGAGACGGTCGATTCCATCGCCCGCACGGGCGTCGTCCTCAAAGGCCCCCTGGCCACGCCCATCGGTTTCGGTGAGAAGTCGGCCAATGTCACCCTGCGCAAGCTCTTCGAGACCTATGCCAACCTGCGACCGGCCCGGCAGATCCCGGGGGTCCCGACGCGCTACGACGGCGAGGGCGTCGACTTCATCGTCGTGCGCGAGAACATCGAGGACCTCTACGGCGGCATCGAGTACATGGACTCGCGGGATGTCGCCATCGCCCTCAAGATCATCACCCGCCGGGGCACGGAGAAGATCGTCCGCTACGCCTTCGAGCTGGCCCGCCGGGAGGGTCGCCGCAAGGTCACCTGCGCCACCAAGTCGAACATCCTCAAGCTGACCGAGGGGCTCTTTCAGCGAGTCTTCGAGGAGATGGCCCCGGAGTATCCCGAGATCGAGCCACAGCACCTGATCATCGACAATGTGGCCCACCAGATGGCCAAGGATCCGGCCCAGTTCGATGTCATCGTCACGACCAACCTCGCCGGGGACATCATCAGCGACCTCGCTTCCGGCCTCGTCGGCGGTCTCGGCTTCGCCTCCTCGGGCAACTACGGCGACGAGGTGGCCATCTTCGAGGCGGTCCACGGCTCGGCGCCCAAGTATGCGGGTCAGAACGTCATCAACCCGACTGCGCTCATCCTCAGCTCCGTGCTGATGCTCAGGCACCTGGGCGAGACGGATGCGGCCAGGACCGTCGAGGACGCGGTCTTCGCCACGCTCGAGCAGGGCGCGGTGACCCTCGACGTGGCGCGCCAGACCGGGGACGTGGAGCGCGCCACCTCCACCTCCGGTTTCACCGACGCCATCATCGCCAACCTCGGCCGCGCGCCGGAGCACCGTTATCCGACCAAGGCCCACCCCCCCGCCACGCCGCCCACACCGCGGGCACGCTGGCAGCCGCGCCCGGTGGACCCGCCGAACACCCAGCTTGTGGGCGTCGACGTCTACACCGAGATGGACGGCGATCCGGAGCCCGTGGGTCGCGCCCTTGACGATGCCGCCGGGCCTGAGTTCAAGCTGCTGCTGATGTCCGCGCGCGGCACCGTCGTCTACCCCACCGGCAATCCGCACACCGATACGGTCGCCTGGTGGCGCTGCCGCTTCGTGCCGGTGGCGGAGGGCGGGACCGTCGACGACGATGCCATCCTGCGCCTGCTCGCCCGCATCGGTCAGCGCATGACCTGGGCGCATGTGCAGAAGCTGCGGATCATCGAGGGCGAGACCGGCTTCACCAAGGCCCAGGGCCAGTAGCCACGAACGCCGGGGGACCCGCGTGGACGACGAGCGACTCGAAGGCGCACCGCAGCTCGACCGCCAGGAGCGGCCGCTGCCGTTGGACGTGCACGGGCGCCCGTTGGTCCCGCAGCGAGTGCCCGAGACGGCACCCACGCCGCTGCAGTCGAGCTTCATCTATCTCTCCATCGTGGTGCTCGTGTGCGGCGTCATCGCCATCGCGGCGCTCGAGCTGGGCACGCCCATGTCCTCGCCCTGGGTCAAGCTGCCGGTACTGGTGGGGGGTGCGATCCTGCTGGCGGTGACTGCCGACGCCACGGTCCGGGTCGCTCGCTCCGTCGCCGCCTGGTGGGACGTGGACCGTGGGCGCGCGCTCTTCCGCGTCGTGTGGGTGGTGGTGCTGGCCGGCTCGTTGGCAGCGGTGGCAGCCATCATCCTCGTGGTGCTGATCGCCGCATGACCCGCCTCGACGATCCTGCTGCCCGCCTGCCCCTGCATGGCTTCCGCGACGGTGCGCCCGAGTGGATGGCCCCGGTCCTGCGCCACTGCTCCCGCTGTGGCCACGAGCTGGAATACGGGCCTGTGCCCGGCGAGGAGCGCCAGCGCTACCACTGCCGCGGCTGCGGCCACATCACCTACGTCAACCCGCGCCTGGTCGCGACCACGCTGCCCATCACCGAGCGTGGCGAGATCGTGCTCATCAAGCGGGCCATCCCGCCGGGCGTGGGCACGTGGGCCCAGCCGGGCGGCTTCCTCGAGGCCGACGAGACGGTCGTCCAGGGCGCCCTCCGCGAGACACGCGAGGAGACTGGTCTGATCGTCGAGCCGGTCGCCATCGTCGGCATCTATCCGCAACCCCGGGCCTCGGTCGTGGTCGTGGTCTACGAGGTCGCGATCACCGGGGGCGAGATGACCGTCTCGCCCGAGACGCTGGAGGTGAAGGCTTACGCCGTCGACGACCTACCCTGGGCGGACATCGGCTTCAACACCTCGCTGTGGGCCATCCGTGACTACGTCCGGCGCGTCAGACCCGATCTCGACGTCGCACAGCTGGGCACCGAGCAGCCCGACTTCTGAGCCGGCGGGGCGGTCGGCGGCGCGCTACCAGCTGATGATGTTGGAGAAGGCCCCGAAGCCGCCCACGAGGATGCCGATGGCGAGGACAGCGGCGGCCAGGCGGGGCCTGGTCCGGCCCACGATGAGGAAGGTCGCGGCCACGAACAGCACGGTCGAGAACTTGGCGATCGTGAGCAGGGCCAAGCCACCCTCGGTGGCGATCCTCACGACCAGCGGGTTGAGCTCGGTGTCCATGCCGCCGCGCACGACCATGACCAGGAAGGTGCCGTAGTCGGCGAGGTGGGCGGCGATGAGCAGGCCGATCCCCAGGGCCGTCATGAGACCTCCGTGCCACGGGCATTCCGAATAGGAGCTGACGCTGGCCCGGACGCCTACGATTCTATCGAGGCCGCGGTTTCGCGACCACCAGCGCGGACCGCACGCGACCGCACCGGCCAGCGCCGATCCGTCCAGTCGGTGACCCGTTGCACCGGAT
The DNA here is from genome assembly GCA_963800275.1 of uncultured Chloroflexia bacterium. Taxonomy (GTDB): domain Bacteria; phylum Chloroflexota; class Limnocylindria; order Limnocylindrales; family CSP1-4; genus JAFMJV01. Next base: position 189,887 of record CAWDAI010000011.1, read on the forward strand.
CTCCCGGCCAGATGATCCGCTGGCCCCCCAGGCCCAGCCATTCGTCGAGATGCCAGCACAGCACCGGCGCGACGGCCGCGAGGTAGGCGAACGTGCCCCACCAACCGAGGAAGAGGGTGGCCGCGAACACGAGGGTGCCACCGAGGATGAGGCCGGCGGCGGTGCGCACGAAGAGGAGGTTGGCCAGCCCCAGGCCCAAGCCGACCACCAGTCGCAACCCGCCCCAAACCTCCCTGGGCAGCCCGTCGCGAGCGTCGAGCGCATAGGCCAGCGAGTAGTAGGGCGTCCGGTGCAGGCCTTCGGCATCGCGCATCGAGGTCAGGATGGGTCCGGCGCCGTAGGACACGAGCACCGGCAGCCAGGCCAGGGCCGAGGCGAGCGCGAAGGCCAGCAGCGGCCAGAACAGGCCGCCATAGGCCAGCAATCCCGGAAGCCAGGCCAGGGCGTAGGGCTTGAACGCGACGGCCACCGCCAACAGTGCCGCGCCGGCTACCGGCGTGCGCACGGCCACGAGCAGGGCCAGCAGGATGAGCAGTCCGGCGGAAGTGTCGTTGGAGCCGTCGCCGGCTGCCACCACCAGGGCCGGCGTGACGGCGTAGACGGCCAGGCCCAGTGGCCGCCCGCGTAGCGCCAGCAGGACCAGCACCACCAGCGAGGCCAGGAGCTCCAGGCGCTTGGGATGGTCCAGGCTGGGCAGGTACCAGAGCAGTGCCAGCGGACCGTAGGGGAAGGGCGCGCCGGGCGGGATGGAGGCATCGAAGCCGTGCCCGTAGGGATTGCCGCCGGCGAGCATCTCGCGCGCAGCAGCCTGGACCACCAGCAGGACGTCGCTGCTGCCGCTGGAGGGCACGATGCGCAGGGCCAGGCCGATGCCGAGCAGCACGAGCACGACCACCGGCCCCATGCGCCAGCGCACCGACAGCGCCAGCGTGCCCACGGCCACGATCGCGGAGAGCACGACCACGCGCGGCGGCGTACCCGTCTGGGACAGGCCGACCAGCGCCACGATGAGGGCCAGCCAGACGACCAGGTCCGTCCTCGGCGTGGGCCGTGCGCCGCTCGCTGCCGGAACCGTCATGCGTCCTCGGTCGTGGGCTCCCAGGTGGTCTGGCGCAGGACGCGACCAAGCAGGTCGGAGGCCTCTTCGAGGCGTGCCCGCTCGCCCGGCGTGAGCGCGGAGACGGCCTCCGCCAGTGGTGCGATCTGCCGCGCCCGACCCGACTCGAGCTGTTCGATCCCGACGGCCGTGGCACCGATCACCACCGAGCGACCGTCGCGCGGGTTGGGCGTGCGCTGGACCAGCCCGTCGGACTCCATGGCCTGCACCATGCGCGTCATCGTGGGTGGGCGCACGTGCTCGGCCGCGGCCAGCTCACCCAGCGTGCGCGGGCCGCCCAGCACCAAGAGAGCCAGCGCCGAGAGGCGCGAGCGCGTCAGCCCGTCGCCCACGTCTGCGCGGGAGAGGTGCCGCTGCAGCACGGTCGACAGGCTGGCCAGGCGCGCGGCCAGCTCCGCCGGATCCGCGCGCTGGTCGCGTGGTCCCCCACTCGGCTCGGTCGGGATGTCGGGCGCGCTAGCGCTGGTGATGTCGAGATCCGCGTCCTGGGGTGCAGCTGCGCGAGCCGCGGCGAGCAGTGCCCGCTTGCGTTCCTTCCTGGCGCCCTTGTCCTTGCCCCTGGCCTTGGACTTCTTGCCCATCACTGCCCCGTCGTGTCCCACGCTTGCCGGCAGCCGCAGGTGGACTGCAGGTGGCCATCGTAGCGATGTCCCCGGGCCATCGAGCGGCCGTCGCTCAGCGACCGGGGTGTCGGAAGCAGCTCACGAGATGATCGTTGACCACGCCCACCGACTGCAGCAGGGCGTAGACGATGACCGGTCCCACGAAGCCGAAGCCACGCCGCCGCAGGTCGCGCGATACGTCATCCGCGAGGGCCGTCCGCGCCGGTACCTCGTGGGATGCCACGAAGTCGTTGATGACCGGTTCGCCGCCGACGAAGGCCCACAGGTAGGGATCGAGCCCGCCATGCTCGTCACGCAGGCGCAGGACCGCGGTCGCGTTCTGGCGGAAGGCCCGCACCTTGGCGCGGTTGCGGATGATGCGCGGGTCGGCGAGGAGCTGCGCCTGACCCTCGTCGTCGAGCGCGGCCATCCACTCGGCATCGAAGTCATGGTAGGCGGCGCGGTAGCCATCACGCCGGCGAAGGATGGTCGACCAGGCCAGGCCGGCTTGCGCACCCTCCAGGCAGAGCATCTCGAACAACCGCCGTTCATCGTGCAGCGGCTGACCCCACTCCTCGTCGTGGTAGGCGACCATCAGCGGGTCCGTGCCCGCCCAGTCGCAGCGCGAGACCGCCGCCGTGTGGTTCAGTAGACGCGGCGTACGTCCGCCGGCAGGCGGAGCCCGAAGGCCGTCTCCGGGAGGTCGGGGTCGAGGTCGAGGCGCGTGACCTCGGCCTGCCGTGTGACCTGCTCGCCGATGCGCTCGGTCAGCGACAGCACGAAGCCCGAGTCGCGCGCGAACCCGACCTCGATCGAGCGGTCCGGTCGGTCCACGAGGACCTTGACCGAGCGCGGATGCCGAGATCGCACCACGATCGCCTCGCGACCCGCCACCATGCGCACCCCCAGCACCGCCAGTGGCCCGGTCACGAGCACGTTGCGCATCAGCCCATGGGGATGGACGAAGGCATCGGCCAGGCTACCGGCGGGTAGCTGCGTCAGCGGCTGATAGGTGCGCGCGAATGGCGGCAGGCCCGGTTCATCGGAGCCGGCCACGCGCCCCCGGACCGGGCGGATGCTCGCGACCCTGGAGCGGACGTCGTAGGCGGTGATGGTCTCGCCGTCGCTGAGCCAGACGTGATAGTCCCTGCTCAGTGGTTCAGCGCTGCGCCGGGTGGTCACACGTGCCTGTCCGGGGTGCCGCAGGAGGATCTCGTGGGTGATGGTCTGCGCGCCGCGCGCATCGACCACCGCCTCCTCGATGAGCATGCGCAGCGTCCGCACCCGCAGCTCGGCCTCCCGGGCAAAGCCGAAGAGCTCCTCGATGTCCGGCGTGTCGTCGGACAGGACGACCTGCGGCGAGCTGGGCAGGACCGCGGGCGGACCCGGGGGGATGAGGTCTGACATCGGCTGGATGCTACCTGATGGGGCGGTCGGAGGGAAAGGACCTGCGTACGGCCACGACCTCGATGATGTGGAAGTGATGGTCGTCGCCGAGGGCCGTCTGGCCGTCCTCCTCGCGTTCGTCCCAGTGCTCGATCTCGAAGCCGTCGAGGTGGGCCCGGATGACCGCCGGCGCCGGACAGGTCATGCCCTCCTCGCCCGCGGACTGGTCACGATCGCCGAAGAGCATGCCGCTGAAGCGCCCACCCAGCGGGATAGCCGCGAGGATGCGCGGCCACGTGGCCTCGTACTCATCGACCGGCTGGAAAGGCAGGCTGAGATTGGCGTTGACCAGGTCGCAGACCGGGATCTCGAAGTCGGCCAGGCGGCAGACCGATGACTCCAGGCGCTCCCGGTCCTCACCCGGCGTGAGCCGCCAGAGGGTCTCGGGGCCTGCGGGCGTCATGTCGGTCGCCAGCACCCGCCAGCCGCGCCGCAGCAGCTCGCGCGTGTCCCGGCCGGCCCCGCAGCCGAGGTCGACGGCGAACCAGGGCCGATCGACCGGGGCTGGGCCGAAGGCGTCGGCCGCGGTTCGGGTGGTGATCCATGAAGGCCGCTCGGCAGTCACCGCGTAGTAGTCGGGCCAGTGGGTGTCGGCCGCCTGGTCGCTGTCTTCGGTCATGGCCAAATCAGCCTAGCGCTATCCTCGAGGCGCGTGGCGCCGGCATCCATCGCTCGGCCCGCGGCACCCGGAAGGAGATCCTCTCATGCGCATCGCCGTGGTCAACGAGACCAGCGCCGTCGACAAGCACGCGGCCATCATGGCGGCCCTCGACGGTCGAGGTCTCGAGATCGTCAACGCCGGCATGGCCGAGAAAGGCGAGACGCCCGAGCTGCAGTACATCCATACCGGCTTCATCGCCGCCCTGCTGCTGGCCACCGATCGCGTAGACATGGTGGTCGGCGGTTGCGGCACCGGGGCAGGGCTTCATGAATGCGGCGATGCAGTACCGGGGTGTCTTCTGCGGGCACCTGCTGACGCCCCTCGACGCGTTCCTCTTCGCCCGCATCAACGACGGCAACGTCATCTCGCTGGCCCTCAACCAGGGCTGGGGTTGGGCCGGGGAGGTCAACCTGCGCATGCTCTTCGACCAGCTCTTCACCGATGAGCCGGGCGGCGGCTTCCCGACCCACCGGGCGCAGCCACAGGCCGCGTCACGGGAGGCCCTCCGAGCCATCTCCGAGGCCGCACACCGGTGCATGAAGGGCACGGTCGAGCGCCTGCCCGACGAGATCATCGTGCCCGCCATCACTCACCCCGCGGCGGCTGCGGTCCTCGACATCCCGACCATCGCCGACGAGGAACTACGCGCGGCGCTCGAAGCGCGCCTGCCGTAGACCGGTCCCGCCTCGATGGCAGGACCGCCTGCCGCGAGACCCGTCATCCGCGGGGTGCGGTCGGGGCTGGCTGTGGCTAGGGCACATCCACCGGGCGCACGACCCGCTCCTCGCGCCCGGAGATCTGGGCGGCCAGCGCGGTGGAAAGCACCTGCCGATGCTCTTCGGCCGTGAGCAGTGACGATCGCCCCTCGCGCACGGCCTCGATGAAGTCGCGCGTGGCGAGGATGAAGGACTCGTCCCACTCCGAGGCGATGTCCTCGAAATCGCGCGTCACGCCGTCGCGATAGACCTGCAGCGAGGGCAGTTCCTGGATCTTGCCGTGGCCGCGGTTGACCCAGGCCACACCCCTGGAGCCGGTGACTTCGACCCGGTCGTCCTGGGAGTAGAAGATCGATTGCACCTGCAGTTCGGGGGCGTTGACGACCTCCAGCACGCCCACGGCGCCAGAGGCCCAGCGCATGGTCACCGCCGACGGGGAGTCGAGCGCGCCGCCCTCGACCTGGGTGGAGCCGATCCACGCGTGGACCTCGTCGGCTACCCCCAGCAGAGCCCAGAAGATGCTGAACTTGTGCAGGCCGTCGTCGAAGACAAGGGGTCCGCCACCGTTCTGCTCGATATCGAAGCGCCAGGCGGCAGCCCGGTCCGGCACGTCCCAACCGCAGCTCGGATCGCCCGAACGGCTGATCTGGCGTACGGAGAGCACCTCGCCGATCTCACCCTCGCGCACCAGTTGCACCAGCCGAGACACCGGCGGGTAGAAGAGGAAGTTCTCGAAGACGCGGACGACCTGGCCCTGGGCCTGAGCGGTGGCTGCCGCCTCCACGAAGCGGGAGCACTCGGCGACCGTGAAGCCGACCGGCTTCTGCGTCGAGAGGTGCTTGCCAGCCTCGATGACCGCCAGCGCGACCTCGAGGTGCATGTGGTGTGGGAGCAGCACCTCGAAGGCGTCGATCGAATCATCGGCCACGCACTCACGCCAGTCGGCGTACACCTTCTCCGGCTCGATGCCCCACGATCGCGCCCGCACGAGGGCACCCTCGGTGTCCGGCTTGCACACCGCCGCGATCTCGGCATAGGGGGACTGCACGTACTCGATGGCATGCAGGTCGCTGATGCGTCCGGGGCCGATGATGGCCACGCGCATGCGTTCGACGGCGGCGCTCATGTGAGATTCCCTCCTTGGCTGGCGACGACGGACCTGACTGTAGCGAGCTACTCCTTCACCGAACCCATGGTCAGGCCGGCGATGAAGTAGCGCTGGAAGACGATGAAGATGGCGATGGTGGGGACGCTGGCGATGACCGCCATCGCCGCCTGGTTGGCCCAAGCCACGTTGTACTGGCCCTTCAGCGCACTGATGCCGGCCATGATGGTCTTGGCCTCCTCGCTGCGGGTCAGCACGAGCGGCCACAGGAAGTCGTTCCAGATCCAGGTGAACTGCAGCGTGGCCAGGACCGCCAGCGCCGGCAGCGACAGCGGCACGATGATGCGGAAGAGCACCGACCACTCGCCGGCGCCGTCGACGATGGCGGCTTCGCGCAACCCCGAGGGGAGGGCGCTCATGAAGTTGCGCATGAGCAGGGTCGTGATCGCAAGGCCGATACTCATGTGGATGATGATCATCGGGTAGACCGTGTCGTACAGCGCCGGCAGGATCTGGAAGCCGAGGACCTCGATCGGCGAGTTGAACATCCGGAAGAGCGGGATGAGCATGGCCTGGGGCGGGAAGAACATGCCCGCGATGACCACGAGGAAGAGCAGCTCAGCGAAGGGGAAGCGGAAGTGGCTCAAGACGTAGCCAAGGAGCACGCCGCCGAGCACCGAGAGGAACGTGGCCGGGATCGTGACCAGGAAGCTGTTGAGCAGGTACCGCGGCGTGGGCGTGTCAGTCCAGACATCGATGAAGTTCTGGAGGGACGCATCCTCGGGGATGTGCCATACGCCGCGTGCCGCGATCTCGGCATTGGTCTGCACCGACGTCAGGACCACGCCGATGATGGGCGCGGCGTAGATGACGAGCATGGCCAGGATGAAGCCATGGAGCAGGAGCGAGCGACCGAGAGGACGAGCGGCCGTGGCTCCTCCGTTCGGAGCCTGCGCGGCACTAGCCATAGAGTCGCTCCGAGGCGCGAGCCTGTCGGAAGTAGATGATGACGATGATGATGGCCAAGGCAAAGAGCGCGGAGGCGATGGCCGCCCCGTAGCCCAACTGGTACTTGAAGAAGGTCTCCTCGTACATGAGCATGGCCAGGTTCGTGGACATGTGGAACGGGCCGCCCTTGGTCAACACGAAGACGATGTCGAAGCCCTTGAGCGTGTTGATGACTGCCAGTGTGATGACCACTACGGAAGCCGGCCGCAGCAACGGCACGATGATGCGCATGAACTGCTGCCGGGCGTTCGCGCCGTCGATGGCGGCCGCTTCGATGAGGTCCTTGGGAACCGTCGTCAAGGCGGCCAGATAGAGGATCAGTGACAGCGCCGTCTGCTGCCAGCACCAGGCCACGATGACCGCGACGAGCGCGGTCCCCGGATCACCCAGCCAGGCTCGCCTGAGATCACCCAGTCCCGCCGAGCCCAGCAAGGAGTTGAGCAGACCCCAGTCCGGCTGATAGATCCAGATCCAGACCTGTCCGACGACCACCAGCGACAGCGTGATGGGCAAGTAGAAGGCCGACTTGTAGAAGCGGCTGCCCCGCAACGGTCGATCGAGCAGGACGGCCAGGAGCAGGCCGAGCACGGTGGGCACGGTCACGGCCACGACGAGCCAGATGGCCGTGTTCTCGAACGCGCGTACGAAGTTGGGGTCAGCCAGTGCCCGCGAGAAGTTGTCCAGCCCGATGAACTCGGGGTCGGACAGGCCGTTCCACTTGGTCAGGCTGTACCACATCGATTGGGCCAGCGGCCAAATGACGAAGACGATGAAGAAGGCCAGTGGGCCCGCGGCCATGACGAACAGCGACAGGCGGCTGCCTCTGGTCACGCGGCGCTACCTCGCATGATGACTGTCCTCATCCTCGTATTTCGACCATCCTGGTGTTCTTCGTGGGGTCGGAGATCATCGCGCTGGTGTGGTCGATGCCGGGATGGCGATGAGCATCATCCCGGCATCGTGTGGTCGATGGCCGCATGCCTGTTGCGGCACGCGGCCATCGCTGCTACTGGTTCTCGAAGGCCGCGGCGACGCCGTCCTGCGTGCGCGCGAGGAGCCCCTCGATGTCGCTCGGGTCGTTGATGAACTGCTGGAACATGTCCAGACCGACCTCGCTGGGCGCAGGCGGCGTGGCCAGGTCGTAGTTGAAGTTGAAGGTCTCGGCCGCCGCGGCGACCTGGACGGCCTTGGCCATGACCGGCGTGAACTGGGACGTGTCGGCGTTGACGTTCGGTGCCAGTGCACCCTGTCCGATGGCCCACGCCGTCTGGCTGTCCGGCTGTGCCAGGAACGCGAGCAGGTCCTGGGCGGCAGCGGTGTGCTTGCCGCCGGCCGCGGTCGCGAGGCCGTCGACAGGGCCGACCACCGCGGAGGGCACACCCTCGTCGATGACGGGGAACTGGAAGAAGTCGTAGTCCTCGACAGGCACGGCGCCGTTGCCATCGACATAGCCGGTGAACCAGGTGCCCATCAGGTTCATGGCCGCGTCACCCGCGATCAGCTGATCGGCGGCATCCGTCCAGTCGAGGCTGTTGGCAGTCGCACCGTCAGGGAAGCAGCCGGCGTCCATGAGCTCGCCCCACAGCTCCAGCGTGCGAACGACCTCGGGGTCGGTGTAGGAAGCCTCCCCGGCCATCAGCTTGGCCGGGTACTCGGGACCGGCCGTGCGCAGGAGGATGTAGTCGAACCAGAATTGCGCTGGCCACCTATTGACCGAGCCCATCGAGATGGGCAAGACGCCGCCTCGCTCAGTGTTCCACAGGTGGCCTTGAAGTCGTCCACGTCGTGGGGATTCGATCCGGTTGTCGGCGAAGACCTTGGGGTTGTAGAAGATCGGCGCGATGTGATAGCCGAACGGCAGCAGGTACTTGTGGCCGTTGTACGTCGCCGCCGACTCGATCATGCCGGCTCCGAATTGGCTGTCGAGGTCGTTGGCGGCCCACATCTCGTCGAGCGGAGCGAGCATGTCGTTGTCGACCTGGAACTGGGTCCTTGCGCCGGCCCAGATGCTGTGCATGTCAGGCGGATTGCCGCCGGCGAGCTGGATCAGGATGCCCGTCTTGTAATCCTCGTGCCCGACGGGTACGAACTGGACGGTGTTGCCGGACTCCTGCTCCCAGGCGGCGAGCAAGTCCTTCAGTGCGGCCTCACCGAGCTCCGCACCAAAGTAGGTCATGACGACGACTTGGTTGTCGTCATCCTGGGCGGCGACCACGGCTGCGCATGGCCGCTGCCACCAGCGCCAGGCTCGTGACGGACACGAACCACGGCGCCACATGGAACTGAGCTTCATCTCCTACCTCCTCCTGTTGACGTTCTCCCAAGGACGTCCCTTCAAGTCAGCTATGCCTCACAGCGTCTCGTCGGACCGGTGCCACCTCCCTTTCGTAGGCCTTGCGGCGCTTGGCCAATGAGGCCGGGACCGGGACGTCCAGGCCCAGCCACTGGTCGGGCCGGCTGACTCCGGGAACTCGCGTCGGACGGGCACGACGATGACCGTCGGTCCACCGGTGGCGAGCGCCCTTCCGATCGCGCCCTTGAGCGCCTGTTCGTCGGTCGCCTCCTCTGCCTGCACCCCGAACCCCCTGGCGACCATGACCAGATCCGGGCTGATGGTTTCGCCGTCGGGCCGGCGGAACTCGGCCGCGAAGCCGCGCTCCTCGCCGTAGACGTCGAGCTGCAGGTCACGGATGGATTGCCAGCCGGCGTTGTCGACCACAACGTAGATGACGTCGAGCCCATATTGGGCAGCCATCGCCAGCTCCTGCACCGTCATCAGGAAGTCGCCGTCACCGGCGAATCCCAGGACGGGCCGATGGGGCGCGGCCAGCTTGGCTTCGATGGCGCCGGGGACTGTGAAGCCCATGGTGCTGAAGCCGTTTGGCGAGATGACTTGGCTGGCGTCGTCGACCGTGTACTCCTGCAGAAACTGCGCCTGGCTGTGGCCGGCGCCGGTGAGCACGATCAGTGTCGCGCGGCACGGCATCGTGGACGATGTCTAGCACGGCGCTGATGCGCAAGGGCAGCGAGCGGTCCGTGCGCCCAGGGGCGAGCTTGGCGTTCCAGGGCACCACCAGCTCGGCGATGCGCCCTTCCCAGTGGGCTCGCGTACGGGTATCCGCCGGCTCCTCCTGGACCTCACGCCAGAGCGCCTCGCAGAAGGCGGACGCATCGGCCAGCACGCCCAGCTCCACGGGGTAGTTCTTGCCGATCTCGTACTCGTCGATGTCGACTTGGTACAGCTTCGTGGGCGGGATCGAGAACGTAACGCCAGGCACGTAGGAGGATGCGGCTTCGTCGGCGAAGCGGCAGCCGACCGCCAGGATGACGTCGGCTTCCCGGCACAGCGCGTTGCCCGTGTCAGTGCCCTTGGAGCCGGGGTAGCGTCCGTAGAGCGGGTGGTCCTCCGGCAGCACGCCCTTGGCCTGGTAGGTCGCCACGACGGGCAGGCCCAGGTGCTCGGCGAGCTGTCGGAAGCGGGCGGAGGCGCCGCTCTGCACGACGCCTCCACCAGCGAGGAGGAGGGGTCGCTTCGCCTCGGCGAGCGCAGTCCGGATCTGACGCACGGCGGTTGCCGCTGGCGCCGGCGGCTCGGGCAGCTCGACCGCGCGCGCCTCCGGCACGTCGGCTGCGTCTGCCTGCACGTCCATGGGCACCGAGATGAGCACCGGCCCCGGCCGACCTCCGGCCGCGAGCGCATAGGCCTGGGGCATGATGCGCGCGAGCTGGTCCACCCTTGTCACCTGCCACAGCCGCTTGGTCACTGGCTCGAACAGGCTGGAAAGGTCGGCCCACGCCTTGCGGTCGACCTCCTGCAGCACGCCGCGCCCGAACATGTAGGTGTGGACATCACCGGTGAAGACGAGCATGGAGGATGAGTCCACATAGGCCGTGGCGATGCCGACCGCGGTATTGACAGCCCCGGGGCCGATCGACGTCATCACCGCCATCGGCTTGCGCGCCACCCGGAAGTAGGCATCGGCAAGGTGGGCCGCCGACTGCTCGTGACGGACTTGCAAAAACCTCGGCTTACTCACTTCGGCGAGGGCGTCGACCATGGGCAGGCTGCCATGTCCGGGGATGCCCGCCACGTAAGGGACGTCGTTGGCGGCCAGATGGTCGGCGATGACTTGCCCGCCCGTGCGCACGTTGCTCATGAGGCCATCCTTGTAATGGGACCACCCAGCTCGCGGCTCACCCGTCCGGCCGTGTCGACCACCAGCGGTGCGATGACGCGCAACCGTTCGTTGTCCAATCGATCGGCAGGGGCGGAGATGCCGAGCGAGGCCATGACGCCACCGATCCCGAAGACCGGCGCAGCCACGCAGCGGACGCCTGGGTGGTACTCACGGTCGTCCACCGCATATCCCGTCACACGGACCTGGGCCAGCTCTTTCTCGAAGGCTCGCGAGTCGGTCAGCGTGCGAGGAGTGAAGGATTCGAAGTCGATCGACGCGATCAGGCCCTCGGACGTGGCCCTCGACAGGTGGGCCACGATGGACTTGCCGGTCGCGGTGCAGTGCAGCGGGCCTGACTGGCCGATGGCCGTGTTCGCCGAAAGCATGGTCGTGCCGTTAAGCATGGAGACGTAGACCACATGGTCGCCGGCGAGCACGGCCAGGTGCGTGTTCTCAGACGTCGCCGCCCACAACGATTTCAGGTGTGGCGCCGCGACGACGGTCAGGTCCCGAGTCTCGAGCACCGAGCGCGCCAGCTCCACGACCTTGACGGTCGCAGCGTAGCGGCGGGTCGCAGCATCCTGCTCCACGTAGCCGAGGCGCACCAATGCCGCCAGGGTGCGGTGCACGTTGGCTTTGTCCAGATCGAGACGCGCGGCGATCTCCGTGACGCCCAGCGGGCTGTGGGAAGTCACGAGCAGCTCGAGCGTCCGCAGTCCTGTCGCCAGCGCACCTCGTTGCCCGCTCTCCACAGCGCCTCCTCGGGCTCCCATGTCAACGCGATTGTCCGGAGCGCTACAGCATCGTCAAGCGAATATCGTAATAGACAACAGGCGTTGTCGGCTTGCGCCGGCGGCCTGGTCGCCGAACTCCGGGATCAAGCGGGGCCGGGCCGGCTGCGCACGCGCGCCACGGCCTCGTGCCAGCGGTCGAGCAGGCTCGCGCGCTCCGATGCCGCCATCGCTGGCTCGAAACGGCGGTCGAGCTGCCAGGTGGCAGCGATCTCCTCGGGTCGAGGACCAGAAGCCGGTCGCGAGCCCGGCCAGGAAGGCGGCCCCCAACGCGGTCGTCTCCGTCACGCGCGGGCGCTCCACCGGCAGCCCTAGCAGGTCAGCCTGGAACTGCAGCAGGCGGTCGTTGACCGCGGCACCCCCATCGACCCGCATCACCTGGTCCGCCGGGCCCGCATCACCGGCCATGGCTTCGAGCACGTCGGCCACCTGGTAGGCCATGGCATCGACGGCCGCGAGGGCGATGTCGGAGATGCCCGCGTCGAGCGTGAGCCCCACGATGGCGCCGCGGGCGTCGGGATCCCACCAGGGCGCGCCGAGCCCCACGAAGGCGGGCACGAGCAGGACGCCCTTGTCGCGGTCGCCGCCGCCCGCGAGGCGCTCGACCTCGGCGCTGGTGGCGATGGCCCGGAGTCCGTCGCGCAGCCAGCCCACCGCGGCCCCGGCCACGAAGACCGCGCCCTCGAGCGCGTAGCTGACCGGCCCGCCGTCGCCCAGCTGCCACAGCAGCGTGGACAGCAGGCCATGGCTCGAGGCCACGGGCAGCGAGCCGGTGTGGCGCAGGGCGAAGGCACCGGTGCCGTAGGTGGTCTTGGCCATGCCCGGGGTGTGGCAGGCCTGCCCGAAGGTGGCGGCCATCTGGTCGCCGGCCATGCCCGCGATGGGCAGCGAGCGACCCAGCAGCCCGGGCTCGGTCTCGCCCAGCATGGCCGAGGAGGGCCGGACCTCGGGCAGCATGGCCATGGGCACGCCCATCAGCTCGCATAGCCACGGGTCCCAGTGGCGGGCACCGATGTCGAAGAGCAGCGTGCGGCTGGCGTTGGAGACGTCGGTGACGTGGACGCGTCCGCCGGTGAGGCGCCAGGCGAGGAAGCTGTCGACGGTCCCGAAGGCCAGCTCGCCCGCCTCCGCCCGCGCCCGCAGGCCGGGCGTCCCATCGAGGATGTGGGCGACCTTGGGGCCGCTGAAGTAGGCGTCGATGGGCAGTCCCGTCAGCGCTCGCACCCGCTCCTCGTGGCCCGCGGCGCGCAGGGCAGCGCAGCGTTCGGCAGTGACCCGGCTTTGCCACACGATCGCGGGCGCCACCGCCTCGCCGCTGGCACGGTCCCAGACCACGGTCGTCTCGCGTTGATTGGTGATGCCCAGCGCCGCCATCGAGGCCACGCCGCCGGGTACCGCTGCGATCGCCTCCCGCGCCGTCGCCAGCTGGCTCGACCAGATGTCCTCGGGATCGTGGGTCACGTGCCCCGGCGAGGGATAGCCCTGGGGGTACTCCTGCTGGGCCAGGCCGACCATCGTGCCCGCGCGGTCGAAGACGATGGCCCGCGACGAGGTCGTGCCCTGGTCGAGCGCGAGGATGTGATCAGCCGCCATATGCGGGTCCTCCTGTGGGCCCGGCCTCCAGCCCGGGCACGTCGTACTCGCGATGGGCATCAGCGAGGAAGCGCGCCACCTCGCTGGCCTGGCGCTGGCTATCCCAGCCCAGGCGGGCGCCCGCGATGGCAGCGACCCGGGGCGCGACCGAGGCGCCTCGGTCGGCCTGGGACATCGACAGGCGCAGCCGCCGCGAGAGGATGTCGTCGAGATCGAGCGCGAGCTCCTGCTCCACGGCCCAGGCCACCTCGGCCTCCAGCTCGCTGCGGTCCTCGGCCAGTGGGCGCAGCAGGTCCGCCTCCCGACCGAGGGCGACCACCGCGGCCGCGCGCGTCCCGTGGCGGCCAACGAGGGCCCTCGCCCGGTCGGGGTCCAGGCCGGCGTCACGGGCGATCTCCCTCGCCAGCTGATCCAGTCGCTCGGGCGGGGCCGCGCCCAGTAGCGGCAGCTCGGCCGTCCGGCTGCGGCGGCCGCGACGCCTCGTCCTCGAGCGCGGCATCGACCACATCCCGAGCCATCAGCCGATAGGTGGTGTACTTGCCGCCCGACACACGCACCAGGCCGTCGGCCTCGCGCCGCACGGTGTGCTCGCGGCTCACCCGAGCGCTGTCGCCGCCGGGCATGCCCACGAGCGGGCGCAGGCCGGCGAAGGCGCCTACCGCATCGGCACGCGTGAGGTCGACATCGAGCACGGCATTGACGTTGTCGAGGATGGCCGTGACCTCATCGTTGGTCGGCACCGGGCGCGCCGGTGGGCCGTCGTCGGGCACATCCGTGGTCCCGGCCAGCCAGGAGTGGCCATAGGGGATGACGAAGACGACACGACCAGGGACGCGCAGGGTCAGGCCCATCTCGAGCCGCAACCGCTCCCGGGGAAGACGAGGTGTGTGCCGCGGCTGGGCACGAGCCGCAGCGACGAGTCGTCCAGCGCCAGCTCGGGGTGACCCATCCACACGCCGGTGGCATCGATCACGTGCCGTGCCTGGATATCGAAGCGCGCCCCGCCCAGCCGGTCCTCCAGCGCGACCCCGACGACCGTTCCGTGGGCGTCGGCGAGCAGACCGGTCGCACGAGCCCGGGTCGCCACCGTCGCTCCCTGCGCGATGGCCGTGAGGGCGACCACCAGGCTGAAGCGGGCATCGTCCTCGACCCCGTCGCTGTAGGTGACGCCGCCGCGCAGCCGGTCGCGTCTTATGTCCGGGATGGACCGGGCCACCGCCTTCGCGTCCAGGTGGTGGGCGCGCCCGCCGTCACGAGCCGCACCCAGGAGGTCGTACAGGGTCAGGCCCAGACCCATGTAGACGCGGTCGACCAGCGGCCGGCCGTAGACCGGGAAGAGGAAACGCTCGAGTCGTACCAGGTGGGGAGCCAGGCGCAGCAGCCGGGACCGCTCCGCCAACGCTTCCCGCACCAGGCCGAGGCGCAGGTCCTCGAGGTAGCGCAGGCCACCATGGATGAGGCGCGAGGACCGCGAGGAGGTGCCGACCGCAAGGTCGTCCTGTTCGACGAGTGCCGCCTTCAGGCCGCGCGAGGTCGCGTCGAGCAGCGCCCCCGAGCCGACGATGCCGCCGCCCACGATGAGCACGTCCCAGCGCTCGTCCGCCAGTCGCGCCAGGCTGCCCTCGCGTGCGGCCACAGCGTCAGAGGCCACGTCCTCGACCGCTGTCGACCACGTGCTCATACCCCTTCCAGGCTCGTGCGCACCACCTCGGCAAGGGCCTGGCCCAGGCTGGCGCAAGCGGCGGCGTCGAGGTGGACGCCGTCATCCGGGCTGACCTGCGCCACCGATCCCGCGTCGAAGAAGGCCGCGCCATGGTCCTGCGCGGCGATGCGATAGAGACCGGCCAGCTGGCGCGATGTCTCCACGGCTGCCCCGAGGCCCCACATCTCGCTCTGGGCGGTCAGCGGCCCGACGGGCACCGGTGCTACCAGCACCACCCGCGGCGGGGTCCCGTCGGGCCCTGCCAGCGAGCTCTTGGCCTCGTCCACGAGGCGGGCGGCGCCGCAGGTGATGTCGGCGGCGGTGTTGCGATAGACGCTCTTGAGGTCGTTGGTCCCGAGCATGATGATCACGAGGTCCACGGGCGCGTGGGAGAGCAGGCAGGGGTAGAGGTAGTCGAGGCCATTGCGGCCCCGCTCGATGGGTGTCTCCCACACGGTGCAGCGGCCGTTGAGACCTTCCTCGATGACCTCGTATCCGTCTCCCAGGGCTCGCTCCATCACGCGCGGCCAGCGGACCTCGCGGGGATGTCGGCCCGGCTGGGAGGGGTTGGCGCCATAGGTGTTGGAGTCGCCGAAGCAGACGACGGTGCGGCTCATGTCGATACCTCTGTGAAGCGGTCAAGGCGGAACATCTCGATGTCGTGGGCGGTCCCGCCGTCGAGCGCCAGATCGGCCGCGATCTCGCCCATCACCGAGGCGAACTTGTAGCCGTGCCCGCTGCAGGGGGAGACGACGGTCACGGCCGGCACGCCCGGCAGGGCGTCGATGATGAAGTGCTCGTCGGGTGTGTTGGTGAACAGGCAGGTCTTGAGCGTAAGGGTCGGACCGTCGGCCCCGGGCAGGTAGCGTGACGTCGCCGCCCGCAGGACGGCCACGTCCTCGGGCTCGATCAGCGTGCGATCCCAGGTGTCGGGATCGATGACCTCGCGCCGATGGTGCATGCGCCCGATCTTGAGGCCGGGGATGCCGTACTCGGGGAAGCCGTAGAAGGTGCCCTCCTCCACCTCGAGGATGAACACGGGCAGTGCGGCGGGCGTGAAGTGCTCCGGCTGGGAGGTGGCGGCCCACAGCAGGACCTGGCGCTCGGGTACCGCCACTGGCGCCAGCGACGGCAGCAGCTTCCCGACCCAGGCGCCCGCGCTGACGATCATGTGCCGGGCACGGTACTCGGCGACGGCGGTGCGCACCACCACGCCGGCGTCGGGCGCTGCCCACTCGACGACCGGTTCGTGGCCATGCAGGTCCGCACCCGCGTCGAGCGCCAGGCGGGCGTGGCCGGCGATGGCGCGTTCGGAGAGCACGAAGCCGCCATCGGGCTGGTAGACGGCCACGATGTCGTCCGGCAGAGCGAAGCCCGGGAACCGACGACGGATCGCGCCGGCCTGCAGCAGCTCGTGGGGCAGGTCGTGGGCTTGCGCCGAGGCGAGCGAGCCGGACACGACCGTGCTCGTCGGCAGGCCCATGTCCAGGCCGCCGGTCGTGATGAGGATGGGCTCGCCCAGGGCCCGCTCCAGCTCGCGCCACCGCTCGTAGGCGCGGCGCAGGAGTGGCACGTAGCGAGGATCCTCCGCGTAGGCCAGCCGGATGATGCGGTTGACGCCGTGTGACGAGCCCTGGTCGTTGGGGATGCCGGCTCGATCGAGGCCCAGCACTCGCGCGCCACGCCGGGCCAACTCGGCCAGCGCCGCGCTGCCCATGCCGCCGACACCGACCACGATGACGTCGTACATCAACCTGCCCCCGTGCGACCTCTCCGGTCGACCGGGACCGGGCTGCTCCGCCCGGTCCCCATGCGGCGTGGTGGTCCCTTCCAAGTACCGCTACTCGGCGGACGGCGCCTCCGCGTCGTACTCGTCGGCGGCGATGAACTCGGCGCGGATGTCCTCGCGGCTGCAGTACCAGAGCAGGAGGGCCGGGATGGCGGCGGCGGCCAGGCCATAGGCCACGTTGCTGGTGCTGATGAGCACGAACATCGCGTCAACGAGGCCGAAGACGGCCATGATCATGGTGAAGAGCAGGGCCCACGGCCGCATCGACCACAGGGCCCAGCCTACGGCCAGGTAGATCGCGCCGATGACAAGGGCCACGAGCCCGACCCAGATGACGCCGCTGCCATCCCACTTGTCGTCACCGAAGATGCCCACGCCCAGCAGCTGCAGTCCCACGAGCAGCCGGATGATGGCGATGGCGATGGCCAGTGCACCCAGGACGAGCACACCGAACGGTCGCTTGTTGACGGTTTCCATGTGGTCCTCCATCTCTTCGGCGAGGCTAGCGCGATCCGGGCCCCGGGCACACGGCTCTCGTGCACGTCGTCGCTAGCGTATCGCAGCCATTCGCGGTCGGGGGCTCGGCCCGGTGCCACCCGCGCCTCCCTGGCTATTCGTCCACGCGCACCAGCTGCGCCGCCGTCTCTGGCCCGATCAGCGAGGCCTCGAGCGCCACGCCGCGCCGCGCGGCGGCCAGCTGCTCCGGGGTCGGGTCCGTGTAGCGCGGCCCTGCCTACAGGTGCTCGATGCGCTGCGGCTCGAGACGTGGGCCATACCTCGGTGCCCGGATCCCGGCCGACTCCAGCAGGCGCACCACGCGGGCCCGCTGACCACGGTACGGCTCCAGCAGCTCGAGCATGCGGGCATCGTCACCGCGGGGCTCACCCGCGAGGGCCCAGCACACGATGTTCGGGATGTGGAAATCACCGACGCTGACCGCATCGGGATCGCCCGTGGCCCGCCGCGCGACCTCGGCCATCGTCCAGGGGCCGATCCCGGGGATCCTCGCCAGGCGCACCAGCTGTGCCTCCGCCGAGCCGGCGGCAGGACCACGGGCCGACAGCTCGCGCGCGGCGCGGATGAGCGTGAGCGCCCGCCGCCGCTCCAGCCCCAGCGAGTGCAGCTCGTAGTAGGGCCGGGCAGCGATGACCTCCACGGCGGGCGGGACGAGCAGGTGGCGTGGACCGGGGGCGCGCTCGCCCCACCTGCGCAGGACGCCGTAGTAGGCCCGATGCGCCTGGGCTGCGGTCACCTTCTGGCCGCACACGGCGACCAGGACGGCGGGCCAGACCGCGTCGGTCCGACCAAAGCGGAGGCCGGCGAACCGTCTGGCCAGCTCCCGCAGTCGGCCGGGGGGCAGCACCAGCGCACCAGGGTCATCCTCCGCACCGAGCAGGCGTGGCACCGCCGCCAGGGCCAGGTCCGCACCGGGACCCCAGCTGGTCAGGCGCCAGCCGTGAGCCGACCGGGCGATCCGCGTGGTGGCCAGACCGGCCGGTGTGCGCAGGGCTCGCCAGACCGCGCCCTGCTCGAAGCGCACGGTCGGGTCGCGCGGCCCCTCGCCCAGCTCGGCCAGGGTCAGGCTCGCGTCGACCTCGAAGTCGAGTCGCACGATCTCATCCCGGCTCGGCTCATCGGCCCTCATGCGCCGCTCACGCGCCGGCTGCCACCGGCTCCGCCACGAACACCAGGTTCTGGCCCAGCGACCACAGGGCCAGCACCGTCATACCGATCATGAGCAGCGCCAGCGGCCACTGGCTGACCTGCCGTCCCGCCCGGCGTTCGTGGCGCACCGCGGCGTGCCCCAGCCAGGCCCCGGCCACATGGCCGAGCACGACCGCGCCGACCTGCAGCGTCCACAGCAGCGAGCTCGAGATGAAGTCGGTGCGCGGCTCGAAGGCGACCGTACCGAAGAGGTCCCAGCCCTGCTGCAGCGGATCAGAGATCGCGGTCAGCAAGCGCTGGCCTTCGGTGAGCAGGTAGGTCAGGTAGTGGGCGACGAGGTAGCCCACCGTCACCGGTACCAGGCCGGCGCCCATGGCTCCGGGGCCGACGCGCTCAGCCACCCGTAGCACGAGGGTAACGAGCAGTCCCAGGAAGCCCAGGAGAAGGGCCGACTCGACCACCACGTGCGGCCGTCCGACGAGCTCGTACCAGGTGCTCGTCTGGCTCAGGCCATCCCAGATCACGGACCCGGCGCCGATGGCCACCAGCGCCAGCGAGCCCCGCCCCCACGGAGCGTCGGCAAGGGCCTGGCCGAAGCCGCGGTGTGCGACCACCCCGTCCTCGCGCCGGCCTGTCAGACCCCAGGGAGCGAGACGGCCCAACAGCCCGAACCAGACGCTGAAAGCCTCCCCGTGCTCCCGCCAGCGGTCACGTCCGTACCAGGCCATGCCGACGAGCGTGACCAGGGTGTAGGCCACGAGGACCGCGCCGAGCGTCCGCGTGTCCTCGATCCGGCCCACCAGCTCCAGCCAGACGAAGACGACCAGGGCGATGACCGCCGGCCACACGCTCACGCGGCGACGCCAGGGCGCCCGCCCGGGGAGATGCAGGCCGGTCGGTCGCAGGACCAGCGCGAGCAGGTCGTAGATGGTGCTGAAGGGATCGAGCCACGCCCAGGCCGGCCCCACGAGAGCGCTCACCAGCGCCAGGCCGACCCAGCCGAAGACCCACAGCAACAGCGGTCCCACCTCCGCATCGCTGGTGCCGCCGACGATGGCCTGGGCCACGACCCAGGCCCAGGCCAGCAGGCCGGTCGCGCGCAGCAGGCGGCGGACGGGGTGCCAGACGATGCGCTCCCGGGCGGGCGGCAGCTCTGGCTCTGGGCGATCGTCACCCAGCGCCGCGAAGGCGAACGAGAGGGCCACCGCCACGGCGGCTCCGGCCAGATAGGCCCAGAAGGGCAACGGTGCGTCGACGTCGCCACCGAGCGTGTGGGCCGCGACCGGGATCGACGCCCACAGCAGCAGCACGGCAGCCAGGCCCAGGGCACGAAGCGAACGTCTCTCCCGCATCTCTGGACCGAGCCTAGCAGCGTGACCGCGGGGGCTACACTTCCGACCATGCCCAAGTACAAGAAGGTCGACGCAGAGCTCATGGACAAGCCGCCCCAGCCCAAGCGGCGCGGGCGTCCAGTGAGTCCCGAACAGCAGGCGCTGGTCAACCGTATGAAACGCATCAACGATGCGTCGATCGTCTACGAGGCGGTCCTGGCCAAGGACGAGAAGCCCGCCACGGTGCGTGCCCAGCTCCTGCGGGCAGCCAAGCTGGCAGGGGTGGAGATCGCCGTCAAGAAGTCGCCCGACGGCTTCTACTTCGGGCTCATGACACCCGCCCGCCGATCGCGCCGCGGCCGACCCCGCAAGGACGCCGCGGGCGGCCTGGCCTAGCCATGGCCGCGGCGGGCGGCGTTCCGGTCATCCAGGTCTTCGGGCGGGCTGACTCGCAGGCCACGCGCCGCGCCCAGCGCTTCTTCAAGGAGCGCCGCATGCCCATCAGCTTCGTCGACCTCAAGAAGCGTCCTCCCGCAGCCGGCGAGCTCAAGCGCTTCGCCCAGAGATTCGGCGCCCACGCCCTCCTCGACGAGCGCTCCAAGGCCTACCAGCGAGGCGGGCTCGGCTACCTGACGATGGGCGAGGCGGAGGTCATCGAGCGGGTCGCGGCGGACCCGGGCCTGCTGCGGTTGCCGCTCGTGCGCTACGGCTCGGAACTCACGATGGGGGTCGACGAGGAGACCTGGAAGACGTGGCAGGAACGCGCCTGACGCGCTCCGGCGCCAGGCCCAGCACGGCTGTCTAGTAGGGCCGGATCTTCGTCCAGGGCAGGCCCACGCTCCAGGACGGGCCGCGCACGAGCCTGCCGTAGCGTGTGCGGTACGTGCGCACGCGGGTACGCGCGTCCTCGGCGCTGAACAGGACCACGTCGGCCAGCCCGTCGAAGTCGATGTCAGAGAGCTCCATGCGCGTCGACTTGACGGCCACCCGGTCGGACCTGGGGAAGGTCCACAGGCGGTGGGGTGTAAGACCGCCGAGGTTCTTGCCCTGCAACCGCCAGACCTGCGCGCCACCCTTGGCTGCCACGAGCGCCACCACGTCATCTCGTCCGTCGCGATTGGCATCGCCCACGACCAGGCGCACCTTGGTCGGCTTTGCGCTCTTGGCGTACCAGCGTCCCCGGTAGCGCTGGATCTTGCTGCCGGCTGGCGCGCCGGCCACGCTGATACCGGTCTTGACCCTCACCCCTCCGGCCGGAGGATGCTGGCGCACCACGATGTCCGAGCGCCCGTCACCCGAGAGGTCGGCGGTCCAGATGGAGACGACCTGGTCATACGCCTCACCACCCTGCCACCACACCTCCGGGTCGGCGAAGGCTTTGGCTGCGCCGTAGGGCTTGCGCCGAAGCACGCTCATGCGCGTGGTCCCACCCGGGCCGCGGCCGACGATGGCCACGTCCTCGCGGCCGTCAGCATGGAAGTCACCCGTAAGCAGCCGTGCGCCGCGCAGAGGCACAGTGGCATCACCAGCCCACCAGATCTCCGGCGCCCGGTAGTTGACACCATCACTCAGCGCGACCTTCAGGCGTGCGGTCCCGTCATCGTCGTTGAGCCAGACGAGGTCGTCACGTCCGTCGCCGTCCATGTCAGCGGTGTCCATGGCCACGAGGTTGGCCTTCCCGACGGTGATGCCCATGAGCGAGCCCGGTTCGGGAGGCCGGCGTCCGGGGGTCCACACTCGCGGCGCGCGCACGTTCGCCCGGATCTCGACCAGGCGCACGTCCCCGTGCTGGGAGCCGATCACGTTCCAGGCACCCGGATCCACGATCTCCACGTTGGGGCCGAGGTACTTGCGCACGATCTGGCGGAAGGTCCATCCGGCCTGGCCGCATTTCCGCGTGCTGTTGTGATACAGCCGCCAGCCGGTGGCGTCCTGCCCGCAGGCAGCGGAGGATGAGCCGTCGCGGTAGCCGGTGAGGAAGAAGCGGCTGGCCGCCGTGCGCCAGTTGATCTTGCGCAGCGACAGGCCCCACGTGGCATCCATGGCGGCACGGATGGCCGATCCTTCGGCTGGCCAGCGGTCGGTGCCCGGTCCGAACTTCTCTGGCCGATACCACTGGTCGTTGGTGTTGTCGACGACGTCGTAGCAGACCTGCTCGCCATCGACCCACTTGGTCCCGCCGCGTGGCTGAAGGATGTAGTACCAGGCGAACTGCTTGGTGGCGATGGCACCGGCCTTGAGCGTTTCGAGCGGGTAGTACTCCGGCCACTCGGCGGCCATGACGGTGGCCACGTACTCGTCGAAGGGCACCGTCACGACCGTGCCCTTGACCTCGTCCGCCGGCTTCGTCTTCCACGTCCGCAGCACGCGGATCTTGGTGGGTGGCGAGTATTGCCCCCGCCACTTGGTGCACTTGTCGCTCGCGGCTGCCAGGACAGGGGCGGCCGCAGGCTGGGCCGGCGCGAACGTGGCGCCCGCTGGCGCTGTGAGCATGAGAGCGACGAGCAGGCTCGACATCACGGCGACGAGCCCGAACGCCGGCTGGGGACGGCGCATCAGCGGTGACGGTAGCGTACCTTCACCGACTTTGGCCACGCCGGCGGTGCGCATACGCACCACCCCCGGTGTCACCACCGCGATTCCGGTACGCTCCCTCGATGCGCATGTCCATCGTCGGAGCCGGCTATGTCGGCCTCGTCACCGCCGCCTGTCTGGCCCACATCGGGCACCACGTCACCTGCCTCGACGTGGATCAGCAGCGCATCGAACGCTTGCGCCGCGGCGAGCTGCCGGTGCACGAGCCGGGACTCGATACGCTCGTGGCGGAGGGCCTGGCACAGGGCCAGCTGGCGTTCGCCACGGACGCTGCGGCGACCCGGGACAGCGAGCTGCTCGTGGTCTGCGTGGGCACGCTCGACGCGGCCGAGGAGTGGGATGGCAGCATCGTGCGCGGGGCCGTGCTCGACATCGCCGCCGACCGCACCCTGCCCCGGCGCGTCGTCATCCGTTCGACGCTCCTGCCCGGGACGGCCCGGCGCATCGCCGCCGAGGTCCGCGAGATCGACCCGCACGTGGTCATCGCCCACAACCCCGAGTTCACGCGCGAGGCCGTGGCCGTCTCCGACTTCCTCACGCCCGATCGCGTGGTCATCGGGGTGGACGGCCACGCCGGCGACGGTCCCGGGGCGGACCTGGCCCGGCGCCTGCAGGCGGTCTATGACCCGCTGGGGGCGCCCGTCGTGGTCACCGATCTGACCAGCGCCGAGACCATCAAGGTCGCCTCCAACGTCTTCCTCGCAGCCAAGATCACCTTCGCCAACGAGATCAGCCGACTGACGGCTGCGACCGGCGCGGACGCCGCGGCCGTGGTCGATGGCATGGGCCTGGACAAGCGCATCGTGCGCAACTTCCTTTCGCCCGGTCCCGGTTTCGGTGGCTCCTGCTTCCCCAGCCAGGCGCGGGCGCTGCCCGAGCTGGCCGCCAGCTACGGGGTGCAGACGCCGCTCCTGGACGCCATCTGGCCGAGCAACGTGAGCCAGGCCGACTGGCTCCTCGACGGGCTCGAACGGGCCACCGGACGTCCTCTCCAGGGTGCGCGGGTGGCGCTGCTGGGGCTGACCTTCAAGGCCGGCACCGACGACTTGCGCGAATCGCCAGCCCTGCGGCTGGGTGCCGCGCTGCTCGCGCGCGGCGCCCTCGTGACCGTCTACGACCCGCTGGCCCTGCGACGCGGCGCGGCTGCCCTCGAGCGCATGTCTCCCGGGGCGGCGCTGAAGACGGCGGACTCGGCGGCGCATGCCTGCGCGGGCATGGACGCCGTGGTGGTGGCCACGGAGTGGCCGGAGTTCGGTCGGCTCGACTGGGCTGCCATCGCGCCGACGATGCGCGGAGATGTGGTCGTGGACGGCCGACGCATCGTGGACGACGCCGTGGCCACGACGGCCGGCCTGCGCCTGCTGGCGCTGGGCGTGGAGGTGACCGGCGCGCGTATCCGCGCGGTCGACTGACCCCGGGTCCTCGTCAGGCCGGACCTTCCGGTGCCGCTCTCGAGCGATGCTCCCGACGGCGTGCTGCGAGCAGCAGCCCCAGCCACGCCAGGCTCGTGCCCACGATCGCCCCGAGCAGGTCTGTGGCGACGTCATCGAGGCGGCCGGTGCGATCGGGCACGAACGACTGGTGCAGCTCGTCGGAGAGGCCGTAGAGCAGGCTCACGGCCAGCGCCAACGCCGCATCACGCCATGTGGGCCGGCGACCCCAGCTCGAGCCGACGAACGTGGCCGCAGCCAGCAGGGCGTAGGCCAGCAGGTGGCCGGTCACCCGGAAAGGCTTGTCTACGGCCGGATCCTCGCTCACCTTCAGCCCGCTCTGGGACGAGAGCACGAAGATGAGGGCCATCATCGCGAGCATCGGCAGCCAGCGGAGCCAGCCAGGCCGGCGGATCCGGCCGATCATCGCGGCCACGCCAGCTCCACCTCCTCGTCGACGATCCGCAGCGGGTAGTAGCGCAGTCGGCGCACGCGGGTGAGGGCACGCGCGCGGGCCTTGGGATCGCCTGGCGGCAGCGCCGCCTTGGGCTGGCCGCCCGGGGGGAACCAGGTGGGTCGATACTCGCCCTCGGCGGTCAGGCCGCCAGTGGTCGGGAAGCTCAGCACCTCCCCGTCGCGGGTATCGAACGTGCCCCGGTGCAGGGGGCAGTGGAGGGTGCAGCCGTCAAGCCGGCCAGCCGAGAAGGGCGCCGCCATGTGCGGGCAGCGATCGTCCACCGCGACCAGACCCGCCGGAGTGTGGGCGATGAGGACATCGAGGTCGCCGCGTGACACGCGCGTCATCGCACCGGGCGGCAGGTCGGCCACGCTCGCCACCCGCTCGAACGTCGCACCGTCGGTGCCGGGCGCCTGCAGGCCCGGTGGGATGGGCTGGAGGAGAGGGATCGGCATCCGCGCATCGTAGCGCCCGCCGGTCCGGTGCCGGTGAGGCATGATTGGGTCTCCAGCGCTTCCCCAGGAGACCAGCCCATGCGTTTCGCACTCATGACCGAGCCCCAGCAGGGCTACAGCTACCAGGACATCCTCGATGCGGCGAACGCCGCCAAGGCCGCGGGCTTCGAGACCTACTTCCGCTCCGACCACTACTCGAGCTTCCCGGGCGAGGAAGGCTTGCCCGCGACCGACTGCTGGACGACGCTGGCCGGGCTCGCTCGCGACACCAGCGGCATCGGGCTCGGCTCGATGGTCTCGCCGGTCACCTTCCGCATCCCCGGCTCGTACGCCAAGGTCGTGGCCACCGTCATCGAGATGGCCGGGGATCGCACCATCGAGATGGGAGTCGGGGCCGGCTGGAACGACGAGGAGCACGCTGCGCTCGGCATCCCCTATCCGGACACGGTCGAGCGGGTCGACCGCATGGAAGAGGAGCTGGCCATCATCAAGGGTCTCTGGGATGAGCCAGATGGCTGGTCATACGAGGGCCAGCACTACCAGGTGCGTGACACGCTCTTCCGGCCACGCCGGCCACGGCCCAACATCGTCGTCGGTGGCGTGGGCAAGCCCCGCTCCTGCCGCCTGGGGGCACAGTACGCCGATGAGTACAACATCAGCTCCTCCAACCCGGCCGAGGTGCGCGAGATCATGGGCCGCCTCGACGCCGCCTGCGAGAAGCTCGGGCGCGACCCGGAGACGCTGACGCGTTCGGTCATGGCCGGGGTGCTGGTGGGTCGAGACGAGGCTGACGTGGCCGCCCGGACCGGGCGCCAGATCTCCATCTTCGGTGATGACGATGACGGCGCCACCGAGTGGCTGGAGGCCCGTCGGGACCGCTGGGTACTGGGGACGCCGGAATGGGCCCGTGAGCGGATCGCCGAGTACGAGGCCACCGGCATCGACCGCCTGTTGTTGCAGGACTTCCTGCCCCGCGATCTCGACCACATCGCGGTGATGGGCGACATCATCGGGGCCTGATCAGCCCACGCGTCCCATCCGGCGGACGGGCCAGTAGCGGAACCAGGGGCGCCCTTCTACGCGCCCCGCTTCGACCGATCCGAAGGTCCGTGAATCCGTGGATCGCGCCGGATCGTCGCCACTGAGCCACAGCTCTCGTCCACCGTCGTGGACTTCAGCCACCCGCTTGACCAGCAGGCGAGCGGCATCGCGTGGGTCGGGCACGAGCACCAGCTCACCGGCGCGCGGCGGGCGCTCGGCGTAGGCCGCGGGGTCGCACAGGAGCCAGTCGCCCGGCTGCAGCGTGGGGTCCATGGAGTCGCCCTCTATGGCGACGCGGGCAGCCCATGAACGGGCCAGTCGGCGCAGCATCTCTGGCGGCTCGCCTCCTCTGGAACGGCCACGACCCGCCCAGTCACCCGGGCGGGTCGTGGCCATCCTCGGCAGGACCGGGCTACATCCGGGTCTTGTCGGGTCCGCCGGTGCCCTTCCACATGTCATCGATCTGGTCGATGAGCGCGAGCAGCTTCTTGGCATCGTCGAGGTCGACGCTGTGCTTCACGTCCGAGGCGGCCTTGGCTGCCTTCCAGCAGGTGTCGTGGAGGTTGGGGTACTTCTCCACGTGCTCGGGCTTGAAATAGTCGTGCCAGAGGACGTCGATGTGGTGCTTGACCAGCTCGGCGCGCTCCTCCTTGACGATGATGCAGCGGGTGCGGAAGACGTCGTCGTCCGAGGCCAGGTACTTCTCCACGATGCGATAGCAGGACTCGGCCTCGATGCGCGCCTGGGCGGGATCGTAGATGCCGCAGGGAATGTCGCAGTGGGCGTGCGCGGTGCGCTGTGGGGCGAGGGTGCGGATCAGGTCCATGGTCGCTCTCCTTGTTGGGTGCGCCCGCCGCCACCGAGGTCTTCGGACCGCGTCCGGGCGCGTACTGATGATTCTGCCACGGCTGCCTGCAGGGGCCAACGAGACGCGCCGCCGGCCGGGCCCCATGAGGCCTGCCAGCCGGCGCTTGACGAGCGGCCGGGGCAGGCATATAGTCGCCAAATCCTATCGAACCGATAGACAACATAGGAATAGTAGGAAACAGAAGAGGGGGTCCCAGGCATGTCTCCCATCGTCGATGCTCTCGGCCGACGTTCGCTCGTGACGCGGGCCATGTCGCTCGTCCCCGTCCTGGCGCTGTCGGCCGGGTTCGCGGTCCCCGCCTCGGGCCTGGCCCAGGACGAGGTCGTGACGCTGGCCGCCTACAGCACTCCGAGAGGGGTCTATGAGGTAGTCATCCCCATGTTCGAGGCCACCGAGGCCGGCGCCGGGATCGGGTTCGAGGAGTCGTACAGCGGCTCGGGCGATCAGAGCCGGGCCGTGGAGGCCGGCCTGCCTGCCGATGTGGTGGCTCTCTCCCTGTGGCCGGACGTGGAGCGACTGGTCGGACCCGGCATCGTCGCGGCCGACTGGGACGAGAACGAGTACGGCGGCATGGTCAGCGACAGTGTCGTGGTCTTCGTCGTGCGGCCGGGCAATCCCAAGGGCATCGGTGATTGGGAGGACCTGCTGCGTGATGACCTCGATGTCATCATGCCCAACCCCTTCACCTCCGGCGGGGCCCAGTGGAACCTGCTCGCTGCCTACGGCGCCCGACTCGCGGCCGGCCACAGCGAAGATGAGGCCCGGGACTACCTGGCGCAGCTCATCGCCAACACCTCGGTCATGGACCGCAGCGCCCGGGAGGCCCTGACCACCTTCTTCGCGGGCCAGGGCGACGTGCTCCTCTCTTACGAGAACGAGGCCATCTTCGCCCAGCGTGCCGGCCAGCCGGTGGAGTACGTGATGCCCTCCTCCACGATCCTCATCGAGAACCCGGTGGCGGTGACGCTGACGGGTGACGCCCCTGCGGCCGCACGCGCCTTCGTCGACTACCTGTACACGCCTGAGGCCCAGGGGGTCTTCGCCGAGCAGGGCTATCGACCGGTCGTGCCCGAGGTGCTCGCGAGCGCCCGGTATCCCGTGCCCGAGGACCTCTTCACCATCACCGACCTCGGCGGCTGGGAGGCGGCGCGCGCACGCTTCTTCGAACCTGACAGCGGTATCGTGGCCGAGATCTTCTCGGAGCTGGGACGCGCCCAGTGACCAGCACCACACGCACGGCGCCCCGGCACGGGCCCGCCTTCGGCCGCTACGACGGACAGGGTTTGCTGGGTCCTGGCCTCGCGGCCGGCTACCTCGCGCTCCTGGTGCTCATCCCCATCGCCGCCATCCTGTGGCGGTCGGTCTCCGAGGGACTCGATGCCTTCATGATGGCGGTCACCTCGGAGCAGGCCCTCGCGGCCATCCGCCTGACCCTCAGCCTGTCGTTCGTGGTCATGGTCATCAACATGATCATGGGCACGGTCCTGGCCTGGGTGCTCGTGCGCGATGACTTCCCCGGCAAGGCCCTCGTCAACGCCGTCATCGACCTGCCCTTCGCGCTGCCCACGGTCGTGGCCGGGCTGACGCTCCTGACGCTCTACGGACCGCACAGCCCGTTCGGCCTCAACCTGGCCTATTCGCAGGCGGGCATCGCGCTGGCCCTGCTCTTCATCACCCTGCCCTTCGTGGTGCGGGCGGTGCAGCCGGTGCTGGCCGAGATCGATCGCGAGATGGAGGAGGCGGCCGCCTCGCTGGGCGCTTCCGGGCCCACCATCGTGCGTCGGATCGTGCTGCCCAACCTGGCGCCGGCCATGCTCACCGGGGCTGCCCTGGGCTTCGCCCGCAGCATCGGCGAGTTCGGCTCGGTGGTGCTCATCGCCGGCAATCTGCCCTATCGCACCGAGCTGGCCTCGGTCTACATCTTCGGGCGAGTGGAGGCCGACCAGCCCGGTGCGGCAGCCGCCGTCTCGGTGGTACTGCTGCTGACCGCGCTGCTGCTGATGACGGCGTTCGACATCGTGCGCCGGCGCATCTCGCGCCAAGACGAGCCGGTGAGCGCATGAGCCTCGCTACCACGCGTCCGGGCCAGGCCCTGCCGGAACACCGCGAGATCGCGGCCGGTCCGCACGCGGCCCGCCTGACCCTGCGCGCCATCGGCCTGGGCTACCTGACGCTGCTGTTGGCACTGCCGGTACTGATGGTCTTCTGGCGTACCTTCGAGCACGGGCTCGAACCGGTGCTGGCTGCGCTGCAGCGACCGGCCTTCGCCTCGGCTTTCTGGCTGACCCTCCAGATCACCCTCATCGCGGTGCCCGTCAACACCATCTTCGGCATCATCGCGGCCCTCGCCATCGTGCGCCGGCGGTTCCCCGGCCGCTCGCTGCTGAACGTGGTCATCGACCTGCCGTTCGTGCTCTCGCCGGTCATCATCGGCCTCTCGCTGGTGCTGGTCTACGGCCAGACCGGCTGGCTGGGGGGCGTGCTCGGCGACCTGGGCATCCAGGTCATCTTCGCCCCGCCCGGCATGATCCTGGCCACGCTCTTCGTGTCGCTGCCCTTCGTCGTGCGCGAGGTCATCCCGGTCCTGCGCGAGGTGGGCACGGACCAGGAGCAGGCGGCCTACACCCTCGGCGCCTCGCGCTGGCGCACCTTCTGGCGGGTGACCCTGCCGTCGGTGCGCTGGGGCGTCATCTATGGCGTCATCCTGACCACCGCCCGCAGCCTCGGCGAGTTCGGTGCCGTAGCTATCGTCTCGGGCAAGATCTCCGGCCGCACCGAGACGCTCACCACCCACGTCGAGGAGCGCTTCCTCGCGTTCGACCTGGTCGGTGCCTACACCGCTTCCATCGTCCTCGCCCTGATGGCTCTCGCCGTGCTCTTCTCGATGACCGCCATCCAGGCGGGCCGACATCACAAGGGGATCCACTGATGATCATCAGCGTGCAGCGACTGACCAAGCAGTTCGGCAGCTTTCGCGCCCTCGACGACGTCTCGCTCACGGTCGCCGATGGCTCGCTGACCGCCTTGCTCGGACCCAGCGGCAGCGGCAAGACCACGCTGCTGCGCATCATCGCGGGCCTGGACCTGCCTGACCGTGGCAGCGTCCACATCGGTGACCGCGATGTTACTCGCGTGCCCCCGCAGGATCGCGGCATCGGCTTCGTCTTCCAGCACTACGCACCCTTCAAGCACATGACCGTGTGGGACAACGTGGCCTTCGGCCTGACCATCCGCAAGCGCCCGCGGTCCGAGGTCCAGCGGGTGGTGACGGAGCTCCTGCAGCTGGTCCAGATCGCGCACCTGGCCGATCGCTACCCATCCCAGCTCTCCGGCGGTCAGCGCCAGCGCATGGCCCTCGCGCGCGCGCTCGCGATCGAGCCGGAGGTGCTGCTGCTCGACGAGCCCTTCGGAGCCCTCGACGCGCGGGTGCGCAAGGAGCTGCGCACCTGGCTGCGGCGGCTGCACGACGAGGCGCATGTCACCACCGTCTTCGTGACCCACGACCAGGAGGAGGCGATGGACGTGGCTGACCACATCGTGGTCATGGACGACGGCCGCATCGAGCAGCAGGGCTCGGCGCGCGAGCTCTACGAAGAGCCCGCTTCCGAGTTCGTCATGAGCTTCATCGGTCCCGTCAACCGACTCGACGACCGCTACGTCCGGCCGCACGACCTGGATTTGGCCATCGATCCCCGCGACGGCGGCCGGCCGGCACTCGTCGAACGCGTCGTCTACCTCGGCTTCGAGGTGCGGGTCGAGCTGCGGCGCGAGGACGGTCTGCGCTTCTGGGCCCAGATCTCGCCGCTCGAGGCTGAGCGCCTCGAGCTGGTGCGCGGCCAGACGGTGTTCGTGCGGGCCGAGCGCGGCCGGAGCTTCGAGGGTGCCCTGCCGGTCGGCGCCGGGATGCAGGGACCGGAGGCCACAGGCCGCGCCTGACGACCCAGCTCGCGGTCGGCGCGTCCGGCGGAGGCCAGCGTCCGGCCGGCGCCTCGCATACGATTCGGGTCGCCGCCCGATCCCGCCCCTGTCCCACCGCGCCATGGAGCCGCGTTGAACGCCGACCTCATCTACTACCTGGGCCTGTTCGTCCTGATGTCCGCGGTCATCGTGGCCGCGGGCGTCGTGCTGGCCCGCTCGGGCGATCGCATCTCCAATGTCTCGGGCCTCGGTGGCCTGCTCATCGGCATGGTGCTGGTGGCCGCGGCCACGTCGCTGCCGGAGATCGCCGTGGCCGTCAGCGCGGTCGTCACCGAGGGCTCGCCCGATCTCGCCATCAGCAACCTTTTCGGCAGCAACATGGCCAACATGGCCCTGCTGGCGGTGGTGGACCTGCTCTACCGCGGCCAGGTCTGGCAGCGCGTCGGCGTAGGCCACGCGCGCACGGCTGCCGTCGCCATCTCGCTCACTGCGGTCGCCGTGCTGGCGGTGCTGCAGCCGATCGGCCTGGCCGTCGGCTGGGTGGGCCTGGAGTCCATCGTCATCTTCATCGGCTTCATCAGCCTCATCGCCTGGACCCACCGCTCGGCCGGCCCAGCGCCGTCCGAGCGGGCGAGGGGCGAGAACGACCCGCCGGCATCGACCCCGGCCACCCGCAGCAGCGTGCTTCACGCGCTGCGCTGGGACCTGCTCAGGTTCGGCGCTGCCGCTGCGGTCATCCTGGTCGCGGCGCCGGTGCTCGTCGCCGCCGCCGACGGCATCGCGCGTGAGGCCCACTTGGGCCAGTCGTTCGTGGGGGCCTCGTTCCTGGCCTTCTCGACCTCCCTGCCGGAGCTGGCCACGGCCCTCGCCGCGGTGCGCCTCGGTGCCTTCGACCTGGCCGTCGGCTCGCTGCTGGGCAGCAACGCCTTCAACATGGCCATCATCCTCTTCACCGATCTGGCCTACACCAAGGGGCCGATCCTCGCGGGCGTGCACCCGGTCGAGGCCTTCGTGGGCGTGGGCGCCATCCTGCTCATGTCGATCGTGCTGGCCGCCCTCATCCACGGCGCGCGCACGCGCTCGTCCCGCCTGGAGCCCGGGCCCGGCATGACGCTGGTGGTCTACTTCATCCTGATGTACCTGATCTTCAACTCCGGGGCCTAGCCGAGGATGGAGGGGACGACAGCCACCGAAGTGCCCGGGGGCACGCCGGAGCCCGCCATGGAGACCTGGCGCGAGGACGCTTCCGCGGTCGCCGCTGCGCTCGACACCTCCACCAGCGACGGGTTGGCCGGAGCGGCCGCTGACAGTCGCCTCCTCCAGTACGGCCGCAACGAGCTGATCGAGAAGCGGCAGCGCCCGCTGTGGATGCTCTTCGTCGACCAGTTCACCAGCCCCATGATCCTCGTGCTCATGGCCGCCGCGATCGTGACCCTGCTCATCGGCCACAGCAAGGACACGGTCGTGATCCTGGCCATCGTCGTCTTCAACGGCATGGTCGGCTTCGTCCAGGAGTACCGCGCCGAGCAGGCCATGGACGCGCTCAAGCAGATGTCATCGCCTGCGGCCCGGGTGGTGCGCGACGGCGAGGTACGGCTGGTGCCCGCGGCAGAGGTCGTCCCCGGCGACATCGTGCTGCTGGAGCAGGGCGACGTGGTCACCGCCGACATGCGCCTGGTGGAAGCACCGGGTTTGAAGATCGACGAGGCGCCGCTGACCGGCGAGTCCGAGCCCGTCGCGAAGGTCACAAAGGCGCTGCCGGAGGTCGGTGCCGCGACGCCCGCTGACCAGCGCAACATGGCCTTCAGTGGTACGGCCGTGACCCTCGGGCGCGCACGCGGCCTGGTGGTCTCCACGGGCATGTCGACCGCCATCGGCCGCATCGCGGAGCTGCTGCAGGAGGGCGAGGACGAAGCCACCCCGTTGCAGAAGCGGCTGGCGCAGCTGGGCAAATGGCTGGCCCTGGCTGCGATCGTCATCTGCGGCCTGGTCTTCGCGCTCGGCGTGGCCCGCGGCGAGCCAGCGCAGGAGATGTTCCTGGTGGCGGTCTCGCTGGCGGTCGCGGCCATCCCCGAGGGGCTGCCCGCCGTGGTCACCATCTCCCTGGCCCTGGGCGCGCGCCGCATGGCTTCCCGCCGCGCGCTGGTGCGGCGCCTGCCGGCCGTGGAGACGCTGGGGTCCGTCTCGGTCATCTGTACCGACAAGACCGGCACCCTCACCGAGAACCGCATGCTCGTCGAGCGGCTCTGGACGCCCCGCGGCAGCTACGAGATCGGTGGGGACGGCTATTCGCCCGACGGCACCGTCACGCCATCGGCCCATGGTGACGTGATGGCACGGCGTGCCGCCCACGTGGCCGCCGCCTGCAATGACGCCACCATGGTGTCGCCCGATGGCGGCGGTGACTGGGCCATCACCGGCGACCCCACCGAGGGCGCGCTGGTAGCCTTCGCGGCCAAGCTGGGGGTGGTGCAGAAGGAGCTGCACGTCTACTGCCCGCGTGTGGCCGAGGTCCCTTTCGATAGCGAGCGGCGACGCATGACGACGGTCCATGCACGCGCGGGTGAGCCTGGCTGCGAGCTCGAGATCAAGGAGCCGAACTGGGTCGCGGTGAAGGGTGCGCTGGAGGCGGTCGCCCCGCTGCTGGCAGGCCACCAGGCGGACCTGCTGGAGGAGGCGCGGGCGGTGGCTGAACGCTTCGCCGCGGGCGGCTATCGCGTGCTGGCCCTGGCCGAGGCTGGCATCGACGATGTACCCGACGAGCCGGAGGAGGCCGAACAGGGCCTGCGGTTGGTGGGCATCGTGGCCATGGCCGATCCGCCCCGTGAGAGCGCCGCCGTGGCCATCCGCGAAGCTCGCTCTGCGGGTATCACGCTGGTCATGATCACGGGTGATCACCAGTTGACGGCCACGGCCATCGCCGGTCGCCTGGGCATGCTCGACGACGGGCGCGGATCGATCACCGGCGCGCAGCTGGCGGAGATCAGCGACGAGGAGCTGGCCGAACGCGTCCGGGGCATCGGCGTGTATGCCCGTACCAATCCCGAGCAGAAGCTGCGCATCGTCGACGCCTGGCGCAAGCAGGGTGCGGTCAGTGCCATGACCGGCGACGGTGTGAACGACGCGCCGGCGCTGCGCAAGGCGGACATCGGCGTGGCCATGGGCATCACCGGCACCGACGTCTCCAAGGAAGCGTCGGACATGATCCTCGAGGACGACGACTTCTCCACCATCGTGGCGGCGGTGGAGGAGGGGCGGCGCATCTACGCCAACATCCGTCGCTTCGTGCGCTACCTGCTGACTACCAACTCGGCCGAGATCATGGTCATGGTGCTGGCGCCGTTCCTGGGGCTGCCCTTGCCGCTGCTGGCCATCCAGATCCTCTGGATCAACCTCGTCACCGACGGCGCACCGGCACTCTCGCTGGGCGTGGAGCCGGCCCATCCGAGCGCCATGAAGCAGCCGCCGCGCGACCCCAGGGCCTCCATCCTGGGCGATGGCCTCTGGCAGCACGCTATCTGGGTCGGTCTGCTGATGACCGCCATCGTGCTGGGCGTACAGGCCTGGTCATACCACGGCGGAGCCTCCGAGCAGACTTGGCGGACGATGGTCTTCACCGTGCTCGCGTTCCTGCAACTCTCGCACGCGCTCGTCGTGCGCTCGGAGCGCGAGTCGATCTTCAAGCTGGGAGTCGGTACCAACCGCGTGTTGCTGCTGGTGCTCATCTTCAGCGCCTTGGTCCAGCTGGCGCTGATCTACGTGCCGTTCCTGCAGCCCATCTTCGAGACCACGGCCCTGTCCGCGATGGAGATGCTCGTGGTGCTGCTGGTCACGCCCATCCCGTTCATCGCGGTCGAGATCGAGAAGTGGCTGCGACGCCGACGCGAACCCGCCGATGCCGCGGCCTAGCAGGCTCGACCACACCGCGCCCGGCCTCAGCGACGGACACCCTCATCGGCCAGGTCCAGCGCGTCGTCGATGATCTGGTAGGCGTGGGCCATCTCGTCCTCGCTGATGATGAGTGGCGGATTGAGCTGGATCGTGTTCCAACGCGTCAGCGCGAAGAGCCCGTGCCCGCGCATGTACCGGTGCACCCGCTTCATCTCCGGGCTGGTGCCGTTGTAGGGCGCCATGGCCTCGAAGGTCTCCCGATCGCGCACCAGCTCCAGCACGCCGAAGAGGCCGATGTTGCGGTGCGTGCCCACGCTGGGGTGCTTCTCCATCAGGCGCTCGTTGTGCTCGCGCATGACCCCGCCCATGCGGGCTGAACGCTCGATGAGCCCATCGTGGTCGTAGACGTCGATGACCGCCAGCGCACAGGCACAGCCGAGCGGATGGCTGTGGTAGGTCAGGCCGCCGAAGAAGGGCTCGTCGGCGAAGGCGTCGGCGATGGGCCGGCGCACGGCCACCGCCCCGAAGGGCACGTACGAGGAGGTGATGCCCTTGCCCATGGTCATCAGGTCCGGTACCACGCCCCAATGCTCGACCGCGAACCACTTGCCGGTCCGTCCGAAGCCGCTCATGACCTCGTCGGCGATGAGCAGGATGCCGTAGCGGTCACAGATCTCGCGCACGCCCTGCATGTAGCCGTCGGGCGGGATGAGGATGCCGTTGGCCCCGACCACGGGTTCCAGCAGGAAGCCGGCGATGGTGTGCGGGCCTTCGAACATGATGACCTCCTCGAGGTCAGCCAGCGAGCGCTCCACCGGCTCCGGATCACGCCGCCCGTAGCGATGGGCGTCGGGCACCCGCACGATGGCGGCCGCACCCACCTCGTTGGCCCAACGGCGCGGGTCACCGGTGGCCACCATGGCCTGCCCGGTGGCGCCGTGGTAGGAGCGGTAGCGAGCCATGATCTTCTGGCGCCCGGTGTACTGGCGCGCCAGCTTGATGGCCATGTCATTGGCCACGGCCCCACCGGTGGTGAAGAACATGACGTCGAGGTCACCAGGGGTGAGGCCGGCCAGTCGCCGGCCGAGGCGCGCTCTCGGCTCGTGCGCAGCGTGGGGGTAGGCGTAGGCCAGCTTGTAGGCCTGGTCGGCGATGGCCTTGGCCACGCGCTCGTCACCGTGGCCGATGTTGACCGACATGGCTTGCGAGTTGAAGTCGAGGTAGCGCACCCCGTCGGCCGAGGTGAACCAGGCGCCCTTGGCCGTCTCCATGGCGATGGGCTCGGCGGCGTGCTGCGCCACCCACGAGAACATCGTGTACCGGCGCGTGAGCTCGATCATCTCCTCGGCGCTCATGCGCTCGGCATCGCCGTCGGCAGGATCCTCGCGCTCGCCCTGACCCTCGCGTTCGAGGGACATCACCACACCTCGTCGGCCACTCGGCCGCGCCCGGCGTGCCGGAGTGACGGCGCCATCCTGGGTCGCCGGGCGTCCGGCTCGAATCTGACACGAACCCGCCGCGTCCGTGTGCATCGATGCCCCTGGCCTCGACGTCTCCCTGTAGGGTGCACGGATGCGTGAAACCCGATCGCTGCGCATCGGCTTCGTGGCCACGCGCTTCGCCGGCACCGACGGCGTCTCGCTCGAGGCCGAGAAGTGGGCCCACGAGCTGCGAGCGATGGGCCACGACGTCTACTACTTCGCCGGCGTCGTGGACCGCCCGCGCGAGCGGTGTCGCGAGGTGCCGGAGGCCTTCTTCGGTCAGCCCGCGGTCGTGGCCATCAACGAGGCGGTCTTCGGCCGGCCGGGCACCGGCCGCCCGGTAGCCATCAGCCGCTCCATCGCTGAGCTCACGGACCATCTCAAGCGTGCTCTCTACGACTTCGTCCGCGATTTCGGGCTCGACCTGCTGCTTTCCGAGAACGCCCTCACCATCCCCCTGCACCTGCCGCTCGGCCTGGCCATCACGCAGCTGGCGGCAGAGACGGGCATGCCGGTGCTGGCGCACCACCACGACTTCGCGTGGGAACGCCAGCGCTTCGCGCTGAACAGCGCCACCGACATCATCAGCGCGGCTTTTCCGCCGGCGCTGGCCAACGTCCACCACATCTGCATCAACACGGCCCAGCGAGAAGCGCTTGCCCGTCGGCTGGGCCGGGTGGCGCGGGTCGTCCCCAACGTCATGGACTTCGAGCATCCCCCGGCCGCGCCCGACGCCATCAGCATGGGCCTGCGAGCCGACCTGGGCCTCGCCCCAGACGAGCTGCTGGTCCTGGCTCCGGTGCGCGTCGTCCCGCGCAAGGGCCTTGAGCACGCGGTCGAGCTGGTCGCCCGGCTCGGTCGCCCGGCTCGCCTCGTGATCAGCCATGCCAGCGGCGACGAGGGCCTCGACTACGAGGCGCGCATCCGCGACTTCGCCCGCCTGCTCGACGTGGGTGTGCTTTGGGCGGCCGACCGCGTGTCCGAGGCCGCGCGTTCGACCGACGCGACGGGACGCCTGCGCTACACGCTCGGCGATCTCTATGACGCTTGCGACCTGGTGGCCTACCCCTCGCTCATCGAGGGCTTCGGCAACGCCTTCCTCGAGGCGATCCATCACCGTCGACCGCTGCTCGTGAACCGCTATGCGGTCTACGACCTGGACATCCGGCCCCGCGGTTTCCGGACCATCGAGATGAACGGCTACCTGGACGAAGCTGCGGTGGACGCCGTCCGGGGCCTGTTGGACGACCCCGCGCGGATCGGGGAGTGGGCCGAGCAGAACTACGCCCTTGGCCTCCGACACTTCTCCCACCGGATCGTGCGTCAAGCGCTGCGTGCCGAGCTGGCCACGATCTTCCCTGCCTGAGCCGGCCGGTCAGGCCGCCCTGGCCCTCGCCGCTGCCACCGGCACGCTCAAGGCCAGCGCGGCCAGGCAGACGGTGGGGATGAGCAGCCAGGCGCCGGACACGCCGACCGCGTCGGCTGCGAGCCCAAGCACGAAGGGCGCCACCAGGATGGCCACCCCCGAGGCCAGGATGAGGCGGGCTGAAGCGCGGTCCCCGAGGCGGGGCACGAGGGCCAGGGCCACGCTCACACCCAGCGGATACTGGAAGCCGGTGCCGATGCCGCCGAGGTAGATGCCCACCCCTGCCATGAGCACGTCGCCCGCCGCCCATGCCAGCAGCGAGCCGGCGAGGACGACCACCAGCCCCACGCGCATCAGGCCCATGGGGTCGCGCCGGCCCAGGGCATCGAAGCTGATGGCGACGCGGGTCGTGGCCATCCCGGCATAGAAGGCCGTGGCCACGATGGTGGCGTCGGCCAGCGAGATGCCGACCTGCCGCTCGACGAGGGTGCTGGCCCAGAAGACGATGGCGAACTCGACCGACACCACCAGCACGATCAGCCACCACGCGAACCAGAAATCGTGACCCAGTCCACCACCGTGGACGCGTGGGGGCATGGGCGCCCAGCCGCGGTCGCGAGCAGCCAGCAGGCCGACGGCGAGCAACCCGCCGGCCACGACCAGCGCCAGCTGCCAGCCGAGCCCGCTGGCCTCGGCCAGGCCGACGGCCAGGGGCACGGCCATGGAGCCGACCATCGCGACCAGCGCCGCCCGTCCCATGCGCACCCGTGCCAGCGCGCCGCCACCCCGGGTGAGGGTGCGGTTGACCCGGGCCAGCAGAAGCCCCGTCCCCAGGCCGACCAGTCCCGCACCGGCGAGCGTCACGGCGAAGGCCGGCGCCGTGGCCAGGCAGACACAGCCCGTGGCCAGCGAGAGGTAGCCCAGCCCGTGGGCCTGCCGCGACCCGACGGCGCGGTCGATGCGGTCGCCGGCGAGGCCGGCCACGAGCAAGCCCATCGCGAGCACCGACGAGTGCAGCGCTGCGGCAGCATCCGAGAGCGACAGGGCCACGGCCAGGAAGGCGGTGATGGCGCCGACGCCGTAGAGCAGATAGCCGATCAGGACCTGGTCGGCATAGGCGCTGCGCGCCTCGTTCGCGGTCGCCGGCCGATCGAAGGGGAGGGCCTCGTCCGCGGCGTGGGTCATGCCGCGATGCTAACGGTCCTGGCCCGGGCGGGCGCATGGCCGCGATGCGGTCGGCTGGACGACCCAGAGCGGGCGGACCGGCCCTTGTGCCGTGCTGTCGCAAGGGTGCAGCATCAGCCTCTCGCAGCGTGAGGAGGCAGACCGGTGACCGAGGAGCGGACCGACGAGCGGACCGTGGTCGTGCGGGCCGCCCGTGACGACGAGGAGCAGAAGCGCCTGGCCCGGCGAGTGCGCTCGACGTGGGGTGACGTGGTCGTCCGGCGGGGCGCGGCGGTCGACCCCACCGAGGGCTCGCTCGTGGGCGCCTTCCTGGACGAGGAGATCGTGGGCGTGGCCAGCTATGCCGTGCGTGACGACGGCTGTGAGGTCGTGGCCATCGAGGCCTACCAGCAGCGCCAGGGCGTGGCCACGGCCCTGCTCGACGAGATCCGGGAGCGAGCGCGGGCCGTGGGCTGCCGACGGCTGTGGCTCATCACCACCAACGACAACGTGCCCGCGATCGCCCTCTACCAGCGCTGGGGCATGGACCTGCTGGCGTTGCGCCACGACGCGGTCACGGCGGCCAGGTCGCAGCTCAAGCCGTCCATCCCCGAGGTCGGTTTCGAAGGCATCCCCATCCGCCACGAGCTGGAGTTCGCGCTCGAGCTGTAGCTGTACCCGCTCACGAGGTCGGTGCCAGCCGCGTGATCTGCGTGCGATCCCCGATGGCTGAGTGGCACAGCCGCACGGGCAGCCGCGCTAGCCTAGTCGCCATGAGCTCGATCTCCCTGCTGGAACCCCGTCCCGCTCGCGTCCTCGCGCGCAGCGGAGCGATGCCGGCGTGAGCGGGCCGCTGCCCGGGTTCGACCCGTACGAGCTGCTCGGCGTCGACGCCCTCGCCGACGCCGCCACCATCGACCGGGCGTACAAGGCGCGGATCCGGCACGTTCACCCCGACATCGCCGGGCTCGCCGGCCTCGACGAGACCAAGCGCCTCAACATCGCCCGCGAATGGCTGCTCGATCCCGAGCTCCGCGAACGGCTGCCCAAGCCGAGCCCGCGCTGGAGCCGGTTCCGGCGGCGCAGCGGCGCGAGCGCTTCGCCCGGGCCCCCATCCGAGCCACAGGCACCGCCCGCTGACGAGCCGCCGCGGGCGAGACCGCCCTGGTCGGAGCCGCCACCCGGGCGCCGCCCTCCGCGCGCGTCGAGGACGGAGTCGACCGACTGGTACTGGGCGGGCGAGCCTGCGCCGCCGCCGCGCCCGGCGTGGGCCTACCACCCCGACCTCGACGACCCACTGGCCTTCGACTACGGTCCCGCCACGGACGAGCTCCGCGCCTTCTTCGATCTCATCCGCGGTCTCACGGCCGACGAACGCGCTCGCGTGACCTACTGCCTGGGCGAGGAGCTGCCCGTGCCCTTCGAGGCCTTCGAGGAGCTGGTGGGTGCGCGCGCCTGGGCCCGTTCGGAGGCGCTGGGGGACGCGATCGAGCAGGTCTGGCGCGAGCGTGTGGACGAGAGCCCACCGCTGCTCTTCCCGCGCGGCCGCGTCTTCGGCAACGGCATCGTGGTGGCCAACGCCTATGCCCAGTGGCGGCTGCTCGCCGGCATCATCGCGGAGAAGTCGCACGACCCGCTCGCCGTGGCCGCCCTGGAGCAGCGGTGCACCCTGCCCTGGGCGGCATCGGTCGGCCACTCGCGCTTCGGCCGCTACGAGGCCCAGGTCGTGGCCTGTCTCGACGATGCGCGTCGGCTCACGCCGGCCCAGGCCGAGCGGCTGTCCCGGGCCTGGGAGCGGGACATGGGCGGGTTCCTCTACGGACGACCGGGCGAGGACTGGTTTCCGGGCTCGCTCGACCACCTGCGGCCCGACCTCGTGAGCGCCCGCCTGGCCGCCGTGGACGCCTCGCGCATCGAGCCGCCGGACGCGCTGTCCTACGAACGTCGCAACGGATTCCGCTGCGGCCTGCGCCTGAGCGCCTACATGCTCGCGCTCGGAGGCGTCAGCGAAGCCGGTCGCGACTACCTGCGTCCGTGGCGGGAGGCACTCGATCCGGACCCCTCGTTCGCGGACCGCGCACGCTGGGGCATGCCTCGCGGCTAGCGTCCGCGGCTGGCCCGGAAGTCAGGGTCGGCGGCGATCATCTCGTTGATGGCCTGGCCGATCCGAGGACAGCAGCCGGCGATGTCCAGCTTCAACGCGGGCGGCCGTCCGATGACGTGGACGCGCCACGGACCCACGAAATGGGCCGGGCAGTGGACCGCTCGCGCCTTGCGCGCCAGCCCCTCCCACAGTGCCTTGGCCTCCGCTGCCGGTTCGTCCGTCACCATCCGTCTCCGCTCGCTGTCTCGTTCACGCGTCGCCCGTGCGCCTCGAGCTCAGCCTAGACGGCGGCGCCGGCGAACGGCGTACCGGGCCGGTGCGGACTCGGTTACATCTCACGGCCGCGAAACGTGGGCTAGAGTGCGCCCATGCAGCGCGCGAGCGTGATCGCCGGCGCCCAAGGAGGACCACATGCGACTCGGCTCACCAGCCTTCGAGGATGAAAGCCTCATCCCGGCTCGCTTCACCTGCGATGGCGAGGACGTGTCTCCGCCCTTGCACATCGACGAGCTGCCCATCGGCACGGTCACGCTGGTGCTGACGATGGACGATCCTGATGCCTCCGCAGGGACCTGGGATCACTGGGTGGCCTATGACATCGAGCCGCTGGCCGAGATCCCCGAGGCAGTCGCTGCCCTGGGGGTGGCGGGCACCAACTCCTGGGGCCGGACCGGCTACGGTGGTCCCTGCCCGCCGCGGGATATGCATCGCTACCGCTTCACGGTCTATGCGCTCGACACTGCGCTCGACTGGGATCCCGGCGCCGACAAGGCCGGCGTGCTGGGAGCCATCCACGGCCACATCCTTGACCGGGCCACGCTCATCGGCTTCTACGCCCGCGGCTAGACGTTCCGACCAGGCTGCGGGGGGTGCGTCTCGGCGCCAAAGTCCCCGTCGGCCGGCGGCTGGAGGGTCCAGTGCGCAGGTAGACGTTTGACCGCCGCGCGCGCGTTCCCTATCTTTGCAATCCACCCACGAACCCGGGGACGGCGGCAGGGGTCCCGGGCAGGCT
The DNA here is from genome assembly GCA_963800275.1 of uncultured Chloroflexia bacterium. Lineage (GTDB taxonomy): Bacteria > Chloroflexota > Limnocylindria > Limnocylindrales > CSP1-4 > JAFMJV01. Next base: position 231,373 of record CAWDAI010000011.1, read on the forward strand.
GGGTCCGCTGGAACACCGACCCTGGCACGACCTACCCATGCAGGACATCGCCATGCCTCAGACACAGCCGAAGAGAAGCCTCTACGAGCCGTCGACCGAGCACGACGCATGCGGTGTCGGGTTCGTGGCCGACCTCAACAACATCACCACCCACGGTGTCGTCGAGCATGGCCTGCGCATGCTGCGCAACCTCGACCACCGCGGTGCGCGCGGCGCCGAGCCGGAGACCGGCGACGGGGCCGGGGTGCTGGTCCAGATCCCGCATGCCTTCCTCCTGCGCGAGTGCACCCGGCTGGGCATCAACCTGCCCGGCCCCGGCGACTACGCGGTCGGCATGTGCTTCTTCCAGCCGGAGCGGCATCGTCACGCGGCGGTGGAGCTGGTGCTGCGGCGCGTGCTCGACGAGCTGCACCTGGAGCTGCTCGGCTGGCGCGACGTCCCGACCGACGACAGCACGCTGGGGGCCACGGCCAAGGCGGCCCAGCCCATCGTGCGCCAGATGTTCATCCGGCGTCCCAGCACCCTCAGCGGGGAGGCCTTCGAGCGCAAGCTCCTGGTCCTGCGCAAGTACGGCACACGCATGGTGCGCGAGTCGACACGCACGGCCGAGCACTTCTATATCCCCTCGCTGTCCTCGCGCACGCTCGTCTACAAGGGCATGCTCACACCGGACCAGGTGCCGCAGTTCTACCCCGACCTCGCCGACGAGGCGTTCGAGTCGGCGCTGGCCCTCATCCACAGCCGCTTCAGCACCAACACCCTGCCCTCGTGGCCGCTGGCCCACCCCTACCGCACGCTGGCTCACAACGGCGAGATCAACACGGTGCGCGGCAACTTCAACTGGATGCGCTCGCGCGAGGCCCTGCTCGACTCGCCCTACTTCACCTTCGACGAGCTGCATCGGCTGCTGCCCATCGCGCAGGAAGGCTCGTCCGACTCGGGCATCCTGGACAACGTGGTCGAGCTGCTCATGCTGGCCGGTCGCTCCCTGCCCGAGGTGATGATGATGCTCATCCCCGAGGCCTGGGAGAAGGACCCGGAGATGCCGGCCGATCGCAAGGCCTTCTACGAGTTCCACGGCGGCATCATCGAGCCCTGGGACGGCCCCGCCAGCATCGCCTTCACCGATGGCACGCTCATCGGGGCCACGCTCGACCGCAATGGCCTGCGCCCGTCGCGCTACTGCCTGACCGACGAGAACCTGCTGATCATGGCCTCGGAGGCGGGCGTCCTCGACGTGCCGCCCGAGAACGTCGTGCAGAAGGGACGCTTGCAGCCGGGCAAGATGTTCGTGGCCTCGCTGGAGGAAGGCCGCATCATCCCCGACGACGAGATCAAGGCCCGCATCTGCGGTCAGCATCCCTACCGCCAGTGGATCGACGAGGGCAAGATCCCGCTGTCCGAGCTGGAGGCGCCGCGCGAGGTGCTGCAGCCGCCCACGCGCAGCGTGCTCAAGCGGCAGAAGCTCTTCGGCTACTCGCTGGAGGACCTGCGCCTCATCATGGCGCCGATGGCACGCGACGCCCAGGAGCCGGTGGGCTCGATGGGCACGGACACGCCGCTGGCCGTCCTCTCGGACAAGTCACGCCTGCTCTTCGACTACTTCCAGCAACTCTTCGCCCAGGTCACCAACCCGCCCATCGACTCCATCCGCGAGGAGATGGTCATGAGCCTGGTCTCGTTCGTGGGCGCGGAGGGCAACCTGCTGGCCACCGAGCCCGGCCACGCCCGCATGATCGAGCTGCCCCAGCCGGTCATCACCAACGCCGACCTGGAGCGGCTGCGCTGGGCCGACGTCGATCACTTCCAGGCCAAGACGGTCTCCATCTCCTTCAAGGCCGAGCCCGGACGCATGCGCCGGGCGCTCGACCGGCTCTGCCGCGAGGCCGAGGAGTACGTGCTCGATGGCTACGAGGTCATCATCCTCACCGACCGTACGGTCAATTCGGACCACGCTGCCATCCCCTCGCTGCTGGCCGTCTCGGCCGTGCACCATCACCTCATCAGGCGCGGCCTGCGGTCCCGCTGCGGTCTGCTCATCGAGACCGGCGAAGCCCGCGAGGTGCATCACTTCGCGACCCTGCTCGGCTTCGGCGCTTCGGGGGTCAACCCCTACGTCGCCTTCGAGACCATCGAGGACATGCGCCGCCGTCGCCTGCTGCCCGAGGAGATGAGCGCCGAGGAGGCGCGCGATCACTACCTCAAGGCCGTGGGCAAGGGCCTGCTCAAGACCATGTCCAAGATGGGCATCAGCACCGTCAGCTCCTACATCGGGGCCCAGATCTTCGAGGCCGTGGGCCTGGGCGACGAGGTCGTGGAGGAATTCTTCCCCGGCACGGCCTCGCGCCTCGGCGGGATCGACCTCGCGACCATCGAGCTGGAGGTCCTGCGCCGCCACAAGGCGGCCTACGTGGACGCAGACGACGAGACCGATCTCGAGCTCGGCGGGCAGTACCAGTGGCGCCTGCGCGGTGAGCGTCACCTGCACGACCCCGACGTCATCCACAAGCTGCAGCAGGCCTGCCGGACCAACGACTGGGAGCTCTATCGCGAGTACCAGCGTCTCATCGACCACCCCGGCAAGGGCTCCATCACGCTGCGTGGCCTACTCGACTGGGCAGACATCGCGCCGGTGCCCATCGAAGAGGTGGAGCCGGCGGGCGAGATCGTCAAGCGCTTCGCCAGCGGGGCCATGTCCTTCGGCTCCATCAGCTGGGAGGCGCACACCACGCTGGCCATCGCCATGAACCGGCTGGGCGCCAAGTCCAACACCGGTGAGGGCGGCGAGGATCCCATCCGCTTCCAGCCGCTGGCCGATGGCAATTCCATGCGCTCGGCCATCAAGCAGGTCGCCTCCGGCCGTTTCGGCGTGACCTCCAACTACCTGGCCAACGCCGACGAGATCCAGATCAAGATGGCCCAGGGTGCCAAGCCCGGCGAGGGCGGGCAATTGCCCGGGCACAAGGTGGACAAGGTCATCGGGCGTGTCCGCCACTCGACCCCGGGCGTGGGGCTGATCAGCCCTCCGCCGCACCACGACATCTACTCCATCGAGGACCTGGCGCAGCTCATCTACGACCTCAAGAATGCCAACCCCGCCGCACGCATCAACGTCAAGCTGGTGGCCGAGGTGGGCGTGGGCACCATCGCCGCCGGCGTGACCAAGGCCCACGCCGACGTCATCCTCATCTCCGGCCACGACGGCGGCACGGGCGCCTCGCCGCTGTCGTCACTCAAGCACGCCGGCCTGCCCTGGGAGCTGGGCCTCTCGGAAGCCCACCAGGTGCTCATGCAGAACCACCTGCGCGACCGCGTGGTGCTCCAGACGGACGGTCTCCTGCGAACCGGCCGCGACCTCGCCATCGCCACGATGCTGGGAGCCGAGGAGTGGGGCGTGGCCACCGGCGCCCTCATCGCCATGGGCTGCGTGATGATGCGCAAGTGCCATCTCAACACCTGCCCCGTCGGCGTGGCCACCCAGGATCCCGAGCTGCGCGCCCTCTTCACCGGTGACCCCCAGCACGTGGTCAACTTCTTCACCTTCCTGGCCGAGGACCTGCGGCGGCACATGGCCCACCTGGGGTTCCGCACGGTGGACGAGATGGTCGGCCGCACCGACAAGCTGGCGCCGCGGGAAGACATCCGCCACCCCAAGGCTCGCCAGCTGGACCTGTCGCGCCTGCTCCACTACATGCCTCCCACCGAGCGCACCAACACCTATTGCTGCGTGCCCCAGGATCACGGCCTGGACAAGGCCCTCGACCAGGAGCTCATCGAGCTCGCCCGCCCAGCCCTGGAGCGCGGGGAGCCGGTGACCGGCCAGTTCACCATCCGCAACGTCAACCGCACGGTGGGCACGCTCCTGGGCCACGAGATCACGCGGCGCACGGGCGAGGAGGGCCTGCCCGAGGACACGGTCCGCCTCAAGGCTGTGGGCTCCGCCGGCCAGTCGTTCATGGCCTTCGCCCCGCGCGGGCTGACCATCGAGCTGGAGGGCGAGGCCAACGACTATTTCTGCAAGGGGCTTTCCGGTGGCACCGCCATCCTCTATCCGCCACGGACGTCCACCTTCGATCCCAATGAGAACGTCATCGTGGGCAACGTCTCGTTCTACGGGGCCACGGCCGGTCGGGCCTTCATCCTGGGCCCTGCGGGCGAGCGCTTCTGCGTGCGCAACTCGGGCGCCGAGGTCGTGGTCGAGGGTGTGGGCGACCACGGCTGCGAGTACATGACCGGTGGTCGGGCGGTGATCCTTGGTCCGACCGGCCGTAACTTCGGGGCCGGCATGAGCGGCGGCATCGCCTACCTCTGGGATGTGGATGGCCGTTCCGCCGGTCGTGTCAATCCGGGCATGGTCGACCTCGAGGAGCTGACCGACCCGGTCGACGCGGCCGAGGTGCGCGAGCTCATCGAGGCCCACCTGGCTGCGACCGGCTCGGCTCGGGCCGCGGCCATCCTCGACGACTGGCCCGTGCAGGTCGGCCACTTCGTGAAGGTCATGCCGCGCGACTACAAGCGCGCCCTGGCCGAGCTGGCGACCGAGGCCGCCGACGTGGCGGCGTAGGAGGACCCGATGGGCAAGGACACCGGTTTCAAGGAGTTCGAGCGCGTGGTCCCGGCCTACCAGCCGGTCGAGGAGCGCATCCGTCACTGGCGCGAGTTCGCGCTGCCCATGGCTCCGTCCGCGGTGGAGGAGCAGGCTGCCCGCTGCATGAACTGCGGCGTTCCCTTCTGCCATAGCGGCTGCCCGCTGGCCAACGTCATCCCCGACTTCAACGACCACGTCTACAACGGCAAGTGGGAGCGTGCGCTCAAGGCGCTCTACTCGACCAACAACTTTCCCGAGTTCACCGGCCGGGTCTGCCCGGCGCCCTGCGAGTCAGCCTGCGTGGTAGCCATCAACCGGCCGGCGGTGACCATCAAGAACATCGAGCTCGCCATCATCGAGCGTGCCTTCGAGGAGGGCTGGGCCACACCCCGGCCGCCCTCGGCCCGTACGGGCAAGCGGGTGGCCGTGATCGGTTCCGGGCCCGCCGGGCTGGCCGCTGCCGACCAGCTCAATCGAGCCGGCCACCACGTGGTCGTCTTCGAGCGCGCTGACCGACCCGGGGGCTTGCTGCGCTATGGCATCCCCGATTTCAAGCTGGGCAAGTCCGTGCTCGACCGGCGGCTCGACCTCATGCGTGAGGAGGGTGTGGTCTTCCGAACCTCGACCAACGTGGGCGTCGATTACCCGGCCTCGCAGCTGTTGGCGCGCTATGACGCGATCGTGCTGGCGGGTGGCTCCACCCAGCCCCGCGACCTGCCCATCGCCGGCCGCGATGCGCGCGGTGTCGAGTTCGCCATGGACTTCCTGCGCCAGTCGAACCGCCGCATCGCGGGCGATGAGATCCCGGCCGGCACGGAGATCCTCGCCACCGACAAGGACGTCGTCGTCATCGGTGGCGGCGACACCGGCTCGGACTGCGTGGGTACCTCCATCCGCCAGGGCGCTCGCAGCGTGACCCAGATCGAGATCATGCCCCGGCCGCCGGAGGGCCGGACTGCGGCCACGCCCTGGCCCACGCACCCGGGTCCACGCATGTTCTCGACCTCGAGCTCCCAGGCCGAAGGTACGATCCGTGACTGGTCGGTCCTGTCCAAGGCCTTCCTCGTCGACGACGACGGCGCGCTGCGCGCGGTCTCGGCGGTGCACGCCGATTGGTCGTCCGGCGGCCCCCGGGAGGTCGAGGGCTCCGAGCTCGAGCTGCCGGCCCAGCTGGTGCTCCTGGCGATGGGCTTCCTGCACCCGGAGCACGCCGCGCTCGACGACTTCGGGGTGGACCAGGACGAACGCGGCAACTGCGCCTCGAATGGCTACGCCACCTCGCGCCCGGGCGTCTTCGTGGCCGGCGACATGCGCCGTGGGCAGTCGCTGGTGGTGTGGGCCATCAGCGAAGGCCGCGAATGCGCCCGCGCCGTGGACGAGTACCTGACCGGCCAGCCCTCGCTGCTGGCGGCCAAGGACCTCTCGCGCTCGGATGCCGTCGCGATCCCCTGAACGAACGGGGAGCGCAGCGCGGTAGGCTTGGGCCGTCCCGCTCGTAGACAAGGGGGTCATGCCGCATGACACAGCCGAAGCATCGTCCTGAGCGCCAGCAGTTCGCGGTCCATGTCGGTTCCGCCACCGCCGTGGCCGCGCTGCCCGAGTGGTGGGGCGCGCTCGGCTCGGGGGTCGAGTCACGGGCCCTGCGTTTCAGCCAGAACGGGGGCAACTGGATCGATGAGGCCGCGCTGCCGAACGCGCTCATCGAGGCCGGGGCGCGCTTGACCGAGGTGGCCGGCGTGATGGACTTCGAGGGCCTGCGAGGAGCGGGACTGGAGGTCGGACAGCGTGTCCTGCTCAAGCCTGACGCCCAGCCCCAGGACCGCTTCGCGATCGCCGTCTGGACCGGCGACGACGCGGCCCAGGTCGGCTTCCTGCCCAGCAACGTAGCCGCCGAGGTGATGGCTGTCTCGATGCGCGACCGCGTCGGCTTCGCGGCCTTCGTGGCACAGGAGGTCCGCGACGCCGGGAGCAAGGAGCGGCGCGACGTGACCATCCTGCTCGGTCCCGGCGTGGTCTGGGCCGAGCGCCTCGACGAAGGAGCTTGACCAGCCGCTCCCAGCTGACCGCAGCGTGCGCCGGGACTGGTCCTCGTCGCCGGCCTCGCCCTCGTCGCCTCGCCCTCGTCAACTCGGCGGGTCTCATCCCACCGGCGCCCTTCGTGGTGGGCCTGGCCGTGGCGGGCGTGCTGGCCCTGGTCAGCCTGGCGCTCTTCGTGCTCCTGGGGCTGAGCTAGCACGAGGTGGCGCCTCGGCCGACCACGTGAACCGCGCGCCGTCTCGTCGCCCATAATGAAGGGGACCCATGATCGTGTCCTTCAACCCTAGTTCGTCGTTGCCCGCATGAGGCACCGCCCCGACTGGCTGATCGCTGTCTCCCGCCATCTGCGAGACATCAGCTACCTGCGCAAGTGGGTGGTGCTGGGCGCCATCATCGGCCTGGTCGCGGGGACCGGTGCAGCCGTCTTCTTCTGGGCGCTCGAGTGGGCCACCAGCTTCTTCATGGGTACCCTCGTCGGCTTCGCGCCCTCGAGTCCCGCGGGCGAGGGCGGGGTGGCCATCGGCGGTGACGCCGAGCGTTGGTGGCTGCTGCCGCTGGTCGTGGCGCTGGGCGGCCTCATCGCCGGCATCATCGTCTTCCGCTTCGCGCCGGAGGCCGAAGGTCACGGCACCGACGCGGCCATCGACGCCTTCCACCACGGCGCTCGCGGCATCCGTGCCCGCGTGCCCCTGGTCAAGACCGTCGCCTCGGCCATCACCATCGGCTCCGGTGGATCCGGTGGCCGTGAGGGCCCCACGGCCCAGATCGGCGCCGGCTTCGGGTCGTTCATGGCGCGGCTGCTGGACCTCGACGCGCGCGACGCCCGCATCGCGGTGGCCAGTGGCATGGGCGCCGGCGTGGGCGCGATCTTCCGGGCCCCGCTCGGCGGTGCCGTCATGGCCGTCGAGATCCCCTATCGAGACGGGAACGAGTCCGAGGCCCTCGTGCCCGGCTTCGTCTCGTCGATCGTGGCCTTCGCCGTCTTCGGTGCCCTCGTCGGCTTCTCGCCCATCTTCGGCGAACAGCTGCAGGCGACCTTCTCCGACCCCATCCAGCTGGTCTACTACGCCATCGTCGGCCTCGCGGCCGGGGTCGTGGGCCGGCTCTACATCAGCGGCTTCTACTGGACCCACGATCGCTTCAAGGCGTGGCCTATGCCGCGTTGGGCCAAGCCCGCCATCGCGGGCCTGGCGGTGGGCGCCATCGGCCTGGTCCTGCCCGGGGCGCTGGGCACCGGCTACGGCTGGGTCCAGGCCACGCTCGAGCGGGAGTCGCTGATGACGATCCCCATCGGCGTCTTGCTCATCCTGCCCTTCGCCAAGATCGTGGCGACCTCGCTCTCCATCGGTTCTGGCGGCTCGGGCGGCGTCTTCGGTCCGGGCATGTTCATCGGGGGCCTGCTCGGCGCGGGCATCTGGCGACTCCTCGAGCCGGTGGCACCAGACGTGCCCGCCGAACCGGCGGGCTTCGTCATCGTGGCCATGGTGGCGCTCTTCGGCAGCATCGCTCACGCGCCGCTGGCGGTGATGCTGATGGTGGCCGAGATGACCGGCAACCTGTCCATGCTCGCACCGGCCATGCTGGCCATCGGCCTGGCCACCCTCATCGTGGGCGATCGCACCATGTACCGCTCCCAGCTGCGTGGTCGGGCTGACTCTCCGGGGCATCGCTTCCGCATGGCCCTGCCCCTGATGGCCTCGCTGCCGGCGCGCGACACGGCGCATAGCCCGCGCCTGGTCCTGACCGGCGAGCAGACGGTGCAGGCGGCCATGCGGCAGCTGGCCGGAGCGGGCCTGCTCGGGGCACCGGTCATCGACAAGCGTGGCGACCTGCTGGGCACGGCCGACATGGCCCAGCTCCAGGCAGCCGTGCAGGACGGGCTGGATCCGGGTCGCACGCTCGGTGCCAGCGTCTCCAGCCTGGGTCGCGTCCACATCTCGGCGGACAATTCGCTCGACGACGCTCTCGGCCTGCTCGTGGACAGCGACCGTGAGTGGGGACCCGTCGAGGAGGATGGCCGCTACGTGGGCGTGCTCTCCACGCGGGATGTGCTGACCTCCTACCGACGTGCGCTGGCGGGCAATGTGCGGCGCATGCGCTCGGTGGGTACGAGCAAGGGCACCATGGTCGAGGCCGACGTCGCGCCGGGCTCTGCGCTGGTGGGCGTGAAGGTGTCGCGGGCGCCGTGGCCACGTGACACGGTGCTGGTCTCCATCGAACGCGACGAGGAGATCATCGTGCCGCGAGGGGACGTGGTCATCGAGGGCGACGATCGCCTGACGCTCTTCGTGACCACGGCCGGGCGCGAGCCGCTGCTGGCCTTGCTGGCCGATCCCGCCGGCGGGGCAGGGGAGGGCGACGAGCTGACGGTGGCCGCCGAGGCCGGGTCGGCGGTCGATGATCCTTCCAGGATGGTCGCGTCCGACCCGGACGAGCGCCCATCTCCGCCGCCGCGCCCCAGGCCACCTGAGGGCCCCGACAGCGGCACCGCACCTCCGGCCTGACAGGGGGCGGACGGCCGCCGACGCAGGGCTCGGCCGTCGGTGCCAGTGACCTGGTGGTACTGGCGTACTGGTACCTTTTGTCTACGCACGGTTACGCATTCGCGCACGGCTGGCGGGCCCACATGCTGTCGCGGTGCCATCACCTCTTGTCTGTCCCGCATGTGGCGCGCCGGTCACGGCCGACACGGCGTTCTGCGGCGAATGCGACTCACTCGTGTCGTCGGCCGCGGATCATCGGCCCAGGGCCGGCGCGTCCATGCCTCGTCCACGTGCTCTGCCTGGCCCGGGCGTTCCGGCCGTCACGGCCGTCCCGATCCGGCCGCCCTCAGAGCCCACGTCGCCCCTGGCGGGCGCTGCCCCCGCGCCACCGGCGCTGGATCCGGCTGACCGTGTCAGCCTGCCGAACGAGATCGATGACGAGCCCGTGCCCTGCTGGGACTGCGACGCGCCGAACCCGCCGGGTCGCATGTTCTGTGGGGAGTGCGGCACGTTCATCGCCGTGGGGGCCAAGGCCTTCAGCCGCACGACGCTCGACAGGGGACCGCGCGTCTCCGCTTCGGCGGACCAGCCCGGTCCGATGTCGCTGGGCGCCTACGCCGTCGCCACCCGCCGTCGAGCCGCCCGTCGCAGGACTCGCCTGGCCACGGCTTCCGTGGGCCTCGTGGCGGTGGTCGCGCTGGCCTTCGCCTACGTGGCGGTCTCCCCGGGCGGTCCCACGCAGCTGCCCGAGCCGCCGCTGGCCGCCGCTGTCGCCACCCCCACCCCGGGCCCCACGACCACGCTACCGTCGGGCATGGGCCTGGCGGAGGGCTTTCCTGAGCTCCGCGGCGCTGTCCTGGAGGCTGAGCTGGAAGCCGCTCGGGTGCAGACCGAGCAAGCCAGCCTGCCGCTGACGGTGGCCCCGGTCACGCTGGCGCCGACCGAGCGGCCGAAGACGACTGCAGCCGTCCCGGCCGCAGAGATCGCCGACTTGGGCGCGCTCGCACAGGCGACCGCGGCAGCCGCCCCGGTCAGGCCCAAGGCCGCGCAGCCGCCGGCCGACCCGACCGGATCCGACGGCGCTCCAGCCACGGCAGCCCCGCGGACCCTCGAGCCCACCACGGCGCCGAAGGCCGCCGCCAGGCCGGCCCCGGAGAAGCCTGCCGACGCCGTCGTCTGGCGGGACGGCTGGGTCTGCGATGGCGTGCTTCAGCTGGACGATGCCCGTGCCCGCGACTGGACCATCACCCGTGCCTCGTTCCTGCCCAGCAAGGGCTACGAACGGGTGATCCTGCGGCTCAACCGCTTCGGCTCGGGGTCGGGTGCGCCGGCCTCGCTGACCGCGGAGACGGTGCCCACCGCTCGTGTCGCGCGATCGGTGCCCGGGGTCGGCAGGCCTGCCCTCGGCCGCACGACCCTCGTCCTCCAGTTCGAGGATGGGGTCAAGTCGGACGTCAACCTGCGCGGCTATCGCCCCGCTGGCCTCCGCTCCATCAGGGAGTTCTCGGCCTATCCCGCCGGCAGCGGTGCCTCACGCGTGCTCATCTCGTCCACCTCCGATGGCTGCTTCCGCGTGCGCACGCCCGACTGGCGGCGGGCCAAGGGGTCCAACCAGGCCCAGATCGTCATCGACATCAAGTCCTGAACTCGCATCCATCCGCCGTGGACCTGCGTGTCGGTGTCGGGGGTTCGCCTCGGCACCGACACGCACCCAATGTTGCTCGGCGGATGGCCCCGACGGCGGTCGGCTAGACCAGTCCCAGGCTTACCACCAGCGAGGCCAGGGCCAGCGAGATCGAGACGGTCGCGATGAGCACGGACATGCGCGTCCGGCCCAGCCGCGAGGTCAGGATGGCGCCCGGCAGCATGGTCGCGACCGAGGCTGCAAGGATGGCCGGCACCAGCTCCCACAGGGGCTTCACGTCGCCGTAGTGGCCGGAGCCGGTGACCAGCAGCACGACGGCGCTGAGGACTGCCGCCGCGGCCATGAAGATGCGTCCGAACACCGACGATCCCACCGCGATCCGCGGCTCCAGCCGCGAGAGGATGAGCAGGGTCACGCCCATGGGACCCCAGCCGGCGCCCGACACGCCGCTGGCCATGCCCGAGACGGCGCCGATGGCGCCGATGCGGGTGGTCGGCTCGTCACCCGGTGCACGCGCCACCTGCATGCGCTTGAGGGGCATGCTTATCAGCAGGAGCACCGCGCTGAGGATGATGAGCAGCTCCACCGCCAGCCGGATCTGCTCGGCCTCGAAGTTGGAGGCCACGATGGGGCCGAGCACGGCACCCATCACGCCGCCGATCACGAGCGGCACCACGATGGGCCGCGAGACGTTGCCCAGGCGCACGTGGGCGCTGGCGCCAAAGGGCACGATGAGCACTTGCAGGAACAGCGAGAGCGGGGCGGCGAAGAGGGGATGGATGCCCAGCAGCAGCAGGCCGGGCACGAGCACACCGCCGTAGACGCCGACGGAGGTGAGAGCCGCGCCGGCCACCAGGCCGACCAGCCACACGCCCACCAGCAAGTCCTGTTCGGGGGCCGGGATGAGCAGGTACGACACCACCAGGATGACGACCGCCAGCGCGATGGCCGCCACGGTGGCGGTGAACTGGCGAGGGCCGATGTCGATCTTGTAGCGGATCGCCCGGACCCACTTGGGCTCCTTCTCCCAGATGCCGGGCAGCTGCGCCGGCTTCGACCGATCGGCCTTGGAGTGGGGAATGACCGCGCCGTCTTCGCCGGATCTCGTCGTCGCAGCCTGTTGGGCCGGGGTGCTTTCGCTCACGTGTCCCTGTGCTCGCTCGTGGGGCACCCGCGTCTGCGCGAACGCCGCATTCGTGGGTATACTCCGAGTTACCTGAGTATTCCGATAATGTCTATCATATCGGTCGGGAAAGCGTAGCATAGCGACGAGACGTCGTCGCATCAACCAACAGAGGTCGACCCCCACGAGATGATCGAGACGAGACCGGCAGGCGACCATACCCTGCGCCAGCAAATCACCCACCTGGATGCCCTCGAGGCGGAGTCCATCTTCATCATGCGCGAGGTCGCAGCCGAGTTCCAGCGGCCGGTGCTGCTGTTCTCCGGCGGCAAGGACTCCATCGTCCTGCTGCGCATCGCGGAGAAGGCCTTCCGTCCGGCCAAGTTCCCGTTCCCGGTCATGCACATCGATACCGGGCACAACTTCCCCGAGGTGCTCGAGTTCCGCGATCGTCGCGTGAAGGAGCTGGGCGAGCGTCTGATCGTGGCCTCGGTGCAGGAGTCCATCGACAAGGGCCGTGTGCGCGAGGAGCCCGGCAATCCGTCACGCAACCGCCTCCAGACCACGACGCTGCTCGACGCCATCACCGAGCACAAGTTCGATGCCGTCTTCGGCGGCGCCCGTCGCGACGAGGAGAAGGCTCGCGCCAAGGAGCGCGTCTTCAGCCTGCGTGACGAGTTCGGCCAGTGGGAGCCGCGCAGCCAGCGCCCCGAGCTGTGGGCCCTCTACAACGGCCGTCTCCGCCAGGGCCAGCACATGCGCGTGTTCCCCATCTCCAACTGGACCGAGATGGATGTCTGGCAGTACATCGCCCGCGAGGGCATCGAGGTCCCCCCGATCTACTTCGCCCACGAGCGAGAGGTCTTCCGTCGTGACGGCATGTGGCTCTCGACCGGCCCCTTCCTGCAGCCCGGCCCTGACGAGTCGGTGGAGAAGCAGCTCGTGCGCTATCGCACGGTCGGCGACATGACCTGCACCGGGGCCGTGAACTCGGACGCCGCGGACCTCGATTCCATCATCGCCGAGACCGCCGCTGCGCGGATCACCGAGCGCGGAGCCACGCGAGCCGACGACTCCTTCAGTGAGACGGCCATGGAAGACCGCAAGAAGGAGGGCTACTTCTAGTCATGGATCTGCTTCGCTTCTCCACGGCCGGCTCGGTCGACGATGGCAAGTCGACCCTCATCGGTCGCCTGCTCTACGACTCCAAGGGCATCTTCGAGGATCAGCTGCAGGCCATCGAGCGCACGAGCATGGCCCGCGGCAACCACCAGGTCGACCTGGCCCTCCTGACCGACGGCCTGCGCGCCGAGCGCGAACAGGGCATCACCATCGACGTGGCCTACCGCTACTTCGCCACGCCCAAGCGCAAGTTCATCATCGCGGACACCCCGGGACACGTGCAGTACACGCGCAACATGGTCACGGGCGCTTCCACCGCGGACCTGGCCATCGTGCTCATCGACGCTCGCCACGGCGTGCTCGAGCAGTCGCATCGCCACGCCTTCATCGCGGCCCTGCTGGGCATCCCCCACATCGTGGTGGCCGTCAACAAGATGGACCTGGTGGGCTACGACGAAGCGGTCTACGACCGGATCACGACCGAGTTCGCCGACTGGGCGGCCAAGCTGGATGTGCATGACATCCAGTTCATCCCCATCAGCGCCCTGCACGGTGACAACGTGGTCCAGCGCTCCATGGCCATGCCCTGGTACCAGGGCCCATCGCTGCTCTACCACCTCGAGCACGTCTACATCGGGTCGGACGTCAACCTCATCGATGTGCGCTTCCCGGTGCAGTGGGTGGTGCGGCCGCAGAGCGATGAGCATCACGACTTCCGCGGCTACGCCGGCCAGGTCGCGTCGGGCACCTTCAAGAAGGGTGACGACGTGATCGTGCTGCCCTCCGGCAAGCGTTCCAGGGTCAAGGAGATCCGAACCTTCGAAGGCGAGCTGGAGGTGGCTTCGCCGCCGCTGTCGGTGGTGATGCAGCTGGAGGACGACATCGACGTCGCCCGCGGCGACCTCATCTGCCGGCCCCACAACCAGCCCGAGATCACCAACGACTTCGAGGCCATGGTCTGCTGGATGACCGACGAGCCGCTGCGTCCCGGCAGCCGCTACATCATCAAGCACGCCACCCGCTCGGCCAAGGCCATCGTCGACGACATGCGCTATCGCATGGATGTCAACACGCTCCAGCGAGACCAGGCGGCCGATGAGCTGGTCCTCAACGAGATCGGGCGCGTGCGGATCCGCACCAGCACCCCGCTGCTGCTCGACGAGTACCGACTCTCCCGGGCCACGGGCGGCTTCATCCTCATCGACGAGGCGACGTCCGACACCGTGGGGGCGGGCATGGTCGTGCGCACCGCGCCCGAGCCGGAGCTCGAGCCGGAGCTCGAGGACGCGGAGGTGGCCGTCTAGGCCACCCGCCGGCGCCCACACCCGGCGCCACCGTCCGTCGACCGATCGCGCCTGCGCCCAGCGCCTGGGACCGTGCACGCCCCGAACCGGGGTGGGCCGTATCATCGGGCGGTGACAAATTCGAGACCGTCGCCGCCTGCCGGCCCCTCGGTCTGCCCGTTCGTGGCGCTGGCCGAGGACCGTGACCGGCGAGCTGACACGCCCGATGACGACAACCGCTGCTACGCGGAGCGAGCACCTCGGCGCCGCGACCTCGCGTACCAGGCGGAGTACTGCTACGCCCCCGACTTCGCGCGCTGCTCGGTCTTCCTGGGCTGGGCCGCACGCAACGCGGCCCAGCCGGCCGCGCCCGGGTCAGCGACGGCCGGACCCAGCCTGCCGGCCGGACCCAAGGCCCCGGACGCCGGCGCGGGCGCGGGCGCGGGTGAAGCAGGGGAGGGCGTGCTCGGCGAGAGCGTGCCGCTGCCGCCTTCCCCCGAGGGCGGGCTCTTCGGGCCGGCCGAGCTGCTCGATCCCGGGGAGCATGGGGCGGTCGAGCAGCTCGACTGGGTCTCGGCCTCGGCTTGGGCAGAGGCTCCCTGGGACGAGCGCGCCGAGCTGGAGGCCGAGCTCGACGAGCTGGAGCCCGAGCCCGAGGAGCCGGAGCCGGACGACGAAGCGGTCGAGCGGCCGGAAGAGGCCACCAGCGCCCCCAAGGTGCCAGCGGCCCTGCCCCTGCGCCGCCGCAGGCCGCCCGGCGAGCCCATCCGTTCGCGGGGCTCTGGGGAGTGGTTCTACGCCGACCCGCCCGGTCGGGAACCGCTCGTCAGCCGCCGCTCGGCGGTCACGCCGGCGATCATGCTCGCGGTGCTGGGCGTGCTGGTGGTGTCGGTCGTGGTCTTCCTGCTGGCGGCCGGCCTCGATGGTGGCGACGGAGCGCCCGCAGCCGCCGCCTCGCCCTCGGCGGCAGCTTCACGGCTGCCCCTGATGACGCGGGCGCCGGCCACCGCCGAGCCCAGCGTCGCGCCCAACTCCACGCCCGAATCGAAGGTGCGCTCCTACCGCGTCAAGCCCGGCGACTCCCTCTCCGGTATCGCCGCCAAGTTCGGCGTCACGGTCAAGCAGATGCAGTGTATCAACGGCATCCTCAACAAGGACGTCAACCTCCTCGTGGTGGATGCACGCCTGCAGATCCCGCCCGAGGACTACGAGTGCCCCGCGGGCTGGCGCAACGCTGCACCCGAGCCATAGCCGCACGGTGCCGGTAGGGCACACGCCGCGCGCAGCGATCAGGAGGGCGACAGGTTGATGCTGGTGATCTTGCCGGCTTCGACCCGGAAGGTGGCGTCGATGTGTTGCGAGGGCGTGCCCGGGCGCAGCACCAACAGGTCGGCCTCGTAGGTGTTGCCCATCTCGCGGATCTCGCCGGGCACCATCTGCAGACCCTGATCCCCGCGCAGGAACCAGCCGCTCACTTGCTGCAGCCCGCGCAACGTACGCGAACCGTCACGCACGTGCACGCGCATCTCGATCCGTTCGTCCATGAGCCCTACCGCGCCCTCGCGGTCGCCGCTGTTGAGCTTCTCGAAGAAGACTTCCATCGTGTCACTGGCACCCATGCCTACAGACTAGGCGACTGACGGCCCGGGCGTGCTGGGCGTCGGCGCCAGGAGCCGCCGCCGGCGCCAGGAGCCGCCGCCGGCGCTAGAAGCCGCCGCCGGCGCTAGAAGCCGCCGCCGGCTCCTCCGCCGCCGCCACCGGAACTGCCACCACCGAAGCCGCCACCACCGCCGGACGAGGCCGGGGGGCTGCCGATGGTCGAGAGCGCGGCCGTCATGGCCGTGAAGTCGGGCACCACACCACTGGAGAAGAGTCCGGCCGTGGGCGCGCGAGCACCGCCACTGATCCGTGGGGCGGTGCGATCGCCGAGCCCGAACCACAGCGGGAAGTAGGTGCGCGTGGGTGAGGCCGCGCCGGTGCGCACGTCCTCCAGTGAGCGCTCGAGGACCTCC
The DNA here is from genome assembly GCA_963800275.1 of uncultured Chloroflexia bacterium. Classification (GTDB taxonomy): domain Bacteria; phylum Chloroflexota; class Limnocylindria; order Limnocylindrales; family CSP1-4; genus JAFMJV01. The sequence continues at coordinate 247,666 of CAWDAI010000011.1, forward strand.
TCGGCCTCCTCGTGCAGGCCCAGCGCGTAGGCCCAGGCCATGGCCTGATCGGGCGTCTCCACCCACGGCAGCGTCTTGCTCGACACCACCTGCTCCATGGTACGTGCGCTCTCCAGCGTCTTCTGCAGCGTCCGTCGATAGGCGGCCAGCTGGGCGTACATGCGTGCACCCTCAAGCGTGCGCTGGGGCATGGCCCGGGCGATGACGAACATGGCCACGGCTCCAGCGATGGCCGCGCCGCCCACCAGCAGCAACCCGGTGCTGGGCAGTCTGAAGCCGAGGAAGGCACCCACGATGCCTGCCACCAGCACCACCACCCCGCGTCGGGTCCAGCGGTCGGTGGCGTCATCCGGTGCCTCCACGAACCAGCCCGCGTCCGCCACGGTGTCGTTGAGCCGCTGGTCGAACCCGCCCACGGACCGCGCGAAGCGTGGGACCTCGTCCGACTCGATGGTGCGGATGGCGCCACCCAGGCGCTTGAGCTCTTCGAGGGCGAAGCGCTCGGCTGGGCCCAGCGGCAGCCGTCGGTTGCGTGCCAGCCGCGCATCGCGCTGGTCAGGCACGGTGATATCGATGTCGATCTTGCGCGGGTCGTCCTCCGCCGCGCGGAAGCTGATCTCTCCGCGCGAGGCCAGGTCCACCAGGGCCGTGGTCAGAGCGTGGCGCCGGGACCGCCCGTCCATGACCACCGCCGCCGCAGCCGGCGTCATGCCCGGCGGTGGCGCCGGCATCAGTACGGAGTCGTCGTCGAGGTACTCGGGATCGCGGCCGTAGCGCAGCCACGACCAGCCGGCCCAGCCGATGAGGCCCACCAGCAGCAGCGGCGCCAGCACCAGGCCGGCGATGGCGTCGATCTGGCGGGCGAGCTGGAGGTCGCGAGCGTGCTCGGCCGTGGCGGCCGCGTCGACCTCGCGCATGCCTGCGATGAGCGCGCCGTCGAAGTCGCAGTCGCGCAGCAGCGGCAGCATCTGCTCCTCGAAGATCGCCTGGCGCTCCTCGTTGCTCAGGTAGGCTGCCTGGTAGCCGGGCGCGGCATAGAGCTGCACCTGTCCATGGCACTTGTCTGCGGCGAGGTCGAAGAAGATGGCCAGGCCGTCGTCGAAGCCCTGGCGCCCCACGCCCCACTGGTCGATGAGCGCGATGGCGTCCTGCTCGGCCGCAGCGGGCGAGCTCGCCGAGGGCTTGACCTGGGTGTAGACCACGACCTCCGCCCCGGTCCGATCCCGGATGCCCTCGATCGTGCGCTGGAGCCGCCCGATGACCTCGGGACTGATGACCTTGGCGTAGTCGTAGACCGCCACCGTCCCGGTGCCGTTGACGATGGGCTCGGGGAATGGTGGCCCGGCGTCGGGCTCGAGGCCGTCGGTCGGCCGGATGCCGGTCGTGGTCGTGGGCTGGCGGGCTCCCGGGACCTGCGCCACCGGTGTCGGCGAGGGCTGGGCCACATCGGCCAGGAGCCGGTCACTCAGCTCGGCCACGCTCACCTGCAGGGCGCCGACCCAGTCCTGCTCCTCCATCGCGGTCTTGCTGATGTTGCGGACGGCGGCGTCGATCTCCTTGGCCTGGTCGGCATCCCAGTGATCTCCCAGGGCCACACCGCCGCGCGCCACGCTGCCGTCGGCATTGATGTTCCAGAACATGACCGCCCCCAGGCCGTCCTCGCCGCCGACGCCCCACTGCTGGAGCACGGCCTCGGCCTCGGACCGGGCGTTCCTGAGGGTGCCCGGCTTGTTGCGCGTCTGGGTGTAGACGGCGATGTCGATGCCGGTCTCGTTCTCCAGCGTGACCAGGTCGGCGTTGATGTCGGTCTGATTGACGTCGTCGAAGATGCGCGCCTCATCGGCGATGTGTGAACCATCTCCTCGTTGCACGTAGACCGCCTGGGCCAGGGCTACCGGCGCGACCAGGGCCAGGACCAGCAGCAGCAGTGTGAGCACGGAGGTCAGCCGCCACGCCCGCCCCGGGGCGTGTCGGCGCCTCATGCTGCTGTCTCCACCAGCTCGGCGCGGACGCGTCGTACCAGCTCGGCCGACTGCTCGTAGCGACCGAAGCTGGGCATGATGTAGGTCCCGTCCACGTGCTTGCGCATGTGTCCGAGCAACTCCAGCGCCAGCTCCAGCCCGACCTCGGCTCCCCGCTCGCCGGCCGCGTGCATGGCCGCACGCACGTCGTCGGGGATGGTGATGCCCGGGACCTCGTGGTGGAGGAACTCGGCGTGGCGCGCGGTATGCAGCGGCAGTACGCCGAAGAGCACCGGCAGCGGCAGCCGGTCGCCCCAGCGAGCCGCTGCGCGTGACATGAAGCGATCCCACTGCTCGGTGGCGTAGATCGGTTGGGTCATGATGAGGTGGGCACCTGACTCGATCTTGCCGGCCAGGCGATCGATCTCACCGTCGAGGTCCTCGGCGGTCGGGTCGAGCGCGCAGGCGATGGTGAAGCCGGCGGGGGCGCCGATCGGCCGGCCGGCCTGGTCCTCACCGCGGTTGAGCCGGCCGAGGATGCCGATGAGCCCGATGCTGTCGATGTCCCAGATGCCGGTGCCGCTGGGATAGTCGCCAAGGCGTGGCGGATCGCCCGTGAGCGCCAGGATGTCGCGGATGCCCAGGGCATGCGCGCCGAGCAGCTCCGACTCGAGGGCCATCAGGTTGCGGTCGCGGGTGGTGAAGTGGATGAGCGACTCCAGCCCCAGCTCCCTGACGATGGCGAAGCCGACGGCCATGGCCCCCATGCGCACGCGCGCCATGGCGCTGTCGCTGATGTTGACCAGGTCGGCACCGGCATCGCGGATGAGTCGGGCCGATCCCAGGGTCCGCTCGATGTTGACCGAGCGCGGCGGATCGATCTCCACGCTGATGACGAAGCGACGCGCCGAGAGCGCCTGCGCCAGGCCCGTGGGCGGCGGCGACTCCTGGGCCGGTGACGACGGACCTTCGCCGGAGGTGCGTGGCCGTGGTGTCGGAGGCTCCTGCACACCGGCCGAGGCGCTCGATCCCTGGGCGGAACGACTGGCCCCCCGGGCCCGTTCGCGATCGAGGGCCTGGCGCATGGCTGCGATGTGCGCTGGAGTCGTGCCACAGCAGCCGCCGACGAGGCTTGCACCGGCAGCCAGGAAGGCCGGTACCTCATCGGCGAAGTAGGCTGGCTCGGCGGCCCACACGAAGGAGCCGCCGACCCGACCCGAGAGTCCGGCGTTGGGCATGATCAGGAGGGGGGTGCGATCCGCGAGCGGGGCCATGGCGGTGAGCGCATCGATGCCCGCGATGGGCCCCGAGCCACAGTTGACGCCGACGACGTCCACGCCTGCATCGCGCAGGATCGCGACCGCGACTGCGGGCTCGGTGCCATCCGCCATGCGCAGGTCTTCGCCAAAGGTGAGCGAGGCCACCAGGGGCAGGTCGGACAGGCGGCGGGCGGCTTCGACCTGGGCCAGCACGTGCGCCAGGTCGCTGGCGGTCTCGAGCTGGACGAGGTCGATGCCCCCTTCCAGCAGGGCCTCGAGCTGCTCCGTCGCCGCGGCCGCCGCGATCTCCGGGTCCAGGTGGGCCGGTCCGTGCAGCGGCGAGCTGACCGGGCCGATCGATCCGGCCACCAGCACATCGACACCCGCGACCTCGCGGGCTTCGCGCGCCAGCTGCGCCGCGCGTCGGTTGATGGGGCCCACGCGATCGGCCAGTCCGAGAGGCGCGAGATGGGGGCGAGACGCGGTGAACGTGTCAGTCTCGATGATCTCCGCGCCCGCGGCGATGTACTCGCGGTGGACGGCGGTCACCACGTCCGGGCGGCTGAGCACGAGCTCGTCGAGCGCGGCTCGCTGGGGCGTGCCTCGACTGTAGAGCAGCGTGCCCATGGCGCCGTCGTAGAGCAGCGGTCCGGCCGCGAGGCGTTCGGCGAAGGCGCGGCGGGCGGGTGAGGCAGCAGTGTTGATGGCCATCGAGAGGCAAGGGTACCCCGCTCTCGCCCTCGCCTTCGTCGCGCTTGCCCACGGTGGGTCGAAGGCGGCGTACGATGCTCCGCAACGACCCTGCCCATGCCCACGCCGGCTCGCCCGGTACTGCCGTGGAGAGACCTCATGACTCGCCTGCGCCCCGATGGCTTGCCAGAGCCTGCCTCCGCCTTCGAAGCCGCGGTCGTGGACCTCATCGTCGACGTCTTCGAGGCCTATCCCACGTGGGGCACGGCCACTGGCTATCACCGTGTCGACGGGCGCTGGCCCGACCTCTCCGAGCGCGGACGTCAAGCGCGTCTGGCCCTGGCCCGCTCGCACGCCGAGGCGCTGGCCGCCTTCGAGGACGCCGACCTGTCGCCTGACGAGCAGCTCGATCGTCGGATCCTGGTGGACGAGCTGGAGAAGGTCGTCTTCGCCGAGGAGGACTTGCGCGAGGAGGCCTGGAACCCGCTGTCCATCGTGTACCTCGTCGGCGGCGGCCTGTTCGACCTGCTCTCGCGCGAATTCGCCCCCTGGCCAGCCCGGGGCGCTTCACTGCTGGCGCGTCTGGAGGGTCTGCCCGCGCTCACCACCGCCGCCCTGGCGGGGCTCACGGGACTGCCCGACCGCCCGGTCGGCCTGCTCCAGCTGGACACCGCTCTGGCCCAGCTGGGCGGCCTGACCGAGCTCGTCGACATGGCCCGGGCCGAGGCGAGCAGGCGGGCCGAGATGGGCCAGGCCCCCGAGCTCGTGGCCCCCATGGCCAAGGCTGCGGACGGCGCCCGGCGAGCGCTCGACGAGCTCCGCTCCGGCCTCGACGAGGACGTCCGGGCCCGTGCGGCCGGAGAGGGCCGCCTGGGCCCCGAGCTCTTCGCCCGCAAGCTGCGCTACACGCTCGGCTCCGAGCGCTCACCCGAGGAGGTGCGCGAGCAGGCCTGGGCCGACTTCCGCGCGGTGCGGGCCGAGATGGGCCGCCTCGCCCGGGAGCTGTGGGACACGTGGGTGCCGGGCGAGCCCTTGCCGGTAGTGGCAGCGGACGATGTGGCCGGCGAGTCGGCGCTCGTGCAGCGCGTGCTCGACGCCATCGCCGAGCAGCACCAGCGGCCCGAGGGCTTGCTCGCCTTCTGTGAGCGCGAGATCGCCCGCATCAGCGACTTCGTGCGTGAGCGGGAGCTCATCACGTTGCCGGACGAACCCCTTCTCATCACCTGGACCCCGACCTTCATGCGGGCCGCCGCCCGCGCCTTCCTCGACAGTCCCGGGCCGCTCGATCGCGGGCAGCGCTCGCACTTCTGGATCACGCCACCCGACGAGGCCGAAGGACCAGAGGCGGTGGCCTCCTACCTGCGCGAGGAGAACGACGCCTCGCTCCGCTGTCTCAGCATCCACGAGGGCATCCCCGGCCACTATCTGCAGCTGGCCGCCTCGAACACCTGTCCGTCGTTGGCCCGCACGGTCTTCACCGACGGCATGTTCGCCGAGGGCTGGGCCGTCTACGTCACGCAGGTGATGTACGACGCGGGTTACGCGGCTGAGGACCCCGGCTTCGCCTTGCAGCACTGGAAGATGTACCTGCGCGCGGCCGCCAATGCCATCCTCGATGTCGAGACGCACACCGGCGGTATGACCGAGGAGGAGGCCATGTCCCTCATGGTCGAGGGCGCCTGGCAGGAGCGTGACGAGGCCCGCGGCAAGTGGCTGCGCGCGCGCATCAGCTCGACCCAGTTGTCGACCTACTTCGTGGGCTCGCTCGAGATGTGGGACCTGGAGATGGAGGTCCGTCATCTGCGCGCCGCAGCTGCCGGGGCGCCGGCTTCGGCGGTCCCGCCGCAGCGGATCCGGGGTGGCGTGGGTGAGACCCCCGGCTTCGACCAGCGGACCCACCTCGAGGCGGTCATCAGCCACGGCACGCCGCCACTGAAGTGGTGTCGGCAGCTGGTGCTGCGCGAACTCGGGGTGGCCGGAGGCAGCGTCCGCGCGTGAGCGAGCTGCGCCCCGATTCCCCGGTCACCCGTCCGCCCACGGCCCGGCCTCGCGAGACGGCCTCCGACGCTGTCGAGCCGCCGAGCCGGGCGGAGCTGGAGGCCATCGCCCGGCACCTCGTGACCCTGCCCGGCCAGGAGGGCGCGGAGGTCAGCGTCGACGAGGCCCTGGGGGTCACCTTCGTGCGCGGCTCCGGGTCCGGCCCCGACATGACCTACGCCGCCATGCCGCAATGGGGCGACGAAGACTGGCCCACCGGCCTCGCCGCCGTGCGCCGCCACATGCTCGACCAGGACCGTTGGCCCTCGCTCTTGCTGACCGACCGCCTGGAGCATCCGTCGAGCCTGCCCGCCGAGCTGGAGCGAGAGGGCTGGCTGCCGGTCCTGAGCGAGACCGTCATGTACAGCGGCCGGGCGGCCGTGGTGCCGCACCTGGAGCCGAGCATGCGTATCGAGGCGGTGCGGCCGCGTTCGCTCGAGACCCACGAGCGCCTGGAGCGGGAGATCTTCGGCATCGGTACCGACCAGGTCGAGCGGCGCCGGGCGGCCCTGGCCGCTGCCCTTGATGACGGTCGGCTGCGCGCCTGGGTCGTGTGGCTGGACGAGCGAGCCGGTGGCCGTGGCCCGCCTCTCACGGGGCGAGGGCGTGGCCGGTCTGCAGGGCGTGGGGGTCGTGGAGCGCTACCGGGGCCGTGGCTTCGGCACGCTCATCACCACGGTGGCCACGCGCGCCGGCCTGGCCACTGGCAATCGTCTCGTGTGGCTCTCGGTACGCGAGGACAACGAGCCGGCTGTCCGCACCTACCACGCGCTCGGCTTCGAGCGCGCCTTCAGCTGGACCCGCTGGCTGTCGGCCGAGGACCCGCGCCGCCGCTAGGCCTGCTTCACCTCGGCGGCGGGCAGGTACATGCGCTCCACGTATTCCTCGAGCATGCGGGTGGTCGAGAATGCCCACAGCGAGCTGCCGGCGGAGCGACGTATGCGCTCGAGCCAGCCATGGGGCAGACCGTCGGCATCGCGCTCGTACCAGAGGGGCACGACCTCGTCCTCCAGCAGGCGGTAGAGATCCTGCGCGTCGGCCCAGTCCTGGGCGCCTTCGTCGGGGTTGGGGTCACGTCCGCCGATGGCCCAGCCGTTGTCTCCATGGTAGCCCTCGTCCCACCAGCCATCGAGGATGGAGACGTTGACGACCCCGTTCATGGCTGCCTTCTGGCCGCTCGTGCCCGACGCCTCGAGGGGCCGGCGGGGATTGTTGAGCCACACGTCCACGCCCTGCACCAGGTGCCTGGCCACGCGCATGTCGTAGTCCTCGACGATGAAGACACGCCCACGCAGCGCTGCCGAGCGGCTGTGCTCGAAGATGGTCTGGATCACGCCCTGGCCCGGGTCGGTCGGCGGGGTGGGCCTTGCCCGCGAAGATGAACTGCACCGGGCGGTCCGGGTCGGTGATGAGGCGGGTGATGCGCTCGGTGTCGCTGAAGAGCAGGGCCGCGCGCTTGTAGGTCGCCATGCGCCGGGCGAAGCCGATGGTCAGCACCTGCGGGTCGAGGATGTCATCCAGCTCCGCGAGCACGCTGGGCGCTTCGCCCAGACGGGCCAGCTGCCGGCGCAGGCGGATGGTGGCGTATTCCCGCAGCGTCGCCTTCTGCAGCAGGTGCGCATCCCACAGGGCGGCGTCATCGACTTGGTCCATCCGTGTCCAGAAACGGTCCTGCTCCTGCTCGGTGTCGAGATGGTCGAGGTCACCACCAAGGCTGCGTAGGACCTGGCGCATCTGCTTGCCCACCCAGGTCGGCGGATGGACGCCGTTGGTGATGCCGAAGATGGGGTGGTCGATGATGGGCGACCAGGTGTGGTCGGCGACCTTGGCGTGGAGCTGGCTGACACCGTTGGCCAGGATCGTATTGCGCAAGGCGAAAGCGGTCATGTCGAACTGGGCCGGGTCACCGTCCATGCCCAGGCCCATCCCCAGGATGACATCGATGTCCATGCCCGCGGCCTCGGCCTCCGGCGTCGTCAGCTGGCGAACGAGGTCTGCGCTGAATCGCTCGTTGCCCGCCGGCACGGGCGTATGGATGGTGAAGACCGCGTGCTCACGGACCTCGGCCAGCGCCTGCTCCAGCGGTGTGCCCGTGACCACCTTCTCCCGCTGCTGTTCGGCGAGCATGAACGCGGAGTGGAGCAAGACGACGGTTCCAGGCGCTGACATAG
>CAWDAI010000012.1:0-24972 GCA_963800275.1 uncultured Chloroflexia bacterium
ACGAGCTGCCGGAACTCTGGAACGTGCTGCGCGGGGAGATGAGACGTGGGCCCGCGCCCCTTGCTCACCGAGTTCCTCCAGTACTACACGGACGAACAGGCACGTCGCCACGACGTGCTGCCGGGGATCACGGGTTGGGCTCAGGTCCACGGCCGACGGAACGTGCCCATGCAGCAGCGCATCGCGCTGGACGTCTGGTACGTGGACAACTGGTCGCTGCGATTGGACGCTCGATCATGCTTGCCACCATCCGACAGATCCTGCGTGGATCCGAGTCGGAGCCCCAACGAGCCATCCCCATAGATGAACTGGGCTGGGCCACCACCCCCGCGTCATCGGTCGATGGCGCCGATGAGGCAGAGCCGAGATGACCCGCAAGCCAGTGGTGATGTTCGGCGGCGGCAAGCTCGCACGGACCTTGCTGTACTTCCTCGACCATGACTCGCCCTACGATGTGGTCGCCGCCTGCGTGGACCGCGCGCGGATGTCCGATGAGCGAGCGGTCGACTTGCCGATGGCTGCCTTCGAGGAGGTCGAGCAGCGATATCCGCCGGAGACCCACGACATGTTCATCGCCTTGGGATACCGGGGCATGAACCGGATGAGGCAGGAGCGCTACCTTGCCGCCAAGGAGATGGGCTATCGCTTGATCTCCCACGTCAGTCCGCGCGCCTCGGTCTGGCCCGACCTCGTCATCGGCGACAACTGCCTGATCCTGGACGAGGTCGTGGTACACCCCTATGTGAGGGTGGGCAGCGACACCATCATCTGGAGTGGAAGCCACGTGGGGCACGGCTCTACGATCGGCGACCACTGCTTCATCGCCTCGCGTTCCGCCATCTCAGGCTGGGTGGATGTGGCAGACCGTTGCTTCCTCGGCACCAACTGCACCGTGCGCGACGGAATCAGTCTCGCGCCGATGTCACTGGTCGGCGCCGGGGTGGTCGTCACCTCCGACACCGAGGAGGGTCAGATCCTGGCGCCGCCGCCCACTCGGGTGCTGCCGGGACGGAGTGACCGGCTGCCGCGTTTCTGACACCGTCGTGCCGGGCAAGCCCCGATCACCACCGCGCCACCAGCGACGTACCATAGGAATCATGAGGGTCCCATGACGACGAGTTCCCGGCTGATCGACCAGACCATGGCAGAGACACTCGGCATCCCTCCGAATGAGCTCGAGAGCGCCACCTACGGCGAAACAGCCAGCTGGGACTCGGTCGCGCACCTGCTCCTGATGAACGCGATCGAAGAGCGGTTCGAGTTGTCCCTGGCCGGTGCTGACGTGAGCGAGATGACCGACTATCGGTCGATCCGTGACATCCTCTCTACGAGATACGGCGTCCGGTTTGAGGACTGACGGCGTGGTGGCGGGGACGAGAGTGTCAACCATGACAGCTCGCCTCGTGGATGAGCATGCGAGCGACTGGATGGCGTTTCTGGACCGAGCCGACCACGACTTCTACCACCTCCCCGGTTACGTCGCGGCGAGCGCGCCCTGCGACGGCGGGCTTCCGAGGGCCCTGATCGTGGACGATGGACAGCGTGATCTGCTTCTGCCGCTGGTGGTTCGTCCGATCGAGGGCGCACAGGACGCATGCTCGCCCTATGGTTACCCGGGCCCCATCCAGTCGGGCGAGTTCGACTCCGCATTCGAGCGAGACGCGCTCCTCGCCGGCATCGAACTGATGCGGGAGCTCGACATGGTCTCCCTCTTCATCCGCATGCACCCCCTGCTCAACCCGGTGCCACCGGAGGGTGTGGGCACGGTGGTGCGCCACGGCGACACGGTGTCGGTCGACCTGACGCTTTCCCAAGAGGACCTCTGGAAGCAGACCCGGCGCAACCATCGGCAGCAGATCCGCCAAGCCCTCGAGAAGGGCTACCTGACCGAGGTGGACCTAGGCGGCCGTCACATCGATGACTTCAAGGCTCTCTACCGGTCCACCATGCAGGATCGCGGTGCCGACGACTACTACTTCTTCGATGACGACTACTTCGAGGCGCTGCAACGGGCCATGGGCGACGATCTGCATATCGCTGTGGCCGAGAAGGATGGAGTCGCGGCGGCGGCCGGGTTGTTCATCGTGACTGGCGACATCGTGCAAATGCACCTCACCGGGCACGACAGCCGCTTCTCGGGTGACCAGCCCATGAAGCTGGTTTTTCACACGGTGCGCTCGTGGGCCCACGAGCAGGGATTGCGGATCCTGCACCTGGGTGGCGGTCGTGGCGGCGCAGAGGACTCGCTCTTCCACTTCAAGTCTGGCTTCTCACCTTGGCGCCAGCCGTATCACACGCTCCGGGTCGTCATCGATCAGCCGGCGTACCAGCGGCTTTCGGCTGCCCGAGCCGGGGGACTCGATCCAGGCGACCATTCGCACTCGTTCCCCGCCTACCGCGACGGGCTGGTGACGGATTGACGAAGGAGACGCGCCGACGAGTCGACGGATCCACCTTCCGCGAGGCGCTCCCGGGAGATGGGGCCGCGATCGTACGGGTCTTCTGTTCAGCCATGTCCACAGCAGTGGTCAGCGTGAACGTGCTCGGTACGCCCCAGGCTGCTGAGTTCGTGGACAGGACCATCGAGGCGGTGCCGCCCAGGGGCAGTGACCGGTACTGGGTGGCAGAAACCCCGGAGCATGGAGTCATCGCCTTTGCGCAGGTGCGCTTGGGGACACGCACGTCCTTCATCAACAACATCCACGTCTTGGCGGAGTTCCGGGGGCAGGGTATCGGCGACCGGCTGATGCGGCTGATGACCGCGGCCATCTCCTCCGAACAGGTCGGCGCCGATGTATTCGGCGGAAGCACTACCTCGGCTGGCATCTTCGAACGAGCCGGCTTTCGAGGGAGCGACGAATTCCGATGGCACCTCCTGGCTCCGGTCAAGGGAGGGCCGAACGTGTACCTGGTCCATGACCTGCCGCAGGCAGAGGTGGCGCAAGCTGCGTTCGGCCTGTCGACCATCAGGGTCGAGACCCAGACGACGATCCACACGGTCGGTCGCATCGGGCCGAGCCTGTTCAGGCTGGTCGGTACGGAACCGCTCGAGGACACGCAACTGCTGCCTATACTTGGCGACATCGACCATCAGCGCTCGGTGTTGGTGATCGTGCCAGAGAAGTCGGACCCCCTGACATCCAGGCCCATGCTGGTGAGTCGCCGCCTGCTCGCCAGCAGAGTCGACCTGGCCGGCAAGTACGGCGCAGCCCAGCGCCCGCCGCAAGGCCAGCCACCGGGAGAGAAGGCAGTCCTCAGGAAGGAGGCCCGATATCGAATGGCTTAGGAGCCGGTGGCAGCTGCAGCCGCGACCGCTCACGATCGCCCTCATCCTTGGATCCGCGCTCGTCATGGTGGTGGGGTTCCTGCTACTCGGAGCGAGCCTCGGCTTCAGCCTCAACCAGATCTCCCGTGACCCCCTGGCATCGGCCGGCGAACACCCGCTGCTTGGCGTGCAGTCCGAGGTGGGCGTGCTCATCTGGTGGTCGGCCGCCTCGATCAGTCTGGCCACGTGGGCCGTGATCCGTCACCTTGGCGCCGAGCGCACCATGGCGAGGTTCTTCTTCTGGTCCGGCGTCATCACCGCCATACTGGCGCTAGACGACCAGTTCCAGTTCCACGACCACATGGCCAGCGAATGGTTCGGCCTGCGCGAGCGCTACGTCTTCGTCAGCCTGGCCATCATGATCGGCGCCTGGGCGCTGGCCTTTCGGGAAATCATCTGGCGGTCCGAGAAGACGCTGCTGGTCCTGGCATTCGTCTTCGGTGCGTTGTCCGTGGTGGGTGACTTCATCTCCCAGCAGAACCTCGAGGATGGCGCTCCGGCCGGCCCGGCTGAGGTCCTGAACTACCTCGAGGACACCATGAAGCTGCTGGCCATCGTCAGCTGGTGCGCCTATCTCATCCGCTTTGGCATAGCCGAGTTGCGTTCGAGCAATCGCGAGCCGCACACAGGCAGCGCTCCAGGCTAGGTGTGCGACTGACAGAGGCCGGTCACGACGAGATCCCCGTCTTGTGGCGCAGTCTCTCATAGGGTGTCTGGCCACCGAGGCCACCGTGGGAACGGGTGAAGTCGTAGTAGTCCTCCCACTCCCTGAGCCGCTCATCGAAGAGCCCTGACTCGTCGGTGACGGCGCCCTGTCGGTGACGGCGCCCTCGAGCAGCTGGTTGAACTCCTCGGCGCGATGCGGTGCGAACGTTCCGCCTCGCCGTTGAGCCGCGGCGTCGCGGGTCCGGTCTGATGCAGACCTGATGCGCCAGATACGCGAGGGGCTGGCCGTGATGTCGCAGTAGCCCGCATGGGTCACCTCCTGGGCATGGCGGATGACCGCCAGCCGGTGCTTCGCCCATCGCTCCCGTTCCCGCTCGGTCATGGTCCTCTGTCCTGCTCTCATCCGGGAGACCCGACGGGGGGCCTGAGCAAGCAACGTTAGGACGCTGTAATGCCTCGGCTGAGCCTAGGTGGCGCGTATGTGGTCTCGAGCCGACGAGCATTACCAAGGTCAGCAGTGGGGCCGATCCTGGAGAGCGGCCACCTGCCTGCCTCGTGGCGGCTCCGAAGTGCGGCAGCCGCTACCTCGGTGGCCACCATTCGGAACAATTGGAGGAGACATCGCCGATGGCGTTGGCCCGCCATATCGTCCGGCTGCCGGAGTCCATCCGATCGCAGGACACCGGCCTTGAAGCGTTGGTCGCAGCGCATCCGTTCGCGACATCTCTTCGTCGCCGACGTCATCGGGCTGCTCTGGTCGCGCACGTCGCCCTCGCCGTATGGCAGAGCGCCTGCCCGGTGGTGGGGTGGTACGGAGCGTATGTCTGGATCGTCGGCATCCTGGTCGCCTCCCAAGTGGCAGCGAACATCCTCCTGGGGCTCTACACCAACACCTGGCGTTATGCGAGCGTCGGCGACATGGGCCGAGTGCTGGCATTGCGCCTTCGCTGGGACCACGGCCGCGACCTCATCGTGCATCTCACGGTCGGCTATTGAGCACCGCGAGCCGTGGGCTCGTGCCGCCGCCGCATTCTGGCTCATCGAAGCGACGCTCGCCCTGGGCGTGCTGGCGACCCCCCGCTTCCTCATCCGGGCCGCCTCCGACCTGAGTGACCGCCTGCCTGGGGATCACGAGCAGTGAGCGCACGCTGCTCTACGGCGCCGGCTGGGCCGGCGTGATGGTGGCGCGTTCGGCCGAGCGAAGTCCGGACAGCGGGGTCGCACCGGTCGGGTTCCTCGACGACGACGCCGATCTCAAGGGCCGTCGCGTGGACGGGCTGACCGTGTACGGCGGACGTCAAGGAATGGGCCGGGCCAAGCGCCTCACCGGGGCGACCACGTCCTCATCACCATGCCACGAGCGGAGGGAACCAGCGTCCGGCGGGTCGTGAGGCGGCCATGGCCCACGACCTCGACGTGCGCACGGTCCCGGCTATGACCGATCTCATCGACGGCACCATCGATGCCTCCCATACTCGCAAGGTCCGCGTCGAGGACCTGTTGCGTCGCCCACTCGCCACCGAGCACTCGCCGGCCCTCCAGAGATTGCTGGAGGGCAGCACGGTCATGGTCACCGGCGCGGCCGGGTCGATCGGCTCCGAGTTGGTGCGCCAGGTGCTGGCGGTCAAGCCACGCCACATCGTCATGGTCGACCAGGCCGAGAGCGCGATGTACATGGTCGCCCGTCACCTCGAGACGCGACCGCGGGTGCAGAGCCGGTGTCGACCAGCGTCACGACGCACCTGGTGGACGTGACGGACCGCGAGGCCATGTGCCGTCTGATGTGGGAGACGAGACCGGTGGTGGTCTTCCACGCCGCTGCCTACAAGCACGTGCCCATGCTGGAGGAGCATGCCGCCCAGGCGGTGCGCGTGAACGTCGGTGGCACGCTATCGGTCGTCGATGCGGCACAGGCCTGCGGGGTCGATCGGTTCGTGCTCGTTTCGACCGACAAGGCCGTTCGGCCGTCCAGCGTCATGGGTGCGACCAAGCGGATCGCCGAGATGATCGTCAGCGCTGCCTCCAAGAGCGGCGAGCGCCGCTATGTCTCGGTCCGCTTTGGCAACGTGCTGGGCTCCAACGGGAGTGTCGTGCCCGTGTTCCAGTCTCAGCTCGAGAACGGCCAGCCGCTGACGTTGACCCACCCCGAGATGACCCGCTACTTCATGACCATCCCGGAGGCCTCATGGCTCATCCTTGATGCCGCTGCCCTGTCTGATACTGGCGGCCTCTACGTCCTTGACATGGGCGAGCCGGTTCGGATCCTGGACGTGGCTCACGACCTCATCCGCCTCAGCGGACGCGACCCCGATACCGTGCCCATTCGGACGATCGGGCTTCGGCCCGGCGAGAAGCTCCACGAGGAGCTCTTCTACGACACCGAGAACGTGGGGCCGACGGAAGTCGCCAAGGTCCTGCGGTCGAACACAGACACGCCGGTACCTGGCGGGTTTCTGGCGGACCTGGAACACCTCATGACCCTGGCTCGGAATGGACAAGACGCGACGGCCCGCGAGGCCGTCATGCACTACGTCAGCAGTCTCCGGCTCGCTCGGCCGAGGTGGCGATCCCCGTCGGGGGTGTGGAAGGCTCCTCACGGCGGCCAAGGCGCAGCGCAACGGGACCAATGGCAAGGCAGCCAGTGCGGTCAAGGTCAACGGCAGGCCCGCGGCGGACGATGGTCGCGAGGGATCAGGTCGGCGACTCATGGTCTCACCTGCGGTCACGGCACCCGCGAGCCGCGCTGCGCCAACCGAAGGTTCAGCCGAGGAATCGCAGGTCAGCTGACGCCCGCGGAGGACCGGCCTCTGAGATGGGTGGAGCACACGGATCGAACCCACTAGCCGGTCGAAGTTGTCCACCAGCGCCTGCCCGAAGGCGTCCGGATCTTCGCCTCGCAGGTCACGCAACCAGTTCGCCGTGACCGCCACGTTCCTGGGCTCGTTGCGGCCAGCGCGCACGCCGCGGGGCTTGAGATAGGGCGAGTCGGTCTCCGTCAAGAGCCGATCGAGCGGCGTCACGAGCGCGACGTCCGCACTCGCCTCCTCTCCCCGCCGGAAGACGAGCCCGCCGAAGGCGATGAAGAAGCCCATCTCCAGGGCCGCTTCTGCGTAGTCGACCGGGCCGCTGAAGGAGTGCAGCACACCCGGCGGACGTTGGCCGAAGCGTGCCCGCCACTCGGGACTGCCGGCACCACCCTCGCGCAGCAGCCGGATCAGATCGTCCTGGGCGTCGCGCGCTCCCGGCTTGGAGCGGCAATGCAGCGTCAGCGGCAGGGCCATCTCGTAGGCCAGCTCGATGTGCCGGCGCAGGTTGGCCAGCTGATCCTCGCGTGAGCTGAAGCCGCGGTCGTAGTCCAGCCCGGTCTCGCCGATGCCGGCGACCTCGTCGACGCGCGCGAGCGCCTGCACCTCGGCCCAGACCACGTCGTCTACGGTGGCGGCGATGTGGGGATGGATGCCGACGGTGGTACGCAGGTCGTGCAGACGGGCGAAGGCGATACCGGCGTGCGTCGTGGGCAGGTCGAAGCCCGGCACCAGGATCCGCTCGACGCCGGCTTCGTAGGCCGCGCTCAGGACGGCAGCGGCGTCGTCCGCGAAGGCCGACGTCTGCAGATGCGCGTGGGAGTCGACGAGCCGCAGGCCGGCCGGGTTCGACTCAGCCAGCGGCCTGCTCCCAGATCCCGATCTCGCCACCCTCGGTGTCCGTGAACGCGGCATACCAGCCCAGGCCAGGGATGGGCGTCTTCTCGACGACGATCGTGCCGCCGAGCTCGGTCACCTTGGACAGGGCGTCCTCGACCGAATCGACCGTGATGTAGACCCGCGGCTGATGCGGCGCCGTCTTGTCGCGGACCCCGACGGCTCCGCCCACGCCCTCCTGACCGGTGCGGAAGGCTTCGTAACCCTCGAATCCCGGCGGCTGCGAGATGTCCCAGCCGAAGACCTCGGCGTAGAAGGCCTTGGCCCGTGGCAGGTCATCCGCGGGGATCTCGAGATGGGTGATGTCACCATGCGCCATGTCGTGGCCCTCCTTACCCCGGCTCGTTCTCCTGGTCGGTCTCGAGCCGCGGGAACAACGGCTCGGGGACTGCCGATAGTACCGCCGGGCTCGAGCGCACCCCAGCCCACGAGCTGGCGTAGCGGTGGACCAGCGTTGCCATCGGGCGCGTAGTCGTAGGACACGCCCAGTTGGCCGGCTGCGCGCGCGGCCGCTTCTGGCATGAATGGGGCGGCAGCGAAGGCGATGACGCGACAGGCCTCGAGCAGGTCGCCGAGCACGCCCGTCAAACGGCTGCCTGCCTCCTCGTCGCCGTTCTTGGCCGCCTTGGCCAGGACCCACGGCTGCTGCGCCTCGACGAACCTGTTGGCCTCGCCCACGAAGCCCCACAGCGTCTCGAGCGCCTCGTGCAGACGGCAGCCCTCCAGCTGCGTGGCGTAGGACTCGAAGGTGGTCGCCCAGGTCGAGGCCAGGGCCCCGACGGTCGGCGCGGAGCGCTCCCCTCCCCGGTAGCGCCCGGTCATCGACAGCGAGCGGTTGAGCAGGTTGCCGAAGTCGTTGGCGAGGTCGGCGTTGTAGCGGCGCACGAAGGAGTCCCACGAGACGTCGCTGTCGCGATCGAAGGCCACCTCGCGCAGGACCGTGTAGCGGGTCCCATCACGCCCGAGCGCGGCCACCACGTCGAGCGGATCGAGGAAGTTGCCCCGACTCTTGCTCATGCGCTCGCCCTGGGCCAGCAGCCAGCCGTGGACCCAGACGCGCTTGGGCAGTGGCAGGCCCGCGCTCATGAGCATGGCCGGCCAGAAGATGGTGTGGAAGCGGTTGATGTCCTTGCCGATGACGTGCAGGTCCGCCGGCCACCACTTGTCGAACATGGCCGGGTCGCCCGGGAAGCCGGCGCCGGTGATGTAGTTGATGAGCGCGTCGTACCAGACGTAGACCGTCCCCGCCGCGGGGTCCCAGCTGCCGTCGTCGCGCCGAGCGCTGGAGCCGTCGGGCATGATCGGGAAGGGGATGCCCCAGGTCGCGCCCTCGCGGCTGACGCTGAAGTCCTCCAGGCCCTTGCGGATGAAGCCGAGCATCTCGTTCTTGCGGTACTCGGGCTGGACCCAGTCGGGATGATCGGCGAAGTACTGCTCGAGGCGCTCCTGGTAGGCGGAGAGGCGGAAGAACCAGTTCTTCTCGCTGAGCCACTGCAGCGTCACATCGGGGTGGTTGGGGCAGTGCGTGCCCGATTCGTCCTCGACGAGGTCGCTGCTGGCGCGGAAGCCCTCGTTGGGGCAGTACCAGCCCTCGTAGGTGCCGAGGTAGATGTCGCCATTCGCGTAGGCCCGGCGGATCATCTCGTGCGCCGCCGCGGTGTGGTCGGGGTCGGTGGTGCGGATGAAGCGGTCCGGGCTGATGCCAAGGGCGTCCTCGGCCGCCTGGAAGCGGGCCACGTTGCCGTCGACGAATGCCTTGGGCGTGAGGCCCTGCTCGGCGGCGGTGGTGGCGATGTTCACCGAGTACTCGTCGGTGCCGGTGAGGAACCGGGTCTCGTCGCCGACCATGCGGTGCCAGCGGGCGATGACATCGGCGCCCACGACCTCGTAGAGGGTGTGCAGCCCAGGCTTGTTGTTGGCATAGGCGATGGCGGTGGTCAGGTAGAAGCGGCGACGGTCGGTCATGGGTACCCCGATGCTACCTGAGCCGCGGTCGAGCGCCCGAGCCGGCCTGCAGCGGTGCGGCCGGCCTGCGCCAGGCATGAAGAAGCGGCGAGGTCCGCCTGCGTACGGACCCCGCCGCCAAGGAGGAACCTCGTGGTGGAGCTAGACGATCACCAGCAGGACCAGCGACACCAGCGTCAGGGGCAGCGGCCGTAAGCAGGGCGCGGATCCGTGCCGGGCGGCGCTGTGCTCGTGCCGTGCGCACGGAGCGCGATCGGCGACCCATGGCGGCCGATCGCGACCACTCCCGGGCTTCGCGCTGGTGGCGCTCGATCTCGTGCTGGAAGTGTTCCTGGTGCTGAAGCATCCCGTTCATCTCGTTGACCTCGCGTTGCGTGTCACCAAGGTAGGACGGGATGGGACCGCGGTCTGTCAAGCAGGCGACAGGCGGAGCGTCAAGCTGGCGTGGGCAGATCCGCGGTGGCCGCCAGCACGGCCTTGACCTCGAAGGGCGTGAGCCCCGGATGCTTCGAGCGCAGGAGGGCCGCCAGGCCCGCGACCTGGGGCGCTGCGAACGAGTTGCCCGTGGCCACCGTCGAGCCACCGTCCTTCCAGGCGATGGGCACGTCCACGCCCCAGGCGCCGAACTCGACCGGTGGTCGGGGGTTGTAGTACCAGCGCCACGGATCGGGCTCCTCGTGGGCGGCGACCGAGATGACCGAGGAGAAGAGCGAGGGATAAGACGCGCCGGGCGCGTTGTTGGCCGCGCTCACGAGCACCGAGCCCGCGAAGTAGGCCTGGTCGGCGACCTCGTGGAAATCGGCGAAGAGGGCCTCGCTTCGCGAGGAGAGCGAGAGGTTGATGACGTCCGCACCCTGCTCCACGGCCCACTCCATCCCGGCGAGGAAGGCCACGCCCTCGCCCTTCAGGTCCGCGCCCAGCACGCGGACCGAGAGGATCCCACCCCCGGCGCCCGTTCCACCACCATGCCCGCGCAGGCCGTGCCGTGTCCGAACAGGTCGCCGGCCTCGTCCGCCCACGATACCGGCTCTCCATCATCCAGCTCCACGGCCACGCACTCGCCCACGCGCCCCGAAGGCGCGGGTGCCCGGCCTCCACGCCGCTGTCGACGATGCACACGGTCACGCCTCGCCGGTGGCGCCATCGAAGGCCCAGCCCACGATCGATGCGGTCGATCCGCGAAGCGCGCGCAAGGCCCGCGAGCGCGTCACCGAGGAACGGCTCCGACCAGGCCGGCCGAAGCCCGGCAGGACCGGTCACCGGGTGCGACGCCCGTAGCGCGCGGGTCGATGCTTGCGATGGCGCGAGACGACCTCGAGGATCTCCTCCACCAGGTCAAGGTCGGCATCGGACGTCTCGCGCAGCTGGGCGATGCGGTCGACCAGCCTCCAGAAGGGCGCGTCCTCCTCACGGTCGAGCTCGCGCGCCGCAGCCGTCACGAGGGCGTCGATGTCCGCCGGCTCCAGCTGCCTCGGTGCCGATGGCAGAGAGCACGACGCGCAGCAGACGCTCCGAGTCGCGCGCCACGCGGGCGGCTTCGATGGCGGCGGCGGCCTGCCGGGCGAAGACCGCCAGCAGGTCCATGTCCTTGAGCGAGAAGGAGGCCTCGTCCTGCTTGTCCAGCACCTGCAGCACGCCCACCACGGAGCCGGCGTCGACCAGCGGGACGGCGGCGATGCTGCGTGGCAGATAGCCGGTCTGCTCGGCCACGGTGTGGTCGAAACGCGGGTCGGAGACCACGTCCGAGAGGGCGATGGGCTGACCGGTGGAGAAGACGTAGCCGACGATACCGTCGGTCGGTGCCACCGCCAGGCCCACCACGCCGTCACCCTGGGCCCCGCCGGCCACGCGGAATTCGAGGCGCTCCGGGTCGGTCTCGAAGAGCGCGATGGAAGAAGCCTCTGCCCCGAAGAGCGTGGCCGCGGCGTCGACGACCGACTGCAGCAGGGCGGTCTCGGCGTCACCGGCCAGTCGCCGGGCCGTGGCCGTCTCACGCGCCACGCGCAGCAGCACCTCCAGGGCCGCGTCGGTCGATCTGCTCACGGCCGCGACTCGGTCGTCCCGCTCACCGCTGAGCTTCGCGCTCGAGCGCCGCCAGGCTGGGGATGAACAGGGTGTCCCCCTCGATGACCACCAGTCCGCGGTCGGCCAGCTCGGAGAGCAGCTTGTTCACCGATTGGCGCGTGCCACCGATCATGGCCGCCAGGTCCGATTGGGTGTAGGGCCAACGCAAGCGGATCTCGTCCGCGCCGGCATCGGCCTCCCGGGCCAGGTGCGAGAGCCGGCTGGCGAGGCGGCCCGCAAGATCGAGGAAGTGCAATTCCTCCACCTGGACGGTGATGTTCCGGAGCTCGCGAGCGAGGCCGCCCAGCAACGATTCGCGCAGCGACTTGTCGCGGTCCAGCTGCTCGAGGAAGATCTCGCGCGGCAGCGTCAGCGTCTCGGTCGGCTCCAGCGCCACTGCGGTCGCCGACCGCGGAGAGCCGTCGAGGAGGGCCAGCTCTCCGAAGTGGTCGCCGCGCCGCAGGGTGGCGATGATGGCCTCCTCGCCCTCCAGGCTGGGCAGCGTGATCTTGACCGCGCCGGTGCTCACGATGTGCAGCGAATCACCGGGATCGCCCTGGTGGAAGATGGTCTCGTTGCGGCGGAACCGGCGGCGACGGAGCTGGCTGCTGATCTCCAGCAGGGCCCGGTCCTCGGCGCGCGCGAACAGACAGGACTCGCGCAGGCTGGCGATGACGAGTTGCTGGTCCACGCCGTCACGATGGCGGGGCCTGCCGCCGCGTCAAGGGACATGCGGGACAGGGTGTCGGCTACTTGACAGGACAGCTGTCAAGGGGAAGGGGACTTCCGGTCCGGCCGCGGGCACAGTACTGTCATCGCCTCGGCGGCAGCAAGGAAGCCGTCGAACCGGTCAAGGACAGGAGCGAACCGATGACAGAGAACAAGGGCAAGGAACAGGGCAGCACAGAGAGCACCGACGAGCAGGACGTGGAGGGTCACATGATGATCAACCCGTCGCTCGCGGGCGACATGGCTCGAGTTCGCAGCAAGGACATCGATCGCGCGGTGCGTGATCGCAACCGGTCCAAGGAAGCCAAGCGCTAGTTCCCGCTCCTGGAACGCCGGTCGGACGCCAGCACGCTGGCCCGGCCGGCGTTCTTCGCTGCCCGGCGCCATCCGCTGCGGCGCGGGTCGGCAGTCGCGGCGCCCCTCGCCCGATGGAGGCCGGCTGGGCTAGTGACGGAAGTGGCGGCGTCCGCTGAAGACCATGGCGGCGCCAGCCGCATCCACGGCCGCGATGACGGCCTCGTCGTTGCGGGAGCCGCCCGGCTCCACGACGGCGCTGACACCGGCAGCGAGGCAGGTCTCGACACCATCGGGAAAGGGGAAGAAGGCGTCCGACGCACAGACCGCGCCACGCGCCTTGTCCCCGGCCTGCTCGACGGCCAGGCGCGCACTCTGCACCCGGTTCATCTGCCCGGCGCCGACGCCGACCACGGCGCCCGCCGCGCGCCAGCACGATGGCGTTGGACTTGACGTGCCGCACGATCTTCCAGGCGAACGCCAGGTCGGCCTGCTCCTGGGGCGACGGCTCGCGGCGGCTGACCGTCCGCCACCCGGCGACGTCGTCGGGCAGCACGTCCGCGACCGAGAGGAGCAACCCGCCACCCGCCGCTCGGGCCTCGAGCGTTGCCCGCGCGGGCTGCAGGATGGTCTCGTCCTCGAGCAGTCGCAGGCCCGGCTTGTCGGCCAGGATGGTCACGAGCCTCGTCGTGGAAGCCGGCGGCCACCACGACTTCCAGGAAGATGCTCGTGAGGCGCTCGGCGAGGGCCGCATCGACCGTGCCGCGCACGGCCACTACCCCGCCGAAGGCGCTCACCGGATCGGCCTCCAGGGCGCGGTCCCAGGCGGTCACCAGGTCGGCGGCCTCGGCCGCGCCACAGGGGTTGCCGTGCTTGACGATGACGACCGCGTCGCCCTCGAGATCGCGCGCCACCGCGGCCACGGCCGAAGCGTCCAGCAGGTTGTTGTAGCTCAGCGGCTTGCCCTGAAGCGGCCGGGCGCCGCGCACGAAGGGTCCGCTCATGGGATCGGCGCCGACGATCGTGTAGAGCGCGGCTGCCTGGTGCGGGTTCTCGCCGTAGCGCAGCTGCAGTGATCGACGCAGCGCCAGCGGCACGACGTCCGGTGTCACGTCGTCCGGTGTCCAGCGAGCCGCCAGCTCGGTCACGATGGCCGCGTCATAGGCGGCGGTCCGTCGGAAGGCCTTGAGCGCGAGGAGGCGGCGGGTCTCGAGGGGCACCGCTCCATGCTCGTCGATGAGGGCCAGGATCTCGTCGTAGTCGGCAGGGTCGGTGACGATGGCCACGTTGGCGTGGTTCTTGGCCGCGGCCCGCACGAGCGTGGGTCCGCCGATGTCGATCTCCTCGATCAGCGCGGCGTCATCGAGGTCGCCGTTCGGGTCGCGGCCTCCTCGAAGCGATACAGGTTGACCACCACGAGGCTGAAGGGACCGATACCCAGTTCCGCGAGCTGCTCGCGGTGCGAGGGGTCAGCGAGGTTCGCCAGCACCCCGCCGTGGATGCGCGGATGGAGCGTCTTGACGCGGCCGTCGAGCATCTCCGGCGCACCGGTGACCTCGGCCACGTCGGTGACCGGCAGTCCGGCCTCGCGCAGGGCCCGTGCGGTGCCGCCGGTGGAGACCAGCTCGAAGCCGCGATCGACGAGACCGCGCGCGAGCTCAGCGAGGCCGGTCTTGTCGGAGACGGAGAGCAGGGCCCGGGGGCGCGGGTCGCCGCTCATGGGTCGAGTCGCTCCAGTCGGGCGATGATCTCGCCCACGTGGGTCAGCCAGGCACGATCATCGAAGCACTGGGCGATCTGGTCCGGGTCCAGCACCGCGGTGACCTCCGGGTCCGCCTCCACCAGCGTCCGGAAGTCGGTCCGCTCATCGAAGGCCCGCAGGGCGTTGCGCTGGACGATCGGGTAGGCCTCGGTGCGGGCCATGCCGGCGCCGACCAGGGTGGTCAGGAGGCGCGAGGAGCAGTGCAGCCCCAGGCCGCGCTCGATGTTCTCGGCCATGCGCTCCGGTCGGACCACGAGCCCCTCGACCAGCCGCCGCAGGCGCTCGAGCATGTAGTGCAGGAGGGTCGTGGCGCCGGGCAGCGCCACCCGCTCGACCGACGAATGACTGATGTCGCGCTCGTGCCACAGCGCCTGGTCCTCCATGCCGGCCAGCGCGTAGCCACGCAAGCAGGCGGGACATGCCCGTGAGCCGCTCGCTGAGGATGGGGTTGCGCTTGTGGGGCATGGCGGACGAGCCGGTCTGACCCTGCCGGAAGGGCTCGCCCAGCTCGGCGATCTCCGTGTGCTGCAGGTTGCGGATCTCCACGGCCATGCGCTCGATGGAGCCGCCGGTCACGGCCATCGCAGCGAGGAAGGCCGCGTGGCGATCGCGCTGCACCACCTGCGTGCTCGCGAGATCCGCGCGCAAGCCGAGCCGCGCGAGAGCGCCGGCCTCGATCGACGGCGGCAGCTGCGAGTAGGTCCCGACGGGACCGGAGATCTTGCCGGTGGCCAGGTCGTCGGCCGCGAGGCGCAGGCGCGTGCGGGCACGATCGAGCTCGAAGGCCCACGTGGCCAGCTTGAGCCCGAAGGTCAGGGGCTCGGCGTGGACACCGTGGGTCCGGCCCATCTGCAGCGTCTGGGCATGCTCGCGCGCCCTGGCCACGACCGTGGTGATCGTGGCGTCGAGGCGATCGAGGATGAGGTCGGCGGCCTCGCGGCACTGCAGCGCCAGGCCGGTATCGACCACGTCGCTGCTGGTGAGGCCCCAGTGGATGTAGCGGCCCTCCGGGCCCATCGTCTCGGCCACCTGGGTCACGAAGGCAACCACGTCGTGATCGGTGGTGCGCTCGAGCTCGTTGATGCGATCGACGTCGACCGTGGCGCGCGCTGCGATGGTGGCCACCGCGTCAGCCGGTACCTCGCCCGCGTCGGCCAGTGCCTGCAGCACCGCGACCTCCACGCGCAGCAGGTGTTCGAACCGACTGCGGTCGGACCACAGCGCCGCCATCTCCGGCAGCGTGTAGCGCTCGATCACGCGTTCGCCCGGGGCCGCAGGTGAAACGGCTGGCGATGGATGGTCTGGGTGCGCTCGGGTCCCACGCTCACGATGGCCACGGGCGCGCCCGCGATCCGTTCGATCGCGGCGATGAAGGCGGCCGCGTTGGACGGCAGATCCTCCATCCGACGTGCGCCGGAGATGTCCTCATCCCAGCCCTCGAAGGTCTCGTAGACCGGCTCGGCTCGTTCCAGGTCGGCCAGCGGCAGGGGCCAGCGAGCTGGCGCGCCGCGGACGGTGTAGCCGACAGCGATGCGCAGCTCGTCGAGGCCGCTGAGGATGTCGAGCTTGTTGACCATCAGGTCGCTCACGCTGTTGACCGCGACCGAGTAGCGCAGGGGCACCGCATCGAGCCAGCCACAGCGTCGCTGCCGACCGGTGGTGGTCCCGAACTCGTGCCCCTTCTCCAGCAGGTACGTACCCGTCTCGTCGCTGAGCTCCGTGGGAAACGGGCCCGAGCCGACGCGCGTGGAGTAGGCCTTGATGATGCCCAGCACGTGGTCCACCTGGAGCGGGCCCACGCCGCCGCCGGTGCAGGCACCGCCGGCGATGGGATTGCTGCTGGTCACGAAGGGGTAGGTCCCGTGGTCGAGGTCCAGGAGCGTGCCCTGGGCCCCTTCGAGGATGACGTACTGGTCCGCCGCGAGCGCGTCCTGCACGAGGTTGGTGGTGTCCACGATGTACGGACGCAAGCGGTCGCCCCAGGTGACTCCCTCGGCCACCAGATCCTCCAGGTCGAAGCCCGGCTGGCCGTAGGATTCCTTGAGCACCGCGTTGCGCTCCGGCAGGACCCGGGCCAGGCGCTGACGCAGGGCGGTCTCGTCGAGCAGGTCCTCCATGCGCACGCCAGCCCGCCAGGCGCGATCGGCGTAGGTCGGCCCGATGCCCCGGCGGGTGGTCCCGATCTCGTTGCCCGAGAGGTGTGCCTCTGCGGCCCCGTCGAGCGCCACGTGGTAGGGCATGATCACGTGCGCCGCGCGGCTGACGCGGACCCGCGAGACGTCGATGCCGCGCTCGGCGAGCATGGTCATCTCGTTGATGAGCGTGCGCGGATTGACGACCACGCCGTTGCCGATGACGGGCGTGATGTGCGCATGGAGCACGCCGCTGGGCACGAGGTGCAGCTTGAAGACCTCGTCGCCGACGATGACGGTGTGGCCGGCGTTGTCGCCGCCCTGGTAGCGCACGACCATGGCCACCGATTCGCTGAGCAGGTCAACGGCCTTGCCCTTGCCCTCGTCTCCCCACTGGAGCCCGACGATCACGCTGGCCGGCATCAGGCGTCGCGCCGATCGATGGGTACACCAGCACCCCGGGGCCCTCGTGGAGACGTGGACAGGTACCTTCCACCGTCCATCCCGGACGGTCATCCCGATGCTGGCGATGACTCCTCTCCCCTGCGGCAGGCTTCGGCCCGCGGCGCGATCACCGCTGAATCATAACGGCCGCGACACCCGGTGGCGTCGCGGCCGTCTGCTGGATGGGTCGCGGAAACGACCTGGATCCGAGCAGGCGCTCAGGCGTTGGCGGTTTCCTCGGCCTCCTGTGCCACTTCCTCGGCACCGTCCTCGGCCTCTTCCGAGGCTTCCTCGACCGCTGCCTGAAACTCCGTGAAGCGGGTCTCCAGGCTGGTCTGCAGCTCCTTGAGGCGGGACTCCAGGCGGGCGCTGAAGGCGTCGAAGTCGCCCTGCTGGAGATCGTTGCGGAAGCGGTCGAACTCGGCCCGCAAGTCCTGGCCAGAACCCTGGCTCATGCTGGCAGCCGCAGCGCCGATGGCGACTCCTGTGACCAGACCGAAGATGAAACGGAACATGACCCCTCCTTCGCGGGACCCCGCTGTGGTGACTCGACGGACGCGGGGATCGTCCGCGCGATGCTCGTGTCTGCGCGGTCGCTACCGCGTGACGCAAGGATACCCGTCCGGCGCTGGCGACCCATCGGCCGAGACTGCGGATGAGCGGTCCGACTAGGGCGTGGCGATGCTGAGGATGTTGCCTTCACTGTCCTTCATCCAGGCCAACTTGGAGCCGTCCGGGCCAGTGAAGATACCGTCGACGGTCCGGAAGTCGTCAAGGTCGTAGTCCTCGAAGACCGCGCCACGGGAGCGGAACGCTTCGACGGCCTGCTCCACATCGTCGACGGCGATGGCCAGCGCGGTGGCCTGGTTGGTGCCTGCGAACTGCGAGGCGTAGATGATCATGTCGCCGCCACCGATCTCATACCAGAGGGTGCCGCTCTCAAGCTCTTTCGCCGGCTCGACCTGCAGCACCTGCTTGTACCAGGCCTTGGCGCGTTCCAGGTCATGCGCGGGCAGGCTCGCTGCGATCCGCATGGTCGGTTCCTCCTCACCCCCATGCTCGGCCGGCGGCATCCGCGCCGGCTCGCTGCCAGCAGTCTACGCGCAGGCCGAAACGGTGCCCATCCGCCCGTGCGCCGCGCCGGCCTGGCGACGGGGATCGAACGGGCGACCGATGCCGGAGGGGAGCACGGCATCGGTCGCCCGGATGGGAGAGGCGAACGTCAGGCGGCAGCCGCGATCTCGGACTCGTCAGGTGCCCCGGCCACCTCGTCAGCCTGGTCGTAATCATCCGGGCCGGCCGGGTCGATACCCATGACCTCGGCCTGGGTCTCGAGCGCCTGGGCGGCGGTCTCGGCAGCGTAGTCCTTCTTGCGGCGGCCAGAGAGCATCTCCACCGAGCTGGCCACGATCTCGGTGCGGTAGTGCTTGATCTTGTGGTCGTCTTCCCACCGGCGTGTCTGCAGCCGGCCCTCGAGCGAGACCAGCTGACCCTTGCCCAGGAACTGGCCGCAGATCTCAGCCAGGTGCTCCCAGGTGACCACGGCGTGGTACTCGGTGCGCTCTTCGCCACCGCGGTACTCGTTGGTGGCGACGGAGAAATTGGTGACCGTCTTGCCGCTCGGCAGCGAGCGCATCTCCGGATCACGGGTGAGTCGTCCGGTCAACAGGACGCGGTTCATGGGTACCTCCTTGCCGGACGATCACACACAGCGTCCGGCCATCGACATGACGGCGGGAGATCGACTTCGGCGGTTCCTCGGCGGATCGTCGGCGCGATGCGTGCACCGTAGCCAGCGGCACTTAGCCCACGGTTCGCAACACCTGCATCAGGTCTTCCGCCGTCGATGGCGGACAGCCGATGGGTAGCACCGTCGAGCCGAAGATCTCCCGCGCCCGGCGCGGCTCGACCCCGGCCTCAGCGGATCGACCAGCCTCTCGCACCGTAACGTGGCGCGGGCGCGCCTCCGCTTGCCAGGTCACGGCACCTAACCGGTGCGTGCATGTCTTCTTCCAGAGTGGCTCGGACGGCACGCACAGCACCCTCGTTGGCGACCGGTTGCCCGGGCCGCCGCATCAGCGCCACCCCGGCCCAGGAGCGCTGGGGCGGCATCCGCAGCAGCCACACCGGAGTCTGGCGGGTCCTCCGGCGCCATGGCCTGTCGCGAGCTGCACACGACGCCGCTCAAACCCTGCGGCGCCGCACATCCAAAGCCTGGCCCGGCGGGTGGCCGGTGTCGGGATGCACCGGATGGGCCGTTGGGCACTTGCGCGGCTCATCGGTGCGCGGGAACATGCGGACTTGGCAGCGCGGCGGCAGCATCGAGAGATGCAGCCTTATCCGGAGGGTCGAGGGCGGCTCGCAACCGACCCCGCCGCTCCAGCTTGGGCGCCGTAGCCGAGTGGGTTTCAGGCCCTCGTCCGCAAGACGAGTTACGCAGGTTCGAGTCCTGCCGGCGCCTCCATGGTCATGAGTTGCGACATAGGAGGCAGATGAGTCGGGACATCGGCGACAGTCGATGTGCCTGATTGGGACGTCATCGCGTCGCTTGAGACCCCGGCCATCGGCCGGGGTCTCGTCGTTGGTTGCGCCAGTAGCCGCGGTCGGGCTCGATCAGGTGGTCGAGAGGATCTCGCCGCTCCCGAGGTCGCCGAACGTGACCTCGTGCTCGTCGACGACCGCGAGGACACGCCGACCGCGCTGGGTGGCCCCGGGCCTGGGGTCCGGCGGGCAGGCCCTTGGGGCTCGCGCGGTAGAGCCGAGCACCCGAGCAGGTAGCGGGACTGGTCGAGCCACGAGCAGCTCTCGACCTGACAACCCGGCTCGAAACCCGAGACGCAGGCCATCGGGGCCCAGCGCAGCTCGATTCAGTGGCCAACCGGCGCGTCAAGGGTACTCAGTCCGGCTCGCTGCGCTCGCTGGGCGATCTTGGAGGCAGCCGGTAGCGCCGCGGAACGAGCAGGCGGAGCGTCGCCCCGACGAGCAGGCCGATGACGAGCCCGAGAGAATTGTCGACCATGTCGGCGGTCTGACAACCTCGGCCCAGCACCGGCAAGAGCAGCTGGATGGTCTCGACCACGAAGGTCAGCGAGACCGCCAGCACGGCTACCACAGCCGCAGCCCGCGACCAGGGCAGCAGCCCGACGGCCACACCGAGCGGGATGAACAAGAGCACGTTGAGGCTGGTCGGGTTCACCGTGGTGAGCTCTCGGATCGACGCCAGCCCCACCCGGGAGAAGTCGCAGACACCGTCGGAGGAACCACCCTCCATCGCGGCGGCCGTCGGCACGAGCGTGGCCGCTGCCACAAGTCCGAACCCGATCAGCACCAGGGCAGCCAGGACGCGAGATG
Source organism: uncultured Chloroflexia bacterium (assembly GCA_963800275.1). GTDB lineage: Bacteria > Chloroflexota > Limnocylindria > Limnocylindrales > CSP1-4 > JAFMJV01. The sequence goes on from CAWDAI010000012.1 coordinate 20,434, forward strand.
CGTGCAGCCAACGCGCCGTGGGCCTGCTCAGAGCCCAGGCCACGACCATGGCCACGACCAGCGCCACGAGCGAGGCGGGGACGACCCCTACGAACGTGCGCACTCGAACCTGGCTCCGGGTGTTGCTGGGATGGCGAGAAAGGCGGCCCGTACAGGTCCTGGGGGCGAGGTCGTCGAATCAGTCATCTGGCACAGGCTAGCCCGAACAGCCACCGAGACGTAGCGACACATCAGTGTCCTCATCTCGGCCTCATCTTCCTCGCTCCAACGAGCGTCTGCCAGGGGTATGCCCCTGCCGATATCTGCCGGTGTTGGCCCGCTCGGTGTTGTAGGAGGCGAGATAGTGAAGCTGGTGCTGCCCCGGGAGGTCGCCGTAAGACGATCGTCATGAATGGCCGGCAACATCGCGGCCTGCATGCCGGGTCAGCCTGACCCGTTCGTAGGGAGAACACGAGAGCTTGCACCTGTTCACGGAGTTCTTCGCCTCGGTGCCGCTGTTCCTGCCCGGCCTGCTCATCTGGCTGGTGGTCACGCTCATGCTCATGCCCAGGGCGGCTCGCTACCTTGGTACGCAGCACCTGATCTCGCTCGGGCTCATGATGTCGTTGGGTTTCGTTCTCCTGGCCACCTTGACGCCGACCGCCGTCGCACTGGCCGGGTCCGGTTCCGGCGCCGGGGCCTGCGACCTCGGCCGGCTCGGGCTCCCACCGATATCCGAGCTCCTCTCCGTCCACGACACGCTGCGCAACGTGCTGCTCTTCATCCCACTGGGCTTCGTACTGGGCTTGTTGCGGGGGAGCTCACGGGTGGCGATCCTCATCCTGGGCGCTTACGCGCTGCCGTTGGCCATCGAAGCGGTCCAGCTGGTCACGCCTGTCCTCGGGCGCCAGTGCCAGAGCGCCGACGTGATCGACAACGGCATCGGCCTGACCATCGGCCTGGCTCTCGGGCTGGGGGTGGCCTGGCTGGCCCGGAGCTGGATGGCCCGGCGAGGGAGTCCCACGGCCGCGTGACTAGGAGCTGCTCCAGGCGCTCTCCCTTTGGCCCGTTGCCACAGAGCCGGTGAACGGATCGGAGGGCCGCCGACCATCACCTTGCGTGATCACTCGGATGGTTCGGAAGAGGATGCGAGCGTCCAGACGCAATGAGTGGTGATCGACGTAGTAGATGTCGTAGGCGAAACGGTCCTCCCATGCCACCGTATGTCGGCCCATGACCTGGGCCAGACCGGTCAGTCCCGGCTTGACCTCGTGCCGGCGCGCCTGCTCGCGGGTGTACAGCGGCAGGTACTCCATCAGCAAGGGTCGCGGGCCCACCAGGCTCATGTCGCCCTTCAGGATCGACCACAGCTCCGGGATCTCGTCGAGGCTGGTACGCCGCAGCAGATAGCCCAGCCGGGTCGGCCGGTCCTCACGCGGGATGACCCGTCCCTCGGCGTCCAACTCGTCTCGCATGGTGCGGAACTTGACCAGCTCGAAGGGCACGGCGTGTAGCCCTGGCCGCTGCTGGCGGTAGAAGACCGGGCTGCCCATGCTCAACCGGATGGCGATGGCGATGAGGACGATCAGTGGAGCGGTCGCGATGAGGCCGCAAGAGGCCAGCGCGACATCAAGCAGGCGCTTCATGGCCTCGGTACGTCTCCGCCCGGGGCGACAGTCTCACTATCCACGGCGCCGACAGGTTAGCAGGAGGCGGTGGTGACAGCGCGCAGGCGCTTTCGGAAGCGTTCTGGAACAGGCTACGGTCGGATGCCTCAGTATCTCCCATGAGCAACGCCGTGGTAACCAACCAGTCGCGGCCAAGCGGCGCACAGCGAAACGAGGAGTGATGTCGACACCCGGATCCGGGAGAGCCAGGGATTAGCCGTGGCGTTCCTCCACCTGCAGCCCAGCGATGAAAGCGCCATCATCGAGGCAGCCAGCGGCCGGACGACTTCGTTCCGGCAGCTGCTGGACGGTGCCGAGGGGTTGCTCGGACAGCTCCCGACAGGCAAGCAGCTGGTGTTCCTGCTCAGCCGAAACGATCGCTTCTCGGCAACGACCTACGCGGCGATGCAGCTTGGTGGTCATGCCGTGGCCCTGATCGACGGGACCAAGCCGCTGGCCAGCCATCTGGACGTCCTGCGGCGCTACCGGCCGGATTTGGTCGCCGGGCCGGCGGGCACCGCGTCAGAGCTGCAAGCCAGCGGTCTCGCCACCGAGGCCACCCACGTGTTTGACGGCGGCGAGCTCATCAGGTTGCAGTCGCGGACCGAGCAGGCCCTGCTCCCAGAGCTCGGGTTGCTGCTCGGAACCTCCGGAACCACCGGCAGCTCCAAGTTCGTACGCCTCAGTCAGGCAGCCGTGGAGGCGAATGCACGCTCCATCGCCGAGTACATTCGGCCTCACCGAGGCCGACCGTCCCATCACGTCCCTGCCCCTATTACTCGTTCGGCCTGTCGGTCCTGAACAGCCACTGGCTTGCCGGAGCCACCGTCGTGCTCACCGGCGAAAGCGTTGTCCAGCGCTCGTTCTGGGACGCTGTCCAGCAGCACCGCTGTACGAGCCTGGCCGGGGTACCCTACACGTATCAGTTGCTCGAGCGCGTCGGATATCGCGCCATGGAGCTGCCGACGCTGCTCACCATGCAGCAGGCCGGCGGTGCGCTCGACCGATCGCTGACCACGATCTACGCCCAGCACATGCGCACGAAGGGCGGCCGACTCTTCGTCATGTATGGCCAGACCGAGGCCACCGCGAGGATCGCCTACGTTCCGCCCGACCGACTGACCGACAAGCTCGGCTCGGCTGGGCGCGTCATCCCCGGCGGACGGCTGCGGATCGAGGCCAACGGCGAGCCTGCGGTCGGCCAGGGGGCGAGTGGTGAGGTCATCTACGAAGGACCCAACGTGATGCTCGGTTATGCCACCGGGCGTGACGACCTGGCGACCGGCGACGAGCTGGGCGGCGTCCTGCGGACCGGTGACATGGGCTTCCTTGATGACGACGGCTTCCTCTTCCTCACCGGCCGTAGCAAGCGCATCGCCAAGGTCTTCGGCCTGCGCGTCAACCTCGACGAGGTCGAGTTGATGCTGCGAGAGCACGGGCCGGCAGCCGCCGTCGCGGGGGACGACAGCATCGTCGGCTACTGCGCGTTCGGCACGGATGAGGCTCTGGCCGAGCTGCGCGCGGGCCTGGCCCAGCGTATGCAGCTCCACCCCACTGCCATCGTGCTGCGGCGGGTCGACGACATCCCGGTCACGGGCTCGGGCAAGGTCGACTACCGCACCGTCGGGCAGTGGGCACGGCGTTCATGACGCTAGGCTTGACGCGATGAAGCAGATCCCCATGGCGCGTCCGGACATCGGACGCGCGCGAACGTGAGCTCGTCGACTCGGGTGCTCGAAAGCGGCGTGCTGGCGCTCGGGCCCATGGCGGTGAACTTCGAGGAGCTCACTGGCTGAACGCGGCCGGGCGGCGCTTCGGCGTGAGCTGCAGCAGCGGCACCGCTGGCCTGCACATGATCGTGCGGTCACTCGGGCATCGGCGAGGGCGACGAAGTCATCACCACGCCCTTCAGCTTCGTGGCCTCGGCCAACTGCCTGCTCTACGAGCGGGCGCGGCCGCGCTTCGTCGACATCGAGGAGGACAGCCTGGGCCTGGACCCCGGTCAGGTCGAGGCCGCGGCCGGCCCGCGCACGGTGGGCGTCCTGCCCGTCCATGTCTTCGGCCGGCCCTGCCGCATCGTCGAGATCTGACCGCCATCGCCGAAGCGCCGCGGCTGGCATCTGATCGAGGACGCCTGCGAAGCCCTCGGCTCGACGGCCGGCGGGCGCGCCATGGGCTCGTTCGGCGCAGCTTCGGTCTTCGCCTTCTATCCCAACAAGCAGATCACGACCGGCGAAGGCGGCATGGTCGTCACCGACGATGCGGCCATGGCCGAGGATCTGCGCAGCCTGCGGAACCAGGGACGCGACACCGACGGCACCTGGCTCAACCACGTGCAGCTCGGCTACAACTACCGCCTGGACGAGCTCTCCGCGGCCATCGGCGTGGCGCAGCTGGAGCGACTCGGCGAGCTACCGCCGGTCGAGCCCGTGCGGCGCCGCCATACTCGCGGGCGCTCAGCTGGATTGGAAGCGTCACCTTGCCCCGGGCGGGCCGGACGAAGAGGTGGACTGGTTCGTCTACGTGGTGCGGCTGGATCCCGACGTCGATCGGGAGCCGGCTCATGGCGCGACCTCGCGGCACGCGGCGTTGCCGAGCCGTCCGTACTTCAATCCACTCCACCTGCAGCCCCTCTACCGCGAGCGAGTTCGGCCACGGCCCAGGCGATTTCCCCGTGACCGAGCGGGTCGCGGCCACGACGCTGGCACTGCCGTGGTCGTCGCTGCTGGCCCAGGACGAGGTCGATCAGGTGGCCGAGGCACTCATCGCGGGCATCAGGGAGCAGGCCGGCAGCTAGGCCCACCGGCCACCCGTGTGGCCCGTGCTCGAGATGCGGTTCCTGCGCCCAGATGCGCACTCCACCTTCCGTGCCGAGGCGACCGGAAGCCTCGCG
>CAWDAI010000013.1:0-187094 GCA_963800275.1 uncultured Chloroflexia bacterium
AATGTATTGCTGGTCCTCCATGACCGACTCCTCTATTACGCTCAGCGCCTCCTCGTCACCGGCGTACTTCTCGACCAGCATCGGGATCCGCTCCGCCAGCGGGGCGACGCAGTGCGTCCACCAATCCTCGTCAGGCAGCGTGAAGTGGCCCACGATCTCATAGCCGGCGCCGCGCACCCAGTCGAGCGTGCCCTCGACGTCGGTGACCTCCGTCTGGGGGCCAAAAAGATCGACCAGACCCGGTGGCGGGTCGGGCACCAGCCAGACCGCCTGCGAGGCCATCACGTAACCACCCGGCCTCACGAGAGGCCGCCACGCTTCGAAGGCCTTGGCGAAGCCCATGATGTAGGCGGCGCCTTCCGACCACACGAGGTCGAACGAGCCGGGTCGAAGGGGAGGGCGGACATGTCCGCGCGCAGGGTGCGTGACGCGATCGGCCACACCGGCCGCCGCCGCGTTGGCGCGCACCTGCTCCAGGAACGGCTGGTGCATGTCCACCGAGGTGACCATGCCGTCGGTGGCACGGGCCAGGGCCACCGACTGCATGCCCGGGCCGCAGCCGATGTCGATGATGTCCGGCCGATCGGGCAGGCCCGTGCACAGGGCCAGCGCGCGCAGCGTGGCCTCGTCGCTGCCCGGCCCCTCGCGCGGCAGATCCTTGTGCAGATCGAAGAAGACCTCGCCCCGATGCTCGTCACTCATGACGCGGAATGTACTGAGGGGAACCAGCGCCGACTACGTCCATTCGGCCTTCTGAGGGAGGCGTTCGCTTTCAGCGGCGCTCGCGTTCGATGGCGACTGCGCTGCCGCCGACCTCGTGGCAGGTCGGCCCTCGTCGTTCGGTCTCGGCTCGATCCTGGCCACCGGGCTGTTGGTCCCTTGACGGGCCACCCTGGAGGTCGATGATGGGCAGACAAGGAGAGACCCATGGCGCCTCGCAAGTCCCTGTTGCGGTTGCTCGACCTCCTGACCTCGTTCTTGCCCAGTGGGCCTGACGACCAGTCGCTCCCGTCATCGGTACCTGACCCTGACGAACCCGGCTTCAGCCCTGAGACCCGCGCAGCTCGAAGGCGCCTCCGGCCCAAGCGTTGCGAGAAGGAAGGCCGGGGGAGCGGTCGCTAGAGCGGCCAAGCTGATCGCGATGCGGTCGCCATCGGACGCGGGGCACCATCGATGACCGGCCTTGACTCAGGGTCGACCATAGAGATACGTGGGGGGCTACGAAGCACGGCCCAAATCCTGGCCGCCGGGACCGTGCGAAGCCACTGGCGAACCCGACCCGCACCGCGAGTCGCGGCATCCGCGTGTTCCGCGCACGCCGCGAGATGGGGGGTTCGACGAATGTACCGTCGGCACCATGTGGGGCACGACCGAACTGACGCTCACCGGTGGCGGAGGTGGATGGCACGAGTCATGGGTGGCCAAGTTCGATAGCGGAGCCTGGAGCGGCTGGGGCATCGGGCGCGGCTTCGGCACGCTCAAGGGCATGAAGATGCACATCGACGTCTGGGCGACCGGTGACGGCATGGACTCCTTCGAGGGCTTCGTCCGCTAGGTAGCGGCACCCGCAGGGGCTGCCGGGGGCTGCCGCCTTGGTAGCCCCCTATCCCGAGCAGTGCCGCCTTGGTAGCCCCGATCCGGGCGCTCTGCCGCCCACCGACTCTGCTGTGAGGATCCGGGTTCGGAGGGGCGCCCCTGGCGAACCATCCCACGAAGATCGAAGAGTCCCTCGGTCCCCACACCCCTTAGGGGTAGATGCACCAAACGACGGCTGGGGGAAGCGCAAGCCGATGCAGTTACGCGAGATGGTCGAACGGGCTGGGCGCGGCGACCACGATGCCTTCGAGGCCGTGGTCCGCGCCAGCGCCGGGCGGCTGTACGCCATCGCCTACCGCATCCTGCGTGACGCCGACCTCGCCAACGACGCCCTGCAGGAGGCGCTGGTGAAGGTGTGGGACGACTTGCCTGCGCTGCGCGACCCGGACCGCTTCGACGCCTGGGCGGCGCGCATCATCTGTCGTTGCTGCTACCGGCTGGCCAAGCGCGAGCGGCGGTTCGCACTTCCGGCACCGGCGGATCCCAGGCCGGACACCACTGCCTTCGTGGCCGAGGTCGCCGACCAGGACGAGATGGAGCGCGGCTTCCGCCGCTTGTCACCCGAGCACCGTGCGGTGCTCGTCCTTCACTACTACCTGGGCCTGACCCTGGGTGAGGTCGCCGACACGCTGGACATCCCGCCGGGCACCGTGGGCTCGCGCCTGCACTACGCCATGCGCAGCCTGCGAGCCGCGCTCGAGTCAGAAGCGCGTACGGCCCAGACCTGGGAGCGATCGGCATGACGCGCGAGCAGGACCTCGAGCGGCAGCTTGCCGAGTGGCTCGGCGGCGGGCCCAGCACGGCGCCGGCCGATGTCGTCGACGAGGCTCTGAGGCTCACCGCCGGACGACCACAGGAGCGGGGCGTTCGGCGCCTGCTGGCGCAACTCGGCCGATGGTTCCAAGTCGCCCGTATCGCCAGGGTGAGCGCGCTCGCCGCTGTGCTCGCAGGCGTCCTGCTCACCAGCGTGATCGTCACCACGCCCTTCCTCGGCGGGGGCACTGTGCCGTCGCCCACGCCGTCGCCCACGCCGACACTCGGTCCGGCACCCTCGATGGATGGTCAAGCGGCCCTTGCCGTCGCCGGCACCGCCACGATGGCCGTCGAGTCCGAGTCGCCCATGCAGCAGGTCCGCTCGGTCGTCATCGACACTGGCGATCCCCGGGTCGACGGCCGGGCCAGCCAGGATCTGGTGGTCCTCGCCGAGACGGCGAACGCAGCCCAGCTGGACGGAACCATGCGACTGAAGAACGACTGGGGTGCCTGGAAGGGACAGATCGACATCGTCCGCTACCGGTCGGGCGAGGAGTACGAATACGCCGCGCTCAGGGGCAGTGACGCCTACGCGGGCTACACCTTCGAGTACACCGTCCATCAAGCCACCGCTGAAGCGGAGCGGGTGGTGGGGGGAGCCATCTGGCCGGATGAGCCACCTCCACCACCCGACCCGTCGCTGCTGCCGTGAGGCTCACGGGCCCGAGACCACGGCAGGTCCATCCAACCCCGAGACAGAGGAGGTACGACATGCGTACCAACCGAACCACACTTGCCGCCATGCTGTCGATCGCTCTCGCGGTCTTGCCCGGTGCGGTCGCCGCACAGTCAGCCGGCGAGGAGCTGGAGACTCCGAGCTACTGGACGGGCACCGAAAGCGCAATGTCGAGCCAGGGGGTCCCCGGCGGCGAGGTCGCGGGCTTCCCGTGGGGCTACCGCACGACGGTCGGGGTCAAGGCGACGAGTGAGGCCGATGACCCGCGCGCCTCCGGGGACCTGACCATGGTCTTGTTCTACGACGATGCGGGCGCGTACGACATCGCCCGCGCCACCGGTCTCGTCCGTCTGGCGAACGAGGGCGGCGCGTTCCAAGGGCCTATCCACGTCTTCTACTACCCCGACGGCTCTGAGTTCCGCATGGCGCTGTTGGAGGGTCAGGAAGGATACGAGGGTCTGACCCTTAGCATGACCAACTTCCTCGACCCCTCCGGCGAAGGGCAGCCGCAGGGCCTCATCTGGGAGGGCGAGGTACCGGTCCCCGACGCGGACCTGCTGCCCGAGTAGACACGCTGCTCCTCGCGATCGAGGCGCCTGCGCATCCAGCGGGGGCGCCTCGTAGCGCCCGCTACGCGCCCATCGATGACAGCACGAACGCCAAGTCACGGAGCCACTCGTCGAAGGCGTTGCCCCAGGCTGCCCCAGTCGCGCTCATGTCGGGGTAGGGCAGGGCCGCCGGCTCGAGCATCGGCAGCACGCGTTCAGTCGCTCGGCGGGTCTCCACCAGCCGAACCGACGGGCTGACGGCTCGAGTCGACGCGTCGGCTCGAGCCGCTGCCCAGACCACCGTCCACCTCGACGGCCAATCGATGTCGGGCACACCGTCTGGCTCGAGCAATTCGCGGAGTGGCGATTGCCGATCGAGCCAGACTCGGTTGCGATTGCCTTGCCGACTGGTTCGTACGATGCCGGCCAGGCTCAGGCCGTCGACCGTCAATGCCGTGTTCCGCTTCGAGTGCCACGAGCGTCGGGCGAGGTCGGCAACGGACACCGGCTTCGGCGGAGTCGTCAGTAGTGTCGTCAGGACATCGGCCCTGGCGCTGACTCCGAAGCCGGCGCGGATCCTCCACGAGAGGCGAGCAGGGCTGAGCAGGTCCTCGGCAACTGCCTTTCCCCGAGTTGTCGCGCGCACGCCCTCTTGGGCGAAGGGCCAGCGAGGCCCTCCGGCGGCGTGGACTTCGCCGCCGAACCGGGCGAGCGCACCCGGATCGACCTCCATCTCCCTCGCGACCCGGCGCAGCCGACCGGTGTTGATGATCGTGCCGTATCGGACGCACCAATCGATTGCGACATCCCGGACTCTGGGGTCACCCCCGTCATCGGCAGCGGTAGCTGCGACCAAGGCATCAGGGTCGATTGGTGTCAGGTCGTCGATGCCAGCGAGCTGGGCGCCGAACGCGATCCACCCTGCGGCGATCCGCTCTGCGATGGCCGCTTGGAGTCCTGACTTATCGCTCATCTCGAGCCTCTTCCGCCAAGAGGCTAACGACTGCCTGAAGCAGGGCGCCGAACGCAGGTGACGGGTCATGCGTTGTGCACCACGCTGCCGCCGCCTCGGTCTCCTCGGCGGCAGGGCGTAGTGCGAGGAGATCCTGCAGGTGGCGACCGTGCGTCGGCCATTGATCGGCGGATGCGTAGAGCTTGAAGCAGATCATGTCGAGCCGTCCGGCGAGCCAGACTGTCAGGGCCCCGTAACGCCGGGGCCTCAAGCGTTCCTCGAAGCCATCAGGCAGGCCGAGATCGATCAGATCGGCCGGCCCGATGTTGAGCCAATCCGCGGCAAGACCGAGCGCCCGCGCGACATCTCGTACCGCCTCTGCGAGCGGTCCTGGCAGGGCGCCGAGCTTGACCACCTGACCGTCGTCGAGGCGGATGCCCACGAGGTCCCCATCCTTGGTGGGGCGCGAGATGATGCCCTGCAGCACGAGGTTCGCCCCTCCCACGAGCACGACCTCATATGGAGATCCGCGGTACTCGAGGATCTCGCCCAGGGCTTGGAGTGCCGCGTCCAGTCCGGCAGGCTCAAGGCGGTCAGTCATTGGCATGCCCTTATCGTGGCGAGTGCAATCGAGAAAGTCAACAGCGCACTAAAAGAAGTTGAAGTTCTCGAGTCGGGTAGTTCACCTGCCCGCTATTCGGAGGAGCGGACCCGGGAGGCCGAACGAGCAAATGGCCAAGCGCCCGCACCGGCTCGCGTCGCTGATAGCCCACTGACAGGCGGCACTCGCCTCCAGCGGGGGCGCCTGCTGCTATTCGGGGCTCCGCATCGGCTGCCGATCGTCCAGCAGCACCCGCCTGCTCCACCTGATAGTGTCCCGGCCCATGAGCGAAGGCAGGCGCTGGGTCGTTCCGATGCGCGGGCGCGCGGCGGACGAACCGCATCGGGCCTCCACCCCGCTGGAGCTGTTCTTCGACCTGGTCATCGTGGTGGCCGTGGCCGCTGCCGCAGCATCGTTGCACCACGGCATCTCGGAGGGTCACGCCCCCGGATCCATCCTCGGCTACATCCTCACCTTCTTCGCCATCTGGTGGGCGTGGATGAGCTTCACCTGGTTCGCGGCGGGCTACGACACCGATGACGTGGCCTATCGCATCGCCGTCTTCGTCCAGATGGCGGGAGCCATCATCATCGCGGCCGGCATCGAGCGTGCCTTCGTGGAGGGCGACTGGTCGCTCGTGCTGGTCGGCTACATCGTCATGCGCGTGGCCCTGGTCTTCCAGTGGTTGCGCGCCGCTCGCGATGACCCGCCGCATCGACGGCAGGACATCCGCTGGGCCACCGGCACCGCGGTCATGCAGGTGCTGTGGGTCGCCGCCTTCCTCGTCGTCCCGGCTGAGCTCTTCACGGTCGCCTTCCTGCTGCTCGTGATCGGCGAGCTCGCGGTCCCGATCCTCGCGACGCGTGATCGACCGACTCGCTGGCACTCGGAGCACATCGCCGAGCGATACGGACTGCTCACCATCATCGTGCTCGGCGAATCGGTGCTCGCGGGCACAGTCGCCTTCGGTTCGGTGGCGGATGACGCCTTCTCCGACCCAGAGCTGCTGTTCCTCGCGCTGGGCGCCCTGCTGCTCGTGTTCGCCATGTGGTGGCTCTACTTCGAACGCTCCAGCGATGACCTGCTGACATCGCGCACACGGGCCTTCGAGTGGGGCTACGGCCACTACGCCATCTGGATCTCAGCGGCGGCGGTGGGCGCCGGCATCGCCGTGGGCGTCGATGTGCTCACCGACCACGCGCACATCGACATGCAGGTCGCCGGCGCCGCGGTCGCCGTGCCCGTGGCCATCTACCTGCTGAGCATCTGGGCCCTGCACGACATACCACGTCCCATGTCGAGGTCGCGCATGGCCCTCACTCCGATCGCGGCCATCCTCGTCCTGGCGACACCGCTCACTCCGCAGCCCATCTTCCTGACCGGTGCGCTCGTGGTCGGCCTCCTGGCCCTCAGGATCCTGACCACGCCCCAGACTCCGCCCCAGACCATGACTCCGCCCGCAGCAGAGGCCGACTAGGCCAGGCCCCAGAAGGGCCCGGAGAGGCCGACCGAGCGGAAGTAGTCGAGCGCCTCAACCGGCTCGCGTCGCTCGTAGCCCTCGTCGAGGCGGCCCTCGTACCAGTGCGCCGCAAGGCGCCAGAGTGTGGCCAGGTCCATGACGTAGCCGGGCCCGACCCGGCTCGACTCGGCCCAGCGCTGGACGCACGCGACGCTGCAGAAGAGGCGCTGGTTGTTGCAGGTGTGGACCACGTCGTCCCAGCACTGGGCCATGGGCACGAGGAAGTGGGCGACCTCGTCGCCGACCGGTGGCGCCTCGCGATTGACGACCCACGCGAGCGGCTTGCCGCAGCCTGGGCACTGGGTCGCGACGAGCACCTCCGGGTCGGCGGGGCAGAGCTGCGGGATGGTGAAGCTGTCCCAGGCGCAACCGCCCCACCAGAGGGTGTCGCGGCCCATCACGCTGAAGCCGAACGGCACGCTCGCGAAGGGGTGGGCCATCACGATCCGGCCGTCGCGCAGGACGATGTGCCGGGCTTCGTGCAACGCCTGCATTGAGTCGCGCACCGCGTCGGCGCTCAGGGCCAGCTCGATCGCCATCTCTTCGGCGCTGGGCGGCCGCCCGTCGTTGACATATCCGCGATAGACCGCGAGGCGGACGGCTTCGTCATGGTTCATCGGCGGCTCCTCCGGCTGGCTGGCGGAGCCGATGCTAGCGCAGGCCGTGGTGCTGGCCGCTGGACTACGCGAGGTCGAGCACGAACGCGAGCGCTCGATCCAGTGCCATGAGTCTGTTGCCGGGGAGCACGCCGACTCGCTCCTCGAGCTCTCCGGCCGGGAATGTGAAGATCTGGTCGGCGTGGATGAAACCACCCCACGACAGGCCGATATCGCGCGCGCTGACCTCTACGAGGTACTCCGGCTTCAACGCTGCGCTCGCCGCATTCGACGTGATGGGCACTGCCAGCGTCGTCGAGGAGCGGCTCATCATGCTCGTCTGGACGACGACGGCCCAATGCGGACCCGACAGCACGTTGCCACCGATGTCGCGGAAGTGGAGCTTGTAGATCTCGCCACGCCTTGGACCCGAGGGGACGGGACGGTTGCCGATACTCACTCGTTGTCCCGGGCGATGACCCTCGACATCGCGCCACCGGAGGCGCGGGCGAAGGCAGCATTGGCCTCGGCGTCCAGGGCCAGCGCCGCATCGAGGCGAGCCTGCCGCTCGGCAAGCATGTCGCGACGGATGGACTCCGCGATGGCCGCGCTCATCGTCATCTGCTGTTCCTCCCGTCGACGGGACACGAACTCCATGAGATCTCGCGGCAGGCTGATGTGGAGCTTGGCGGCTCTGGTGTCAGCGGTCACGGTGCTTCTCCGATGCGGGCGTCACAACGGTAGCCCCGAGTGGGCTACCAGATAGTGCTACCAGTGGTTAACCCGCATGGTAGCACCACCTGGAGGCGAGCGGCACCGACGTCGCTAGTGTGCGAAGCCCGCTCTCCGCAGGGCGGGGGGCACGCCGATCGCCCGGCTCAGGTGCCCATCGACCAGGGCCAAGGGCGGCAGGTCGAGCGCGTTCATGTCCAGCGCTGCGAACTCGTCGAGCAGCCAGTGGGCGAACTTGCGCTCCACGTCGAGTGGCAGGCACACGACCAGGTCTCGCATCGGCGCCAGCACCAGCCCATCGCGCCGGCCCAGCACGCGCACCAGCGCATCCGGCAGCAGCAGCAGGGAAGAGGCCCAGCCCTCCCGCGACTGGAAGGCGACCGTGGGCACCTCCGCGATCTGCTCGCAGATGAGGGCGAACTGCTTGCGCGCGGCGACCCGACCGCGGAGGTTCGCGAGGGCGCGGTCGAAGGCGGTCCCCGCCGAGATGCCCCAACCAGAGAGCTGCTCGTGTGTCACGAAGAGCATGGCCGGGCCGATGTCCAGCCCGAGCACGCAGCTGATACCGGGTCCGAGCTGGCGCTGCGGGAGCGCCGCAGTATCCGCCGGCAATGGACGACGGCGGGGGAGGGCCAGGCGCAGGTTCTGTGCGGCCTCCTCCCACGGTGCTGCGAGATCGACGGCCTCGATAGCCGTGATGATCTCATCGACGGAGGCGGTGGTGACCAGGGGTTCTTGTGGCGTCGTCATGCCCGTACCTTGGCCGCCGATCCTTGCCGCCGGCTCTCCAGGTGGTTACCACGGCGTTGTCATCCAGCAGGTCGATGTGGATGGGCCGTAGGCTGGGTGAGTGACCTCTACCACCGCGCCGGCCACCGAGGTTCGACGCGCTTATCTCGACCAGGCCGCGGTCAGCTACAGCTTCTACGTGGTTGGTGCCTCGACCGCGTTCATCGCACTGGCGCTGTCACTGACGCAGACGCAGGCGGGGATGCACTCGTCGGCCATGGCCATCGGCATGATCGCGACCGGCCTCACCGGGGAGCGGCTCGACCGGCGGTTCGGTGTGCGGCGCATCTACCGCAGCGCCATCGCCCTGCTGGCTGCCTCGCTCGTACTGCTGGCGTTGGCCCCGGCGCTGGCCGTGACCCTGGCGGCTTCACTGGGCGTCGGCCTCGGTGCAGGCACGATGTTCGGGCACGTCAACCAGACGCTCGGCGCCGGGGGCGGGGCGGTGGTACGCGTCCAGCTGACGCGCGGGGCCTTCGTGGCCAAGGCGTCGCAGCTGATGGCGCCGGTGGCCATCGCGGCGGGTGCGATCGTCGGCCTCGACTGGGAGTTCGTGGTGGTGCCGGTGCTCGTGTTCCTCGCGGTGCTCTTGGCCTGGTCACGGGGGCGTGCTGCGGGCTCCACCGCGCACACCTCCCTGGGTTCCCTGCCGCGGGCCTACTGGCTGCCCTGGATCCTGACGGTGCTGGTCATCGCGCTCGAGTTCTTCGTGGTCGTCTGGGGCAGCACGCTCGTGGCCTCGCGGACGGGCGTCTCGCTGGCCGATGCCACGCTCACCATCTCGGCCTTCATCGCGGGCATGATCGCGGGGCGGGCGGTGATGTCGGTCGGGGCGGCGGGACGGCTCGATCCGGTGTGGGTCATCCGCGGCGGCCTGCTGCTGACCTTCGCCGCGGTGCTGGTCTTGTGGGTCTCCGGCTCGTGGTGGCTGAGCGTGGCGGCGATGGCGGTGTCCGGCTTCGGCGTGGGCATCCTCTATCCACCGGCGGCCTCGATCACGTTGGCGGCGGCTCCGGGTGCGCCGGGCGCGGGATCGGCCCGACTGGTGCTGGCGGCGGGGCTGGCCATCCTGGTGGCGCCACTGCTCCTGGGTGTGGTGGCCGACGTGACCGACATCGACTCGGCCTGGCTACTGGTACCGGGCGTGTGCGTACTGGTGGCGTTGCTCTCGGTGCCGGTGGACCGTAGGCGGGTCAGCCGCGAGCAGCGAGCGTCGTAGAGACCTCTGCGACCACGCCGTCGAGTCTGTCCCGGATATCGCATTCCCAGATCTCATAGACGGTCCAATCGGCCGACTCCAGCTCTCGACGCTTGCGCGCGTCACGCTCCCGGTTGAGCTCGAACTTGCGAGCCCAGAACTCCGGGTTCGACTTGGGTAGAACCAGATGGCACCTGGGGCAGTGGTGCCAGTAGCAGCCGTGCACGAAGACCGCGACCTTGCGACCCGGGTACGAGATGTCCGGCCGACCGGGCGCTCGCTTCCAGTTCAGCCGATAGCCGGGATAGCCAGCGTCACGCAGAGCTGACCGGAGACGGCGCTCGGGCTGCGTGTCCTTTGCCCGGTTGGCCTTCATCACCGTCCGTACGGCTGGTGTAGATGGGGGTGGATTGGGGAGTTGTAGCCGCGCCATCTGGCTCAGTATGAGGTTGGTCAAAGACCTACGCTAAGTCACCAACCAGGGAGGGTCGGTCTTGGATTACCTCACGCAGGATTTCAGACACGCTGCCGCTCTGTTGCGAGTCACCCAGCGTGGCTCGATATCCGGACGGCCATCGAGACAATCGATCGCGACCTCGTTATCGAGAAGCAACTCCAACTGGCCAAGGAAGGCCGCTCGCCAAGGGGAGGACAGCGAGCGCTGAATGCTCTCTTCGATGGTACTACTGCCCGAACCGTCTTGGCGTCACCAGCCTCGGCTGTTCGCTACGCCAGAGCTGCGCAAGTGGAAGATGGACTTCCTCAAGGCGCGTGTCGGTGTTGAGGTGTCCTTCAATCACGCCGAAGCGATCCTTGGCAATTCACCCGCCTGAACATCGCTGGTGAGTCGGAGCGGGTCATTGAAGAGTCAGGCATTGACGTCGGGGTCGTTATAACGGCAACCGACCCCCTGAAGTCTTGGTCGAAGATGGACTCCGCTGTGGGTACGTTCCCAGCTTTCAGAGCCTGGCTCCGGGAGATGAAGCCCATTCTCCCCATTCCGCTTCTGCTCATTGGCTTGACTGCAGAGGGCTGGGAAGCGACCGACGTGTTCGGGGGTACCCGGACCGGCACCCGCGCGTAATGCTTCTAGGAGGCGGGCACCACACGCTCACCGAGGGTCGATTCAGCCTTCGGTAGAGTCGATACCTCAGCGATAAGTTCGGCTCCGACCCGTTCGATCAGACCGACGACGAGGGCATTGCCCATCATGAAAGCGCGCCTTCCCTCGGGCATTCCCGTGTCGGTCCAGTCGTCAGGGAAGCCGTTCAGCCGCTCCAGTTCACGAGTCGTGAGACGTCGATAGCGTCCGTCATCGGCTTGGACGAGGTGCTTGAACCGAGAAGGTGTCCGGCCTCCTTCGCCCGTGAGGATCGTCCGTGCTGGCCCGTCGGTCCGGTCCGGGTACGGGATAGGTCCCTCCACGTAGTAGTACGGCGTGCCAGAGCCTCGGTGATACCGCTGCTCACGCTTGGCGCCCTTCAGATACTGCCAGCGCCCCAAATCTGACTCAGAGACGAAGTATGAGTCGGGTACATCCGGCGTCGGCTCGAGCATGTCCCCGAGGGTCAGGAATGGACCCTCCCATGCCGGCTCAAGTTCAAGCGTCCACACTCGCCGTTGCGACATATAGCCGGCATTCCTGAAGGGCGAGCCGCCCTTCACCGCTCCGAACGACTCGGAGACTTCAGCTGCGGTGCCATCGACGGGAAACGTCGGTGCCGACGAGAGGGTCGGGCCCTCAACGATTGGCAGCGCTCGTGCCAACGGCCCGTCATAGATGGCGTCATTCGGGTCTCTTGAGTTCGCCCCCTCGAGGCGGCCGATGAGCAGCACACGGCGCCGCTTCTGCGGGAACCCGTAGTCAGCGGCGTTCACGACGCGCCATTCGACCTCATAGCCCAGGTTGGCCAAGGCCGCCAACATGACGCCGAAATCCCGCCCGCGCTGCCCGGTCGGAGACTTCAGCAGGCGGTCGACGTTCTCCAGGAAGAGCAACGGCGGGCGTTTCATGATCAGCAGGCGGTAGATCTCCCACCACAGGACGCCCTTCTTGCCAACGATGCCGGTGGCTTGGTTCAAGGCCTTGGCGACCGAGTAGTCCTGACAGGGGAAGCCGCCGACAAGCAGCTCATGGTCCGGAATCACAGTTCGGCCGGCCTCAGCCTGGTTCATCACCTCGTGGATGTCTTCGCACACAGCACCCGCGGTACCGAAGTGTTTGACATAGCACTCGAAGGCGTGTTGGGTCTTGGTGCTCGGTTCCCATTGATTAGCCCACACGGTCTCCCAGCCGGATCTCTCGAGCCCGATCCGGAACCCGCCTACGCCGGCGAAGAGCTCAACCACGCGGGGCTTGGTCGGAGAAGTCAATGGCATAGGTGCATCCTATTCGATCCTTCGGTTTCGATCAAGTGTTCCTAGCTGCGTACGGTGCTGAGGCGCACGCCCGGGCTGTGGGAGGTCATGATTGGCGCAGATGACCGCTTCGACTTGGGTCGATGGCTGACGCGTCGACCTACTCCTTCGATGCTTTGTCCCGCGCCGACCTGATTGTCGACGCCGTCTACGAGGGCGGCACGGTCGGCAACGTCGGGGACGACCCTCTGGCCGTTCTCCTGCCGTGCGGCAATCAGGGCGGCTTCCGCTACAAGAAGGGACCGGATGGCGATCCGCTGTTCGTCGTGCTGTATTCCGATCTGGCAGATCCCGATTGGCCCGACGTCCTCGATGTCGAGCTTGGACGCTTCACCTATTGGGGAGACAACAAGAGGGCGGGGCAGCAGTTGACCTCTACCAAACGGGGCGGGAACCAGATTCTGCAGACCATGTTCGACCGTCTCCACGGCTCCGTCGAGGAGAGGAAGCGCATCCCGCCGTTCTTCGTCTTCACGAAGGGCCCGAAGGGACGCGACGTCGTATTCCGAGGTCTGGCAGTGCCCGGGGCGCCGGGCATCACCGCGAACGAGGACTTGGTCGCGGTTTGGCGGACTGGCGAGCGTGGCAAGCGGTTCCAGAACTACCGTTCGCTCTTCTCCATCTTGGACGTGCCCGTGGTGACCAGGACCTGGATCGCCGACCTCGTTGACGGCGTCTGCAACGGTTCGAATGCGCCGGACGCCTGGTCCCGGTGGCGTGCGGGCAAGACCGCGTCTCTCCTGAGGGCGCCTGCATCCCTGCAATCTCGACCGAAGGCACAACAGCTTCCCGATCCTAGCGACCGACCGATCGATCGAGGCGATCACGAATCACTTCGAGAAGGGCGCCGACTTTGAGGCCTGTGCCGCTCGCCTGTGGGAGATGCAAGCCGGCCGAATCGAATACACCTTGACCCGGCCCAGTCGTGACGGGGGTAGGGATGCGTTCGGCGCGGTCCGTGTCGGACCGGAGAGCGACCCCGTCCGGCTCGAGTTCGCTCTCGAGGCCAAGCGCTATGCGTTGGAACACTCGGTCACCGTGAGGGTCTTGCCCCGGCCGATCTCGCGCATCCGGAATCGGATGTTCGGCGTGCTGGTCACGACCTCGTTCCTCAATCACCAGGCCTACGAGGAGTTCAAGACGGACGGGCATCCGATCGTCGTCATCGCCGCGCGGGATATCGTCGATATCCTTAAGGCGAACGGGTACAGCGATGCTGCCGACGTCAAGGCGTGGCTCGAACGCGAGTTTCCAGTGGCGGAGTCGCATGCGGCGCAACCCCCGGCGCTCACCGCCTAGAAGCTTCGCCATCCCGTCCCCGAAGCGACAGCAAGGATCTCGGCCATGACCTGGCAATCCACGCGGTTGTAGGCGGCGACCTCCTGCATGAGTGAATCGTCCAGCAAGCACCCGCCCGACTCGGCGATCGACTCCTGCACGCGCCAGGCCGCGACCATGGCACCCATGCCGTCGGTCGGCCCGTCACCCCAGGACGTCTGGATGTGCCCCAGCGCATGCATGGCCTTGGCGATGGACTTGAGCCCGAAGTTGAAGGCACCCGTCACGGTCACCGGCGGCACCTTGATGATTCGGTCCAGCAGGTCGAACCAGGGCAGCACCGGCCAGTCGTTGTGCGGATGACGCACCCGTGCCGCGTTGTAGGCACTCGTGAGCGTAGACGTCTCCGCTGGACTCCAGTGGTAGATGCGCGCCTGCTCGAGGGTGATACCGCGTTGCGCGCACAGTTCGCGCATGCGACCCACCCACGCATCGAGGACCGCAGCTTCCGAGGCTTCATCCAGCCGGTCCACCGTCCACTGGTCGCGCTCGGGATCGAGCACCCACTGCCCGTCCTCCAGGCGACCGCAGCCGACCTGGAAGATGAGCGGCTGCCCGCCTTCCAGGGGCAGGGTGCTGAAGTCATCGGCCATGTTGGAGACCGTCTCGAAGTCCACGAACAGCTCCAGCGGCGCCGGCCGCGACCAGGTGTCGTCCTTGAGGTCCAGCCGTTCCGGCAGCAGTACCGGGTCGAACGACCGGTTGGCTGCGAGCACGGCATCGCACATGCGACCGGCAACGCCATCCAGTCCGAGCGTAGCGGCCGAGACGCGCGAGTCGCTCCAACGGGTCATGCCGCGTTCGTGTGCCGCCTGCCGCTTGGCGGGGTTCACGCCCGGCAGCAGCGTCAGCTCCTCCAGCTCCCGGCCGATCTGCGCCTTGGCCGAGTGCCAGGGATCGTCCATGTCGCGACGCATGTGCGGGTACAGCTCCGGCCGTGAGGGGACCGGCAGCACCTCCCACTGGGCGCCGTCACGGCGCAGCTCCCGGATCCAGCGGTGGGCCCGCAGGGTCACGTCACGCAGGCTGGCGCCATCGTGCTTGTCGAACGTGTTGTCCATGCGCACGCGACCGATGCGCTCCAGGCAGCCCTGGCCACGTCCGTCCTTGCCCTGCTTCCAGTTCCGCCCCAGCAGGTAGCCGAAGGGTGGCGCATACCCCTGGATCCGCCCGAGCGCGGTGGTGTAGACCCACACCTGCGATTGGTATGCGAGCGACTTGGCCGAGCTCCCCATGGACCCATCCTTGGCCAGCTCCAGCTTGCGGCACTTGATGTCGATGACGCGGTAGTGGCGGTCCTCCCAGCCGATGCCCGGCGCGCCGACCGCAGCCTCTTCGATCGACACATCCTCGGGGAACAGCCCCGCCAGCACATCCGAACGCACGATGAGGTCCGCCATCCCGTAGGTCCGGTGCTGCGGGTCGCGCAGCACGCCCTGGGTGATGACGGGCACGCCCTCGATCATGGCGTCGACCGTTCGCTCTGCCGCGGCGAGCGCGTGACCGTCCTCCCAGGTGGTGGCGATACGGACGACGTCGATCTGCTGCCGCAAGAGCTCGATCACCCCGGCCTCGAAGGCGTCACCCTGCCGGAACACGAAGTCGCGGAAGCTGGTGCGCGGCTCGTAGCCCTCCACCTCGTCATCCGGCACGAACCCGGCCGCGCGACCGTAGCGCTCGAGCCAGTCGAGCAGCGGATCGTCGTTCAGCCAGTTGCGTCCCTTGGTCGCCGAGACCCAGTCGTGCCAGTCCTCACGCTCGACCGGCTGGACGACGCGTCCATCATCGGCGGTCACGAGCGCCGCCTTGCCCATGATGCGTTCCACCTTGCCGATGGTAGGCGTTCTCCGTGCCACCTCGTGTGGCACCCGGGTCACGCCGCCGATTAGGCTGGCGCGTGATGCCCGCCCGTCGTTTCGACGTCCGATCCCGTATCTCCGCATGGCTCCGGCGCTGGCGTCCGCTGCTGCCCCTGTTCGCGGTGGAGATGATCGTGACCATCGGGTTCGGGGCCCTGCTGCCGGTGCTGCCGCTGTACGTGGAGGCCCACGGTATCGATGCCTCCGGTCTCGGCATCATCGTCGCTGCCTGGGCCGTGGCCAAGCTCATCACCGAGCCCTTCTTCGGCTGGTGGGCCGACCGCCATGAACGCAAGCCGCAGATGGTGATCGGCCTGCTGGCCTTCGCGGTCGTGAGCCTGCTACCGCTCTTCTTCACCAGCTTCGTCGCCTTCGTGGCCCTGCGCTTCCTGGCCGGCGTGGCCACGGCCGCCTTCGACCCCGCGGCCCGCGGCATGATCGTCGACGCCACCGAGGAGACCGAGCGCGGCGAGGCCTTCGGCTTCTACGGCGCCTTCCAGATCGCGGGCTTCGTCATCGGCCCGGCCATCGGCGGGCTCGGCTCGGAGATCGTGGGTGGCTACGGCTTCCCGTTCGTCTTCACCACGGTCCTCTCGCTCGTCGGCGCCTGGGTCCTGCTGCGCTACCTCGGTCGCGCGCCCCACGCGGTCGAGTCGCCCGAGTTCGCGCACCATCCCGAGGCCAGGCCGCTCCCAGCGGGCGACCCCTACAGTGCCTCGGAAGTCGCGGTCATCCCGGCTGACGATGTGCCAACCGAGGGGCAGGCACCGATCCGGGCCATCTTCAACCGCACCGTCGTGGGCACGCTTGTGCTCACGTTCGGCGTATACCTGACGTTCGGCACCTACGAGGTCGTGTGGTCGCTCTACCTCATCGCCCTCGGAGCATCGGTCGCCTGGGTCAGCCTGACCTTCGTAGCCTTCGGCATCCCCGAGGTCATCCTCGGCCCGCTCGCCGGCCGCATGGTCGATCGGCGCGGCCCGGTCGGCATCGTCATCGCCAGCGCGATCATCATCATCTTCGCGGGCTCGATCTACGCGCTGTCCTCCTCCTACCGGCTGTCGACGGTGGTCGTCCCGTTGGAGGCTGCCGCCACGGCCGCCATGGCACCCGCGCTCTTCTCGATGCTCGCGCAGGGCACGCCCAAGGGGCGCTCCTCCACGGCGCAGGGCTTCTTCGGCGCGACCTCTACATTGGCGCTGGTGGTGGCATCACTCGCGGCGGGCAACCTCTTCGAGATCGGCATCGGCCTGCCGTTCTGGTTCTTCGTGGTCGGCCTGGCGCTGTGCACGGTGGTCGGCCTGGTCATCTACCGCTCAGGGCGTGCCCGCGTGGTGTCGCAGGATCTGGGGGTCGCGCCCACCGGCTGAGCCGCCACCGGCTGAGCCGCTGCCGCCGACTGAGCCACCGCCGGGGCGGGCGGCCGGCTGAGCTGGCGGCCTCTCTTCGCTGTCCCCCTCCCGGGGCCTCCTAGTCCCCATTGACTGTTGCGTTCACGAAGCGCACTTCCGGGCGCATCTCGGAGCTGTGGCCACGCGAGAGGCGATGAACCATTCCTGGGCGACTCACGCGTCCCACCAGCCGACATCCGAGCCCACCCGGCATGAAACGTCAGCTGAGGGTACGGGTCGCGGACGTAACAGTCGCATCGGAATAGCGGCCCCGGCGACGAAGGGCGCGGCCCCGGCGACGGAGGGCACGGCCCGGGCGACGGAGGGCACGGCCCGGGCGACGGAGGGCACCGCGGAGCTGGAGGGGGCGGCCCGGGCGACGAGAGCCGGGGCGACGGAGGGCACGGCCCGGGCGACGGAGGGCGCGGCCCGGGCGACGGAGGGCACGGCCCGGGCGACGGAGGGCACGGCGGGGCTGGAGGGGGCGGTTCCGCCGCCGATAGGCCTAGTGACCAAGTCCCTCCATTCGGCTCTTGCCTCGTGATGTAAACGTTGTCATGGTGGTGGCATACGTGAACAAGGAGGTTCGGGTATGTCCTGGGTCTTCATGGTGTCCGTCGTCGTGCTCCTCATCGCGACCGCGCTCATCGAGCTTCGAGCGGTACGCATCGGCGACGAGCGCCAACACCACGCTCCCGGCTACGCCCTCGTCATGGGCGGCATCATCGTCATCGGCGTGGGCATCGCTGCAGCCGTGGCTGAGCGGGCGCCCCTCGCTCTGCTGGCGTCCTGCGCGGGGCTGCTGGCGGTCGCCCTCGGGGCCAAGCGACCAAGGGGCCTGCACGCGCACTAGGCTGCCCGCGCGCTAGCAGGCCACCAGCGCCGGCCAGCATCCGCGCGGGCCACCGGCGCCGCCCGCCACTACAGCGTCTGGTTGGCCAGCTCCAGCTGCCGTGCCGTCCGCCGCTGCAGCGCCTCCAGGCGCGACTGGGTCAGCACCTCGCAGGCCCAATCCCAGTGCAGTGAGACCACGTCGCCCACGTTCACGTCGGACACGAAACCGGTGCCGTCCAGCCACCGTCGCACCGTCTGCACCTTGGGCTTGGCCAGGGACAGCTTGCCCCCGTATAGCTCGAGCGGCACGGCGTTGACCACGAGCGAGTCGCCGGCGATCTCCACCACCCGGCCCCAGCGGATGCGGCAGGCATCCATCAGCCCCAGCGCATCGGCCACGCTGCCCTGCCGGCGCGACCCGATCATCGGGAACACGTCGAAGACATGGAACGCGTGCGTCGGGCGTGCACCCGCCTTGGGCTTGTCCTGCAGCCACTTCCAGGTATCGGCCGGCAGCTGGGCCTTGAAGCGCTTGCCCATGGAGTACGTCATCAGCACCGGGTCCACGTGGTCCGACAGGGTGTTGCCGATCCAGTAGGCGTCGACCACGAGCAGGTCCAGCGGATCGGCCACGTTGTTGGACTCCGCGATCAGCTGCAGGTAGGGAAAGGCACCCTCGAAGCCGGCGGCGAGGTCGCGCAGACCCCGGTCGATATCGTGCGCCCGCTTGCCCTCCGGCGCCTCCGACTCCGCCGACCCCATCGCAGCGGATCTCCAGCTCCAGCAGTGAGCGCCAATCCTCCGGGCCGCACAGGCCCAGGCGGTTCGGGCCGAAGGCGTAGCGCGCGAAGAGCACCGGGCCGGTCAGGGCGGGGCGCTGCGGTCGAGGGGCTTCCGAGCGGTAGAGGATGATGGACATCGAAGCAGCAGCGTCAGTCGGCCCGATCGAGCGAGACGGCCTCCCCGGGCGCCCCCACGAGGATGCCGAAGGCGCGGCTCATCTCTGCCGCCTGGTCCTCGTCGAGGACCCGCACGACGGTGCCGCTGTTGACGAGCACCCAGTCGCCGACCGCCAGGTCTGGCTCCAGCATCATCGAGGCCTTGTCCACCTGGCCGCTCGTCTCGACCTCGCAGATCTGGCCGTCGACCGCGACCACGCGGCCGGGCATCATCAGGCACATGGGGCTACCTCCCGGCACACCACGGCTGGCCCGGGAACCTCGGGCAGGGGAGCGCCACAGTGGTCGCAGCGGGGGTCGTCTGGCGACGATTTCATCGCCAGACGACCGCACACCGCGCAATGGACATCGTTGGTCGTGACCGTGAAGGTCGTGGACGCATGACCGTGCTCGACCAGGTAGTAGGCAGCGTTGAGCGCCACCGTCTCGGAGTCGGCCCGGGTGGCATCGCGGATCTCCAGCTCCAGCTGACCGCCCTGGCCGCTGGCCGGCCAGTTGGCGATCACCTTGGCGATGGCGACCCCGACGATCCCTGCGTCATGCATGGCCCCATGATGCCCCTCCAAGGCGGACGCTGCCGCTGGCGAACGGCCCAAGGCCCCGGGTCGAGCGGCCCCAACGGTCCGGGTCGGCCGGCCCTGTGGTGGGGACCGCCGTCCGCTGAGTGTGGCCCCATGCCTGATCCCGCGATGATCGCTGCCGATATCCGCGCGACCTGGTTCGGTGCCGACCTGCCTGAGGCCTCGCTCGAGCGCCTGGCTCTGATGGCCCGCGAGTACGAGGCCCCGCCGCGAACCCGGCTGCTGCGCGAGGGCGACGACACCAGGGAGCTGAGCATCCTCGTACGCGGCCGGATCGCGCTCACCGAGCATGTCGCCGGCCGCGGGTCGGTCACGCTCATGAGTGCCGAGCCGGGCGACGTCTTCGGCTGGTCGGCGCTGATCCCGCCATACCGCGCGACAGCCACCGTGGTGAGCCTGGAGCCGGTCTACGTCATCGCCATCGACTCCGAGTCGCTGCGTGCCGCACTCAAGGAGGACTGCGCCCTGGGGGCTGGGGTCTACCCCCGGCTGGCGGAAGCGCTGGCCCATCGACTGGAGGCCACTCGCCAGCAGCTGCTCGACGTCTACAGCTCAGAGCAGCGCACGCCCTGGTGAGCGCACCCGACCCGGGGCGCGGCCGCGACCTCCTGCCTGGCGGGACGCCCCCGCAGCTGACCGAGCAACGAGCCGGCATCGTCGTCTTCGCCTGTGGCGATCCCGCGCATGCGGAGCACGACTCGGTGGCCATCGCAGCCTGTACCTCCCTCCCGCCCGAGCTGACCGAGCGGATCGACCTCAAGCTCGTGGGCCCGATGCGCCCGGAGTACCTGCGCGACCTGGCACCCGCGACGCAGGTGCTCATCGTGGACACGCTGGCCACCACACCCGGCGAGGTGGTCGAGGTCGCGCTGCTGGAGCTGAGCGGGCGCGAGGAGCCGCTGGCGGCGAGCTCGACGCCCGATCCGCCGCTGGACGAGGTCGTGGCCATGGGCCAGCTCCTGCGGGATACACCGCTGGCCGGCTGGTTCGTGGGCTTGGGCGTGCCCTCGGTCGACTTGCGCCGCCCGCCCGATCCCGGGGCGGTGGCGTCGTTGCGCGCGGTGGTCTCTCGCACCCTCGCGGCGATCACGGGCACGGATCCGGACGAGCGCTAGACGTGCCTTGACGGCACACGCCGGAGTCGCCACGCTTTGGTCGATGCCTGCCGTCAAGTTCGCCCGGAGCGGTGATGTCTCCGTCGCCTATTCCGCGAATGGGGAAGGTCCCCTCGATATCGTCTACGTCCAGGGCGCCTATTCGCATCTCGAGGTCATGTGGGAGCTGCCCCAGTTCCGCCACTTCTGTGAGCGCCTGGGCGAGTTCGCCCGACTCATCCGCTTCGACAAGCGAGGCATGGGCATGTCCGATCGCGTACCCGGTGCCACCACCCTGGAGACGCGCATGGATGACATCCGCGCGGTGATGGACGCCGTCGGCAGCGAGCGTGCCGCGCTCATCGGCCAGTCGGAGGGAGGCCCCCTCTCGATGCTCTTCGCCGCCGCCTACCCGGAGCGGACCGATGCGCTCATCCTCGCCGGCGCGGAAGTCCGCGAGCGCCGCGACGAGGAATGGCCGTGGGGCGAGTCCAGCCATGTCGAGTTCGAGGAGGCCATGGCCGCGATCCCCGAGCGAGTGGGCCAGGGCGCCAGCTTCGGGCACTTCGCGCCCAGCGTCGGCGACGTCGACTGGGGGCGCGAGTGGCTGGGCAAGATCCAGCGCAACGCCGGCACGCCCGGCTCCCTGGAAGCGTTCATGCGCATGGCCTTCGACATCGACGTCCGCCACGTGGCGCCGGCGATCAGGGTGCCCACGCTGGTCTTCCACGCCGTCGACGACGAGATCTGCCATGTCGAGAACGGCCGCTTCCTGGCGCGCACCATCCCGGGCGCTCGGTACGTGGAATATCCCGGAGCGGACCATCTGCCCTGGTTTGGGCTGGCTGATCCCTTCATCGCCGAGGTCCGCAGCTTCCTCGCTGGCGAGCTGCCCCCGCCCGAGGTCGAGCGCGTACTGGCCACGGTCCTGTTCACGGACATCGTCGGCTCGACCGCTGCGGCGGCCCGGCTGGGCGACGTCCGCTGGCGCCAGGCGCTGGCCGAGCATCACGCCATCGTGCGCTCAGCGGTCGAGCGCTTCGGGGGGCGCGAGGTGGACATGGCCGGTGACGGCGTCCTGGCCACCTTCGATGGTCCCGCGCGGGCGATCCGCTGTGCCCAGACCATCCAGCTCGCTTCGAAGCCGCTCGGCTTCGACGTGCGCGCGGGCGTCCACACCGGCGAGATCGAGCGCCTGCCGGGCA
Organism: uncultured Chloroflexia bacterium; assembly: GCA_963800275.1. GTDB lineage: Bacteria > Chloroflexota > Limnocylindria > Limnocylindrales > CSP1-4 > JAFMJV01. The sequence continues at coordinate 21,700 of CAWDAI010000013.1, forward strand.
GTGTCACCGGCATCGCCGTCCACATCGGGGCGCGCGTGGCCGCAGCCGCAAGCGCGGGCGAGGTGCTGGTCTCGGCCATCGTGCCTCAGCTGACCGCCGGCAGCGATCTCTCCTATGAGGACCGTGGGCTGCACGGCCTCAAGGGCGTTCCGGACGAGATGCGTCTGTTCGCCGTGGCCTGAGCCGGCTGGGCGGCTCGTACAATCCCGCGATGGTCGAACGTTTCATCGACGTGCCTGGGGGCAGGCTCGAGGTCCACGATTTCGGCGCTGGTCCTCCGGTCGTGCTGCTGCACGCGAACATCGTCGACGCCTGGGCCTGGGAGCCGCTGACGCCGTTCCTGCTCGACGCCGACTACCGCGTCGCTGCCTTCGACCGACGCGGTTTCGGCGGCTCCACCACCGGGGACATCGAATTCACCCACCGCGCCGATACCCTCGCGGTGCTCGACGCGCTGGGGCTGGAGCGCGCGGTGCTGGTGGGCAATTCGGCTGGCGGCCAGATCGCGCTCGACGCCGCGATCGAGGCGCCCGAGCGCGTGGCCGGGTTGGTGCTTATCGGCGCCGCCGTGCCCGGCTATCACCCGGACCTCTCGCCGGCGGAAGAAGCCCTCGAGGCGGAGCTGGAGGCAGCCGACGAGAGCGGCGATCCCGAACGCATCGCCGACGCCGACGTGCGGGCCTGGGTCGACGGCCCGGGTCAGCCAGCCGACCGCGTCCCCGAGGACATCCGCGAGCTGGTCCGCGAGATGGATCGAGCGCTGAATGAACCCGGTCGTGTCCGGGGCCGGCCGTCGCCTGCGCGACCGCCCGCAGCAGAGCGGCTGGACCGGCTCACGATGCCCGTCCTCGCGGTGGCCGGCGAGCTGGACTTCTCCGATCTGGTAGCCACGACCGACTACCTCGCCGCGCACGCGCCTAACGCGAGGGCGCTGGTCATGCCAGGGGTGGCGCACCTCATCGGCCTGGAGGCGCCCGAGGAGCTGGGCGCGGCCGTTATCGACTTCCTCGCGCCGCTGCCGCGCTGGGGGTAGCCGTCACCGGCCTCCGTCGTGCTTGCGCCGCGGGGTACGATGGGCGGGCCCAGTGCCCTGGTGAACGCCGGGGAGGCTTTGGAGGAGGCGTGGGCGAAAGGCACGACCCGTGCGGTTCGGGAGCCGCGCGGAGCGGGTCAGCCGTGTACGTGCTCCTCGTACAGCGAAAGGAGCAGATCCCCATGACGATGCGCAAGCGCGCGTTCGGCATCGGTATGACCGCCGCCCTGGCGATGTCGCTCGTTGGCGGCGCCGTTGCCGCGCAGGACCCGGTGGTGATCCTGTCGACGCAGATGGTGCCGGAGGAAGAGGCGGCCATGATGCGGAACGACATCATGGCCGGCTATGACGGTTCGTTCGACTTCGTCGGTACTGAGACCGGACCCTTCGTCGATACCCTTCGGGCCGAGGCTGAGTCCGGCTCGGGTGACACCAGCGTGGCACTCGCCCTTCATGGCGAGCTCTCGACGCTGGGTGCGGAAGACCTGCTCATGGACCTCTCCGACATCGCGTCGGAGGTGGACGCGGCTCCGGCCTTCATGGAGCTCGGCAAGCTGGGCACAGACCAGCAGCTGTACATCCCCATGATGCAGGCGACCTACATCATGGCCGCCCGCAAGGAAGCGCTCGACTACCTGCCCGAGGGCGCGGATATCAACGCCCTCACCTGGGACCAGGTCAAGGAGTGGGGCGCCAACATGACCGAGGCCACCGGTGAGCGCCTGTTGGGCTTCCCCTTCGGTGAGGACGGTCTGCGCCATCGCCTGTTGCAGGGCTATCTCTACCCGGCCTTCACCGGCCACGTGAACAACGACTTCGCGACCCAGGCCGGCGTGGACATGTGGGACTGGCTGCTGGACGCCTGGCAGTACGTGAACCCGCAGTCGACGACCTACGGCTTCATGCAGGAGCCCCTCCAGAGCGGTGAGGTCTGGGTGGCCTGGGACCACACGGCCCGCCTGATCGATGCGCTCAACTCCGATCCCGAGAACTTCGTGGCCTTCCCCAGCCCGGCGGGGCCGGCGGGCCGCGCGTTCATGCCGGTCATCGTCGGCCTGGCCGTGCCCAAGACGGCGCCTGACCCCGAGGGTGCCAAGGAGATCATCAAGTACCTCCTCCAGCCCGAGACGCAGGGCACGACGCTCGCCGCCGTCAGCTTCTTCCCGGTCGCGACCGGCGAGGTGCCCGCTGACGTCGGGCCCGGCGTGCAGGCGGAAGCGGCCGCCATCAGCGGGCAGTCCGGAGCGGCCGACGCTCTGCCTGCGCTGCTGCCGGTCGGTCTCGGCGACCAGGGTGGTGCCTACAGCGACGTCTTCAAGGATGCGCTCGCGTCCATCATCGTCGAGGGTGCCGATCCAGCCGAGACGCTCGCGGCCCTTGCCCCCACGCTGCAGGAGATCTTCGACTCCACCGGCGCGCCCTGCTGGACGCCCGATGAGGTCGTCGAAGGCCAGCCCTGCGTGGTCGGCGTCGCCGAGTAGCCCGATTCCTGACGCGCGCGACGTTCCCGGGTCGCGCGCCCCGCCCCGAGTGGGCGCGACGGGGGTCACCCCCGCCGTCCGCCCGGGGCGGAACTGCCCCCACGCTGGGCCCGGTCCGTCGAAGTGAGGGAGGGACGCCCCCGGCATGACCGCCGACACCATCGTCTTGCGCGGCAGGCGCAAGCGCAACTGGGCGCCGTACATCCTGCTGCTGCCCTCGCTCGTCTTCCTCTTCTTCTTCTTCGCGACGCCCATGTTCTCGTCGTTCGTGCTGGCGTTCCAGACGCCCGATGGAGCCTGGTCGCTCGATTCCATCGGGACCATGGTCGGCGACCCCAACTTCACGCGCGCGGTGACCACCACGCTCACGCTGGTGCTCATCGTGATCCCCTTCCAGCTGGCCCTGGCCCTGGCCATGGCCCTGGTCGTCAACAAGCGCCTGAAGGGCACCAGCCTGTGGCTCTACGTGTATGCCTTGCCCCTCGCCATCAGCGAGCTCGCGGCGGGCATCGTGTGGGTCTCCATCTTCACGCAGAAGGGCTGGCTCAACAGCATCCTCGAGTCTCTGGGCATCCTCGAGCGTGGTGTCATCTGGCAGTCGGCAGAGTCGTACTGGACGCTCATCGGCATCATCGTGGTGGCGGAGATGTGGCGGGCCACCTCGATCATGATGATCATCCTCGTGGCCGGTCTGCAGTCCATCCCCGACGAGTACATCGAGGCCGCGGAGGTCTATGGCGCCACGCTCTGGCAGCGCGTTCGGCGGGTGATCCTGCCCATGCTGCGGCCGAGCCTGCAGGTGGCGCTCATCCTGCGCATCATCCTCGCCATCCAGGTCTTCGCCACCGCCATCGCCCTGGCCGGCACCGGGCTCACGGTGATGTCCCAGCAGACCCTGGAGTGGGCCAACGACATCGACGATGACCACGTCGCCGCGGCCTGGGCCGGGTTGATGCTGATCCTCAGCATCTTCGCCACGATCGGTGTGCTCTGGCTGCTGCCGGTCAAGGACGAGCAGCAGGTATGACCGCTCCCGCCGTGCGGGCCACGACCGAGGCCTCCGAAGATCCACCGCCGTCTCGTCGCAGGCTGACCCCGCGCAAGGCGCTCAACACGATCCTCTGGTACCTCGCGGCCATCGTCCTGGCGCTCTTCATCGCGGTGCCCATCTACCTCATCTTCGTCAGCGCGACCACGCCTGCCGACGCCACCTACGACTATCCCAAGAGCGTCATCCCGGTGGGCATCGCCACTGACAACATCGAGAAGTTCGTGACCGCCTCGGGCGTGGTCGACGCCTTCTGGCGCAGCATCATCGCGGGCATCATCACCGTCGTGCTGGCCCTGGGCATCGGTGCTCCGGCCGGCTACGCCCTCGCCCGTTACATCTTCCGCGGACGTGATGGCTACCGCCTGGTGGTGCTCTCTACGCGCGCCTTCCCCATCGTCATCCTCTCCATCCCTCTCGCGGTGATGTACCGCAACATCGGCATCTACGACTCCGTCTGGGGCGTCGCCCTCATGCACACGGCCCTGGCCCTGCCCTTCGCGGTGCTCATCACCAGCTCCGTCTTCGTCTCCATCCCGCGCGAGCTGGAAGAGGCGGCGCAGACGCTGGGCTGCTCACCCGCTCGAGCCTTCCTGCGCGTGTCGCTGCCGCTGGCCCTGCCGGGCCTGACCGCGGCGGCCATCTTCACCTGGGTGCTCTCCTGGAACGACGTCTTCGCGGCGGCGGTGCTCACGTTGCGCAACCCGACGCTGCCGGCCCGCATCCTGACCTCGCTCACGCAGGCCTCGCTGCCCTGGCAGTTCGCCGCCGCCTTCGTGATGCTCGTGCCCGGCCTCATCGTCATCTTCGTCATCCGTCGGTACCTGCTCGGCCTGTGGGGCCGGGTCGTCAAGTAGGGGAGGCACGTGTCAGAGATCCGTCTGGAGCGTATCCACAAGATCTTCAAGGAGATCCGCGCGGTCGATGACGTCTCCCTCACCATCAAGCAGGGCGAGTTCATGGTCCTGCTGGGTCCATCCGGCTGCGGCAAGACGACCCTGCTGCGCTCGATCGCGGGCCTCGAGGACATCGACGCGGGCACGGTCACCATCGGCGACCGCGACGTCACGGAGATGCCGCCGCGCAACCGCAAGATCGCCATGGTCTTCCAGTCGTACGCCGTCTTCCCGCACATGTCGGTATTCGAGAACATCGCCTTCGGCCTGCGCATGCAGAAGCTGGACAAGTCGGTCATCGACACGCGGGTCAGGTCGAGCGCCGAGCTGCTGCATATCGAGAACCTGCTCGACCGCTACCCCTCGCAGGTGTCGGGCGGTCAGCGCCAGCGCATCGCGGTGGCGCGGGCGGTGGCCATGGAATCGGAAGTCCTGCTCATGGACGAGCCGCTCTCCAACCTCGATGCGCTCCTGCGCCTGGAGATGCGTGCCGAGCTCAAGCGGCTGCTCTCCGAGATCGGCAGCACCACCGTGTACGTGACGCACGACCAGGTCGAGGCCATGTCCATGGGCGACCGCATCGCCGTCATGCGCGCGGGCAAGATCCTGCAGCTGGGCGAGCCGCTGGACATCTACCAGACGCCGGTCGACCGGTTCGTAGGCGGCTTCATCGGCAATCCGCCCATGAACTTCGTGGCGGTGACCCTGGACAAGGGTGCCGAGGGCCTGGTGGCCGGTGTGAGCGGTGCCGGCTCCGTGGCCGTGGACCCCGCGGCCACGGAGCACCTGCGGCCGTACGTGGGCAAGACGGTCACGCTCGGCATCCGGGCCGAGAACATCGAGGTGCTTCGAGACGGCGGCGCGGGCGGCACGCTGCAGGCGCGAGTGCTGGTGGTCGAGCCGCTGGGCTCCCACGACCTGCTGACCTGCCAGCTCGGTTCAGAGCAGATCAAGGTCTCGACACGGCCGGACATGGCCGTCCGGTCGGGCGAGGACGTCGCCCTCGCGCTCGAGCCTGACCGCACCATCTGGCTTGATCCGGAGTCCGAACGTACCATCGGCATGTGACCGCACCGCGAAAACCTCAGGACATCGGCAACGGCCTGGTCTGCGCCTCCTTTGGCGCCGGGGGCGAGTGGCTCAGCCTGGGCACCGTCCATCCGCAGGCCGGCTTCGTCGAGCTCAACGGGCTGCCTCGCTTCGCGCCCGAGTGGCGCGGCGACCCTGTCGCCACTCGCCGCTATCGCTCGTGGATGCGCCGCGAGGAACACGCCTTCCTGCACGTCGAGGCCGGGCGCGCGACCGTGACCACGCGGCAGGACGCACCGCGGGCCACGCGCCACGTCGTCCAACGGGTCACCATCAAGGCCTCCCATCGGGACCGACCAGCGGGCATCCGCCTCCGAGCCAACGGCCGCCTGGGCGCGCCGGTGTACGCGGAGATCTCGGAGGTCGATCCACCAGCTGACGAGGGGATCGAGTCGAGCATGCAGATCGGGGAGGGCACCTTGCGCGTCAGCGGCGACGGTGGGCCCGCCATCGTCCAGGCCTGGTTGCGCAAGGGCGGCGAGTCCGACCCCGGTTCCACCGTCTCGCGCAACGACGAACGGTTGAGCTGGAAGCTGCTGCGCCGACAGATGCCGAGCGCCGTGGCCTGGCTCGAGTGGCCGGGCGAGGCCGAGGAGGTCCACCTGGACATCGTCTGCGCCTTCGATGTGGCCGCGCCGGAGGACCCCGAGTGGTTCGAGCCCGTCCGCCTCACGCCACCGGAGAGCGTCGAACCGCCGGCGGACGAGTGGCGACCGCTGCGCGTGCCGGCGCGATCGGTGAAGCCGCTCGGGCGCATGAACCAGCGCGCCGCGTCCTATGTTCGGGGCTGTACTGGTCTGGCTGTCGCGGGAGCCGAGCGGACCATCCTGACCGACCACCGCATCCTGCCCCTGTCCTGGACGCGTGACGCCTACTGGCAGGCGCGATTGCTGCTCACGACCTGGGCCCGCGGCGGGCACGACGAGGACGAGCGCTACGTGGCCGACCACCTGCGCTGGCTGTTCCTGCGTTGCGATCGACCCGATGGCTGGTGGGTGCGCAGCCACTACGCCGATGGGCGGCGCAAGGATCATCCGCGGCAGTCGGACCAGCAGCTCTACCCCTTGCTCGAGCTGGCCGACTACGTCTCGGCCACCGGCCGCACGCCGGACCTGCCGCCAGACACGACGTGGGCGACCCTCGTGGACCAGGCCTGGGTGGCGGCGCGCACACGGGTGAACGATGAGTTGGGCCTCATGCGTACGGAGGAGAACCCCGCCGACGACGTGCCCGCCAACCCCTACCTGGCTTCCGACCAGGTGCTGCTGTGGTACACGGCCACGCGCCTGGCGGAGGTGTCTGCGCTGCTGGGCACCGATCGCACGGAGCTGACGGCGGTGGCATCACGCGTGCGACAGGCCTTCGCTGAGCAGTTCATCGTGGAGGGACCGCTGGGGCGCATGTGGGCCTACTCCATCAATGGTCGCGGTGGCGTCGAGCGCTACATGGACGCCAACGACCTGCCCATCGGGCTGGCGCCGCTGTGGGGCTTCGTCGAGCCCACCGATGGGCCCTGGGCCACGACCGTGCGTTATGCCTTCGACCCGGAGAACCCCGGCTTCGTGAAGGGCCCGATGGGAGGGCTCGGCTCGCGTCATACCCCCGGCACCTGGCCCCTCGGGGACATCATCGGCTGGGCCGGCTTCGGGCTGATAGGCGAGGAGGAGCGTTCGGAGGCGTCGCTCGAGCGACTGGTGACCTCCGCGTTCGGTGACGGCATGCTGCCCGAGGCCTATGACCCGGAAGGCTCCGGCTCGGCCGTGCGCCACTGGTTCGCCTGGCCGGGCGCAGCGCTGGCCGCCATCGCCCTGGAGCACGCCGCTCGCGACTAGGCCGCAGCCGCTCACGGAGCAGCTTGCCCGGACCGCGGCAGCCTCCGCCCACGGCGGCCGGGAAGCCGCACCCACGACCGCCGAGCCACTGGCTATGACTGCAGCTCCACCCCCGCGATCCGCAGGTCCTCGGCGAAGGACTGCAACGCCCCGACCCCGTCGGCCAGGCCATCGACGAACGACTGCGTCCGCCACACACCCAGCTCGGCGTAGGCGCCGAAGAGGTCCTGCCGCTCGCGGCCACGCTCGCTCACGCCGGGATCCTCGAACCAGGTGTGCACGGAGACCCTGAGCGTGGCTGGGTCGCGGTCGATCTCCTCGCAGCGGGCACGGATGACCGGCAGGGCCTGTGCGACCGCCTGCGGGTCCAGGCCGTCGAGGTTGAGCTCGTCCGCGTACCGCGCCGCCAGACGCCAGGTCACCTCTGGCCCATTGCCGCCGACCATGATCGGCACCCGCGGCGCCTGCAGGGGCTTGGGCTGGTTGATGGCGCCGCGCACCCACGCCCGCTCACCTTCGAACGTGGCCCGCTCGTCCGTCGTGGAATCGAGCATGCGCGTGATGATCTCCAACTGCTCCCGCAGCGCCGACAGGCGCTCGCCGGTACCAGGAAAGCGGTAGCCGAACGCCTCCCACTCCTCACGTTTCCAGCCCGCCCCGATGCCCAGCTCCGCCCGGCCGTCGCTGATCACGTCCAGAGTGGCCACCATCTTGGCCGTCAGTGCCGGGTTGCGAAAGCCGGCGCAGATGACGATGTGGCCGAGGCGCACACGCTCGGTCAGGGCGGCCAATGCAGAAAGCGTCACGAACGGCTCGAACACGATGGCGTCCGTGGGCTTCGGCCAGGTATGGAAATGGTCGTAGAGCCACACGGACTCGAAGCCGAGCCGTTCGGCTGCCTGGGCCACGGCCACGGTGTTGGACCATGCCTCGCGCGGGTCGTGCCCGCGATATTCCTGCACCCAACCCTGCGGCAGGACCACTCCAGCTTTCATCTGCCCCCACCCCTCTCGGGAAACCCTATCGCGACTCTCGGTAGCGCTGTGCCGCCTCTGCTCGTTTGCGCACGTCCAGCTTGTGGAGGATGTTGCTGACGTGCGTCTCGACGGTGCGCGGGCTGATGATCAGCGCCTGCGCGATCTCCCGGTCGGTGAGCCCGTCGGCGAGCATGCGCAGGACGTCGTTCTCGCGCGGACTGAGGCCTTCGAGACCACCGGCGTTGCTCGATCGACCCTTGCGCGCGGCCTCGATGAAGTGCTCCATGACCCGGGCGGCGTACCGCCGGGACATGGCCAGCTCACCCTTCTGCGTGCCGCGCAAGGCGCGCAGCAGTGCCTCCGGATGGAGGTCCTTGGTCAGATAGCCAGCCGCACCACGGGCGAGTGCCTCGATCATGTCGCGTTCGGAATCGGACACCGTGAGCATCACGATCTTGGTGTCCGGCAGGCGTGGGCTCAGTTCCTCGAGCATCTGGATGCCGTTCATGCCGGGCAGGTCGATGTCCAGCAGCATCACGTCGGGGCGGACCGCGAGGGCGAGGGCGAAGGCATCTTCAGCACTGCCGGCTTCGCCCACCATCTCCACGTCGGGCGCATCGATGGCCTGACGGACGGCCGAACGCACGAGCGCGTGATCGTCCACGAGCATCACGCGCAACGTCGGCCGGCTCCGCGCCGGGGGTGTGTCCGCAGGAGCCGCGAAGCGCGGCCCTTCGATGGTCATCTCGGCCCTAGGTTTGCATACCGCTGGGCCTGATGTCGGCAGGATTCGCGCCCCGCTCGCCAGGCAGCTCGAGTTGGCCCGCGACCGTGTCCGTGTCCGTGTCCGTCTCCTCGTCGGGTGCCATGGTCGTGCGTTCGCTCGTTTCCGAGACGTTGCCCACGCCCGCTGCCAGCAGTGGCGCGCGGAGCTCGATGGTGGTGCCGCCGGAGATCTCCGACATCACGCGCAGGCTGCCGCCGACGAGGCGGGCCCGTTCGAACATGCCCTGCAGGCCCATGCCGCGACCGAAGGCCTCCTCCTGCGCGAATCCGCGTCCGTTGTCGGTGACGGTGAGCAGCAGCTCGCCGTCGCGGACTTCGGCATTGATGCGCACGAGCGTGGCGTCGGCGTGCTTGCGCACGTTGTTGAGGGCCTCGCTCACGACCCGCAGCAGCTCCACCTGCACCCGCGGCGCGAAGGCCGAGGGCATGCCGGTGGAGGCGGTGAACTCGACGGGCAGGCCGGAACGGTCCTCGAAGTCGTCCACCGTGCGCACGAGCATGTCCGAGAAGGGCACGTCTTCCTCCAGGCTCGAGCGCATCGTGACCAGCGCCTCGCGCGCCTCGATGATGGCCGCGTCGAGCGCCTGGGTGACCTCCTCGGCCAGGGGCCGGTCTTCCTCGGAGAGCGTGGAGCTGAGGCGCTCGAACTTCAGCTTGGCGAACCAGAGATGCTGGGCCAGGCCGTCGTGGATCTCGCGTGCGAGCCGGGCGCGCTCCTCCAATGTGGCCCGCTCGGCCTCGTTCACGCGCATGCGGTCGAGCGCGGTGTAGGCGGAACGCAGGGCGCGCAGGTCGCTGCGCTGGTCGGCGAAGGCACCCGCGAGCAGCAGGGTGTAGGCCACCAGGCGCATGACGTCGGAGATGGTCACGAGGTTGGTGTAGATGCTCGGCCACAGCGCGTACTGCACCTCGGCCACCGCCAGGATGACGAGGCCGAGGGCGGTGAAGGCGTCGCTGGTGGGCCCACCGTGCGCCCACGTGGTGCGGTAGAGCACCACGCTCGCGATGAGGCCGGTGACGGTCACGACCACGATGACCAGGGCCAGTCCCGTGAAGCCGGGCAGGAGCGCGAACTCACCCGGTTCGGCCAGCAGCGCCTCCAGGCCCTGCCGCTCGATGAGCGGCGGCAGCATCTCACGCAGGGGATAGGCGACGACCGTGAGGAGCCCGATCACGAGCACCGGCAGGAAGACGACACGGAAGCGCCGGCGGGCGCCGCCGTAGATGCCCATGAAGGCCACGATGCCGCTGACCATGAAGAGTCCGGAGACAGCCATGCGCACCGCGCCCGAGACCCACAGTGGCAGCTGACCGGGATCAGCCAGCGAGAGGCCCACATCGTCATCGAGGCGGAACACGATGAGCAGCAGCTGGGCGAAGGTGAAGGTGGCCCACAGGGCGAACGCCGAGGCCTGCACGAAGGAGGCCAGCCGTCCGGTCTCGCGATAGCGCAGGAAGGTCAGCACCGCCAGGCCGGCGGCCGCCACGAAGAGCAGCGCCGACAGGGCCACGTCCAGCGTGCGGTCACGCATGACGATGTTGAGGTCGGCGTCCAGCTGCGGCAGCAGCGTGGCCACCAGCAGCGTTCCGGCAGACGCGAGGATGAGGACGTCGAGCCGGATCGCTCGTCGTCGTTCAGCGCTCGCATTCGGCATTCGCATCAAGGCGATGATAGTCCCGTATAAAGTGCGAGAGCCGGACGCGCCCCAGCGCAGTCCGACTCTCTTGCTCGCAGTTCCCGACCCCGCCGTGAAGGGTCGTTGGCGAGTGACGTATTCGACTTGACTGACTCGATAATGGCGCACGCGCATGTTGCAGGCATCCGTGGTGCTACGGAATCGGGTACGGAGACCTGACTCCGTAGACCCACGTACTCATGCGGCACGAGCGCGCCACCAAGCGCGCCCTCGCGCTTCGCGGCGATGCCCGCTACCGTAGGCCCGTGACCGGTCCCGAATCCGCCGCCAGTCCTCGCCTGCCCCTCGTGGCGCTGGTCCTCGCCCTCGTCGCGCTGACGGCTCTGGCGCCGTCCCCAGCGAGCGCGGCCAGCAGCTACACCCTGGAAGCGCGCTACGACGTCAGGCTCCACCTCGACTGGGACAGCCGCTGGGTGGACGTGCGCACGCGCATCGACGTGCGCAACACCGCTGGCCGGCCTATCGACCGGCTGGAGCTCAACAGCACGGCGGTGAAGCTGGGTCCCTACCGCCGGCTGCGAGCACGCGTCGATGGCGCCGCTGTACGTCCGCGCGTCAGCGGGCAGACCATCATCGTGCCCTTCGCCGAGCCACTCGCGGCGGGCGCTTCGGTGGTCGTCTTCGTGGGCTTGAAGTCGCGCCTCGCCCAGCGAGCCGGAGGACGCTCCTACTACTGGGCCAAGCTCGGCGGCGTGGTCCAGATGTATCGCTTCATCCCCTGGGTCAGCCGCCGCATCCCCTTTGGTCGTGGCGGCCATGGCGAGCCCTTCCTGACGCCGGTCAGCCCGCGCGTGCAGGTCACCGTCAGCGCCGATCGCAAGTTGCAGTGGGCGACGAGTGGCCGTCTCGCCGCCCGCATCGATGCCCGCACGTTCCGCTTCGTGGCCGAGCGCGTGCGCGACTTCAACATCGCCGCCAGCCCGGCCTGGCGCAAGGCCTCTGGGCGCTCGCGGGATGGCCGGACCCACATCATCGCCTTGGCCCGCGTCCACGATCCCGTGCTCCTGGTCCGCCTGGCCCGCACCGAGCTGGCGCGCTACCAGTCCCAGACCGGTGTGCGTTACCGGCACAAGACCTTCACCGTGGCTGAGACCGGTGGGGGGCTGGCCATGGAATCGCCGGCCCTGATCTGGATGCCCGCCTCGCGCTCGTCACGCGACCTGTCGTACCTGGTGTCGCACGAGACGGCGCACCAGTGGTGGTACTCGACCGTGGGTAATGACCAGTCGACCGACGCGTTCGCCGACGAGGCCATGGCCGACTACTTCTCGCGCAAGGCTCGCCTGTCGATCCGGCAGAGCCGCTGCCCGAACGACCGCCTGGACCGAGAGATCCGCGACTACTCGGAGGGCTGCTACTTCGAGGTCATCTACGTGCAGGGCGCGCGCTTCCTGGACAAGCTCCGGCGCGACTTCGGGCAGGCCCGCTTCATGGCCGCCGTCCGGCGCTACACGCGCGACAATCGCGACGGGCTCGGCGGGAATGTACGCCTCCTTGAGGCCATGCGGGCGGAGATGGGCGACGGCGTGGTCGCACGCTTCCACCGGCGCTTCCCCAGCCTCTACTGATGCGGCACTGACCGAGCCGGGCGTCGCTGTGGCCACGTCCTCGCCGGCAGGCGGTACGATAGTTGCTGTGTCCTCACTGTCTTACACATATGTCTGAAGCCACTGCGGCTGGCGAGGTCACGGTCAAGCAGGCCGCGAGCAGGAGCCAGCCGGTCGAGGCTGCGCGCATCGCTGCCCGCGACGCTGAGGGCATGCCCATCCAGCACGGCTGGATGCCCCTCGCCGCGCGCCGTCGATGGATCGAGCCCTTCGTGCTGGCGATGCTCGCGCGCGAGACCTACGGCTACGCCATCCTTGGCCGGCTGGAGGAGATGCGCATCAGCAACGGCCCCCTCGACGTGGGCCTCATCTACCGCACGCTGCGTGATCTCGAGCGCGACGGCCTCGTGAGCTCCTCGTGGGCCGCAGAGTCAGCGGGGCCCCGCCGGCGCGCGTACGCCCTGACCGAGGCCGGCCTTGATGCGCTCGATGACTGGGCCGTGGTGATGCGCGAGCGGGCCCGGCTCATCGGCGAGTTCAACGCCGACTACCTCGAGGCGGTCAGCCGGCCCCAGTTTGCCGATGGCCCAGGCGCTGGCAGTCGAGGCGCCCAGGGCTGACGCCGTGGCGGCCGACGCCGTGGCTCTCTGACGCCGTGGATCTCTAACGCCGTTGGCGGCTGATGCCGTGGCGGCCGACGCCGGGGATCGCTAGAGCGGCTCTGCCTCGGCGTGGGCGAGGCCCCTTGCCACCTCGGCCTGCTCCTCGGGCGAGAGGTTGTGCTCGAGCACGCGCAGGTATTCCTCTTCCTCCGCGATATGCACCTTGAGCATGGCGTAGAGGCGGTAGAGCACCCGCCGCAGCCCGACCGAGCCGGCCGGCCCCAGGGCGTCCGCGTCAAGAGCCTCCTTGAATGTGCCCAGGCGCTCGACCAGGGCCCGGATCTCGTCGTGCTCCCGGCGCATCTGGGTCATCGAGTGGCGGTTCTGCATGAGCCGGTCGAGCTCGGGGTAGACGCTCTTCTCCACGACCTCGATGTGCGGCAGCAACGACCCGATGATGAAGCCGTGCACGAGGTAGAAGCGATCTTCGAAGCGAGCCGGCCGCGGCCGCTCGTCGAGCATATCCGCGAGCACCGGCAGGCCGTCGAGCATGGTGTTGATCCGTTCGTGGTGCTCGTGGCCGGCGATGGTTACCGTGGTCACGTCTCTGATCCTCCCGTGTTGTCGGGGCTGACGATACCGAGCCGTCAGGCCCGCTACAAGCATGCCCACATGTCGCTATGCGCACGACAGGTCCATGTGGCCCTTGCCGCAGGTACAATATGGCCCACGCATATAGATGGACCAAACATGTAGAACTGGATGTGCCGGTCCACCTCGATGTGGTCGGCGCATCGCAAGCCCGGCCGACCACTACCCACAGGAGACCCAACAGGCATGGACGCACCCGAGAAGATCGTCGTCATCGTCACCCACGGCCCGGACCAGGCGGAGCTGGCCACCATCCCCTTCGTGATGGCTGCCGGGTCCCTGGCCTCTGACGTCGAGTTGGTCATGGCCTTCCAGGCCGAAGGCGTGGAGCTGTTGACCAAGGGCGGCGTCGATGGCGTGCAGGCCAAGGGGTTCCCGGTGCTGGCCGAGCTGATGCAGACCGTCCAGGACCTCGGCGGCCAGCTCCTTGGCTGCTCGCCCTGCCTGGAGGGCCGGGCCCTCACCGAGGCCGATCTGCGCGAGGGCGTGGAGGTCATCGGCGCGGCGCGCCTCATCTCCGAGGTCACCTCGGCCACGGCCACCCTCACCTACTAACCGGCGCAGCCCGCAGTCAGAGCGAAAGGATCACCACCATGACCGACATCGTTGATCAGTCCACCCTCGCCAGCCTCGAGGTCGGCAAGGTCGCCGACGCGCGGGGCAGCGCCTGCCCCGGCCCGCTGCTGGAGGCCAAGAAGTCCATCGGCGGCGTGCCCGTCGGCGGCGTCCTGGAGATCCTCACCACCGATCCCCAGACCAAGAACGACATGAGCGCCTGGTGCGCCAAGGTCGGCCACGGCTTCATGGGCGTGGCGGACGCTGACGGTTACGAGCGCGTCTTCGTCAAGCGCGCCAAGTAGCGCTCGTGATTTTGGTCGCCCAGGGCTGCGCGGGAACGACCACGGCAGGCTGATCAGGAAGGGGACGAGAGCGGGATCATGACGGCACCAGCGACGACCGACGAAGCGGCGGTGGGCACGCGCCCCACGCGCATGCTCGTCATCGCCACGTTGCTGTGCTCCTACCCGGGCATCGACGCCACGGGCCAGGCGCACATGGAGTATCCACCCAACACGTACGTGATCCCCACGCCGGACCCGGTGATGTTCCCGGAGTCGTTCTACCTCTACTGCTTCGAGCAGGGGGTGGACGCCATCCTCATCGCCTCCTGCGGTACCGACAGCCCGTACAAGGGTTCGTTCGAGCAGCTGGCCCGACAGATCGACCACACCTACGCGCTGATGAAGGCCCGGGGCATCGATATCCGTCGCCTCAAGCTGACGGCCATCTGCTCGGTCTGCACCAAGGCCTTCATCAAGGAGGTCGCCGAGATGGAGAAGGTGCTCGACGACCTCGGTCCCATCGGGCCCGTGGCCCCGGCCCCCGCCACAGAGGTCGCGGCATGACCGGATCCCATCGGACCGTGAGCGAGAGCCACGACTACGACGTCCTCGTCATCGGCGGCGGCATCGCCGGCCTCCAGACCTCGCTGGACCTGGCTGACCGCGGCCGCAAGGTGCTGGTCGTGGAGAAGGAGCCCAGCATCGGGGGCAAGATGATCGCCCTCTCCAAGGTCTTCCCGACCATGGACTGCGCCTCCTGCATCACCACCCCGCGCATGTCCAGCGCGGCGCACCACGACAACGTCGACATCTGGGTCTACTCGGATGTGGAGGAGCTGACGCCCGACCCCGCGGGCGGCTTCAGCGCCACCGTCCGGCGCCGCGCGACCTACGTGGACGAGGACGCCTGCATCGGCTGCCGGCTGTGTGAGTACGCCTGCCCGGTGGAGGTGCCGCACGATTTCGAGGGCCGGATGGGCGCCCGCCGGGCGGCCTACATCCCCTTCGGCACGGCCATCCCGCAGCTGGCGCTCATCGATGCCAGACGACTGCATCTACTGCGGCAAGTGCGAGAAGGCCTGCCCGACCGACGCCATCGACTTCGCGCAACAGGATCGCGTGGAGCGACTGCACATCGACGCGGCGGTCCTGGCCACCGGCTTCCAGACCACGCCTACGGACGCCAAGGCCGAGTACCACGGCGAGGCCGCCAACGTCATCTCCGCGCTGGAGATGGAGCGGCTGCTCGCGCCCAACGGTCCCTACGGCCGCGTGCTGCGCCCATCCGACGGCAAGATCCCCGACCGCATCGCCTACGTGCAGTGCGCCGGCTCGCGCGACGAGACGCTGGGCGTGCCCTACTGCTCGCGCGTCTGCTGCATGTACGCCATCAAGCAGGCGATGCTGCTGTCGGGCGCGCTGCCCCTGGCCGACATCACCATCTACTACATGGACATCCGCACCTTCGGCAAGGGCTACGAGCAGTTCTACCAGAACGGCCCGGGCCATGGGCATCGAGTTCGTCAAGGCCAAGGTCGCGCGCATCGACGAGCAGGCTGACGGCGACCTCAAGCTGCGCATCGAGCGCATCGAGGGCGACGGCTCGGTGGCCGAGCCCGTGCACGACCTGGTCGTGCTCTCGGTGGGCATGCTGCCGGGCACCGACCCGCGCTCTTCGTGGGCGTGGATCTGGACAAGCACGGCTTCATCGCACCGGCCGATCCCAAGCTCGACACCACCCGCACCAGCCTGCCGGGCTTGTTCGTCACCGGCACGGCCATCGCGCCCAAGGACATCGTGGACAGCGTGGTCGAGGCCAGCGCCGCCGCTGCGCGCGTCGAGTCCTACCTGAGCGCCACGGTCGGCGGCCAGGCCCAGATCGCCCAACCACTCGTCTCGGTGCGCGAGATGACCCGCGAGGAGCTGGCCGTGGCCGGCGCCCTGGAGGAGGCACACCATGGTCAGTGAGGAATGGCCCGCCAGCGACCAGGGACCTGATTGCCCCGAACCAGCCGGCGACGAGGGCCCGTCGCTCGCCGATGCACAACTCGACGTGAGCGCGGCCGCCAGCCCGGCCGGACCGGGCGAGCGCCTGGGAGTCTACGTCTGCCACTGTGGCGGCAACATCAGCGACGTGGTCGATGTCGACGCCGTGGCGGAGACACTCAGCCGTGAGGATGGCGTGGCCGTCGCGCGGCACATCACCTTCATGTGCTCCGACGAGGGCCAGGGACAGATCACCTCTGACATCGAGGAGCTCGGGCTCGACCGCGTCATCGTGGCCGCCTGCACGCCCTCGCTGCACCAGACCACCTTCCGCAAGGCGGTGGTCCGGGCCGGCATGAACCCCTACCTGTTCCTGCCGGCCAACATCCGCGAGCAGGTCAGCTGGGCCCACCCCCATGACGCCCAGGCCGCGACCGACAAGGCCATCGCCGTGGTGCGGGCAGCCGTGGGCAAGTCTCGCCTGCTGGAGCCGCTCGACCCGGTGCGCGTCGACGCCGTCCACCGGGTGCTGGTGGTGGGCGGTGGCGTGGCCGGCCTGCGCGCCGCGCTCGAAGCCGCCGACATGGGCCAGCAGGTCACGCTCATCGAGGCCAGCCCCTTCCTGGGCGGGCGCACGATGCAGCTGGGCTCCGTCTACCCCACCGATGAGCCGGCCGTGCCACTGGTGCGCCGCCTGCTGGCGGCCGTCGACGCGCACCAGCACATCGAGGTGCGCACCTACACCCGCCTGACCGAGCTGACCGGCTTCCTCGGCGACTTCAGCGTGACCCTGACCACGGAACCGCGCGGCGTGGACGAGGCGCTCACGGACGAGGCTGCGGCCATGGCCGCCTGCCCCACCGTCGTGCCCAACGAGTTCGACGACGGCCTGACCACGCGCAAGGCCATCTACCGGCCACACCCCCAGGCGCAGCCGGCCCTGGCGGCCATCGACTGGGCTTGCTGCACCCGCTGCGGTGAGTGCGTGCTGGCGGCCGGTGCCGGCATCACCATCGACGACGTGCCCGAGTCGGAGACGATCGAGGTCGGGCGCGGTGATCATGGCCACCGGCTACGACCACTACGAGCCGCGCGAGGGTGAGTACGGCTACGGCACCTCGCCGCGCGTGCTCACCCTGCCCCAGCTCGAGCGCATGCTCGACCCCGAGGGCCCGACCGGCGGCAAGCTGCGTGGTCGAGGGCGCCGTCCCGCGCTCGGTGGCCTTCATCCACTGCGTGGGCAGTCGGCAGATCGCCGGCGTGGACGAGCCAGGGACCGACGGCAAGCTCAACGAGTACTGCTCGCGCGTGTGCTGCACGGCCACCCTGCAGGCCACCAACGAGGTTCGGCGGCGCTACCCGGCCACCGCCGTGTATGACCTCTACCGCGACATCCGCACGTACCAGAAGGAGCAGGAGGACTACTACGTCGATGCCTCCAAGCTGGGCGTGCGCTTCATGCGCTTCGACGAGGCCAGCGGCCCGCCGTCGCGCTCGCCGGAGGGTGACTACCCGCTGACCGTCCGCGTCACCGACACGCTCACCTTCGGGACCGAGCTGGAGGTGCCGGCCGACCTGGTGGTGCTGGGGGTGGGCATGAAGCCCCGCGACATCGCCGACATCATCGACATGACCAAGGCACCGGTGGGCGACGACGGCTTCCTGCTGGAGGTGCATCCCAAGCTGCGGCCGGTCGAGACCTCCATCCCGGGGATCTACCTCGCGGGCACCGTGCAGGGCCCCAAGGACATCACCGAATCCACGTCGTCCGCCTCTGCCGCGGCGGTGAAGGCCGCCACGGTGCTGGCCCGCGACTACGTCGAGATGGAGCCCTTCGTGGCCCGCGTCGATCCCTCGCGCTGCGTGGGTGCCGGGAGCTGCCTGGAGGCCTGCCAGTACGACGGCGCCATCGCCATGTCCGAGGTCGAGACCGAGGAGGGTGTCTTCGAGCACAAGGCCTATGTCAACCCCGTCGCCTGCGTCGGCTGCGGCGCCTGCGTCGCGGCCTGTGCCTCGTCCGCCATCGACGTGCAGGGCTGGGAGATGGACCAGTACCGAGCCATGATCGATGCCATCACCAGCGCCCCGCCCGACGGCTCGGGACAGCGCTCGGCCGTGGAGGTGTCCGCGTGAGCGCCAAGGACGGGGCCGTGACCCCGCTGGAGATCTTCAAGCAGCGCAACGGCCCCGCGTCCGAGGAGCTGCTGGCCCTGGTGAAAGTGAACAACAAGCGCAAGGCCACCATCAAGAAGACCCTCAAGGAGGGGCCCATGACGGTGCCGCAGCTGGCCGAGGCCACCGGCCTCGAGCCCGCGGACGTGCTCTGGACCCTGACGGCCATGCGCAAGTACGGCCAGGCCGTGGAGGAGGGGGTCGACGGCGACTATCCCCGCTACACCCTGCCCGCAGAAGGAGGTGAAGCGATGACCGCCACGACGCAGACGGTGGCGGTCCGGGTCGACCCCGCGCTGCTGCCGGAGATCAAGCGCTACGGCGCGTTCGACGTGGACGCCTGCTTCAACTGCGGCAACTGCACTGCCGTCTGCCCACTCACCGCAGGCGACTCCACCTTCCCGCGTCGCATCATCCGCTACGCCCAGGTGGGCATGAAGGAGCAGGTGCTCTCGAGCAAGGAGCTGTGGACCTGCTACGCCTGTGGCGAGTGCTCCGAGACCTGTCCGCGGCAGGCCGAACCGTCCGAGTTCATGGCCGCCGCCCGCCGCTACGCCACGGCCGAATACGACCGCACCCGCATCTCGCGCTTCCTCTTCCTGCAACCCCTCCTGGGCACGATCGCGGCGGTCGCCTTCGCGGTCTTCCTGGCGCTCTTCATGTTCGTCAACCGGGCCGGTCCCGCGCCCGCCGGCGAGACGGCCTTCTTCGAGTGGATCCCGGCCGGCATCATCCATGACATGGGCATCGTGGTCATGGCCCTCGTCGTGCTCGCCGGCCTCGCCGGTGTCATCACCATGATCGGCAAGACCGCCCCGGCCAGCGGGATCGCCTGGCGCGAGCTGGGCGATCGCCAGGGCCTGCGTGCCGTGGGCTCGGCGCTGTGGTCGTCGCTGGCGATCGAATCGCTGGGCCAGAAGCGCTACCGCGACGACTGCGAGAGCGAGGAGGCCAGCCTGCCGCTCTATCGGCGCACCTGGTTCACGCACGCGGCCGCGATGTTCGGGTTCCTCGGCCTGCTGGCCGCGACCACGCTCGACTACGGCCTGGGGATCCTGGGCCTGCGCCAGACCGGCGAGATGGTGCCGCTGTGGTACCCGGTGCGTCTGCTGGGCACGATCGCAGGGATCCTCCTGGTCTACGGCGTGACCATGCTCATGCTTCGCCGCTATCGCCGCGAGGCGCGCACGGTGCGCCGATCCTTCAGCTCTGACTGGATGTTCCTGTGGCTGCTGTGGATCACCGGCGTGACCGGCTTCGTCATCGAGCTGGCGCTCTACCTGCCGGCGGCGCCGATGTGGGGATACGTCCTGTTCCTGGTCCACGTGGGCATCGCCATGGAGCTGGTCCTGCTGGTGCCCTTCACCAAGTTCGCGCACGTCATCTACCGGCCGGTGTCGCTGTTCCTGGGCGCGCTGGCCGAGAAGCGCAAGGCAGTCGCCTAGCCGAGGGGGCCGCCGGTCGCCGGTCGCCGGTCGCGGCCACCCAGCCGGCCGGCTCGGCGGATGCCGTCTCGCCGCCTGCGCCGCGCCTCGGATCAGCGGACGCACCCGGAGCGCGGTCGAACAGCCGGGATTTTGATTACACTTGTGCTATCGGCGCCCGGCTTCCCGCCGTCGCGCGCCACCATTCCACTCACGTCAATCGGGGATCCTGGATGAAGGTTGCCACCGTCAAGGAGACCGCGCCGTACGAGCGTCGGGTCGCCCTCGTACCGGAGGTGGTCGGCAAGCTGACCGGCGCCGGTCACGAGGTCCTGGTCCAAACGGGCGCCGGAGACGGCGCGTCCATCCTGGACGCGGACTACACCGCGGCCGGGGCCAAGGTCGTCACGGAAGCGGCGCTCTACGCGGACGCCGACGTCGTGCTGCGCGTGCAGAAGCCCACCTTGGAGGAGGTCGGGAAGCTCCGCTCCGGCCAGGTCGTCATCGGCCTGCTGCAGCCGCTCATCGATCCCCAGAACGCCCAGGCGCTCGCGGCCGCCGGCGTCACCGCTGTGAGCCTCGACACGTTGCCGCGAACGCTCTCGCGGGCACAGACGATGGACGCCCTCTCGTCGCAGGCCAACGTCGGCGGCTACAAGTCGGTGATCCTGGCGGCCAACGCCTACGGACGCTATTTCCCGCTGCTGACCACCGCCGCGGGCACGGCCAAGCCGGCCAACGTGCTCATCCTCGGTGTCGGCGTGGCCGGGCTGCAGGCGATCGCCACGGCCAAGCGCCTCGGCGCGCTGGTCAAGGCCTACGACGTGCGCAGCGAGACCCGTGAGCAGGCCGAGTCGCTCGGCGCCCAGTTCCTCAAGCTCGAGTCCGTGGTCGATGCCACCGGTGAGGGCGGGTACGCACGAGAGCTCAGCGACGAGGAGAAGGCCGCCCAGCAGGCCGAGCTCAACAAGCACATCAGCTCCATGGACGTGGTCATCACCACGGCCCAGGTGCCGGGCCGGCGTCCACCGCTGCTGGTCACCGCCGACGCGGTGCGCAACATGAAGTCCGGTTCCGTCATCGTGGACATGGCCGCGAGCGCGCTCGGCGGCAATGTCGAGCTGTCGCAGCCGGACGACACCGTCGTCACCGAGAACGGCGTGACCATCATCGCGCCCACCAACCTGCCGGCCACCATGCCCGGCGGCGCCAGCGGCTTCTACGCGCGCAATATCAGCGCGCTGCTGACGCACTTCATCAAGGACGGGGAGATGACCTTCGACTTCGAGGACGAGATCACCGCCGGCACGGTGATCACGCACGACGGAGCCGTCGTGCACGAGCCAACCGCCAAGCTGCTTTCCGAGGGGGGTGCCGCATGAACGGCGAGATCAGCCTCCTCGGTTCACTGGTCATCTTCATCCTCGCGGTCCTCGTCGGCTTCGAGGTCATCAGCAAGGTGCCCGCGACGCTGCATACGCCGCTCATGTCGGGTGCCAACTCGATCCACGGCATCGTGCTCATCGGCGGCATGATCATCGCCGCCCAGGCCGACAACGTGCTGGGCTACCTGCTGGCCCTGATCGCGGTCCTCTTCGGGGCCATGAACGTGGTCGGCGGCTACGTCGTCACCGATCGCATGCTGCAGATGTTCCGCAAGAAGGCCACGCCTCCCAAGGCTGAGGGTAAGGAGGCCTAGGGGTGGACCAGGGAACGCTTACCACGCTCTTCGTCATCATCGGTGCGCTGGCCGCCGCGAGCTTCGTCATCGGCCTGCACTTCATGAACAGCCCCGCCACCGCGCGGAACGGCAACCTCATCTCGGCCGTGGGCATGACCGTGGCCGTCATCACCACCTTCGTCTACCTGCTCCTGAGCGAGTGTCCGCAGGAGTCCTGCGCGGTCGGCGGCCTGTCGGCCCCGGCCCTGATCATCATCATCGGCGGCTTCGCGGTCGGTGGCGCGGCCGGCCTGGTCCTCGCCCGTCGCGTGGCCATGACCGCCATGCCCCAGCTGGTCTCGCTGTTCAACGCGGTCGGCGGCGGGGCCGCGGCCATCGTGGCCATCTTCGACTACCTGCACATCGTGGGCGGCCCCGACGAAACGGTCTCGACCACCATCTTCGTCATCCTCGGCGTGCTCATCGGCTCGGTGACCTTCAGCGGCTCGATCATCGCCTCGGGCAAGCTGCAGGGGCTCATCAGGGGCCAGCCCATCCCCGTGCCCGGTGGCATCTACACCACCATCGGCCTGGGCCTGGTCGCGCTCGTGACCACGATCCTGCTGGTCATCGGCGCCGGCGAGTCGCCCGTGCTGGACCTCGGCAGCGCGGTCAAGACGATCCTGCTGCTGGTCCTGCTCGGCGCTTCGCTGACCTTCGGCGTGACCATGGTGCTGCCCATCGGCGGCGCCGACATGCCGGTCGTCATCAGCCTGCTCAACAGCTTCACCGGCACGGCCGCGGCCATGTCCGGCTTCGTGCTCGACTCGCCGCTGCTCATCATCGCCGGCGCGCTGGTCGGTGCCGCGGGCGGCATCCTGACCAAGCTCATGGCCGACGCCATGAACCGCTCGCTGCTCAACATCATGATCGGCGGGTTCGGCGGTGCCGAAGGCACCCAGGCCGATCCCACCGCGACCGGCGGCTCCGTGCGCGAGGTCGGCGTCGATGACGCGGCCATCCAGCTGGCCTATGCCGAGAACGTCATCATCGTGCCCGGCTACGGCCTGGCCGTGGCGCAGGCGCAGCACGCCGTGCGCGAGCTCGGGGACATCCTCGAGGAGCGCGGCGTGAGGGTGAGCTACGCCATCCACCCCGTGGCGGGACGCATGCCCGGTCACATGAACGTGCTGCTGGCGGAGGCCAACGTGCCCTACCCGCAGCTCAAGGAGATGGAGGACATCAACCCCGAGTTCAACCGCTGTGACGTGGCCCTGGTCATCGGCGCCAACGACGTCACCAACCCGGTCGCTCGGACCGACCCGTCCTCGCCCATCTACGGCATGCCCATCCTCGATGTCGATCACGCCAAGTCCATCGTCGTCATCAAGCGCTCGATGGGTCGCGGCTATGCCGGTATCGACAACAGCCTCTACACCGACCCCAAGACGGGCATGCTCTTCGCCGACGCGAAGGCCGGCCTGGAGAGCCTCATCGCGGCGGTCAAGGAGCTGTAGCAGCAGCCGCAAGGCCGGCGGCAGCGCGCCGCCGAACCCGCCTCATCAGCAAGACCCCCGGTCATCTCGACCGGGGGTCTTGCTCGTATCGACGCAGGTCGCCGGGCCGGCGGGTGTCATGGATGGACCAGCCAGCTTGCCCACGTCCCGGACGCTCAGATGTCTGTGGGGCGAGTCACCCAGTGGCCCTCCGCGCCGCCGCGTGGTACATGGCGCCAAGCGCTGCCAGCGTGGGGTGCATGGCGCCGCCAGCGTGGTGCATGGCGCCAAACGCTGCCAGCGTGGTGCCGAGCGCTGCCAGCGTGGTGCCGAGCTTTGCCAGCGTGGTGCCGAGCTTTGCCAGCGTGGGGTGCCGAGCTTTGCCGAGCGCCGCCAGCGTGGTGCCGAGCGCTGCCTGCGTGGAGCCGAGCTTTGCCAGCGTGGTGCATGGCGTCGCCAGCGTGGGGTGCCGAGCTTTGCCAGCGTGGTTAGTGGCGCCGCCCTTGCTGCGTCTCGCGGAGGACGCCACTCGGCCGCGGACACGAGCTGGGACCCTTCGAGCCGGCGAGCCGTTGGTTATCCGTCCCAACCCGAGCGCCAGTCGACGCGGGAACCGGCTGTCAGCGGGTGCGATCCGCGGCAGCGCGGTCGACTGGCGCCGTTGATGAGACGCCTGACAACACGACGACTGACAACGCGATGGGCAGAAGGACAAGTGACAACACGACGAGCGACAACACGACCTGTGACAGCAGCAAGGCCGGTGGCAGCGCGCCGCCGAACCCGCCTCATCAGCAAGACCCCCGGTCATCTCGACGGGGGGTCTTGCTCGTATCGACGCAGGTCGCTTGGACGCCCGCTGGCGGCAGCTCAGGCGCCAGGTCCCGGCCTGCCGGGCTCGTCGTAGCGGGCGGCCGCCCGCGCGTGCTGCTCGCGTACCCACTCGCGCAGCTCGGAGGGCTCCAGCACCTGCGCATCCGCGCCCCAGCCGAGCACCCACGAGCGGATCTCCAGCAGGCCCGAAACGCGCGCCCGCCAGAGGAGCGAGCCGTCGTCCTCCAGCTCCTCGACCTGGCTCGCGTGCCAGCGGGTCTCGTGGACGCGCTGGGTGACCGCAGGATCGAAGCGGATGACGACCTCGACCGGGGCGGCGTCGCTGATCACGTCCCAGGCGGCCAGCATCTCCGCGGCCACCGACTCGCCGGGCGGCTCGAACGTCTCCGGTGTGACCGAGATGGAGGCGATGCGCTCCACCTTGAAGGTGCGGCGATCGGCTCGTTCCTCGTCCCAGCCGATGACGTAGAGCGCCCGCGACAGGGCCGAGGGCTCGATGGCGTAGGGATGGAGCCGGACCCGGCGCATGGGGCGGCTGGCATCGTACACGCTCGGGTCGTAGTCGAGCTCCACCACGCGCCGCTCGGCCAGCGCCACCGTGAGGCCTCGCAGTACGCGCGTGAAGTCCTCATTGGGCGGCGTGTCGGCGAAGGCGTCGGCCGTCTCGCGGAGCTGCTCCGCGATGACCGGCGGCAGCACCTGGGCCAGCTTCACCAGGACGCCGATGATCTCCGTGTCGAGCTCATCGGTGGCCTTGGTCAGCAGGCGCGCCGCGAGATAGAAGGCCATGGCCTCGGGCAACGTCAGCGCCAGCGGCGGCAGGAACGCATCAGCCGCCAGCCCGTACTTGCCCTTCTCGTTCCAGATGGGCAGGCCGCCGTCGAGGTCCATGCCCTCGAGGTCCCGGTAGATGGTGCGCTTGGACACGCCGATCTGGTCGGCCAGGGCCTGGGCGCTGATTCCGGCCTCGCCGTGGGCGTGCAGCACCGTGGCGATCTTGAGGTAGCGCGCAGCCCGGTCCCACTTCGTCCCGCCGCGTTCGTCGAAGGTGCTCATGTCTCCTCAGACTGTAGCGCCGATGCCTGGGGCGAAGGGGCGACCGCTGGCGAAGGGCTGGCCGATGGCGGAGGCGTGGGCGATGCCACCGGCGCCGTCAGCGGCACGATCGATGGCGCCGCTGCCGATGAGCGTGCTGCTGCCGCCGCCGCCGACGAGCGCCGCCGCCGCCGCTGAGCGCGCTGCTGCCGCCGCCGCTGAGCGCGCCGCTGCTGCCATCGCGCCATCTCGGTCGGTGGCGGAGAGCTCCGCGCCCAGGACCACGCGTACGCCCTCGGCATCCCATGGTGTCTCGGCGCGCGAGCCGGAGACCTCCACCGTGGCCCGGCCCAGCTGGCCATCGGCGAAGACCCACCAGTCGAGCTCGCCGCGCCAGCGGGGGATGGCCGAGCCGGGGTCCTCCGAGCTGTCGTAGAGCAGCCAGCGCAGCGGCAGGAACGCGTGCAGCGCGGTGTCACCGTCGATGAAGGTGCGGCAGTGGCGCGCACGGGCGCCTTCGATGTGGTCGATGCCCAGGTCCTCGGCCACGATCGCGCCGCGGGGAGCGGAAGCGACCGCGTAGGGCGGTCCGTCCAGCGTCAGGCCCTGCGTTCCGAGCAGGTCGTACGGGTCCGGCTCGGTCCGTTGCCAGGTCGATCCGGGTGCGGCCTGGTCGTCATTGAGGTCGTTGCGCCAGGCCAGCCGGCCGACGCGGCGATAGGCCGACCCACCCTCGCCGTCTGGTCCGCTCCACGAACCGCTCCAAGCCTCATCGAGGCCGTTCCGCTGCCCTTCCAGACGGGCCGTCCCGCGCACCTCGGTATCGAGGCTGGAGATGGCGGTGACGACGATGTGGGCATTGGGGCCGAGCGCCAACTGCTCGTCGCAATAGGGTGGCTCGAGGTCGGGATCGGTCGGCCCGTAGCGTGAGCTGGCGGGCTCCTCCTGGCGCAGGTCGTGTTCGTTGACCGCGGCCACCAGGAGGAAGGCTGCGCCGGCGACCACGGTCAGCAGCCCCGCCACGAGCGCGGCCAGCCACGTCGCACGCCGTTCGAGCGAGCGCACCCCGCGGCGCCGGTGGATGAGCCCGACGATGCTGAAGAAGGAGCTGAAGTAGAGCGCGATGACGATGGCGTAGACGGTCTCCGCCGAGGGCAGCAGGCTCTGGGGGCCATCGCTCGCGAGAGTGGAGGCGAGGTTATACAGCAGCGGGGTGGTGAAGAGCATGGCCGTGATCCAGACCCAGGCGAGCGCGACCCGAGCGCGACCCTGCCTGGTGCGAGGCGGCCAGATGACGCCCGCGTCGGCGATCACGACGGGCACGAAACAGGCCAGGGCCACGACGATGTCCACGGGGCCGCCGGGACGGAAGGCGTTGGCGATGACGATGGCGGTGACCGCCCACATGGCCGTCAGCACGACGGCCAGCAGGCGCATGGTGCGGCGATCGTCAGGGTGCTTGGCCATCGGGAAGGCAGCATACCGCCGCTTCGGTCCTGACCGGGCGCTGCGGTCCTGACCGGGCGTACCATCGAGGCCATGGCACGCACCTACGGCGATACCGTCACCACGCCGGCCGCGGCCGGGTCCAGCAGCCGGCTCCACCCGCCCTTCGTGAGCCTGCTCAGCGACTTCGGCGATCGCGACCCCTCTGCCGGCATCATGCGCGCGGTCGTGTCACGCATCTGCCCCACGGCCCGCATCGTGGATATCTCGCACGGGATCGACAAGTTCTCCGTGCGCGACGGCGCACTTCTGCTGTGGAGCGCAGCGCCCTACCTGCCGGTCGGCGCGCACGTGGCGGTGGTCGACCCCGGGGTGGGCACGGCTCGCGCAGGCATCGCCATCCGTACCTCGCGCGGCGACTACCTCGTGGGACCGGACAACGGGCTGCTCATGCCCGCTGCCGCACGCCTCGGCGGGATCACCGCGGCCCATTCGCTCGAAGAGCCGCGCTATGCCCTCCCGGACGTGAGCAGCTCATTCCACGGTCGCGACGTCTTCGCGCCGGCTGGTGCACATCTCGCCGCCGGTATCGCCATCGAGGACCTGGGCCGGGCGATCGATCCCCGGCAGCTGGTGGAGCTGGAGTGGCCACGACCGGAGATCCGGCCCGACCATCTTCGGACGCAGGCCATCTACCTGGACTCCTTCGGCAACGTGAAGCTCTCCGCCCTCACCGACGACCTGGAGGCGGCACTGCCCGGCGCGCGCTTCGGGGATCGCCTGCTGCTGCGCGCGGGTTCCACGGCCGGCGACCGCATCGTGACCTTCGCGCGCACGTTCGGCGATGTGCCCCAGGGTTCGCCACTGGTCACGGCCGACTCGTACGGTCGAGTGGCGCTCTCGGTGCACCAGGGTTCGGCCGTGCAGGAGTTCGGCATCGAGCTCGACTCGGTCATCGACATCGGCCGCCAGGTCGCTCCGCCGCCGCCCCCGCCGCGCGAGCCCGCGCGAGCCCCGGCGCCGCGACCGCCGGCTCCACCTCGACCGCCGGCTCCGCCCTGGCCGCCGACGGGACCGCGCCCCGAGCGGCCGACCCTCGCGGTCAGGCGCGCCGGGTGAGGCGCAGCAGCACAGCGGTCACGAGCGCGGTGGCGAGGCCGAGCAGCACCACCGCACCCAGGATGAGGAGGGGATTGCCCACGAGCCCGGGTCCGGCGCCTTCCGAGCGCAGGTCGCCGGCGGCCAGGAGGGCCTGGGCCGTGGGCGCGGCAGTCGGGTCTGCCGCTACCGCGGTGACCCCCGCCAGGATCACGGCTGACAGCGCGAGAGCCAGCACGGGCACCAGTCGTCGAAGGTCGGTCATCGCCCCAGCAGCAGCGCGAGCAGGCCGAGGAAGATGCAGATCGGGGCTGCCGCCAGGGCACCGGTCGCGAGCAAGAGCTCGCGGCGCCCGTCGGCCGCGAGCACACGCATGGCCTCGTCCTGGTCCAGCGTCGTCAGCAACAGCGGCCGGCCCAGCCCCGGTCCCAGCACGAGCGTCTCATCCGGGCCCCGGCGGGGCACGCCTGCGGCGGTCGCGTGGTCGACCGCCGAGATCTGCTCCACCAGCAGTCGCACGGGGGTATCGGGTGGCAGCTCCGGCAGCGGGCCGGTCCGCATCGCGTCCTCGGTCAGGTCCGCGGCGACGCCCTCCGAGTGGCGGGGCATGACCACCAGCCCGTCGCCCAGGGCGTCGGCATCGATGTTCACCTTGCGCCCTTGCTCACTGAGCCGGAAGGGCACAGCCAGGCGCTCGTCGTCGAAGGTCTGCCAGGCCCGCCCGGCGCGTCGTTGCAACCGCCGTCGGCGGTAGACGAGCGGCAGGCCGTTCTCGGCCGGGAACTCCTCGTCGCTGTCGATGCGCCCGTGGAGCCGGACGTAGCTGACCTCGCCGGCCTCGGCCAGGGCGGCTGCCTCTGCGAGCGTTCGCGGTGGCGCCGCCGCCAGCAACCGGCCCACGCGCCAGGCCGCGCCGCGTCGTCGGAGCAGGAGCCAGCCACCGATCCCGAGCAGGAGACCGAGGAGGATGAGGGCGGGGCCGATCACGCTGCGATCACCGCGCCCGCGGCGCCGGGCAGGCAACGACCCGAAGGAACCTTCCGCGCGACGTGGGCCGTGATGTCATCGTGGCCGTTAGTCGGTTCCAGGGCCCCTCCGGGTCGAGCCGACCGTAGGCCTGAGGTAGTGCGGAGGTCAACGGTACCGATGGCGGATGTGGTGTCCGGGTGCACCGTCCTATCCACCGTTCGTCCACAACCGAGACGGATGCCAGCGGCGACCTCATCGCAGGCGTCCGCCGGTGGCCGGATCGAGACCGACCACCTCGCCACCGTAGGCGGTCAGCGTCAGCGCCTTCCCGACGAGCTCGGCGCCCGCGATGACGTCACTCTGGGCCACCCGCCAGCGGGTCTCACCGGCGGCATCGACCGCGATCGTCTCGACCTCGCTCTGGATGATGACGTGCTCCAGCCGGGGCGAGCCCAGGACGGCCACGATGGGCGTGCCCGAGAGGTACGACCAGGCCAGCTCACCGCTGCGCGCGGCCAGGCCGTAGACGCGGAAGCCGTACTTCACGACCAGCTGCATGGGCGTGTCCCAGAGCAGCCCCTCTGGCTCGTCGAACACGGGCGAGGCGAAGCGGGCGGTCCAGATCCCGAGCGGCCCTTCCACGCGCAACTCCGCGCGGCACATGCGGGTCGGATCGCCGCCGGCGAGGTCCACGTGGTCGGTCAGCTCGCCGCCGTCCTCGGACAGCCCGAAGACGTCATCGGCGCTGCCGCTGCCACCCCAGCGATAGCGTGCCGCCAACCCGCCGGGATAGCCGATGGTGGCGCGCTGGACCTCGCTCACTCGGGGCTCGCTACGCGGACGGGGTCCGCACAGGGCGCCACGACCGCATCGGCCAGACGGGCCAGCGAGGCGGGGGCGATGGCGAAGACCGTGGTCGGCGTGCCCGCGGCCGCCCACACCACCTCGTAGCCGTCGAGTGCCGGGTCCATGACCACCCTGATCTGGCGCTGGTGACCGAAGGGCGGCACGCCGCCGATGGCGTAACCCGTCGCCTCCTTGACTTCCCTCGCGCTGGCTCGGCGCAGGCGCGTTCGGCCCGAGGCGCTCGCGAGGGCCGAGATGTCGACCCGATCGGTGCCGCGGACCAGGGCCACGAGCGGCTCGTCGCCGTCTTCCGGGCGGGCCGGGTCGACCGGCGACATGAAGACGAGGCTCTTGACGATCTGTCCCAGCTCGACCCCGATGGCCTCGGCCGCCTCCTGGGCGCTGTGCGTGGACTCGTCGAAGGCGACGATGTCGATGGTGACGCCGCGCCGGGCCGCAGCCGCGCGGACACGCTCGTTGGCCGGATGGGATGGATCAGGCATGGCTGCGAGAGTCTAGGACATCACCTCTGACGGGGCCGTCGCGCCCGACGTCCCGCCCGCTGGTCCTGCCGGCCGCGGGCCTACGGTCCCGCTGGCAGGGCGGTGTACGATACGGTCACAACCACACATGGGACAGGGGAGCGCCGGTAGCGGCGCTGAGAGTGCGGATGACCGCAGACCCTCGGAACCTGATCCGGTTCGTACCGGCGAAGGGAGTCGATGACCTCACCTCCGTCCCATCCAGACGGAGGTGTTGGTATCCATGATCACTCCTGGACACGTGCTCGTCATCGCTGATGGCGATGTCGATGAGGCGCTGCTGGGCACGCTCGCGGCCGAGGAGGGGGTGGCCCTGGTCGCCGCCGACGGTGGCGCCGGTCGGGTCCTGCGGGCAGGCCTCGTGCCGGACGTGGTGGTGGGGGACTTCGATTCGCTCAGCGGCGACGACCGTGCGCGCCTGGAGGGGCTCGGCGCCGAGCTGCGCGTGGCCTCCCCGGACAAGGATGAGAGCGACACGGAGCTGTGCCTGCTGACCGCGCTGGAGCTGGGTGCCTCTCGCATCACGGTCCTGGGGGCCTTCGGCCTCGTCCGTCCGGAGCACAGCGTGGCCAACCTGATGCTGCTGGCGGACCCGCGTTTCGATGGGCTGGACCTGGCCCTTGCCGGGCGCGGCTCGCGCGTCGTCCGGCGCGGCACGGCCGATGGCCCCGCCCGGATCGAGCTGGAGGGCGAGCCCGGCGACTTCGTCTCGCTCTTCCCGCTGGGCGATGTGGTCGAGGGCGTGGTCACCGATGGCTTGCGCTTCCCGCTCACCGACGAAGCGCTGCTCCTGGGCACCCCTCGCGGCCTGTCCAACGAACTCCTCACCGGGCGCGCACGCGTCAGCGCACGACGCGGTCGCCTGCTCGTCATCCATACGCGTCGGTCGATGGCCGACGCGCCAGCCACAGGAGGTGCCTAGATGGACCGCACGACCGTCGCGCTCACCCTCGCCGCGGGCGCCCTCGTTCTCACGGCCCTGCCGGTGACGGCACAGGACAAGGTCCTCACCCTCATGACACACGATTCCTTCTACCTGCCCGAGGGTGCGCTCGAGTCCTTCGAGTCCGAGCATGGGGTCGATGTCCAGCTGCTGCCGGCGGGGGACGCCGGGGCCATGGTCAACCAGGCCATCCTGACGGCCGACCATCCGCTCGCCGACGTCCTCTTCGGCGTGGACAACACGTTCCTCTCGCGGGCACTCGCGGCCGATCTCTTCGAGCCCTACCGGTCGGCGGCTCTGGCGGAGGTGCCGGCCGATCTGCAGCTCGACCCCGAGCACCGCGTCACACCCATCGACTACGGCGATGTCTGTCTCAACCTCGATCGCGCGGCTTTCGGCGAGGACGGCCTGCCCTGGCCCGAGACGCTCGACGACCTGGCCGATCCGGCCCTGGAGGGAGCGTTGGTGGTGGAGAACCCAGCGACCTCGTCGCCAGGCCTGGCCTTCCTGCTGGCCACGATCGCGTCGTATGGAGAGGACGGCTGGCAGTCCTATTGGGCAGATCTGCGCGACAACGACGTGGCCGTGACCAGCGGCTGGGAGGAGGCCTACTACGGCCGCTTCAGCGGTGGCTCCGGTGAGGGCGACCGGCCCATCGTCGTCTCCTATGCCTCCAGCCCGGCGGCCGAGGTCATCTATGGTGCGGATCCTGCGGCGGCCGAGTCACCTATCGCCGCGATCGAACCCGGCTGCTTCCGGCAGGTCGAGTTCGCCGGCATCCTGCGTGGGACCGAGGAGCCGGAGCTGGCTGGAGCGCTCATCGACCACCTGCTCAGCCCGGAGGTGCAGGCGGAGCTGCCCCTGGCCATGTTCGTCTACCCCGCCCGTGCCGGCGTGGAGCTGCCGGCGGCATTCGCCGCCCATGCCCTGGTGCCCTCTGCTCCGGCCAGCCTCGACCCTGAGCTCATCGATGCCAAGCGCGAGGCCTGGATCAGCGAATGGACCGACATCGTCCTGCGTTGAGTCGCTGGGGCGCGCTGCTGGCGGTA
This sequence comes from uncultured Chloroflexia bacterium, assembly GCA_963800275.1. Taxonomy (GTDB): domain Bacteria; phylum Chloroflexota; class Limnocylindria; order Limnocylindrales; family CSP1-4; genus JAFMJV01. The sequence goes on from CAWDAI010000013.1 coordinate 53,681, forward strand.
CCGCCCCTGGCGTTCCTGGCGCTCTTCTTCCTGTGGCCGGTAGCCAACATCCTGGGCCTCGGCCTGGCGCCCGACGGTCAGCTGCGGCTGGGGCATGTGCTCGAGACGTGGGCTCAGCCGTACGTGCTCGACACGGTCCTCTTCACGCTCGCCCTGGCTGGTCTGTCCACGCTCCTGACGCTCGTGCTGGGCCTGCCCGCGGCCTGGGTGTTCGCTCGCTTCGACTTCCCCCTCAAGCGCCCCTTGCGCGCGCTCACGGTGGTCCCGTTCGTGCTGCCGACGGTGGTGGTGGGTGCGGCGTTCCTGGCCCTGCTCGGCCCGCGCAGCCCCCTCGACGCGGTGGGCACCGCGCTCTTCGGCGAAGCCTTCCCGCAGGTCCGCCTCGATGGCTCGGTGCAGGCCATCCTCATCGCCAACGTCTTCTACAACATCGCCGTCATCATCCGCCTGGTCGGTGGCCTCTGGGCCCACATCGATCCGCGAGCCGAGGAGGCGGCGCGGATGCTCGGCGCCTCTCCCGCGCGGACGATGCGGGAGGTGACCTGGCCGCTGCTGCGGCCGGCCATCATCAGTGCCGCTTCCATCGTCTTCCTCTTCACCGTCACCTCCTTCGGCGTGGTGCTGCTGCTGGGTGGTCCGCGCGACGTGACCCTGGAGGTGGAGATCTACCGGCAGACCGCCATCCTGCTGGACCTGCCCACCGCGGCCGCGCTGACGCTCCTGCAGATGGGCGGCGTGGTGGTCCTGCTCTGGTTCAGCGCCCGGGCCCAGGAGGACCTGGCGGTCCAGCAGCGGTTGCGCGGTTCGAGTGAGACCGCCCGCCGTCCGCGGGGCCGGCGTCAACGGCTGCTGCTGGCGCTCATCCTGACGGGCACCTGTCTGTTCATGTTCGTGCCCCTCGTTGTGCTGGTCGAGCGTTCGCTGGCGGGACCAGGAGGCTATGGCCTCGCGGCCTTCGGAGGGCTGCTGGAGGCAGACCCGCGCACCCGACTGCCGGTCGCCCCGTGGCATGCGATCGTGGATTCGCTCGCCTTCGCTGGGCTGACCACGCTCCTCGCGGGCACACTCGGGATGCTTGCTGCCGTCGTCGTGGGCTACGGGCGGGGCTGGCTCTCTCGCGGCGTCGATACGCTGGTGATGCTGCCGCTGGGCACCTCCGCGGTCATCGTCGGCTTCGGCTTCCTGGTCGCGCTCGATACGCCGCCGCTGGACCTGCGCACCTCGATCCTGCTCATCCCCATCGCCCACACGCTCATCGCCCTGCCCTTCGTGATGCGCTCGGTCGTGCCCGTGGTGCGGTCCATCGACGAGCGCCTGCGTGAGGCCGCGGCAGTGCTCGGCGCATCCCCACGGCGAGCCTGGCGGGAGGTGGACGGCCCCATCCTCGCGCGCGCGGGCCTCGTCGGCGCTGGGTTCGCCTTCGCCGTCTCGCTGGGTGAGTTCGGTGCCACCCTCTTCATCGCCCGTCCCGACACGGTCACCATCCCGGTCGCCATCTACCGCTTGCTGGGTCAGCCGGGAGCGGCCAACTTCGCCGCGGCCATGGCCCTCGCGGTCGTGCTCATGGCCCTGACCACCAGCGCGGTGCTGCTCATCGACCGTCTGCGCGGCGGCGGTCCGCAGCCCTTCTGATGGACGAGCTGCGGATCGCGGGTCTGTGCGCCTCCTATGATGACGTGCCCGTCCTCGTCGACATCGACCTGCGCTCGCGCGGCGGAGAGCTGCTCTGCGTGCTCGGTCCCAGTGGCAGTGGCAAGTCGACCCTCCTGCGCGTCATCGCCGGGCTGGAAGTGCCCACGGCCGGGCGCATCATCCTCGACGGCCGCGACCTCGCCGGCGTGCCGGCCCATGGACGCGGGGTGGGCCTGATGTTCCAGGACTTCGCCCTCTTTCCGCACCGCAACGTGGGCCAGAACGTGGCCTTCGGGCTGCGCATGCAGGGCCTGCCGGCCGACGCGATCCGCGAGCGGGTGAGCGAGCTGCTGGAGCTGGTCGGGCTGCCCGGCGCCGAGGGGCGGTCGGTGACCCAGCTCTCCGGTGGTGAGCAGCAGCGCGTGGCCCTCGCGCGCGCGCTGGCGCCGCGTCCGCGCTTGCTCATGCTCGACGAGCCCATGGGCTCATTGGACCGGGCCCTGCGTGAGCGGCTGCCAGAGGAGCTGCGGGCCATCTTCGACGAGCTGGGCCTGACGGTCATCTACGTCACGCACGACCAGGATGAGGCCCTCTCGGTCGCCGACCGCGTGCTGCTCTTGCGCGCTGGCCGGGTCGCGGCCGAGGGTACGCCGGAGGCCCTCTGGACCCGGCCGCCGAGCGCGTGGGTGGCCCGTTTCCTCGGCTTCCGCAACGTGGGTGGCGGGCAGCTCGGGGACGGGCAGCTGCGCACGCCCTGGGGCGAGCTGCCACTGGGTTCGGCCGAGGCGATCGCCCCGCTGCCGCCGGACGGTCCCGTGACGGTGGTCGTGCGCCCGGCAGCGCTCGTGCCCGCGGCGGACGGCCCCATCCGTGGCCAGGTCGCGGCCCGCCGCTTCCGCGGTGACCACGTGCAGCTGATCGTCGAGGTCGGGTCTGCGCCGCCACTGCAGGTGGAGGCGCGCGAGGCGCAGCTGCCGACCGTCGGCGAGCGGGTCTCCTACACGGTGCGCCCCGGAGGCCTGCACCTCATCGCCGGGGCCGATGGCGGAGCCGGGGCCGATGGCGAAGTCTCGCCGTCGGCGCTACATTCGGAGCCATGACCACCGCCATGCCCCAGGTCGGCGAGCCAGCGCCCTCGTTCGAGCTGACCGATGACACCGGTACCACCCAGGCGCTCGAGGCCCAACGTGGCCGCTGGGTCGTGCTCTTCTTCTATCCCAAGGACTTCACCTCGGGCTGCACCGACGAGGTCTGTGCCTTCCGCGACCTTTCCGCCGACTTCGCGGCGGCCGGCGCCACCGTCTGGTCGGTGAGCGTGCTCGACGCCGAGAGCAAGGCCCGCTTCAAGGCCAAGCACGGCCTGAACTTCCCGCTCCTGGCCGATCCGGACCACGAGGTCGCCGAGCGCTACGGCGTGTGGGTCGAGAAGAAGAACTACGCCAAGACCTACTACGGCATCGCCCGCACGACGTTCCTCGTCGATCCCGCCGGGCGCATCGCCCGAGTCTGGCCCAAAGTGAAGGTGGACGGTCACGCCGCCGAGGCCCTGGCCGCCGTGCGCGAACTGGCCGGGGGCTGACGCTGAGCGCTTGCCAGGGACATGAAGAGACGTCGCTCGTGGGGGGAGACGAGCGACGTCGTTCGCACAGCATAGCGATGTTCGCGCAAGAATCAAGTACTTGCCAAGTGATTTTTGCGAAGCTGCCCGCCGCCGCCAGAGCAGGTTCGCTCGAGTCGCGGCAGACTCGGGGCGAGGCCGCGCACGGCGCGGCTTGCCGAGGGGAGAACCGATGAAGCTCGACAAGGCCCTGGCCGCGATCGGCCTGGCGCTGGCCTGCGCATCCGCCGTCGTCTCGGTCGGTGACGTGCGGGCACAGACAGCAACCCCCCAGCCGGCTTCGCCCACAGCTGAGGAGTCGACGTTCCCGCCCGCGGAGTCGTCGGCGGTCCCGGGCGAGCCCGTCGCCAACGGCGAGGCCCCCCGCCCCAACGTGGTGGTGCTCTACACCGACGACGTGAACCCCGGCACGCCCTGGCTCTGGGGCAACAGCAAGCGCACCCCCGATCTCGCTCGCTTCCGTCACCAGGGTGTCGAGTTCCGTAACGCCGTCGGCTCGACGCCGCTCTGCGGGCCCTCGCGCGCGACCCTGCTCACCGGCCGATACGGGCACGAGAACGGCGTGACCGGTAACCAGCTGCGCGGCTTTGACCCCTCCGATACGCTGGCCACACGACTGCAGGACGTGGGTTACCACACGATGCTGGTGGGCAAGGCCGGCAACGGCATCGCCTCCGTGGCGCGGACCCGGGCCCAGGTCGAGCGGCAGGCGCAGGGCTTCGACGACTACGACATCATCTGGAAGCGCGCGCGGCGCTACCACGGCCAGTTCTACGGCTACTCCATGTGGACGCGCGAGGGGGTGCTGTGGAAGGGCAGCCGGCCCCAGGATCACTCCACCTACGTGATCGGCAAGCGCCTCGCCCAGCGCATCCGTCAGGCCCCCGCGGACGAGCCCATCTTCGCGGTCGCGTCGCTCAACAGCGGCCACGTGCCCAACACCCCCTTCGCCTGGCACCGTGGCAGCGCGGCCTGCGAACGCGTCGCGCCCTACCGGGCGCCGTCATACAACGAAGCGGACGTCTCGGACAAGCCGGCCTACATCCGCAGGCTGCCCCGGCTGCCGCGCCCGAGCTTCGAGCTCACGAGCCGGTGCCAGGAGTTCCTGGGCGTGGAGGCCACGCTGCACCGGATCCGGCAGGCGCTCGCGGACAGCGGTCGCCTGCGCGACACGCTCTTCGTCTTCACCTCCGACAACGGCTACCTCCTGGGCGACCACCGCATGCCGGGCGACGGCGACAAGTGGTGGCCGCACGCGGTGCCGGTACCGTTCTACGTGCTCTGGCCCAAGGTGCTGGGCAACGAGCGGCGCGTGGTCGACGAGCCCATCTCCAGCGTGGACCTGCCGGTCACGGTCTGCGCACTCGCCGGCTGCGCGCTTCACGATCCCGACGGCTTCGACATCACCCCGCTCCTGACCGGTGAGGCCACCCGGCTCGACCGCGACTTCCTCTATCTCGAGCTGCTCCGGCCGCGAGGCAAGATGCCGCCGTGGTATGGCTTGCTCACCACCTTCGCCTACGACCCTGACACCCTCTTCCAGTACATCGAGTACCGCACCGGCGAACGCGAGCTCTACAACGTCACCCGCGACCCCTATCGACTGCAGAACCTGGCCAACACGCCACGCAAGGCGGATTTGGTGGAGGACCTGCATCGCCGGCTCCACGACGAGGTCGTCGAGCCCGACGGCGTGCGCTTCCCGTCAGCGCGACCAGGTTCGTGACCGCCTCGCCGCGGCCGATGACGGGCGCGACCGAGCCGCCTCGCCCGCAGCGGCTGCTGGTGGTGGTGGCGCACCCGGCCGATGCCGACGACGCCATCGGAGGCACGGTCGCGGGCTGGGTGGGGGCGGGTACCGAAGCGCGCCTCGTGTGCTGCACCAGTGGCGATGCCACCGGTGGCGACGCCGCCAGCGATCCGCTGGAGCTGGCCGCCGGCCGCGAGCGCGGGCAACGCGAGGCCGCGGCCGTGCTGGGCTACGCCGAGGTGTCGTTCCTGCACGCACCCGACGGCGCCCTGGCCAACGACCTGGCCCTGCGCGAGCAGCTCGTCCGCTGCATCCGCTCCTTTCGCCCCGACACCCTGGCCACATGCGATCCGCGGGTGTTGCTGCACGCTTCGGGCCGGGTCAACCACGTGGATCACCGAGCTGCCGGTGCTGCCGCCATCGATGCCCAGCCCGCGGCGGCCAATGCCATGGCCTTCCCCCACCTGGCCCGCACGGAGGACCTGCCTCCGCACCGGGTCGATCGGTTGCTGCTCTTCGGCACCGACGACCCCGGCTACAGGCTCGACGTCAGCGCGGCGATCGAGCTGAAGGCGCGCGCGCTCCGGGCGGACCCGGATGGCGGTCGGGGCACCGTCGAGGCCAGTCCGATCGAGGCGTTCAGCATCATGGAGCTCGCCTGAGCGGAACCGCGCTCAGGTTTCCGCCAGCTCGCGGGGAGCGGCCAGCAGGACCGCGCGGACCGCGCCCCACTCGTCCCACAGCGGCTCCAGCTCCGGTGTCCCGCCGCCGAGGGCCGCGACCACCCGGTCGAGGCTGAGGTCCGGCGCACGCGCTGCGAGGAAGGCCCGTCCATCGACGGTCACCGACGGGGGCAGGTCGCGCAGATCGGCCGGTGAGGGCAGATCGCGCAGGTTGCGCGCGTCGAGCCCTGCGTAGGCGAGGGCCATGGCCAGGTCGGAGGGTGTCGGTATCCGGCCACCGGCCCAGCCGCCGGCGGGGTCGAAGGAGAACCCAAGGCGTCGGAACGCGCCGATCACGTCGCGTGACTCCTGCGCCGAGAGTGCCGCCCAGAGACGATGGCCCTGGTCGGGCACGAGGTGTCCGGCGTCCGCTGCTGCCCGCCTGATCGCCGCCACGAGCGCCCCAAGACCGATCCGCCAGGCCTGCTCCTCGCGGCCGGCCGTACCTGCCAGCCGGGCGGCGGCCGAGATCAGCACCGCCTCGTCTCCCGCCAGCAGCGACTCGATGACCAGGCCGCCCCCGGCCTCGACCGGGGCCAGCGGTGCCGCGTCCATCGGCCCTCTCGCTCCGGCCGCGAGGCGGACCCGGGCTTCCAGGCAGCGTGCCCGGGCCTGCTCGTCCCGCGCGCGCTCGGCCCGCTCGGCCTGCTCGGCCTGGTGGAGCGCGGCTTCGAGAAGATCGAGCCTGGCCGCTGCCCGCTGGAGGGCCCGCTGCGCGCGCAACGTGCCCCGGTTGACCCGGGACAGGGCACGTGCGTACTCGCCCAGCAGCTCGCGTCGCCCCTCGACATCGGCCCGGATGCGGGCCACTCGATAGGCGTCACGGGCAGCCTGCTTCTCGGCGGCACGAAGCGCCGGGTCAGCCACCTCGCGCGCTTCGGACTGCTCGTGCCGCGCCTCCAGCAGGTCGCGCCGCAACATCCGCAGCTGCTCCTCGGCTGCCGCATGCCTGGCCTCCGCGGCACGCGCCGCGGCGCAGGCGGCCTCGGCCGCGCGACGCAGGTCTTCCGCAGGTGGGGAGGGCGTGGCTGGCGTGCCGGCCGGTCGTGCGGGAGCCGTCATGGCGGGAGCCTATGGCCGGGCGATGCCCCCGGCAACCGTCCGATGGTCCGTCCCCCACCACCGCCGAGACCAGCGGAAGGCTCGCAAAAGGAACACTCTGATGCTTATCTATCGCCCACAGCCTCGGGAAGCGGTGGTAGATTATCGAATGCTCAGCGGGAGCAGCATCATTTCGTCTGGCACCACATCCGTGTTGAGGGGAGTCGAACGCAGCGTGGTCATCGACACCGGTCAGGAATTCCTCGTCCAGCCCGTGGACGCTTCCTGGCTGCAGTGCAATATCGAGTGCCAGGAGGCGTGCCCCGTCGGCACCAACTGTCGCGGCTACCTGAACCTCGCGGCCGAGGGCCGTTTCGAGGAGGGCTACATCCTCTCGCGTGAGCCCAACCCGGTGGCGGCCATGTGCGCCTATGTCTGCTCCGCGCCCTGCGAGCGGGCCTGCCGCCGGGGTGACATCGATCGCCCGCTGGCCATCCGCGCCATGAAGCGCTTCCTCGTCGAGTGGCACGCCCAGTCGGGTATCCCCGACGAGATGCCGCTGATCACCCCGCGGGACACCACCGTGGCGGTCATCGGCGCCGGTCCTTCCGGGCTGGCGGTCGCGCGCGAGCTGGCCGTGGCCGGCCACCAGGTGACGGTCTTCGACGAGCTGCCCATGGCCGGTGGCACGATGCTGGTGGGCGTGCCCGCCTTCCGTCTGCCGCGCGCGGCGATCGAGGCCGACTCCCGCCTGGTAGAACGCCTGGGCGTGGACTTCCGCTTCGGGACCCGCATCGGCCGCGACATCACCTTCGAGCAGCTGCAGGAGCGCTTCGACGCGGTGGCCATCTGCGCGGGCGCCATGAACGCGGTCCCCCTGGACATCCCCGGCAACGATCTCGAGGGCATCCAGTACGGCGTGGACTTCATGAAGCGGGCCAACCTCGGCGAGGAGCTGGAGGTGGGCACGGACGTGGTCGTCATCGGTGGCGGCTACACGGCCATGGACTGCTCGCGCACCAGCCTGCGCCACGGCGCCAGCAACGTGACCATCGCCTACCGCCGCACGCGCTCGGAGCTGGTGGTGGACGAGGAGGAGCTGGGCGAGACCGAACGCGAGGGCGTGCGCATGGACTTCCTCGTCAGCCCCGTGGAGATCCTCGGTGATGACGCTGGCCGCATCAGCGGTGTCAGGTTCGTGCGCAACAAGCTGGGCGAGCCCGATGCCTCCGGTCGGCGCCGGCCGGTCCCCATCGAGGGCACGGAATTCGTGGTCCCGGCCCAGACCGTCATCCCGGCGGTGAGCCAGGCCGCGGACAACACCTTCCTGCCGGTCGAGGCCACCTTCCAGATCAACCGTGGCCGCATGCGCGTGGATCCCGGCACCTATGCCACCAACGTCCGGGGCGTCTTCGCCTGCGGCGATTTCGTGACCGGCCCGACCACCCTGATCGAGGCCGCCGGACACGGCAAGAAGGCGGCCTACGCTATCGACCGCTATCTCTCCGGGCGCTCGAGCGTGGCCGTGGACGCGAACGTGCGCATAGTCAGCTCCTCACGTCACGAGATGCCCGAGTCCTACGACCGCCTGCCACGGCAGCACATCCCGGTGGTGCCGCTCGAGGCGCGGATGCCCGCGGACGATCCCAGCGTCAACTTCAGCACGCCCATGGAGCTAGGTTTCGGGGTCGATGGCGCCGTCGCCGAAATCGACGCGCTGCCTGATGTGCAACTACAACATCTGGTTCGACGGCTTCCGCTGCGTCCTCTGCGGCGCCTGCGCGGATGTCTGCCCGGAGGGCGTCATCCACATGATCGACGTCAACCAGATGAAGTCGGAGGGTGCGCTGCCCGAGCTGGTGGACGGCTACGGCTGGACCCAGGGCGCGGCCATGGTCCTCGATGAGGAGCGCTGCATCCGCTGCGCCCTGTGCGTGAAACGGTGTCCCTACGACGCCATCACCATGGAGCGCTTCGAGATGCAGGAGGTCAGTGAGGACGGTAGGCTCTACAAGGAGTCCTACCGCGATACCCAGCTCGGACTGGCGGGTGTGGGCAATCAGGCAGAGGCAGGGGGGCACTCCGCGATGACGGGGACACGACGTTGAGCTTCCTCGAACGGATCGACAACGGCATCCGCCGGAGCGCGGTCTTCCGCTCCATCTTCCGGCAGCCCTACCCCAGCGACGAGCGCTCGCGCGCGATGGCGGTCATGAACAACGTGTTCCTGCACCTCCACCCGGTGCGGGTCCGCCAGCACGCGGTCAAGTTCGCCTACACCTTCTGCCTCGGCGGGCTCTCCTTCTTCTTCTTCCTCGTGCTCACCGTGACGGGCGTGTACCTCATGTTCTTCTACGTGCCCTCGGCGACCCAGGCCTACACGGACATCCTGCGTATCCAGTCGGAGGTGCCGTTCGGGTTGCTGGCCCGCAACATCCACCGCTGGGCCGCGCACCTGATGGTCTTCTTCGTCTTCCTGCACATGATGCGCGTCTTCTATCACGGCGCCTACAAGCCTCCCCGCGAGTTCAACTGGGTGGTGGGCGTGGTGCTGTTGTTGCTGACCGTCTTCCTTTCCTTCACCGGCTACCTGCTGCCGTGGGACCAGATCGCCTTCTGGGCCATCACCATCGGTACCAACATGGCCACCTTCGCGCCGCTCTTCAACACGCCCAGCCAGTTGTTGCTGCTCGGCGGCATCGAGGTCGGCCAGAACACGCTCCTCCGCTTCTACGTCCTGCACGTGATCCTGATGCCGCTGGTGGCGGCGATCTTCCTGGCCGTTCACTTCTGGCGCATCCGCAAGGACGGAGGTATCAGCGGTCCCCTCTAGACCGACAGACTGCACATGAGCGACGAGACCAAGTCCCCCCAGGTACCCGCCGCGTCGCCGGCCAAGGAGCCGGAGCGCCGCTCCACGCTGCCTGCGGCTCCGCCCGAGCGGCGCGTGACCGAGATCGACAAGCAGCGCGTGCCCATGGCCGCCAAGCCCTACCGCCTGCTGGCGCTGGTCAAGCAGGACGCTGTCGTGCGCGTCCAGAAGGAACCCGACGACACGGTCATGACCTGGCCGCACCTGCTCAGCATCGAGTTCTTCGCGGCAGCCATGATGAGCATCTTCCTGATCCTCATGGGCATCTTCATCAACGCTCCCCTGGAGGAGCTGGCCAACGGCAACGTCACACCGGCCGTGGCCAAGGCGCCCTGGTACTTCGTGGGCCTGCAGGAGCTGCTGGCCTACTTCCACCCGACCGTGGCCGGCGTGCTCGGCCCCACGGTCATCCTGGTGGGCGCAGCGCTCATCCCGTTCATCGACCGCGGTCCCAAGGGCGACGGCGGCTCACCGCGTCCCTCCGACCGCAAGGTCGGCGTGATGCTCTTCACCATCGTCATGGCAGCTGGCCTCACGGTCACCTTCCTTGGCGCTTTCTTCCGCGGCCCGGGCTACGCCTGGACGATGCCGTGGGATGGCTTCTTCTTCGCACTGTAGGGGCGGATCGATGGGTAACTGGAAGTTGACGCGAGCCCAAGAGCCCCAGGCGCTGACGCAGCCGGTGCTGCGCGAGCTGCGCTCGGGCGCCACCGGTGGGCTGACCCGTCGCCAGCTCATCCGCCGCTCCATCGGCGCCGCCGTGGCCCTGTGGCTGCTGGAGGTCGGCGCGGGTACGCTGGGGTTCCTCTGGCCCAACCTCGCGCGCGGCTTCGGCGGGCAGATCACGCTGGGCGACTATGCGACCGTGGCAGAGAGCCCGGATACGCCGGATGCCCCGTTGCCTGAGGGCGGCGCGTCCTACTTCTTCAGTGCCCGTGCCTTCATCGTGCTCAACGATCCGAACCTCGGCTTCGAGGATGGCCAGTCGTCCGACGGTGAAGGCGTGGACACCAACGTGCGCACGCTCTACCAGAAGTGCCCGCACCTCGGCTGCAAGCCCAACTTCTGCGCTTCCAACTACTGGTTCGAGTGCCCCTGTCACGGCTCGCGCTATGACCGTCTGGGCACCAAGATCAAGGAGCTTGGTCCCGCGCCGCGCAGCCTGGACCGCTTCCCCCATGAGGTCTCGAATGGCGTCCTCACGGTGGACACCAGCAAGATCGTGCTCGGGCCCCTGCCCATCGCCCTGGGTCAGCCTGGGCTCATCCCGCCCAAGTCCCCCACGGGCTGCATTTGATGGCCGAAGACAAGAGCGGTCGCGAGCTGACGCCTCGTCAGCCGGATGAGGTAGCCACGCCCGATGGTTCGCTGACGCCGGTCGACGGTGAGCACCGGGAAGTCGAGCGCTTCTCTGCCGGACCGCAAGCCCACAGCGTGGGGCTGACCGAGGAGCGTTCGGCGCAGATCGTGCGCCAGAGCGCCAACGCCCGCAACATCGTGTTCCTCGGCATCCTGCTCATCGCGCTCTTCATCCCCATCTACTGGTTCTACGAGTCCGGCATCCCGGCACTCGGCACCGAAGGCCGTATGGCCGCCACGGTGGAGGACCAGTACGTCACTGATGTGGCCCGAGGCTATGAGCTGTACCTCGCCAACTGTGCCGCCTGTCACGGTGAGCAGGGCCAGGGCGGCGTGGGGCCGCCCCTCAATGACCAGGGCAAGCTGTACAACGCGCTGACGCCCGCCGGCGGCGCTGGCACGGGACATCTCAACCCGAACTACATCGACAACGTGCTCACCGTCGGCGGACGGTACGTGTGCGGCAATCCGGACAGCCTGATGCAGGCCTGGAAGGATCCCGCGGGCCCGCTCAACTACCGCCAGGTGGAAGAGCTCATCGCCTGGATCACGGCCAGCAAGGACGTGGTCTTCGAGCGCCATATCCAGACGCACGGCGGGGACGGCGCGCCGGCCGAGCCGGAGATGGTCTCCGGTTGGCGAGATCCCAACTACACGCCTGGCCCGGACGACACGCCCGTACCGGATTGCTGGACCAACCCCGGTGGCACCGCCGCGGGCACCAGCGGGACCAGCACGAGCACGGGCACGACGGACACCGGCACGACCGCCACACCACCGGTGACCGGCGGCACGCCGGACAACCCGCGGGTCATCCAGCTCGACGCCACCGCTGCGCTCAAGTTCACCGATCCCGACGGCAACGTGGTGCCCGAGATCGTGGTCCAGCCCGGCGAGACGATCGAGTTCCAGATCGACAACACCGCCGGCTTCGACCACAACTTCCACATCGGCACGGCGGAGGAGCTCTCGGTGCCCAATGCGGAGGGCGAAGCCGGCGTCCCGGTCTGGCAGAGCGGGGTGCAGACGGTGACCTGGACCGTGCCGGACGCGGCCGACGCGCCGGCCGACCTCCAGTTCGCCTGCACCGTCCCCGGCCACTACGCCGCGGGCATGCACGGCAACATCGTGATCCAGGCCGCAGCCCCGGCCGGTGACACCGGCGGCACGCCCGCGGGGTCGCCCGCGCCGGCCGGGTCCGCGACACCCGGCGGGTCCGCGACACCCGGCGGGTCCGCCGCACCCGCTGACAGCGGCCAGGCCGCGTCGGGCGGCACGCCGGACAACCCGCGGGTCATCCAGCTCGACGCCACCGCTGCGCTCAAGTTCACCGATCCCGACGGCAACGTGGTGCCCGAGATCGTGGTCCAGCCCGGCGAGACGATCGAGTTCCAGATCGACAACACCGCCGGCTTCGACCACAACTTCCACATCGGCACGGCGGAGGAGCTCTCGGTGCCCAATGCGGAGGGCGAAGCCGGCGTCCCGGTCTGGCAGAGCGGGGTGCAGACGGTGACCTGGACCGTGCCGGACGCGGCCGACGCGCCGGCCGACCTCCAGTTCGCCTGCACCGTCCCCGGCCACTACGCCGCGGGCATGCACGGCAACATCGTGATCCAGGCCGCAGCCCCGGCCGGTGACACCGGCGGCACGCCCGCGGGGTCGCCCGCGCCGGCCGGGTCCGCCACACCCGGCGGGTCCGCGACACCCGGCGGGTCCGCCGCACCCGCTGACAGCGGCCAGGCCGCGTCGGGCGGCACGCCGGACAACCCGCGGGTCATCCAGCTCGACGCCACCGCTGCGCTCAAGTTCACCGATCCCGACGGCAACGTGGTGCCCGAGATCGTGGTCCAGCCCGGCGAGACGATCGAGTTCCAGATCGACAACACCGCCGGCTTCGACCACAACTTCCACATCGGCACGGCGGAGGAGCTCTCGGTGCCCAATGCGGAGGGCGAAGCCGGCGTCCCGGTCTGGCAGAGCGGGGTGCAGACGGTGACCTGGACCGTGCCGGACGCGGCCGACGCGCCGGCCGACCTCCAGTTCGCCTGCACCGTCCCCGGCCACTACGCCGCGGGCATGCACGGCAACATCGTGATCCAGGGCTAGGGCAGGGGAGAGGACGTGGCACAACAAGCACTCCCACCGGGAGCAGTCCGTCGCCGAACGGCATTCGGCCTGCTCGATGCCGACGGCTGGACGTGGGCCGGTCTCAAGGCCGCCTTCTGGTTCATCTTCATCATGTTCATGCTCGCCGTCGTGCCCAACTGGGCCTACTACTTCACGACCGGCGAGACGATCAGCGTCGGCTACAACTTCGCCTCCATCGTGAACCTCTGCCCGGCAGACAACGAGGACCTGCCCTGCCCGGCACCGGCCGGCGCCCCGAAACCGTGGCAGACCTCTCCCGCTGAGCTGGCCATGCCGGCGGCGCGGTCGGGGTCCGCCAGCTACCAGTCCGGCTCCACGGTCTACCTCATCGGTGGCGCCGTGGACGGCACCGCCACCGACGCGGTGCTGGAGACCAAGGTCGGGACCGACGGGAACCTGTCGGGCTGGACCGAGGGCCCGGCGCTGCCCGAGCCGCGCACGCTGGCCGCGGTAGGGGTCTTCTCCGGCGTGCCCTACGTGGTCGGCGGGTTGGACGCCTCCGGCCAGCCCACCGATACCGTCTACCAGGGCGTGGTCGAGCAAGGCGTCCTCACCGGCTGGCAGCCGGCCGACGGCGAGAACCGCGCGCCAGAGCTGACCTTGCCAGAGCCACGCGCTGGCGCGCAGCTGGTCAACGGCACCGCCGGGTTCGTCTTGCTGGGCGGCTATGACGCGAACGGCGAGCCGACCGATGGTGTCTCGGTGGCCTGGACCGACGATCGTGGCGCCCTGTCACCGTGGCAGCACCTCGAGAGCGTGAACCTCCCCGAACCGCGCGCCGAGGCTGTGGCTTCTCGAGTCGGCAACTTCGTCTTCGTCGTCGGTGGCATCGGGCCCGACGGGAAGGCGACGGACACCGTCTACAGTCTCGAGTTCGATGCCAACGAGCCGGCCACCAACGAGGCCGGTGATACCATCGGCTGGTTGACCGCGGGTAGCGACGAGGTCCTGCCCGCACCCCGCGCGGGAGCGATCTCCTTCAATGGCAACGGCGCTGTCTACGTCATCGGCGGTGTCGACCAGACCGGCAGCCCCCAGGACTCCATGTTCTGGGTCGTGCCCGATGCGACTACCGGCGCCTTCGCTGGCTGGGAGCAGCTGGAGCAGACGGACCTGCCGGTGGCCACGGCCCGAGCGCCGATGGCCGGCGTCGGCTCGCACGGCTTCATCTTCGGTGGCGAGACACCCGACGGCGCGACCGATGGCACGTTGCGCGCGGGGCTCTCTCCCCGGCCTCCCTTCTTCCAGCTGGGCATCGCCGGTGCGACCATCCCGGGTCTGGCCATCAAGGGAGAGATCGGGCAGCAGCTCGGCTACATGAACGCGATGGGCGTGGGCATGGTGAACTTCGTGATCCTGATCATCCTGGGCATCGCCCTCAGCCGGCCTGAGTCCAGCAAGCGCATCATCGGCAGGATCCTGCGCATCAAGCCGGATCCAGAAGAGCAGTACCGGGTCTAGCGTCCTCGCTCGCGGCGGGAGGTAGCGAGCGCTACCTCGCCGGCCTCGTCATCGAGGTACAGCGTCCGCACGCCTGTTGGATGGGGCACGGGGCCGGACAGGATCCCACCATCGCGCAGCGCCTTGGTCAGCTCCGGCCCCGGTGCGCTGACGGCTAGCGCAAGGGCATAGCGGTCCTGCGGCAGGCTCGCCACCTCGTCCGCTGAGACCACGATCCAGTCGAAGCCTTCCGGCAACCGCGCCCCGGGCGTGGGGCCGACCCACACGGCCGCACCTCCGGGCGCCATGGCTGCGGCTTGCCGCACGTGCTCGAGCCACCGGCGTGCCCGGCGCTCCTCGGCCTCGAGCGTGGTTCGCTCGTGGGCATCGATCGCGGCTCGGACCGGCTGGAGCGCTCCCGGCGTGGCCTGGTCGAGCAGGGCCATGGCGCCGGCGCCGGTCTCGAGCCAGGTGCCGATCTCCGGGGCGCCCACGCCCAGGCCTCCCCAGGGCACCGTTCCCTCCGCGGCCGCGACGCGCTCGGCGAGCGGAGGCGGCAGCAGCAGGCGGGCCACACCCAGGGCACCCGTCAGCTCCAGCCAGTGGTCAAGCTCCGCCGTTGCCAGGAGCGCTCGTCCGAACGCCGCCCACACCGGCAGGCCGGTCCCGGCGGCGGCCTCCACGGCCGTGCGGGCGTCGGCCTCTGTGGTGGGCGCCTCCAGCAGGATGAGATCCGGCTCGGCGTCCGCGAGCAGGCCGGCCTGGTCGCGGTAATCGCGGGCGGAGGCAGACTCGCGGGGCAGAAGCCGTCCCGAGGCGACCGTCGCCTCCTCCTCCAGCGAGGGTAGGACGGCTGCGACCAGGGGCGCGGGACGCGCTGGCGGGACGGCCTCCGCCTCTGCCGCGCCCGCATCGGAGGGCTCAGCACGTCGCTCCATCCCCAGCTCCGTCGCTTCGCGTGCCAGCTGTATGGCCGCCGTGGTCCAGGCCCCAGCGCGCCGCGTCTCGCCCAGGGGCAGCAGTGCCCGGCGGTGGGTCAGCCACGTGGGCGCGACGATGGCATCGGCGCCGACCGCCACCTGTGAGGCGAGGCGCGCCCTGGCCGTCCGGGCATCTCGCAGGTGGAGCGGCAGATAC
This sequence comes from uncultured Chloroflexia bacterium, assembly GCA_963800275.1. Lineage (GTDB taxonomy): Bacteria > Chloroflexota > Limnocylindria > Limnocylindrales > CSP1-4 > JAFMJV01. The sequence continues at coordinate 69,403 of CAWDAI010000013.1, forward strand.
CAGTCGGCGTCGTCCGGGTGTGGACGCGCGGGTATCCGCTCTGGGCCCTGGGAACCGGCAAGGAGGATGCAGCGGTCCATCGTCGTGGGCAGCTTCGCGGTGGTGCGCGACCGCGGCTAGAAGGTACCTTCGTCCGGCTCCGGCGCACCGCTGCTCGTGGGCAGTCCCGCCTGGTACCAGGCCATGATGCCGCCGGTCACGTTGGTCACGTTCTCGAAGCCGTTGGCGGCCAGGAACTGGGTCGCGTTCTGGCTGCGCGCGCCGGTCCGGCACATGAGCAGGATCTCGCGATCCCGCGGCAGGTCCTTGACGCGGCCGTTCAGCTGGCCCAGCGGCAGCAGGACCGCGCCCTTGGCCCGGATCTGGGCGTACTCGTTGGGCTCACGGACATCGAGGATGAGGGCGCCGGTCTCGCCACCCTGTAGTTCGGCCGCCTCCTGCACGGAGACAGAAGGCACACCCGGCCCCATCAGGCTGCGAAGGAAGGACATGGTTGCTCCAGCTGGTCGGTGCTGTGGATCGTCGGGTCCGCCAGCGGGACGGGAGGTCCGCCGCGGACGTCGGACGAGCGTACTACGGCTCGCGCCTGTCGTGGTCCGGCCGGTTGCCGCGCGACACGGTCAGGGCTACGACCGAGCCTTCGGCCACGAGCGTGTCGGCAGCAGGACGGGTGGAGATGATGTGGCCGGCGGCGATCGCGTTCGAACGCTGGCGCCCGCCGACGAGCGGCACGAAGCCGAGCCAGCTCAGGTGCTCGAGGGCGGCGCCGAGGTCCATGCCCGTGACGTCGAGGATGTGCGCCTGCGGGCGGCCGGAGACCACGACCTGCACGCGTGTCCCGCGGCGTACACGGGCGCTCGGCCCGGGTCGCTGGTCAAGCACCATGCCCCAGGGTCCGACCCGTGTCTCCCACACGCTGACCGCCAGGTGGATGCCGGCTGCCCGAGCGAGCTGATGCGCTGCGGGTGCCTCGAGCCCGATGAGGTCCGGGACGAGGCAGGGGGTCCCCGATACCTGTGGCCCAGGTGCACGCGCCGGTCCGATGGGAGCGGTCACGGGAGTCGCTTCCTCGAACGTCATGGATGCTGCGGCCCGCGACGTCGGGAGCCGGCAGGGGAGCAGCGGGCTGGGCGGTAGGGAACGTCACAGCTGGCTGCGACGGACACATCGTCACGATGCGTCGCCATCGATGGGGACCTCGATCGCGGCCGTGTCGCTCATGACCCCGGGTGGTCGGAATGCGCACGGCGATCCACGAGCGAATGTACACCTTCCGGGTACGTGGCGACGCCTCGGTTCGTGTGACGGATCGATCACTCGAACTTCACCATCGGTGCGCTCGTTCCCTGCCAGCATCGCCCACGGCGGGCGGCAGCGGCGCGTGCCGGTGCCCGTCGTGGGCCACGCGCTCGTGCCGCGCGTGCGCTCCGCGCCCGATTTCCGCACGACCATCCGCCGCGTGGTCGTCGATCCTGCCCATACCGGCGACTGACCGACCGACCGCGCGAGACGACCGCGACCGGAAGGCCGCGCGGGGGGCCACCACGCCGACCGGCCCTGACGCTAAATTCGGGCCATGCGCTTGGCCCGGCGGATGGAGCAGCTCGGCACCGAGAGTGCCCTGAGCGTCGGCGAGCGCGTCCGGGAGCTGGTCGCGAACGGCCATGACGTCATCACGCTGCATATCGGTGAACCGGATCTCGATACGCCACCCAACGTGATCGAGGCTGCCTGCCGGGCGCTCGCTGACGGTGCCACTCGCTATCCCCCGCCAGCCGGCCTGCCCGCCCTGCGCGAGGCTATCGCCGTGGATTCCGTTCGTCGCCGCGGTGGCGAGACGTCCCCCGCCCAGGTCGTCGTCACGCCCGGCGCCAAGCCCGTGGTGGCGCTCGCGCTCATGGTCATCGCCGATCCTGGCAGCGAGGTCATCGTGCCCGACCCGGGCTTCCCGACCTACGCCTCGATGGCTCGTGCGCTCGGTGTCACGCCGGTTCCGCTCGCGCTGCGCGCGGAGAACGACTTCCGGATCGACCTCGATGCGTTGCGCGCGGCGGTCACGCCGCGCACCCGGATGCTCGTGCTCAACAGCCCGCACAACCCGACTGGCGGCATCCTGGGCCGGTCCGATCTGAAGGCTGTGGCCGCGGTGGCCATGGCCAACGACATCGTCGTGCTCAGCGACGAGATCTACGGCCGGCTGGCCTACGACGCGCACGCGGAGTCCATCCTTGCCGTCGACGGCATGGCCGAACACGCGATCGTGCTTGACGGCGTGTCCAAGACCTACGCCATGACCGGCTGGCGCCTGGGCTGGGCCATCGTGCCCCGGCGGCTCGCCGAGCCCTTCGAGCGGCTCGTCATCAACACCTTCACGGGCACCGCTCCGCACGTGCAGCTGGCAGCCGTGGAAGCGCTCACCGGTCCGCAGACCGCCGTCGACGAGATGGTGGCCGAGTTCCGGGCCAGGCGCTCGCTGCTGGTGGACGGCCTGCGGGCCTTGCCGGGCCTGGATGTGCCCATGCCGGCGGGGGCCTTCTACGTGTTCCCGGACGTCAGCGGCACGGGCATGGATGGGGACGAGTTCGCCGAGCGGCTGCTCATGGAGGCCGGCGTGAGCGTGCTCGCGGGATCGGGCTTCGGCGAAGTCGGGCGCGATCACGTGAGGATCTCGTATGCCAGCTCCCGCGAGGACCTGCGGCGGGCGCTGGAGCGGATGGCGCGATCGCTGCGCTGATCCGATTGACCCGCGCTCAGCCGAGCGCGGCCAGCACCTCCCGCGCCGCGGCCTTGGGAGTGCGCTCGTCGGTCTCCACGGTCACCGTGGCCAGGTCCAGGTAGATGGCGTCACGCTCGCCGAAGCGCGCCCCAAGCCAGTCGAGGTCGGTGGCGTCTTCCCGGCGGCCAGCGCCGGCGCCGATCCGGGCACGCAGCGTCTCCGGCTGCGCGCGCAGGTACACCACCGCCGGCGTCCGGCGCAGCAGGTCCGCCGAGCCCGGGTCCATCACCACCCAGGCGGCAGCGGCCGCGATCAACGGGGCGGGCAGGGAGAGGGCGTAGCGCAGCGCACGCGCCTCCGCCGCATGGAGCGCGGCGGTCCCATCGACGGCGTCGATCTCCTCGGCTGGCCGGCCGCAGGCGTGGAGCACGAGGCGGTCATTGTCGAGGTAGGGCCAGCCGGTGAGCGCGGCCAGCGCCTAGCCGACCGTGGTCTTGCCGGCGCCCATCATGCCTAGCAGGACGACGATGGGACCGGCGACGTGCTCCATCGGTCGAAATCTAGCCGACGATCGCGGGCAGTGGGTCGCCCGCCCGCTGCTCCGCCCTACACTGGCGCGATGCTGTTCATCCGACTGGCTGGACTGTTCTTCGCCTTCGTGCAGATCACGCTGGCGCTACGGCTGGCGCTACCGTTCGTGGAGGTGCCGCCGGGTCTGGCGGACTATGTCCCCCCGCTCATCACCGTCACCGACCTGTGGCTGCTGCCGGTGCAGACCGTGGCCGAGCGGTTCGAGGTCAGCGGCGTGGCCACCGACCTCGTCGCGGTCGGGGACGCGGCCATCGACGGCCCGGACGCGTTCGAGCCGCTGGTCATCGTGGCCATGGTCTTCTGGGGCCTGGTGGCCTGGTTCGTGCTCCACGTCATGCGGCTCATCTTCAGACCGGCGGGCTGAGCCGCCCGCACGGGAAGCGGCTGCCGGGCGGGAAGTGGCCCCCGGGGCGGGTAGGGCGCGGTCACGGCCGGAGCGGTACCTTCGGGCCCGGTGCGGTGCGGTCATTACGGCCGTAATCTCGCGATGATGGCCCGACCCAGCTCCGTCGCATCCGCGACGACCGACCCTCCGCCCGTCGCCGCCCCACGCTGGGCGATCAGCCGAGGCGGGCTCTTCGCCTTCCTCGCGGTCCTGCTGCCTGCCGCTGCCTCACTGCTCGCGCCGGTGCTGACCACCGACATCTCGTACCACATCGCCACCGGTCGCCTGCTGCTGGAGGAGGGGGCCATCCCGCGATCGGACCCCTTCACCTTCACCGCCTTCGGCGAGTCGTGGCTCAACCAGCAGTGGCTCGCGAGCGGGATCTTCGCAGTCGCCTTCGATACGACCGGTTGGCTGGGCCTGCTGCTCCTGCGGGCGGTGCTCATCGGCCTCGCCTTCGGGCTGGTCTTCACGACCTGTCGCGCTGCCGGCTCGAACCGTCTCGTGTCGGCGCTGGTGACGCTGGCCGCGTTCGTGGTCGCTGCTCCCAACCTGGCCCTGCGCTCACAGCTGTTCGGCGTGCTCGCCTTCGCGGCGGTGCTCGCGCTGCTCGCCTGGCGGCGCAAGCATCCCCTGCTGCTGTGGCTCGTCCCGCTCGTCATGCTCGGTTGGGCCAACACCCACGGCTCGTTCTTCATGGGCTGGCTGGCCATCGGCCTGGCGGCGCTGGAGGACATCGTGGCGCGACGGCGTGCCGCGGTCGTGACAGTGGCTGTCGGGATCGTCTCGGTCATGGCGACCCTCCTCAACCCCTGGGGGCTGGAGATGTGGCGCTACGTGATGCAGCTGACCGGCGACCCGCTCATCCGGTCACTGGTGACCGAGTGGCAGGCGCCGACGCTGCAGGACCCGAGCGGCATCTTCTTCTTCGTCTCGGTCGGCCTCATGGTCCTGCTCCTGCTGATCCGCGGCCGGGTCCTGTCATGGCTCCAGCTGGCCTGGCTGGGCGGTCTCGTGGTCCTGGGCCTCATGGCCTCGCGCAACGTCGTCTGGTGGGCGCTGGGAGCAGCACCCCTGGCCGCTCTCCTGGTCAGCGGGCTGCGACTGCGCGGGCGTCGCCTGGGTGACGCCTCGGTCGATGCGCCACGCGGCGCCGGCTATACGGTCATGGCCGGGCTGGCCGCGATCCTCATCCTGTTGTTCCTGCCGGTGTGGAAGCCGGCCGACCCTCTCTACGGGCCAGCGGGCGTGGTGGCCGATGCGCCACGCGGTGTGACCGAGACCTTGCGGCGCGAGGCGACGCCGGGGGAGCGGCTCTACGCCGAGCAGCGCTGGGGCTCGTGGTTCGAGCAGGCCTTGCCGGACCTGCCGGTCATGGTCGACACCCGTATCGAGCTCTTCGACGCCGATACCTGGGCCGACTACCTGCACGTCAAGGCCGGCCGTGCCGATTGGGCGTCGATCCTGGACCGCTGGGACGTCTCGCTGGTGGCGATCGCCGCCAGCGATGACCAGCTCAGGCCGTTCCTCGCGGCCAGCCCCGGGTGGGAGCTAAGGTTCGCGGACGACGAGGGCGCCGCCTACCGACGCGTGGGGTCGTCCGACTGACAGGATGCTCCGGCCCACTGGGGCCGGGCTCAGTTGCTGGCCTGGCTCAGGACCTGTCGCAGCTCGGCGGTGTAGGTGCGGCCGGCCATGGTGCGACTCAACCACTCGAGATAGTTGCGGTCGTAGGCTGCCACCTGCGACAGCGACCAGCCACGGTAGCGGCCGAAGGAGAGGACGCTGCCGGCCGCCGGCGGGTAGCGGGGTGGGGGACCAGCATCGCCGTAGCGAGCCTGCGCCGGGGTCGGCTCGGCGCTCGAGCGTACGGACCAGGTGCCAGCCTCGTACTTGAGGTTGGTGGCCCCGGGCATCGATGGGCGCGCGTGGCCGGCGATCTCACCAGACGGGGTCTTGCCCAGGATCTCGTCGTAGCGCGCCCGCTTGTCCGGATCGCTGAGGATGGCGTAGGCCTCGTTGATGCGGGCCATCTCCGTTGCGCCCTCCGGACCGGCGTGGTCCGGGTGATAGCGCTTGGCGAGCGCCCGATACGCCGCGTTGATCACGTCGATCGTGGCGCTCGGGTGCAGCATCAGCACCTCGTACATCGTCCGCTCAGCCATGTGGTGACAGTAACGCGGCTTGGCATACGGTCGTACTGGCCCTTTCGTCTGGTACCCACTGACCCGCAACGGTCAGCGCCGCACCAGGGGGCACAGTGTCCGTCAGGCGAAGGATGGGGTCGTCACCAGCATCTCGACCTCGCCACGGATGACCATCGGTGCTGTGCCGCCGAGGACCGCGAAGGTATCGCCGGCTGCGATCTCGAGAGCGCCGTGGGCCGTCTCGGCGACGCCGCTGCCGCCAGTCACGACGTTGACCGCGTACCGACCGGCGTGCGGCCAGTCGACCTGGCCCTCGACCACGAGCCGGAAGCCCTTGAAGAAGGGGTCGCTCTGGGCGCCCCAGACGTCTTCCTCGGACCACCCCTCGCGCGCACTGCCCGCGACCCGCTCGGGCCGCCGGCACAGGCTCTTGAGCTCATCGGCGGTCACGGTGCCGCGGTCGATGATGTCGATCATGGTGTCCCAGCCGACGCCCATGTGCGCCTCCTCGGGCGTGATCGGATAGCCGACCCGCTCGGCTACGATGCTGAAGTCGGTCGGCTCCTGGGCCTCGACGAGGAAGACGCCCGCACCGGTCGCGTGCAGCAGGCCTGGTCGCACGAAGACCGCATCTCCGGGCCCGACCTCGACCTCGTTCATGGCTCCACGCAGGGCCTCGACGTCCTGCTCGATGATCCAGCTCATCAGACGGTCGCGTGAGACATCCTCGCGGAAGCCGAGCCAGATGCGAGGGGATGGCGCGCCCTTGACCTGGCGGGTGGCGACCACGGCCCAGGCCTCGGCCTTGCCGAACTGCGAGTGGAAGATGCGGCGAGCCATGTCGCGTGTCGGGTGCACATGGAGTGGCAGCCGCGAGCCCGCGTCGAGCAGCTTCACCAACAGGGCCGTGGTCTGGCCATAGCGCTCCACGATCTCGGCCCCGGCCACGTCGCGTGGCCGCTCCTTGAGCAGGTCGGCGATGGCTACCGACCGACCACCGATCTCGACGGTGCTCAGGCCCTCGCCCTCGTACGTCTGTTCAGGCGGGTTGATGGCGGGGGTCACCGACCCGACCCAGTCCTCCGGATGATCCGTGTCCCGGGGCTGGGGCGAGCCCCGGAAGCGGTCCATGAGCAGGCCGCCCTCGTAGAACCGATAGACCCGGTTGGGGCCCAGGCGAAGTGGAAGTCGAAGCAGCTCGTCCATCTCAGGAACGATGCCACATCGATCCGCTCGCGATCGGGCAGCCGTGCCTTGCCAAGGCCACGGCCCGTAGCCGCGGCGGCCTACTCGGCGGGTGCCTCCGATGGCGCCGCGGACGGCTCCTCTGCCGCGACCATGTCGGTGAACACGGCTGTCTGGGCGATGGCCTGGCCGAGGGCCTCGACATCGGCCGGGTTGGCGCAGGTCAACACGAACCGATCGTTGGTGCCGTCGTCATTGGCACGTTCGAAGAGGTAGTGGGTCCGGATCCGTGCGGTGACGGTGTCGAGGACCTCGATGCGGAAGGCGTGTCCGACCGGGATATCCGTCTCGGTCACGACCATGGGCACCTTGCCCAACGTCTGCTGGAGGTGGGAGGCAAGCGCGAAGGTGTGCTGCTGCAGCGTTGCCGGCGCATCGAAGTAGACATCGACGTTGCACCACTGGCCGCCCTGGCCCATGGCATAGATCGCGGTGGTGGCCATGATCGGCTCGCCGTCGGGACCGGTGATCTCCGAGACCCGCTCGCCTTCCGGCAGGCTCAGGCGCCAGTCAGCGGGGAAGCTGAGGGTCAGGCCAACGTTCGGCGCCTCGATCGCCGCGGTCGCGTCCGGATCGAGGGTGGCCTGCGGGGCGGCCGGCGTGGGTTCCGCCGACGCTTCCTCGTCGGCAGCCAGCGCGGGCGCAGCACTGAGCGCGAGCAGCGCCGCGAGCAGGGTGGGGAGACTTCGTCGCATGGATGGACCTCGCTTCAGGGTGATGGTGCAATTCTCCGCTTCCTTCGCATCCCGTCAAGCGGCCCCTCGGCGGGCGTGCGGGAGCCGGCGGCAACCATCGGAAGACGCCAACTGCGAGAATGGTGCCCGGGGCCGGTAGCTCAGCGGTCAGAGCAGGGGACTTTTAATCCCTGTGTCCTGGGTTCGAATCCCAGCCGGCTCACCACTCGTTCCGGGCGTTCGTGATGCGAGGTTATCTCTCCTGCGTGCGGTCTCGCGATGGCGGCTGACAGCCACGTTGACAGCCGCGTGGGACGAACGTCATCAGCTCCACAGACCCCAGCTCACCACCAATCGGGCTGGGGGCGATCCAGCAGGCACCAACCGAACTTCGCATAGCGATACTCTGGGAGCCATCCGACGTCAACGAGCTGATCACCATGCCCGAGTCCACCAAGTCGATCGAGAGCGGCACCAGCCCAGGGTTCGACGACCCGAAGCAGACCATCATCGATGTATGGGTGGCGGCCGTCGACGGCTCGCTGTCGGCTGAGGCCGGCATGGCGCTCCTCGCCGCCGATGAGCAGGCGCGCGCGCGTCGACTGCGCTTTGCACGGGATCGCGCCTGCTTCGTGAACCGCCGTCTCTTCCTGCGTGAGGTTCTGGCACGGTATCTGGACTGCGATCCGAGCAGTCTGCGGTTCGTTGCCTCTGCCAACGGCCGGCCGGAACTCGTCGGCCATCATCGGGTTTCCTTCAACGCGTCGCACTCTCCGACGACTGCCGTCGTGGCCGTTACGTACGGACAGTCAGTCGGTGTCGATGTCGAGCGACTCCGACACGTGTCCGACGCGCTTGACGTCGCGGAGAACACCTTCACGCTCAATGAGCTCGAGTCTCTGCGCTTGTCGCCGGAGAGTATGCGGTCGGCCACCTTCCTACAACTCTGGACACGCAAGGAGGCCGTTCTCAAGGCAGCCGGAATCGGGCTTCGGACGCCGCTCTCGGAGCTCGACGTCTCGTGCATCGATGACACCGGGATCGGTCACATAGCCGGATCGACCGACGTATCGCCCCATGTCTACACCGATCTCGTGGATATCCCCAGACACGTCGGCGCCATCGCGATCGCCGGTGAGCACGTTCATCCAGTTGTCCGCGTGATGGAGGTGGTATGAGCGACGGTTCGTCCCGGCGCGACCGTGGGCGTCAGGACTTCGCCAAGCGGGTGTTCGACGTGGTGGCATCAGCAGCTGCCCTCGTCCTGCTCTCGCCAGTCATGGGCTTGCTCGCGATCGTGGTCCGGCGGCAGACCGGCAGCCCAGTGCTATTCCGCCAGATGCGCCCGGGCCTGCATGGCGAGCCGTTCACCATCTACAAGTTCCGCACCATGCACGACGAGCACGACGCGAGTGGCCAGTACATTCCAGATGACCTCCGAACCACACCGCTGGGCCGCAAGCTACGCGCGACCAGCCTGGACGAACTGCCCGAACTCTGGAACGTCCTCAAGGGCGACATGAGCCTCGTGGGACCCCGCCCACTCTTGATGGAATACCTGCCACGCTTCACGCCTGAGCAGGCTCGTCGGCATGAGGTTCGCCCGGGCCTGACCGGCCTTGCGCAGGTCAGCGGTCGCAACGCCCTGACCTGGGAGCAGAAGTTCGCCCGCGATGTCGACTACGTGGACAATCACGACTTGGCCTTGGATGTTGAGATCCTCTTCAGGACGGTCCGGATCGTCATGGCGCAAGAGGGCATCCGACATGCAGGTGATGGCGACGGCGACATGCCCGAGTTCATGGGCACCGAGGTCGCATCGCAGGAGGTCCGGGGTGAGCCTGAACCGGCGGGTTCAGCCAACGGCCAGGGACCACGGTAACCCGGCAGGCCCGTGGTTAGGGTCTGGCGGCCGGGCGTGGCTTCGACAGCCGCAGCGCAACCACGAAGTCTCGCAGCGCCCTGCGGCCAGCCTCCCCGCGCAGTTGCGCGTGGAACGTCTGGCCACCCACGAGCACGTCGAGCCGATACAGGTCTTCGCCCTGGCCAGACGGTGGACCCGGATCGACGATGCGGACTTGGTCCCAGGTGGCCCAGCGCGTCATCCAGTGGCGCGGGGGGACCCGGACCGGGAACAGCAGGGCGAGCCTGGGACGCATGGCCACCAGGAGCGTATCGCGGGACGTGACCGCCTCCCACACGGGCAGGACAGTCAGCACCTCTTCGTATCGGAACTGGTCACGGACCAGGTTGATGGGCAGGCTGGTGAGGCCCTTCAACTCGCCGAAGCGCATGGTCGTTCCTCGCGTGTCAGCCCTCACGGCGGGGCGGACATGTCAAGGGTACCCGTGTCGAGGGGAGAAGCCGCGGTGAGCCCGCTGCGGCCCTGCCTCGTCCCGGCTCCCGCCGGCACCGGTGGGCCTTGGTCGGGGTCGAAAGAACGGCAAGACGAGCCTCTTTGCCAGCTGTGCCCTCTATGGGCTGCTCTGCGAGGGCCAGGGCGCCGAGGTCTACTCCATCGCCGCCGACCGCTCGCAGTCCCGCCTCGGCTTCGACACCGCCCGACGCATGGTCAGGCTCGACCCCGAGCTCTCCTCGGCCTGCCGGGTCACGCGTGACACGAACGAGGACCCGACCTCCGGCTCGGTTCGAATCCCAGCCGGGCTCGCTGATCCGCCTATGCGTCACGCTCGGACGTGAAGGAGCTCGAGAGAGACTCCAGGGACTCGAGTGCCACCAAGCGCGTCTGGTGGTGCGGCGCTGTCTGTCGCTCGAGACGGACACGGCATGAGAGCTCGGCGTCGAACACGACGAGGGTGACCTGGAGCACCTCGTCCTCGGCCTCGGCGTTCGTGCGCGCATCATCCAGTTGGTGGAGCACATCCGCGTTGATGCCGCGAGCTCCCCACTTGCAGTCATAGGCCTCGGCCGCACCTGAGCGCTCGAGGGTGACATCGAAGGGGTGGATCTCGGCCCGCACACCATCGAACAGGATGCGTCGCTCACGGCGGACGTCCGCGGAGCCGGCGCGGCGTCCGAGCAGTTCCGCGGTCAGCGATTCCACGAGTGCGCCGCGGAGCTGGTCGCGTGCCTGGTCGCCGCGGTCGGCGATGGCCAGCGACACGGTCAGGATGGCCTCGGACCGTTCCCGGTCGGACGGCTCGACCGTCGGCCCGAACAATGTCGGGAACATGGCTCGCCAACCGTCTGGATCGAGCGTCTCACCGTTCATCACGGCCCTGGCCAGCAGTCGCTGTGAGGACGACGCATCAGCCAGCAGTCCGGCCGCCTGCGCCACCACGGGCTCCGCCTGGATCGCCGCGTAGGTAACGGCGCGGGCGTCCTGGGCAGCATCCTGGAACCTCATCGCGGTCCGCCCAGGGTGACGAGCACGATCTGCGGGAACGTCGAGAGCCAGTCGATGGCGCGGTGAGGGTCGCTGATGTGCTCGATCTCCTCGATGGCACGGCGGATGGCCGCCTCCTCGAGCGCGGTCGCAGGCTCGGCGCCCTGCTCGTCGACGAGCTTGCCGATCCGTGCTTGCCATGCGGCTGAGAGATCGTTCACGTACGTCCATTCGTCCTCGACGTCCTCAGCGAGGCTCAGCAGGCCCTCATAGGCTGCGAGCGCATCGCGCGCGAGGTCGGCGTGGGTACTTGCTTCGTCCATGCAGGCAAGACTACGCGACCCGGCCAGTCAGCCTCGTTCCACGAGCGGTTTCACCTCGCCCCCTTGACACCATCGCCTGGGCGGGTCCGGCTACCAGCCCTCCGTTCCCGGCTCGCCCTTGAAGGGGCCGACGACGCGAGAGGTCACCCAGCCGCCGTAGTAGCGCCCCGGCTGGGGTGTGGCCCGCTCGTCGGCCACCCAGGCCTCGTCGACCAAGGACGCATAGAAGGCGATCCGGTCAGCCAGCTCCTCGTAGCCGGCGTTCGGCGTCAGGTAGGTCCAGGCCGCATGCGGGACCTCGCGATCGCCCACCTTCAGGTCGAGGTAGGTCGCGAGACCCTTCCACTCGCAGAAGCTGTGGTCTGACGTTTCCGTCAGCAGGTCGGTCCGGATGTCGCTCCGAGGCAGGTAGTAGACCGGGGCGCCGGCGGTCTCGAGGACACGGACCGCGGCGGTCGTGTCGGCGATCGTCTCGCCCCCGAGGAGCACGCGGATCCGTTCGGGGACAGGTTCCACGCGGGGTGGCCGGGGATAGTCCCAGACCGACTCCTGGCCGGGCCCGGGGATGACCCGCTCGGTCGGTCCCCCCCTCGTCCTCGCGAGGATGGACGTCCAACGGTTCGTCCGGCCGCCGCGACCTGCTGTGGTGTTCATGTCCAGAGGGTGCCATGTGTCCGCGTCATGGGTGTGACGAGGACGCCTCAGGGCTGGGACACCTTCGCCAACACCTCCCGGACCTGGCGCACGATCTCCAGGTCTTCGCGAGCCACGACGACGACACTCCCGACGGCGGCGTCGGATGCAGTGATGTCGGCATCGCCTCGTGCTCCATCGTTGGCCCCGGGGTCGACGGCCACGCCGAGCCAGGCCAGATCGGACGCCAGCCGCGCCCGGATGGCCGGGGCGTTCTCACCGACACCGCCAGTGAAGACGAGCACGTCCAGCCCGCCGAGAGCGGCCACCATGGCCGCCACCAGAGCGCGCAGCCGGTGCAAGTACACGCCGATGGCGAGGCTGGCCTCCTCGTCGCCCTCGGCTTCGGCAGCCAGGATGGCAGCCATGTCGGCGGTCCCAGCCAGGCCCAGCAGGCCGGAGCGATGCTCGAGCGTCGCTGCCAGCTCGGCAGGTGGCGTGTGCACGTGCTGTTCGAGCCAGAGCACGAGTCCAGGGTCGATGGAGCCTGAGCGCGTGGCCATGACCAGCCCATCGAGCGGGGTGAAGCCCATCGTGGTGTCCACCGAACGGCCACCCTTGACCGCGGCGAGCGACGCTCCTGCCCCCAGGTGGCAGGTGACGACGCGCAGCTCCTCCAGCGGTCGCCCGACCATCTCCGCGGCGCGCCGCGAGCCATACGCATGTGAGAGCCCGTGGAACCCGTACTTGCGCAGCGCCCAGCGCCGGCGCCACTCCGATGGGATGGCGTAGGTCGTGGCAGCTGCGGGCATGTCGGCGTGGAAGGCCGTGTCGAAGCAGGCCACCGCTGGCAGGTGCGGTCGGACCGCCTGCACGGCCGCCAGCGCCGCCAGCGACTTGGGCTGATGCAGCGGCGCCAGGTCGGTCAGCGCGCGTAGATCGGACTCGACCACGTCATCGAGGAGCACGGCCTGGCGGTAGCGCGTCCCGCCGTGGACGATGCGGTGGCCCACCGCCGCGATATCGCCGAACCCGTCGATGGCCTCGGCCACGGCGGCGGCGTCGGCGGCGCCCCGCGGCGCCGGCAGATCGGCGGAACCGACGAGGGCATCCTGTTCGTCCAGCAGGCGGAGCTTGAGACTGCTGGAGCCCGCGTTGACGACCAGGATGCGGCCGAGGCCGGACTCGCCGCTCATGCCGGCCACTTCCAATCCTGGATCTCGGGCGCATCCTCGCCCTCCCGGCGGGTATAGGCGCGGCACTCCAGGCGCCGGTCCACGAGCCACTGCCGGAGGTGCGCGGCGCGTGCGGCCACCCCCGGCACGCGGTCGATGACATCCATGACCAGGTGGAAGCGATCGAGGTCGTTGAGCATGACCATGTCGAACGGCGTCGTCGTCGTGCCCTCCTCCTTGTAGCCCCGGACGTGCAGGTTGGCGTGATTCGTGCGCCGGTAGGTCAGGCGGTGGATGAGCCAGGGGTAGCCGTGGTAGGCGAAGACGATGGGCCGGTCCGTAGTGAAGAGTGCGTCGAACTCGCGGTCGGACATGCCGTGGGGATGCTCCGTCTCCGGCTGCAGGCGCATGAGGTCGACGACGTTGACCACGCGGATCCGCAGCTCGGGCAGGTGCTGGCGCAGGATGTCCACCGCCGCCAGGGTCTCCAGCGTGGGGATGTCGCCGGCACAGGCGAGCACCACGTCCGGCTCAGTGCCCCTGTCGTTGCTGGCGAAGTCCCAGATGCCGATGCCGCGCGTGCAGTGCAGGATGGCCTCGTCCATCGACAACCAGTCGGGCGAGGGTTGCTTGCCGGCCACGATGACGTTGACGTAGTCGCGGCTGCGCAGGCAGTGGTCGGCCACGGACAGCAGCGTGTTCGTGTCCGGCGGCAGGTAGACGCGGATGGTCTCCGCCTTCTTGTTGACGACGTGGTCGATGAAGCCCGGGTCCTGGTGGCTGAAGCCGTTGTGGTCCTGCCGCCACACGAGGGAGCTGAGCAGGTAGTTGAGCGAGGCGATGGGCCGCCGCCAGGGGATGTCCGCAGTCACCTTCAGCCACTTGGCGTGCTGGTTGAACATCGAGTCGACGATGTGGATGAAGGCTTCATAGGAATTCAGGAGGCCGTGGCGGCCGGTCAGCAGGTAGCCCTCCAGCCAGCCCTGGCAGAGATGCTCGGAGAGGACCTCCATGACGCGACCATCCACCGCCACGTGGTCATCGGTCGGCAGGATCTCGCCCGTGAAGGTGCGATCGGTGACCTCGAAGACCGCACCCAGGCGATTGGAGGCCGTCTCATCGGGCCCGAAGATGCGGAACGACTCGCGGTTGCGGTCCACGATGTCGCGCAGGAACGTGCCCAGCACCCGGGTCGACTCACTGGTGCTGCCGCCCGGCTGCGGAACGTCGACCGCGTAATCGCGGAAGTCAGGCATCGCCAGGCCACGCAGCAGCAGGCCACCGTTGGCGTGGGGGTTGGCGCTCATGCGCCGGTAGGACTTGGGCGCCAGCGCCGCCAGCTCCGGGTCGAGGGCGCCGTCAGCACCGAAGAGCTCCTCGGGCCGATAGCTGCGCATCCATGTTTCGAGCAGGGCCAGGTGCTCGGGGTCACCGCGTACGTCCGCGATGGGCACCTGGTGCGCACGGAACGTGCCCTCGGACGGCAGACCGTCGACCTCTTTCGGGCCTGTCCAGCCCTTGGGCGTGCGCAGCACGATCATGGGCCAGCGCGGACGCTCGGTGGAGCGGCCCTCGCGCGCGGCGCGCTGGATGGCCGCGATCTCCTCGACCACGGCGTCCATGGTGGCAGCCATCAGCTGGTGCACCTTCGAGGGGTCATCGCCTTCCACGAAGAAGGGGTGATAGCCGTAGCCTTCGAAGAGCGCCTGCAGCTCCTGCTGGGGGATGCGCGCCAACACCGTCGGATTGGCGATCTTGTAGCCGTTGAGATGCAGGATCGGCAGCACGGCACCGTCGCGGACGGGGTCGAGGAACTTGTTGGAGTGCCAGCTGGTGGCCAGCGGACCCGTCTCGGCCTCGCCGTCACCGACCACGCAGCAGACCACCAGGTCGGGGTTGTCGAAGGCAGCCCCGAAGGCGTGCGCGAGCGCGTAGCCCAGCTCGCCGCCCTCGTGGATGGAGCCGGGTGTCTCCGGCGCCACGTGGCTGGGGATGCCACCGGGGAAGGAGAACTGGCGGAAGAGCCGGCGCAGTCCCTCGGTGTCTTGGGTGATGCTGGGATAGACCTCCGTGTAGGTTCCCTCAAGGTAGGCATTGGCGACCGCGGCCGGACCGCCGTGTCCGGGGCCCAGGACATAGATGGCGTCGAGGTCCCAGGCGCGGATGACCCGGTTCATGTGCGCGTAGATGAAGTTGAGGCCCGGCGTCGTGCCCCAGTGACCCAGCAGACGCGGCTTGACGTGGGACGGCTGCAGCGCCTCACGCAGCAGCGGGTTGTCGAGCAGGTAGATCTGTCCGACCGAGAGATAGTTGGCGGCCCGCCACCAGCCGTCGATGTGGTCCAGCTCCGAGGTCGACAGGGGTCCCTGATCGCCGCCGGGCGCGTGCCGCTCGCGGGTCTCACGTTCGGCCATCTCACTCCCTCCTTCGTGATGCGCACCCTTGGGCGCACCCGATGCTGCGTGGTACACGCATGATGAGGCGCGGCCGTTCCGCGTCGATAGCGACGTGCGCACCCGCCTTGGGCAGAGAGGTCACGCAGCCATGCGATGGGGCCCTCTGGCGAGCAGGCGGTCGACGGGCACGTGTGCGCGCTCGGGCAAGCCGGCCACTAGCTGTGGGTCCTTGTCACCAGCCAATGCGCAGCCCGGAGCGCTGTTTGGGATCAGTCAGCCTCCGTGGAGGCTCCAGCATATTCGTGCTCGTGCTTCTGGCGGTCCCGTTCCGCCGTCCGATTCATGGTCTGGAGCGTCTCGTCTACGCTCTTGCCGTTGCCGTCCGCGATGCGCTTCAGGTCCTCGTAGGTCACGTTGTCGCCCATGACCTTGTGAGCGTCCATACATCCGCACGTGAGACACATGTCCGAAGCCTCCGGGATAAGTCCCGTCCTGGATGGACAGGCACCTGCCGAATGCTACCTTGCAGGTAGCGGCGCTCGCCTTAGCGCGTCGCTGATGAGCGTGTCAGTGACATCACAACTCGATGCTCGCCACCTGCCGGCGCTGGACTTCCTGCAGTGTCACAGAGGGGTCGGGCGGGGCCCGTTTGACGGATGCGGCCAGCAAGGGCAGGGTACGGGTTTGCCGCAAGGAGGACTCTCCCATGTTGACGATGACCCCGGCTGCTGCGGCGGCCCTGTCCGCGGCCCGCTCCCAGTCCGGAGCGCCGGAGAGCTATGGCGTCCGCTTCTCTGCCTCGGCCCCCACGCCATCAGAGGCGGCGCGCCTGAACCTCGACTTCGTCGAGTCGCCCGGACCCGATGACGCCGTGAGCGAGGAGGAAGGGCTCACGACCTACGTCGCGCCCGAGGTGGACGGTCTCATCGGCGACGCCGTCGTCGATGTCGAGACGGACGGACAGCAGTCGAGCTTGGTGGTCCGGCCGCAATCGCCGAGCGACGGCGCCACCGCCTAGTTACGCGGTGCGGGACCACCCAGGGGTGAGCTCGACGCGCGATCGGCACGTCGGTCGCTCGCCTCTGGGACCCCCTCGGCCTCCCACGGACCCACTCCCGGGCCCCGTGGGAGGCCGTGTCGTGACCGGCACGCGCGACCAGACCCTGCGCCCAGGGCCCCAGAACCAGCCCGCCTAGAATGCCGGCGTGAAGAAGATCGGATTCCTCTCCTTCGGCCACTGGTCAGCCTCGCCCCACTCACACGTGCGCTCGGCGGCCGATGCGCTCCTGCAATCGATCGAGCTGGCAGAGGCGGTGGAGGAGCTGGGCGCTGACGGGGCCTATTTCCGCGTCCACCACTTCGCCCGCCAGCTCGCGTCGCCATTCCCGCTGCTCGCCGCCATCGGCGCCCGTACCAGGCGCATCGAGATCGGCACCGCTGTCATCGACATGCGCTACGAGAACCCGCTCTACATGGCCGAGGATGCCGGCGCCGCCGATCTCATCGCCGGGGGTCGCCTCCAGCTCGGGATCAGCCGTGGCTCACCGGAGCAGGTGATCGACGGCTACCGCTACTTCGGATACGAGCCGCCGGCAGGGATGTCCGATGCCGATATGGCCCGCCAGCACGCGGACGCCTTCCTGCAGGTCATCACGGGCGCCGGCTTTGCCCAGCCGAACCCGAGCCCGATGTTCCCCAACCCGCCGGGCCTCCTTCGCCCGGAACCCCACGCGCCCGGCCTGCGCGAGCGCATCTGGTGGGGCGCGGGCTCACGGGCGACCGCCGAGTGGGCCGCCGAGCAGGGCCTGAACCTGATGTCGTCCACGCTCCTGACCGAGGACGCCGGCATCCCCTTCCACGAGCTCCAGGCCGAGCAGATCCGGCTGTTCCGCGCAGCCTGGGCCGCGGCGGGCCACGAACGCGAGCCGCGAGTCTCCGTCAGTCGGTCGATCTTCGCCCTGGTAGACGATCGTGATCGCGCCTACTTCGGTGGTCGAGATGAAGGCGCGGACCACGTGGGCTACATCGATGAGCAGACGAAGGCGATCTTCGGCCGCTCGTATGCGGCCGAGCCCGACGAGCTCGTCGCGTCGCTGGCCCAGGACACCGCCATCGAGGCAGCCGATACGCTGCTGCTGACGGTCCCCAACCAGCTTGGCGTCGAGTACAACGCCCACGCGGTCGAGAGCATCCTCAAGTACGTCGCCCCGGAGCTCGGCTGGCGCTGATCAGGCGCTCCGCCACCAGCCCGATGCGACTGGCGACCGCTGACTTGCCAGTGGAACAGGGCGGAGATACATTCCGGCCACCATGGGCCAGCGAACTCCGCAAGAGGAGATGCACGCCTTCCTGATCGGGGAGGACCAGGTCACGAGCTGGATGCGTCGCGTGCTGTCGCGGCTTCCGAGCGGACCCAACTGCAAGATCTGCGCGGCCCCCTTCTCCGGACCGGCTGGAGCCGTGCTGCGGCACGTCGGCTTCTCCCGCTACGCAGGCAACCCCCTGCTCTGCAACTTCTGCATCAAGGGGCTGCAGGAGCAGGGGGTGCAGGGTGCGGAGATCCCCGTCAGCCTCCTCTTCGCCGACATCCGCGGGTCGACCACCATCGGCGAACGCCTGTCCGCGACCGAGTTCCGTGCCTTCCTCGACCGCTTCTATCGGCTCGCTTCCGATGCCGTTCTGGCCAATGGCGGCATCGTGGACAAGTTCGTTGGCGACGAGGTCATCGGCCTCTTCTTCCAGGGTGTCAGCGGAGAACGTCATACCGAGGCTGCGGTAGCGGCCGGCCGCGAGCTGATGCGACAGGTCGGGCGCGCGCCCGCAGCGGGGCTGGAACCGATCCCGGTCGGGGCAGCCGTGCACACCGGAGAGGCGTACGTGGGTTCCACCGCCGCTGCCGACATCGTCAGCGATTTCACCGCCCTCGGGGACGTCGTCAACACGACGGCTCGACTGGTCAGCGAGGCTGCCGCCGGCGAGCTGCTGGTCTCGGCCGATGCCGCCGGGGCGGCTGGGCTGGACGTGGCCGGACTCGATAGCCGGTCACTGACGGTGCGTGGTCGGGCCGGGGCCATCGACGTCGTCGTGCTGCAACCTGCAGTCGGACCCGCGTCGGGAGGCGGGAGCTGAGGAGAGCCGGCTACTTCGGTCTGCCGGACCTCAGGTGTGCGGAACCCTCAGCGTGCGGAGCCCTCAGTCCCTGACCGGCTGAGTGGGCCACTTGCCCTGCGGCCGCCACGGCCCGATGATGGCCACTCTCTCATCCAACCTCCTCGGGAGATCGCCCTATGGATCGCCGATCCCACCCACTGTTCCTGGTCACGATCCTGACCAGCTTGCTGCTCCTCGTCGTCTTGGCTTCCCCGGTGAGCGCGGCCCGCGACAAATGGTCGCTCGCCATCTACCACGACTCGGTCGTGGTCACGCTCACGAATGCTGCGTCTGATGGTCACCAGCTGGGGGACCTCCGCGTCACCTCGACCGAAACGACCGATGCCGATGGCCAGGTGATCGGTCGCCTCGAGGCGACACTGACGACGACCTCGGTCGATGTGCCGGCCGCGGGGGACGAGGTGCGCATCAGCACCCTCGTCTTCTCGTTCGGCGATGACGGCTCGGATCAGGTCGTGGTCGGTGGCAGCGCCCTCTACCCGGCCCAGGGCCCCACCATCGCCACCGGCAACGTCACGACTCGACCGATCCTGGGCGGATCAGGGCGGTTCTCCGGGGCCGCGGGCTACGCGGTAACAGAGCACCTCGCAGATGACAGCTGGGTCCACACGCTCCACTTCACAGATAGCAAGAAGATCAAGCTCGACAAGAAGGCCGAGAAGGTCAAGGGCAGCAAGGGCGCTGGTGTGGACACGGGTGTATCCGTCGTCGGCACCGACGGACCCGCCATCGAGGAAGTCGGTATCACCCGTACCGATCTGGGGACCGCCCTTCCGGCTTCGGCCCCCGGTGAGGAGCTGGGATTGTGGCAGTACCGCATCCCCGCCGGCGCGGAGCTGGCTCCGCACACACATGCCGGCTGGCAGATCGCACGCATCGCTCGCGGGGCGCTCGACTACACCATCATCTCGGGTCAGGGCACGCTGATCCACGCGGATGGGTCCCGCCAACCCGTCGGCCCCGGCACATATACGCTCCAGACCGGCGACAGCATCGTCGAGGATCCGGAACTACAGCACTATGGGGCGAACGCCACCGACGGCGACGTGGTGATACTCGCGGCCACGCTCTACACGGAAGGCGCGCCTCTCTCCATCCCGATCGACTGAGCGGTCCGCGCCGACGATGGGCTGCCACGGCCTCGACACGCAGGGGGCCACCGCAGGAGGTCCAGACGCTTCGGGTGTGACGCCTGGCTTGCCGGCGTCAGTGGCCTCGCCTTCCTCGTGGTGATGATCATCGGCGACGCCGCCGACGCCGGACGCCGCGAGCCTCGGCCCGATCGGCCATGGGGGCGTCACGCATGATCGTCTACCCCCCGCTGCTTTGGCTCAGGGCGCTCGGTGGCTACCTCATGGCCAGCGACACGACGGAGGCGCGCCGCTGAGCCGGGCTCGCACTCGCCTCGAGCCGCATTCGCCGTGTCAGGGGCCCGCATTGACTTCACCCCCGGCACTGCCCACTATGCAGGGTGCCGGACGATCCGGGTGACCTCGGGATCGTCCTCAAGCCAGCGGGGGGCAAGGAGGTCGCCATGGCCGGCCAGCCCGAATGTGCGCGTCTGTCCGCAGGGCATATCCAGGCTGTCTCGAGCGGGCTTCTGCGTGCGCCTGCGGTCGCGTTCGAGCCCGTGCGCCTCAGCTGACGGCGCGAGATGGGAGCCGGGACCAGAGACACACTCCAGTCGCTGCCGACCGGCACCGTCACGTTCCTCTTCACCGACATCGAGGGATCGACGCGGCTGCTCTCGAAGCTGGGCAAGGGCTACGACCCGGTGCTGGCGACGCACACCCGCCTGCTGCGTGAGGCCGTCGAGCGGCGTGGTGGCGTGGTGGTCAATACCGAGGGCGACGCGCTCTTCGTGGTCTTCGATTCGGCTGGCGAGGCCGTGGAGGCGGTGGTCGCCGCGCAGCGAGCTCTGACCTCGACGCCTTGGCCGGAGGAGGTCGAGATCCGCGTGCGGATGGGGCTGCATACCGGAGAAGGGCGCCTGGGAGGGGAGGACTACGTCGGTCTCGACGTCAATCGCACCGCGCGCATCGCCAACGCCGGCCACGGCGGGCAGTCACTGCTATCGGACGCCACCGCCTCCCTCATCGCCCCGGCCTTGCCCTCGGGGGTGCGGCTTCGCGACCTCGGACTCCATCATCTCAAGGACCTGCCCGCGCCCGAGCACCTGTGGCAGCTGGAGATCGACGGCCTGAAGGCTGAGTTCCCGCCCTTGCGGACGGCTGGGCACGGGGGCGCGCACCTGCCCGCGGAGGTGAACTCGTTCGTGGGTCGCGCCGAGGTGGAGGCCGTCCTGCGCCTTACCGAGAGCGCGCGTTTGGTGACGCTGACCGGGCCCGGCGGAACGGGCAAGACGCGCCTGTCGCGAAAGGTGGCCGCGGAGGTCGCCCATCGCTTCGATGACGGTGTCTACTTCGTGGCCCTCGATGCCGTCACCGATGCCGACCTCGTGGCCTCCGAGATCGCGTCGACGCTGTCGCTGGCAGGTGGCACGAATGCGCCACTGGAGCGCGTCCTCGACTACCTGCGCGAGCGCGACGTGCTGCTCGTCCTGGACAACATGGAGCAGGTCATCGAGGCGGCCGCGGATGTGGCGCGCATCCTCAAGGAGTGCGCGCGGGTGAGCATCGTGGCCACCAGCCGCATCCCCCTGCGCATCTATGGGGAACGGGAGTTCGCTGTGCCGGCTCTCGCGACCCCCACGCCAGGCGAGCCGCTCGATCCCGAGCGCGCGGCGCGGTTCGAGGCCGTCCGACTGTTCGTCGACCGCGCTGTCGACGCGCAGCCGCACTTCCGACTCGATGCCGACAACGCCACGGTCGTGGGCGATATCGTGGCTCGACTCGATGGCCTGCCGCTGGCCATCGAGCTGGCGGCCGCCCGCCTGCGCACCCTCCCTCTCGAGGCCCTCCGCACGCGTCTCGACTCCCGCCTCGACGCGCTCACCGGCGGCGCCCGCGACGTACCCAAGCGACAGCGCACGCTGCGGGCCGCGATCGACTGGAGCCACGAGCTGCTCGATGAGCCTGACCGCCGGCTCTTCGCGCGCTTCTCGGTCATGGCCGGTGGCGCCATCCTCGACCAGATCGAGCCGACCTGCGGATCGACCGACGAGATCGGTCGCGAGCTATCCGATGGGCTCGAGGACCTCAGCGAGCACAGCCTTGTCTATGTCGACACGCAGAGCTCGTCGGACCCTCGCTTCGCGATGCTGGCGACCATCCGCGAATACGCGCGCGAGCGGCTCGAGGCCTCCGCTGAGGAGGAGCTCATCCGGGCTCGCCACGCTCAGGCCTACCTGGCCCTGGCGGAAGCCGCGGCGCCGCACCTGCTGGGGACTGACGGCGCACGCTGGAACGACCGACTCGAAGTCGAGCATGACAATCTGCGCTCCGCGCTCGACTGGGTCATCGAGCGAGACGAGGCCGCGCTGGGGATGCGCATGGTGGCGGCCCTGTGGCGCTTCTGGCAGGTCCGTGGCCACCTCTACGAGGGCGACGAACGCGTGCATGCCGTGCTGGCCTTGCCCTCCGCCCATGAGCGACCGGCGGAGCTCCGGGCGCGCGCGGAATCGGCGGCCGGCGGGATCGCCTGGTGGCGCTCCGACTTCGAAGCGACCCACCGGCACTACGCTGCCGCGCTCGAGCTCGCGCGCACGACCGACGACAAGCCGTTGCTGGCCGAGGCGCTCTACAACGCCGGCTTCGTCCTGGACCCGACAGAGACGGACACCCTGCAGCGCTACCTGCTGGGCCGACCGCTCTTCGAGGAGAGTCTCGCGCTCTACCGCGAGCTGGGTGACACGGGGGGCGTGGCCAGCTGCCTGTGGGGGCTCGCCTTCGCCGCTGCGGCCGAGCGCGACCTCGATGCGGCGCTCGACCTGGGCAGCCAGAGCCTGGAGCTCAGTCGCGAGCTGGATGATCCGTTTCGGATCGGCTGGGCCGCTCACTTCGTGGGGCTCTGCTCGATGGTCACCGGACGACCGGAGGCAGCCGCGGAGATGCTCGGCGAGTCGCTGGATATCTGGAGCCGCGCGGGCGACAAGAGCGGCATGGTGCTGCTCGTCGGCGCCATCGCCACGCTCGCGGGCGCCAGGGGTCGGGCAGAGCGGCAATGGCGACTCTACGGAGCCGTCGACCGCCTGAGAGTGGAGACGGGCACCGACCTCGTGAACCAAAGCATCGAGATCCTGGGCTGGCGACCCGTTTCCGAGCCCGAGACCGACGAACAGCGGGCCTGGTTCGAGTCCGGTGGCGCCCTGTCCATGGACGACGCCGTTGCCCTCGCCCGGGTGGAGGTCGCGGAAGGGGCCTGAGGGACTGGCCGGTGACCTGCATGACAGGTCCCCCCGGGTGTAGGCTCGAGGGCAGACGCGATGGCAGGGGGGATCGATGCCGGAGCCGGCCCCGCAGGGCAGCGGATCAGCGGATCAGCGGACCGATGAGGATCTGCGTGCCGATGCCGGACTGGGCGATGACGAGGGCCTGACCAGCGCGGTCGCAGCCGCACGACTGGGCCGCTACGGACCGAACACCATCGAGGGCGAACGGCGCCACCTTTGGCTCGAGATCGGGTCGCACTTCTGGGGCCCCATCCCATGGATGATCGAGGTCGCCCTGGTGCTGACCGCACTGACCGCGCGCTGGACCGACTTCGGCATCATCGCCGCGCTGCTGGTGCTCAACGGTGTCGTCGGCTTCTGGGAGGAGCACCAGGCCAGCAGTGCCATCGAGGCCCTCAAGGACCGCCTCGCGCGACAGGCGCGCGTCAAGCGCGAAGGCGACTGGCTCGAGCTCGACGTGGCCGAGGTCGTGCCCGGTGATCTGGTGGCGGTGGAGCGGGGCGACATCATCCCCGCCGACGCGAAGATCCTGGTCGGTCGCGGAGAGGCCGACGAATCGGCCCTCACTGGCAAATCGCTGCCGGTCGACAAGGGGCCGGGCGACGTCATCCACTCCGGCGCCATCCTGGTCACGGGCGGGCCGACCGCGCGCGTGCTGGCCACCGGTTCGGCCACCATGTTCGGGCGCACCGCACTCCTGGCCGACCGCAAGCCACCGCCGAGCCACTTCCAGCAGGCGGTCCTGAAGATCGGCCGAGCGCTGATCATCCTGGCGCTGGCCCTGGTCGCGGTCATCATGGTCGTCTCGCTGGCGCGGGGCACGAGCCTCACCGACACCCTGGAGCTGGCGCTGGTGGTAACCATCGCCTCCGTGCCCGTGGCCTTGCCGGCGGTGATGTCGGTGACCATGGCCGTGGGTGCCCGCATGCTCGCCCAGCACGACGCTGTGGTCAGCCATCTCCCGGCCATGGAGGAGATGGCCGGAGTCGATGTGCTGTGCTCGGACAAGACCGGCACCATCACCCGCAATGAGCTCGCGGTGGCCGCCGTCGAGGTCCTGCAGGCCGGCCTCAGCCGTGCCGATGTCCTGGTTGCCGCCGCGCTCACCAGTGAACCCAGCAGCGGCGACCCCATCGACGAGGCCGTGCTGGAACAGGTCGACCAGGCGGCATTGGCCCGCTACTCGGTGCTCGACCTCCAGCCGTTCGATCCCACGCGCAAGCGGGCCGAGGCCACCATCCGTGACCGAAGCGGTACCGAGACGCGGGTGGCCAAGGGCGCGACGCAGGCGGTCCTCGAGCTCGCCGGTGGCGATCCCGACGTCGCCCAGCAGCTGTCTCGGACCACGAACGCATTCGCCGGCAAGGGCTACCGGGCGCTGGCCGTGGCCGGGTCGTCGGAGGGGTCCGCCGACTGGCACATCATGGGTGTCCTTGGCTTGCAGGATCCCCCGCGCGAGGACTCGCGGGACACGCTGATCAAGGCGGAGCAGCTGGGCGTCGAGGTCAAGATGGTCACCGGCGACCGTGTGGAGATCGCGCGCGAGGTCGCGCGCATGGTGGGCATGGACGATCACATCCTCGAGGCCGGGGCCCTGCGTGCCGAGGACTCTGACCAGGCGACCCTCGTGAAGTCGGTCGAGGCCGCGGCGGGATACGCCCAGGTCGTGCCGGAGGACAAGTATCGGATCGTGGAGTTGCTCCAGGGCGACGGTCACATCGTGGCCATGACCGGCGACGGCGTGAACGACGTCCCGGCCCTCGAACGTGCCGATGCCGGCATCGCGGTCTCCGGAGCCACCGACGCGGCGCGGGCGGCCGCTGACATCGTGCTCCTGGCGCCCGGCCTCTCGACCATCATCGAGGCTATCCACCGCTCCCGGGAAGTCTTCCAGCGGATGAAGAACTACGCCATCTATCGCATCACCGAGACGATCCGCGTCGTCCTCTTCGTGACCCTGGCCATCCTCGCCTTCGGCTTCTTCCCGGTCGCTCCCATCCAGGTCGTGCTGCTGGCCATCCTCAACGATGGCGCCATCCTCTCCATCGCCTACGACCGCGTCCGCGGCTCGGCCCGTCCCGTCCGCTGGGATCTCTCCGAGGTCCTGGCCATCGCGACGGTGCTCGGCCTGGTCGGCCTGGCCTCGTCACTGGTCCTGCTCTGGCTGGCGCAGGGTCCGCTCTCGCTGGCCGACGGACAGGTCCAGACCTTGATGTACCTGAAGCTCTCGGTCGCCGGGCACCTGACGATCTTCGCGGCCCGGACCCATGGTCCGTTCTGGTCGTTCCGGCCAGCTGGCATCCTGGTGGGCGCGGTGCTCGGGACGCAGGTACTGGCCACGGCCATCGCGGTCTCCGGCTTCCTGATGCAGCCGATCAGCCCGGGCCTGGCCGCACTGGCCTGGGCCTATGCACTCTTCGAGTTCCTCCTGCTCGACCGGGCCAAGGTCATCGCCTACGGCCTCCTCGAGCGACGCGGGCTGGCCTCGGCCGAGCTGGCCCCGGCTGAGCCGGCGACCGCGTAGCACCAGGGAGACGGGGGAACCTGCGCCGGTCCCGTCCGCAGACGCTCGCAGGCAGGCTTGACGGGCAGGCGATACAACGATATGGTTGTACCAATGCAGGTGACAGCGACCGACTACGACCGGGTCTTCGCGGCCCTCTCCGATGCGACTCGTCGGGACATCGTGTTTCGCGCGATCGACGGGCAGGAGGGTGTCGCCGAGCTGGCCGAGCACTACCCCATGAGCTTCGCGGCGGTGCAGAAGCACGTCGCGCTCCTCGAACGGGCGGGGCTGGTCACCAAGCAGCGGGCCGGACGGCGACTGATCGTGCGGACCGACCTCGGGGGGCTCACCGTGGCCCGCGACCTCCTCGACCAATTCGAGGAGCTCTGGCAGGCACGCATCCATCGCATGGGCGAGATCATCGCCGCCGACCGGGAGTAGCCTTCATGACCGTCACCGCCGTCCGCAAGGATCCAGCCTCGCTCTCCC
Organism: uncultured Chloroflexia bacterium; assembly: GCA_963800275.1. GTDB lineage: Bacteria > Chloroflexota > Limnocylindria > Limnocylindrales > CSP1-4 > JAFMJV01. The sequence goes on from CAWDAI010000013.1 coordinate 95,551, forward strand.
TCGAGCTCGAGGCCGAGTTCGAAGCCACACCCGAGCGCGTCTGGGAGCTGTGGGCCGACCCGCGTCAGCTCGAGCGCTGGTGGGGACCACCGACGTACCCGGCGACCTTCACCGCCCATGACCTGCGCGCCGGTGGCCGCGTGGCCTACCACATGACCGGCCCGACGGGCGACCAACCGCGTGGCTACTGGGTCGTGGACGAGGTCGACCCGCCGCGCACGATCCGCTTCCGTGACGGATTCGCGGATGCGGCCGGCGAGCCCGACCCGAGCATGCCCGAATCGCACACCTCCGTGTCCATCGAGGAGGTGGGGGCAGGGCGTACCCGGATGACGCTGCGCAGCGTCTTCCCCGATCTCGCTTCCATGGAGCGACTCATCGAGATGGGCATGGAAGAGGGCCTCAAGGGCGCCGTGGGGCAGATCGACGCGATCCTGGCCGAAGATGCCTGAGCCCGAGACCTTCGAACTGGAGGTACCCGGCGCGTCGTTGGCGTACGACGTTCGCCGGTCGTCCATCGGCGGCGCGCCGGTCCTGCTGATGGCCGGCTCGCCCATGGGAGCGGCTGGGTTCGGCACCCTCGCCGGCTACTTCCCCGACCGCACGGTCGTCACCTACGACCCGCGCGGTGTGGAGCGGAGCCGTCGGACCGACGATGCGTCCGAGTCGACGCCCGAGGAGCACGCCGACGATCTGCGACGGGTGATCGAGGCTGTGGGCGGCGCACCGGTGGACGTGTTCGCCAGCAGTGGTGGCGCCGTCAACGCGTTGGTGCTGGTCACGCGGCACCCCGAGCTGGTGCGGACGCTCATCGCGCACGAGCCGCCGGCCGCCGACGCCCTGCCGGACCGCGCCGAGGTGTTCGAAGCCTGGGAGGCCATCCATGCCACCTACGAGCAGGACGGCTTCGGCCCGGCCATGGCCCGCTTCATGGCCCTCGTCAGCCACCGGGGTCCCGTGCCCGCCGGCTGGGCGGAGACGGTCGCCCGGACCCGGCCGCGTTCGGCTTGCCCACGACCGACGACGGCACCCGCGATGACCCGCTGTTGGGGCGGAACACCGTCACCTCGATCGGTCGCGTTCACGACTTCACGGCGCTGAAGGCAGCCTCCACGCATATCGTCATCGGCGTCGGCGTGGAGTCGGACGGTGAGCTGGCGCATCGAGCAGGGGAGGCCGTGGCCGCCCGTCTCGGGTCGGCGCCGCTGAGCTTCCCCAGCCACCATGGCGGGTTCCTGGGCGGTGAGTACGGCTACGCCGGGGAGCCGGAGGCGTTCGCCACCACCTTGCGCGCGGCGCTGGAGGATCGACCGTCGGGTGGCACACCCGCTATCCGAAGTTAGTGGAGACACCATGGATGCACCCTATCCCTGCCTCTGGTTCGACGGGACGGCGGAGGAGGCAGCCGAGTTCTACGTGACACTCTTTCCCGATAGCCACATCGAACGCGTCTGGCGCACGCCGGCCGACACGCCCAGCGGGCCGGCCGGTTCCGTCCTCACCATCGACCTGACGCTCCACGGGCAGCGCTTGCAGGCCCTCAACGGGGGACCGGCATTTCGCCTGAGCGAGGCCGTCTCATTCGTCATCGAGTGTGACGGACAGGACGAGGTCGACCGGCTCTGGGAGTCACTCGGAGAGGGCGGGGGCGAGCCCGGCCCCTGTGGCTGGATCCGCGACCGCTTCGGACTTTCCTGGCAGGTGGTCCCGCGCCGCCTGGGGGAGCTCTTGTCCGGCCCTGACCGCGATCGTGCTCAGCGAGCGATGGAGGCGATGCTGAAGATGGGCAAGATCGAGATCAGCGAGCTGGAAGCGGCAGTGGGCAAGGCTTAGGCACGTAGCCGCAACGTCGCGCGGCGATCCGTCACGCGCACGCAAGGGTGATGGACGGACCATTGACCTTATGATCGAGGCGCTTGCCTGGCTCGCGATCGTCGTGGGCGTCGGGTCGGCGGCATATGTCGCCATCGACATCTGGCTGCGCGGCAACCGCCTGCAGATGCCCATCATGGAGGTCGTGTGGCCGGTGACCGCCCTCTACCTGGGCCCGCTCGCCGTGCTCTGGTATGGCCGCTGGCGGGTGCGTCGAGGCGAAGAGCATCCGGACCGTTCCATGCCTGTGGCCACGACCCTGGCCGTCAGTCATTGCGGCGCGGGCTGCACCATCGGCGATATCTTCGGCAGCTCGCTGGTATTCCTCACCGGACTGACCATCGCAGGGCTCTCGCTCTGGCCGGAACTGGGCATCGACTTCCTCTTCGCCTTCGGACTGGGCATCGTCTTCCAGTACCTCACTATCGCGCCCATGCGCGGGCTCTCCCCGCGTGAAGGACTGGTGGCCGCGCTCAAGGCTGACACGCTGTCACTCATCGCCTTCGAGGTCGGCCTGTTCGCCTGGATGATCTTGACCCAGCTCGTGCTGTTCCCCGAGCACCTGCATCCCGACGAGGCCACCTTCTGGTTCATGATGCAGATCGGCATGGCCTTGGGCTTCCTCACCGCCTATCCCGTCAACTGGTGGTTGGTCCGCAACGGCATCAAGGAGCGGATGTAGCCGAAACACACCCGTGCTGCCTATGCCGGCCGCTAAACAAGGGCCGACCGACCGGGCGTCGGTGGGAGCGAGCGCCCGGTCGGTCGGATGGGATAGGAGATTCGGTCGGGAAGAGTGAGCCAGACGGTCAGCCTTCGCTCGGTGCGGTCGAGGCCTCGGCGCCGGCTTCCTGCATGGCCTTGAGCTGATCCCGGATCTCCGACACCTGGTCCTCCAGGTCCTTCACGCGGTCCCGCACGTTGGACGGACTCACACCCTTCAGCTGGTCCTGCAGGTCCGACACGTCGGCATTCAGGGCGTTGACCGTGTCCTGCAGGTCGCCCAGGTCCTTCTGGTTGATCTGGTTACCGATGGTGACCATGGGTGCGGGATGCTCGGAATCCTTGTCGCCGTCCCAGTTGATCTCGGTCAGGCCGCAGGTCTGGACGACTGGGAAGCTCAGGGTCGCGCCCTCATCGGCGGGGAAGTGGGCGCGCAGGCCGAACTCGGCATACTGGCCCGCCGGCAGCGAACCGCCGGTCCAGCGGATGCTCGCGATCTGGTTGTCCAGGGCCTCCCCGGTGGAGACCGCGGCATCGGCCGACTCGACTGCGGCCGGTGACGCCGACGCATTCGCCGACTCGCCACCCACGGTCTCGACCTCGATGGTCCAGCCGGGCGCGGCCTCGGGGATCACGTTGCGCACCGCTTCGGGGATCTGCATCTCGATCTGGTCGGTGGCCTCGCCATCGCAGCCGTGCAGCACGGCCAGATGGATGATGCTCACGCTATCCGCCTCGACGGCACGCCCTTCCGGGATGTTGACGTTGGCTGCGACCGGCGCGGCCAGCAGGCCGGCGGCCACGGCGGCGATCGCGGTGCCGTGCAGCAGGCGTTTGGTCGAGCTAGGGCTCTGCATGGGGTCTCTCCTCAGGTGGTCGTGCTCTTCGAATGGCAAATCGATCGCCATCGAACCGGCGATCACCATCGAGGCTGCGGGCTACCTCTTTGCAGTCGCGCCCCCGCTGCCCCGGCGAGCCTTGCAGTCGCATCACAACGGGGGAGAACGGGTTCGGGCCAGTACGTCCGGGATGCTGGCGATGGACCCCGTCCACGTGCTAGCGTCGAGGTGACCGACTGCCTCGCTGCCGGCACCGTCCACCCCCACCGGTCGTTTCGAGGAAGCCCACCGCATGCGTTTGACCCGACTGGCCACCGCCATCGCACTCTTCATCGTGCTCGTCGCCGCGACCGTCCCGGTCGTCGATGCGTCCCAGGTCCTGAGGCACGGCTCCCGTGAGCGGCATTGGGTGGCCCTGACCTTCGACGACGGCTGGAGCGCCTCGCGCTGCGGGCAGATCGCGAACACCCTGCGGTCTCGCAACGTGACCGCCACCTTCCTCATCAACGGTTCCATCATCGGGCGTGACCCGGCTCGTTGGCGACGCATCCTGCATGGTTTCCCGCTGGCCAACCACACGCTCACGCACGCCTGGCTCGACCGCCTCTCGGAGGCTGGCATCCGTCGTGAGATCCACGATAACGAGGTCGTCGTCGAACGAGCTCTGGGTCGCCAGATGTTGCCGCTGATGCGCCCGCCCTACGGGGCCTACGACTCGGCGGTCGTGCGGGTCGCCGACGCCCTGGGCTATCGCACCGTGCTCTGGGACGTGGACAGCGCGGACACCGCCTCATCGTCGGTCTCGACGGTGATCGCCTACGGCTCCCGCGGCATCAACGGCTCGATCGTGCTGATGCACTGCGGTCCTTCGGTCACCCCGGCAGCGCTTGGCAGCATCATCAGTTCCTACCGCGCTCGCGGCTTCCGGTTCGTGGACCTCGGCGCGATGCTCGGTCTCGGCGCGTCAGCACCGCCCATGGCCTGCCGGGTCCGCAATCGCGAGACCGGTGTGGTCAAGGGGAACCTGGCCGCGGCCGCGCGCGTCGCTCACCCGGGACAGCACCTCGTCCTGCGGGGGACGTGCCGCGGCACGACGTGGATCAGCAAGGCGCTGACGGTCAAGGGCACGCGCACCAAGCGGTCGGGCCTGCCCACGCTCGCGGGCATGGACCATGGGCCCGTGATCACGATCGCCCCTGGCGTGCCGGTGCGCCTCGTCAGCGTGACCGTGCGCGGTGGTGCCGCTGGACGCGCCGCGGGCATCCTCAACCGGGGACGGCTGACCCTGCGGGACGTCGTCGTCCGCGGCAATGAGGCTCGTGGCACCGGTGGTGGGATCGTCAACCTCGGGCGCCTGGAGCTGTTCGGGGCCACGTCGATCCGCGGTAACCGCGCGGCCGATCATGCCGGTGGCGTCATGAACCGCGGGACCCTCGTCCTCGGCGACCACGCTTCGATCACCCGCAACGTCGCGAGTGGACGCGGCGGCGGCCTGGACAACAACGGTGTGCTCATCGGTGTCACCTGCGGCGGGAACATCCGCAACAACTCCCCGGATGACTGTGCCGGCGCCTGATCGCGGCGTCGGCCACCAAGGAGGTCCGCGCCATGGCTGAGGTCCTGCTCTTCCATCATGCCCAGGGGTTGACCGAGGGCGTCAGCGCCTTCGCCGACCAGCTGCGGGCAGCCGGCCACACGGTCCACACGCCCGACCTGTTCGATGGGCGGACGTTCGCGACCATCGACGAGGGCATGGCTCACGTCGAGAGCGTAGGCTTCGAGGCGTTGCGTGAATGCGGAGTGCGGGCGGCCGACGAGCTGCCGGTCGAGCTCGTGTACGTCGGCTTCTCGCTGGGCGTCATCCCGGCCCAGACACTGGCGCAGACCCGGCCCGGGGCGCGTGGCGCCGTGCTCTGCTACTCATGCCTGCCGGTCAGTGGTGAGTGGGCGGTCGGTCCCTGGCCGGAAGGCGTGCCCGTGCAGATCCACGGCATGGACGCCGACCCGATCTTCGTTGGCGAGGGCGATATCGAGGCCGCCCGCGAGATCGTACGCACGGCCGATGACGCGAAGCTCTTCCTCTATCCCGGCGACCAGCACTACTTCGCCGACAGCTCCCTGCCCTCCTACGACGCCGGCGCTACCGCCCTGCTGCTCGAGCGTGTCCTCGGCCTGCTGGCGCGGGTGACCCAGCAGCAGATCGAGTAGCTGTCTTCTCGCGCTCGTCCTCGAGGCCCAGGCGAGCCCGGACATCGTTTCGTCACCTCCGCTACATCTGTGCGTGACGTGTCGCGGCCTACCTTGCGCAGAGCGGGGGTCGATTCACCCGGCGCGGGAGCCTTGCCCTGCGTCCCGGGCCAGCCCCTGCACGACCGCTGCGCCCAGCGCGGTCAGCAGACCCGGCGGTGCCAGCACCTTGCGCTCACGACTACCGCCGCCGAGGATGATGCGGGGGCGCTCCATGACGCGGGCATCCACCCACATCGGCAGCTCCGGTGGCAGTCCGATGGGGGTGACCCCGCCGATCTCCTGGCCGGTGAGCACGCGCGTCTCATCGGCCCCGGCGAACGAGGCCTTGCGGACGCCCAGCCGCCTGCGCACCACACGGTTCACGTCCAGGCGCGTCGTGGCCAGGACGACACAGGCGACATACACCGGCGGCTCGACCTTGCCGGCCACGACGATGGTGTTGGCCGAATCCTCGAGGGCGTAGTCATAGGCCGCGCAGAAGGCAGCCGTGTCGGCCAGGCTGGGGTCGCAGGGGACGATCTCGAAGTCCACGCCCGTGGCCTCGAGCCGCTCGATGAAGGGATCGCTCATGGGTCGCGATCCTAGCCGGTGCCGGACATGGAGGCCACGGGTGCGCCCCAGACGCAGCTGAGCCCGAGCGTCGCGCACTGACCCATGCGCAACCACGGGGCCATCGAGGCGCGCTTGTGGTAGCGTTACCATCAGCGTCTACTGCAGCAGGAGCGAGGTACCTACCCGATGGCCCAGCCATTCAACGACACCATTCCCAGGACCGACGTCCAGCGGGGCCTGAACAAGGACGATCTCATCGTCATCACCGGCGCCGGTGGCTTCATCGCCGGATCCCTCACGAGGTACTTCTCCGAGCAGGGCTACACCAACATCCGCGCCATCGACCGCAAGCCGCTGCCGGACTGGTACCTGCGCGTGCCGGGGGTCGAGTCCATCTCGGCGGACCTTTCTGTGGAGGCCAACGCCATCGAGGCCGTCAAGGGCGCGACCGAGGTCTACAACCTCGCGGCCGACATGGGCGGCATGGGCTTCATCGAGAACTTCCGCGTCGAGTGCCTGCGCAGCATCCTCGTCAACACCCATCTGACCGAGGCGGCCTACCGGGCCGGCGTCAAGCGCTACTTCTTCAGCTCCAGTGCCTGTGCCTACAACACCGACCTGCAGAAGACCCACGAGGTCATCGCCCTCAAGGAGTCCGATGCCTACCCGGCCATGGCCGAGCGCGGCTACGGCTGGGAGAAGCTGATCAGCGAGATGTTCTGCCAGGAGTACTGGGCCGAGCGCCAGCTGGAGACGCACATCGCGCGTTTCCACAACATCTACGGCCCCAATGGCACCTGGTTCGGCGGCCGTGAGAAGGCCCCCGCCGCGATGTGCCGCAAGGTCCTCGAGGCGCAGGACAGCGGCGACCTGAAGATCGAGATCTGGGGCGACGGCGAGCAGACCCGCTCGTTCTGCTACATCGACGACTGCCTGCATGGCATCGACCGCATCATGCATTGCGACGAACTCATCGCTACCCCCATCAACCTCGGCTCGAGCGAGATGGTCTCGATCAACCAGCTCGTGGACATCGTCGAGGACATCGCGGGCGTCAAGCTCGAGCGCTCGTACAACCTCGATGCGCCCAAGGGTGTGGCCGGCCGCAACAGTGACAACACCTTCATCGAGGAGGTGCTCGGCTGGGAGCCGGATACGCCCCTGCGTGAGGGCATGGCCGAGACCTACGCGTGGATCGCCGAGCAATTCGCGGCCCGCAAGGCCGGCAAGCGCGTCGTCTCGGGCTAGGGACCGATGACGGCGCCGAATACGGCTCCGCCGATCCCCGCGGGCCTCCAACGGGCCATCGGCACACTTCCCTACCGACTGCAGATGGCGGGCGGCTGGATCGACCAGCCGTTCGTCTCCGGGGCCAACCCCGAGCCGCCGGGGTCGATGGTGGTGGTCTCGCTGCGCCCGACCGTGCGCTACATGGAGCGCAGCGGGATGGCCACCGGCACCCGGCGCGTGGCCGTGGAGCTGTGGGGTGGGGACATCCCCGCCGACCGCGCTTCGGACGAGCTCGTGCGTGAGCTCTATGGCGTCGAGAACGAAGGACTCACCGACCCCTCGGGTTCGCAGGACATGTGCGGGCTGATCTACCGAGGCATCAGCCGGCTCGACTACGACGCGTCGGTCGAAGGTGGCTGGTTCCCCAGCCACGTGGAGTCGAATATCGACCAGGCGGTCATCTCCTGGCTGGAGGGTGTCATCAACCTCGTCCCCGTCGGGGGCCGACCGGAAGGCTACAACCCGCTGGGCGTCAAGAACCTCGATCCCCGCTGGATCGCCCGTCTCAGCCACAGCGGCCGGCAGTGCTACGACGCCATCGTGGCCATGGACCTCGCCGCCCTGGGTGCCGCTCTGAACGAGTGCTCCCATGCCTGGCGCACCATCCTGCCCCAGGTCTACGAGCATCCGGCTATCAAGAGCGACCTGTGGGGCTTGCTGGAGGGCTACATGGGCGCATACGCCGGAGCCATGTACTCCGGCTGCGGTGGCGGCTACGTCATCGTGGTCTCCGATGATCCGCCGCCAGGCTCCTCGCACATCTCGGTGCGCGTGTGATGGCCGACCGGGTCATCGTCGAGGCTGACCTCGACGACCTGCGTTCCGACGATGTGCGCTTCCTGGAGGAGGCAGCCAGGCTCGGTCCGCTCCACGTGCGCCTGGCCTCCGATGCGCTGCTGGCGCGAACGACGGGTGCCACGCCCAGGTTCCCCCAGGCCGAGCGCGTGTTCCTGGCCGAGTCGCTGCGCTGGATCGGCGGCTTCGAGGTCGTGGACGAGTCGCTGACCGAGGCACCCGGGGAGGCGCTCGCCGGCGCCGACGTCCTGGTGATCCGGGCTGAGGAAGACGGTCCCGGCACCCGTGAGGCCGCGCGTTCAGCCGGCGTGGAGCACCGTGTCATCAGGCCCGAGGATCGAGCCGGGTTCCCGGCCCACGAGCCCCACGAGCTGCCCGCCGGGACCGAGACGGTGATGGTGACCGGTTGCTTCGACTGGCTCCACTCCGGCCACATCCGCTTCTTCATGGACGCCGCCGCGTACGGTCCCCTGTACGTGGTCATCGGCAGCGATCGCAACGTGCGCCTGCTCAAAGGGGAGGGGCACCCGCTGCAGACCGAGGACGAGCGCCGGTACATGGTCGGGTCGATGCGCCCGGTCTATCGCTGCCTGGTGTCGTCGGGGTCGGGCTGGATGGACGCCGAGCCGGAGATCGACCGGCTCAAGCCGCGCTACTACGTGGTCAATGAAGATGGCGACAAGCCGGAGAAGCGTGCCTTCTGTGAGGCCCATGGCCTCGAGTACACGGTCCTCGAGCGCGTCCCCCATGCGGGTCTGCCCGCGCGTTCGAGCACCGACCTGCGGGGGTTCTAGCGCGCGATTTCGAGTCGGCCGGGGGCGGCTGGTTACGTTACCATGACAACGTATGCCGACCGTCCTCGATGTAGCCAAACGCGCGGGTGTCTCACCCATGACGGTGTCACGGGTGGTGAACGGCTCTGGCCCGGTGAGCCCCCGCTTGCGAGCGCGCGTCGAGAAGGCGCTCAAGGAGACCGGCTACGTGCCCAACACGGTCGCGCGCAACCTGCGCACCAAGCGCACCGATACCGTCGGCCTGGTGATGCCCGATATCACCAATCCTTTCTTCACCCACGTCGTGCGGGGCATGGAGGTGGCGGCTCGTGAGGCTGCCATCTCGCTGCTCCTGACCAACACCGACCAGCGACCCGACGAGGAGCAGCGGATGGTCTCGATGCTGCTGCAGCGCCAGGTCGACGGCCTGCTGGCGATCCCGGCGGGCACCTGCGCCGACACCGCACGCCGTTGTCGTGAGGCCTGTGTGCCCCTGGTCATCGTGGACCGGCGGCCGGAGATCGCCGGCGTGGATGTGGTACGCGCCGACGCGGAGGGGGGCGCCTACGAGCTGGGCCGGCTGCTCGCGAGCCTGGGCCACCGCCACACCGCGGTCCTCACCGGGCCTGAGTACGCGCCCACCGCGGTCGATCGTGCCGCGGGCTTCAGCCGGGCCATGCAGGACGCGGGCCAGCCCCCTCCGCTCGTGCTCTTCGAGGACTTCTCGCTGGAGGCCGGACACGACCTCACGCTGCTGGTGATGTCGGAGCAGCCGCGCCCGACGGCCATCTTCGCGGCCAACAACTTCCTCGCCATCGGTACGCAGCACGCCTTGGAGGAGCTGGGCCTGCGCATCCCCGATGACGTGGCCCTGGTGGGGCTCGATGACCTGCCCGCAGAGATGGTCACCTTCCCCTTCCTGACGGTGGCCGCGCAACCAGCCGAGGAGATGGGCCGGCGCGCGGTGCAGCTGCTGCTGGAGCGCATCAAGGCGCCGGACGCGCCAGCGCAGGAGATCCTGCTCCCGACCGAGCTCATCATCCGCCGCTCCAGCGGCGATCCCATCGCGCAGGTGGCGGTCTAGACGGGAAACCCGCCGGCGGCTTCCTCGCGACCACCGGCCGGCCGACGGCGCCAGCGACCGTCGGGGCGCCGCGGCCCTCTCGCAGCACCCGCCGCTCGCCCTGGGCGGCATACTCGAGCCTGATGTCCACCGATCAGCGCGGGCGCTCGTTCGTCACCTATCTCGAGGCTGCCATCGACGGCACGATCCTGCCGGCCGGCAGGATCCAGACCACCCATGGGGGCCGCCCGCTGTGGGTGCGCTATGACCTCGATGCCGTGCGCGCCGCGGTCGATCGCGACGCCTGGCGCGCACGGCCCGCCGACATGTGGCGTTACGCAGAGCTGCTGCCGCTGGCCGACCCGGACCGGCGCGTCTCGCTCGGCGAGACCGTGACGCCCCTGCTGGAAGTGCCACGCCTGGCGGCACGCCTGGGCCTGCGGCACCTCTCGATCAAAGACGAGTCGCGCCTGCCGACCGGTTCGTTCAAGGCTCGCGGCATGGCCATGGCGGTGTCGATGGCCCGCGACCTGGGCATCACGCGCCTGGCCGCGCCCACCGCGGGCAACGCCGGCGGTGCGCTGGCGGCCTACGCCGCTCGCGCCGGGCTGGAGGCGTACGTCTTCATGCCCGCCGATACGCCCGTCGTGAACCGCTACGAGGCCGCGCTCTACGGGGCCCACACCTATCTGGTCGAGGGGCTCATCAACGACTGCGGCGCGGTCGTGCGCGACGGGGTCGAGCGCATGGGCTGGTTCGACATGAGCACGCTCAAGGAGCCGTACCGGCTGGAAGGCAAGAAGACGATGGGCCTGGAGCTGGCCGACCAGCTCGACTGGCAGCTGCCCGACGTCATCCTCTACCCGACCGGTGGCGGCACCGGCCTCCTGGGCATGTGGAAAGCCTTCGCTGAGCTCAAGTCCCTCGGCTGGCTGGACTCGTCCGCCATGCCCCGCCTCATCGCGGCCCAGTCGGATGGCTGCGCGCCGATCGCTTCCGCTTTCGACGCAGGGGAGCGGTTCGCGGCGCCGCTGACCGACGCTCACACGCTGGCCAGCGGCATCCGCGTCCCGGCCGCGGTCGGCGACTTCATGATCCTCGACGCGGTGCGCGAGTCGGGCGGTGCTGCGCTCAGCGCGGACGAGGGCAGCCTGCTCGAGTGGATGCGGCTCGCGAATGCGCTCGAAGGCATCGCCTTGTGCCCGGAGGCTGCCGCCTGCCTGGATGTGCTCGACCGGCTGGTGCGGGAGCGACGGGTCAGCCCGCATGAGCGCGTGGTCATCTTCAACACCGGTGCCGCGCAGAAGTACGTCGAGGCCATCAGCGTCGACCTTCCGACCTTGGCGCCACCGGTCGATCTGGACTCGCTCGCTCCTCGTTAGGAGGTGCGGCCCGCTCGCTCGGGGTCCCAGAAGCCGGCGTGGACCGCCTCGGCTTCGGGCATCTCGACGGGGCCCTCGACCACGATCGCGCGCTGGCCCGCGGCGAGGACCGTCCGTGCGGACAGGTGCATGGTGGGGTTCTCCGCGTCGGCGCCGGTCATCTCCCCCAGGCGTGCCTCGGCGAGGGCATAGACCACGCGCCCGATGCCGCTCCAGTAGATGGCGCCCGCGCACATGGCGCAGGGCTCGGTCGAGCTGTACAGCGTGCACGTCTCGAGCTCCTGCTCGCCATAGCAGCCGGAGGCGGTCCGCACCAGGTTCAGCTCCGCGTGGCCGGTGACGTCTCGCGCCGTGGTGACGGTGTTCTCCGCTTCGGCCAGCACCGTCCCATCGGCCGCAGCCAGGACCGCGCCGAAGGGATGGTTGCCTGCTTCGCGCGCCCGCCGGGCGACCTCCACGGCGGCTCGCAGCAGGCGCAGATCGTCGTGCTCCACCGCCAGATGGTAGCCCTCGCCCGGGGTCGCTATCCTGAACGGAAGGAGGAGGCACTGTTGGGACGGGGAGGGGATATGCCCACGCGACGTGTCGAGCTCATCAAGCACCCGCTCCGCGTACGCACGCTGGAGGTCCGCGCCGTCAAGCGCCCGGGCCCGCTGTACGGGCTCCTGACCCTGGGTGGCGATGAGCTGGCCGATCTCGAGTCCCCCAGCCCGACCGACCACGTGGGCCTGGTCCCACCGGACGCCGCGGGCACGCTCACCCTGCCCGAGGTGACCGACGGTCGCCTGCGCTGGCCCCAGGGAGCGCGCGCGACGACGCGTGAATACACCGTGCGGCGCTTCGACCCGCAGGCCGGGGAGCTCGATGTGCGCGTCCTGCTCCACGGGAACGGCCCGGTCGCGCGCTGGGCGGCCAGGGCCTCGGTCGGCGAGCGGGTCGGTGTCATCGGCCCGCGAACCTCCACGGTCATGCCCGACGGCTTCGCCAACTACCTGCTCGTGGGCGACCTCACCGCGGTGCCTGCCATCGCTCGCTGGCTGGCCGACCTGCCCGAGGGCGCCATGGCGCAGGTCCTCGTCGCGGCACGCTCGGAGGAGGACGTGGTCGAGTTTCGATGCCCGCAGCCCATCTGGGTCCTGTGGCTGACCGAGCTCGCGGTGCCGGAGGCAGACCACCTGCCGCCGGCGCTCGAGCAGCTGAAGCTCTACTCGCAGGACACGTTCGCGTGGGCCGCGGGAGAGGCCGTGGCCATGCGCGAGGTGCGGCGCGTGCTGCTCGAGGACCACGGCCTGCCCAGCGAGAACGTCAAGGTCACCGGCTACTGGCGCCGCGACGAACCCGACTACGACTACGAGGCGCCGCTGCCGGCCGATCCCTCGACGCGATAGATGTAGCCCGCCTTGTCGTCCGAGAGGTAGAGGGCACCATCCGCGCCCACCACGACGCCAGCGGGCCGGCCGGTGGCCTCGCCGCTCTGGCGATCGAGGAACCCGCTGATGAAGGTCTCGGCCTCCCCTGCGGGTCCGTCGTCCCAGGGCAGCCGCCAGACCTCGTAGCCGACCTTCTCCGAGCGGTTCCACGAGCCGTGGAAGGCGATGATCGCGTGCCCGTCCCAGAAGGTGATGCCCAGCGGCGCCATGTGCGCCTGGAACTGCGCCGCCGGCGCCACCACACCATCGCATCCCACCAGCCCCGTGCGGGGGTCGGGCTCAGCGCCGAGATCGGGATCGAGGATGGCGCCGGCATGGCAGCGTGGCCAGCCCGCGTCGGCGCCCTCGACCACGCGATAGAGGGTCTCCGGCGGCACGTCGTCGCCCATGAGGTCACGGCCGTTGACCGTGGCCCAGGGATCCCCGCTGGCCGGGTCGATCGCCAGCCCCACCGCATTGCGCAGCCCGCGCATCAGGACTCGCCAGTCGCCGCCCCCGGGCGGAGCCGTGATGATGGTGGCGCGCTCGGGGTCTCCTTCCCAGCACGCGTTGCAGCTCGAGCCCACGCTCACGAGCACCGACCCATCGGGGCGCACCACGACGGTCCGCGTCGAGTGCTGGCCGCCGCCGGCGTACTCCAGGATGGCCTGGCGCGAGCGTTCGTGGTACGCGCCATCGAGCGTCACCTGGTAGAGCGTGCCGCTGCCGGCCACCAGCAGGGAGCCGTCCTCGGTGAAGGCCACCGAGTGGGCCAGGTCGTAGTCGGTGCCGACTTCGACGATCTCGTCCGCGCGCCCGTCACCGTCGTGGTCGGGCAGGGCGACCACACGGTTGGCGCCCGGTTCGGCCGCGAACAAGGTGCCGTCAGGGCCGACCGCCATGAAGCGGGGGTGGTCGAGGCCGGCCGCGAAGACGTTGGCGCGGTAGCCCTCCGGCAGGGACAGGTCCGTCTCACCGGCGGCTCCAGCGTCGAAGCTGATGCCGGCCGCCCGCAACAATGGCTCGCGGAAGAGGTAGGCCCCGCCGAGCAGGACTAGTGTCACCGCGAGCGCGAACAGGCCGAGGCGGACGATGCGATGCATGCGAGTGGACCCCCTTCCTGGCGCGCAGCCTACGCCACGCGCCGTACCATCGCTACATGACCGATCAGCCAACGCTTGCCTACGGCTCGTGGCCGTCGCCCATCAGCATCGACCTCGCCGTCGGCTCCGAGCGCGGACTCTCCGAGCCCGTGCCCGACGGGGACGACCTCTACGTCCTCGAAATCGCGCCCCGACGAGGCGGGACGCGTGGCCCTGCTCCGGCGCACGCCCGACGGCGCCTACACCGACGTCGCACCCGGACACAACGTCCGCACGCGGGTGCACGAGTACGGCGGTGGCGCGTACAGCGTCAGCGACGGCGTGGTCGTCTTCAGCGAGTTCAGCGACAATCGGCTCCTGCTCATGGGCTCGCCTGCCGACGAGCCGGTCGCGCTGGTGTCGGACCCGGCCCTGCGCTTCGCGGACCTGGCGCTCGACCTGGTGCGCGACCGTGTGTACGCCGTGATGGAGGATCAAACCAGGTCGGCCATCGAGGCGCGCAATCTGCTCGTGGCGGTCGGGCTCCGCGATGGCCGCGTGAGCGAGCTGGCCGTCGGCCACGACTTCTACTCCGACCCGAAGGTCAGCCCCGATGGCTCGCGAATCGCCTTCGTCACCTGGGACTTCCCGCAGATGCCGTGGGATGGCACGGATCTGTGGGTCGCGGAGATCGCCACCGACGGGACGCTGCGAGAGCCGCGGCATGTCGCCGGCGGACCAGCCGAGTCGGTCATCCAGCCGCGCTGGGCGCCCGACGGCTCGCTCGTCTTCAGTTCCGACCGCAGCGGCTGGTGGAACCTCTACCGCTGGCCTCGCGACGGTATGGAGGTCCTCCCGATCGCGCCGATGGAGGCGGAGATCGGCGGCCCGCAGTGGGTCTTCGGCCTGTCCGATTACGACATCGATGACGACGGCACGATCGTGGCCTTCGCACACGGTCCCGACGAGGCCCGGCTGCTGGCCTTGAGCGGGGGTGACGAACCGCGTGCGATCGGGTTCGATGAGCACAGCCTGGCCTATCTGCGTATACGCGCCGGCCTGCTCACGGCTGTGGCGGGGACCTTCACCCGGCCGACGGCCGTCGTCCGCATCGACCTTGCGACAGGGCGCGAAGAGCGTCTGCGGGAGACAGGCGAGCTGGCCGTCGACCCACGCTACCTCTCGCGCCCCGAGCACATCACCTTCCCCACGTCTGGTGGCCGGATGGCCTACGGCTGGTACTACCCGCCGACCAATCCCGACGTCGTGGCGCCCGCTGCCGAGCGGCCGCCCCTGGTGGTCATGTCACACGGTGGACCCACGAGCGAGGCGCGCACATCACTGAGTCTTTCGCGGCAGGTCTTCACCAGCCGCGGGTTCGCCGTGGTGGACGTGGACTACGGTGGCTCCACCGGCTATGGCCGCGCGTTTCGCAACCAGCTGCGCGAGCAGTGGGGCGTGGTCGATGTCGATGACTGCACCGCTGCTGCCGAGTGGCTCGCCGCGCAGGGCCTGGTCGATCCGCAGCGCCTGGCCATCCGCGGGGGCAGCGCCGGTGGCTACACGACCCTCGCGGCACTCTGCTTCAAGGACGTCTTCAGCGCCGGCACGTCGTTCTATGGACTAGGCGACCTGGCGGCATTCATCGATATCACGCACAAGTTCGAGTCGCGCTATATGGACCTGCTCGTCGGGCCCTACCCGGAGATGGCGGAGCGCTATCGCGAGCGTTCCCCCAACGAGCACAGCGACCGCATCAGCTGCCCGGTCCTGGTGATGCAGGGCGCGGACGACAAGATCGTGCCGCCAGCGCAGGCCGAGGGCATCGTGGAGGCGCTGCGGCGGAACGGCCTGCCCCATGCCTACCTGCTCTTCGAGGGCGAGGGCCACGGCTTCCGCATGGCCCAGAACCAGAAACGCGCGCTGCAGGCGGAGCTTTCGTTCTACGCCCAGGTCTTCGGCTTCGAGCTGGCGGACGACTTCGAGCCCTTGGCGGTGGCCGGACTCTAGCGTCCGGGCAGACACGAACGCCCGCCGGCGGCAGACTCCGGCGGGCGTTCGTGGAGAGAGGGAGTGGGAAGTCGTCAGCTAGGCGTCCGTGGCCGCGGCCTCGGCTGCGGGGCTCTCCACAGCGGCCGGGCTCTCGTCCGCGGTCGCGCTGTCGTCGCTCGAGGCGGTCCCGTCGGACGTGGCCGTGGTATCCGGCACCTGGACCATGACCTGCGAGGCCGTGAAATCGGTGCCGTCCTCGGAGCTGGACCAGACCACGACCTGGTCACCGGCCGCCACATCGGTCGCTGTGATCTCGTTCGCGACCATGCGTGTGCGTGACCAGCCGCGCACCGTCTGCTGCGCCTCCCGCAAACCGATGAGGTCGGTGCTGTCATCGAGGGCCACGGTGACCGACTGGCCGTCCGCGAACGAGAAGGTCAGGGCACTGTCGGAGATGCTCTCGACCGCCCCTTGCTCGACACGGCTGGTGGTGATGCCGTCGGTGGTCTGGAGCGTGACCTCGCGGCGCTCGAAGGTGTCGTCAAGGCCCCTCAGGCCGATGCCGCGCCCGCCGGGCATCGCCGCTCCCATCGAGCCGCCCATGCCGCCGACGCCGAGCGTGTCATCGGGTCCGCGGCGTCCGCCACCATGGGCGGAGACCGCCGCGGTGCCGGCGAGGAGGAGCGCCATGGCGGTCCCGATGACCGTGGTCGAGCGTGTGGTGTGCCTGTGCATGTCTTCATGAACCTCTGCTTGTAGCCATCGGCGCGGGAGGGACGCCGGTCACCCGTTCGGCGCGACGATGAGGACGATGGCGGGTCAGCTTTCCCGCCGGCCAAGGACGATGTAAGGCGAAGGTAAGTGCGCGCGACACGCCGGAGGCGGGGACCACAGCGATTTGGTGGGTTGTGCTATAGTTCTTCGGCGAGGTGGAGCAGTGGTAGCTCATCGGGCTCATAACCCGAAGGTCGGCGGTTCGAATCCGTCCCTCGCAACCAAAGACTCCTGACGTGAGAACCCCGGGTCCCGCCCCCGGGGTTTTCCTTTGCCTTGCATCGCGTGGCCAGCGCCCGATGAGCACGTTGCGTACCCTCTAGGGACGATGATCAGACAGCGCACGATCCTGTTCAGCCTGGTGGTACTGCTGACCCTCCTCGCGACCCCGGCGGTGGCGCAGGAGGTGACGACTGAGCCGTCCGCATCCGTGGCCCCCAGCGCGAGCCCGGCGGCTACGCCCCGGCCCCTGCCTACGGCCATGCCCTACCAGGACGGGCCGCTCGTCCAGGTCGTGCTCTACTTCTCGCCCACCTGCCCCCACTGCCACACCGTCATCACCGAGACCCTGCCTCCGCTCTTCGCAGCCAACGGCGGGACGCCAGTGGTGACCTATGACCAGTCCGTGGCTGCCGAGGACGTGGCCTGGTACCTGATGAGCAACGGCCAGCTCCAGGTCCTGCTGGTGAACGTGGCCACCCCGGCCGGGCAGGCTGCCTTTGGGGCGGACAACGCTCGACTGGGGATCGAGCAGGCGGGCGTGCCGCGCCTGGACGTGGAGGATCGCTACCTCGTCGGTTCCGGTGATATCCCGGCTGAGCTGCCCGGCATCATCGCCAGCGGGCTTGCCGGCTCGGGCGTGGACTGGCCGCGAGCGCCCGGCCTGGATGATGCCCTGGCCTACTTCGTGGAGTCGGGCGCCGTGCCCACTCCCGCCGGTCGGGCCGCGCCGTCGATCGAACCCAGCGCCGCGCCATCGATCGAACCGGCGGACACGCCGCCTGCCGAGTCCGCGGTCGCGCCCACCTCGGAGGCCAGCGCCGAGCCCGATGCGGCCTTCGCTGCGATCCCCGTGAGCGGGGAGAGCGGGGGCGGCCCGCTGGACAGGTTCGGGGCGGACCCGCTCGCCAACGGCATCGCCATCATCGTGTGGCTGCTGCTCGGCCTGAGCCTCATCGCGGCTCCGCTGCTGGCGGCCCGGGGCTCGCTGCCGACCTTCCCGGCCTGGACGACCATCGTGCTGGCGGTCGCAGGCATGGCCGTGGCCGGGTACCTGGCCAACGTCGAGACGAGCGGCAGCCAGGCCGTCTGTGGCCCGGTCGGCGACTGCAACGCCGTCCAGACCAGCTCCTATGCGCGTCTCTTCGGCATCCACATCGGCGTGCTCGGGCTCGTCGGCTACGGGTCGATCGCCCTCCTCTGGGTCGTCTCCCGCGTGGCCAGGGGCGCGGTCGCCGACTGGGCGCTCATGCTGATCGCCCTGGGCGCGCTGTTCGGCGTCACCTTCTCGGCCTACCTGACCTTCCTCGAACCCTTCGTCATCGGCGCCACCTGCATGTGGTGCATCACCTCCGCCTTGCTCATGCTGGCCCTGCTGTGGGTCTCGGTGGGCCCGGGCTGGGCTGCCTGGCAGCGCCTCCACACCGGCTCGGGTGGGGGTACAGAACCAGCTGCCGCCTGACCCCGGACCGCCCAGGCGTCTCCTCCCGCGGGGTCTCGTCAGCGCGGCGGCAGATCGTCCCGGTTCGACTCGAACCCGGCCAGGACGTCCTCGATCCTGCTCAGCTCCGCCCGTAGCTCATCTGCCTGCGACCGCAGCGAGGCGGGCGAGACGGGCTCCGGGCGCGCCGGTCGTCGACGACGGTCACCCCAGCGCGGCGGTGGCTCCGGGCAGTCGCCCTCGTCGACCGTGTACACGACCACGTCGTGGTCGCACCACCGACCACGGTCATCGTGACGGTATCGATCACCGCAGGACAGCTCCAACCAGTCGCAGCCGTGCGGGAAGTGGTGGTAGCAGCTCATCTCAATCCCCCATTCGGTCCGTGGCGGCCGCGCCCTGCTCGAGGAAGTGCTCGATCAGGCGTTTGCGCTCGGCCATCACGTCCATCCAGTCTTCGAGTGCACAGGCGCCCGCGTCGGTCAGGCGATATTCACGGCGGGGCTGGCCTCCTTCCAGCCCCCACTCGGTCATGACGAGGCCCTCGGCGTCCAGGCTCCGCAGCGTGCGATAGACCATGCCCGGATCGATGCCATCTGGAGCGACGCCCAGATCATCGAGTCGACCGATGATCTCGTAGCCGTAGGTGGGTCCCTGCGCCACGAGCAGCAGCACGAACGGCTCGATCCATCGCCCTCGTCGCGAATCATGGTGCGCACCATGATGGTGTCCTCGTGTGCTCCAGCCCGTGCCACCGGCCCCTCGGGTGTCATGCCCATGCATATGTCATTAGCATATAGGTGCTGTCAACACTGTCTCGCTCGACGACGTCCGCCGTGGTGGCAGTGTGGGACTCGATGACGGTGAGGGCTAGCGGCGCCAGAAGTCGTGGGCATCGCGTGGGGGCCTGAAGCCCGCTGCCTCAGCGCGGGCGGCAGCTTCGCGGAAGCCGGTGCCCACCGCGGCGGCCGAGTGGGCGTCCGAGCCAAAGGAGATCGCCGCGCCCCCGACCTCGTACCACCAATGCACCAGCACCGGGTCCAGCGGCAACCGCGAGTTGAGCTCCAGGATGCGGCCCGCCCGCGCCAGCGTCCGCAGCGTCTCGCGGTACTCGGATTCGAACCGGCGCGGGTCGTGCCTGCGACCGGCCTTGTGGATCTGGCGCACGAGGTAGTCGATGTGGGCCACGACCTCGAAGGCGCCCCCGTCCTGGGCCATCTGCGCGACCTCGGCGAGATACGTGCGCACGCTGGCAGCTTCGGCCTCGCCGTCGATGTGCTCGGTGTGGAACCACTCGTCGAGCACGCGTCGGCGACCATCGATCTCGAGCGAGTGCAACGACCCGAGGACCCGCTCGAAGCGTCCGCTCGCGAGCAGCGCGGCCAGGTCGTGGGGGAACCAGTGGGGCTCGCCGAACTCGACGCCGGAGCGGATGCGCAGCGACGGGAACAGCGAGCGACAGCGCTCCAGCTCGGCGAAGTAGCCGTCGAAGTCGACAGGCGGGGGACGGAAGGTGGAGTCGTCTTCCACGTAGTCCGCTCCCTCGCGGGGGAATAGATCGGGTGCATTCGCGGGCACGTACCACTGCACCAGGTCCAGGTGCTCGGTGAAGGCGACGGAGGGCAACCCCAGCTCGACCGCCTCCGCGCACGCCGCTTCCATCGAGGCCCGCCCGGCGGTGTCCCACGAGAACTGCGAGTGCACGTGGTCGTCCGATGGGAGCGGCAGGGTCGTCATGCATCTACTCTGACACGGCTGCCGCTGTGCATGCCGCGACGGTCCGAGATGGAGCGCGATGGCCGGCCAGGCGGCCGGTGGTCCGCAGCGTGCAGCTACGATGGCGACCATGTCGCAGCAGCCGGCCGGTCGCTACACGCACGGCCACCACGAGTCGGTGCTGGCGTCGCACCGGACACGCACGGCGGCCGATTCCGCCGCCTACCTGCTACCCCAGCTGCGGCGTGGGCAACGGGTGCTCGACGTCGGCTGCGGTCCCGGCACGATCACCGTCGACCTCGCCGCGCTCGTCGCTCCGGGCGAGGTGGTGGCGCTGGACCGCGAGCCGGCCGTCCTCGAGGAGGTCGAACGCCTCGCTGCCGCACGTGGCCTGGCCAACCTCGTGACGTCCGTGGGCGATGTCTACGGCTTCGACTTCCCGGACTCGTCCTTCGACATGGTCCACGCCCACCAGGTGCTGCAGCACCTGTCCGATCCCGTCGCGGCACTGCGCGAGATGCGGCGGGTGACGGCTGCGGCAGGGTGGGTGGCCGCGCGTGACGGTGACTATGCGGCCATGTCCTGGTATCCGGACGAACCGCGGCTGGAGCGCTGGCGGGAGGTCTACCGCGCGGTCGCGAGGGCCAACGGAGCCGAGCCCGACGCGGGTCGCCGCCTCCTCGGCTGGGCCCAGGCAGCCGGCTTGCGCGAGGTCAGGCCATCTGCCTCGGTCTGGCTGTTCGCCGACCCCGAGCGTCGCGGCTGGTGGGCCGAGACGTGGGCACAGCGCACCGAGCGCTCCGCGCTCGCCACGCCGAGCCCTGGAGCTCGGTCTCGCGAGTGTCGACGAGCTGGCCGCGATGGCGGCCGCCTGGCGCGCGTGGGCCGGGCAGCCGGACGCCTGGTTCTGCGTGCCGCACGGGGAGATCCTCGCGCGACCGTGAGCGCGCGCCTGCCGTCCTCGCGGCGCGGCCGCCTCAGTTGCTGATGGAGCGGTACTTGCGCACGCCGAGGGGGGCGAAGACCGCCAGCAGCACCACCATCCAGCCCATCGTCACGAGGACCGGGTGATCGGCAGGCAGGCCTGACGAGGGGAAGGGGTTGGGATTGCCCCAGAGCTCGCGAAGCGCGGCCGTGAGCGTGCTCACCGGGTTCCAGGCCGCGATCGGCTGGAGCCAATCGGGCAGCGTACCGATGGGCACGAAGACGTTCGACACGAAGGTCAGGGGGAAGATGACGATGAAGACGACCTGCTGGGCGACTTCCACCGTGGGCAGGCGCAAGCCGAGCCAGATGCCGATCCACGACATGACAAAGGCATATGCCAGGCAGCCGCCGATGCCGAAGAGGAGCGCCAGCAGGCCGTTGGGGACCGACCAGCCGACGACATAGCCCGAGGCCATCAGCACGAGCAGGATGCCGCCGTTGTAGACGACGTCCGAGACGGATCGTCCGAAGAGCACCGCCGATCGCGCCATGGGCAGCGAGCGGAAGCGGTCGATGATGCCCTTGTGCAGGTCCTCGGTCATGCCGATGGCCGTGGTCGCGGACGCGAACGTGAGCGTCTGCACGAAGATGCCCGGCATCAGGTAGGCCGAGTAGCTGGCTCCTCCGGGTAGGGGGATCGCTCCCCCGAAGACCACCGTGAAGAGCAACACGAACATGATCGACTGGAGGATGGCGAAGATCGCCAGCTCCGGGATGCGCGGGATGCGCTTGAGGTAGCGCCAGGTCAGCATCAGCCCGTCGTCGACGGCGCCGCGGACGCCACGGTCCGCGGCTGGCAGGGGAGCGCTCATGGGCGCACCTCCGAGGTCGTCTGGTCGAGTCCGACTTCCTGCTCGGCGGCAGCTTCCGGATCGGGCAGGGCCTCCGCCGCGTGGCCCGTCAGCGAGAGGAAGACATCGTCGAGGGTGGGACGGCGCATGGCGATGTCATCGAGGGCGATGCCCGCTTCATCCAGCTCGCGGAAGACGCCGAAGAGCTTGTCCGATCCGCCGCCGGCGGCGACGCTGAGGAGGCGCGACGGGGCGTCGACGGCGACCTCGCCACCGCCGTGCCGCGCGAGCACCCCCTCGACGAAGGGGATGTCCTCCGAGCGGTTGACGTGCAGCTCGATGCGCTCGCCACCGACCTGTCGCTTGAGCTGGTCGGAGCTGCCATGGGCGATGACGTGCCCGTGGTCGATGACCACGATGTCCTGTGCCAGCTCGTCGGCCTCCTCCAGGTACTGCGTCGTCAGCAGCAGGGTCGTGCCATCGCGCACCAGCCCGCGGATGACCTGCCACATGCCCAGCCGGCTGCGGGGATCCAGGCCGGTCGTGGGCTCGTCGAGGATGAGCAGGCGAGGGCGCCCGATCAGGGCACTCGCGAGGTCGAGACGCCGGCGCATGCCGCCGGAGTAGGTCTTGACGACGCGGTCGGCGGCCTCGACCAGGTCGAATTGCTCGAGCAACGTATCGGCGCGGGCATGGGCGTCCTTCGAGCCGAGCTGATAGAGACGCGCGAAGAGCCAGAGGTTCTCGCGACCCGTCAGGTTCTCGTCGACCGCGGCGTATTGCCCGGACAGGCCGATGACGTGGCGCAGCTGCTGGGCTTCACGCACGACGTCGTAGCCGGCCACCCGGCAGGTGCCCTGATCGGGCCGGAGCAGGGTGGAGACGATCCGGACGGTCGTGGTCTTGCCTGCTCCGTTGGGACCCAGCAGGCCCACCACGGCACCCTCGGGAACGGTGAGGTCCAGACCGTCGAGCGCACGAACCTCGCTCTTGCGGGACTTGTAGACCTTGACCAGGCCCTCGGCCTCGATGATCGCCACTCGTGGCTCCTCCAGCGGACATCAGAACGGCCCCCCGCCGCGGGAGCATAGCGTGGACGGGGGCAGGTGTGGGCGCGCCGTGCGGGCGGCGTGGCTCCGCGCCGACAGCTAAGGTTCGGGGCGTGATCCTCCCGCTGGTGGTGGCGCTCGGCTTCGTCGCGGCGCTGCTAGTGCCGCTCGTCCGCCGCCTGTTCGGCCGCTACGCCATCGTGGCCTTCGTGGCCATCCCGGCGTTCCTGGCCGTCGTATTCGCGTGGCAGGCGCCGGGGGTGCTCGCTGGCGAGCCGGTGCGCTGGTCGACGGCTTGGGTGCCCCAGCTGTACCTGAGCCTGTCCTTCTCGCTCGACGGCCTGTCCCTGCTGTTCGCCCTGCTGATCAGCGGCATCGGGGTGGCCGTGATCCTGTACGCCGAGCGCTACCTCCATGGGCACTCCGAGATCGATCGCTTCCATGCCCTGGCGCTCGCGTTCATGGCCTCGATGCTGGGCCTGGTCCTGTCCGACGACCTGCTCCTGGTGCTCGTCTTCTGGGGCCTGACCGGCGTGACCTCGTACCTGCTCATCGGTTTCGAGCACACCGTCAGCGTGTCGCGGCTCTCGGCACAGCAGGCCCTGATCGTGACCGTCAGCGGCGAGCTGGCGATGATCGCCGGGCTGGTCCTGCTGGGCCTCGCGGCCGATACCTTCAGCATCTCCGCGCTGCTGCCGGAGGGCGACCTGGTCCAGGCTGACGCGCGCTACGGTCTCCTGACCGTCCTCATCCTGCTCGGCGCCCTGGCCAAGTCGGCCCAGTTCCCGTTCCACTTCTGGCTGCCCAACGCCATGGCCGCGCCCACTCCGGTCAGCGCCTATCTGCACTCGGCCACGATGGTGACGGCCGGCGTCTACCTGGTCTCGCGGCTGACGCCGGTCCTGGGTGGGACCGAGCTGTGGACGGTGATCCTCGTGATCAGCGGCGGTGCGACCATGCTCATCGGCAACATCCTGGCCTTGCGCCAGCACGACATGAAGCTGGTGCTGGCCTACTCCACGGTGGGCGCCCTGGGCACGATGGTGATGCTGGTGGGGCTGGGCTCCGATACTGCGTTCGTGGCGGCCATGGCCCTGCTCCTGGCGCATGCGCTCTACAAGGCCGGGCTCTTCCTCGTGACCGGCAGCGTGGACCACGAGATGGGTACGCGCGAGCTGGATCGCTTCAGCGGCCTCGCCCGTGTCATGCCCCTGACCACCGCCGCCGCCGCGCTGGGCGCGGTGTCCATGGCCGGCATCGCGCCGACCATCGGGTTCGCAGCCAAGGAGCTGGGCCTCAAGTCGGGCCTCGCGGCAGGGGAGGCCACGGTGCTCGTGACCGCAGCCCTCGTGGTGGCCGGTGCGGCCACGGTCGGTGTGGCCGCGATCGTCAGCATCGGGCCGTTCGCCGGCTCGCTGCGCACGGCTCGAGACGGCGCCCACGAGCCAGGCTGGCCGATGTGGCTGGCCCCCCTGGTCCTGGGCTCCATCGGCCTGCTCGCGGGCCTGTTCCCGGGGCTCGGATCGGGGCCGCTCGTGGGCGCGGCCGCGGAGGCCATCGGTGGCGGGCAGGCCCAGTACGGGGTGGAGCCGTGGTACGGCGTGGACCTGGCCCTCGTCCTGAGCCTGGCGAGCATCGCCGCCGGTGCGGTGATCTTCTGGCGACGACTCGATGTGCGCACGCTGGTGGCTGGCATCGACCTCGGGCACCGGTCGGGCCCGGAGAAGTTCTACGTCCTGTCCGAGGTCTCCATGCTGCACGCGGTCAAGCGGATCACCGGCGCCACCCAGAATGGCAAGCTGCGCCTCTACCTCCTGACCGTGATCGCCACGCTCGTGGCGCTGGTCTGGACGACGGTGCTCTGGTCGGGTGCGCTGCCGGCGCTGCATTTCGAGCTCGACCTCTACCCCTGGGAGGCGATCGTGGCGGGCATCATCGTGGCCGGATCCGCGGTGGCCGTGACCACGCGTTCCCGCCTCGGCGCGGTCACCGCGCTCGGCGCCGTCGGCTACGGCATCTCGCTCGTCTACGTCTTCTTCGGCGCTCCGGACCTGGCCATCGCCCAGATCCTGGTGGAGACGCTCACGGTCCTGCTCTTCGTGCTGGTCTTCTATCACATGCCCCGCTTCGGGGTGGAGACGGCCCAAGCCTCCAAGGTGCGTGACGCCGTCATCGCCGCAGCGGCTGGGCTGCTCATGACCGGGTTCGTGCTGGCTGCGGTCAGCGTCCCGGCGGACTCCATCAGCGACTGGTTCCTGCAGGGCAGCCTGGCCCTGGCCAAGGGCCAGAACGTGGTCAACACCATCATCGTGGACTTCCGCTCGCTCGATACCCTGGGCGAGGTCTTCGTGCTGGCGGTGGCCGGCTTCGGGGTCTACGCGCTGCTCAAGCTGCGTGCACGCCGGGCGACCGAGGGCGAGGAACGATGAGGGGCTTGATCCTGCCCACGGCCACCACCTGGCTGATGCCGGTGCTGGTGCTCTTCAGCGTGTTCCTGCTGCTGCGCGGGCACAACGAGCCCGGCGGCGGCTTTGCCGGCGGCCTGGTCCTGGCGGCCGCGTTCATCCTGCTCTCCATCGCTGACGGCGTGCGCGAGGCGCGCGAGACGCTGCACGCGGACCCCCGCTCGTTCATCGGCAGCGGGCTGCTGCTGATGCTCCTCGCCGGGATCGTGGCGCCGCTCCTCTACGGTGAGCCCTTCCTGACGGCCCACTGGTGGTCGGTGCCGGTGACCGGCGCAGGCTTCTCGGTGGGCACCCCGCTGCTCTTCGACATCGGGGTCTACCTCGCCGTCGCGGGCACGATCCTGCTGCTGGCCTTCTCGCTGGAGGAGGAAGAGGAATGACGGTGCTGCTGGCGATCACGGCCGGGATCCTCTTCGCGGCTGCCATCTACCTCATGCTGCGGCGCTCGATGCTCAAGCTGGCGTTGGGCCTGTCTCTGCTGGCCAACGCCGCCAACCTCGTCATCTTCGTGGCCGCGGGCATCACACGCGGCGAGCCGCCGCTGGTGCCGCAGGGCGCGACCGCCGCACCGCCGGACGCGGCCGACCCGCTGCCGCAGGCGATGGTGCTGACGGCGATCGTCATCGGCTTCGCGGTGCTCGCCTTCACGCTGACGCTCATGCACCGCGTCTACCAGGAGGGTGGCTCCGACGACGTCGACGACCTGAGTGAGGCGGACATCCAGTGAGTGAGCTGGTGCTGGCCCCTGTGCTCATCCCTCTCGTGGCGGCCGCACTCGGCTTCGTGGCCTGGCGGCACACGGATCTCCAGCGGCTGGTGGCCGTCATCGGTGCCGCTGCCCTGCTGGTGGCCGGGATCGGCCTGCTGGTGGTGGTCGAGCGTGACGGCATCCAAACCCTCCAGATCGGCAGTTGGCCGGCGCCCTTCGGCATCACCATGGTGGCCGACCTCTTCAGCGCCCTCCTCATCGTCCTCGCCGGCGTCCTGGCCGTGGCCGTGGTCGTCTACTCCACCGCCACCATCGACAGCGGGCGCGAGCGATACGCCTACTACCCCCTCACGATGGTGCTGCTGGCAGGCGTGGCCGGGACATTCCTGACCGGCGACCTCTTCAATCTCTACGTCTGGTTCGAGGTCCTGCTCATCGCCTCCTTCGTGCTGCTCGGCCTGGGCGGCGAGCGGGACCAGCTCGAGGGTGCCCTCAAGTACGTCGCGCTCAACCTGGTTGCCTCGTCGGTGCTGCTGGTGACGATCGGCGTGCTCTACGGCATGACCGGCACGGTCAACATGGCCGACCTGGCGCGACGGCTGGAGGTCCTCGAGCCCGACGGGCTGGTGACCGCGGTGGCGGCCATGCTGCTCGTGGCCTTCGGCATCAAGGCCGCGTTGGTGCCGCTCTTCTTCTGGCTCCCCGCGTCCTACCACACGCCGCCGGTGGCCGTGGCCGCCATCTTCAGCGGGCTCCTGACCAAGGTCGGCATCTACGCCCTGGTGCGCGTCTTCACCCTGCTCTTCGCCGGTGAGGCGGCCACCTTCCAGCCCCTGCTGCTGGCGGTGGCCGGGCTGACCATGGTGGTCGGCGTGATCGGTGCGGTGGCCCAGCACGAGATGCGCCGGTTGCTCTCGTTCCACATCATCAGCCAGATCGGCTACCTGGTCATGGGGCTGGCGCTGTTCACCGTCAGCGCGCTGGCGGGACTGATCTACTTCCTGCTGCACGTGGCCCTGGCCAAGTCGACCCTCTTCCTGGTGGCTGGCGCGGTGCGCCAGCTGACCGGCTCCTTCGAACTGGCCAAGACCGGTGGTCTGTGGGTCCTCAAGCCGGGCCTGGCGGTCCTCTTCGGTATCGCCGCCATGAGCCTCGCGGGGATCCCGCCCTTCAGCGGGTTCCTGGCCAAGCTGGCCCTCATCGAGGCCGGCCTGGAGGTCGACCACCTGCTCATCGTGTTCGTAGCCCTGGCGGTGAGCCTGATGACGCTCTACTCCATGCTCAAGATATGGAACGCAGCGTTCTGGAAACCGCTTCCGACGGAACTCGAGCCGTTCGCCGATGGCGCCGCGGCGGTCACCCCCGAGCGCGTCGCCTCCACGCACCTGGCGCTCGCGGTCGTGGGACCCATCGCTTTCCTGGTGGCCTGCTCGATCGGGCTGGCGGTGGCGGCAGGCCCGGTGTTCGACCTGGCCGACGCGGCCGCGACACAGCTGATGGACCCCGCC
The DNA here is from genome assembly GCA_963800275.1 of uncultured Chloroflexia bacterium. Lineage (GTDB taxonomy): Bacteria > Chloroflexota > Limnocylindria > Limnocylindrales > CSP1-4 > JAFMJV01. Next base: position 123,232 of record CAWDAI010000013.1, read on the forward strand.
GGCTACATCGAGGCGGTCCTGGGAGAGGCGCCATGAGCGACCCCGGCCGCCAACCCAGCGAGCGCGACGGCGGGAGGCTCCGTCCGGTCAACAGCTCGACCATGTTCGCTTCCAACCTCGTGCTGGCGCTGGTGTGGACGGCCATGACCGGGCACTTCGACGTGGCCAACCTCGCGCTCGGCTTCGCCTTCGGCTACGTGGTGCTCTTCCTGCTCCAGCGCGTCACCGGACGTTCGCGCTACTTCTCCAAGTCGATCCTGCTGGTCTCGTTCGCGCTCTTCTACCTGCTCGAGGTCGTGCGCGCGAACGTGCGCGTGGCCATCGACGTGGTCACACCCACACGCCGCTCGCTCCCGGGGGTGGTGGCGGTGCCGCTCGATGCGCGGACCGACGTGGAGATCGCGCTGCTGGCCAACCTCATCACGATGACGCCAGGATCGCTCTCGGTCGATGTGGCTGACGACCGCTCGGTCATCTACGTGCACTCGATGTTCGCCGAGGATCCCGACGAGCTGCGGCGCCAGATCAAGTCCGATCTGGAGCGACGCGTGCTGGAGCTGGTCCGATGAGCTTCGCCGACGGCGTGCCCGACCCCATCATCGCGGCGGCTCTCCTGGCCATGGCCATCTCACTGGTCATCACCTTCTACCGCATCGTGCGCGGCCCCAGCCTCATGGACCGCGTGGTGGCGCTGGAGCTGACGGCGAGCCTCGTCGCAGGCATCGTGGCCATCTATGCCATCGGCACCGACGAGCCGGCGCTCATCGACGTGGCCATCGCCCTGGCCTTGGTGGCCTTCCTGAGCGCTGTCGCCTTCGCCCACTACGCTGAGCGGACCAGGCAGCGATGAGCGAGATCGTGGTCACGGTCGCGGTCGTGCTGGGCACCGTCTTCGGCTTGCTCAGCGCCGTGGGCATCCTGCGCATGCCCGACGTCTACATCCGCCTGCAGGTCGCGAGCAAGGCATCCTCGCTCGGCATCGCCCTCCTGATGGTGGGGGTCGCGGCACACTTCGGGCGGCTCGACGTCACCATCCGCGCGCTGCTCGTGGTCGTCTTCCTCTTCCTCACCGCGCCGGTGGCGGCGCACCTCATCGGTCGCGCCGCCTACCTCATGGGCGTACCGCTCGCAGAGGGTTCCAAGCCCGACGAGCTGGCCGGCCGCTACGACCCGGCCACGGGCGAGCTCGCCGGACCGGGTAGGGGCTCGGAGCGCGGAGAGCCGGTGAGCGAGGGCCCGGGCAGCGACGAGGCGACGAGCGAGGGGCCCGGCGTCGGCGCCTGATCCTCGGCGTGGCGCCTCGGCCCGGCCCGGCCGCGGGTCTCATCCGCCGCCCGCGTGCAGGGCCCGTCCTTCATCATCGGGCCATGGACGCACCGACCTCCGTTCGCTTCTCCCGTCGCACCAAGCTCGTCGCCACCATCGGTCCCGCCAGCATCGGCCTCGTCGACCGCCTGATCGAGACCGGGCTGGACATCGCGCGCATCAACTTCTCGCATGGCACCGAAGCCGAGCACCTGCACACCGCCGAGCTCGTCCGGGCCGCCGCGGCCGCTGCCGGCCGCACGGTCGGCATCCTCGCCGACCTGCCCGGCCCCAAGTTGCGCCTGGGCCAGCTCGAACCGGAGCCACTCGAGCTGGAGACCGGTTCCAGGCTCGAGCTGACCGGCCCCGGGGCGACCGCGTCGCCCGCCTCGCTGCCGTTGACCGATGGCTCGGTGGCTGCCAGCCTGCAGCCGGACGACCGGGTCCTCCTCGCCGATGGTGCGGCCGAGCTGCGGGTGGTGGGCGTGGACGAGGGCGTCGCGATCTGCGACGTGGTCAGAGGCGGCACCGTCCGCTCCCGTCAGGGCGCGAACGTCCCCGCCGCGCGCCTGGACCCCCACGCGCTGAGCCAGGCCGACGAGGCGGTGATCCCGCACCTGCTGGCGCTGGCGCCCGACTTCGTGGGCCAGTCGTTCGTCCGCTCCGCTGCCGACGTGCGGCTGCTGCGCTCCCGCATCCCAGCGTCCATCGCCATCGTGGCCAAGATCGAGACGCGCCCGGCGATCGACGACATCGGGGCCATCCTCGAGGCGGCCGACGGCATCATGGTCGCGCGCGGCGACCTGGGCGTGGAACTGCCCTTCGAGCACGTGCCGCTGGTGCAGAAGGACCTCGTGCGCGCGGCGCTCGCGGCGGGCAAGCCGAGCATCGTCGCGACGCAGATGCTGGAGTCCATGATCGGGGCCCCGCGACCGACCCGGGCCGAGGCCGGCGACGTGGCCAACGCCATCATCGACGGTGCCGATGCGGTCATGCTCAGCGGCGAGACGGCGATCGGTGCCTTCCCGCTCGAATCGCTGCGGGCGATGGAGCGGATCGCGGCTTGCACCGACGCCTTCAAGCAACCGACGCGCCCACCGGCCGGGACGCCCTCGTTCGGCCCCGATGTCGATGCCCGTGCGCTGGCCACGGCCGCGGTCTCCATGGCTGACACCGACCCCGACGTGGTCGCGCTCGCCTGCTACACCCACTCGGGTCGGACGCCGCGTCGGCTCTCCTCGCTGCGTCCGGGAGTGCCCATCGCGGCGTTCACCCCGACCGCCCCGATCGCCCGTTCGCTGACCCTGCGCCGGGCCGTGCACCCGGTGGTCATGGCCGTCGATCCGGAGGACCCGGCCGTCATCAGCGAGGCCGTCATCCACGCGCTGCGGGAGCGAGGCTCCGAGCTGGACCTGCGCGCCGATGACGCCATCGTGCTGGTGCAGACGAGCGTGCGCGGTGGGCCCAACGCCCTGGAGCTGCTGCGCCTCCGAGCGCCGGCGGTGTGAGCCCCGGCTCGCGGCCCGAAGCTCGAAGCTCGAGCGTGGAAGTTCGGATATGGTGGACCCGTGATCGATTTCGAGGATGACGGCCGCTACCAGCCCGGCGTGTGCAACATCGGGCCGGCCGAGATCGCCCGCCGGCGGCAGGCGGGCTACACCGGTCTCGCCGGGACGCTGGCCCTGGCGGTCTTGCTCCGGCTGGTCCATGCGCCAGCCTGGCTGCGCCTGTCGGTGGCCCTGCCGGCCGCCGTCTCGATCTCGGGCTTCATCCAGGCACGCAGTCGCTTCTGCGCCGGCTTCGGCATGGCCGGGTTGCGCAACTTCGGCGACCTCGGGGAGGAGGTCCGCGTGGCCGACCCGCAGGCCCGCGCCGCGGATCGACGCCGCTCGCTGCGGATACAGGCGGTTTCGGCGGCCGGCGGCCTCGCAGTCGGCATCGCCAACGCGTTGTTGCCCGACTGACCGGAGCCGCGCCCGTTCGACGGCTTGTGCCGCCCCGTAGACTGCGCCCAACACGCACGATCGAGGTAGTGACGATGGGCCGACTGACAACCACCGCCGGAGTCCTCCTGCTGGCGCTGACCGGCAGCGGAGCCGCCGCCGCGCAGGACGCGTCGCCCGACTCGTCCGAGCCGCCCGCACCGTCCGCGGTCGCCGCTTCACCTGCGGGCGGGGTGTCCGAGGCCACGCCGTCCCGATTGCGCAAGGCGAGCGTGCCCGTGGCCGGCCCGGGCATGCTCCGTCTTCGACCTCATCGAAGGCGGGCCCGGCTATATCGCGGTGGGCGGCGGTACGCCGACCGGGCTCGACCACCACGCGCTGATCTGGGTCTCGGACGACGGCGTCACCTGGCAGTCGGTGCCCCTGTTCGGCGAGGCCGCGTCCGGCACCATCCGCGGTGTCGCGGCCCTGCCCACTGGCGGCTTCGTGGCTGCCGGCCACGACTTCGAGCCCCAGACGGAGCGCCCGGACATGGTCCATCTGCTCACGTGGGTCTCCGATGGACGGCATCTCCTGGTCCCGCGGCCCAGCCGATGCCTCCTTCCCCGGCTCCATGGCCCTGGGCGCTACGACCACGCCCGACGGCGTCGCGCTGGCCGGCTGCAGCGCCGGGTTCCACTGTGATGTCGGGCGCGTCTGGACCACGACCGACGGCCGAGAGGTGGGCGATGGAGGACGGCATCGCCATGGCTCCCTACAGCATCGCCGCCTCCGATGCCGGCGAGCTCGTGATCGGCGGTGAGGACGATGCCTATGACCTGGTCAATGGCCAGGCCGCGGTGGCCTCTTCCGCGGACGACTGGACGATCCACGTCCTGGGGACCGGTGATTCGCAGGTCAGCGGTCTGACTCGGGCCGGCGATGGCTTCGCCGCGACGGGATACCTGGTGGAGTCGGCAGGCGAGGTGCTCGGCAGCATGGTGGCAACCTCCGCCGACGGCATCGACTGGACCATCACCGAGCCCAGGCAGCTCAAACACGGCACCGTCACCGCAGGCATCGATGCGGCCGGCGACCTGGTGGTGGTGTCCGGCAGCCGCTACGACGCGAGGAAGGACCGGACCGTGCCGATCGTGCTCTGGGGTCGCGCCTCGGAGGAGTCTCCAACGCATGGCTCTGCCCAAGCGGCTCGACCGCAAGACCTTTGGCACGACCGGGGTCCGCCTGAGCGAGGACGGGGCCATGGCCTTCGTGCTCGGCACCGAGCAGAACCGGCCGGCCATCTGGTACAGCGTCATCGAGTAGTCGTGCAGCCGGCTGGCAAGGCCGCGTGACAGCATCTCCGGCCACCGGCTCGCGGTTCGCCGACCCGATCTCGATCGCGACGGTCGTGGCCCTTTCGGTCCTGCCGTTCCTGTTCCTGCTGCCCTTGTTCGGTGCACCCTTCGAGCGAGACCAGGGCACCTACGCGACGATCGCACGCGGCTGGACCGAGGGGGCCATCCCCTACCGCGACCTGTGGGACAACAAGGGCCCGCTGCTCTTCCTGTGGTACGTCGTCTCCTTCCTGGGACTGGGCGAGACGACCACTGCACCACAGGTGATGGCCGGCCTCGTGGCCGGGCTGTGCGTGCCCTTCGTGTGGGCCACGGCGGGGGTCCTGTTCGATCGCCGCACCGCGCTCCTCTCCGCTGCCGCCTTCGCGCTCTCGTTCGCGAACGTCTACCTGCAGGTGACGGCCAACGGCGAGGTCTTCATGCTGCTTCCGCTCACGGCTGGCCTGTGGGCCTTCGCGGTGGGTGCGATCGGAGGCCGGCTGCGCTGGTTCGTGCTGGCCGGGATCCTGACGACGCTGGCCGTGCTCACACGCCAGTCGGCCGTCTGGACCTTCATCGGCTACGGCGCCTGGCTCGTCGCCCTCTGGTGGCGCCACCCGGCGGAGCGCGCGCGTCTGTCCCGAGCCGCCGCCGCCCTCGTGGCGGGCGTGGTGCTGGGGGCGGCCCCCTGCATCCTCTACTTCGCGGCCAACGGCGCGGCGGCGGACCTGTGGCACGCGACCTTCGGCTACAACCTCTCGTGGGCAGCCACGCAGTCGTTCTGGCTCAAGCTGGTGCCGCCGCTCCTGTCCGATCCACTGTCACTGCTCGGCGGGCTGCTCTTCTGGGGCCTCGCCCTCGTCGGCATCTGGCGCCTCTGGCGGCGGGGCGACCGTCGAGCGTGGCTGGTGCTCGCGGTCCTGGTGGCGTCCGAGGCCGCCGCCCAGACCACCGGCAAGGGCAGCGCCCACTACGTGATCCAGCTGCTGCCCACGGCCGCCATCGCGGTCGGCGTGGCGGTGCCCTTCGTGGCCGCCCGCCGGCAGCGACGTGCGGTGGCCGCGGCGCTCGCTGCCTGCCTGCTGGTCACGCTCGGCCTGGCCGCGTTGGCCTACCTGCAGCCGACGGCCACCGACCGCTTCCGCGTGCAGTACACCTTCGGCGACTACGCCGCCGACGCCATCGATGGCGGCGCGGTGGCCACGGCTGTGGCGCGCCTGACCGACCCCCATGACTGCGTCTACGAGTGGGGACGGTCCAGCCAGGTCTTCTTCCTGGCCCACCGGACCCCCTGCAGCCGCTGGCTCCATGACCGCCCGTCGGCGGTGGACCCGAGCGTCATCGACGAGGTCCTCGCCGATCTGGAGGCACACGCACCGGGAGCGATCGTGGTCACCACCGATCGGCCCCCGCCACCCGGTCTGCGCGACCTCATCGATGCCCGCTACGCCCTCGCCGAGCAGGTGGCCTATGCCGCGATCTACACGCCGCGCGGTGACCCCTAGAGCCGGTGCAGCCCGCACCACGCGTGCCCTTGGACCGATCTCCGGTCCATGTCACAATGCGCAGGTCGGCAGTCAGGTGTCCGGCGCAAGCGGGGAGTCGGAGCTCATGGTCAAGCAACACGGTCAGCGCCTCGCCGGCGCCGATCCCGCACGCGACCGCGCCACGCTGCTGCGGGCGATGCTGGTGGCGCTGCTGCTGGCGGTGCTGATCCAGACGCCGGTCGCGGCGGGCAAGTCCAAGGTCGTGACCAAGGGGCCGTCGAGCAGCGGCGGGGTGGCGCTCACCTTCGATGACGGCTGGGGGATCACGTCCTGCGAGCGGATCACGACGACCCTGCGTGAGATGGGTGCCTCGGCTACCTTCTTCATCAACGGCACCCATCTGCGGGCGGACCCCAAGCGCTGGCGCAAGATCCTGGCAGGGTTCCCCGTGGCCAACCACACTCGCAGTCACCCTTGGCTGACGCGCCTGCCGGGCTACAAGATCAAGGGCCAGATCCGCACCAACCAGTGGATCCACCACTCGGCGCTGGGGCGACCGATGCTGCGCCTGCTGCGCCCGCCCTACGGCGCCTACGACGACCGGGTGCGCCGGGTCGCACGCAAGCTCCGCTATCGGAAGATCGTGCTTTGGAGCCAGAGCGCCGCTGACTCCTCGTCGAAGGCCACCGTCTCCTCCATCATCCGCCACACCACCGGTGGCGGGCCGGGGTCGATCATCCTCATGCACTGCGGACCTTCGGTGACCGCGGACGCGCTGCCCGCGATCATCCGCCACTACCAGCGCCGCGGCATCAAGCTCATCGGCCTCGACGAGATGTTCGGCTACTCCACCACCAAGTACCGCTGACCCGGGGCCGTCGCCCACCCCTGCGGGCGGCCCAGCGCGAGGGGCGAGCCGCCCAGGAACTGCCGCTCGTGCGGCGGGGTCAGCGCGCGCCGAGGATGTGCTCGATGGCCAGCTGGTCGATGCGCGAGAAGCTCATCGAGCGGGCGCCCACGGCAGCCGCGTCGATCTCTTCCGCTCGCAGCGCTTCGATGGTCTCACCATCGGACATGGTGGGCTCGCCGAGCTGGTCCACGCGTGCGGCCTTGAGCGCCTCCTGCACCTCGGGGTCCGCCCGGAAGGCGGCCGCCCGCTCGCGCAGGATGAGATAGGTGCGCATGTTGGACTCGGCCGTGACCCAGACATCGTCACCGAGGTCGGTGCGCAGCGGCTTGTAGTCGAAGTGGCGGGGCCCCTCGTAGCCGCCGTTCTCCAGCAGGTCCACCAGGTAGAACGCGCTCTGCAGGTCGCCGTGGCCGAAGACCAGGTCCTGGTCGTACTTGATCCCGTGCTGGCCGTTGAGGTCGATGTGGAAGAGCTTGCCTTGCCACAGGGCCTGGGCCACGCCGTGCACGAAGTTGAGCCCGGCCATCTGCTCGTGGCCGACCTCCGGGTTGAGGCCCACCATCTCGGGGTGCTCGAGCGTCCCGATGAAGGCCATGGCATGGCCGATCGTGGGCAGGAACATGTCGCCACGCGGCTCGTTGGGCTTGGGCTCGAGGGCGAACCTGAGGCCGTAGCCCTGGTCGAGGGAGTACTGGCAGAGGATGTCGAAGGCTTCCTTGAAGCGGTCGAGCGCCGCCTTGAGGTCCTTGCTGCCGTCGACCTCCGCACCTTCACGTCCACCCCAGAAGACGTAGGTCTCGGCGCCCAGCTCCGCGGCCAGGTCCAGGTTGCGCATGACCTTGCGCAGGGCGAACCGGCGGACGTCACGGTCGTTGGCGGTGAAGGCGCCGTCCTTGAAGATGGGGTGGAAGAAGAGGTTGGTCGTCAGCATCGGCGCCTTCAGCCCGGTCTTCTCCAGCGCGTCCTTGAAGCGACGGATGTGCTCCTCGCGCGCTCCCTCGTCGGAGCCGAAGGGGATGAGGTCGTCATCGTGGAAGGTGACGCCGTAGGCGCCCAGCTCGGCCAGGCGATAGACCGCCTCCACCGGGTCCATGGCGGGTCGCGTCGGTGCCCCGAAGGGTCTCCCGCGCGATAGCCCACGGTCCACAGACCGAAGGTGAACTTGTCCGCCGGGGTCGGCTGATATGAGCTCATGACTTCCTCCTCGGCCGCCACGCGTGCGACGGCACCCTCACGTGCTGATGGTCTCATCCTACGCCCCCGATGTAAGCGCTTCCAAGTCCGTCGGTCAGGTTCCGGCGTGACCTTCTGCTCCGCAGCTGCGCGAGGGCGCCACGGGCCCAGGGTCAGGCACGAAGGCGCGCGACCCAGATCTCCTCGCCCGGCCACTGCCGGCCCCACTGCGCGGTGATGTAGCCGTAGTACTCGTGCGTGACCCCACCCTCCGGCACCTGCAGCTCGATGAGGTCCTCGATCTCGAAGCCGGTCTCGCGCAAGAGACGGATCCAGCTGCCGTGGGACAGGACGTACTCGGTGCCCGAGTCGTCTGGCCACTTGACGCTGGACATCCCGAACAGCGGTCGCTGCAGGGTCGTCGTGACGTCGCCAACGTCCGGCGCGCAGAGGTAGGCCAGGGTGGAGGAGACCAGGAAGACGAGACGGCCGCCGGGACGGAGCACCCGCGCGGCCTCGGGCACCCATCGCCCGGGATCGGCCCAGAGCGAGGCACCGTATTCGGAGATGGCCAGGTCGAACGAGGCGTCGGGGAGGGGCAGGGACTCACCGACGCCTTCGACGAGCGGGAACTCCAGGCCGGTCTCGGCCTGCAGCCGGCGGACCGTGGCCAGCTGCGCCGGCGTCGGGTCGAGGGCCACGGGCCGGGCGCCACGCCGCGCGAGCCAGGCGCTGAAGTAGCCCGTCCCGCAACCGAGATCGAGGACGTCCAGCCCGGCCACCTCGCCGAGCGGCGAGCCGATCGCCTCATCGGGCACCCCGAACATGCCCCAGGTGATGGCCTCGGCGTTCCAGGTACGGGCCGCGTCAGCGTCGCCGTACTCCTCGTTGATGCGGGTCCACTGCTCGATGGTGCCGGCCAGCACCTCCTGATCGGGACCGTCGTGCCTGGTCATGGCGTGTCCTCCTGCGTCTCGCCCGTTCCCCGCCTGGAGGCGGGCCACTTCGGAGTCGGCCTGGCGCACGCCGAGCGCGATCAGGCCGCCGGTCAGCAGCCCCACCAGGGCATAGGCCGGGAGCCAGTCCTGGACCGCCTCGGGTGGCGAGACCAGGAGCACCACCGCCAGCAGCAAGGGCGCACCGGCCGCCGCCAACAGGGCGCCGCCGGCCGCCGCGTGCCCCGCCTGCCAGGTGGCATCGTCGGCGCGCAGCGCCCGGTTGCGCAGGCCGATCCAGTGGTTCCGCGGCAGGCGGCCGGTGAGTCCGGCGAGACCGACGCCTGCGAGCGCCGCCGACAGGGCCAGCAGGGCGACCGCGATGAGCCCGGCCTCCATCGGTCAGGCCCCGGGCTCGGCGTCGGTGGTGGGCAGGATCGTGGCCAGCTGGTGCTCGAGCCCCTCCTCGCTGAAGGGGCCGAGGCTGAAGGCGCGCACGACCCCGTCCGGGTCCACGAAGAAGGAGGTCGGCTTGCCCACGCCCATGTAAGCGTCCCAGGCGGCGTCGTCGGCATCGTCGAGCATGGTCCAGGTGGCGCCCTGGTCGGCCGCGAAACGGCGGCCGTTCTCCACGATGTCGTCGCTCAGGATGCCCAGGATCACCAGGCCCTCGTCGGCGTGCTCGGCGTAGGCCTTCACCATCAGCGGGAACTCCTCGCGGCAGGGGCCGCACCAGGTCGCCCAGAAGTTGATGAGGACCGGCTTCCCGCGAAGCGAGGAGAGGGTCACGCGCTCGCCGTCGAACGACTCGAGATCGATCTCCGGGGCCGGTCGGCCGAAGAGGGGATGGCCACCGACGGTGATCGAATCGGTCGCGCCGTCGTCGCGACCGAGGGGCAGGAAGAGGAAGGCGCTGACCGCGACGACCAGGAGGAGGACGAGTCCCAGGAGCAGGACCGCCCGCAGCGGTGGTCGGGCGGTCGTCTCAGGCGGCACTGCCCGGCAGCAGGGACATGAGCCAGGGCAGCAGTGTCAGGCCGATGGCGCCGATCCCGACGATGAAGTAGACGGGCATGAGGCGGCTGGGCCAGGCTTTCTCGGGGTCCCGATCTGCCTGCGTGGGATGTCCATGCTGCTCCACGTCCTCCAGCTCGTGGCCGGCATCGACGAGCCAGCCGACAAGGGCGATGGCAGCCATGATCACGCCGGCGAGGAGCATGATCGGTCCGAAGAGCAGGCCTGAGGCGAGGAAGACCAGGCCCACCGGGGCCAGCAGCGGCCAGGCCGACGGGCCGGGCAGGTGCATCCCGGCGGGCGGCATCAGCGACCAGCCAGGAACGCCACTGCCCCCGCGGGCCGATCCATGGACGCCCGTTTCGGCGGCCACGTACTCGGTGCGGGCTTCGAGATACCAGCCCAGCAGCCCCACGCTCACGACGAGCACGCCGGTGAGCAGCACGGCCAGGGCCACCAGCGACTCGAAGGGGCCGATCGCGACCGCGAAGACGATGAGCAGGAGGCCCACCGGCGCCACGAACGGCCAGATGGACGGGCCCGGCAGGTGCATGTCTGCCGGCTTGCGGCCGCTGGGCAGGGGCTTGGGCACCCGCGCACGGTTGTTCTTGCCGTGGCGCATCCAGAGGTAGGCGATGGCGCCGAGGATGCCCAGGAAGAGCAGGCCGGTCACGAACGAGAGCAGCGAGATGAGGTCGTTCCAGGGCGGGATCACGACCTGGGAGATGGTCTCGAGGATGCTGCTCCAGAACTGGTCGATCATGGCCGTGGCTGTCCGTCAGGTCCCTGCATGTCCGGCCATCGTAGCGGCACCGCTAGAGGTCGCGCGCACCGCGCAGGATCACGAGCATGCCGAAGCCCATGGCCAGCCCCAGCGCGATCAACATGGTCGCCCCGGCGGCGTCGATGTAGTCCCCGCCGTAGAGGTTGGGCAGGGCCCAGTAGATGATGCCGATGACCAACGGGATGGCACCGAGCGCGAGGGCCGGTCGGACGCCGCTCATGCGACACCTCCACCAAGGTGGGGCAGGATGTAGATGACGGTGACCAGCAGGATCCAGATCACGTCCACGAAGTGCCAGTAGTAGTGGACCGCCTCGACCGCCACGTGATGACGCGCGCTGAACTGGCCGGCCAACCCGCGCGACAGGATGACCGCCATGCCCACGATGCCACCGAGGACGTGGGCCCCGTGGAAGCCGGTCAGCGTGTAGAAGAGCGTGCCGTAGACCCCGCTGTCGATGCCGAAGTCATCCTGCGTGATGAGGATGGCGTAGTCGGTCGCCCACAGGACCAGGAAGAAGATGCCCAACCCCAGGGTCAAGGCCAGGGCCCGGTTCATACCGGTTCGATCGCCCTGGCGGATGCGGTTGGTGGCCAGCTGCATGGTGACCGAGCTGGTCAGCAGGACCGCGGTCATGATCAGCGGCAGGTAGGGGAACTTGAAGAGGTTGATGAACTCTTCGGTCCCCTCCGGCGGGAAGACGGGCAGCGTGGCCGCGGCGTTGAAGTAGGCCGCGAAGAGCGCGGCGAAGAACATCACCTCGCTGGCGATGAAGAGCATCATCCCCAGCAGCGCGGGGTCCATGCCGCCGCGCCGGGCGTCGTGACCCGAGTCGATCAGCTCTTCGGACATCTGGGGCTCGAGTGCGTTCGGATTCGCGGTCATGATGGGGCCCCCTCGGTCTCGGTGGCGGGCTCCGGCGTGGGGCCGTGGCCGACGCCGGGGTACTTCTGGTCGAAGAGCGGGCGCTCCGAGTGGATCTCCGGCAGTGAGTCGAAGTTCCACGGCGGTGGCGGGCTGGAGGTGGCCCACTCGAGCGTGTTGGCATCCCACGGGTCAGCTTCGTGCTCCATCGGCTTGCGCAGCGTGATGAAGACGTTCCACAGGAACAGCAGCACGCTGAAGGCGATGAGGAAGGCACCGACCGTGGAGAGGAAGTTGAGCTGGGCCCAGCCGGCATTGGGCGAGTAGTCCGAGATGCGCCGGATCATGCCGTCCAGCCCCAGCAGGTGCTGCGGGAAGAAGGCCAGGTTGGTGCCGATGAAGAGGGCCCAGAACTGGACCTTGCCCAGGCGCTCGTCGAGCCGGCGGCCGGCGATCTTGGGGAACCAGTAGAAGAGCGCGGCGAAGATGGCGAAGACCGCGCCGGCCACGAGCACGTAGTGGATGTGCGAGATGACCCAGTAGGTCTCGTGCACCATGAAGTCGAAGGGCACGACCGCGAGGAAGGCGCCGTCCAGGCCGCCGATGAGGAAGAGCGCGATGAAGCCGACCGCGAAGAGCATGGGCGTATCGAAGCGAAGGTGGCCGCCCCACATGGTGGCCAGCCAGTTGAAGAACTTGACGCCGGTGGGCACCGCGATGAGGAAGGTGAAGAAGGCGAAGAAGGGCAGGTAGACCATACCGGTCGCGAACATGTGGTGGGCCCAGACGGTGAAGCCGAGGGCACCGATGGCCGCAGTGGCGATGACGAAGGCCTTGTAGCCGAAGAGCGGCTTGCGGCTGAAGACCGGGAGGACCTCGCTGATCACGCCGAAGGCGGGCAGGATCAGGATGTACACCTCGGGGTGGCCGAAGAACCAGAACACGTGCTGCCACAGGATGGGGCTCCCGCCCATGGCCGGGTCGAAGAAGCCGCCGCCGTAGTTGCGGTCGATGAAGATCATGATCAGGCCGGCGGCCACCACCGGCAGGCTGAAGAGCAGCAGGATCGACGTGACCAGCGTGGCCCACACGAACATGGGCATGCGCAGCAGGCCCATGCCGGGTGCGCGCATCTTGAAGATCGTGACCATGAAGTTGATGGCCCCGAAGATCGAGGCGAAGCCGAGGACGACCAGTCCCAGCAGGAGCAGGTCGACGCCGGTCATGGGCGTGAAGTCGGTGTTGGCCGAGAGCGGCACGTAGAGCGTCCAGCCGGTCGGAGAGCCGCCGAAGGCGAAGGCGCTCACGATGAGCACGGCACCCGCGACGAGCATCCAGAAGGAGAGCGCGTTGATGCGCGGGAAGGCCATGTCCGCAGCGCCGAGCTGGAGCGGCACGATGTAGTTGGCCAGGCCCACGGTCATGGGCATGACGAAGAGGAAGATCATCATGACCGCGTGCATGCCGAAGAGCTGGTTGTACGTCTCCTGCGTCAGGAATTGCAGCCCGGGCACGGCCAGCTCGGATCGGATGCCCAGGGCCAAAATGCCACCGAGCATGAAGAAGGTGAACGACGTGACCATGTACATCACGCCGATCTTCTTGTGGTCAGTGGTGGTCAGCCACTCGAGGACCGTGGAGCGGCGGCTGACGTGGGTGCCCGCGTGAGCAGTGGCGGTTCCCATCAGGCTGCAGTCCGCCCTCTGCGGCTGCTTCGGTGCATGGCCAGAGCCAACATATGTCGCATGCGGACGAACCCTCCCCCGACGGCATACTAGTAGTCAGAGACTTATACATCATAGCGGTCAGCCACGCGAATCGTGCCGTCCTCCTGCCCGTGCTCCGGGCAGCGCACATGGTTCGGTCTACAAGGTCTGCGTCCTGGTTCCAGGTCCAGCTTCCCCGGTCTGGCCCACACGCTCGGATACGGCCCCTTGCGCACCGCTCTACGATGGCCGCCTACGCTTGGGCACCCCCGCCCAGGCGAGAAGGAGGGAAGGGAGGGACCCGATGCGAAGCAGACGCTTCGTTCTCGTCGCCAGCGCGGTGCTGGCGAGCCTGGCTCTGGCGGCCACGCCAGCGTTCGCTCAGGACTCGGAAGAGGCGGAGGAGACCGACTCCGCCACGGGCACGACGGTCAACGTGCAGGTACAGGAGTGGGCGGTCATACCGGACACGCTGAGCGCGTCCGCGGGCAGCGTCACCTTCGACGTCGAGAACGTCGGCCCCGAGGATCTCCACGAGTTCGTGGTGGTCCGCACCGATCTGCCGGCGAGCGACCTGCCCACCGCAGAGGACGGCGCCTTCGACGAGGAGGCCGAGGGTGTGCAGGTGCTCGGTGAGCTCGAGGACATCGAGGTCGGTGCGACCGACAGCCTGACCCTCGACCTGGAGCCCGGGCACTACGTGCTCTTGTGCAACCTCGTGCAAGAGGAGGACGACGGCACGGTCGAGTCGCACTACCGGATGGGCATGTGGATCGACTTCGAGGTCACCGCTGCCACGGGCACGACGGTCAACGTGCAGGTACAGGAGTGGGCGGTCATACCGGACACGCTGAGCGCGTCCGCGGGCAGCGTCACCTTCGACGTCGAGAACGTCGGCCCCGAGGATCTCCACGAGTTCGTGGTGGTCCGCACCGATCTGCCGGCGAGCGACCTGCCCACCGCAGAGGACGGCGCCTTCGACGAGGAGGCCGAGGGTGTGCAGGTGCTCGGTGAGCTCGAGGACATCGAGGTCGGTGCGACCGACAGCCTGACCCTCGACCTGGAGCCCGGGCACTACGTGCTCTTGTGCAACCTCGTGCAAGAGGAGGACGACGGCACGGTCGAGTCGCACTACCGGATGGGCATGTGGATCGACTTCGAGGTCACCGCCTGAACCGCGACTAAGCGCAAGTCAGCGACGAGGCCGGGGGTCTGCGCACGGCACCTACCGTGTGTGGGCCTCCGGCCTTTGCTGTGTGTGAGCCTCCCGGACTTCGTCTGGCCCGAACGTCCCGCGTGTAGCCGCCGCGGTGTCGAGAGCCTGAAGTGTGGCCCCGGACCCACTGCCCAAGATGGGCGCTGGGCGCATCGTCGTGTCTACGGCGTGACCGTCAGGGTGCCGACCATCTGCAGCGGGTGGAGCTCGCAGCGGAAGAGGTAGGAGCCGGGTTCGGTCGGGGCCGTGAACGAGACGGTCGTCGTCGCACCCGGGCCCGTGATGGTCTCCGACTGCACGAGCTTGGTGCTCTCCGCGTCCGGGCCATCGTAGAAGGCGATGTTGTGCGGGATATTGGAGTCGTTCGTGTAGGTCACGGTCACCGGCTGGCCCGGCTTGGCCTCCAGCTCCGTGACGCTGAAGCCGATCGGCTTGTCTGCCGCGGTGGCGATGCTCAGGTCGAGACCCTGCATCGGAGATGGTTCCTCGCCCGCGCCGACGTCGTTCGTCTGCTCCGCCTCTGCGGGAACGGTGACCGTGCCGGCCTCACCCTGGCCCGCGGTCACGGTCTCGGCATCCGCGCCCGGATCGGTACCGCCGGTCGGAGCACCACCGTTCTCGGCCAGCCAGGCTTCGTAGTCGGCCGGCTCGCGAGCGTCGACCGAGAAGTACATGTCGCCGTGGGCCAGGCCGCAGAACTCGGCGCACTGGCCACCGTAGACACCGGGCTTCTCGATGGTGATCTCGAACTGGTTGATGTGTCCGGGGACGGCGTCGCGCTTGAAGAAGAACGAGGGTACGTACCACGAGTGGATGACGTCCGCCGCGGTCAGGCGGATGAGCACCGGCTCACCCACCGGCAGGACCATGGTCGGGGCGCCCTCGCGCCCGCCGCCGGTCACGGTCACGCCCACCGGCGTGTATTCGTCGGTCTTGACGTCGTGGCTCCCGGGGTCCTGGTAGTCGAAGATCCAGCCGAAGCGGAAGGCCTGCACGTCGACGACGGCGCCGTGGTCCTCGGACTTGGCGTCCACGTCGTTCATGAGCACGTTGGTGGAGACGAGGAAGAGGACGAAGACCGTGATCATGGGGATGACGGTCCAGACGATCTCGAGCTTGTTGTTGCCGTGCGTCTGCGCGGGCAGATCGTCGCCCGAGCTGCGCTTGCGGAAGCGCAGGACGAGGAACAGCAGGAGCCCTTCGACGAGCACGAAGATGAAGACGGCGATGAGGAAGATGGGCAGGTAGAGCCCGGCGGACGCGATGCCCTGCGTGGTCACGACCTCGTGCGGGAAGCCGATGCCGTTGGCCGTCTGGCCGAACAGGTTGGGCGCGGCGGCGTCGCCGGTCGGATTGTGATTGACTTGCTCGGTGCACGCTGCCAGGACTGCTCCGACAACCGGCACCAGGGCGAGCTGGGCAAGGCGACGACGCAAGCCGCTCGATGCCAAGATACGCAAGGACCCTCCCCCGTCTCGATGTGCCATTCTCAGGACCGGGATATCATAGCGAACCGATGCACATTTGCGTGCGCCATTTTGCGCCCTTCTCGCGCGAGGTGCACCGAGGGCTGACCCTTCTCGGACCCCGGACCCTCTCGCTGGCCGCCACCACGGTGGCGCTGCTGGTCGCCCGCCCCCAGGCGGTTGCCGCCCATGGACAGGCCCCCGTGGCGCCGACCCCGGCCATCCTCATCGAGGGCTGGTCATTCCTCGTCGACGTGTGGCTGCCGGTGCTGCTGCTGGCGCTCGTGTACTGGCAGATGCGCGCGGGCATCAACCGCCGCCATCCAGGCAACCCGGTACCACGGGTCCGGCTGTGGGCCTGGCTCGCGGGCCTGGGCGTGATCGTGCTGGCCCTGGCCTCGCCCATCGAGTTCTACGACACCACCCTCTTCTCCATCCACATGGTCCAGCACCTGCTGCTGGCTTTCGTGGCGGCACCGTTGCTGGTGCTCGGCGCGCCCATCACGTTGCTGCTCCGCTGGGCCTCGCCCGCGGCGCGTCGGCGGTGGATCCTGCCGGTGCTGGAGTCGCGCGTCGTGCGCTTCATCGCTCAGCCCATCATCGCCTGGCTGCTGTTCGCGCTGGTCATGTGGTTCACCCACTTCTCGCCGCTCTTCGACGCTGCGCTCGACGACTTCACGCTGCATCGTCTCGAGCACGCGCTCTACCTGGGCTCGGCCCTGCTCTTCTGGTGGCCGGTCATCGGGGTCGATCCCAGCCCCCACCGCATGAGCTATCCGGGCGCGCATCATGTACCTGGCCCTGGGCATGCCCCTCTCGTCACTGCTGGGCCTGGTCATCTTCTCCGCCAGCACCGTGCTCTACCCGCACTACGTCACGCTCGTGCGCGACTGGGGTCCGACCCCACTCGAGGACCAGGCCCTCGCCGGCGGCATCATGTGGGCCGGTGGCGACGCCGTCTTCGTGCTCGCCCTCGTGCTGACGGTGGCGGCGTGGCTGCGCTACGAGGAGGAGGAGAACGTGCGAGAGGACCGGCGGCTGGCCCGCGCGCATGCCACGGGCCTGGCGGCCCAGGCCACCGCCGGTACCGTCACGGCTGCGGTCGCCGCGCACGAGGTGCCGCCGGCATCCTCGCCGGACTGAGCATGGCTCGGCCGTCGCCCGGGGCGCGCCGTCGGCGACTGCCTCAGTGCGCCGCGTCGTCCAGCTGCGTCACGATCCGCCGCGGGCCGTCCTGCTTGTAGGTCACCACGATGGTGTCACCGAGGACGCGGTGCTCGGCCAGGTGGGAGGCCGGGAACTCGGGCCGGAAGGCGAGCTCGCTGGTGTCGAAGTCGTAGGTCTCGCCCGTGGGCGTGAGCAACTCGAACGAGTCGACTCGTCCGAGGGCAGGGGAGTCGATGCTGATGACGATGCCGCGCTCCTGCTCGAGCGTGGGCTCGCAGGCGACCAGCACCGAGGTCGCCACCATCGTGCCCAGCACCAGCCCAAGGCCGTGTCCGGCGCGCGCACGCACCATGAGCCCGCGCGTTCGGGCGAGTCCCATCGACGGGTCCGTCAGCCGACCGGGATGAAGACGGCGACGTCGAGCACGATGAGGGCGAAGAGTGCGGTCAGGTAGGTGATGGAGAACTTGTAGACGCGCACCGCGCGCGCGTCGGTGCCGTCGCGAGCCATGGCGAAGGCCTGGAACAGGAAGAGGGCGCCCAGCACGAGGGCCCCCGCGAGGAAGATCAGACCCATGCCCGCGACCGCGAAGAAGACCAGCGTGATGGCTACCATCAGCACCGTGTAGAGGGCGATCTGTCGCGTGGTCTCGCGGACACCGTGGGTGACCGGCAGCATGGGCACGTCAGCGGCCGCGTAGTCGCCGCGGATGCGCAAGGCCAGGGCCCAGAAGTGCGGCGGCGTCCAGTAGAAGACGATGGCGAAGAGGAAGACGGCGGCGAGGGAGATATCACCCGTCACGGCAGCCCAGCCGATCATCGGCGGCAAGGCCCCGGCGGCACCGCCGATGACGATGTTCTGGGGCGTGGCCCGTTTGAGCAGCATGGTGTAGACGATCACGTAGAAGCCGATCGCCAGGAGCGAGAGGAAGGCGGCGACGAGGTTGGTCGTGACGGCCAGCCAGGCGAAGGAGAGCACGGTCAGGATCAGCCCGAAGAGGAGCGCGTCCTGCGGGGCGATCGAGTGGGCCGGCAGGGGCCGGCGCTGGGTGCGCACCATGAGCAGGTCGATGTCACGGTCGATGTAGTTGTTGATGCTGTTGGCCGCGCCGGCCGCGACCGTCCCGCCGGCGAGCGTGGCCACCACCAGCCAGCTGAACTGCAGCGGGCTCATCCCGTCCACGAAGCGCCAGGCCAGCACCATCGCCGGCACGGTCGTGATCAGCAGCAGCTCGATGATGCGCGGCTTGGTCAGGACGATGTAGGCCTTGACCGTCTCGCGCAGTGGGGTCGATCGTGACAACGGGGCAGCGGAGGGATCCGCTCGCGCGGACGGCGCGGGTCCAGCCACCGCAGCGGCAGCGGCTGGCTCCTCGAGTGGCAGCTCGGCGCTGCGGGCGTCGTACCAGGCGAAGAGGGCAGCAGCGGCCATGAGGGCCCAGATGGCGGCCCCCAGCGCGAGGTGCGCGGAGACGGCCCAGGGTGCCAGCGTGCTCCAGATCTGCACGGCGCCGACCACGATCTGGATGGCGTAGAGCGCGGTCGCGGTGCCCACGAGGCTGAAGGCGCGGTTGGCCGCCGCAGCCCCGGGGTCATCCTCCGCCGTGGCCTTGGCGCGCCGCCAGGTGACGGCTGCCGCCCAGACCATGATCACGGCCACGATGGCGGCCACGATGCGATGGGCGAAGTGGTACATCTGCAGCAGAGCGGCGTCGCGGTCGGCGTTCCACTCCGGGATCAGCCGGCCGTCGAAGAGCGGCCAGTCGGGGAAGACCAGCGACGCTGCGTTCACGGTCACGTTGGAGCCAAAGAGCATGAGCACGTAGACCGAGGCTGCGGCGAAGGCGATGACCAGCGTCACCCGCTGGCTGGCGCCGTGCCGCGGCAGGCCGGACGGGTAGCGCGAGCGCACGAAGATGAAGATCGTCGCGACCAGCACGAGCATCGAGACCGCCAGGTGCGCGGTCACCGACTCGTCTGAGTTGCCCGTCTCCACGGTCCACTTGCCCAGCCAGGCCTGGAAGCCGGTGAGCAGGATGGCGAGGACGGCCGCGACCACGATGGAGCGGGTCCCGCGGTGCAGCCGCCAGGACTGGATCCCAAGGCCCAGCACGAGGAAGCCCACGATGACGCCCCACCAGCGGTGGATCGATTCGATCCAGTCGGCCGAGTCCCAGGCGGACGGTCCGTCGAGAGCCGGGATGATGGCGCCGCGGCAAAGCGGCCAGTCGCCACAGCCGAGACCTGATCCGGTGCTGCGCACGATGACGCCGATGACGATCATCGCGTAGACCGCGACGATGGTGGTGAGTGCCAGCTTCTGGAAGCCGGTCAGCCGAAGGTTCATGAACAAGCCCGATCGTACCAGCGCTTCGGGCTGATCGCGAGAACATCTTTTGCGAGCGCGGCACGGACGCCGCTGTCGCGCTACCGTGGCGGCGATGCCGAACCACCGCCTTTCGCGCAGCGCGCTCCTGGTGACCGTGCTGCTGACCGCGTCCGCCTGCGCCTCCGGGCAGACGCCCTCGCCGGCCCCGAGCGCCCTCGCGGCGGCGGGCGACGCCGCTGCGGCTCCGACCACCGCCGCGGTCGCGACCACCGTGGAAGCCCCACCCTGCGAGCCCGCGGGAGGCTCGGCGACCGACCTGCCCGGCTGGCCGCTGATGGCCGAGGCAGATCCGGCGTTCCTGCCCTTGATCATGTCGTCCCTGCTGACCGCTGGGCCCAACCGCTTCCTCTACAACGTGCTCGACGACAGTTACTCCCAGATCGCGGCCGAGGACGTGGCCAGCCGCGTCGACTTCTACGCCCTCGAACGCGACCCCCAGACACCCTATGCGCGGGCCGGCGCCACCTACCTGCCTGCGGGTGAGGGGCGCGGCCTCTACCGCGCGCAAGTGGACTTCGACTGTCTCGGGGAATGGGGTGCGGAGGTGTTCGTGCAGGCGACGGACGGCTCGTGGGACAGCGAGCGCTTGCGCTTCGGGGTCTATCCGGCCGGGCCCACGCCGGCCATCGGGTCACCGGCACCGCGATCGGACAGCCCCACTGCCACCACGGCGGCGGAGGCGGCGCTCATCTCCACCGATGCCGAGCCCTACCTGCCGGCCTACGAGCAGACCGTGGCCCAGGCGGTGACCTCGGGCCAGCCGGCGCTCATCTTCTTCGCCACGCCGGCCTTCTGTCAGACCGGGTTCTGCGGGCCCACGGTGGACCTGGTCAAGTCGGTCGCTCGCGACTATGTCGGACGGGTCGTCTTCGTCAACGTGGAGCCATACCAGCTGCGGGCGACGGAGAACGGCCTGCAGCCGGCCCTCAGCGAGGATGGCCAACTGCAGCCCGTGGCCGCGGCGCTGGAGTGGGGTATCCCGGTGGAACCCTACCTGTTCCTCGTCGGTGCCGACGGCCGCATCTTCGCCAAGTTCGAGGGCATCGTGGGGGAGGACGAGCTGCGCGCGGCGCTCGAGGACGCGCTCAGCGCCTGAGCGGGGCCCCGCGCCTCCGCGAACGCTGCGGGCGTCGCGGGAGCGCTCGCCCCACCAGCTCGGCCGGCTGCAACGCCCGTTGCTCGCACCACGCTGCCAGCGCCCGGCCCAGCCGCCCGGGCAGGGTCGGATCAGCCAGGGCCGCCGTGGCCAGGCCCACCGCGCTGGCGCCCACGGCAAGGTAGTCGAGCACGTCATCGAGGGTGGCCACGCCGCCCACGCCGATCAGCGGGACCTTCACCGCTCGAGCCAGCTCGTGCACCGCGCGCAGCCCCACGTGCTTGACCGCCGGCCCGGAGAGCCAGCCGGAGCCGGCCCCCAGGGCGGTACCTGACCTCGTCTCGTCGAGGCCGAGGGCCGGCAGCGATGCAGTGGCGCTGATGGCGTCGGCACCGGCCGCCACCACGGCGCGAGCCACAGGCCGGAGATCCGGGACGATCGCGCTGAGCTTGACGATGAGCGGCAGGTCCGTGGCGGCCCGCACCACCACGGTGGCGGCCTCAGCCGCTTCGAGGTCGAGGCAGATGGGCCGTCCCTGGCGCGGCCGGTCGGCACAGGCGAGGTTCAGCTCCACGCCACGCACCTCCGGCGCCATCTCCAGCGTCCGGGCCATGAAGGCGAGATCATCGGCGTCGTGGCCGCAGATGCTGACCACTACCGGCACGTCGAACGAGGACCAGCGCGGGCCATGCCGGCGCAGCACCGCCTCGAGACCAGGGTTGGGTGTGCCGACACTGTGGAGCAGGCCATCGGGCAAGCTATGCATGCGCGGTGGTGCCGCACCGCGATCCGGTCCCAGCGTGACGCTACGCGTGACCAGCATCGCCGGTGCCTCGTCGCCCGCGGCCTCCAGCAGCTCGGTGCCGAAGCCACCGCCACCCGCGGCCACGATGACGGGGTGCGCCAGGCGCAGGCCGGGCGCGAGTTCGAGTGGGCTGCTCACGAGCTCGTGGCCCAGTGCAGCTCGTCCGCTGCGAACGCGGGCCCCTCCCGGCAGATGCGAACGTGTCCTTCGCGTCCCGTGGTCACACAGCCGGCGCATACGCCGAGCGCGCAACCGACCGGGTGCGGCAGGGCCAGCTGCAGCCAGGCTCGCCGGCGTCGGTCGTGATCACGCGGATCGGGCCGCCGCCCTCGCCGCCTACCGAGCCTGGCCACGCCCATGCGCTGGTCGCGGCCGGCGGCCGCCCGCGCCAGCGTTCCCAGCAGCTCCGTCGAACCGGCGGCGAAGCACTGATCCGCCCAGGCCTCATAGGCCGGCAGCAGCTCTCGCGCGGAGCCACGATGGCCGAGCGAGCCATCGCTCGTGGCGACCACGTACTCGGCTTCGTCGGGCAGCATTGAGGAAGGGAAGACCGCGGCCACCGTCGGCGCCTCCAGCAGGACCGTCACTTGCCGCCCGCTGGCTACGGCCTCATCGGTGATGGCGCGAACGCGAGCGAAGCCGGCGACATCGGCGACCACCAGCAGGAAGCGGCTGCGGGCATCGATGGCGAAGCCGCGACCGAGGGGACCCTCGAAACGCGCCGTCTCGCCGTCGCGGGCGGTGGCCAGGGGGCCACCTCGCACCGAGTCATCAAGCAACACATCGACCGTGCCGGCGACACGATCGAAGCCGGCCACCGGCAGGGCCGGCAGCAGGAGCCCGGCCGGCCGTGGCTGGTGCAGGTAGAGGTATTGCCCCGGCACCAGGGAGCGCGCGAGCCCTGGTGCGCGCCACGTCTGCCACCGGCGACCAGGCAGGACCTCTCTCGATCCGAGGAGGAGGGCCTCCTCGTGCAGGCTAGCCTTCGTCGTCGTCCTCGTCGTCCGCACCATCGTCCTCGAACTCGGGCGCGACGTGCGGGTACTGCTCGGCGAGGGCTTCGGCCAGGTCGCCGAAGAGATCGGTGGGATCGTAGAACTGGACGAAGTCGTCAGGCACCGAGAGCGTCTGCCACACCGGCTCGCCGGACTCGTCGGTATCGGGCACGACCTCACCCTCGAACGCGCCGCTGGCCTTGAACCACAGTCGCTCGTCCTCGTCGTCCACGATCTTGGCGTCACCCAGCATCGCCGCCAGTCGTTCGGAGGCCACACTGAAGTCATCGAGCAGCTGGGCCTCGCGCCACTGGCTCCGCTCCTGGAAGGTCAGCGCCAGGTCGTACAGCAGGCGCGCGGCGTCGTCCCGCGTGGCGGGTGCCGGCACCGGCGTGGTCCACTCATCGGCCAGGGCGAACTCGTCGGCGGGTGGCCCCGGCTCGGCTGCGGCGCCGTCCTCGTCCGTGTCTTCGTCCTCGTCCGCGTCTTCGTCCTCGCCCAGGTCCGCGTCCTCGCCGTCGGCTGTCTCGGCCTCGAGCACGTCGACGAAGGCCGCATAGAGATCGGCCGGATTGAAGATCTCGACCAGCTCGGCGCTGTCCTCGATCTCCTCGGTCTCGGTCAGCCACTCGCCATCATCGGCCTGGAACCGCGTGCGCGAGCTGAAGCGCCCAGCGGCGCTGACGGAGAGGTAGTCGGGGCCCTCATCGATGAGCACGAGTCCCCCGAGCGCCGCGATCCGTTCCCGGTTGGCCTCGAGAAAGGCGCTGAACTCGCGGCCGGCCTGGGTCAGGAATGCCTCGCGACGCGTCTCGGCGTCAGCGGCCAGATCTTCGAGAAGCGCGGTGCGCCCCTGGTCGTCCATGGGACTCTCCTTGTGGTGCTGACGCTAGGGGATGAACTCCAGGTCCTCGGTCATCCGTTCCCTCAGGATCATCACGTGATGCCGTTCGAACATCCACTCGCCGGCGCGGTGGCCGATGGCCCTGGAGCGAGGGTCGCCTTCGAGCTTGTCGATGGTGGCGTAGTCAGGCACCTGCAGGAGCATGACGTTGTCGAAGTCCCAGCCGTAGGCCACGTTGTACCAGCCGAGGAAGCGCATGCCGAATTCCTGCTCGTAGCGCTCGACCTGGCGCGGGAACAGCTTCTGCATGAAGAACTTGAAGAAGGGATCACGTCCGCGGCGGACAGAAAAGAAGGTGGCCAGGACCGGCACGTCGTCTCCATGTGCGAGTGGGCGCATTGTCGCACGCGGGCGGGGTCACCTCGTGCGCGAAGTGACGACTGCTGCGCCAAGCGGCGGTGGCGCAGGTGTCAGGTGTCGAGGCGCGCCAGGAGGGTCTCCACCAGCTCGTACTGAGCCGGGTTCATGGCGATCCGCGCCTGCTCCGGCGTGAACCACGCGACCTGATCGAGCTCGGGCACCTCGATGAAGATGCCGGATCGGGGCGGCCACTCCATGCGGAACGTGTTGGACCACGCCTCGGCCGGGTCCATGTCTCCTTCCAGGGCCCAGGCGTGCACGGTCTTGCCGCCCCGCTGGCGGATGCTGCCCAGCTCGATGAGGCGCGCATTGGAGCCGACCGAGTGCCCGGTCTCCTCGCCGAACTCGCGCACGGCCACCGCCAGGAGCGCCTCCCCATCCTCGGCCTGGCCCTTGGGGATGGACCAGGCACCGATGTCCTTGTCCTCGAAGTAGGGACCACCGGGATGGCCCAGCAGCACCTGCACTCCGGACCCGGTACGGCGGAAGAGCAGGATGCCCGCGCTGACGCGAGAGCGGGAGAGCTCAGTCATCGCCATCCGTGGGGGACTTGGCCGAGCCGTTCCCGGTGCCCGCCGAGGGGTCGCCCTCGGACGCAGCGGCGGCCCGCGCCTCCGCGTCCTCCATCTGCCCCACCGTGGGCTTGGCCGACGGGTCGAGCGGTGCCCGGCGCGTGCGCCGGTCGGCAGCCACGAGGCGCAGCAGGAAGATGACCGTCTGACCCGTGAAGAGCAGCAGGATCAGGGTGAAGATGAGCAGG
Source organism: uncultured Chloroflexia bacterium (assembly GCA_963800275.1). Taxonomy (GTDB): domain Bacteria; phylum Chloroflexota; class Limnocylindria; order Limnocylindrales; family CSP1-4; genus JAFMJV01. The sequence continues at coordinate 147,826 of CAWDAI010000013.1, forward strand.
GCCGCGCTGATGACCGGATCCCAGCCCCACGTGACCGTCAGCGGGGTGAAGACCAGGAAGAAGGTCAACAGGCCCACCTGGATCCAGAAGCAGCCGAGGCCGGGCCCGCGTTCCGCGTCGAGCGGCTCGCCCTTGTACTCGGGCATGCCCTCGAGGCGCGCCGGGTCGTCGGGCAGCTCGTTCGTCGTCGGCGCTTCGGGCGGCTCCATGGGCCGGCCCTGCTGGGGACCGGTCATGCGTGGGCGTGGGTGGGCAGGGCCGAGAGGTAGACAGATATGGGCACGAGTGCATCTTAGGACGCGGACGTCACGCTCGCCGCCCGTGGCGGGGTGGGCCGCCCGGCCTGCCATCCTTACCCCCCGGGCACTTGGCACCGGTGCTACCGGGTCGGAAGATGGGCACAGTCACTGGAGGAGGTTCATTCCATGGCATGTGACGCACCGGTCCACTACCGACGAGCCACGGTCGCGGATGCAGAGGGCATCGCGCGAGTCCACGCCGATGGCTGGCAGCGCGCCCACGCCGGCCTCGTGCCCGAGGAGTACCTGCGCTGCCGGGCCGCGCGCGGTCATGCCGGGTTCTGGCGCAGCGAGCTGGAGCTGGAGGCAGCCGACCGCAAGCCCTGGCTGGCCCTGGCCGGGAACGAGGTCATCGGTTTCGCGGATGGCGGCATCGCTCGCGACGACGAGCTCGACGGTGCCTGCGGCGAGGTCTACACCTTGTTCGTGACGCCTGAATGCTGGGAGAAGGGCATCCGCAGCCGCCTGCTGCAGCACGTCGCCAAGGACCTGCAGTCTCACGACTTCCGCCGCGTCGTGTTCTGGGTGCTGGCTTCCGACGAGGTCATGCGCGCCTTCGCCAGGTACGTCGGCTGGCACGAGGATGGCGCGACGCGCGAACGGGCCTGCGGCGATGCCAGCGTGACCGAGGTGCGCTACGCGCGGGAGTTCGCCTGAGCCTGGCGGAGCAGGCCCTCGAGCTCGAGTGGTACCGGGCTAGCCGAGCAGGACGACCTCGTCCTCGGCCGCACCGGCGGCGGCCAGCCTGATCTCCACGCGCTCGGCACGAGCGGTGGGCACGTTCTTGCCCACGTGGTCCGGGCGGATGGGCAGCTCGCGGTGGCCCCGGTCGATGAGCACGGCCAGGCGCACGGCCGCCGGGCGTCCCAGGTGGGTCAGCGCGTCGAGCGCGGCGCGTGCCGTGCGGCCGGTGTAGAGCACGTCGTCCACCAGCACCACGGTGGTGGTGGCCGGGTCGTAGGGGCGCAGCGCAGGATCGGGGATGACCCCCGCAGCATCGGCGTCGAAGGCGCCCTCGAGATCGTCGCGGAAGGGGGTCACGTCCAGGGCCATCGTGGGCACGCGGATGCCTTCGTTGGACTCGATGGCATCTGCGATGCGCTCGGCGAGGATCGGGCCTCGATGCTCGATGCCCACCAGGGCCAGGCCGTTCGCGCCGCCCTGCTTCTCCACGATCTCGTGGCTGACACGCACGATGGCGCGCCGCATCTCTTCGGCTGACATGATCTGGCGAGCACGCATCAGGGACCTCCTGACGTCAGCCTAGCCGATGCCCCCGCCGCGCGAGGTTCGCCTAGCGCGGGAAGTCGTCCCACGAACGACCATCGTCGGGCTCGTCGTGAGGGGCCGACTCACCGCTCGCGTCCCGCGTCGCGGCCAGCAACTCGTCCACCGCGGCTTCCGGGCTGATGGGGTTGACAGGCAGCCCCGTGCCCAGCTCCAGGCCGGCGATGTCGCGCAAGCGGGGGTGGATCTCCCAGTGCCAGTGGTAGGTCTCACGCACGTTCTCGTGGAGCGGCGCGGTGTGGAGCACCAGGTTGTAGGGTGGCCCGTCGAGGATGTCCAGCATGCGGATGACCTTCTGCAGGGTCTCTGCGGCCGAGGTCAGCTGATCGTCCGTGGCGCGGCCGAAGTCGGCCTCGTGATGCCGCGGCACGACCCACAGCTCGAAGGGCGAGCGAGAGGCATAGGGCGCGAAGCAGACGCTGGCCGCATCGTCGAAGACGAGCCGTTCCCGCTGGGCGACCTCATCTCGCACCAGCCGGCACCAGGGACAGGTGCCCTCGCGGATGACGTACCGCGCCGCACCACCGAGCTCCTCGCCGATGCGGTGGGGCAGGTGGGGCAGGTCATAGACATCGAGGCACAGGTGGTTGGTCATGGCACCGGCCTGCTTGCCCCAGTTCTGCACCACCTGCACGTATTCGGTCCCGCCCGTGGCCCGCGCCTGCTCGATGCGATCACGCGCGAGCGTGAGCATCTCGATCACCACGCGCTCCGATTCGGCGCCCAGGGGCTGATGGTGCTCGAAGGGCGCGACGATCGTCTCCCACGAGCCGAGGTCGCCCACCAGGCCCATGCGCAGCTCGTCCTCTGGCGGGACCTCCCTGGCTTCCCTGGGCTCCGCGCGGCGACGCTGTTCGAGCTCCGAGCCAGCGACGGTGAAAGCCTGCGGCTTCAACACCCGCAGGCGGGTGCCGGTCCCCGGTCCCGGCTCGCAGTTCTGGCAGCGGCCGCCGAAGTCGCGGACCGGCGCGGCTTCACGCGCGAAGCGGGCACGGTTGAACTCGCGATCGACGACGGCCGCCACCCACCAGCCGGTGATGTCGTCGCGGCGCAGCTCGAACAGGCCCCCGGCCATGGTCAGATCCCCGCCACTGCCGGCTGTCCCGTACGGCGCTCGGCCGCGTCATCCGTGGCCGCACCGAGGCGCCGCGCGAAGTCGGCGGCGAACTCGGCACCGACCTGCTCCACGAGCTCCGTGGAGGCATCGGCGGCGGGGCCGTCCCATTCGCGTTCGCGCGCGATCGAGGTCACGTCCAGCCCGGCCATGCCGCAGGGATCGATGAGCTGGAAATCCTCCAGGCGCGTGGTCACGTTGAGCGCGATGCCGTGATAGGTGACTCCCCGCTCGACGCGCAATCCAAGGGCGCCGAGCTTGCGGGGGCGTGGGCCCTCGGGGAACACCCACACGCCGGGGTAGCCGGGGCGCGGGGCGGCAGCCACCTCGTAGCGCGCGGCGACGTCCGCCATGGCCAGCTCCAGGGCGCGCACGAACGGCCGCAGCAGGACCGGCCGCTCACGCAGCCGCACGATCGGATAGGCCACCAGCTGGCCCGGCCCGTGATAGGTGACCTCGCCGCCGCGCTCCACGCGGATGACGTCGATGCCGCGACGGGCGAGCTCGTCGGCCGGGCTGATGACGTGCTCATCGCGGGCATGTCGACCCAGCGTCAGCACCGGTTCGTGTTCGACGAGCAGGAGCGTGTCGGGGATAACGCCCTCGGCTCGTGCAGCGTGCCGGGCACGTTGCACGTCCCAGGTGGGGCGGTAGTCCAGCCGTCCGAGCCACTCGACCTTCAGGTCCATGAGCGGGAAGGTAGCACGCAGCACTCGGCGCGCGCGCTCAGGGGATGAGCTGGCGCAGCGCGAAAACGACGTTGGCTGGACGCTCGGCCAGTCGGCGCATGTACCAGCGATACCAGGCCTTGCCGTAGCTCACCAGGCTGTAAGCAGGATGTCCGGCATCGCGCATGCGTCGCAGCTCCTGCTCGCGGATGCCGTAGAGCATGTGCACCTCGAGGTGCTCGCGTCCCACGCCCATGGCCCCGGCCAGGTCCCGGATCTGCTCGATCAGCTCGACGTCGTGGGTGCCGAGCGCGAGACGGGCCTTGCCCCGGGCCGCACGCTCGGCGACGAGCAGGGCCAGGCCCAGGAAGTTGGCGTCGACCGCGGCCCGTTCGCGGTAGGCCAGAGGCTCCGGCTCATCGTAGGCCCCCTTGACCAGGCGGATCGCGGGCCGCAGCGGTAGCAGCCGGGCGACATCGTCCGCCGAGCGGCGCAGGCAGGCCTGGACCGCCACACCCACATTGTCGAACTCGGTCAGCAGCCCGTGAGCCAGGTCGAGCGTGCGATCGGTGTGGTCCGAGCCTTCCATGTCGAGCCATAACCAGGTGCCGGCCAGCGATCCCGCCGCGCGTGCCAGCTGCCGGCAGAGGCCCAGACACCGTGCGGGGTCCAGGTCGAGGCCAAGCTGCGAGGGCTTGACCGAGATCTCGACCGGACCGGCAGGATGGCCGCGCCGGCCCTCTCGCTCGATGATCGCGTGATACCCGGCAGCAGCGGCCTCGGCTTCGGCGAGCGTGGCGACCGTCTCGCCGAGATGCGTGAAGAGCACGCCGATCCGCTCGTCGCGCAGGCGCTCCGCCGTGGCGAAGGCGTCCTCGACCCGTTCGCCGGGGATGAAGCGACGCACCGCGCGTCGGGCGAACCGCAGGTTCGGGATCGTCTCGGCGAGTCGTTCATCGCGAGCCATCCAGAGGAGGGCTGAGCGCAAGGGCCGCATCTGCCGATGGTGCCACGCTCACGCCGGGTCGGCCGTCGGCGGAGGGTGCCGGGAGCTGGCGGGCTCGCTCCGCGGGCTCGCCGACGAGCGTCCGGACGCACGGGCACCGGATGGGCTGGTGTGGCGCCAGTGGTGATCGCGACGGAGGTACCGCTTCACACGCTCGTGAGATGGCGTCAGGATGCGACGTGAACCGCAGATGTGGAGGTTAGCTACCATGCCCCGGAGCCACACACCGTCGATCGCCATCCCGCTCGCCCTCGGGGCTGTCCTGGCCTGGTCGTCGGCCTCCGTCGCGCAGCAGGACGAGTCGTTCCCCGGACCGGATCCCGAGCAGCCGTATACCGGCTACACCCGCGGCGACGGCACGGTCGTGCTCGATGACGCCTCCTTCTGCCGCTACGTCCTGGGCGCGACGCTGGGCCAGGAGCCGCTGACCCGGGTGAAGCTGCTGGACAAGTCGAAGAAGCAGAAGCAGGCACGTGGTGGCGCATTCATGCCCGACGGCGACCCCGAGGTGCTGGCTCGTTGCACCGACGCGCTGGCTGCATCTCGCGTAGCACCTCCGACGGTCGACCCGGAGGGGGAGGCAGCAGCCACGCCGGACCCGATCCCGGCCTGGGCCCGCCGCGCGCCGGTCGTGCCGGAAGCGTTCGTGCCCCTCCTGCCGGACGATCTCGTGGCTCAGCCGCTGGCCTCGACCGATCAGGTCTGGCCGGCGGCACGCACGAGCGGCGTCGGCGACGTGGTCTCGTCGCCCTTCTCGATCACCCCCGGTCCGTGGCTGGCCGAGCTGCACGCGACCGCCTGCGACAACTGGGACGGCACGCTGCGCAACGCACGCGACCCGGAGCGCTCGTTCCCGCTGGAGAGCACCACGCGCGAGTACCTCTACGAGCTCGAGGGCGGTTACTACTACTGGGACGTCAGCGCGTCCGACTGCGATTGGAGCGTGGACCTCGTGCCGGTGGTCCTGGGACCGGACCCCACGCCCACGCCCGAACCGAGGGCGGTCGTCCCCGCACTCTACGGGCCCGGACTGGAACCGGAACCCGGACGCGCCGAACCCCGACTGGCTCACCGCGACCCAGGCGCGCGAGGCGGTCCTGGCCGCCGGTCTGACCACTGGCCCGTGCCACGAGGAAGGCGCCAATAAGGGCGACCGGGTGTGGCAGCAGGAACCCGCGGCCGGAGCGCTCGTGGAGTTCGGCACGCCGGTGGAGGTCTGGATCGAGCGGGACTGCGATGTCTACGCGGGCGACCGGGTGATCCTGGACGGTTAGGACGCCAGGCTTTCGTTCCACTCGGTGACCGTCTCCCAGGCCACGCGCTGGAGGAAGGCCGCGGTGTCCGGGTCCAGGCCGAACGCGTAGTCGAGCCCTTCCGGGCTGCGTTGGAAGAGCGTGGCATAGACCGTGGCGGCGGCCAGGTAGGCGCCGGTCCAGGTGGCATGGACCCGGTCGGGGCCGATGAGAACCAGGTCCGGCCGTTGGGCCATGGCCTTTTCGAACGCCAGCGCCGCCGGTGCGACCGGTGCGCCGGTCTCCTGGGCGATCAGGCGGTGGGCCTCGACCACGTCATCGATGGTGGACCAGTCGTCGACCTCGCCGGGCCAGGTCATGAAGAAGACCGTCTCCGCGCCGGACGCTCTGATGGCGTCGTCGAACCTGCGTGCGTACTCGAGGAATGGCTCGGTCGTGCGTGGATACCCGGCGGCGAGGTAGCCCTGCAGGACGACGGCGTCGAAGTCGCCGCTCTCGATCAGCTCAGGGCCGCCGTGCGTCCAGTGATACTCGAGGTTCACACCGCCCTCGGTGAGCTGCGTCGAGCGGTAGGGTCGATCGGTGCCCTCGGCAGCCACGAAGTTGCCGACCAGCCAGCCCAGGCCGTGGTTGCGCTCGGTGTGGCTGTTGCCGATGTACAGCACCGAGGCCGGCGATGGCCGCTCCGATCCCATGCCGGGGCTGGGCTCCTCGGCCCGGGCGGCGGGAGCGATGAGAGCGACGAGAGCGAGCGAAGACAGGCAGCGTGTGATGAGGCCGAGGCCCGGGCGGACATTCACGGTCCCTGCATCCTGCCACGCGCGCGCCGTAGGATGCGAGCAGTACCAACGAGGTAGTCAGGAGCCAACCGTATGCGACTCGATCACGTGGAGGTCGAGGGGTTTCGCGGCATCGACCGGCTGTCACTGGACCTCGACGACCTGACCACCATCATCAGCGAGCCGGAGGGTGGCAAGACCTCGCTGCTGCACGCGCTGGGCAGGGTGCTCGATCCGCACGATCCGGACGAACCACCCCGGTTCAGTGCGGCCGACTTCCATCGAGCGCCCGGGGACGAGGACCCTCAGGCCGAGACGCTCTCGATCGTCCTTGGCCTCCAGGGCCACGGTGACGAGGAGGGTCCGCTCGATCTGCCCGGGCTCGAGGATGGCGGTGTCTCGTTGCGGGTCGTGGCTACCCGCTCTGGCGAGCACGAGCCGGTGACGAGCGTGGACGTGATCGATCGCGCCGGCGTGCCCATGGAGGCGATCGACGCCTCCGGCCTGCTGCGGCGTCTGCGTCACCGGCACCCGGCGGTCGTCATCGGCGGGCCGCGCCCTGCCGCGGGTCGCGCGGGACCGGCACCCGAGTCGGCTCCCAGCCGGTTGCAGGCCTTGCTCAAAGGCGTGGCCGATCCCCGCTCGCCGCTGACGTGGGACGCGCTGACGGACGTTCGTGGGGACCTGCTGCAGGCGGCGGGCCGGTTGGCGGAACACGTGGCCCCGGTCCCGGAACGGCGGCGGACCGTGCGCGAGATGACGGATGTTCCCCGCGCGCTCGTGACCGACCTCTCCTCGGCGCTCATCGACGATGCCGGTGAGCAGCGCCAGCTGGCCGCGCTCTGGCTGCTCCTGGCCCTGCTCGACGCCGTGCCGGCAGCGGGGCTGGGGGAGACGGCCGAGCCGATCCTGCTCTTCGACGACATCGAGGCCAACCTGCATCCCACGTGGCTGGCGGCCACCTGCGCGATCGCCTTCAACCTGCCCTTCCAGCGGGTGGTCGCCACCTATTCGCCGGCGGTGCTGACCTGGGTCCCGCTCGGCTCCATCCGGCGGTTGGTCCGACGCGCACACGGCATCGAAGCGCGCTCGGTCCATCCGGGGCGCTATTCGGACGAGGAGCTGCGCCGTCTGACCTATCACATCCGTCTCAACCGCGGTGGTGCCTTCTTCGCGCGTTGCTGGATCCTCGTGGAAGGGGAGACCGAGGCCTGGCTCGTGCCCGAGTTCGCTCGGCTCTCAGGCGTGGAGCTGCCGGTGGAGGGGATCCGCGTCATCGAGTTCGCGCAGTCGGGGACGGAGCCGTTGCTGAAGGTGGCAGACGACCTCGGCATCCCGTGGGTCGTGCTGGCCGACGGGGACCAGGCCGGCCATCGCTATCGCAACCAGGTCCAGGCGCACCTGCGGCGCGAGCCCGGCGATGGCGCCATGGTGATGCTGCCCGCAGCGGACATCGAGCGCTACCTCTTCGACAATGGCTATGCCAAGGTCATCAAGCGAGCGGCTCGCTCGCAGGGCACGCGCTCTCCGGTCAAGCTCATCCGGGCTGCGGTCGAGAACGAATCCAAGCCGGGCCTCGCGCTGCAGATCCTGGCCGAAGCCGATGTGCGCGGCCCAGACGGTGTGCCGACGGTGTTCCGGGAGCTGGCCGCGACCGCGAAGCGTCTTGCGCGGGGCTGATGCGGGCGGAGCAGACGTAGCCGTTCGAACGGCGCAGGTCCATGGCGGATGGGGTCGTCAGCGGTCCGTGAACCTTGGGGATCACGGCCGCTTCAGACGTCGCTGAGCGAGGCTTGAGGGCGGGCGCCCGGCGCCCGGCGCTGTGCTACTGTCGAAGCCTCCTGGGCGGGAGTAACTCAGTTGGTAGAGTGTCTGCTTCCCAAGCAGAATGTCGCGGGTTCGAGTCCCGTCTCCCGCTCCAGTTCTCCCTTCTTCCTCTGTAGGCAGGATATCGCTGCACGCGGGGGTCGTCCGGAAGCACGATCCTTGACACGGTCCGGATCTGCCGCGAGATCCCGGGGTCCGAGGGACGAATCGGAGCCGGCGACATCCTGCTTGCGGCCCAGCTGAGCGGCACGCGGCATTCTGCCTCACGCGTTTCCTTTCCTGAGGACCAGGCCGTGGCAAAGGAGCCCCGGATCGATGTCCCAGCAGAGACGCCAAGTACCGCGCGGAGCAGGTGATCGCGGTGCTGTGGACCGCCGGCATCGCGCTCTACCTGGTCTACACCTGGCTCCGTCCTACTCGTACTTCGTGGGCGTTCCCAGCGAGGTCGGTTCGGACGAGGTAGGGACTCCGACAGGCTAGCTGGCGGAGGTGTCGGGTTCAGACGCCAGACCATCGCACGCGATGTCACCCGCAGACCCCGTGTCGGCCTCGCCGTAGTATTCCTCCATCGCGTGGCAGTCATCGGGGATGTTGTCGTACACGTTGGGGTCCGCGTCCGGCGGCAGGCGGAGCCCGTCGAGCCTGCCGCCGGACGCGAAGACCCCTCCACCATCGGCCGCCTCGTTGTCATGGATGGAACTCATGTCCCGCAAGACGAGTGAGCCCATCGGGTCGATGTGGACCCCGCCCCCGAGCCTCGCAGAGAAGTTGCCGCTGATCACACTGGAGTCCCGCATCGTCACGATGCCATTGGTATCGACTCCCCCTCCACGTGGGGTGAACACGTCGACGCCCACCGCGCTGTTGCCCGTGATCGCAGTGGAGCCTTTCATGACCATGGTGGCCTGATACGAGACGTGGACGCCGCCCCCGTACTCGTCGGCGCTGTTCCCGCGGACGCTGCTGGAGCCCGCCAACCAGAGGGTACCGAGATCGGCGATGCCACCGCCCCCTGAGGCTGACGTATTCCCGCGAACGACGCTGGTGCCCCGCAGCTTGAGGATCGCGCCGGCGTGGTTCCAGATGCCGCCCGCGAGCTCGGTCGCGGTATTGGCCCGAACGACGACGTCGCGCAGGACCAGGATGCCGCGGTTGTGGATGCCGCCGCCCCGGACGGCGACACCATGGCGGATCGTCAGGTTTGCGAGGGTGACCGAGGCGTTGGCCCCGACCTTCAGCACCGTGCCCTCGCCGGCGCCGTCCAGGACGGGCCGTCCGGAGGTCGCGGTCTGCATGCCGCGGATGCGCAGGTGCTTGCTGATTCGGGTGACACCGCGGCAGGTGCCCTTCACGATGAGCCGATCGCCCTTCGAGGCGGCTCGCACCGCCCGCTGGAGGCTGCCCGTCGAGCGGCCCGTGTCCAGGTCGGTCACCCGGCAGGCGCGAGGAGAGGATGCCGCGGTCGGCGTGAGCATGGTGCCGGCGAGCACCAGGGCCCCGATGGACGCGAGGACTACCGACGGACCGGCTCCAGCCCGACCGAGCATGTCGCTCCTCCTGCTCTCCGCTGACGCGTGAGGCTACTCGCAGGGAACCTTCGAGACCTTCTCGACGCCCGTGAGCACTTCCGTGCCGCTACAGATTCCGACCTTCGCCGAGTCGGTGCCGGCACCGCCCTTGAAGGTCGCGTCACGGAGGTCCTGGGTGACCCTGTCGGCACCTTTGGCGCCGATGAACTTGCCGCCATCGCGGAGCCACATGACGTAGTCGGCGCCCGGGCCGGCCCTGAAGACGCCCGCGGCGTAGACGAGTGGCGCCGAGTCAACCCCGCCGGCACCGTAGAACGTGCCCCCGGAGAGGTATCGGACCCGGTCGTCGCCGGGGCCGCCCTTGAAGACGCCGCCCTCGAGCCGCTCGACCCGGTCGTTGCCCGGGCCGCCGACGACGAGGCCGTCGTGGACGTAGTAGAGCACGTGGTCGGTGCCACCGCCGCCGTAGAAGCGGCCGGCCTCGACGTAGTAGACGGCGTCGTAGCTACGGCCGCCCACGAACTTGCCACCTGCCAGGGTGCCGACACGGTCCTCTCCGCCGCGTCCGAGGAAGACGCCGCCGTCCATGGTCCCGATCGAGTCCGCCCCGGGCCCGCCACACGCGACTTGGCCGTCCGTGAGCGACGCGATCGAGCCACCACCGACGGGGAAGGTGATATCGCAATCCAGAGCGCTGCCGGCGCTGGCGAGCAGCAACGAGCCGAGCAATGCCACGACGCTGGCCACCGCCAGCCGGCACTTGGTGCGTGCAGACCCCATGGGAGTCCCCCCTTGACGGGTCGGCCCCGCGAGCCGGTCTCGCCGCTCGGGCTGACCGTCGATGCCAGCGTAGTCGCGTGTCGCACACCTGTCGAGAGCCGAAGGGGCCCACCAGAGCTACCCGACTTCGCGGTGCCAAGGTCAAGCGCCGGCATGCATGTCCCGCGCCAAGATCCTTGGGCACTTGCCCGCTCGGATAGGTCTGATGCGGGATGCGCCAGGTAGCAGCGATCGGCGATCGGCGGATGGGGTGCCGCCGACGCCGCCGGGTCTCACCGGCGTGCTGCCCACAGCCGTCGTGGAGCTGTACGGACGTGGGCGGCTTCCAGCGTTCCCTTGCGATCGAGGGTGGTGAGGAGGTCCACGCGCTGGTCGTGACCCACGACGGCACCATCCTCGCCCGGGGCGCCGGCGATCCGCAGGACCGGGAATGGGGCGACATCCTGGCCGCCCTGCGGGGGGCTTGAACCGCCGGGCCGCACGATGCGGCATCTCTGAACCTCGCACGCCCAGCGCGACAGGCACTCCATGTGGTGGCCAGCGGCGGGTGGCAGTTTGGCACCCAAGAGCCCACCGTCGACGGCGGTGATCTGTCGGGTGATCCATTCGGCATCAGTCTGCCGCCCCAGCCCGAGCCGCCCATGGAGCAGGATCCCGATCAGTAGGGTTCGTGGCACCCGCCGCAGCGGAACCTGTCAAGCCCGATGAGACACCCGGGTCACGGAATCACTGACTCGATGGCACCTCCTTCGGCGGGTTGATCCAGACGGCGGTCGGCAGCTTCGGTGGCTCGGGATGCTTGCGCACGAAACGCTCGGGATGGGTGGCGTAGGCGTCGGTCAGGACGGCCTGTCGAGTGGCACGGACCTGCTCACCCTGGCCGCGGTGGACCATCCCGGGTGTGAGCAGGCCGATGCCGCCATGGCGGTGCTCCTCGTTGTACCAGCTGAAGAACGAACGGCAGAAGGCCCGGGCATCCTCGATGGAACCGAAGCGGTCAGGGAAGCCGGGGCGGTACTTGAGCGTCTTGAACTGGGCCTCGCTGAAGGGGTTGTCGTTGCTCACGTGCGGCCGGCTATGGCTCCTGGTGATGCCCAGGTCCGCGAGCAGGAAGGCGACCGGCTTGCTCGTCATCGAACTGCCTCGGTCGGCATGGATGGTGAGCCCCGACGTGACGCCCTCCTTGGCGACCGTCTCGGCGATGAGCCGGTCGGCGAGGACGCCGCTCTCGTGCTGGGCCAGCAGCCAGCCGGGCACGTAGCGACTGAAGACGTCGAGCAGCACGTAGAGGGCGTAGGTGGTCCACTTCACCGGGCCCTTCAACTTCGTGATGTCCCAGCTCCAGAGCTGGTTCGGTCCGGTCGCGAGGAGTTCGGGCTTGACGTAGGCGGGATGGCGCAGCTGGGCTCGCCGTTCCCGGCTCTCGCCCTGGGCGGCGAGGATCCGGTACATCGTGCGCTCCGAGGCGAGGTAGGTACCCTCGTCGAGCAGCGTGGCATAGACCTGGGCCGGTGAGTCGTCGACGAAGCGCTCGCTGTGGAGCTGCTCGAGCACCGCGGCCCGCTCCTGCTCGGAGAGGGCCAGGACCGGCCTCGGGCGTCGCCGTCGCTCGGATCCCAGCTTGGGGCTGCGGTGCCGGTAGGCCGTGGCACGGCTGACCCCCAGGGCCCGGCAGGCGGGGGCCAGGCCGATCTCGGGTGCGACCGCGAGGGCCGTCGTCATCAGGACCCGCGCTCGTCGTCTTCGCTCGGCTGGGCCAGCGGGATGCCCAGGAGCTCGGAGACTTTTCCCTGGATCTCGATGATGCGCTCGGCGGTCGCGAGCCGCTGCTCGAGCCGGGTGTTCTGGCGGGTGAGGCGGTCGACCTCCTTGGCCAGCGGATTCGGCCGGGGGCGACCAGACGGCCGAGCCAACGCTTCGAGGGCACCGCGCTCGCGGGCCCGTCGCCAGTCCACGAGGTGGCTCGAGTAGAGGCCCTCACGGCGCAGGATGGCACCGATGCCACCGGGCTCGGCAGCGTCGATCTCGGCGAGGATGTCGAGCTTGTACTGGGCGCTGAAGCGTCGGCGGACCGGACGTTCGGGGACCTCTGGGTCGGGCATGGGTCCAGCATGCACCCGCCCGTTCAGCGGGGTCTGCGTGCTCAGCATGGGACTTCTCCTGTTTCCCGCCCTCTGCTCAGATGTAGCGGGGGTACGGGTGTCTCACCTCATGCTGGCAGAGAGGGCAGTCCAGGGGCCCCGTCCCTCGATCGACGGGTCTCCGTTCGTGAGTTGGGATCGCCACGTGACAGCCGATATCCCCCTGCCCGTGTCACAACACTTCATATGTCATCCTGTGGCGATCCAGGGGGCCGCGAGAGCAGTCGAGGATCGTTCGAGCTCGATGGATCGGAATGACCCCGCGTACGCGGGCCAGAGCGAGTACACCCCGTTCTTCTTGAAGATCTACGACCCCGTGGTCCTCGGTGCTTTTACCCGGTTCATCTGGCGGTGCTCCACGAAGCACCTCGTGGAGCCATACCGTCGATTTCACTCGTCCAGGACACCTCGACGTGGGTCCCGGCACGGGCTACTTCCTCGAGCGGGCCGGCCTGCCCGAGGGCACCCCGGTCACACTCCTCGACCCCAATCCGAACGTCCTTGACCATGCCTCCCGGCGTCTCGTGCGATTGGCGTGCGTGACGGTCGAGGCGGACGTGTTGAAGCCGCTTCCCATGGACGGTCCATTCGACTCCGCGGCCATGAACGGCGTGATCCATTGCCTGCCGGGCCCGTTGTCGCGCAAGGCCGGGGCCGTGGCCAATGTGGCCGCCGTCCTGTCGCCGAGCGGCGTCTTCTTCGGCTCGACGATCCTCGGGACATCCGGTCGGCACAATTGGCTGGCGAGACGAGTGCTCGAGCGCAACAACCAGCGGGGCACCTTCGACAATCTCCAGGACTCCGAGGACGGGCTCCGCGAGGTTCTCGAGGGATCATTCGAACGAGTGGACCTCGCGACGGTCGGCTCGATGGCGATCTTCGCGGCCACGAACCCGCGCCGGTAGGCGCCGGACCCACGCCGCAGTCTTCGGCTCTTCGCGATACCGTGACCGTGGAGTCGCACATACCTGACGTGATCGCGCACCGACCGGAACAGGATGTGTCTCAGGGGCACACCAGCGACAGAAACCGGCGCCACCGGGTCGTCGAGGTGCCAGGGTGTGCGTCGTCTCAAGCACATCCCGGGCCTCCGGCACGCCGGACTCGTCGTTTGCGTGCCTGCCACGAACACGGACCCCGATGTGGTCTCGGGATCGACGTCGCACTTGCGCCGGTCGTCGTCGACATCGCCCCATTCGAATGCATGGTTCTTGCTCCAGGTTCAAGCTCCAGCGGGGCTGGACAAGACTGGCCTGGGACCGTCTCCGGACGCCGCAAGAGCAGCCCGTTGGCGAACGCGCGGCGAGTGCGGGCTACGGTAGAACGGCGTCCAAAGCGAGGGCCAAGTCCTCGATAGCTGCCGCGCCCGCACTGTCAGCTCCGTAGACGGTCCCGTAGACCATGCCGTGGGCCCAGTCCAGGCCGATCCCGTTCGCGTACTCGAACGCGACGCTCTGGTCGCCGACCTCGACGGCTTCGACGTCACCGTAGCGGTCTGGCCACACTGATCGCACGCGGCTGCGGGCCTCCATGAAGGCCTGTGGGTCGGGATTGCATTCGAGATCGAAATAGATGTCGTCGGTCTTGTCCTCGAAGTCGGACGTGCCCTCCGAGTCGGGCAGACCCTTCTCGATGCTCCCGCTCCATCCGCCGTCCATCTGCGCCGTCAATGATGACCAAGCCCAGCCATCGGGCAGCTCGACCGTCTCGATGGGCATCGCCCACATCGCGCGGGCGCACTCAGGTTCCTGGGCCGTTGCTTCCTGGGCCGCTGCGATGCCTCCGGCGGACCCTAGCGCGCCCGCCACGAGCAGTGCGGACAGAAATGCTTGACCCGAACGTCGGCGCATGACCTGCCTCCCACGATTGCCACCACCATCAACTTGACGCCGTTGACTCTACGCCTCGATTTCGGCCCCGGCCACCGCGTTCGGTCAGGAAGCCACGGTGATCGCGCCCGTCTGGGGCTCGATGCCCAGGGTGATCTCGGGTAGCGGGCGCGGGGCAGGGCCTCCCACCACCCGGGCGCCGTGTGCCGCATCGAACGTGGCTCCGTGACACGGGCACCGTAGATATTGCAGCTTGCTGTCCCAGTTGGTGACCGTGCAGCCTGCGTGGGTGCAGATGAGGTCGTAGGCCACGAACGTACCGTCGGAGAGCTTGATCAGAGCGGCTGGATCGCCCGAGGCGGGATCGGTGAAACCGATGGCCGACCGCTGAGCGAAGTCGCTCACGTTGGCCACGGTCGGACCCAGCGCGGTCGAGCCCGCGGCGGCGCTCGCGGCGGGGGTGGCAGCGGGCGCGGACGCCGCGGGGCTGCCCGAGACGCCTGGCTCCGACGTCGCCGATGGCGCTCCGAGGGCGTCTGGGCTCTTGCTCGCCGGCATCAGCCAGCGCAGGCCACTGGCCAGTGAGGCCAGGATCAGCGTCGCGCCACCCAGGACCAAGGCACCGAGGAACACCCGCCGCCCGGGGGAATCGGCGGCTTCGTCCGTCGACGGTCCGGTCGTCTTGACGCGGCCAGGCCGACCCAGACGCAGCCGCGAGCCGAGCTCGAGCACACCGCCCGACCCTGCTGCCGCGAGCGTGATCCAACCCACCATGTAAGGGAGGTCGTTCCCGAGGTAGAAGGGGTGCACCGTCCACGACGCGGTCAGGAAGAGGGTCAACGAGATGAAGGCGCCACCGAGCGCGGAGAGCCGGTAGAGGATCCCGCTCAGGGCGCCGAGCCCGACGGCGATCTCGCCGAGGGCCATGAGCACGCCGATCGCGGTCGGCGCAGGCAGCGCGACCATCTCGATGAGTGGTGCCAGCGGCGAGACGTGCGTGAATGACTCTAGTTGGGCGTTGATGCCGCTGGGCGATGCCGCGTCAAGGAAGGCGGGGTCAAGCAGCTTGTCCAGGCCCGCATACACGAACGTGAGCCCAAGGAAGAACCGAAGCGGCAAGAGCGCTGCCGCAGGTACCGATCCCTGCATCGACGGGCGATCCATTCGCGATCCTCCTCGGAGGGCCGGCAGTGGCTTCCGGCTCCGCGTGCGGCCCTCATCTTCCCAGGTGGCCGGCCTGCGGTTCCCGGCCCCCCTTGATCAGACCACGACAAGATTACATCCCGCGACTCGTGCCCATGGGTCCCGAGCGGAGTCCGTCCGCCGGTTCTTCGAGAGCCGTCGTCCCCGTTGTTGCTGGGAGGCCGGCATGCCGCCGAGTAGTGCGGCCGCCGACTGGTGCTGCCGCCGAGTAGTGCGGCCGCCGTGTGTGCTGCCGCCGACTGGTGCGGCCGCCGAGTAGTGCTGGGCCGGTTTGCTTCCCGCGCACATACCTGACGTGATCGCGCACCGACCGGAAATGGCCTGGAACCTCGCGTCGCGAGCATGCGGCTCACGGCTCCGCGCCGTTGGTCGAGCTCCGCTGTCCTCGGCGCGACCCCGGCGTCTTCCAACGCTGGACGACGTACCCTGTGCCGATGCCGGACTGCGGCGACTTGGTGCAGGAGGTCAGGGTGGCGATGTTCTGGAACTCCCGGTCGGTCGGCGCGCGCAGCGCCATCCTCTGTGCGGCAGCAGCGATGCTGCTCGTCACCTCGGCGTCCGTGGCAGCCGACCCTGCCACGTCGACCCTCGCAGCGGAGGCCACGTCGACCCCCGCGCCGGAGGTGGGACCGACGCCGACGCCAGGCCCCAATCTGCCGTCACCTGATGTCCTCCTTGCCTATCACTCGCGCCCGGACCTGCGCGCGCCGCGCCTGACCATCGAGGCCACCGACGCGGCCGGCGACGACCCGCTCTTCATCACCGGCCGCTACGGCGACAGCGCCGAGGGTCTGATGATCTACGACGTCACCGGAGAGCTGGTGTGGCTACATCGCGCACCCGGTCGCTCCGCCCTCGGCGTCCGACCGGTCACCTACGCCGGCGAGCCGGCATTGGCCTGGTGGGAGGGCGTCATCGACCGTGGCCTCGGCGACGGCGAGTACGTCCTCATGGACGACTCCTACCGCGAGATCGCACGACTGCGAACCGGCCGCCACCCCGCCGACCTGCACGAGTTCCTCATCGCCCCCGACGCTACGGCCTACGTCTTTGCGCTCGACCGCGTGGAGATCGACGGGCAGCTCATCGACGACTACCTCGTCGAGCAGCGGGATATCGCGACGGGTCGACCGCTCTGGCAGTGGCGAGCATCCGATCACATCCCCCTGGCCGAGTCCGTCCACGAGCTGCCCGATGACGGTCCATGGGACTACCTCCACCTCAACTCGGTCGAACTCGACGGCAACGGCGACCTCATCCTCAGCGCCCGCCACACCGACACGGTCTACAAGGTCTCGCGCCAGACCGGCGAGGTGGTCTGGAGACTGGGCGGTGCATCGAGTGATTTCGCGCTGCCCGAGGAGGCGGTCTTCCACAAGCAGCACGACGCACGCTGGCACGGGGACGGGACGATCTCGCTCTTCGACAACGCAACCGCCGACAACGATGACCCGATCCAGCCGCGTGGCCTCGTGTTCCGCCTGGACGAGGACGCGGGCACGGCTGAGCTGGTGCGCGAGCTGGCGCCGCCCCGGGCGACCAACTCGTCGAGCCAGGGCAACTTCACCATCAACGGTGATGGCTCGGCCACCATCGGCTGGGGCAGCTCCAACCTGGTCACGAGCTACGGTGCGGACGACGCGGTGACATACGACGTGTCCATGCCGCCCGGCTACTCGTCCTACCGCTCCTTCCGACTGCCGTGGTCCGCTCAGCCGCTCGACGACCCGATCGTGGCCGTGGGTCGGGAGGGCGACCGCACGGTCGCGTGGGTCAGCTGGAACGGCGCCACGGAGGTGGCCGCCTGGCAGCTACTGGGAGGGCCCGACGCAGACACGCTCGCCGACCTGGGAACGACCGTGCGGACCGGCTTCGAGACGGCCGTCGCGTTGCCGGCCGACTCCGCGGTCGTGGTCCTGCGGGCGCTCGACGGGGACGGCCAGGTGCTCGGTGCCAGCATGCCGGTAACGGTGGTGGCAGCCCTCGCGGAGCCACGACCCGCGGACTGAAAGGCGCGGGCTGATCCCGGACCCGGGTCCGCACTCCGCTACGCTGGGAACGCGCGCTCCCCAGCACTCCTCGACCCTCGTCCACCGGCCCGGAGGCTCCACTCGCATGACCTCGCTCGTCTCGCTCGACGTGGCCGACCACGTCGCGACCATCACCATGACGGCGCCACCGGTGAACGCCCTCTCGCGCGGGTTGATCAGAGAGCTCGATGCGGCCCTCACCGAGGCTCGGCCACCGAGAGCCCGGGTCGCCATCCTGCGTGCGGAGCCGGGCTCGCGCGTCTGGTCAGCCGGCCATGACGTACGTGAGCTGCCGCGGGCGGGGCGCGATCCGCTGACCTATGACGATCCCATCCGCGGGCTCGTGCGGCACATCGAGCACTGGCCGGCACCGATCGTGGCGCTCGTCGAGGGCAGCGTCTGGGGCGGTGCCTGTGAGCTTGCCTTCACCTGCGACCTGATCGTCGCGGCCGAGGGCACCACGTTCGCCTTGACCCCGGCACGGCTGGGCGTGCCCTATGACCTCGCGGGCACCATGAACCTGCTCAAGGTCGTGGACATGCACGTCATCAAGGAGCTGTTGTTCACGGCTCGGCCCATGGCCGCCGCGCGCCTGGCCGGCTATGGCATCGTCAACCGGGTCGTGCCGCCGGGCGAGCTGGAGGCGACCACCCGGGCGCTGACCGACGACATCGTCGGCCTGTCGCCGCACGTCCTGCACATCATGAAGGAGCAGCTGCGCTCGCTCGCCGGTGCGCACCCGTTGCCGCCGGAGTCGTTCGAGCGCATCCAGGCCCTGCGCCGCGCCGCCTACGACTCGCCCGACTACCAGGAGGGCATCGACGCATTCCTGGAGAAGCGGCCACCGGATTTCAGCGGGGAGTAGCGGTGCTGGGCGGCGACTGCCGAATCGCGCCGGCGGGAAGGTGACGGAGGTCAGCGCGACGTCAGATCCGCTGTCGTTCGTCTACGAGCAGCCTGGGGGCCGATCGAGGCCGCTGCCGCTCCGGACCAGCGCCGGGCGAGCGGTCGCCCGACGATCAGCGTGGGTCTGCCGCGCCTTCCCGCGATCGAACCGGGGCCACACCGATACCGTCCGTAGCTGCATGCTCGCACCGTCGAGGGGCTCGCTCGATGGCCGATCGATCCAATCGGTGATGAATTCGTGCTTAGGGTATGCGCTCGTCATCGTCCGTCTCCTTTGCGCGAGCCGTCGCCAGCGGCGTGATCATCGCCTCGACAAGATCGAGGTTGACAGGGCCTGCATGAAGGAAGCGTAAATCGCCTGGGGCCTGCGCCATGCGAGACGAGCAGGCCAGGGCCGCAGGAGGGATGATGGTCGTGGTCGAGCTGCGCCGGTCCTGCGAGCCACCCGGTCCGGTCCGGGCAAGCTGGCCAGGGGTGAAGCATGCGTGTCCTGCTCATCGAGGACGATGAACGGCTGACCGAGGCCCTGGCCCCGACACTGCGTTCGGAGGGCTACGCGGTCGACATCGCGGCCTGTGCCGAGGATGGCCGCTGGATGGCGACCGAGGTCCCCTACGACGCCATCATCCTTGACTTGGGCCTGCCCGATGGGGACGGCATCGACCTCTGTCGGTCCCTGCGTGATTCGGGCGTGTGGGCCCCGATCCTCATCCTCACCGCGCACGCCGAGATCGGCGACCGTGTTCGCGGCCTCGACGCGGGCGCGGACGACTACCTGGCCAAGCCCTTCTCCCTGGAGGAGCTCTTCGCGCGCCTGCGGGCGCTGCTTCGACGCGGTCAGGCGGAGCGACCCACCATCCTGCTGGTGGGAGCGATGCAGCTGGACCCTGCCACGCGGCGTGTCAGCATCGATGGCGACGTGCTGCCCATCGCCGGTCGAGCATTCGCCATCCTGGAGCTGCTGGCCCGCCGCCAGGGCCAGCTCGTGTCCCGCGAAGAGATCACCGAGCACGTCTGGGACTGGGCCTGGGAGGGCGCTTCGAACGTCATCGACGTCCACGTGTCGGCGATCCGTGCCACCTTGCGCTCCTCGCCGCGGGCGCCCACGATCGAGACGGTCCGTGGCGCCGGCTTCATCCTGCGCGCTGCCGATGGGGGCGGGCCAGGGGAGTGACCATCCGTGGGCGCCTCACGCTGTGGTACGGGCTCACCTTCATGCTGCTCGTGGTGGTGGTCGCCGTCACGGTGTGGTGGCAGGTGGAATCGGGCCTTCGCCGTTCGGCCATGGAGGCCCTGCAGGTACGTGCCACCGACGTGGCCCAGCAGCTGCAGGAGGGCAGCAGCGTCCTGGAGCTGGACGAGCCGACGACGCGCGACATCTTCACCCTCGTGGAGGATCCCGGCGGTGCGCGCGAGGCTGGCCCGGGCGCCCCCGCGCGAATGCCCGAGCTGCCGACCGGGGCCTCGGTCCACGCGCTCGTCGCAGGCGGGCCCGAGTACGGCTTCTATCGCCTGTCGCTCGCGGACGGCCGGGTCGTGACCGTCGGCCGCTCGCTCGCGACCTACGAACGGAGCGCCGCGCGCTCGCTCGAGATGCTGCTCCTCATCGGCGCCATCGCCGTCGCCGGCTCCCTGGTGGGCGGCTGGTGGCTCGCGGGCCGGGCCCTGACGCCGATGCGCCGGCTCCAGCGGGAGGCGGATGCGATCGGCCCACATGAACTTGGCCGGCGGTTGCCCGTCGGGCAGCCCGAAGATGAGGTGGGCCGACTGGCGGCTACGCTCAATCAATTCCTCGCCCGGGTCGAGGAGAGCGTCGAGCGGGAGCGGGCCTTCATCACCGGCGCGGCCCACGACCTGCGCACGCCCATCAGCTCGATGCGCATGCGCACCGAACAGCTGCTGCGGCGGACCGACGCCGACACTGCCACGCGAGGCGGGCTCGATGACATCAGGCTGGACGCGGTGGCCCTGGGCGAGCTGGCGGATTCGCTGCTGGCCCTGGCCGAGGCGCAGTCGCGGGGCCGCGACGATGTGGTCACCGAGCACGTGCTGCCGATGCTCGTGGCCCGGGCCGAGCAGGAGGTGGAGTGGCCGTCGCGCATGCGTCGCATCCGCATCGAGACAACCGTCGATGAGGTGCCGGTCCGCATCAGCGAGGTGCGCTTCCACCAGGCCCTGGCAAACCTGCTCTCGAACGCGGTGCGCTACTCCCCCGACGGCGGCACCGTCTGGCTCTCGGCACGGGTCGCGCCTGCCGGCGAGCCGGTCCGGGCGGGCGTGATGGTGACGGTGGTCGACGAGGGACCGGGCGTGGACGAGGCCCTGCGAGACCAGCTATTCGTGCCCTTCGCTGCGCGTCGGCAGGGCTCCACGACGCACGGCCTGGGCCTGGCCACGGCCGCTGCGGCTGTCTCGTCGCAGGGCGGCGAGATCGGCTTTCGCGACGGGCCGGGCGGCGGCTCGGAGTTCTGGTTCTGGATCCCGCTGACGGCGCCCGGAGACGGCGTGCCTCCAGGCTGACCGCCCCGCGGCGACGAGCCGCCTGGGTACGACGAAGGCCCGCCTGGATACGGCGGGCCTTCGTCCATGGCGGTCGAACCGCTGGGAGCTAGCTAGGGTGTGATCTTGACCACGGTCCCGGCACCCTCACCGAGGATGGTGCCGGTGGAGACATAGACGGACCCGTCTGCGTCGACGTCGAGGCCGCCGAGGGCCATGAGCTGCTCGCCCGTGGCCACCAGCGTGGGCTCGCCACCTCCGGGAGCCACGCTCATCACGGCTCCGATCGGCGGCTGACCACCTGCGAACACACCCATCAGGCCCTCGTGCACGAGCTCGGCCACGTAGAGGGTGCCATCGGGCGCGAAGCCGAGCCCCATGATGTTGGTGAAGCCGGTGGCGTACTCGGTCGGATCCTCACCATCGGCCACGCGCCAGACAGAAGCACCGCCCACGGGGAACGGTCCTCCGGTCAGCTGTCCCACGTAGAGGGCCCCGTCCGGACCCACCGTCACCGACGTGGGGACGGCCTGGACAGGCACGGGGACCATCTGCTGGCCGGCCGGCATGGCCTCGTCGGGCGCGCCACTTCGGCCGGCATGGCCTCGTCGGGCGCGCCACTTCGGCCGGCATGGCCTCGTCGGGCGCGCCACTTTCGGCCGGCATGGCCTCGTCGGGCGCGCCACCCTCCGCCGGTCCGCCCATGGCCGCGAGCTCCTCGGCCGAGTACTCGTGCATCGTGACCGGGATGGACGCGATGAGCGAGACGGTGCCGTCGTCAGCGACATGGAGGACGTCATTGCCACCGGCATCGGCGACCGCGAAGCCGCCGTCGGTCATGGCCAGCGCGTAGGGGTTGGAATCGACCTCGCCACCCTCGCCCGCATCGGGGTCGTTGGCGCTCTCGAAGGCGGCCACATCGGCCACGCGCTCGGGCGTGCCGCCGGGCGCGACCTTCATCAGCCAGCCCGCGTCCTGCAGCTCTGCAGGCATGCCTTCGCGGATGGCCGGGTCGGCGCCCAGGTTCATGACGAAGTAGAGCGTGCCATCATCGGCCGGCGCGACGTCCGAGACGCCTCCGGCATCCTGCGGGGAGCCCACCGACACCAGGCCGTTCACGACCTGCTCCTGGCCCTCTGCAGTGATGTGGGTGATGGCGCCGGTCGGCCCGTAGCAGATGCCGCCGCCCTCGCTGTCGCCCACGGCGGCGTCTTCGAGGCAGGTGTCGCCAGTGATGCCGGCTTCGGCCACGTAGACGCTGCCGTCCGCGGCGACCGCCACGCCGCGGGGGTTGTTCAGGCCCTGGGCCACGACCTCGATGGTCGGCTCCTGTGCCGCCACGGGCCCGGCAAGCGAGGCCATCAGCACGGCTGTGCCGAAGACCGCGTAGGTACGATTTGATGCCATCTGGGTGGCTGCCCTCCGTTGTGGGACCGGCCCCCCGGGGAACATCCGTCCTCCATCTCATCGGTCGCAGAGAAGGTATACCGCAGCGCTGCGCGATTGTCAGCCCCGTTCCTCGAGGTCGCGCCGGATCGTGCGCAGGCCCGGAACGAGCTGGGGCACGCGTCGTCGATACGCCTGGTACTCGTCGGGGAACGCGGCCACGTGCTGAAGCTATCCGCTCAGTGGTTGCCGGACGCAGGGCCCGGCTCCGTGGGGTAGTGGAACACCTCCTCGATGGAGGTACCCAGGACACGGGCGATCTTGAAGGCCACCTCAAGGGATGGGCTGTAGCGGCCCTGCTCGATGGCGATGATGGTCTGGCGTGTGAGCCCGACCTGTCGCGCGAGATCGGCCTGGGTCATTTCGCCCGCCGCGAAGCGCCGAGCGCGGATGTCGTTCGTGACGCGAGTCGGTTTGACCATCGCTCAGATCCCCCGCAGATGCGCGTTCAGCACCACCGCGCAGCGGACGATGCCCGCGGCCACGGTGAGGGCGAGCACGCCGTTGGCGATCCAGAAGAACTGGGCCTCTGCCAGCGCCAGCCCGATGCCGGCCACGGCGGCGCCGACGAGGACGTAGCTGCCGACCTGGTCACCGCGCATGTCGATGAGCCGGTCGCGCTCGTCCTCTTCGTCGACGGGCTCGTTCCGCCGGGCGGAGCGGACGCTGATGACGACGACCGCCACGACCGTCGCGGCGACGACGCCCACGAGCATGGCCAGCAGGGGCACCTGGTACTCGATCTGGCCCACCGGGGTCGAACCCACCTGCGGCAGCAGCTGGAGGAAGTAGAGCCCCGGCAACACGCAGAGGATGACCAGGAAGGCGGTCGCGAACTTGGCGCGGAAGGTCATGGGTCGGCTCCTGTGTGTCAAAGATGTGTGACATGCACAGTTGTAACCTACGCCAGACATGATGTCAAGTATCTCTTACATCATGAGCCAGGCCACGACATCGGGACGGGGCCACCGGGCACGCTGCCGAGACCGGCGACCAGCCCTCGTCCGGGGAGGACGGCGCCACCGAAGCCGCGCCCGTGGGCAGAAGACCGGCCTGTGGCGTGACCGAAGTCGACCGCCGGCGGGCTGTTCGGCACTACCCACTCGGCCCATGCGAAGGACACTCCGGGATGGGCAGCGCACCGCGAGTGCGGACGCCTCAGAACGAGTCGTCGTGCTTCGGTTTCCACGTGGCTCGCTGCCACCCGCTGTCGCCGCTGTGAGGGGATCCCGCAAGACATGGACTCGAACCTCCTGCTCGTCATCACGCCGCTCGTGGTACTCGAGCTCGGGCTGCTCATCTGGGGCCTGTACGACCTCACCCGCCCGGGTCGCCAGGTGCGGGGTGACAACAAGATCATCTGGGGCATCGTCATCGTCCTCATCGGCTTCATCGGTCCCGTGATCTACTTCCTCTTCGGGCGCGAGGAGACATGACCGATCCATCGCGGATCGACGGTGCGGACGCCAGCTCCGCGCCCGCCATCGAGACCCACGGCCTGACCAAACGCTTCGGCGACATCGTGGCCCTCGACAGCCTCGACCTGGTGGTGCCCCGTGGGTCGGTCTTCGGGTTCCTGGGCCCCAATGGCGCCGGCAAGACCACGACCCTGCGCCTGCTCACGGGGCTGGGTCGGCCGACGGCCGGCACGGCGACCGTCGATGGCGTCTCGATCGCCGAGGGCGGCCTGGCGCTCTCCTCGCGCATCGGCTACCTCGACCAGGACCCGCGCTTCTATCGCTGGATGACCGGACGCGAGCTGCTCGAGCTGGCCGGCCGGGCCTACGGCGTGGAAGGTGACTCGCTAAAGACGCGCGTGGACGAGACGCTCGAGGTCATCGGCCTGACGGAGGCCGCCGACCGGCGCATCGGCGGCTACTCGGGCGGCATGCGCCAGCGTCTCGGCGTGGGACAGGCCATGCTGCCCCGTCCGCGCGTCCTCTTCCTCGACGAGCCCGCGAGCGCGCTCGACCCCACCGGACGGCGTGACGTGCTGGAGCTCATCGGCAGCCTTCGAGGCACGGTCACGATCGTGATGAGCACGCACATCCTCAATGACGTCGAGCGGGTCTGCGACCGGGTCGCCATCCTCGACCGCGGCCGGCTGGTGACCGAGGCGCCCATCGACGAGCTCCTCGCGCGACACGCCAAGCCGGTCATCGAGTTGGACCCGGAGCCGGGGCAGGATGCCGCCGTGGCCGCCCTGCTGGAGCAGCTCGCGGCAGCCCCGTGGAGCCGTGACGTGCGCCACGAGCACGGGCTCATCCGAGTGCTCGTGTCCGATGCCGGGGCGGCCGCCGCGGGTGCCCTGCCCACCGTCGTGGCCACCGGAGTGCGCCTGTCCCGCTTCGAGCACGTGCGACCCAGCCTGGAGGACGTCTTCCTGGCCCTGGTCGGCGTGAACGGGGCCGCGCGCGCCGCGGCCAGCGAAGCCGCGACGGCTGAGGCGGCGAGCGCCCCAGCTGGCGGCACCGCCGTCGACGGGGACGGCTGAGTGATGCACGGCTTCGGCCTGCTCCTGCGCAAGGAGCTCACGGAGATGGTGCGCACGCGGCGGCTTCCGGTCGTGCTCATCGTGTTCACCCTGCTGGGACTCGTCTCCCCGGTGGTCGCGCGCTACATCAAGGAGATCGTGAGCGCGGCCGGTGGGACCGGCCTGGAGGCTGCCATCCCCGAGCCGGTGGCGGGCGATGCCGTGCGCCAGCTGACGCGCAACCTGGGCCAGTTCGGCACCTTCATCGCCATCCTCATCGCGATGGGCAGCGTGGCCGGTGAGAAGGAGCGGGGCACCGCGGTCTTCCTGCTGACCAAGCCCATCGGTCGCGACGCCTTCCTGGCGGCCAAGGTCGTGGCCCTCGGGCTGCTGCTGGCGCTGGCCACGGCCCTCGCCGGCGTGGCCTGCTGGTTCTACACCGCGGTCCTCTTCGAGCCGCTGCCGCTCGCCGGCTTCGTGGCCGCCATGGCTATGCTGTGGCTCTCGCTGGCGGCCTTCGCGGCCATCACCTTCGCGGCCTCCGTGCTGGCTCCGTCCGCGTTGGTGGCCGGCGGCATCGGCGTGGCGGCCCTCTTGCTCGGCGGGTTCCTCTCGGTCATCACATCGATCGCGCCCTACCTGCCCACGGGCCTGTGGGGTCTCGCCGACGAGCTGGCCATCGGCAACCTGCCCGACCCACTCATCGGTCCGCTCGTGGTCAACGCGGCCATCATCGGCCTGGCCCTCGCGCTGGCCTGGTGGAGCTTCCGTCGGCAGGAGCTCTAGCGCCCGACCGCACCCAACGGCGACGGCGGCTGCGCCCGCCGGCGGAAGCTGACCGCAGCAATCCTCCGGCGTCAGGCCTCCAGCAGCGCCAGAAGCCGGGTGGTCGTGCCCCAGCTGCGGATGGTGAGGTGCCGGTACAACGGAAGCGACACGATGCGCGAGAGCCGGCTCTGGGTGCGGCGGGCCGCGAGGCGCCCGAAGTAGACCACGTCCGTGCCCGCAGCGGCCTCGTCCACGCCCTCCCGGAGCGAGAGCTGCGCGAGGACGTCGCCGGGCGTGAGCGGTGGCAGCAGGAAGAGCACGTCGCAGAGCTGGACCCGGGGCGCGGTCCCGAAGCCCGCCGGCGCCTCGGCCACGATCCGCCGCAGCTCCTCGTGGCTACGCAGGGCGACCACCGTGTTCAAGCCGAGTTCGCGGCTTAGCAGGGCCCTGACGTCGTGGCTGAGGGTCGCCCGGTCCGGCTCATCCGAGCTGAAGAGCACGTTGCCGCTCGCGATGTAGGTGCGCACGTCGGCCAGGCCGTGTGCCCTGAACGCGGCGGCCAGGTCGGCCATCGTGACCTTGTTGCGGCCACCCACGTTGATCCCGCGCAGCAGCGCTACGTATCTTGTCGACATGTCCGGGCAAGGATAGATGCTCGGCGGCAGGAGCCGGCACCGTGGTGCATTCGGTCACCATGTGTCCAATGGCCCGGGGTTCGGCAGGCCGACCGGCCCGGGTGCAATCGATTGCGCGCCTGCCACACTGGCCTGACTCGCGGGCAAAGCGCGCGGTTGCGGTGGTCGTGCGCTGGCTGCGGGCCTGGAAGAGGGACGGACCAGTCGTGCTGCATCTGACCCTGACACAGCAGCGTGTGCCGATGCTCAGCGCTGCCGCCCTGGAGGACCGCACGCGTCCCGCGCTCGATGGCACCATCGCCGCGCGCCTACGTTTCGCCGCCTGGCCCTCGGGCACCGTGCGCGCCTGGGCCCGTCGCACGGCGGCGGCCCGAGTCGAGGCGGCGCGACCGCCCGTGACCGGCCCCACGCAGGCCCGACTGGGGCGACGCTAAGCCGCCTCGGTCGACGATCGCCGCCACTTGCCCGTGTCGGCCGTTCGAAGTCAGCGGGTGAGGCCGTTGGCGGAAGCGGCAGCGTCTATGCTGTCGCCAAGCCCCACCGTCGACCTCCACACCAGGGGAGCGCCAGCCCATGCGTCCGACCATCCGCATCCTCGAAGACGGCCACTTCGACCTCGTCCTCGACGAGGCCATGCGCATCCTCTCGGAGGTCGGCGTGCGGGTCGCGGGCGAGGCCATGCGCGAGCGCCTGTTCGACGCCGGCTTCAGCGCGGACGAAGCCACCGGCCGCATCCTCTTCCCGCCCGCTGCCGTGCGCTCGGCCGTCGAGACCGTACCCGCACGGTTCACGCTCTACGACCGCGAGGGGGAGCCCTACGCCGAGTTCGGGGCCGGCCAGACGCACTTCGCCCCCGGTTCGAGCGGGCTCAACATCCTCGACCATCGCACGGGCGAGCACCGCGCTGCGACCACGCCCGACTTCATCGAGTACGTCAAGATCGGCCACCAGCTCGAGCACGTGCGCACGCTCGCGACGTCCTTCTCGGAGCAGGAGATCGAGCCGCTCGTCTCCGACGCCTGGCGCCTCTACCTGCTACTGCGCTACACCACCAAGTCGTTCATCAGCGGCGCCTTCAGCGAGCAGGCAGTGCCGCGGCTGGTGCAGCTCATGAGCCTCTACCGACGTGATGCGGCGGACCTGGCCGCGCGGCCGATGGCCATCTGCACGGTCACTGCCGGCGGCCAGTTCAGCTACAACGAGGACTCCACCCAGAACCTCATCGACTACGTCGAGGCCGGGGTGCCGGTGGAGATCGTGCCCATCACGCTGATGGCCCTCAACGCGCCGGTCTCGCTGCTGGGGGCGCTCGCCTTCCACACCACCGAGGTGCTCGCGGGCCTGACCATGACCCAGCTCGTCAAACCCGGCGCGCCGGCCCTGTTCGGCGGGTCGGCAGCGGCCTTCCACATGCAGAACACGACCTCACCGATGACCGCCATCGAGGCGCTCAAGCTGACCAACGCGAGCGCGCTCATGGGCAAGCACCTGGGCCTGCCGACGCAGGCGTACACGGCCTTCGGCGAGGGCAAGGTGATCGACGGCCAGGCCGGTGCCGAGACGGCCATGGGTGCGCTGCTGGCGGTGGAATCAGGCCTGGATTCGGCCAGCGGCGTGGGCATGCTCGACTACCTGCTCACCTTCAGCCTCCCCAAGCTGGTGATCGACGACGCGATCGTGGGTCAGGCCCTCCACTTCGGGCGCGACGTGCGGGTCATCGGCGACATCCCCACCACCGAGATCGTGCGCGAGATGCTCGACGAGGGTCACGCCCTCATGGCCGAGCACACGATGGACCACTGGCCGGCCGAGCTGCACCTGCCGGGACCGGTGTGGGACCGCGACTCCCGCGATACCTGGACGACCAAGGGTGAGCTGGACATCGAGGCCCGCGCCAGCGCCGAGGTCGAGCGTCTGCTGGGGGCGTATGAGATGCCCGAGGCCGACCCGGCCGTCGATGCCGAGGCGCGAGCCATCATCAAGGCCGGCATGCTCGGCGACGGAGAGCTGCCGCCGGCGTAGGCGCCGGCCGAGGAAGGAGTCACCATGCATATCCTGGTCGCGCT
Source organism: uncultured Chloroflexia bacterium (assembly GCA_963800275.1). Lineage (GTDB taxonomy): Bacteria > Chloroflexota > Limnocylindria > Limnocylindrales > CSP1-4 > JAFMJV01. The sequence continues at coordinate 176,364 of CAWDAI010000013.1, forward strand.
CTTCGGCGGCATCATGGGTGCGGCCATGGCCGGGATCTGGGCCCGCGACATCATGAGCGGCCACGGCTATGACGCGCCGAACGGCCTGCTGCGCGCTCGCGAGGCCGACTCGGACGACCTCATGATCTGGCACTGGGCGGCCGAGTTCGGCACGGCCCTCGTGCTCATCACCGGCGCCTTCCTCATCATGATCAACGCGGCGCTCGCGGAGCCCATCATGCTGGTCGGCCTGGGCGGCCTGCTCTACACCTCCACCAACAGCCTGGGCTGGGCGCTGGCCGCCCCGGAGCGCGCACCCTACGTGTGGCCGATGGCGGCGGGCCTGGTCGGCGGCATCATCGGCGCGGCGGTGCTGATGCTCTTCTAGGACCCACCGGCAGCGGCCAGCGGCGGCTAGTACCTTCGGCCAACGGGCAGCACCCGCCGCGCTCGCTAGCCTCGTAGGCCATGACCGAGCGACCCAGCCGCCTGCACCTCGTTGGGGTCGTCCTGGCCCTGGTCGGCTGGGCCGTGGGCATCATCACCTTCGTGGTCCTGCTCTCGGAGAACCACCTCGAGATCGGCGGCGACCTGGCGGCCTACCTTCGCGCCGGCGATGACTTGGCCGCCGGGCGCCCGGTGTACGTGGGTCAGATCGGCGATGCCGGCGTGTTCAGCTACGCGCCGCCGTGGGCCGTGCTCTTCGGAGCGCTGGCGTGGGTGCCGGACATCGTCATGCAGCTCGGCATCATGGCCCTGGGCCTCGTCTGCATCCGCTATGTGGCGGGCTCCTGGCTGTGGTCGGGCCTGGTGTTCCTGTATCCCATCAGCGTGATGGTGCTGTTCGCAGGCAACATCGAGTACCTCATCTCGGCATCGATCGTGCTTGCCGCGAGGGGTCGCGCCCAGCCGCTGACGCTCATGGCCATGGCCAAGATCTCGCCCGCTCTCGCCATCCCGCCGCGTCTCTGGCGCCAGGCGCTCGTGACCCTCGCGATCGCGCTCCTGGTGACCTTGCCCTGGCTACACCTGTGGCCGGAGTGGATCGAGTACCTGCTGCGGCAGCCGGCGCACATCGCCATCCACATCGGGCCGCCCTGGTACCTGCGGCTGCCGTTCGCCCTGGCCCTGCTCCTGCTGCGCCGCCCGTGGGCCTCGGCGCTGGCGGTGGTCGTGGGCATGCCCTCGCTGTGGCTGGGTACGCTGGTCATCCTGCAGTCGGTGGTGCGACTGTGGCTGGACGGGCGCGGTCAGCGAGCGGACATGCCGGCGACCGACGACTGATCAGGCTGTGGCGGCTTCCTCGGCGTGCTCCTCGCTACCACGGATCCAGCCGGACAGGGGCAGGCGCACCGCGACCGCCGAGGCGCCGATGGTGAGCGTGATCGTGGCCAGCAGGCCCGCGTAGAGCTCGGCCGAGACGTCGCCCGCGAGCCAGAGCAGCGACACCAGCACGAAGGAGAACTCACCCAGCTGGCTCAGGCCGGTGGCGATCTGCGACGGGCGTTCCAGCCCACCGAGGCGGCTGAAGAGGAAGATGACCGCGGTCTTGAAGCCCAGCATGAGGGCCACGAAGACGAGCACCCAGCCCAGCCCGCCCAGCAGCGCGTCGACCTGCAGGAGCGAGCCTACCGAGACGAAGAAGAGCACCGCGAAGACGTCGCGGAAGGGCAGCAGCCGTCGGCGAGCTTCGCTGGCCATGGGGCTGTCAGCGACGACGAGGCCAGCCACGAACGCTGCCAGCGCCAGGGGGATGCCGAAGACGACCGCGCCGATGCCCGCGCCGAGGAGGCCCGCGGCGATGGAGACGAGCAGGAACAGGTCGGGGTAGTCGCGCAGTCTCCCGAGCACCGCCGGAAAGAGGCGCGCGGCGGCCACCGCGAGGAGCGCGAAGAGGCCCAGCCCGATGAGGGCCTCCACGGGATCGCGCTCCGCGCTGTTCCAGATGGCCAGCAGGAACGCACCGAAGATGACGCCGGTGAGATCCTGCAGCAGGCTCCAGCCCAGCAGCGAGAGCTCGGTCGGCTTGTTGGTGCGCCGTGAGACCGAACGGGTGATGTTGACCACCACGACCGACGAGGACATGGCCACGCACAGGCCCAGGACCATGGCCACCGGCAGCGGCTGGCCGAGCAGGCTCAGCACCAGCCCGGCCAGGACCGTGGTGGTGATGATCTGCAGGGGAGAGGCCAGCAGCAGCGAGCGGTGTTCGCGACGCAGCCGCCCCACGTCCAGCTCGATGCCGACCTCGAAGAGCAGCAGCACCACGCCGACATCGGCGAGCAGGCGCACGAACTCGCGGCTCGGCTTGGCCTCGTCGGGCAGCAGCTGGAAGGCGACGAGCCCGACCATCAGGTAGCCGATGACCGCCGGCAGGCCGAGACGACGGGCGGCCAGCCCGAAGACCGCGGCGGCGAGGAAGACCATGCCCAACTCGAAGATGGGGATGGCGGTCTCTTCCATCGGCGAAGCGTACCTGCTGGGCTGCCCCCGCGGTGCCCAAGACCGCCCGTCCACCAGCCTACAATCGCGACGCTATGACCAACCCTCCCGCTGACCGATACCGACCCGCCGCACCAGCCCGACCGCAGGGCGATCCCGACGTCGCCCGGGTCGATCGCCTCGACGAAGCCGTGGCCACCATCCTGCCTGCCCTCGAGGCCTTCAACCGCTTCGAGGGACCCGACCGTGCCTCGCTCCGCTCGGAGTGGCTGCCCGACCTCGATGAGCCACTGCCCGAGGCGGGGGTCGGTGCCGAGGCGGTGCTGGCGATCCTGCGCGACGTGGTCATCCCGCGGGGCTTGCGCGTGGGCCATCCGGGCTTCACGTCCTGGGTCACGACGGCGCCCAGCACGACCGCGGCCGCGGGTCAGCTGGCGGCGGCCGTGGCCAGCCCCCAGCGCTGGTGGGTGCAGCCGAGCAACCACCTCGACACCATGGCCGTGCGCTGGCTGATCGAGCTGCTCGGCTTCCCGGCCTCGTACGTGGGCACGTTCACCTCCGGTGGCTCCACCGCCAACCTCGTCGGCCTCGGCGCGGCTCGCCAGCACGCCGCGGAAAAGCTGGGCCTCGACGCGGCGCTCGACGGCCTCGGCGCGATGCCCGAGCCGCGCGTCTACGCCAGCCCGGAGACGCACCACGTGGTGGCCCGGGCGATGGGCGTGCTGGGCCTGGGCCGGGCCAACCTGCGGATCGTGGAGCTGGATGCCGACCGCCGGGCCGACCTGCGACAGCTGCGGGCGTTCATCGCGGAGGACCTCGCTGCCGGTCGCACACCGGTGGCGGTGGTGGGCAACGCCGGCGACGTCAACACCGGCATCGTGGACCCCCTGCCGGAGATGGCCGCGATCGCGCACGATCACGACATCTGGTTCCACGTCGATGGCGCCTACGGCGGCTGGGGCATGCTCGACGAGCGGGTCGAGGCGGCCTTCGGCGATCGATCGCGGTACGACTCGTTCGCGGTGGATCCGCACAAGTGGCTGGCAGCCCCGGTGGGCACGGGCCTGGCGGTGTGCCGTGATGGCGAGCTCCTCGCGCGGGCCTTCACCATCGAGCCCGGAGCCTACGACCGCGAGCGTCACGAGAGCGCCGAGCCGACCGGCGATCCAGCCGCCCCGTGGGGCGCGCTCGGCGGCGGCACCGCGGACTGGGGTGTCGACTTCTCCACGCCCGCGCGCGGCGTGCCGGTGTGGGCCGTGCTCAAGGAGATCGGCGCGGAGGGCATGCGCGAGCGCGTTCGCCGCCACAACGACTTCGCGCGGATGGTCGCCCAGCGTGCCCGCGAGGAGGACGAGCTGGAGCTGCTGGCGGAGCCACAGCTGTCGATCGCCTGCTTCCGCTATCGCCCCGCGGGCTGGGACGATCCCGAGCGCCTGGACGCGTTGAACGCGGACATCCTCGCCGAGCTTCGGCGCGAGGGCAGATCCCTGCCCTCGAGCACGGTCGTGGGCGGTGCCTTCGCCATCCGCGCCTGCTACATCAACCCGCGCAACGACCGCGAGCACGTGGAGCTGCTGGTGGACGACGTCCTGGAGATCGGCCGGCGGCTCAGCGCGTCCGACTGAGGCGGGCTCAGCGCGGCCGACTGACGCTGGCCCGCGGCCTGACGCCTCGCCGTGGCCCTACGTCTCGTGCAGCGGGACGCCGGCCAGCTTGTCCAGCAGCAGCAGTACCGGTCGCGCCGCATCGAGGTCCTCGGCGATGATCCGGGGCAGCTTGGCCGAGAAGACGTCGCGGTCCGAGAGCCGCCGGCTGAAGACGACCTCCTTGAGCCGCAGGAGTCGTCCGTAGGGGTGGTCGGCCGGGAAACCGCGGGGATTGCGCTGGAGCGTCTGGCCATCGATCGAGTCGAAGACCGACTGGAAGCGCGGGTCCTCGATGGCGCGGAAGACGGCGCTGGGATCACGATCGACCTTCTCGCGAAAGGCCGCCAGCCGCGCGCGCTCAGGGTGCCACATGCCGCCACCCACGAAGATGTTGCCCGGCTCCAGGTGGAAGTAGCCGCCGACCGCGCCCCGGGGCCGCTGGGCGTCGTCCTCCGAATCGTCCCACGGGAAGCTCAGGCCCTGGGCGGTCTTGTAGGGCGACTTGTCCCGGGAGAAGCGGATGTCGCGATGGATGCGGAAGGGTGAGCTGGCAGGGTCAGCCACCAGCGGCAGGCGCAGCCGGTCGAACTCGGCCGCCAGGGCCACGCACAGGGCCTCGGTCGGTGTCTTGATCAGGCGCTCGAACTCGTGCTTGCGTGGCTTGAACCAGGCTCGATCGTTGTTCGCAGCCAGGTCCGCGAGGAACTGCAGCGCGGCCGGCTCGTAGCCCCCGAACGGCGCGACATCGGTGGGGTTATCGGGCATGGTCTTCTCCTCCGGTCGGGCCCCGCTCCCGCGGTTCGATGGTCCCTATCATGGCGCGCGGTTGCGCTGGCCGCCGAACGGGCCGGCCACGGCAAATGCGCCGGAGGAGCCGGTCGTCATGCACCGAACGTCCCATTCCCAAACCCAACCCGACCGGTCAGGCTCGGGGCCCATGGACTGCCTGCCGATGGACGCCTCGTCCTGCCCGCGCCCGGCCGCCACCGAACGATGAACGACCAGCAGCGACCCGAGCCGGAGTGGCCGAGCGAGGACCTGGCCCAGGCCGGAGCGAAGCGCGAGCCCAGGCCCGACGTCGAGTGGCCGAGTGCCGACCGCGTCGACGCAGCCCGACCGCCAGAGCCGCCCGCTCTCCCGCCCGAGCCGCCGGCACCGCCTGATCGAGCGCCTCAACCACCTCAAGCGCCACCGCCACCATCTCCGCCGCCACTCGAGCCCCTGGCGCCGATCACGCCAGAGCCGCCGGTAGCGCCCACACCACCACCCCCGCACCCGCGTCCGCGTTCCCCGGCGGCTACCAGGTGCCGCCCGAGTACCGGCAGCTGCCGGGGGAACCGGTCCCCGACGACGGCTTCACCCGTCCGCCGGTCTATGACGAGCCGGGTCCGCCCGACTCGGGTCCGTTCGCGCCGCCTCCAGCCTCACCACCCTGGGGAGCCCCGCCGGCGTCGCCCGAGGACGGCTACACACCACCTCCACCGCCGCTGTCCACCACACCCGGGCCGTTCGCTCCGGCAGTGACGGCCGTTCCGCCAGCCGGCGCCGACGTCCCACCTCCTGCCGAAGGCAAGCCCAGCCACTACCGGCCGGACATCGAGGGCCTGCGCGCGGTCGCGATCATCGCGGTGCTGCTCTTCCACATGGGCATCTCCTTCGCCCAGGGCGGTTTCATCGGTGTGGACGTCTTCTACGTCATCTCCGGCTTCCTCATCACCGGTCTGCTGCTGCGGGAAGGGCAGAGCACCGGCAAGTTCGACCTCGTCCGCTTCTACGCCCGACGCATGCGGCGCCTGCTGCCGGCGGGCTTGCTGGTCATCGTGGTCACGCTGGTCTTGTCGGCCTTCATCGTCACGCCCCTGCGCCTGACCGAGATCGCCGGAGATGCCGCGGCCTCCGCGCTGTACCTGGCCAACTTCCGCTTCGCCATGGAAGCCACCGACTACCTGGCCACGGAGCTGCCCTCGCCCCTCCTGCACTACTGGTCGCTGGGCGTGGAGGAGCAGTTCTACCTGCTGTGGCCGCTGATCCTGCTGCTGGCGGCTCGCTTCCTCTCGCTGCGCTGGGTGGGCCTGATCATGGTGCTCCTCGCGGGGGCCTCCTTCGGGCTCAGCCTGTACTGGAGCGAGGCCCAACCGGCGTGGGCCTTCTTCAGCCCCTTCACGCGCGCCTGGGAGCTGGCGGCGGGGGCCCTCATCGCCGTCGGTCTCTTGCGTCTTCCGAGCCGCCTGCCGGCCTGGTTCGGTGGCCTCGCGGTCATCGCGGGTCTGGCCCTCATCGCCGTCGGCGTGGTCCTCATCGATGCGTCGGTACCGTACCCCGGCGTGGCCGCGCTGCTGCCGGTCGCGGGTGCCGTGCTCGTCGTGGTCGGCGGTCTGCGCGGCCCGACCCTGCCCGGCCGGATCATCCTGTCCAACCCGCTCAGTCGCTACTTCGGGCACATCTCCTACTCGCTCTACCTGTGGCACTGGCCGCTGCTCATCCTCGTGCCCATCGCCATCGAGGACGACTCGCTGACCGTGCGCGTGGCGTTGGCCGGGCTCGCGATCGTGCTGGCGGCGATCTCCACCGAGGTGGTCGAGCGGCCCTTCCGTCGCTCGCGGGCCCTGTCAGACCGCTCCGGCTTCACCTTCAGGCTGGGCCTCAGCGGCTCCGTCGCGGTCGGCGCGGCCGCGCTCCTGATGAGCGGCGCCATCACCCTGCCGTCCAACATCCCCCTGCCCTGGCTGAAGCCCGACCCGGTGGTCGTCGAGCTGGCCGGTGTGCGGGACGACCTGCCGGCGCTCTATGCCGACGGCTGCGTCCTGGAGTATCCCGACCGGAAGCTCAAGCCCGGCTGCATCTACGGCGACCCCGAGGGCGAGCGCACCGCGATGCTCATCGGCAATTCCCACGCCGCGCAATGGATGCCGGCACTGGACGTCTACGCCAGGAAGGTCGGCTGGCGGCTGGAGGTGGAGAACAAGTCCGCCTGTGCGCTGCCGGACGTGCCGGTCTGGGAGCGTCGGCTCCGCCGGACGTTCGATGAATGCATCGCCTGGCGTGAGTCGCTCATGAAGCGGATCGCGAGGACCGAGCCAGACATCGTCTTCGTGGGTGTGTCACGCGACTACGACCTGTGGGACAACAGCCGCATCGTCCAGTCGAACCAGGCCCTGGGCTACTGGCAGCAGAAGCTGACCGAGCTGCTCGAGACGATCCGCCAGAGCGTGCCGCGGGTGGTCCTGCTGGCCGAGACGCCGTTCCTCAACTACGACCCGGTCGATTGCCTGGCCGACCCCGACATCAGCAACTGCGATCCCGCCAGGTCGCTGGTGCTCGACGACGCTTACGCCCGGCTGGAGGCGGCGGCGGCGGCCGATGCCGGTGCGGACCTGCTCTCCATCAACCGGCTGCTGTGCCCCGGCGCGACCTGCCCGGTGGTGGTCGATGACATCGTCGTCCTTCGAGACAAGCACCACCTGACGGCCTCCTACATGGAGCGCCTGGCGGCGCCCATCGGGCGGATCCTGGAAGGCAAGTCACCCTATCCGTCGCCGAGCCCGTCGGGCGCGCCGGCCGCTGCGACTCCCGGCGCCTGAACCGATCCACACCGCGCTCGCGGCGCCCTAAGCGCTGCCCACCTCACCCTGGTGCACAACTTCGTCGTCCCCCCCGGACCCCTGCTGGTTCGGTCTGGTGTGGTCGGCGGAGGTTCTGTACCCCGGCGGTCGTAGGGGCGGTGGTACCCGCGTGTAGATGTCACCGGACCCTGCCATCGGGAGAGTGCGGGCATGCCCACTTTCCGAAGCATCACCGTTCGAGCAGCGGCAGCGGCAGCGCTGGCGACCGTGATGACCATCGCCCTTCTTCCTGCCGCCACGATGGGAGCAAATGGAGCCCCGCCGGAGATGGTGGAGGCGGAGCGGCAAGTGCTGCAGCTGATCAACGACTACCGTGACGCGCACGGCCTGGCTCCGCTGCGCATGGACCATCGCGTCCGACGCGTGGCCCGGACCCGCTCGCGTGACATGCGCGACCTCAGCTACTTCTCGCACGGTTCGCCGAGCGGGCAGTCCGCCGGCACCATGATGGCCAGCCGCGGCATCGGCCACTGGGGCTGGGGCGAGAACATCGGCCGCATCTCGTTCTTCGGCTGGGATCCCACGAACCGGGCCATGGTCGGCGGCTGGAAGGCCAGCGCCGGACACGACCGCATGCTGCTCTCGCGCGACTACAACTACATCGGCGTGGGCATCGCTCGCAACGCCTATGCCGCCTACTACACGCTCGTCTTCGTCCGACAGCCCGACCACACGGCGCCGCGGGCAGGCCTGTATTCGGCAGGCCGCGGGATGTCGGTGGCTGCTGCCGGATCGGGCCCTCGCGCGGTGACCATCCGCTGGTGGGGCCACGATCGACGGCTGCAGAAGTACAGCTCCGGCCTGCGGGGCTTCGTCGTCCAGCAGAAGACCGCCCACGGCTGGAAGACCCTGCGCCGCATGACCAAGACACGCCAGCTGACGCTGAACCTGAGCAAGGGCACCTACCAGTTCCGGGTGAAGGCGGTCGATCGCCGGGGCAACCGGGGCATCTGGCGCAAGCCGCTGACGGTGACCGTCCGCTAAGCACGAACATCCCTGCCGCCGCTCGAGAGGCCGACCTGGACCACCCGGTTCGGCCTCTCTACGTGCGTGGGCCAGACGGGTGCGTGGCGGCCGGGTCGGCCGCGGCGATGGTCAGCGCTGCTTGGTGAGGTCGGGCTTGGCCACGCCCTCCAGCTCGCGGTAGACCTGCACGAAGAGGTTGCCCATCACGCGGCCCACGGTGGGGAAGGCGTGGATGGTGTCCGCCAGCTGGGCCAGGGGCACGCGCAGCTTCACGGCCAGGACCGCCTCGTGGATGAGCTCGGATGCGCCGGGACCGCCGATGAAGGCGCCCAGGAGCGTGCGCGATGCCCGATCGACGACGATGGTGATGTGGCCCACCGACTCGCTGGTGACGCCCTTGGCCGTCTCGGCCAGGTCGGCGCGTGGCCTCGAAGGCCTCGTACCCCTGCTCGAGGGCCTGCTCCAGCAGCAGCCCGACCGAGGCTGCCTCCGGCTCGGTGTAGAGGGCCCGGGGGATGGCGCGGTAGTCGGGCCGGACATCCTCGCCGAGCGCGATGCGCACGGCCATCTCGCCCTGGTAGTGGGCCAGGTGCGTGTGCAGCTCCGTGCCGGCCGCGTCGCCCACCAGGTAGAGGTGGGGCGCCAGTCGCAGCTGGTCATCGGGACGAGGCATGCGGCCATCGGGCGTGATGCCCACGGTCTCCAGGCCCAGGTCCTCGTAGGGCACCGCGCGGCCGATGGAGACCATGACCTCGTGGCCCTCGACCGATGAGCCATCCGACAGCCCCACGCGGTGGGCACCGTCAGCGCCGGCTTTCGCGTCCACGCGCACGGCACGCACGCCGGTGCGCACGTCGACGCCGTCGCGCTCCAGGGCCTCCCGGATCAGGGCCGAGTTGCGAGGGTGGTCACGCGCGAGGATGCGGGGATTGCTGTCGATGAGCGTGACCGGCACGCCGAAGCGGGCGTAGGCCTGCGCCAGCTCCGTGCCGGTGGGGCCGCCGCCCATGATGACCAGCGAGCGCGGCAGCTCGCGCGTGCCGGTGCCCTCGCGGTTGTCCCAGTAGTCGATGGAGTCGAGGCCCACGATGTCCGGGATGCGCGAGTGGGAGCCGACGGCGATGACGATGTCCTCGCCCTGGAGGACGCGCTCGCCGCCGTCGGCGAGGGCCACGCGCACGGTGCCGGGACCGTCGAGGCGGGCGGTGCCCCGGATGGGCTCGGCCCCGACATCGCGGTAGCGCTGCTCGTGGCCCGCATCAGACGGGTAGTCGATGTCCTCGCGGTTGATCATCCAGTCGCGGAAGTCGGAGGCCTTGGACCAGGGGTAGTCGCCACCGGCGTGGTGCACGGCGGCCGCATGGAGCAGCGACTTGGAGGGCATGCAGGCCCAGTAGGCGCAGGACCCGCCGAAGAGGTCGCGGTCCACGATGGCGACCGAGCGGCCGCGCTCACGGGCCAGCTCCAGCGCGGCCTCACCGGCTGCGCCGGCGCCGATGATGACGAAGTCGAAGGTGTCCTGGGCGTCGGTCACGGGGTCTCCTCGAGCTGCTGTAGGGCTTCGCGGAAGGCAATCATGACCGGCTCACCGCGGAGCATCCAGATGATGACGTCGGGGGCGTTGCGGGGATGTGACAGGATCCAGGCGCGCACGGTAGAGAGCGCGACAGCGGCGGCCCCGGGCAGGGGATAGCCGTACACGCCGCAGCTGATGGCGGGGAAGGCGACCGATCGGGCGCCCACCTCCGCGGCCAGGTCCAGCGCGGTCGAGTAGGCGCTCGCGAGCAGGGCCGGCTCGTCGTGGTCGCCGCCGCGCCAGACGGGGCCGACCGCGTGGATGATCCAATGGACGGGCAAGTCGCCGGCGTCCGTGATGACCGCAGATCCGGTGGGACACCCGTCGTAGCGGCGGCTGAGCTCCGCCATCACGCTCGGGCCGGCCGCGGCGTGGATAGCCCCATCGACGCCGCCACCACCAGCGAGAGCACTATTGGCGGCGTTGACCACGGCATCCACACTGACCTGCGTGATGTCGCCTGCCTGCAGTCTCACGTTCGTGCCGTGCCAGCGTGCCT
>CAWDAI010000014.1:0-191742 GCA_963800275.1 uncultured Chloroflexia bacterium
ACCGTTATCCGGCCTGGTTGACGAGTCATCCATGACGCGATACCATTCTGGGTCGGTGAGCGCGGCCCTTTTCTTTTCAACGACCCATGTGGTCGGATTCCCGTGCCTTGATCGCCTCTCCCTGAGGCCAGGAGTGCCCCATGACCGTGTCTGAAGTCGATCGTCGGCGTGCGCCCATTTCGGTGGAGCGTGAACGATATTCCCGGATCCCCGAGGTCCTGCCCATCCCCGACCTGATCGAGCTTCAGCGCAAGTCGTACGACTGGTTCGTGGAGAAGGGCCTGCGTGACCTGCTCGACGAGATCACGCCCATCGCGGACTTCACCGGCAAGTCCATGGAGCTGCACTTCAACGACTACCAGTTCGGCGACCCCAAGTACGACCAGCTCGAGTGCCGTGCCCGTGACCTGACCTTCAGCCGCCCGCTCTACGTGGATGTCGAGCTCGTCATCCACGAGACCGGCGAGCACATCGAGCAGCGCGTCTACATGGGCGACTTCCCGAGCATGACCGAGCGGGGCACGTTCATCATCAACGGTGCCGAGCGCGTCGTGGTCAGCCAGCTGGTGCGCAGCCCGGGCGTGTACTACACCGCCACCGAGGACGCCAACACCGGTCGTCAGCTCTACAGCGCCAAGGTCATCCCCAATCGTGGTGCCTGGCTCGAGTTCGAGACTGCGGCCAAGAACCAGCTCTACGTGAAGGTGGACCGCAAGCGCAAGCTCGAGGCCACCAAGCTCCTGCGTGCCGTGGGCTATGAGACCAACGAGGAGATGGTCGATCTCTTCAAGGCCGTGGACACCGGTGAGGTCAGCTACATCAGCGAGACCCTCGAGCGCGACACCACCACCACCCGCAGCGAAGCCCTCATCGAGGTCTACAAGAAGCTGCGCCCGGGTGACCCGCCCACCGGCGACAACGCCGAGAAGCTCGTCGAGAGCCTCTTCTTCAACTTCCGCCGCTACGACCTCGGTCGCGTCGGTCGCTACAAGTTCAACAAGAAGCTGGGCCCCGTGGCCGACCGCATGGGCCTCAAGCTGCCTGAGCTCGAGCGCACCATCACGCGCGAGGATATCGCGGCCATCGTCGGCCACCTCATCGAGCTGGACAACGGCCTCGGCTCGCCGGACGACATCGACCACCTGGGCAACCGCCGCATCCGCGCCAACGGCGAGCTCATCCAGAACGCCTTCCGCGTGGGCCTCCTGCGCATGGAGCGCGTGGTCAAGGAGCGCATGACCATCCAGGAGCCGGACAAGGCCACGCCCAACGTCCTGGTCAACATCCGCCCGGTGGTGGCGGCCATGAAGGAGTTCTTCGGCGGCAGTCAGCTGTCGCAGTTCATGGATCAGACCAATCCGCTCGCGGAGCTCACCAGCAAGCGCCGACTGAGCGCGCTCGGACCGGGTGGCCTGTCGCGCGAGCGTGCCGGCTTCGACGTTCGCGACGTGCACCACAGCCACTACGGCCGCATCTGCCCCATCGAGACGCCGGAGGGCCCGAACATCGGCCTCATCGGCTCGCTCGCGACGTATGGCCGCATCAACGAGTACGGCTTCATCGAGACGCCCTATCGCAAGGTCAAGCGCCTTGCCGACTACAAGGACAAGGGCCTCATCGACGAGATCGCCGGCGAGGACGTGGTCGACGCCAAGGGCAAGGTGATCCTGGCCGCCGGCGAGCCCATGACCGAGGCCGCTGTGGCGGAGCTCAAGAACCAGAAGCGCAAGGCTTTCCGGATCAAGCCGCGCGTGACCGACGAGATCGAGTACCTCGCGGCCTATGACGAGGAGGAGCGCTACGTGGCCCAGGCCAACGCGACCCTCGACGGGCACGGCTACTTCGTCGACGAGCGCGTGCCCTGCCGTCACCTCGAGGGCTTCCCCGAGGTGCGTCCCGAGCAGGTCGATTACATGGACGTGAGCCCCAAGCAGGTCGTGTCCGTGGCCACCGCGCTCATCCCCTTCCTGGAGCATGACGACGCCAACCGTGCGCTCATGGGATCCAACATGCAGCGCCAGGCGGTGCCCCTCCTGCAGCCCGAGTCGCCCATCGTGGGCACGGGCATGGAGGCCCGCGCCGCCCAGGACTCGGGGCAGGTCATCGTGGCCCGCGAGGCCGGTGTGGTGACCTCGGTCACGGCCGACCTCATCACCGTCGAAGGTGACTCGGGCGAGCTGCGCGAGTACCCCCTCGAGAAGTTCGTGCGCTCCAACCAGGGCACCTGCATCAACCACCGCCCGGTGGTCGAGGTGGGCATGCGCGTGGCCGAGAACGCGGTCCTCGCCGATTCGTCCTCCACGCAGGAGGGCGAGCTCGCGCTCGGCCGCAACATCCTGGTCGCCTTCATGAGCTGGGAGGGCGGCAACTACGAGGACGCCATCGTCGTCTCCGACCGCCTCGTGCGTGAGGACCTCTTCACCAGCATCCACATCGAGAAGCACGAGCTCGAGTCCCGTGACACCAAGCTCGGCCCCGAGGAGATCACCCGCGATATCCCCAACGTCGGCGAGGAGTCGCTCAAGGACCTCGACGAGGACGGGGTGGTCTACATCGGCGCGGAAGTCCAGCCGGGCGACATCCTGGTGGGCAAGATCACGCCCAAGGGCGAGACCGAGCTGACCGCCGAGGAGCGCCTGCTCCGCGCGATCTTCGGCGAGAAGGCGCGCGAGGTGAAGGACTCCAGCCTGCGCCTGCCGCACGGTGAGCGCGGCAAGGTCGTGGATATCCGCGAGTTCAACCGCGACAACGGCGACGAGCTGCCCCCGGGCGTCAACCGCCTCATCCGCGTCAGCGTCGCCGCCAAGCGCAAGATCAGCGTGGGCGACAAGATGGCCGGCCGTCACGGCAACAAGGGCGTGGTCGCCAAGATCCTGCCCCAGGAGGACATGCCCTTCCTGCCCGACGGCACGCCGGTCGACATCATCCTCAACCCGCTGGGCGTGCCCTCGCGCATGAACATCGGCCAGATCCTCGAGACCCACCTCGGCTGGGCGCTCCACGAGCGCGGCATCAAGGAGGGACGCACGATCAAGGCGGCCACGGCCGTCTTCGACGGGGCCAGCGAGGAGCAGATCGAGCAGGAGCTGCTCGACGCGGGTCTGCCGGTGACCGGCAAGACCACCCTGCGTGACGGCCGCACCGGCGAGAAGTTCGACCGTGAGGTCACCGTCGGCTACATCTACATGCTCAAGCTCCATCACCTGGTGGAGGACAAGATCCACGCCCGCTCCACGGGCCCCTACAGCCTCATCACCCAGCAGCCGCTCGGTGGCAAGGCCCAGTTCGGTGGCCAGCGCTTCGGCGAGATGGAGGTCTGGGCCCTGGAGGCCTATGGCGCAGCCAACATCCTCCAGGAGCTGTTGACGGTGAAGTCCGACGACGTCATGGGCCGTGTCCAGACGTACGAGGCCATCGTCAAGGGCGAGGACATCCAGGCACCCGGCGTGCCGGAGTCGTTCAAGGTCCTCATCAAGGAGCTCCAGAGCCTCGGCCTCAACGTCGAGATCCTCAACGAGAACGAAGAAGAGATCCACTTCGCCGAGGACCCCTCGGCCTACCCGCTGCCAGACCTTGGCGGCATCAACCTGGCTGGTTTCGAGGACTAGCCAACCCCCTGGGTCCCCGGCCCGGAGCGCTCCTCCGGGCCGCCCTCGCATCCCGCGCCGTGACGGCGGTGCGGCTGAAGGAGAACGATGCTCGAGGTCAACAACTTCAACGCCATCCGCATCTCGCTCGCTTCGCCCGACCAGGTCCGCGACTGGTCCAAGGGCGAGGTGACCAAGCCCGAGACCATCAACTACCGGACCCTGCGTCCGGAGAAGGACGGGCTCTTCGACGAGCGCATCTTCGGTCCCTCGCGCGACTGGGAGTGCTACTGCGGCAAGTACAAGCGCATCCGCTACAAGGGCATCATCTGCGACAAATGCGGCGTCGAGGTCACGCGGGCCAAGGTGCGCCGTGAGCGCATGGGCCACATCCAGCTGGCCAGCCCCGTCAGCCACATCTGGTACTTCAAGGGCACGCCCAGCCGCCTGGGCATCCTGCTCGACATCAGCCCGCGCAACCTCGAGGGCGTCCTCTACTTCGCCAAGTACCTGGTCACCTGGGTCGATGAGGACGCGCGCGCCAAGCTGCTCCAGCAGCTGGAGGACGAGGCCGAAGGCCGTGGTGGCCGTGGTGGCCAGGCCCTCGCCGACCTGGAAGACCGACTGCAGGCCGACATCAACAAGCTGTCCGACGAGCTGAACGCGGAGCTCGAGGAGTTCAAGAAGCAGCGCGAGCAGGAGCGTGAGACGCGTACCGCTCAGCTGGTCGAGGCCCAGCAGGCCACCGAGGCGGCGCTCAAGGCGCTCGGCTCCGAGGCCGCGACCGACCCGATCGTGTTCGAGCCCACCGGCGAGGTGCTGGTGGCCGCGGGCGACACGGCCGCCAAGTCAGCTCGCGAGCAGCTGCGCTCCATGACCGCCGAGCTGGTCGAGAAGCTCAATGACGATATCCAGGAGAAGGAGAGCCTCGAGGAGGGCGTAGTCGCCCAGAAGATCGAGGACGCCAAGCTGGAGATGTCTGCGGCCATCGAGGCCGAGCAGGAGCGCCTCAAGGTCGAGGCTGAAGGCCTCAAGGAGGAGATCCGCAAGGCCCGCGACGAGATCAGCAAGCTCAAGGCCGGCGAGCTCCTGCCGGAGATCTCGCTCGACGGCTGGAACTTTCGTGACCTCGACCGCAAGTACGGCTCGGGCATCCGTGGCGGGCAGCGCCTGTTCGCCGCCGGCATGGGCGCCGAGGCCGTGCGTGAGCGCATCACGCGACTCGATCTGGAGACGCTCTCCGCGACCCTCCACAGCGAGGTCCGCACCACCAGCGGCATGCGTCGCAAGAAGGCCATCAAGCGCCTGCGCCTGATCGAGGCCTTCCGCAAGTCGGGCGCCCGCCCCGAGTGGATGATCCTGTCGGTGCTGCCGGTCATCCCGCCGGACCTGCGCCCCATGGTCCAGCTCGACGGCGGCCGCTTCGCCACCAGCGACCTCAACGACCTCTACCGCCGCGTCATCAACCGCAACAACCGCCTCAAGCGACTGCTCGAGCTGGGCGCGCCGGAGATCATCATCCGCAACGAGAAGCGCATGCTGCAGGAAGCCTGCGACGCGCTCATCGACAACGGCCGCCGTGGGCGTGCCATCGCCGGCACCGGCAACCACCGTCTCAAGAGCCTGTCCGACATGCTCAAGGGCAAGCAGGGACGTTTCCGCCAGAACCTGCTGGGCAAGCGCGTCGACTACTCCGGCCGCTCGGTCATCGTGGTCGGGCCGGACCTCCAGCTGCACCAGTGCGGGCTGCCCAAGAAGATGGCCCTGGAGCTGTTCAAGCCCTTCGTCATGCGCCAGTTGGTGGAGAAGAACTACGCCCACAACATCAAGAGCGCCAAGCGACTCGTGGAGCGCGTGGAAGACGTGGTCTGGGACGTCCTCGAGGAGGTCATCGAGGACCACCCGGTGCTGCTCAACCGTGCGCCGACACTGCACCGGCTCGGGATCCAGGCCTTCATGCCCAAGCTCGTCGAGGGCTCGGCCATCCAGATCCATCCGCTCGTGTGCTTCGCCTTCAACGCCGACTTCGACGGCGACCAGATGGCCGTGCACGTTCCGCTCAGCCGCGATGCGCAGGACGAGGCCCGGCGCATGATGCTCTCGACGGAGAACCTGCTCAGCCCGTCCGATGGCGCGCCGGTGGTGGCACCGACCCAGGACATGATCCTGGGCTGCTACTACCTGACCATGGATGCGGCCACGCCCATCGAGGGCCTCGCTCCCACCTTCGAGACCGACAGCGAGGCGCTGCTGGCGTTCGAGCTGGGCGGCATCGACACGCGCGACACCATCGATGACCTGCCGGGCCATCTGGTGCGGCGCCTGCGCCTGCACACACCGGTGCGGGTCATGCGCGTGGAGGCCTGGGACTCGGAGACCGAGGAGCCCGTGGAGCGGTCCATCGAGACCACCATCGGCCGCCTCATCTTCAACCAGATCCTGCCCACGCGGCTGCGCTACACCGAGAAGACCAACCGGCCCATGGCCCGCGCCCAGCTGCGCGAGGTGGTGGCCGATTGCTACCGGCTGCTCGGTCGCAACGAGACGGCCCACCTGGTGGATGGCATCAAGCGCGTCGGGTTCCGCTACGCCACGCAGGGCGGCATGACCATCGCCGTCAACGACATCAAGGTGCCCGAAGGCAAGCGCAGCCTGCTGGCCCTCGCCGACGGCAAGGTCGTCGACATCGACACCCAGTACCAGCGTGGCCTCATCACCGACGACGAGCGCTACACGCGCGTGGTCGAGGTGTGGCGCGAGACCACTGACGCGGTCAGCGGCCAGATGATGGCGAACCTCGATCCGGAGGGCTCGGTCACCATGATGACCGCCTCCGGTGCTCGCGGTAACAAGGGCAACATCGGCCAGCTGGGCGGCATGCGCGGCCTCATGGCCGACCCCTCCGGCCGCATCATCGAGGTGCCGGTGCGCTCCAACTTCCGTGAAGGCATGACCGTGCTGGAGTACTTCATCTCCACCCACGGCGCCCGCAAGGGACTGGCCGACACCGCCCTCCGCACAGCCGACTCCGGCTATCTCACGCGTCGCCTCGTCGACGTGGCCCAGGACGTCATCACCCGTGACGACGACTGCGGCACACAGGAAGGCACCTGGATCACCCGCGAGGAGACCGAGGAGTTCGCCGGCTCCGAGCCCGACGCCTTCTGGCGCCGGCTCGTGGGTCGCTTCGCCGCCGGACCGGTCACCCGACCCGGTGCCAAGAAGAAGGACGCGCCCCTCGTCGCAGCCGGCGAGATGATCACCGAGGGCCTGGCCCGCGAGATCGACGCTGCCACCAGCGGTGACGAGCGGATCGAGGCGGTGCTGGTGCGCTCGGCCCTGACCTGCCAGTCGCGCCTGGGCGTGTGTCGCACCTGCTACGGTCGCAACCTGGCCACGCGTGAGCTGGTCGAGGTGGGTGAGGCCGTGGGCATCATCGCGGCTCAGTCCATCGGCGAGCCCGGAACACAGCTGACGATGCGCACGTTCCACACCGGCGGGGTCGCGGGCACGGATATCACGGCCGGCCTGCCGCGCGTGGAGGAGCTGTTCGAGGCCCGCATGCCCAAGGGCAAGGCCGAGATCAGCCACATCGACGGCATCGTCGAGATCCTCGAAGGCGAGGACAACACCCGCCGCGTCAAGGTCACCAGCCGCGAAGTCTTCGACGTCCCGGTCAAGCTGACCAAGAAGCACGAGCTGCTCGTCGCCGACGGCGACGTGGTGGAGGCCGAGCAGCTGGTGGCCCGGCTGGAGGCCAAGGACGGCGAGGTCGAGGAGGTGCGCGCTCCGGAGTCCGGGCTCGTGACCTTGACCGACGAGGGCTTCAAGATCGGCGGCGAGGATGTGGTCGAGCGCGAGTACGCCATCGCCCACAACGCCAAGCTGATGGTCGAGGACGGCCAGCAGATCCGCGCCGGCGACGCCATCACCGAGGGACCCATCAACCCGCAGGAGTACCTCGAGACGCGAGGTCGCGACGCGGTCCAGCGCTACCTGGTCAAGGAGGTCCAGAAGGTCTACCGCAGCCAGGGCGTGACCATCAACGACAAGCACATCGAGATCATCGTTCGGCAGATGCTGCGCAAGGTGCGCATCGATCAGCCCGGAGACACCGAGCAGCTGCCGTTCGAGCTCGTCGATCGCTTCGACTTCGAGGACATCAACGAGCGCGTGCTGGCGGAGGGCGGCGAGCCGGCTACGGCCGAGACCGTCCTGCTGGGCGTGACCAAGGCCTCGCTCAATACCAGCAGCTTCCTGGCCGCAGCCTCCTTCCAGGAGACCACGCGAGTGCTCACCGAGGCCGCCATCAACGGCGCCAAGGACGACCTCGTGGGCCTGAAGGAGAACGTCATCATCGGCAAGCTCATTCCCGCGGGCACCGGTGCGCCGGCCAACATCGCGCGTCGTCGCGAGGAGCAGCGCATCGCGGCCGCGGAGGCCCTCGCCGGCGGCGAGCTGCCCGAGGGCTTCGGGGAGGAGTACAACGTCTTCCTCGCCGAAGGTGCGACGGCGGCAGCGCCCGGTGGTGGCGGCGACAACCCGTTCCTCGAGGAGGCTGAGCAGCTGGCCCAGGTCGAAGCTACCGCGGAGGCCGCACCAGAGCCCAATCCCTTCCTGGAAGGGGAGGCCGCCCCGGCCGAGCCCGACTCGGACTCGGACGACGAGCCCAATCCCTTCCTGCAGCAGGCGGAGGAAGACGCCGACTAGGCAGCGACCAGGCGCCTCGATCCCGTACGCGGCCGGCTCCACCGCCACCTGGCGTGAGCCGGCCGTTGCGCGTCCGTTCCCGTGTTTGACGGCCGTCGGGGCCACTGCTAGTATTTGCGGTCGCGGCTCAAACAGGCCGCGTCGGTTACGCGCGCGTCGTCCTCCGGGACGTTCCGCCGGACCGGGCGGTCTCCCCGAGAGGGGGCCCGACAGGGGCCCGACCCCCGGGATCCGGATGACCGCCGCATCAGACAGACAGCACATAGAGCAGGGTAGCGTGCGCTCCGCACGGGTCCCTGACAACGCGTCGAGAGGACGCCCAGCAAGACATAGGGAGACGAACACTCCGTGCCGACCATCAGCCAGCTCGTGCGCAAGGGCCGCAAGCCCAAGCAGGCGAAGATCAAGGCCCCGGCGATGCGCAAGAACTGGAACAGCCTGCGCCAGCGCCAGGTCTCCACGCCCGGCGCCCCCCAGAAGCGGGGCGTCTGCCTGCAGGTGCGCACCATGACGCCGAAGAAGCCCAACTCGGCGCTGCGCAAGATCGCTCGTGTTCGCCTGACCAACCAGATGGAGGTCACGGCCTACATCCCCGGCATCGGCCACAACCTGCAGGAGCACTCGGTCGTGCTCGTGCGCGGCGGCCGGGTGAAGGACCTGCCCTCGGTCAAGTACCACATCATCCGCGGCACGCTCGACGCCTCCGGCGTGAGTGACCGCAAGCAGGGCCGTTCGCGCTACGGCACCAAGAGGCCCAAGTAATGCCCCGACGTGCACAGATCCCCCGCAAGGTCAAGTACTCGCCGCCGCTCAGCCGCACCACCGATCGTTTCGTGGTCAAGCTGATGAAGGATGGCAAGAAGGGGCTGGCCGAGAAGATCCTGCGCCAGGCGCTGGCCCGGGCCGAGGCCCAGGCTGGACGACCCGGACTGGAGGTCCTCGACTCGGCCCTGCGCAACGCGACCCCACTCATCGAGGTCAAGCCCCGGCGCGTCGGTGGTGCCACCTACCAGGTGCCCGTCGAGATCCGCGGCGACCGTCGCACCAGCCTCGGCGTGCGCTGGCTCGTCCAGGCTGCGCGCAAGCGCAACGGCAAGTCCATGAGCGAGAAGCTGGCTTTCGAGCTGGTCGACGCCATGAACGGGCTCGGGTCGGCCGTCAAGCGACGCGAAGACACCCACAAGATGGCCGAGGCCAACCGCGCCTTCAGCCACTTCCGCTGGTAAGCGGGCCCCACCCCACGAGAGGACGACGCCCAGGATGACTCGACAGTTTCCGCTCGCACGTACGCGGAACATCGGCATCATCGCGCATATCGACGCCGGCAAGACCACCGTCACCGAGCGGATCCTGTTCTACACGGACAAGATCTACAAGCTGGGCGAGGTGCATGAGGGCGCGGCCACGATGGACTGGATGCCCCAGGAACAGGAGCGTGGCATCACCATCACGGCCGCAGCCACCACCTGCTTCTGGCGCAACACGCGCATCAACATCATCGATACGCCCGGGCACGTGGACTTCACCGTCGAGGTCGAACGCAGCCTGCGCGTGCTCGATGGCGCGGTGGTCGTCTTCGACGGCGTCGCCGGTGTGGAGCCCCAGTCCGAGACGGTCTGGCGCCAGGCCGACCGCTATGGCGTGCCCCGCATCTGCTTCATCAACAAGCTCGATCGCACCGGCGCCGACTTCTGGCGCGGTGTCGAGTCGATCCGCGAGCGACTCGGTGCCAACGCCGTGCCCGTGCAGATCCCCATCGGCCAGGAGCGTGATTTCGAGGGCATCGTCGACCTCATCAACATGCGCGCGATCGTGTATCACGACGACCTCGGCACCAAGCCCGAGATCACGGACATCCCGGCAGACCTGGTCGAGGAAGCCCAGAAGCATCGCGCGGCCATGATCGAGGCGGTCGCGGAGCTCGACGACGAGCTGACCATGAAGTTCCTCGAGGGCGAGGAGCTGACGGTCGACGAGATCCGCCACGGCTTGCGCCTGGGCACGCTCCAGAACCGCATCGTGCCCGTGCTCACCGGCACCGCCCTCAAGAACAAGGGCGTGCAGCCGGTACTCGACGCGGTCGTGGACTTCCTGCCCAGCCCGCTCGACGTGCCGCCCATCACCGGCCTGGACAAGGACGGCAACGAGGTCACCCTCGCGGTCGACGACAAGGAGCCTTTCGCGGCCCTCGCTTTCAAGATCGCGGCCGATCCCTTCGTCGGCAAGCTGGCCTTCTTCCGTGTCTACAGCGGCCGGCTCAAGACCGGCTCGTACGTGCTCAATGCGAGCAAGGGCAAGAAGGAGCGCATCGGGCGCATCGTGGAGCTGCACGCCAACTCGCGCGAGGAGATCGAGGGCGTCGCGGCCGGTGACATCGCCGCCGCGGTCGGCCTCAAGGAGACCTACACCGGCGATACCCTGTCCGATCCCGATCACCCGGTGATCCTGGAGTCGATGACCTTCCCGGAGCCGGTCATCGAGGTCGCCATCGAACCCCGGACCAAGGCCGACCAGGACAAGCTGGCGGTCGCCCTCCAGCGCCTGGCAGAGGAGGACCCCACCTTCCGCGTGCACAACGACGAAGAGTCGGGCCAGACGCTCATCGCCGGCATGGGCGAGCTGCACCTCGACGTGCTCGTGGACCGCATGGTGCGCGAGTTCAAGGTGGCAGCCAATGTGGGCAAGCCGCAGGTCTCCTACCGCGAGACCATCCGCCGCGAGGCCGCCGGCAATGGCCGTTTCGTGCGCCAGACCGGTGGTCGCGGCCAGTACGGCCACGCCGTCATCAAGCTCGAGCCGGGCGAGAAGGGCAGTGGCTACGAGTTCGTGGACAAGATCGTGGGTGGTGTCATCCCCCGCGAATACATCAAGTCGGTGGATGCCGGCATCCGCGAGGCCCTCGAGACAGGCGTCTATGCGGGCTTCCCCATGGTCGACGTGAAGGCCACCCTCTACGACGGTTCCACCCACGAGGTGGACTCGTCAGAGATGGCCTTCAAGATCGCCGGCTCGATGGCTGCCAAGGACGCCGTACAGAAGGCGGACCCGGCCATCCTCGAGCCGATCATGCGCGTCGAGGTCGTCATGCCCGAGGAGTTCATGGGCGACGTCATCGGCGATCTCAACAGCCGTCGCGGGCACATCGAAGGGATGGACAACCGCAACGGCACGCAGGTGGTCAGCGCATTCGTGCCGCTGGCCTCGATGTTCGGCTACGTGACCGACCTTCGCAGCATGACCCAGGGCCGCGCGACCTCCTCCATGGAGTTCTCGCACTACGCACAGGTGCCCAAGGCCATCGCCCAGGAGCTGGTCCAGAAGGCCGTGGTCTGACCCGGCAGCACGCCTAACCACGAGAGCGACAAGCAGCAAGCAGGACATAGCAGAGGACTACGAGGATGGCCAAGCAGAAGTTCGAGCGCACCAAGCCACACGTCAATATCGGCACCATCGGTCACATCGACCATGGCAAGACCAGCCTGACCGCGGCCATCACCAAGTACCTGGCCCTGAAGGGCGAGGCGAAGTACCGCGCGTTCGATTCGATCGACAACGCGCCCGAGGAGCGTGAGCGCGGCATCACCATCGCCATCGCCCATGTCGAGTACGAGACCGACAACCGCCACTACGCCCACGTCGACTGCCCCGGCCACGCCGACTACATCAAGAACATGATCACCGGCGCGGCCCAGATGGACGGGGCCATCCTCGTGGTCGCGGCCACCGACGGCCCCATGCCCCAGACGCGCGAGCACATCCTGCTGGCCCGCCAGGTGGAGGTGCCCTACATCGTCGTCTTCCTCAACAAGGTCGACATGGTCGACGACGAGGAGCTGCTCGAGCTCGTCGAGCTCGAGGTCCGCGAGCTGCTGTCCAAGTACGAGTTCCCCGGCGACGAGCTGCCGGTGGTCCGCGGCTCCGCGCTCGCGGCCATCGAGGCCCCCGACAACGTCGACGATCCCGCCTACAAGCCCATCCAGGAGCTGATGGACGCGGTCGACTCCTACATCCCGACCCCCGAGCGTGCGATCGACAAGCCCTTCCTCATGCCCGTGGAGGACGTCTTCTCCATCAAGGGCCGCGGCACCGTCGCGACCGGTCGCGTCGAGCGCGGCGAGGTGAACGTCAACCAGGAGGTCGAGATGATCGGCATCCGCGACACGCGCAAGGTCGTGGTCACCGGTGTCGAGATGTTCAACAAGCTGCTCGACTCGGGCCAGGCCGGCGACAACATCGGCGTCCTGCTGCGCGGCATCGAGCGCGACGACGTCGAGCGCGGCCAGGTCCTGGCCAAGTCCGGCTCCATCAAGCCCCACACCAGGTTCACCGCCCGGGTCTACGTGCTGACCAAGGAGGAGGGTGGGCGCCACACCCCGTTCTACAACGGCTACCGCCCGCAGTTCTACCTGCGCACCACCGACGTCACCGGGGCCATCAGCCTCAAGGACGGCGCCGAGATGATCATGCCCGGTGACCACGTCGACATGGATGTCGAGCTCATCACGCCCATCGCCCTCGAGGTCGGCCAGCGCTTCGCCATCCGCGAGGGCGGCCGCACCGTCGGTGCCGGCGCCATCATCGCGGTCGAGGACTAAGGGCATGGCACGGCAGCGGATCCGGATCCGCCTCAAGGCATACGACCACCGGCTCCTGGACCAGTCTGCGCTCCAGATCGTGGAGACGGCCCAGCGCACCGGCGCCGAAGTCGTCGGCCCGGTACCGCTGCCGACCCGTATCGAGAAGTTCACGGTCCTGCGGTCCCCGTTCATCGACAAGGACAGCCGGGAGCAGTTCGAGATCCGCACTCACAAGCGGCTCATCGACATCCTGGATCCGTCTTCCAAGACCGTCGACGCACTGATGCGGCTCTCGCTGGCCGCGGGCGTCGATATCGAGATCAGGATGTAAATGAGTATCGGACTGATCGGCCGCAAGGTCGGAATGACCCAGGTCTTCGCGGAGGACGGCACGATGGTGCCGGTCTCCGTGGTGGCCGTCGAACCCAATACCGTGACCCTGCTGCGCACGCACGAGCGGGACGGCTACACCGCCGTGCAGGTCGGCGCCGGCACCGCCCGTCGTACGACCAAGCCCCGTGCCGGCCAGCTGAAGGACCTGCCCAAGGTGCGTGACGTGCGGGAGTTCCGCGTCGATGACGTGACCGACTTCGAGGTCGGCCAGACCCTCGACGTGAGCCTCTTCGCCGATGGCGAGTCGGTGAATATCACCGGTGTCTCCAAGGGCAAGGGCTTCGCCGGCACCATCAAGCGCCACCACTTCCGCCGGGGGCCGGAGACGCATGGCTCCGACTCGCACCGTGCGCCAGGCTCCATCGGTGGCGGTACCTATCCGGGCAAGGTCTTCCGTGGCACCCCCATGGCGGGCCACATGGGCCACGACCGGGTGACCGTCAAGCACGCCACCATCGTGCGCAGCGATGCCGAGCGCAACCTGCTGCTCGTGCGGGGTCCGGTCCCGGGCCCACGCAACGCGCTCGTCCTGGTCAGGAAGGCCTAGTCATGCCCACCACACCGCTCTACGACAAGACCGGCTCCGAGGCCGGCACCATCGACCTTCCGGACGCCATCTTCGCGGCCCCGGTCAACACCGCGGTCATGCACCAGGCCGTCGTGGCCCAGCTGGCCGGCCGGCGGCTCGGCACGGCCAAGGTCAAGACGCGTGCCGAGGTGCGTGGCGGCGGCCGCAAGCCGTACCGCCAGAAGGGCACCGGCCGAGCCCGGCAGGGCACCCGCTCCGCGCCGCACTACGCCGGCGGTGGCGTGGTCTTCGGCCCCACACCGCGCAAGTACGACAAGCGGCTGCCCAGGCGCATGCGGCGGCTGGCGCTCGTCGGCGCGCTGACGAGCAAGTTCGACGACGGGGCCATCAAGGTCGTCAACGACCTCCAGCTCGAAGAGATCAAGACCCGCCAGCTGCTGGACCACCTGGCCTCGCTGCAGGCGGCCGGCAAGATCCTCGTGGTCGAGGACGGCAAGAACGAGGCGCTCGAGCTCTCTGCCCGGAACGTGCCCGGCATCGTCGTCATCCGCTCGGACTCGCTCAACGTGGTCGACGTCATCGATGCCGACGCCATCCTCATCACCAAGCCCTCCATCGCGACCATGTCGGAGGTCTACGCATGAGCCTGACCGCCACGCAGATCATCCTCCGGCCGGTCATCAGCGAGAAGTCGCTCGACCAGTCGACCAACAACAAGTACACCTTCGCCGTGGCCGACGAGGCCAACAAGCTGCAGATCAAGGACGCGGTCGAGGAGCTCTTCAAGGTCACCGTGCTCAACGTCAACGTGCTGACCACGAAGCGCAAGGAGAAGTCCCGCAATCGCCGCCGTGGGCGCCAGGTCGGCTTCACGTCGCCCTGGAAGAAGGCCGTCGTGACCATCAAGTCCGGCGACTCGATCGAATTCTTCGAGGGGGTCTAGTCATGCCCATCAGAGGCTATAAGCCGACCTCTCCGGGCCGCCGCTTCATGACGCGGTCGACCTTCGAGGAGATCACCACCGACAAGCCGCACAAGCCGCTCGTCGAGTCCAAGAAGCGCGGCTCCGGCCGCAACTCACAGGGCCGCATGACCGTGCGCCATCGCGGCGGCGGAGCCAAGCGCAACTATCGCCGCATCGACTTCCGGCGCGACAAGTGGGATGTGCCGGCGGTGCTCGCGACCATCGAGTACGACCCCAACCGCTCAGCTCGCATCGGGCTGCTGCACTACGCCGATGGCGAGAAGCGCTACATCCTCGTGCCAGCCGGTCTGCAGGTCGGAGACGGGGTCGTGGCCGGGGCCAAGGCAGAGGCCCGCGTGGGCAACGCCCTGCCCCTGCGCGCCATCCCGCTCGGCACCCAGATCCACAACATCGAGCTGGTGCCCGGCAAGGGCGGCCAGATCGTCCGCTCCGCGGGCGCCTCGGCGCAGCTGATGGCCAAGGAAGGCCAGTACGCCCTCGTGCGCCTGCCCTCGGGCGAGGTGCGCCGCGTGGACATGCGCTGCATGGCCACGGTCGGGCAGGTGGGCAACGTCGATCACGAGAACCAGAGCCTGGGCAAGGCTGGTCGCGCCCGTCATCTGGGCAGGCGGCCGGAGGTCCGCGGCGTGGTCATGAATCCGCGTGACCATCCCCATGGTGGCGGAGAGGGCAAGTCCCCGACGGGCATGCCCCCCAAGACGCCCTGGGGCCAGCCCGCGATGGGTCACCGTACTCGTCGAAACAAGAAGAGCGGGAGGCTTATCGCCACCTCCCGCCATCGCAAGTAGGCAGGGAGGAGCGACATGTCACGTTCCCTGAAGAAGGGTCCGTACGTCGAGCCGCGGCTCCTTGGCCGCGTGCAGACGATGAACCAGAACAACCAGAAGCAGGTGTTGAAGACCTGGTCACGCGCCAGCGTCATCTTCCCCGACTTCATCGGGCACACCATCGCCGTCTACAACGGCAAGAAGCACATCCCGGTGTTCATCTCCGAGAACATGGTCGGCCACCGGCTTGGTGAGTTCGCCCCCACCCGCAACTACCGCGGCCACGGGCGTCACACCGAGCGGTCGACGTCGCTGAAGTAGGAGCCCCGATGCGAGTTTCTGCGACCGCCAAGTACATCCGCCGCTCGACGCGCAAGACGCGCCTGGTCACCCGGGCCATCGTGGGGCGTCCGGTGGAGGAGGCGGCGGCCATGCTGCAGTTCATGCCGCAGGCTGCCGCCCGCGACGTGGCCAAGGTGCTCCAGAGCGCCACGGCCAACGCCGAGAACAACCACGACCTTCCCGCCGACGAGCTCTTCGTGGCGGAGGCCACCGCCAACGAGGGACCCACGATCAAGCGCTGGCGCCCACGTGCCCAGGGACGTGCATTCCCCATCAACAAGCCCATGACCCATGTGACGGTCGTGGTCGAGAACCGGGAGGCTTAACGAGGTATGGGACACAAGGTCCACCCCAACGGCTTCCGGCTGGGCGTCTCGCGCACCTGGAACGCCAAGTGGTACTCCGACAAGGAGTACACCGAACTCCTGCGGGAGGACATCGCCATCCGCACGCT
Organism: uncultured Chloroflexia bacterium; assembly: GCA_963800275.1. GTDB lineage: Bacteria > Chloroflexota > Limnocylindria > Limnocylindrales > CSP1-4 > JAFMJV01. The sequence continues at coordinate 16,345 of CAWDAI010000014.1, forward strand.
CGTCAGCAAGCGCCTGGCCAACGCCAGCGTCTCGCTCGTAGAGATCGAGCGGGGCATCAACCACGTGACCGTGACCGTGCACACCGCCAAGCCGGGCATCGTCATCGGCAAGGGTGGTGCCAACGTCGAGGCCCTGCGCCAGGCGGTCGGCAAGCTCACGGACCGCAAGGTCAAGCTGGAGATCCGCGAGATCCGTCAGCCAGAGCTCGACGGCGTCCTGGTGGCGACCAACATCGCCCAGCAGCTGACTCGCCGGATCGCCTTCCGCAAGGCCATCAAGCAGTCCATCCAGCGCAGCATGAAGGCCGGCGCCAAAGGCGTGAAGGTCCAGGTCAGCGGACGCCTCGGCGGCTCCGAGATGGCCCGCCGCGAGTGGGACAAGGAGGGGCGCATCCCCCTGGGGACGCTCCGCGCCGACATCAGCTATGGCCAGGTCCTGAGCCGCACCACCTACGGCGCCATCGGCGTCAAGGTCTGGATCTATCGCGGCGACATCCTGCCCGAGAAGACCAAGCCCAACGAGGCCGTGGCTGCCGGGGGAGGGACCTAACCGATGTTGATGCCCCGTCGCGTCAAGCACCGCAAGCAGCAGCGTGGCCGCATGAGCGGCGTCGCCAAGGGTGGCTCGACCATCGCCTTCGGCGACTACGCGCTGATGACCGAGGAGCCCGGCTACATCACCAGCCGCCAGATCGAGGCCGCTCGACGAGCCATGACCCGCTACGTCCGTCGTGGCGGCAAGATCTGGATCCGCATCTTCCCGGACAAGCCGGTCACCAAGAAGCCGGCCGAGGTGCGCATGGGCAAGGGCAAGGGCGCGGCCGACCACTGGGTCGCCGTGGTCAAGCCCGGTCGCATCCTGTTCGAGATGGCCGGCGTGCCCCACGAGGATGCTGTCGAGGCCATGCGCCTGGCCAGCCACAAGCTGCCCACGAGCGTGAAGTTCCTGGTCAGGGAGGGGGTCCATGATGGAGATCGCTAAGGCCCGCAGCCTCTCCGAGCGTGAGCTCAGCGAGGAGCTGGCGTCGGCACGTCGCCATCTCTACGACCTGCGTTTCCAGCTGGCCACCCGCCAGCTCACCGATTACAGCCAGATCTCGCAGACGCGCAAGGACCTCGCCCGCCTGCTGACCGTCCAGACCGAGCGCAAGCTCGAAGACGGCAGCGGGGGCGCGCCCAACGCGGCTGCCGGAGGAGAGTAGATGAGCGCCGCCACTGCACCCGAGCGCGGAAAGCGCAAGGCCAAGGTCGGCCGTGTCGTTTCCGACAAGATGGATAAGACCATCGTCGTGTCCGTCGAGCGTCTTGCCCGCCACCGTATCTACAAGCGAGTCATCCGCCTGACCACCAAGTTCAAGGCGCATGACGAGCACAACGAGGCCCGTGTCGGCGACACGGTCCGCATCGAAGAGGCCCGGCCGCTGTCCGCGACCAAGCGCTGGCGCCTGGCCGAGATCGTGACCAAGGCCGGCCTCGGCGCTGGTGAGGAGATCGTTTCTCCCGAGGCCGAGACGGCCGAGGCCATCCACGCTGTCTCCCACCCCGGCAAGACCCGCGCCGATGAGGCCGAGGTCGCCACGGAGGCGGCCGAGATGACCGACACGCCCGAGGCCGTGGAAGGCGCCGCCGCCGATGAGGCCGAGGGCGAGGAGGCATCCGCATGATCCAGCCCAGCAGCCGGGTGCGGGTGGCCGACAACACCGGTGCCCGCGTCGTGGAGTGCATCCGCATCCTCGGCCGGTCGCAGAAGAAGACCGCGGGCGTGGGTGACGTCATCGTCGCCAGCGTCAAGCAGGCCATCCCCAACGCCGCCGTCAAGAAGGGCGACGTGGTGCAGGCCGTCATCGTGCGCACGGCCAAGGAATACGGCCGCCCTGATGGCAGCTACATCCGCTTCGACGAGAACGCGGCTGTGCTCATCAACAACCAGGGCAACCCCCGTGGCACACGCATCTTCGGCCCCGTGGCCCGCGAGCTCCGCGACCGCAACTACATGAAGATCATCTCGCTCGCGCCGGAGGTGCTGTGATGGCGCCGACCGTCAAGCCCCGCCGCCACACTCGTGTCCCGGACCTGCGTGCCGGCGATGAGGTGGTGGTGCTCAAGGGCAAGGACGCCGGCAAGCGCGGCGTCATCCAGCAGGTGCTGCGCCACCAGCAGGGCTGGGCGCGCTCGACCGAGCGCTTCGGCTCTGGCTGGCAGGACAAGGCCCCGCTCTCGGGCGCGGCCGTCGTCATCGACGGCGTCAACATCGCCAAGCGACACACCAAGCCGCGGCAGGTGGCCGGTCGGACCGAGCGCCAGCCCCGCATCCAGCAGGGCGGCATCCTCGACATCGCCCAGCCCGTCGCCATCAGCAACGTCATGCTCGTCTGTCCGCACTGTTCGCGACCGACCCGCGTCCGCCATGAGCGCAGCGGCGACGGCCGCAGCATCCGCATCTGCAGGCACTGCAGCGAGTCCGTGACCCGAGCGGAGGCCAAGTAGTGAGCACAGGACTGCGACAGCGCTACGAAGAGGAGGTGCGGCCGGCACTGGTCAAGGAGTTCGACTACCAGAACCCCATGGAAGTGCCCCGCGTCACCAAGATCACCGTCAACATCGGCCTCGGCGAGGCGCTCACCAACAGCAAGGCCGTGGAAGCGGCGGTGTCCGACCTCACCACCATCACCGGCCAGAAGCCGGTGGTGACCAAGGCCAAGCGGTCGATCGCCCAGTTCAAGATCCGGGAAGGCAACACCATCGGCTGCAAGGTCACCCTGCGCGGCCAGCGCATGTGGGACTTCCTGGAGCGACTGACGCGTCTGGCCCTCCCGCGCATCCGTGACTTCCGGGGCGTCCCCAGCAAGTCCTTCGACGGCCGGGGCAACTACTCGCTCGGGCTGCGTGAGCAGCTGGCCTTCCCGGAGATCGACTACGACAAGGTCGATCGCCTGCGCGGCCTGGAGATGACGGTCGTGACCACTGCCAAGACCGACGAGGAAGGGCAGCGCCTGCTGGCTCTCCTCGGCATGCCTTTCGAGAATTAAGGAGCCGGACCGAATGGCCAAGAAGTCCATGATCGCCAAGGCCAAGCGCGAGCCGCGCTTCCCCGTGCGCTCCTACCACCGCTGCGGTGTCTGCGGCCGCCCCCGCGCCTACATGCGCCGGTTCGGCCTCTGCCGCATCTGCTTCCGCGAGCGCGCCCTGCTGGGCGAGCTCCCGGGCGTCACCAAGTCGAGCTGGTAGGCATATGAATATCTCCGATCCCATCGCCGACATGCTCACGCGCATTCGCAACGCTACTCGCGCGCGGCACACGGACGTGTCCGTGCCGGCGTCGAAGACCAAGCTGGCCATCGCCCAGATCCTGAAGGCGGAGGGCTTCATCGAGGACTTCTCCGAGTCCCAGGCGGGCCCTCGCAAGACCATCGACATCAAGCTCAAGTACGTGGGCAAGGTGCCGGTCGTCAGCGGGCTCAAGCGCATCAGCAAGCCGGGCCTGCGGGTCTACGCGTCCAAGACCGAGATCCCGCGTGTGCTGGGTGGTCTCGGTGTCGTCATCGTCAGCACCAGCCAGGGCATCATGACCGGCCAGCAAGCTCGCAGGAGCCAGCTCGGTGGCGAGGTCCTGGCCTACATCTGGTAGGCGGCGATATGTCACGAGTCGGCAAGCTTCCCATCCCTATCCCCTCCGGCGTCGAGGTCGACGTCAAGGGCAATCACGTCAAGGTCAAGGGCCCCAAGGGCGAGCTCGAGCGCGATATCACGCCGGTCCTCTCGGTCGAGACCGAGGACGGCCAGCTGCGCGTCGTGCGGCCCAACGAGGAGAAGCGCTCGCGCGAGCTCCACGGCCTGACCCGCACGCTCATCAACAACATGGTGGTGGGCGTGACCGAGGGCTACACTCGTAACCTCGAGATCCAGGGCGTCGGTTACCGCGCCCAGCTGGTGGGCCAGAAGCTGCAGCTCAACCTGGGCTACAGCCATCCCATCGAGATCGATCCACCGCAGGGCATCGCCTTCACCGTGGAGACGCCCAACAAGGTCGCCGTGACCGGCATCGACAAGGAGCTGGTCGGGCAGATCGCCGCGCAGGTGCGTGCCACTCGCAAGCCGGAGCCCTACAAGGGCAAGGGCGTCCGCTACACGGGCGAGGTCGTGCGCCGCAAGGCTGGCAAGGCCGGCAAGATCGGCGGCTAGCCCCGCAGACCTCCATCCAACCAGTGACACACCTGGCCGTGGCGCCCATCCGGCGCCCCGGCCACTAGCAGGAGACCGACGACCGCGATGCCAACGGCACGAAGCCGCTCCGCCGCCCGTCAGAAGCGTCACTCGCGGCTCCGCCTTCGCGTGGCGGGGTCCGCCGAGCGACCGCGCCTGGCGGTCTTCCGGAGCATCAACCAGATCTACGCCCAGGTCATCGACGACACCACCGGGCACACCCTCGCCAGCGCCTCCTCCATGGAGGCCACGGTCAAGGGCGCCGGTGGCACCAAGACCGAGCGAGCCAAGCAGGTCGGGACCCTCATCGGGGACCGCGCCAAGGCCGCCGGGGTCGAGCGCGTCGTATTCGACCGTGCCGGGTTCAAGTACCACGGACGGATCCGTGCCCTCGCCGAGGGCGCTCGCGAATCCGGCCTGGAGTTCTAGGAGGGCCCATGGCTCGGATCGATCCCAACAAGCTCAACCTCGAGGAACGCGTCGTCCAGATCAACCGCGTGGCCAAGGTGGTCAAGGGTGGCCGGCGCTTCAGTTTCAGCGCGGTCGTCGTCGTGGGTGACGGCGAAGGACATGTCGGCGTCGGCCTGGGCAAGGCCGGCGAGGTGCCGGAGTCCATCCGCAAGGGCGTCGAGGACGCCAAGAAGAACCTCATCAAGGTGCCGCTCGTGGGCACCACCGTGCCCCACGAGGTCTTCCAGCAGTTCGGTGCCAGCAAGGTCCTGCTCAAGCCGGCTTCGCAGGGTACCGGCGTCATCGCCGGCGCCTCGGTGCGCGCGGTGGTGGAGGCGGCCGGCATCCACGACATCCTGTCCAAGTCACTCGGCTCCAACAACCCGGTCAACGTGACCCGGGCTACGCTCGAGGGGCTGCGCGCCATGCGCTCTGCCGCCGAGCTCTCCGAGTGGCGGGGCAAGCGGCTCCGATCGGTCATCCCGGGCCAGCCCACGCCGGGCTCCGAGGACGAGGCTGCGCTCGCAGCCGGCGGGGAGGTCATCGATGGCTGACAAGCTGCTGGTCACGCTCAAGAAGTCGACCGTGGGCACCAATCCCAGTGCTCGCGGTACCGTCCGGGCCCTCGGCCTGCGCCGCATCGGCCAGACCGTGGAGCTGCCCGACGACCCCGCTGTCCGCGGACAGATCCGCGCCGTGCGCTACCTCGTCGAGTGCGAGGAGGTCGCGTCCGCCAAGGCGGCCCCCAAGAAGAAGGAAGAGGCTGAGGCGTGAAGCTCCATGACCTGAAGCCGGCGCCTGGTTCGCAGAAGGCGCGCATCCGTGTCGGTCGCGGCATCGCGGCCGGCCGCGGCAAGACCGCCGGTCGCGGCACCAAGGGCCAGAAGTCCCGCTCCGGTGCCAGCATCCCCGGCTGGTTCGAAGGCGGCCAGACGCCGATCCACGTGCGCGTGCCCAAGCTGCGCGGATTCAAGCCCGTGAACCGCGTCGAGTACCAGGTGGTCAACGTCGGTCGCATCTCCGAGTACGCGGCCGCGGGTCGCTTCGGCAGTGACCCCGGCAACGATCCCGTCACGGTCAACGCCGAGGTCCTCGCCTCGGCCGGCCTCATCGGCCACGCCGACCGGCCGGTCAAGGTCCTCGGCGATGGCGACCTCGAGGTCAAGGTCTTCGTGGCCGCGGAGGCCTTCACGGCCGGTGCGCGCTCCAAGATCGAGGCGGCCGGTGGCTACGTCCAGGTGCTCGCGCCCGAGCCGGCCGGAAGCCGGAGTCGAGCGACCCCGCCGAGGCCGCGGCCGCCGCCGCGACCGACGAGGCGGCACCTGCTGCCGACGCCCCAGAGGAGGCTGCCCCCGAAGCCGCCGACGACGAGCAGGCAGTCGAGTAACCCGTGTTCGAAGCCCTCGTCAACGCGCTCCGTGCGCCGGATATCCGCAACCGCATCCTCTTCATCCTGGGGATGCTCGTCATCGTGCGGCTCCTGGCGCACGTCCCCGTGCCCGGCGTGGACCGTACCGCGCTCGAAGGGCTGATCGGAGAGAACAGCTTCCTGCAGATGATGAACCTCTTCTCAGGGGGCGGCATGAAGAACTTCTCCGTGATCGCGATGGGCGTGAACCCCTACATCACGGCGTCGATCATCATGCAGCTGATGACGGGCGTGGTTCCCCGCCTGCAGCAGCTCTCGCGCGAGGGCGAGTACGGCCGACAGAAGATCAACTCCTACACGCGGCGCGCCACGGTCCCGTTGGCGATCCTGCAGGCCTACGGTTACCTGGCCCTGCTCCACGCCCGCGACGTCGTGCCCGAATTCGACATCACCAGCTTCAACACGCTGACCCAGATCATCACCCTCACCGCCGGCACGGTCCTGCTCATGTGGATCGGCGAGCTCATCAGCGAACGCGGTATCGGCAACGGCATCAGCTTCATCATCTTCGCCGGCATCGTAGCTGGCCTGCCCAGCGCGGTCGTGACCTTCATGACCTCGCCCGACCTGGCGGCAGGACTGGCCTTCGCGGCCGTGGCCATCGCGGGCGTGGCGGTCATCGTCTACATCCAGGAGGGCCAGCGGCGGATCCCAATCCAATACGCCAGCCGTGTCCGGGGTCGACGCATGTACCAGGGCGGGGCCACGTTCCTGCCCCTGCGCGTGAACCAGGCCGGTGTGATCCCCATCATCTTCGCGGTGAGCATCCTGCTCTTCCCCGTGCAGATGGCGACCTACTTCAGCAACTCCGGCGGGATCATCCAGGATGCGGCCAACGTCGTCATCACCTGGCTCAGCCAGGGCAGTCCGCTCTACGCCGTCACGTTCTTCCTGCTCGTGGTCGGCTTCACCTACTTCTACACCGCCTTCACCTTCAAGCCCGACGAGACGGCCGACCAGCTTCGCAAGAACGGTGGCTTCATCCCGGGCATCCGGCCAGGTGCGCCGACGCGTGACTACCTGGCCAAGGTGGTCTTCCGCATCAGCCTCGCCGGCGCCATCTTCCTCGGCGTCGTCGCGGTCAGCCCGGTCATCGTCGGCTTCTTCTTCCGAGGCAGCGTCCTCGGCTCCTTCGCCCTCGGCGGCACGTCCCTGCTCATCGTCGTGTCGGTGGTGGTGGAGACGATGAAGCAGCTCGAGGCGCAGCTGATGATGCGCAACTACGAGGGTTTCATCAAGTGACTTCAGAGTCTGTCGCCGGTGCCATGGCTCGAGACGGGGGCAGTCGCCGCATCATCGTGATGATGGGCGCCCCCGGCGCGGGCAAAGGCACCCAGGCGGAGCGGCTGGCCGACGAACTGGGCCTGCCGCACGTGTCGACCGGGGAGCTGTTCCGGGAGATGCTCGGCAGTGACAGCAAGCTGGGCCGCAAGGTCCGGGGCTACGTGGAATCGGGCGGTCTCGTGCCCGACGACATCGTGGTGGCCATGGTCAAGGGTCGGCTGGACGAGCCCGACGCAGCCGGCGGGGTCATCCTCGACGGCTTCCCGCGCACCGTGGCCCAGGCCGAGGCGCTGGACAAGATGCTGCGCAAGGCCGGGGCGGCCGTCACGGCCGTGCTCTACATCGAGGTACCCCAGGAGATGCTGCTGGCCCGCCTCACGGGTCGGCGCATCTGTACCGTCGACGATCAGCATGTCTACCACGTCGTCGCCATGCCGCCACGGAAGGAGGGCATCTGCGACGTCGACGGTGCCGAGCTGTACCAGCGCAAGGACGATTCCGACAAGACCGTCCAGGGTCGTCTCGACCAGCAGCTCCCGCCGATGTTCGAGGTCGTCGACTACTACGCCGGCCACGACGTCCTCTTCCCCGTCCGCGGCGACCAGCCGCCCGAGGCCGTCACCGCCGACCTGCTCCGAGTGGTCGCCGTCAGGGACGCCGCCTGAGGTGCTCTTCGACCGGCGACGCGTGGTGCTCAAGTCTCGATCGCAGATCGAGAAGATGGCCGTAGCGGGTGCCCTCACGGCGGCAGCGCTGGACGCCGTCGCCGAGGTCATTCGCCCCGGCATGACGCCGCTGCAGCTCGATGCCATCGCCGAGTCGGTCATCCGCGCCGGGGGTGGCACGCCCAACTTCATCGGCGTGCCCGGCCATCTCGGCCCCTACGAGCACGCCACCTGCATCTCCATCGACGACGAGGTCGTCCACGGCATCCCCGATGACCGCGTCATCGAAGAAGGCATGATGGTCTCGGTCGACTGCGGCGCCGACGTGGGCGGCTGGAACGGCGACTCCGCTCGCACCTTCCTCATCGGAGATGTCCCGGAGAGCAAGCGCCGTCTCTCGGAGGCCACTCGCGCGGGCATGCTCGCCGGCGTCGCGGCGGCGATCCCGGGAGCGACCCTGGAGGACGTGGCCGGGGCCATCGAGGACGTGGGCACCGCCGCCGGCTACGGCGTGGTGCGCGGCTACGTGGGCCACGGCATCGGCAACGAGATGCACGAGGAACCACAGGTCACCAACTATCGCACCGGCCGTCGGGGTCGCGTCATCGAGGTCGGCCTGTGCATCGCCATCGAGCCCATGTTCACCATCGGCTCCTTCGAGACGGTGGTGAAGCCCGACGGCTGGACCGTGGCCACCGCGGACGGCAGCCTGGCGGCCCACTGGGAGCACACCATCGCCGTCACCGAGGACGGCCCACGCATCCTGACCTTGGCCGCGGGGGAGTCCGTGCCCGGCCTCGCGGCCCCTGCGCGGGTGAGCGCATGAGCGTGGGTCGACGAGTGCTTGCCGCTTCTCGGGGTCTTCTGATACACTCATGCTTCGCGCGCCGGGAGCGTCCCGGCGTTTGCTGGCGCCCCGTCGACCAAGCGGTCAGGCATCGGGCCCAATCATTCCAACAAGGTAGTCGGGGTCTGGCGGTCGTCTGTGGCTAAGCGTGATGCAATCGAGGTCGAGGGAACGGTCATCGAGCCGTTGCCCAACACCATGTTCCGGATCGAGCTCGAGGACAAGCATCAGGTCCTGGCCCACATCAGCGGCAAGCTGCGGATGAACTTCATCCGCATCCTCCCCGGCGATCGCGTCCGCGTCGAGTTGTCGCCTTACGACCTCTCTCGCGGCCGCATCACCTATCGACTCAAGTAGGACTCGGGATAACGACGTGAAGGTCTCGGCATCGGTTAAGAGGCGCTGTGAGCGCTGCAAGGTGATCCGCCGGCGTGGCCGGGTCATGGTCATCTGCTCGAATCCCAAGCACAAGCAGCGACAGGGCTAGGAGGAACGGTGGCACGTATCGCCGGCATCGACATCCCTCGTGAGAAGCGAGTGGAGGTCGCGCTGACCTACATCTACGGGATCGGGCTGTCCACCAGCCAGAAGGTCCTCGCACAGGCCAACGTGAACCCGGACACTCGCGTCCGCGACCTCACCGAGGAGCAGGTCAACCGCCTGCGCGACATCATCGACCGTCGCTATACCGTCGAGGGCGACCTCCGGCGCGAGACGGCCATGAACATCAAGCGGCTGACCGAGATCGGCTCCTACCGCGGCCTGCGGCACCGGCGCAACCTGCCGGTCCGTGGCCAGCGCACCAAGACCAACGCACGCCAGCGACGCGGTCCCAAGAAGACCGTCGGCGTCCGGCGCAAGAAGTAACACCCCTCGCCGCGACGGCCCGGCTCCGGTCAGCCGGTCGCTCGCGCGGCGTCACGCAGGAGAGACACTCGATCGATGGCGGAACGAAAGCGCGCCACGAAGTCCAGGCGCAAGGAGAAGAAGAACGTGCCCTCGGGGCATGTCCATATCCAGGCGTCCTTCAACAACACGATCGTGACGATCACGGACCTCAGTGGTGCAGTCGTGTCCTGGGGGAGCGCCGGGACGGCCGGGTTCAAGGGCTCCCGCAAGTCCACGCCCTACGCCGCCGCGCTCGCCGCCGACGCCGCTGCCAAGCGCGCCATGGAGAACGGCATGCGCCAGATCGAGGTCTTCGTGAAGGGCCCCGGCTCCGGACGCGAGCAGGCCATCCGGTCGCTGCAGGCGGCCGGCCTGGAGGTCACCGCCATCACCGACGTCACACCCCTTCCCCATAACGGCTGCCGCGCCCCCAAGCGGCGCCGGGTCTGAGGCCGGGTCATGGCTCGATATCGCGGTCCAGTCTCCCGTCTCTGCCGTCGTGAAGGCATGAAGCTGTACCTCAAGGGCAGCAAGTGCTACACCAAAAAGTGCCCCTTCGAGCGTCGTGCCAACCCGCCCGGCCAGCACGGCATCCGTCGGCGCAAGATGTCCAACTACGGCATCCAGCTGCGTGAGAAGCAGAAGGTGCGCCGCGTCTACATGGTCAACGAGCGCCCCTTCAAGCGCTACTACGAGACCGCCGCCTCGCGCCCCGGTGTCACCGGCGAGAACCTGCTCCGCCTGCTCGAGACCCGTCTCGACAACGTGGTCTATCGCATGGGCTTCGCCAGCAGCCGCGCCCAGGCCCGTCAGCTGGTGGGTCACGGCCACTTCGATGTCAACGGGGTGCGCACCAACATCCCTTCCTTCCGCGTCCGCGAAGGCGACCGCATCGAGGTCCACGCGACCAGCCGCAAGACCGAATACTTCAAGCAGCTGAAGGACGCCATCGGTGGCGCCCAGAAGCCCGACTGGGTCCAGGTCGACGCCGACAAGCTCGTCGGGACCGTCACGGCCCTGCCGACCCGCGACCAGATGCCGCTCGAGCTCAACGAGCAGCTCGTGGTCGAGTACTACTCGAGGTAGCGCCACCCCATGATCGAGTTGGAGAACGCCCAGATCGAGTCCGTCGAGGAGCTCGAGACTGAGACCTACGGCAAGTACGAGGCCAGTCCGCTGCGCGCGGGCTACGGCGTCACCCTGGGCAACGCCCTGCGCCGGGTCCTGCTCTCGTCCCTCGAGGGCGCGGCCGTCACGTCCGTGCAGATCCGCGATGTCAGTCACGAGTTCAGCACCATCGCTGGGGTCAAGGAGGATGTCATCGAGATCCTCCTCAACCTCAAGCGCCTGCGCCTCAAGAGCTACGTGCCCCATCCCACCCAGCTCAAGCTGGTCAAGAGCGGCGCCGGGCCGGTCACCGCGGCTGACATCGTCGAGTCGGCGGACGTCGAGATCGTCAACCCCGACCAGCACATCCTGACGCTGGAGCCGGATGCGACCATCGAGATGGACCTGACCGTGGAGCGCGGGACCGGCTACCTCTCGGCCGAGGACACCAAGGAAGGCCTGCCCATCGGCGTCATCCCGGTGGATGCCATCTTCACGCCCGTGCGCAAGGTCGACTACCACGTCGAGAACACCCGCGTGGGACAGGTCACCAACTACGACAAGCTGACCCTGGTCATCGAGACCGACGGCACCATCTCTCCGGAGGAGGCGCTCTCGCGCGCCGCGGAGATGCTGGTGGAGCAGTTCAGCCAGTTCACCACGACTGGTCGCCAGCTGACCAGCGAGGTGGAGGCCGTGGCCGGCGCTGAGACGCTGCCGCCCAACGTGCTCGACATGCCCATCGAGGACCTGGACCTGCCCATGCGGGCCTACAACTCGCTCAAGCGCAACAACATCGTCAAGGTGGGGCAGCTGCTGCAGCTCCAGGACGAGGACCTGCTGCGCATGCGCAACTTCGGCAAGAAGTCCCTCGACGAGATGAAGGAACGACTGCGCATGCGGGGTTTCCTGCCGCCCGAGGACGAGTCGCTCGAGGGCTTCGACGCCGGCGACGACATCGAGGACGAGGACGAGCCCTTCGCCGAGGAGGACGCGTAGTTCCATGCCGCATCGCATCGACGGCCGCAAGTTCGGTCGCAAGACCGCGCCACGCAAGGCCATGTACGCGAACCTCATCGTGGCCGTGCTGCGTTACGAGCAGATCAAGACCACCGAGGCCAAGGCCAAGGAGGTCCGCGGCATGGTGGAGCGTGTGATCACGCTCTCCAAGAGCGGCAACCTCGCTGACCGGCGCCGCATCGTGGCCGAGCTGCCCAATGAACCGCTCGTCATCGAGAAGCTCTACGACGAGATCGCTCCCCGCTACGGGGATCGCAACTCGGGCTTCACCCGGATCGTCAAGCTCGGCCCGCGGCCGGGTGACAACGCTCCGATGGTCCAGCTCGAGCTGGTCTAGCCAACCGGGACGGCCTGGCGCGTGAGCGGCGGGACGTGACCGACCAGATGAAGCACGCCCGAGAGGGCGGCCCCGTGCGGTACCGCGCACGGGCCGAATATGACGGCACAGAGTTCGCCGGCTTCCAGGCCCAGCCTGGTCGTCGGACCGTCCAGGGAGAGCTGGAGCGCGCGTTGGCCCACCTTGCAGGGGGCCGCACGATCCGGCTCAAAGCGGCCGGTCGGACGGATGCCGGGGTGCATGCCCGGGGACAGGTGATCGCGTTCACCTGGCCCGGCGGGATGGACGCCAGGGAACTCGGTCAGGCTATCGGATCGCTCTTGCCCTCTGATGTCGCGATCGGATCGCTCTCTCGCGTCAAGCCCGACTTCGACCCGCGTCGCGCAGCGACGCGGCGAGACTATCGCTACACCATCTGGACCGGGCCGCGGCATCCGCTGCAGGCTCGCTACCGCTACGAACTCGACGAACGCCTCGATGCCGAGGCCATGCATGCAGCCGGCCAGCACCTGGTCGGCAGGCATGACTTCTCGGCCTTCGGACGCGTTCAGCGCACCTCGGTCCGGACGCTCTACGAGGTCCGGGTCCACAGGCGAGGCCACCTGGTCACGATCGACGTGGTCGGCGATGCCTTCCTGCGACAGATGGTGCGCAGCATCGTGGCCGCGCTCGTCCGCATCGGGATGGGCCGGGCCACGGCGGAGGATCTCGTCGGCGAGCTGCGCTCGCCGGGGCGGGCCTTCGACGGGGCGGTCGTCCCTGCGCACGGGCTCTGCCTGCGCCGGGTGGTGATCGGGACCGACCAAGGCAAGGACAACGACAAGGAAGTACGACAGGGGCCATGAGCAGGACCTACACGCCAAAGGCAAGTGAGATCGAACGCCAGTGGCTGGTCGTCGATGCCGACGGTCAGACGCTCGGCCGTCTCGCCACGCGTGTGGCGCGACTGCTGACGGGCAAGCACAAGCCGACCTACTCGACGCACATCGATACCGGAGACCACGTCATCGTCATCAACGCCGAGAAGATCAAGGTGACCGGCGACAAGCTGGAGACCATGTACTACCACCGCCACAGCGGCTATCCCGGTGGCCTGCGCGAGGAGAAGCTCGGCCACCTGCTGCAGCGTCGTCCCGAGGAGGTCGTGCGGCGGGCCGTCAAGGGCATGGTCCCGCATACCCGGCTGGGCACCCAGCAGCTGCGCAAGCTGAAGATCTATGCCGGCAAGGACCACCCGCACGAGGCACAGCAGCCGGTTCCCGCTCCGGCAGGAGGCGTCAACCGATGAACCAGGTCACCTTCTTCGAGGGCACCGGCCGCCGCAAGACGGCCATCGCGCGCGTTCGCCTGCTGCAGGGCGAGGGTGAGGTCGTGGTCAACGGCCGCAGCCTGGAGGAGCACTTCGGCAACGCCGTCGACCTCAACGACATCCTCATGCCCTTCCGCGTCACCGGCACCGAGGGGCGCTACAACGCCATGATCAAGGTGCACGGCGGCGGTCATCACGGCCAGGCCGGTGCCATCCGTCACGGCATCGCCCGCGCCCTGCTCGCCTCCGACCCCGACGGCGCGCGGGTCCCGCTGCGCCAGGCCGGCTTCCTCTCGCGCGACCCGCGCATGAAGGAGCGCAAGAAGTACGGCCTCAAGCGAGCCCGCAAGGCACCGCAGTTCACCAAGCGCTAGGAGCGCTGGGCTGCCGCACGACGGCAGCGCTCGAACGGCCGGGGTGGTCTTCCACCCTCGGGGCCGTGCGACGCCACACCTACCATGAGCCCGGGACCATCGTCGCATCGTCCCGGGCTTCTGCCTGCGCGATGCTGATCCCGATGAGCATCGTCCCCGCGACCCACCACCACGACGTGCCCCCTCCACCCTGCCCGGCCGGACCTGCTGAGGGGCCCACCGCAAAGAGCACACCACGACCGGCCGACGGCCCGCCCGGGCCGACCGCCGTGCCGGATGACGCCACCGACATGCGGCCGCCGGTGGCACCGTCGCCCGCGGAGCTCGAGCGACACGTGGCCAATGGGGCCGCGGCGCGAGCCGCCGGCGACCTGGGCATCGCCGCCGCGGCCTATCTCACCGCCGCCCACGGCTATGCCGCGCTGGGCGAGCCGGACATCGCCGTCGACGCCTGCCTGCGCGGGCTGGAAGCTCGGCCGGGCGACATCGACATCCACTTCCTCTTGACCGTGCTCTACCTGCGCCGCGGCTGGAACGAGCTGGCGGTCCAGCGGGCGCTACGCATCGAGCGTCGCCTGGACATCGACGACGATGCCGTCCGGCGCGGAGCGCTGGGTGCCCTCGCGCGCGATTTCCGCGCTCGCGCGCCAGAGCTGGAGCGGCTTGCCTCCGCCGCTTCCTGAGCGTGTCGCGCGGGTCGGCCCTGCCTGCCCGCGGCGATGGTAGTCTCAGCCTTCGATGGAGCCGTTGCGTGACCTGGCCTCGGAGCTGCGGATCGAGCCGAGCGCACTGCTCGACATCCTGCTGACCGCGGGCCTCATCTACCTTGTGCTGCGCCTGATCCAGGGGACGCGGGCGGTCCGCCTGGCCATCGGCGCGGCCATCGTCTATGTCGTCTACGTCTTCGCCCAGCAGCTCGACCTGCGGCTCCTCTCGGGCATCCTCCAGGCTGGCGCCGTGGTCGGACTGGTCGCCCTGGTGGTGGTCTTCCAGCCAGAGCTGCGCCGTGGCCTGGACCGGCTCGGGCGGGTCGGCTCATGGGCCCTCATCGGTGGGGCCGACAATGGCTACCAGCGCGCGGCCGGCATCCTTGCGGCCGCCGCGGCCAAGCTGGCCCGCCGACGCACCGGGGCGCTCATCGTGGTCGAGCGTGACACCGGTCTTGGCGACATGGCCGAGACCGGGGTCATGGTCCACGCCGAGCTGACCGCGGAGCTCCTGGCCTCGCTCTTCGCGCCGGGCTATCCGCTCCATGACGGCGCGGTCATCGTCAGCAGCGACGAGGTCGTGGCCGCGGGCGTGATGCTGCCGCTGGCCGAGCGCGAGGGCTCCATGGAGCGCTACGGCACGCGCCATCGGGCAGCCCTGGGGGTCACCGAGCAGACCGACGCCCTGGCCATCGTGGTCAGCGAGGAGAGCGGCACCATCAGCCTCGCGCTGGGCTCGACCATCACCCGTGACCTGAGCGAGGACGAGCTGCGCCAGCGGCTGTACGGATTGTTGGCGCCGGCGGACGTCGGGAGCCTCGCTCGGCGGCTCTCCGGCCGCGGGCGGAACGCGACCGCGGTCGATCCAGCTGCCGCGCCCGACGTGCCCGACGGAGGAGGGGAGCGATGAGCGCGATCGTCCGGCTCATCGTCAGCAACTGGCCCCTCAAGCTGACGGCTCTGGGGCTGGCCACCGTGCTCTACATGGGCGTGGCCATCTCCCAGTCCACCCAGACGTGGTCCGGTCCGGTCACGATCGAGGTGCTGAATCCGCCTGCCGGCGGGGCCCTGCTGAGCGACCCGGGCGTGGTCGACCGCATCGAGTTCCAGGCCCCCGATGGCGTGGCGGCGGCGCTGACCAACGACAGCTTCCGCGCCTCCATCGACCTGCGCTCGGTGGAGCCCCGGCCGGGTGCCACCACCGTCGAGGTGCCGGTACGTGTCTATCCCGTCGATCCGCGCGTGCGCGTGGTCAGCTTCGAGCCCTCGGGCGTCGTGGTGCAGGTGGACGAAGTGGTCAGCCAGGTCATCCCCGTGACCATCGAGCACGGCCCGGTGCCGGAGGGCATCCAGGTGGGGCCGGTCAGCGTGGAACCGGCGCTCGCGCGCATCAGCGGCGCCTCCTCACGCGTCCAGAACGTGCGCAGCGTGGGCGGACACTTCGTCATCGATGCCAGCGGCATCAGCATCGACGAAGAGGTCGAGCTGGAAGCCTATGACGAGGTCGGTGCCATCGTGCCCGGCGTAGATGTCGAGCCGCGCTCGGCCCGGGTCAAGGTGGCCGTCGCTCGCCAGCTCGCCTATGGCACCGTCCCGGTCATCCCCGAGCTCGTCGGCGAGCCAGCGCACGGCATGCGCGTGGACAACGTCTCGGTCGTACCCGCCACGGTGACGGTGAGCGGCGAGAGCTCGGACATCCGACAGCTCGACTCGCTCACCACCGAGCCGGTGGACATCAGCGGCCAGTCAGTGGAGCTGGTGACCGATGCCCCCCTGGTGCTGCCCGACGGGATCACCACCAATGGCGAGCCGTCGGTCTCCGTCATCGTCACCTTCACCGACGCGGTCGGCCTCGCGACGCTATGAGGTCGGCACCTCGCTGACCGGTGTCCAGCCCGGCTACGCCTATCGTCTCGCCGCGCCCTCGGTCGACGTCATCCTCTCAGGCCCGGTGCGCCAGCTCGACGAACTCACGCCCGATCAGTTGGAGGCGGACATCCCGGTAGCCGATCTCCAAGTGGGAGACAATGAGGTCATGCCC
This sequence comes from uncultured Chloroflexia bacterium, assembly GCA_963800275.1. GTDB lineage: Bacteria > Chloroflexota > Limnocylindria > Limnocylindrales > CSP1-4 > JAFMJV01. The sequence goes on from CAWDAI010000014.1 coordinate 33,006, forward strand.
ACCGTCGAAGCCCCCCGGGGCACCAGCCTGGTCAGCATCACACCGCAGTCCGTCACCGTCACGGTCACCGCTGCTCCATGAGCCGGCTCTTCGGCACCGATGGCATCCGGGGCGTGGCCAACGAGGACCTCAAGCCTTCGCTCGCTCACGCCCTCGGCCGGGCCGTCGCCACGCGCCTGGCCCCCGATGGCGGCCGCATCCTCGTGGGCCAGGACACGCGCCGCTCCGGTGACATGCTGGTGGCCGCGCTCATGTCCGGGGGTGCCTCCGCCGGCGCGGACGTCCACGTCCTCGGTGTCTGTCCCACTCCTGCCCTGGCCCACGTCACGGCGGTCGGTGGCTATGACGCGGGTATCATGGTCAGCGCCTCCCACAATCCCGCCGACGACAACGGCCTCAAGGTCATCAGCGGGCACGGGCGCAAGCTCGACGACGAGCTGGAGGACGAGCTCGAGACGCTGCTCCTGCGGGCTGAGGAGCTGGGCGCCCCCCGCAACGGCCATCTCGGCCGCACCATCGACGCTCGCGCCGACCTGCACCACTACCTCGACCACCGGCTGGCCCTGGCCCGGCGCATCGGTTCTGACCTGCGACTGCACGTGGACTGCGCCAATGGCTCGGCCTCGGCCGTGGCGAGGGATATCCTGGCCGCCAGCGGCGCTTCGGTCGAGTGCCACTTCGATGCGCCCGACGGGCTCAACATCAACCTCGGCTGCGGCGCGACGGTGCCGGAGGCGCTCGCGGTCATCCTGCGTGAGCGGGGCGGCGACGTCGGTTTCAGCCTCGACGGTGACGCTGACCGTTGCGTGGCCATCGATGAGCGCGGGCAGGTCGTAGACGGTGACCAGCTGCTGGGCATCATCGCCCTCGACCGCCTGGCCCGGGGGGCGCTGGAGGAGGACACGATGGTCGTGACCATCCTCAGCAACGGCGGACTCGCGCGCGCCGTGCAGGAGGCCGGCGGGCGCGTGCTGCGGACCAAGGTCGGTGACCGCTACATCGTCGACTCCATGCTCGTCTCGGGTGCCGGCCTGGGTGGCGAGAAGAGCGGCCACGTCATCATCCGCGAGCACACCGACACCGGCGACGGCATCGTGACCGCGCTGGAGATCCTCGACATCCTCGCCCGCACCGGGCAGTCTCTCAGCGAGCTGGCCGCACGGATCCCGCTCGACCCGCAGGAGCAGCGCGCGGTCCGCGTTCGCACCAAGCAGTGGCAGGCTGACCGTGTGCTCACCGACGCGGTCGCGGCGGCAGAGGCGGATCTGGCTGATGACGGCCGCATCGTGGTGCGACCATCCGGCACGGAGCCTGCCCTGCGCGTGATGGTCGAGGGCCGTGACGCGGCCCTCGTCCGCCGCTTGGCCGACCAACTCGCTGACCTCGCCGCCGAACGGCTCAACCAGGAGCGCTGATCATGTGCGGCATCGTCGGGTACGTCGGCCACCAGCAAGCGGCGCCGGTGCTGCTGGCCGGCCTCGACCGGCTCGAGTATCGCGGCTACGACTCGGCCGGGATCGCGTTGGTGACCGAGGATGGCGATCTCTTCGTGTGCAAGCGGGCCGGCAAGATCGCCGTCCTGCGCGAGGCCCTCGCCGACGACACTCCCGCCGCCACCGCCGGCCTGGGCCATACACGCTGGGCCACCCACGGTCGCCCCAACGACCTCAACGCCCACCCGCACGTCGACTGCACCGGTGAGCTGACCGTCATCCACAACGGCATCATCGAGAACTTCATCGAGCTCCGGGCCGAGCTGGAGGCGGCCGGCCACACCTTCGGCAGCGAGACCGACACGGAGGCCATCGCGCACCTCGTGGAGGAGGCCTACGAGGGCGACCTCTCGGCGGCGGTGCGGGCGGCGCTGCAGCGAGCCCACGGCGCCTACGCGCTGGCCGTCATCCACAAGGGCGAGCCCGATCGTGTGGTGGGCGCCAAGATGAACGTGCCGCTGATCGTGGGCTTGGGTGACGACGAAACCTTCCTCGCCTCAGATGTGGCCGCCGTGCTCGGTTACACCCGCCGCGTCATCTACCTCGAGGAGGGCGACGTCGTCGACATCCGGCCGGGCTCGGTGAGGATCAGCGACATCATCGGGCGCGAGCGTGAGCGGCCGGTCAGCCTCATCGAGTGGGACCTCGCCGCGGCCGAGAAGGGTGGCTACGAGCACTACATGCTCAAGGAGATCCATGAGCAGCCCGAGGCCCTGCGCGCGGCGGTCGCCGGCCGGATCCACCAGGACGCCATCCGGGTGCCCGAGCTGGAGCCTCTGCAGCGGATCCTGCCCTACATCGAGCGGGTGGAACTCGTCGCCTGCGGGAGCGCTGCCTATGCCTCGGCCGTGGCCGCCACGGCGCTCCAGACCTGGGCCGGCCTGCCGGCGCGCTGGAACGTGGGCTCGGAGTTCCGCTACGACCCGCCACCGCTGGACCAGAAGACGCTCGTCATCGCGGTCACCCAATCGGGTGAGACGGCCGATACGCTGGCGCCCACGCGCCTGGCACGCGAACGGGGCTGCCCGGTCGTGGCCGTGACCAACACCGTTGGCTCGGCCATCACGCGCGAGGCCGACGCAGTCCTCTACCTGCAGGCAGGGCCGGAGATCGCGGTGGTCGCCACCAAGACCTACGTGACACAGGTGGTGACGCTGCTGCTGGTGGCCGCCCAGGTGGCCAAGACGCGCGGGCGCCTCGACCCGCTCTACGAGCAGGCCCTGGTCGAGGGACTGCTGGCGCTGCCCGCAAACGCCGAGCGCACGCTCGAGCTCAACGAGGCCATCTCGGCCGAGCTAGCCCGCCGTTACGTGGTCTCCCGCGGCTACATGTACGTCGGCCGCGGCATCACCTACCCGGTCGCGCTGGAGGGCGCCCTCAAGCTCAAGGAGGTCAGCTACGTCCACGCTGAGGGTTACGCCGCGGGCGAGCTCAAGCACGGGCCCATCTCGCTGCTCGACGCGGAGGTCCCACTCGTGGCCGTCGCCACCCGCACGGCGGTGCATGACAAGCTGGTGAGCAACCTGATGGAGGGGCGGGCGCGGGACGCTCGTGTCATCGCCGTGGTGACCGAGGGCGATGACCGCATGAAGGCCGTGTCCGACGACATCATGTGGGTCCCGCCGACGGTGGAGATGCTGAGCCCCGCGCTGGCGATCATGCCCCTCCAGCTCTTCGCCTATCACACCGCGGTCGAGCGGGGCACCAACATCGACCAGCCCCGCAACCTGGCCAAGTCGGTGACCGTGGAGTGACCACCCCGCCACCACCGCCGCCGCGCGGCACCCAGGAGGTGGGCATCGACATCATCAAGGTCGACCGCATCCGGGCTGCCATCGCCAAGCACGGCCGACGCTTCGCGAAGCGCGTCCTCACCGAGCACGAGGATGCCTACGTGCGAGACCGGCCGGAGAACTTCGCCGGCCGCTGGGCCGCGAAGGAGGCTGTCTCCAAGGTCCTCGGCCTGGGCGTGCGCGGTGTCGGTTGGCGTGAGATCGAGATCATCCGGCTGCCCACCGGCGCACCCCTCTGCCGCCTCCACGATCGGGCGCGAGCCCGAGCCGACCAGCTGGGCATGGAGCATGTCGCGGTGTCCATCAGCCACGAGCGTGAATACGCCGTGGCGGTCGCCTTCGGCGTGCGCACCGAAGGCGGGGCCTACATCTTCCCGGTGGACATGGAGGCGCGTATGGACGACCGCGAGAAGCAGCTGTTGGGTCGCCTCCGTCGCCTGCGCGATCTCGATGCCCAGGTGCGCGCGGCCGAGGCCGAGAGCGAGACCCCGACAGACGACCAGCGGGACGCCGAATGACCGAGCTGGGCAGGGTGGTCCTGGACGAGGCGACCGCGGCTGCGCTGCTGCCTGCTCGCGACCCTCGCGGACACAAGGGTACGTTCGGCAGGGTGGCGGTGGTGGCCGGCTCGCTCGACTATGCGGGGGCAGCCCTGATGGCCGGCTCGGCCGCCCTGCGTGCGGGCAGCGGCCTCGTGTCCCTGTACCTGCCGTCGTCGCTGCAGCCGCTGCTCGCCGGGCGCGTGCCCGAGCTCATCACCCACGGCCTGCCGGAGGTCGCACCCTTCGAGGTGGACCCGGTCGAAGCTGCCGCTGACATCGCCGAGTCGCCTGCGGACGCCCTGCTGCTCGGGCCCGGCCTGGCAGCCGAACGAGCCACCGTCGAGCTGACCCGTCTGTTGCTGGCCCAGCCCGGCCCGCCGGTGGTGGTCGATGCCGGTGCCCTGTTCGCGCTCTCGCGCCTGCCGCGCTGGTGGTCCCGGGTCGAGCGCCCACTGGTCCTGACGCCCCACCCTGGCGAGTTCGCACGCCTGGGCCGGAGCGTGTCGGACGACGCTGACGAGCGACGAGCGGCAGCGCTCGAGGCCGCGGCAGAGTGGGGCGTGACGCTGGTGCTCAAGGGCGCCGGTACGGTGGTGGCCGGGGCAGGTCGTGCCCTGGTCGCGCCATTCGAGGTGCCGGCCCTGGGCACGGGTGGCAGCGGTGACGTGCTGGCCGGCGTGATCGCGTCTCTGCTGGGCCAGGGCTTGGGGCCGTTCGAGGCTGCGGCCCTGGGCGTCTATCTCCACGCCCGCGCCGGCGAGGAGATCAGCGGGCGGCTCGGCGATGCCGGGCTCATGGCTACGGACCTCTTGCCTGAGATCCCGCGCATCCGGCGCGACCTGGCCCTGGCGGCTCGTGGGCGCGGAGCCCTCGGCTTCGGCGCACCCGCCGGTGCCCCGACTTGATCGACCGGCGCGGCGCCTGGCTCGACATCGACCTCGACGCCATCATCGCCAACCTCGACCTCATCCGCGGCGTGGTCGGTGGCGCGCGCCTGGCCCCGGTGGTCAAGGCCGACGCCTACGGCCACGGCATGGTGGAGGTCGGGCGGACGATCGCGCCGCTGGTGGACGGTCTGTGCGTGGCCACGCTCGACGAGGCCCTCCGCCTCCGTGCGCACGTCGCAGGGCGCATCATCATGCTCTACCCGGTCCCGCCCCCGGCGCTGCCCGAGGCGGTCGCGGCCGGGGTCGAGCTGCCCGTGCTGTCGGCGGTCGACCTGTCGGCCATCCGGGCCGCGATACGAGAGGACGGACCGCCGGTGCGCGTGCACATCGGTGTCGAGACGGGCATGGCTCGAGGCGGTCTGCCCCCTGACCAGGTCGTGACCGTGGCGGCAGAGGCCCAGGCTGATCCAGCCGTGGAGCTGGCCGGGCTGTGGTCGCACCTGCACAGCCCGGAGGACCCGCCCACCTCCGACGCCCAGCTGCTGCGCTTCGAGCTCGCGGTCACCGCCCTGCAGGAGGCCGGCATCGCGGTCCCGCCGCGCCACAGTGCGGCTTCCGGCGGCATCTTCACGGGGGACGAGCCGGCCCTGGACCTGGTACGGCCCGGCGTCGCGACCTACGGCGTGCTCGACGAGTCCCTGCCGGTGGCGCCGGACGCGCGCGCAGCGGCCGCGGCCCTGCGCCCGGCCATGTCGCTCCTCGCCCGGCCGGTGGCCTTCAGCGATGTGCCCGTCGGCGGCACCGTCGGGTATGGCGGCACGTGGCGGGCGGAACGGCCGACGCGGGTGGCGGTCCTGCCGGTGGGTTATGGCGACGGCTATCTGCGTGGTTCGCAACCGGGCGCGGAGGCGCTCGTCCGTGGGCGCCGTGTACCTCTGGTCGGGCGCGTCTCGATGGATGCGGTGACCGCCGACGTGACCGATCTGCCGAACCTGGGCTACGACGAGGAGTTCGTGCTCCTCGGCAGGCAGGGCGACGAACGCATCAGCGCCGGGGATCTGGCGCGTCGGCGCAACACGATCGCCTGGGAGGTGCTCACGACCATGGCTGGAAGGCTAGCCCGGGTGTACCATCGCTCGACCGGTACCGCTGGCGGCGACCAACTCGGGACCGGGACCGCTGCAGACACCATCCCATCGGAGACGAGGGCAGGGTAGAGAGGGACTCTGGCCACGACCGTGCGCTCCGGTTCGATGTGTCTCAAGGAGGATTGTGAGCGTGTTGCGCCCCACTGAGATCACCGAACCGGTGCCCGCCACCCAGGACGTGGGACTGCTCGAAGGCGATGCCATCGAGCACGTGGCTCGAGAGATCACGATGCGCGGCGCGACCGTGCCGGCCGTGCTCTTCCTGGAGGCGAACCGCGGTGCGGGATCGCTCGACGGGCTTGGGCATGCTCTTCTTCGATCCATCCATCCGTCGCATCTTCGGGGGCGACGACCCCGGGGCCAGCGACCTGCTCGCCGATGACGACGAGATCGAGCGCCTTATCGACCGACTCGAGGAGCTCGACGCCGAGTTCGGCCTGGACGCCTGAGCCGGCCCCCGTTTCGCTCGGCCCGGCTACCATCTGACGCGTGACCCAGGAAGCCCCTGCCTTCTTCACGCTCGACCGCGGGACCGTGGCCACGACCGCCGGCCTGGTGGCGCCGGTCGCTGGCCGCTACCGCCTGCTCGCTGCTGCCCGGGCGCCGGTCGGGCTCGACCCCGACTCGGTGCTGGAGGACCTTGCCTGGCGCGTCGCTCGCACCGATGCCACGCTCGCAGGCTCGATGGAGGGCTGGCGCAGCTGGTCCCGCCTGGAGGTCTCTACCGCGCGTCCCCCACGGGCTGTGCTGGTCGCCGCCTCGGAACGGACCGGTGCCCTCCTCGAGCGCGCCTTCCTCGCGTCCGGCTGGATCGTCCAGGCCACCTTCTTCGGACCGGGGGCGCCCTTCATCGCCCTGGGCCAGGCCTGTCTCGACCCCGCACTCGATGCGGTCATCATGGGGGGTCGGGAGGGCATGGAGGACGAGGAGCGCACGGTCGCCCACCCGCTGTGGAGCAGGCTCGGATCGCTGGCGCGCTTCCGCGACGACCTGGCGGTGGCTGCGGCCGGACCCTTCGCCGAGCGGCCGGAGGGCATCCCTGACGACCGGCTCTACGCTCTGCCCTCACCCGATGATGCCCCGGCCACCGTCGACTCCAGCCTGCGTACCGCGGCCGGCCAGCTAGGCCGCTACCTCGTGGAGCGGGGGCAGCCGGTGACCACCGACAGCCGGGCGGGCCTGCGCTCAGCGATCGCCTCACTGGCCCAGGTGCTCGGAGCTGGCGTGGATGGCCTGGAGGTGGGCGTGGCCGCCGGCTCACGCACGCAAGCGCGCCCTGCCGGCGAGCAGACGCACGCGGTCTTCGCCGAGGGTGGGCTGTTCCCGCAGGCCCTGCTCGCCGACGATGCCTTCGGCGAAGCCGCGCTGCGCTGGAGCACCCTCGGTGGTGACCCCTCGGCCCGCCTCGACAGCTTGCGCCAGGTGGCGCTTCACCCGTGGGGAGACCTCGAACAGGAGAGCCAGCACCTGCACCTGGCCGCGCTGCGGGGTGCCCTCGAGCGCCTGGAGGCCGCCTGGCATGCTGAACCTGCCGCGCCGCTCGAGGCACGGCCCGCCAGCGTGACGGTGCTGTCGGGCGGCGCCTTCGCCGCGCTGCCCCCGGCCGCCTCCGCTATCGCGCTGCTCGATGGGGTTCGCCGCCCTGGTGCGATGAGCGTCCTCTTCGATCACGCCGGCCTGCTCGCTCCCCTCGGTGCGCTGCCCGTCGAGGCTGACCGTCAGCGCCTGCTCGGTGACCTCCTGGGCGATGTGCTGTTGCCGCTCGGGAGTGCGATCGTCACGGGCGCCATCGGCGCGCCGCGCAAGGATGGGCGCCCCGCCAGCCTGACGGTGGCCAGCGTCCTCGGCGAGGAGCGCCTGGCCCTCGAGGCCGGGGGTCTGCAGCTGGTCGATCTGCCGCCCGGCGTCAGCGGGCGTCTGGGACTCGATCCCGGCGGCGGCTCCGTCCTGGGCGTAGAGGGGCGAACCGTCTCCATGGAGGTCAACGGCGGTCTGGCCGGGCTCTTCGTCGATACCCGGCCCATCCCGCTCGACCTGCCTCCGGCCGGCGAACCGCGGCGCAGCGCCCTGGCCGCCTGGGAGGCCATGGCCTGGAGCGGGAGCGAACGATGACCGACTCGCGAGCGGCTGCTCACCTGACCGAAGCGCGGCCCGATCCGGGGCGGTTCGTGGCACCCGCGCGCGGACCCGAGGTGGGTCGCCTGCTGGGCCTGCCCCTGGAGCTGGCCGATCGCCCCCTGGTCTCTCCGGGCCAGGCGGTGGAGCTGGGCCAACCGCTCATCGAACACTTTCGCGAGCTGGAGGCGGTAGAGGTGGCCAGCAGCGCGGCCGTCATCGGCCTGCCGCCAGGGGCGATGCTCGACGACGTCCAGCCGCCATCCTCGGGCCGACGTGGACGCAAGGTCCGTGGCGCTGCCTATCGCACACGCGTCTGCGAGCACGGACGGGACGGGATCACCCGCCTCGCTGCCGGTTCGGCGGCCGTCACGATCATGGCGCCGGCCAGCGGTTTCGTGGAGCGGATCACGCCCGGCCGCCTCGACCTGCGCTCGGCCGGTGTGGCTGTCGACGGCCAGGTCGGTTGGGGCCGGCCATCCTACGGCCGTATCGTGGTCGCAGTCGACGACCGCGATACCGAGCTGCAGGCGTCTCGGGTCGATGCCTCGGCCGCCGGGGCCGTGCTGGTGGCCGGCTCGCGCATCGATATCGAGGCCCTTTCGCGAGCGCGCGCCCTGGGCGTGGCGGCGGTCATCGCGGGCGGCGTCTCGAGTCGCGACCTGCGTCAGCTGCGCTCTTCCGAGGCCCGCCAGCAGGCCGCGCTCCACGGGGCCACGCCCTTCGCCCTGCTGGCCCTCGGCGGCTACGGTCGGGAGCCCATCCCGGCCCACCTGTGGGACCTGCTCAGGGCCGCGGATGGTCGCCTGGCCGGCATCGTGCCTGGTTCCCGCACCCTCGTCATCGACGGCGATCCGGAGCCCCTCCTGGCAGCGGCGGCGCGGCCGCCGGCCACGGTCCGGGTGATCAGTGGTGAGCACCGCAACCACGAAGGCACGCTGGTGGGGCTCTCCGGTCCCCGTCGCTGGTCCAGCGGTGCCTATGCCCCCGGCGGATTCGTCGAGGTGCGCGGAACGGATGGCCACATCGAACGCCACTGCGTGCCCCTGGCCGCGCTCGAGCGCATCGGTTGAGGCTGGTGCGCACCGAGCCTCGCGGAGCCGGATCCGCACCGCTCGCCAGGGCCTGTCTGACCAGCGAGTCGACCGCGGAGACCCGGGCCTTCGCGGCCTGGCTTGCGAACGTGGCCCAGCCCGGAGACCGACTCGCGCTGGTGGGACCGCTCGGCGCCGGCAAGACCCAGTTCGCCAAGGGTTTCGCCACGGGCCTGGGCATCGAGGCCGTGGTCAACAGCCCCAGCTTCACGCTCATGACCGAATACGAGGGCCGGCTCACGCTCTTCCACCAGGATCTCTATCGCCTGGCCGACGCGGGCGAGGTTCTTGCGGGAGGGCTGCTCGACGAGCGCCAGGATGACGGCGTGACCATCTCCGAGTGGGCCGACCGCCTCGACGAGGGACTTGACCCGGGGCGCGTGACCGTGACCATCGAGCCCGCGGGCGAGGAGCGCCGCGAGCTGGCCATCACCGGCCGCGGCCCCAGCGCGGAGCGCTACCTGGCCGCGGCTCACGCCTGGATGGAGCGCCCGGCGTGAGCGCGCCCGGCCCCATCCTCGCGCTCGATACCTCCACCCGCTCGAGCGTCGTGGCCCTCGGCCGTGAGGCGGTGCTCGCAGTCAGCGTGCTTGCCCTCGGGCATCGCCACGGCGCGCACCTGCTGGAGCAGATCGACGAGGTGCTCGTCGCCGCCGGCGTCACGCTGGCCGAGCTGGGCGGCCTGGCCGTGGGCACCGGCCCGGGTTCGTTCAGCGGCTTGCGTGTCGGGCTGGCCACGGCCAAGACCGTGGCCTATGCCCGCGGCCTGCCGCTCGTGGGTATCCGCTCCTCGGACGCGCTTCGACACGCCGGTGGACAGCCGGAGGCCGTGGTGGTGCTGCCGGCGGGTGCCCACGACCACTATCTCTCGGCCGTGGACGCAGACCCGATGCTCGTCGCGCCCGGGGAGCTGATCGCGGCCCTCGCCGGTCGCGGGGCGATGACGGTCGACCTGCCCGAGGATGTGCTGGGGCAGGGGGCCGCATCACTGGGCCGGACCGCGCTCGCAGCGCTGCCCGGGTCCCTGCTGGCCCTGGCCCGGTCGCGGCTGCTGGCGGGTGAACTCGATGACGTGGCCGAGCTGTCACCGGCGTACGTGGCCCTGCCGCGCGGTGTGCGGCGAGGCGCCGAGGACCTGGGATGGTCGCCCGACCTCCGGTGAGGCTCGTGGTCACGCAGATGACCGCTGCCGACATCCCCGCTGTGCACGCGATCGAGAGCGCCTCCTTCCCCACGCCCTGGCCGCCCTATGCCTTCCGCGAGGAGCTCGAGAGCAATCGCATGGCCCACTACCTGGTGGTGCGAGCCGGCGACCGGGTCGTGGCCTACGCCGGCATCTGGCTGATGGTGGATGAGGCGCACGTGACCACCTTCGCGGTGCTGCCGGCCTACCGCCGACGGGGTCTTGGCGGCCTGCTCCTGTGCGAGCTGATGGCCCTGTCCACCGACCTCGGTGCGGCCGTGTGCACGCTGGAGGTCCGGCTCGGCAATGCCGCTGCCCGCCAGCTCTACGCCGAGTTCGGCTTCAGGCCGGTGGGCGTTCGGCCGCGCTACTACTCCGACAACGGCGAGGATGCCCTCATCATGACCACCGACCACCTCGGCTCCCCGGAGATGCAGGCGCTGCTGGCGGCCAAGACGGAGCGATACCGGGCCGAGGTGCTGGTCGATGATCCCGGCTACGCTCCCGAGCCCGACGACCCGCCCGAGGTGCTCGACGCATGAGTAGCGGGCGGATCCTGGCCGTGGAATCCTCGTGCGACGAGACCGCCGTAGCGGTCGTGGAGAGAGGCCGGCGCATCGTGGCCAGCGTGGTCGCCAGCCAGGTCCAGCTGCACTCGGCCACCGGCGGCATCGTGCCCGAGGTCGCTGCGCGAGCCCACCTGCGCTGGATGATCCCCGTGCTCGACGAGGCCCGGGACCGGGCCGGCATCGAGGACTGGTCCGACGTCGACGCGGTGGCCGTGACCGAGGGGCCCGGCCTGGCCGGCTCGCTGATGGTGGGCATCACCATGGCCAAGAGCCTCGCCTGGAGTGCCGGCCTGCCGCTGGTGCCGGTCAACCACCTCGAGGGCCACATCTACGCCGCCTGGCTGCTCGACCCCGGGGAGCCGGCGAAGCCCGCTCCGGAATTCCCGCTCGTGGCCCTCGTGGTCAGTGGTGGCCACACCTTCATCGTGGAGATGCAGGACCACCTCCGCTACCGCCTGCTGGGCCAGACCGTCGACGACGCCGCAGGAGAGGCCTTCGACAAGGTCGGCCGCTTGCTGGGCCTGTCCTACCCCGGTGGGCCGGCCATCATGCGCGCTGCTGCCGGGGCCACGACCCACGATCGCCGCTTCCCCCGGGCCTGGATGGGTGAGAGCTACGACTTCTCCTTCTCCGGGCTCAAGACGGCTGCTCGCCACCAGGTAGCCACGGCCCTGGGCCTGCCGCCCGAGTCGCGCGAGATCGACGGCAGCGGGCTGGCCCAGGCCGACGTGGCCGAGCTGGCCTGGGCCTTCCAGGACTCGGTCGTGGATGTGCTCTCGAGCAAGCTGCTGCGCGCGGCGCGCTCGTCGGGGGCACGCTCCATCGTGCTCGGCGGCGGGGTCGCCGCCAACGGCGTGCTGCGTGAGCGCATCGAGGCTGGGGCCACGGGGCTGGGCCTGCCCCTGGTCGTGCCGCGACCCGGCCTGTGCACCGACAACGCGGCCATGATCGGCGCCGCCGGCTACCACCGTTTCGAGGCCGGCGCCCGCGCTGATCGTGGTCTCGACGCCCGGCCCTCGCTCAAACTGGCGGTCTGAACGTGGCGCGGGAGGGGACAGGGCTCGACCCCGCGCACCTGGGCCCGGAGGCGGTCGAGCGCTACCTGCGCGAGCACCGGCTGGGCGCGCGCAAGTCGCTCTCCCAGAACCACCTCGCGGACGGCGCGGTCCTCGAGCGCATCGTCGATGTCGCGGCCGTCGCGCCCGGAGAGCGGATCGTGGAGGTCGGGCCCGGCCTGGGCATCCTGACCGCGCAGCTGCTCGCCGCCGGCGCGTCGGTCACGGCCGTGGAGCTCGATGCCCGCCTGGCGGCCCACCTGCGGGAGGGGTTCGCCGGGGAGCCGCGATTGACGCTGGTGGAGGGCGACTTCCTCGACCTGCCCCTGGCCGATGTCGCCCGCGCGCCGTGGGCCCTGGTGGCCAACGTGCCGTACCACATCACCAGCCCCATCCTGCACCGTGTCCTGGGCGGGGAGCCGCGCCCCACCCGCCTGGTCCTGATGGTCCAGCGGGAGGTCGCCGAGCGCATCGCCGCCCCGCCCGGCGGCATGAGCTATCTCTCGGTCTTCGTCCAGTATCACGCCCACGTGGAGGTGGCCTTCACGGTCCCGGCGGCGGCCTTCGAGCCGGCCCCGGAGGTGGACTCGGCGATCCTCTCCGGGCGCATCCGCGAGCGCCGCCTGGGCGGCGACGAGGAGGACGAGCTCTGGCGCCTGGTGCAGGCCGGCTTCCGCGAGCGGCGCAAGATGATCCACAACGTCCTCGTCCGTCAGCTGCCCGGCCTCGAGCGGACGCAGGTCGACGGGGCGCTCGCAACTTGTGCCATCGACCCCGATCGAAGGCCCCAGACGCTCTCGGTGGACGAATGGCTGGCGCTGCGCGCTGCGCTGACGCCCCTGCCGTGACCGGCTGGCGGGCCGTCGCCCACGCCAAGGTCAACCTCGCGCTGGCGGTGACCGGCCGGCGCGCGGACGGCTATCACACGCTGCGCTCGGTGTTCCTGCGCGTCGCCCTCCACGACCAGCTCTCGGTGACCGTGCGGCCAGGAGGCGCGAGCGACGTGCTGGAGGTCGAGGGCGATCTCGACGCCGGAGAGGACAACCTCGTGCTCCGCGCCGCTTCGGCCTTGCGGGACCGTCTCGGTCCGGGACTGCCGCCGCTCGCCTTCCACCTGCGCAAGCGGGTGCCGGAGGCGGCAGGGCTCGGCGGCGGCAGCGCCGACGCGGCCGCCGCCATCGAGCTGGCCCTGGCGGCCTGGGGTGCGCCCCTGGACCGCGCCGACCGTCTGGCGCTCGCCCTGGGGCTGGGTGCGGACGTGCCCTTCTTCACGGCCGGACACCCCGCCGCTCTGGTCGAGGGCATCGGTGAGCAGGTCACGCCCCTGCCTGCGCCCCACCCACCGGCGGGGCTGTTGCTGGTCACGCCGCTCGAGCGCCTGTCCACCGCTGACGTCTTCGCCGAGTTCGATCGCGACCCACGCGCAGGAGCCGCCGGTCGCGTGGACGCGCTGGCGGAGCTGCTGCGCCGGCAGCTGGACGGTGCCGCCCTCGCCGCGGCGAGCGGACCGCTGTCGGCGGCCAACGACCTGTGGGCCCCGGCCGCGCGCCGGTCGTCGGGACTGACGGCTGCTCGCGAGGCCCTGGCCGAGGCCCTCGGGCGACCCGTGTTGCTGACCGGGTCCGGCCCCACGCTCGTGGCGGTCTATGCTTCGGAAGCGGACGCCGCGCGGGCCTCCACCTCGCTCCAGGCGAGGGATCTTTCCGGCCTGGCCGGCGCCGAGATCCGATCGACCCGCACCTTGGACCAGGGAGAGCTCGCATGAAGGAACGCATCCAGACGACAGGGGCACCCAACGCCATCGGCCCCTACAGCCAGGCCATCGTCAGCGGCGACCTCGTGTTCTGCTCCGGCCAGGGCCCCATCGACCCCGCCACCGACACGCTCGTGGAGGGCGACGTGGCGGTCCAGACGGAGCGCACGATGGAGAACATCAAGGGCCTGCTCGGTGCGCTCGGCCTCGACCTCTCCGACGTCGTCAAGACGACCTGCTACCTCGCGGACATGGACGACTTCAAGGCCTTCAACGCGGTCTACGCCGCGCACATGCCCGAGCCCTTCCCGGCACGCACGACCATCGAGGCCGCCCGTCTACCGCTGGACATCCTCGTCGAGATCGAGGTCATCGCCCGCCAGCGTGCCTGACCGAGCCCCAGGGGGTTTGACACCACTGCGGGCCGACCCTAGATTCACCTGACCTGATGCCCGAACAGCCCCCATCAGCGAAGGGCGGTAGCGCCGCTTCGTGAACACCCACCAACCTCAGCCCTTGCGGGCGGTCGTGATGGCCGCCGGGCTGGGCACCCGAATGCGTTCGAGCACCCCCAAGGTGCTCCACCCCCTCTGCGGACGGCCCGTGCTGGCCTATGTCCTCGATGCGGCCGAGGCCGTGACCGGCGCCCGGCCGCTGGTGGTCATCTCGCCGGCGGTGGCGGCCATCGCGGAGGTCTTCGCTGACCGGGCCGACTTCGCCACCCAGGCCCAGCCGCGGGGCACGGCCGACGCCGTGGCCGCCGCCCTCGAGGCGCTGCCGCCCAAGGTCGCGGAGGTGCTCGTGCTCAGCGGGGACGTGCCGCTGGTGGACGTGGACCTGCTGGCCGACCTGGTCGGGGCCCGCCGTGAGGCCGACGCCGCGATCGCACTCATCAGCGTGGACATGGACGATCCGGCCGCACTCGGCCGCGTGGCCCGGGGCCCGGATGGGCGCATCACCGGCGTGGTCGAGTTCAAGGACGCCTCGCCGGCACAGCGCGACCTCACCGAGATCAACGCCGGCCTCTACGCCTTCGACGTCGCCTGGCTGCGTCGGCGGATCGGCGACATCGAGCCCAGCCCGGTCACCGGCGAGCTCTATCTGCCGGAGCTGATCCCGTTGGCCCGCGCCGACGACCGTCCCGTGGCCACGTTGGAGGTGGAGGATGACGGCACCCTCCTGGGCATCAACGACCGCAGCCAGCTCGCCGATGCGGAGCTGGACATGCGCCTGCGCATCAACGAGGGCCACATGCGCGCCGGCGTCACCATCGTGGACCCGACCACGGCCTACATCGAGGGCAGCGTGCGCATCGCCGAAGATGTGACCATCGAGCCCAACGTCATCCTGCGTGGCGACACCGTCATCGAGCGCGACGTGGTCATCCGTGCCGGGTCGCAGATCTTCGACTGCCACATCGGCGAGCGCAGCGTGGTCTGGGCCAGCGTGCTCGAGGGCTCCACCATCGAGACCGACGTCACCATCGGGCCCTTCAGCCACGTGCGCAAGGGCGCCACCATCGGTCCCGGCGTCGAGCTGGGCAACTACGCCGAGGTCAAGAACAGCCACATCGGCGCCGGCACCAAGAGCCACCACTTCAGCTACCTTGGCGATGCCGACGTGGGCCAGAAGGTGAACATCGGCGCGGGCTCCATCACCGCCAACTACGACGGCCGCAACAAGCATCGCACGCGCATCGGCGACGGCGCCTTCATCGGCTCGGACACGATCATGCGCGCACCGGTCGAGATCGGCGAGGGCGCGTTCACCGGCGCGGCGTCGCTGGTCACACACGACGTGCCCCCAGGCCAGACCGTGCTGGGCGTACCCGCCCGCCCCAGGACGCCCGGGGCGAAAGCGGCCCCCCCCGGCGAGGCTGAGACGGCCACCACCAGCGACGAGGCCCGGTCCCGCAGCGAGGATCCAGCGAAGCACTGATGGACTCCCTCTTCGAGCTCATCGTGATCGCGGTCCTCATCGCGCTCAACGGGGTCTTCGTGGCCGCGGAGATCGCGCTGGTGACCGTTCGTCGTAGTCGCATCCGCCAACTCAGCGACGACGGCGATGTGCGCGCCAAGCGCGTGGCCCACATGGTGGAGGAGCCGGCCGGGCTCCTCGCCACCATCCAGATCGGCATCACCTTCATCGGTTTCCTGGCGGCCGCCTTCGCCGGGGCCAGCATCGCCGGGACCGTGGCCGACTGGCTGCGCAGCCTCGGCCTGGCCGCCTCGGCCGACCTGCTGGCGCTGCTCCTCGTCACGACCGGCGTCAGTGTGGTGACCATCGTCTTCGGCGAGCTCGTGCCCAAGACGCTCGCCCTGGCCCACGCCGAACGCTACGCCCTGACCCTCTCCCGGCCGGTCCAGCTGCTCGGTCGCCTGCTCGGTCCGGTCGTCTGGTTCCTGACGACCCTGACGCGGGCGGTGACCCGCATGCTGGGCGTGCGCGACGTGAGCAGCGACGACGCCATCACCAGCGAGGAGCTGCTCATCCTCGTCGAGCGTGGCTCGGAGCAGGGCACGATCGAGGCCGAGGAGGAGCAGATGATCGGCGGCGTGCTCGAGCTCGGCGAGCAGCGGGCGCACGAGGTCATGGTCGCGCGCGTGGACATGGTCACGCTCGAGGCCGACGCCTCGCTCGACCAGATCGTGCAGGTCATCGTCAGCGGCGGGCACTCGCGCATCCCCGTCTACGAGGACAACGTGGACAACATCATCGGCATGCTCTACGCCAAGGACCTGCTGCCCTACCTCGTCGGCGACGATCGGCCGCCGACCATCCGGGACCTGTTGCGTACGCCACTCTTCGTGCCCGAGTCGATGCTCGTCGACGACCTGCTGCGCAGCCTGCAGCGCCGCCGCGTCCACATCGCGGTCGTGCTCGACGAACACGGTGGCACGGCCGGCCTCGTGACCATCGAGGACCTGCTCGAGGAGATCGTGGGCGAGATCCAGGACGAGTACGACGTGGAGGACCCCATGATCGTGCCCTTGGGTGACCACGAGGCGCGCATCGATGGGCGCGCTGACGTGGACGACATGCTCGAGCACTTCGACACCGAGCTCGACGGGGATGACAAGGAGGAGTTCGACACGGTCGGCGGTCTCGTCTACCACTACGTCGGCGGTGTGCCCTCGGTCGGCGACACGGTCGAGGTGGATGGGCTCAAGATCACCGTGGAGGCTACGGACGGGCGCCGGGTGCGCACGGTCCACGTGCTCTACATACCGCCCGAACCGGAGACGGGCGAGGAACCTCGGGAAGGCTGAGGGCCGCCACCTCGCGAGGGCGTCGTCGCGTCAGGCGCTGATGACGCTGCGCACGACCTCCGCCAGGCGCTCCATGGCAGCTGGCTCCACGGTGCCTACCGAGCCCAGTTCTGCGAGCGCCCGGTCGCGGTGCGCGCGAGCCTGGTCGCGGGTGTAGTCCCGAGCGCCGACGCGCTCGAGGATCGCGAGCACGTCGCCCACCTCGGCAGGAGCAGGCTCCACCTCGTCCTGGGCCAGCATCGTCCGCAGCCGTCGCTGGTCATCGCCGGTAGCCTCGGCGAGGGCGTAGATCAGGGGCAGCGTCTTCTTGCGCGTGGTGATGTCCGAGGTCGCCTTGCCGGTGGCCGCGACATCACCCCAGATCCCGAGCAGGTCGTCGTTGACCTGGAAGGCCAGGCCGAGCGCCCAACCGAAGCGCCGATAGGCGCCGATGACGGCCTCGTCGTCGGTCGCCAGCACGGCCCCCGCCTCCGCTGACCCGGCGATGAGCGAGGCGGTCTTGCGCCCGATCATGTCGAAGTAGTAGTCGACGGACATCCACTCGTCGTGCTCGGAGGTCCAGATGTCCATGAACTGGCCTTCGCACAGGGCCAGACAGGTCTCGTCGTAGAGGCGCATCAGGCGCAGGATCCGGGCATCGTCGAAGCCCTCCTCCTGCAGGCGATAGAGGGCCATGCGGCTGAGCGTGAAGAGGGTGTCGCCGGTGTTGATGGCCTGCGCCGTGCCCCACACCGTCCACAGCGCCGGTCGGTGGCGCCGCTCAGCGCCCCTGTCCTCGATGTCGTCGTGGACGAGGCTGAAGTTGTGGCCCATCTCCACCGCCGCCGCACCGGGCAGGGCCGCGGCGTGGTCGCCCGCGATCGACTGGTAGGCGAGCAGCCCGATGAGCGGTCGCATGCGCTTGCCGCGAGGGGCATCGCCGTCGAGCCCCATGTGGTAGCGCACCATCTCGTAGAGCTCGCGCGTGCGCTCATCCTGCACACGCGCGATCAGCCCGAGCATCTCCTGCTCGGTGTCGGCGATGAGGCGGTCGAGGTCGATGGCGGTGAGCACAGAGAAATGATACCGCCTCGTAGCATATTCCCTCATGCTCGGGGCAGATGCGCTGCGTCTCGTGCGGCTCGACCCCGCCCGCGATACGCTCGCTCGCGTGCCGCGTCCCCGGACCTACAAGACCCGCGCCATCGTGCTCGCCCACTTCGACCTGGGTGAAGCCGATCGTATCGTCACGCTGCTCACGCCCCAGGACGGCAAGATCCGCGCCGTGGCCAAGGGCGTGCGCCGTCCCCGCAGCCGGATCGGCGGATCGGTCGAGCCCTTCGCCGAGCTGGAGGTGGCGCTGGCCCGGGGCCGCAACCTCGACGTCATCACCCAGGTCAGCGTGAGCCATGCCTGGCTCCGCCTGCGCGACCGTCTGGAATCGACGGCCACGGCCTGGTACCTCGGCGAGCTGGCCGATCGGGCGGTGGAGGAACGCGCCGGCGAGCACCCGGTCTACGGGCTGTTGCGCCGGGCCTGCCAACTGCTCGACGACGGCATGGAGCCCGGTCGCGTGGCCCGCTGGTACGAATCGGGCCTGGCTGACACGCTCGGTGTGCGCCCCGAGCTCGACCGCTGCGTCGAGTGCGACCGCGTCCTGGCGGAGACCGACAGCTTCCGCTGGGTGCCGGCGCTCGGTGGCGTGCTGTGCCCGTCGCACCCCGGGCCGCCGGCCGAGTGGGTGCGGCTCTCGCTCGATGCCCTGAAGCTGTTGCGGGCCTATCGCCGTTTCGACGTGGAGGCGCTCGCCGCGCTGCGCGTGCCCCCCGCCGTCGAGTCGGAGGTGGAGGCGGCCATGCGCCGCTACACGCGCTTCATCCTCGAGCGCGAGGCACGCTCGCTCTCGTTCATCGACGAGGTCCGGCACAGCGGGTGACCAGGAGCGTCAGTTCCGGGAGTCGCTTGACGCGCCGGGCCCTGACCCATCCGGGCGCGTCGCTCCGTTCCCTGCCACAATCTGGCTCCAACGTCCGGCACTGCCATCGCCGGCGCCGCCATCCAGGGAGATCCCACACGTGACCGACCAGCCCTCTACCCCCATGCCCCTCGTCGAGACCGACCCCGGTCCCTCCGTGGCCAGGCTCGAGACCATCGTCTCGCTGGCCAAGCGCCGCGGGTTCGTCTACCCCAGCTCGGAGATCTACGGCGGCATCAACGCGGTGTGGGACTACGGACCCCTCGGCGTGGAGCTCAAGAACAACGTCAAGCGAGCGTGGTGGCGTTCGATGGTGCAGGAGCGCGACGACATCGTGGGACTCGATGCGGGCATCCTGATGCACCCGCAGGTGTGGGTCACATCGGGCCACGTGGGTTCCTTCAGCGACCCGCTCGTGGAGTGCGACAGCTGCCATCGACGCTTCCGCCTCGATGAGCTGCCGGGCGCGGAGGGACTGAGCGCGACCGAGCTGCAGGACGAGGGCATCGTGGAGCGGCTGGGCCTCGTCTGCCCGGTGGACCAGGGCCCGCTGTCCGCGCCGCGGCGCTTCAACCTCATGTTCAAGACCCACATGGGTCCGGTCGAGGATGAGGGCGCGGTCATCTATCTGCGCCCCGAGACCGCCCAGGGCTCGTACGTCAACTTCAAGAACGTGCAGATGTCCAGCCGCAAGAAGGTGCCCTTCGGCATCGCCCAGATCGGCAAGTCCTTCCGCAACGAGATCAGTCCTGGCAACTTCGTCTTCCGCATGCGCGAGTTCGAACAGATGGAGATGCAGTACTTCGTGCGCCCGGGCGAGGCGGCGACCCTCGCCTTCGACGAGTGGCTGCCCGCGCGCAAGGCCTGGTACGAGCGCTATGGCGTGACGCCCGCACGACTGCGCTTCCGCGAGCACGCACCCGACGAGCTGGCCCACTACGCCAAGAAGGCCATCGATGTGGAGTACCGCTTCCCCTTCGGCTGGAAGGAATTGGAGGGCGTCCACAACCGTGGTGACTTCGACCTCGGCTCGCATGCAGGGGCCAGCGGGGAGAACATGGAGTACTTCGACCCGGTCGCGGAGGAGCACTTCATCCCCTGGGTCGTGGAGGCCGCTGCCGGCGCCGACCGCGCCGCCTTCACCTTCCTCATCGACGCCTACCGAGAAGAGGAGCTGGAGAAGGGCACCCGCGTGGTGCTGCGGCTGCACCCGGACATCGCACCCTACAAGGTGGCGGTCCTGCCGCTGCTCAAGAAGCGGCCGGAGATCGTGGAGCTGTGCCACAGGATCAAGAGCGACCTGCAGAAGGACATGATGGCTGTGTATGACGACACGGCCGCGATCGGCAAGCTCTACCGACGGCAGGACGAGATCGGCACGCCCTGGTGCGTGACCGTGGACGTCGACTCGCTCGAGGACGGGGCGGTCACGGTGCGTGACCGCGACAGCATGACCCAGGAGCGCGTGCCCGTCGAGACCGTCAAGCGCCTGCTCATGGACCGCATGGCGGCTGCGCGCGAGGCATAGCCGCGCACGAGCCTACCCGCCCGCATGGCACAGCCGCGCGCGGCCGAGCCGGCGCACGGGGCGTGGCTGCCCGCGAAGCATAGCCGCGCACGAGGTGGCCCCGCGCACGAGGCGTGGCTGCCCGCGAAGCATAGCCGTGCACGAGGTGGCATAGCCGCGCACGAGGCGTGGCTGCCCGCGAGGCATAGCCGGCGCACCGCGCAGCCACCAACGAGGCGTGGCCCCGCGCGCATGGCGCTGCCGCGCAGCCACCAACGAGGCGTGGCCCCGCGAGGCATAGCCGGCGCACCGCGCAGCCACCAACGAGGCGTGGCCCCGCGAGGCATAGCCGGCGCACCGCGCAGCCACCAACGAGGCGTGGCCCTGCGCGCATGGCGCTGCCGCCAGCAAACGCGTGTTTCGTCTGTCTCCCCGGCGGAGCCACTCGACCGCGGAGACACCGATCCTCGGTCGTTCGTCTCATGGTTGGCGCCACTCGTCGCCGGAGCGCGCTCCCAGCGCCCTGTAGCACCGGCTCGCCGGCCGAGTGGCGCTCGTAGTGAGACAGGCGGCAGGGCAGCGGGGCCCTGGACATGCAACGTGCCGCGCGACCAGGCGTGAGCCATGCAATAGAGGGCGCCGCCCGACCACCGTGCCGCCAGCCGCCCGATCACCGTGCCGCCAGCCGCCCGACCACCGTGCCGCCAGCCGCCCGACCACCGTGCCGCCAGCCGCCCGATCACCGTGCCGCCAGCCGCCCGACCACCGTGCCGCGCGCCCGACACCGTGCCGCCAGCCGCCGATCACCGTGCCGCCAGATGCTCGACCACCGTGCCGCCAGATGCCAGTCACCAAGGTCCCGGCGTCGCAGTATCGGGGCGCCAACCCCGTGGCCAACCTCGGCCAGGTAACTTGCCAGCGCTGATCCGCGCCTCGGCCGGGGCCGCCGAGCCGACTCCCTCAGGCGCGGGTGGCGGTCCCCGTGTCGCCGGCCTGGACCTCGGCGGCCACGCTGGGCAGCATCTCGTTGACCTTGTCGAGGTATCTCTCGATGGCGCGGGCGGCGCGCTTGCCATCGCCCATGGCCAGGATGACCGTGGCCGCGCCGCGCACGATGTCGCCACCGGCGAAGATGCCAGGCACCGAGGTCATGCCGTCCTCGTCCACCACGAGGTAGCCCCACTCGTTGATCTTGAGGTCGGGCTCGGACGCGGTGAGCATGGGATTGCTGCGCGTGCCGATGGCGATCACCACCATGTCGCAGTCCACGATGTACTCCGAATCGGGGATGGGCTGCGGCTTGCGTCGACCGGAGGCATCCGGCTCACCCAGCTCCATCATCTGGCACTCGATGCCGGTGACCCAGTTCTCATCGTTGCCGATGATGCGCACCGGGGAAGCCATCAGCTCGAACTTGACACCCTCCTCCTCGGCATGCTGGATCTCCTCGGCTCGAGCAGGCAGCTCGTCCTTGCCCCGGCGATAGGCGATGGTGGCTTCCTTCGCGCCCAGCCGTCGTGCCGTGCGCACCGCGTCCATGGCCACGTTGCCACCGCCGACCACGACGACCTTCTGGCCCTGCAGGACCGGCGTGTCGGTGTCCTTGCGGAAGGCCCCCATGAGGTTGACGCGGGTGAGGTACTCGTTGGCCGAGTAGACGCCCTTGAGCTCCTCGCCGGGGATGTTCATGAACACCGGCAGGCCGGCCCCGACCGCGATGAAGACCGCGTCGAAATCCTGCCGCAGCTCGCGCAGGGTCCAGGTCTTGCCGACGATGGCGTTGACCTCGATGTTGACGCCCAGCGCCTTGAGGCGATCGACCTCCTTCTGGACGATGTCCTTGGGCAGTCGGAACTCGGGGATGCCATAGATGAGCACGCCGCCCGGGGCGTGGAAGGCCTCGAAGACGGTGACCGTGTGGCCGGTCTTGGCCAGCTCACCCGCGGCCGTCAGACCGGCCGGACCGGAGCCCACGATGGCGACGCGCCGGCCGGTGTCAGGGGCTACGTTGGTCTTGAGCTCGTCGAGGTGGTCCTGGGCCCAGTCGGCGACGAAGCGCTCCAGAGCGCCCACGGCCACCGGCGCGCCCTTCTTGCCGCGGATGCACAGGCCCTCGCACTGGGTCTCCTGGGGGCACACCCGGCCGGTGACGCAGGGGAGAGCGTTGTCCCCCAGCAGCGACTCGGCCGCGCTGTGGAGATCGCCCGCTGCGAGGTGACCGATGAAGTTGGGGATGTTGACGCGCACGGGGCAGCCGTCGATACAGCGCGGATTGCGGCAATCCAGGCAGCGCTCGGCCTCTTCCATGGCCAGCACCTGGGAATAGCCGAGGTTGACTTCGTTGAAGTCCATCGAGCGGATGACCGCCGAACGGGCGGGAACCTCGTGTCGCTCGATCTGCATCCTTTCCTTGGGGGAGAGGTCGGGACGCTCTGTCATGGGGCTAATCTCCTGCGACTTCGGCGAGGGTCTCGATCATGCACTGCGAGGCCGGATACGCCTGTTGCTCTGTGGACCGGTACATGGCCAGCCGGTCTGCCAGCTGCTTGAAGTCGACGGTGTGGGCGTCGAACTCGGGCCCGTCGACACAGGCATAGAGGGTCTGGCCGGCGACGCTGACGCGGCAGCCGCCGCACATGCCCGTGCCGTCGACCATGATGGCGTTGAGCGAGACCGTGGTCGGGACGTCGTACTCGCGGGTCACCTTGGCCACGGCACCCATCATGGGCACCGGTCCGACCGCGTAGACATGGTCCACGCCGCCCGCTTCGAGCATGTCGCGCAGCTCGTCGGTGACGAAGCCGTGGCGCCCGTAGGAGCCATCGTCGGTGCACACGCGCACGTCGCCGTACCGCCTGAGCTCATCCTCGAAGATGACCCACTCCCTGGCGCGGCCACCGATGATGCTGGTGACCTGCACGCCCTTTTCGGCGAGGCCCTGGGCCATGGGATGCACCACGGCGGTGCCGACGCCACCGCCGACGCAGACCGCGTGACCGGCCTCGATGAGATCGGTGGGCTCACCGAGGGGGCCGGCCACGTCCTGGATGCCATCGCCCACCTGCAGCATGCACAGGTCGCAGCTGGTCTTGCCCACGGCCTGGATGGTGAGGGTGATGGTGCCGGCCTCCGGATCGGCATCGGCGATGGTCAAGGGAACGCGTTCCGCGCCTTCACCGATGCGGACGATGACGAACTGACCGGGACGGCGCACCTTGGCGACGCGCTCGGCCTCGATCTCGAGCCTGGTGACGTTGGGGGAGAGGACCTCCCGCTTCACGATCTGGTGCATATGGCCTCTGCGGATGGGGGGAACGCGAACAGCGCCGTTACCAGCATGCCCCCGCCCAGCCTAAATGAATACCTACATGAGAGCCATTCGAGGGGGCCGAACGTCACGACTCGGTCGCGTCGGGGCCTCAGGCGGCGGGCTTCTTGCCCTTGGGCCAGTAGAGCTCCTTCTTGACGTGGAACTCGGGGAAGCCCAGCTCCATGAGCCTGCCTTCGGCCTTGATGATCATCTCCGGGTTGCCGCAGAGGTACACCACCGTGTTGTCCGGGTCGAGGCCCTGTTCGGCGCAGACATCGGCGACCACGGTCTCGGCTCGCCCGCTCTTGCCGGTCCAGCCATCGTTGCGGCCCTCGCGCGGCCGCGAGATGGTAGGCACGTAGGTCATGGGGTACGAGCCGTCACGCTCCATGGCCTCGAGCTCCTCGCGGTAGCCCAGCTCGTCCTGGTAGCTGCAACCGTGGATCATCACGGTCTTGCGCGGCTGCTCGTCGTGTTGCAGCTGCCTGGTCATGGCGATGAACGGCGCGATGCCGGTGCCGGTGGCGATGAAGAGGTGCGTGCGATCGTCGTCGGGCTCGAGCATGAAGCGGCCCTTGGGCCCGATCATGCGCATCTGGTGATCGACCGGCAGCCGCCAGAGCAGGGTGGTGAAACGCAGCACAGGCACCAGGCGCACGTAGAACTCGAAGCCCTCCTCGCCGGTGGCCTTGGGCGCGGACGCCACTGAGTACGGGCGCTGGTAGAGCTTGTCATCGGCGTAGACGCCGATGGTCATGTACTGGCCGGGCTCGAAGTCGGGCATGGGGCCGTCGGTGCGCACCCAGAAGCGGGCGAGCGAGTCGTTGTCGTCTTCGCGCTTCACAAGGGTGGCGTTGTACTTCTCCGCCGTTGGCTCGATGACGCGCGTGTCATGGAGTTGGTCGGTCATGACCCTGAGTGTACGAGCCTGCGTCGGAAACGGTGCCGCCGGGACGGCAGGACGGGTAGGGGAGCGGGGTTCGGGGCCTGCCCGCCAGGGCCCCCTCGGCCACAGGGACTGCCCTCCGGGGGGCCGGATGGCAGTAGCCGAGCCCGGGGAGTGCTCTATCATGCGAGATGTCCAGATACCGACGCTGCGGCACCCCATGCCCGGCACTCAACCCCGAGGTCATCTCTTCCATGTCTGATTCGACCCGTCCTCAAGTCGCTGCCAAGCGATACGTCTACGCCTTCGGTGCCGGTGAGGCCGAGGGTTCTGGCACCATGCGCGACCTGCTCGGTGGCAAGGGTGCCGGCCTCGCCGAGATGACCAAGGCCGGCCTGCCCGTGCCGCCCGGCTTCACCATCACGACCGAGGCCTGCAACGACTACTTCGCGGCTGGTGAGAAGCTGCCCGAGGGTCTGTGGGAGGACGTCAAGGCTGCGGTGGCGCAGGTCGAGGAGCGATCGGGCAAGGGCTTCGGCGACCCCCAGAACCCGCTGCTCGTGAGCGTCCGCTCCGGCGCCAAGTTCTCCATGCCCGGCATGATGGACACCGTCCTCAACCTGGGCCTCAACGACGAGACCCTCAAGGGCATCATCGCCCTCACCAACAACGAGCGCTTCGGCTGGGATGCCTACCGCCGCTTCATCCAGCTGTTCGGCCGCATCGTGCTGGGCGTCAACGGCGAGCGCCTGGACGAGGCCCTCGACGAGGTCAAGGACTCCGTCGGCGCCAAGCAGGACACCGACGTCGATGCCGCCGGCATGAAGGAGGTCGTGGCCAAGCTCAAGGCCATCGTCCTCGACGAGACCGGCGCCGAGTTCCCGCAGGACCCCTACCAGCAGCTGGACCTGGCCATCAAGGCTGTCTTCGCGAGCTGGTTCGGCAAGCGCGCCCGCGACTATCGCGAGAACCAGAAGATCGCCCACGACCTGGGCACCGCGGTCAATGTCATGACCATGGTCTTCGGCAACATGGGCGAGGACTCCGGCACCGGCGTGGCCTTCTCGCGCAACCCCAGCACCGGCGAGGCCGTCCTCTTCGGCGAGTACCTCACCAACGCCCAGGGCGAGGACGTCGTGGCCGGCATCCGGACCCCCTCGCCGATCGCGCACCTCAAGGACCAGATGCCCGAGGCGCACGCCGAGTTCCAGGCCATCGCCGATCGGCTCGAGCACCACTACCGCGACATGCAGGACATGGAGTTCACCATCGAGCGTGGACGCCTCTACATGCTGCAGACCCGGTCGGGCAAGCGCACCGCGGCCGCCGCGGTGAAGATCGCCGTGGAGATGGTCAGGGACGGCATCATCACCAAGGAAGAGGCGCTCGGGCGCATCGAGCCGGCCATGGTCGACCAGCTCCTGCGCGATCAGTACGATCCGGCCGCGCTGAAGGGTGCGACGCGCATCGCCAAGGGCCTCAACGCCTCCCCCGGCGCCGCGGTCGGCCAGGTCGTGTTCGACGCCGACGACGCGGTCGCGTGGGTCGAGCAGGGCAAGAAGGTCGTGCTCGTGCGTGTCGAGACCAGCCCGGACGACTTCCACGGCATGGCCGTGGCCGAGGGCATCCTCACCGCCCGCGGTGGTGCCACCAGCCACGCTGCGGTCGTGGCCCGCCAGATCGGCAAGCCCTGCGTCGCCGGCTGCGCCGAGCTGACCGTCGACTACAAGACCAAGACCGCCAGCTCGGTCGACTCAGGCATCTCCTTCAAGGAGGGGGACTGGATCAGCCTTGACGGCGGCACCGGCGAGGTCTTCGAGGGCGCGCTGGGCACGGTCTCGGCCGATTATGACGAGCAGGACGACCTCAAGACCGTCCTCGGCTGGGCCGACGAGGTCCGCCGCCTGGGCGTGTGGACCAACGCCGACAAGCCCGAAGAGGCCGCGCGCGCCCGCAGCTACGGCGCCGAGGGCATCGGCCTCTGCCGCACCGAGCACATGTTCCGCGAGGGCGAGCGCCTCGAGATCGTGCGCGGCGCCATCCTCGTCTCGGGTGCCGCCCTGCGGGCGCGTGCCAAGCTCGAGGCCGGGGTCAGCCTGGAGTCCGAGGAGCAGGCCGCGATCGAGACGTTCGACGGGGCCATGGCCAAGCTGGAAGTCCTGCAACAGGGCGATTTCGAGGGCATCTTCGAGGCCATGAAGGGCCTGCCGGTGGTGATCCGCCTCATCGACCCGCCGCTGCACGAGTTCCTGCCCAACCTCGAGGAGACCCTCGTCGAGGTGACCAAGGCCGGCGATGCTGCGACGCGCGAACAACGAGACCTGCTGGCTGTCGTCCAGTCGATGCACGAGCAGAACCCGATGCTGGGCCTGCGCGGCGTCCGCCTGGGTCTGATGATCCCCGACTTCGTGAAGATCCAGACCCGCGCCATCCTCAACGCCCAGGTGGCGGTCAACAAGCGTGGCGGCGACGCCATCGCCAAGATCATGATCCCGCTCGTCGGGCACGTGAACGAGCTCTCCCGTGTGCGCGGCCTGCTGGAGACCGAGGCCGACAAGATCGCCGAGCAGAGTGGTGTCACCCTGGACTACAAGTTCGGCACCATGATCGAGATCCCGCGCGGCGCTCTCACGGCCGACGAGATCGCCAAGGAGGCCTCGTTCTTCAGCTTCGGCACGAACGACCTGACCCAGATGGCCTTCGGCTTCAGCCGCGACGACGCCGAGGGCGGCTTCCTGCTCAAGTACGTGGAGGAGAAGGTCCTGCCCTTCAACCCCTTCCAGACGATCGACGCCGACGGCGTGGGCCAGCTGGTGGAGATCGCGGTCGCGAAGGGCCGTTCCGCCCGCCCCGACATCGAGCTCGGTGTCTGTGGCGAGCACGGCGGTGACCCCCAGTCCATCCACTTCTTCAACAAGGTCGGGCTGGATTACGTGTCCTGCTCGCCGTTCCGCGTGCCGGTGGCACGTCTGGCGGCTGCGCAGGCCGTGCTCGACCAGAAGTAGCCCCCACCGACCTCGACGGGACCCGGCTGCGATCGCAGCCGGGTCCTGCTGATTCCTGCTGCACCCGCGTGGTACGGACGTCATGTATAGTCCGCGTCATGCGAAATGTCCGCACTGACAAAATGGTATCGATAGAGCGTATCGAATCGTGAGGCCGGCCCCCGATCACTCTGCGACCGATGCCATCCTCGGGCACTTCGCGTCGCTGATGCGCCATGTCGCCGGCTGGCACGCCCCGGATTTCCTGGGCGTGGACGTGACCATGTCCCAGGCCAAGTGCCTCTACATCGCCTCGGTCCGCCCCGGGATCGGCATGTCGGCCATGGCCGAACAGCTGCGCGTGGGCCTCTCCGCCGTCTCGGGTCTCGTCGATCGGCTGGTCGAGCACGGCTACCTCGAGCGTCGAGAGGACCCCGCGGACCGCCGCCAGCAGCAGCTCTCGCTGACTCCGGCGGGCGAGCGCGTGGTCGAGCACATCCGCGAGCTCAACTCCGAGCACCTGCGCACACTCCTTCGTGGTCTGAGCACGGCTGAGCTCGAAGCGCTCCGCGAGGGTATCGCTGCCCTCGACCGCCAGGCGCGCGACATCTACGAAAGCGAGCTCGGCGGAAGCGGCCTGAGCGACGAAAGGACATCTGCATGATCCGCCTGACCAAGTTCGCGCTCAGGGAGAAGAGCGTCATCATCCTGCTGGCCGTGGGCATCTTCCTGGCCGGTCTCTACTCCTGGAACCAGCTGCGCCAGGAGCTCATCCCGGATATCGAGCTGCCTTTCGTCACGGTCATCACGGCGCTCCCGGGCGCGGGCGCCGAGGACGTCTCGACCCAGGTCACGGAGCCCATCGAGCGGGCCATCGAGAACGTACCCCGACTCGAGACCGTGCAGTCCAGCTCGGGCAACTCCATCTCGCTGGTCTTCGCCCAGTTCGACTTCGGTACCGACCTCAAGGAGACCCTGGCGGAGGTCGAGAGTGCGGTCGGGCAGGCGGATCTGCCCGAGAGCACCACGCCGCAGGTCAGCTCGTTCGACTTCAATGCCTCTCCCATCATCATCGCCACGCTCGCGCCGGTCGAAGGAGCGGATCCGGTCGAGGCGGCGGCCATCGCTCGCCAACAGGTCGTGCCGGCCTTGCTCGGCATCGACGGTGTCGCTACCGCGGAGCTGACCGGTGGCGCGACCCCCATCCTGGACATCGTCCTCGATCCCGCCAAGATGGCCGACAAGGGCATCTCGCTGCAACAGGTCCAGGGCCTCCTCGCGGCCAATCAGATCACCCTGCCCTCCGGATCCATCGATGAGGGCAACCTGCGCCTGCCGGTCTCGACCGAGCACCGCTACACGTCGGTGGCGGAGCTGGAGGCCCAGATCGTGGGCGCCAGCGGGGCAGGAGCCGGGAGTGGTACCGCGGCAGGCAGTGGGTCAGCACCGGGCGGAGCCCAGCCGGCCGATGGCAGCAGCGACGGCGGCGCCGGGCAGCCGGAGGCCGGCGGCCTCGCGGCCGCGCTCGCAGCCATCCCCATGCCGGTCACCCTCGGCGAGATCGCCACCATCGAGACGCGCGACGTCAACCTCTCGGGCTATGCGCGGACCAACGGCCAGCCGTCGTTGACCGTCAGCATCACCAAGAAGTCCGGGGGCAATACCGTGGCCGTGGCTGACGAGGTCCTGGCCGTCTTCGCCGCCACCGAGAAGGACTACGGTGACGTCGTTGCCGTGTCGGTCATCCAGGACCAGTCCACCTTCATCCGTGACTCGCAGCAGGGACTGGTGCAGGAAGGCCTCCTGGGCGCCCTCTTCGCCATCTTCGTCATCTACATCTTCCTGCGCAGCGCGCGCACCACGCTGGTGGCTGCCATCAGCATCCCGCTCTCCATCATGGGCGCGATCGCCGTCTTCGGGGTCGCCGGGCTGACCATCAACATCCTCACCCTCGGCGGTCTGGCGGTCGCCGTCGGCCGCGTGGTCGATGACTCCATCGTGGTGCTGGAGAACATCTTCCGGCATCGCGCCCTCGGAGACGGCAAGTTCGACGCCGTGCTCAACGGCACCCGCGAGGTCGCCGGGGCCATCACCAGCTCCACCATCACGACCGTGGCCGTGTTCCTGCCCATCGGCTTCGTGGGCGGCATCGTCAGCCAGTTCTTCCTGGACTTCGGACTGGCGGTCACCTTCGCCCTGCTGGCCTCGCTCATCGTGGCCCTGACGGTCATCCCCGTGCTGGCCTACTGGTTCGTCGACAAGGTCGATCTCAAGCTCGATGAGCATGGCCAACCCGCGCCCACGATCTGGCAGAAGCTGTATACCCCGGTGCTCATCTTCGCGCTCAGCCGGCGCCTCACCAAGTGGGCCACCCTGGGCATCGCCGGCGTCCTCTTCCTGGTGGCCGTGTCCCTTGCCAGCCTGCTGCCGACGGCCTTCATCGATGCCGGCGGTGAGAACTTCGTGACGGTCACGGTCTCGCCCCCACAGGGCGCATCGACCGCCGGCGTGCAGGAGAAGACGCTCCAGGCCGAGGACATCCTGCTGGCCAACCCCGAGGTCGAGCTGGTCCAGTCGACCATCCCTGGCGAGGCTGACACGGGTGCCCAGGCGCAGCAGGCGGCTTTCGCTGGCCGTGCCTCCAACAGCGCAGTGCTCACCGTCAAGCTGGTCGACAGCGTCGACCTCGCGGCCGGGCGAGAGCAGATCAAGACGGACCTCGAGCCGGTGACCGCGGACGGCTTCGACGTGACCGTCTCGGAGGTCGACTTCACCGGTGCCGGTGGCGGCCTGCGGATCGTCGTCAGCGGTCAGGACCCGGCCGAGATCAAGGCTGCCAGCGATGCCATCGCCGTCGCCCTGCAGTCGCTCGATGGCGTGGACAACGTGGCCAGCGACGCCGTGGCGGAGGCCCCCCAGGTCACGGTCGCGGTCGATCCCAACAAGGCCGCCATGATCGGTTCGTCCACGGCCCAGATCGGCCAACACATCCGCAGTGTGCTGGTGGGTCAGCCCATCGGTACCTACGCCCTCGAGGACGGCACGGTCGCGCAGACGATCCTGCGCGTCGATGATGCCGGCATCGACGGCGTCGAGAGCCTGCGTCAGCTGCCGGTCGCCGGCAGCGTGGGCACGCTACCGCTGGGATCGGTCGCCGACGTCGAGGCCGTGAACGTTCGCGGCACCGTGACCAGGGTCGATGGCTCGCCCGCCGCGACCGTGTCCGCGGACATCACCTCGGAGGACACCGGCGCCGTCTCCATGGCCGCCCAGGAGGAGGTCGATGGGCTGATCGCCAGCGGGCAGATCCCCGCCGATACGGTGACGGTCACGTTCTCTGGTGCGACCGCGCAGATGAACCAGGCCTTCGGCAACCTCTTCTTCGCCATGGCCGTGGCCATCCTCGTGGTCTACATCGTGATGGTGCTGGCCCTGGGCTCGCTGGTGACCCCCTTCATCATCCTGTTCAGCCTGCCGCTCGCGCTCATCGGAGCCATCCCGGCACTCCTGGTCACCGGCAACCCGCTGGGTATCAGCGCCATGATCGGCTTCCTGATGCTCATCGGCATCGTCGTGACCAACGCCATCGTGCTGCTCGATTTCGTGGAGCAGCTGCGATCGCAGGGGGTGCCGACCCACGCGGCCCTCGTGCGCGGCGCCAACACCCGCGTCCGGCCCATCCTGATGACGGCCACCGCCACCATCCTGGCCCTGACGCCGGTGGCGCTGGGGTTCTCCCATGGATCGATCATCGCGGCGGAGCTGGCCACGGTCGTGATCGGCGGGCTCTTCAGCTCGACGTTCCTGACCCTCATCGTGATCCCCGTGCTGTACTCGCTGGTCGACGGTGGCAAGGCCGGGTACCAGCGGCGCTTCATGCGCAGCGCGGGCGACGAGCCCGCGCCCGAGCCGGCGTAGGGGAGGGGCTTTCCGGGCCCTGGCTGGGGCATGTGTCCGACCGGCCCGTCGCGTCTCAGCGACCGGCGGGTCGGACCACCAGTCCCTCGAGCAGCCGCCTGGTGGCGGCGGCGACCTCGTCGACCGCTGCCTCGAAGACGGCCTCGTTCAGCCGGGAGGGCTGGCGATAGCCACTGAGCTTGCGGACGTACTGGCGGGCGGCGGCCCGCAGCTCGTCCTCGGTCGCCGGTTCGGGCCGGCCTCGCAGCGTCTTGATCGATCGGCACATGGCCGCCATGGTACCGGCCGCGGCAGTCGGTCGAGGACGCCGGCAGGATGCCCGGCTCGGCGCTAGACTCGGGCCACATCGCACTTCGGCGCGGGGTCCCTCCATGGGAGGTGTGCCCAGATCCCGTCCGGCCGTGACGAGTCGTCGCACGACCAGATAGGAGCCGTCCCCCGCATGAGCCGAACGCTGGCCGGCCTGGCCGTCCTCTTCCTCCTCGTCATCATCGTGACCGGCTGCGACCTGGCAGCCGGTGCCCAGGGCGTCATCGACGAGGGCAGCCCGACGAACGCCGCCCGCAACGAGCCCGCGGCCACGCCGACCCCGCCGCCCGTCCGCCTGGCGGACCTCCTGGGCAGCGACGGCCGGCTGACCGTGCTGGTCCTCGGCAGCGACCAGCGCGACGGCGTCATCGGCACCCGCACCGATGCCATCATCGTGGCCACCATCGACCCCACCCGCGGCAAGGTGGCCATGGTCAGCCTGCCCCGCGACACCATCAACGTGCCCATCGCCCCCGGCGTGACCTACCCCGGGCGCATCAACTCGCTCTTCTGGGAATACGAGCGCGAGACGGGCAAGACGAAGAAGGCCCTGCGCAAGTTCAAGGACGCGTTGGCCTACGCCTTCGGGACGGAGATCGACTACTACGCCCTGGTCCACTTCGACGGGCTCGTCCGCCTCGTCAACAGCATCGGCGGCATCAAGGTCGCGCTCAAGGAGTCGCTGGTGGACCCGACCATGCACATCGGCAAGAAGGGGCTTCGGCTCAAGGCCGGCACTCGCCAGCTGGACGGCCGCAAGACCCTGGCCTTCTCTCGCACCCGCCACGCCGACAGCGACTACGGCCGTTCCCGGCGCCAGCAGCAGGTGCTCGTCGCTGCGACCAGCAAGGTCCGCAATCGCGGTGCCGGGCCGCTGCCCAACCTGGTCGCCATCGCGCGCAAGAAGATCACCACCGACCTGCCCCTCGACGGCGCTCCCGCGCTGCTCGAGCTGGCCGCCAGGGCCAACCTCAAGAAGGTCAAGTCGATCGTGTTGGAGCCGGGCCGGTTCGCCCGGATCGTGCCTGGCACCTACACCATCACCCTCAGCGTGATCGAGGTCCAGAAGATGTTCGACAAGGTCTTCAAGCCGGTCGGCTGACACGAGCAAAAGCCGCCGGTCTGTCGACCGACGGCTTTTGCACAAGGGGCGTGCTCGGGGTGAGCCCTGGTGGGCTCGCCCGTTCGGAGGCCCTAGACGGTGGCGGGCTCGTCTTCCTTACGGGCTGCGCCGCCGATCCAGACCATGGCGCCGCCGCTGACCACGAAGCCGAGGCCCATGAGTGCGGTGATGCCGACGATGCCGAAGGCCATCTGGAGGCTGGTGGCGGTGGTGGCACCGACGCCGAGCTCGGCGAAGAGGCCATGCACGGTGCCGTTCCAGGCCAGCTCACGGGCCGGGCCGTCGAGCGGGTGCGTGCGGTTGAAGCCGGTCCAATATCGTTCGTCGACCGGGACGGTGTAGGTGCCGGCGTTGAAGATCGCGGGCTCGGCGACCGTGGACGGATCCCACTCACCGCCGTTGTAGGTCGTGGCCCCGGCGGGCGGGCTGTCGACGACCGCGCTGCCATCCCAGTAGACCGGCTCGGTCAGGACCACGGTCTGCGAGCCGTGCAGGGTGTGGAAGGCGATGGTGGCCATCTGGTACATGTACTCGGTGGCCGTGTTGACGATGGGATCATCGGGGTTGAGCTCGCCGTTGTCGATGGGCCACTTCCAGGTGTCACCGAGGAGCGCGAGGATGTCGCCGTCGCCTTCGCCCTGTACGACACCACGGTCGACCAACTTGCCGTCCTCGTTGTAGCTGAGGGTCACATCCTGGGCCTCGCTGAAGCCCTGGAGGGCGTCCGCGCCGCCCTGCATGCGCATGAACGCGTAGCCCGCTGCGCCCCAGGCGAGCAGGCCGACGATGATGAGCACGACACCGCTGATCCGCAGTCGTGAAGCCATGGGTGGGGGACTCCCTTCTCTTTCTGGCCGGAGCGGCATGTCGACCGCCGGCCGTTCGTCCCGGCGCTGACTCACCTGTCTGGTGGCAGTCCTCCGGTCACTTCGGTTCTGTTAGCGACAGGATGCAGGTTCTTCGAACACCGCAGCCGTGCCATTCGGCCCGATCCGGCAGGACCGCCAGACGGTTCGCCTCAGGGTACCCTGACCGCGACGGTCGCCGTCAGGCGTGCCTGCTGGCCACGACCGCTGCCCGGTCGCCTCGGTCCGGCACAGGCATCCGCGGCGATGGTCGGGCTGGCGGATCAAGCCGGCGGATCAGGCAGGGCGGCCGCAATGACGACGGCCCTGGCCTATCTGACCCTCTTGCCGTAGAAGTCGACGACGATCTGCGTCTTGCGCTTGCCCAGCGAGGCCACGCCCACGCCCACGCTGCGGAAATCTCGACTCTTGAGCTGGCGCCAGTGCCAACCGTTGTAGCGCTTCTCGTACTGCCACATGCGGACGACACGGACGATCGTGGCGCGCGGCTGGCCGTAGAAGCCACAACCCATGTTCTCGCCGTTGACGGTGTGCCTGAGCGCGACCGAGGCGAAGCGGCTGTCCACGGTCGACGCGTTGCGGGCGTGGCCGATCCAGCAGGTACGGGTGCCGTAGAACCTGACTGACTTGCGGGCCCACGGCCAGGCCACCTTGTTGCCGATCTTGCGGCTGCGCTTGAGTGGCTTCACGTACTTGGAGAAGCGGCCGCTGCCATGGCCCATGCACTTGCCGGCGCGGGTCACATAGCCACCGGTACGCAGGCAGTTGGTCAGGCGAAAGGCCAGGTCCTCCGAACCCTGCCGGCGACGCAGGTCGGCACCGTTGGCCGGGACGGCTGCCATCGTCAGCAGCAGCATGGTGAGCAGGCTGGCCACGGCGAGATGCACGTGGGCACGGTGTTGGTTCATTCCGCAGCGCTCCGCTGCGGCACGGCCTTATTCAAACGGCGGGCCTCCGTTCCTTCCCCCGTCGTCAGGGCGCTGAGCTGGGGCTCAGTCGGCCGGGCACTGGCCATTCTTCCCTCCCGTCCGGCACGCACTGGGGTGGCTGCCAGACGACGACCCGAACACTCTAGCGCGTCACCCCTGCCCTGTCACGCCCCGCTCTCCTGTCCTCAGGTCGTGACCTCGGCGACGCGCACCGGACGTCCTTCCGCCTGGCTCTGCGCACAGGCCAGGGCCAGGCGCAACGTCTCGAGCGCGTCCTCCGCTCCCGGCGTCGGTGGGCGACCCCCGCGCACCGCCTCGATGAACGCTTCCAGCTCAGCCCGGAATGCGGTCGCGAAGCGATCGGGGAAGGACTCGAAGTGATCGCCGTGGAAGCCGAAGTCGTAGCTGAAGGTGGCGGCGGTCTTTTGGGGGTCCTCGATCACTACCTTGCCGGCAGCGCCGGCGACCTCGGTGCGGATGTCATAGCCCCAGGGACTGTGGCGCGCGGTCTCGATGACGCCCATGGCCCCGTTCTCGAAGCGCAGCATGGCCAGGGCCGTGTCGAAGTCGCCGGCCTCGGCGAAGCGCGGCTCCGCGAGCACCGCGGCCCAGGCGCTGACTTCCTCCACCTCGCCCACCAGGAAGCGGGCCAGGTCCAGGTCGTGCACGGCCATGTCGAGGAAGATGCCGCCGGCACCGTGGAGGAACTCGACCGGCGGCGGGTAGGTGTCACGGGAGAGGGCCCGGAACTGCTCGATCCGACCCAGCCCGCCGGACTCGATGTGGGCCTTGGCGGCGACGTAGCCGGGGTCGAAGCGGCGCATGAAGCCGAGCTGCAGGGGCACGCCGGTCTGGCCCACGACTTCCACCACGCGCGCGGTCTCGGCCAGGTCGAGGGCGATGGGCTTCTCGCTCCAGATGGCTTTCCCGGCGCGAGCGGCAAGCTCGATGAGCTCGGCGTGGGTGCTGGTGGGCGTGACGATGACCACGGCCTCCACGCCAGGGGCAGCGATGGCCTCGCGCGGGTCGAGGAAGGATCGCTCCGCTCCTGCCAGCGCCCGCCCCGCCTCGGCCGCGGCGGGATCGGGGTCGGCCACGGCCACGATGCGTGCGTCGGGGATGGCCGCGAGGTTGCGGATGTGCGTCTGGCCCATGCGTCCGGCGCCGAGCACCGCCACCCCCATGGGCGCTCCCACTCTGCTCATCGCCCCAGTGTGGCGCAGGTCGGGTCCTGCGGTCCGGCGTGCGTGCGTCCCCGGCCTGCCTCGTGCGGGCCTGAACCCGGTGAATGGTGCCTCGGCGCACCACGACGGTTTCGAACGGGTCACAAACGGGTGCTGGCCACGCTCGCCACAGAGGATCGGTGTCGCCGAGCGTGGCGTGGGTTGGTATCCTGCGCCGACGCGGCGCACCGAGGAGGTCGTCGCGCGGGACGTGTCGGGGGCTCCCTGGTCGGGGTCGCCCGGCGCCCCGTGGAACCAGCAGCAGGAGGACACGATCTTGAAGAAAGTCGTACCCGGGCTCGTGATCGGAGCCATGGTCCTGACCTCGACGGCCGTGGCGGCCGCCGATGGCGACACGCTCGCGGCCGTGCAGGAACGCGGCCAGCTCGTCTGTGGCGTCAACGGCGGACTGCCGGGCATGAGCGTCCTCAACGAGGAGACCGGCGCCTTCGAAGGCATGGACGGCGATTACTGCCGGGCCGTGGCCACAGCGGTGCTGGGCGACCCGGACGCCGTGCAGTGGACCACCCTCACCGCCGACCAGCGCGCGACCGCCATCCAGGGCGGCGAGGTCGACGTCATCTTCCGCAACACCACCGACACCCTCACCCGCGACGCGGCGTGGGGCGACTTCGGCCCGACCATCTTCTACGATGGCCAGGGCATGATGGTCCGTGCCGACAGCGGCGTGACCTCGCTCGAGGAGCTCGACGGGGCCAGCATCTGCGTCACCTCCGGTACCACCACCGAGCAGAACCTGGCCGACCAGATGGCCTTCCGGGGTGTCGACTACACCCCGGTCGTGGCCGCTGAGATCGACACCGTCTACGCCCAGTACGAAGAGGGTCGCTGCGACGCCGTCACGTCCGACAAGTCACAGCTCGTCGGACGGCGCACCTCGTTCGCCAACCCCGATGATCACGTCATCCTCGACGTGACCATGTCCAAGGAGCCCCTCGCCCCGGTCGTGGCCGCCGGTGACAGCCAGTGGGGCGACATCGTCCGCTGGGTGGTCTACGCCACGATGCAGGCCGAGGAGTTCGGCATCACCTCGGAGAACATCGGTGACTTCGCAGCCACCGACAACCCCGCGATCGCCCGCTTCCTGGGCCAGACCGACGAGCTCGGTGCGGCGCTGGGGCTGAGCAACGACTTCGTGGCCAACGTCATCTCCGCCGTGGGCAACTACGGCGAGATCTACGACCGCGCCTTCGGTCCCGACACGGCCCTCGCGCTGAGCCGCGCGGGCACGCTCAATGCCCTCTGGACCAACGGCGGGCTGATCTACTCGCCACCGTTCCGCTAGTAGAGCGAATCTCGACCCCGGGCACGCCGACAGGCAGTTCCCGGGGTCGATCATTTGCCAACGTCTTCCATCCGCTGAACGAGCTGGTATAGATGGCCGAACAGCCGAGTGGTGCGCCGGCTGGCGCACCTGGGGAGAGCTCGGGCGCGTCGGTGCCCTTCTGGCGCGACGTGCGCGTGTTGGCGGTCATCACCCAGGTCGTCGTCCTCGCGGTCATCCTGCTCGTCCTGGGCTGGTTGCTGGGCAATCTCGCCACCAACTCGGCCACGCGCGGCATCAGCACCTCGCTCGACTGGCTGGACCAGCGCGCGGGCTTCAGCCCGGCCGAGTCGGTCATCCCCTACTCGCCCGACGACACCTACGCGCACGCCCTGCTGGTCGGCCTGCTCAATACGCTCACCGTCAGCGTGGTGGGCATCGTCCTGG
This sequence comes from uncultured Chloroflexia bacterium, assembly GCA_963800275.1. Classification (GTDB taxonomy): domain Bacteria; phylum Chloroflexota; class Limnocylindria; order Limnocylindrales; family CSP1-4; genus JAFMJV01. The sequence continues at coordinate 70,648 of CAWDAI010000014.1, forward strand.
CCACCCTACTCGGCCTGGTCGTCGGCATCGCCCGGCTCTCGAGCAACTGGCTGGTGGGCAAGGTCGCCCTGACCTACGTCGAGATCTTCCGCAACACGCCCATCCTGGTGCAGCTGCTGGTGATCTACTTCGTGGTCTTCCTGCAGATGCCGCCGGTACGCGAATCGATCGTCCTGCCCCTGCAGATGTATCTCAGCCAGCGTGGCTTCTACCTGCCACGTCCCGAGACCGTGCCCGACAGTGCCATCTGGTTCGCGGCCGTCGTCATCGCCATCGCCGGCTTCGGCGCCATCTGGTGGCTGGCCGGACGTCGGGAAGCGCAAGGCCGGCCCATCCGGGGCCTGCGCTGGGTGGCGCTGGGGGTCCTGTTCGGACTGCCGCTGGCGATCTGGCTCCTCATCCCCGATGGCGCCCTCCGCTTCGAGAACCCGGAGCTGGGCAACTTCAACATCAGCGGCGGCCTGCGCTTCACGCCCGAGTTCCTGGCCCTGACCGTGGGCCTGGCCCTCTTCACCGCGGCCTTCATCGCCGAGATCATCCGCGGTGGTATCCAGGCCGTGAGCAAGGGACAGCTGGAGGCGGCGCGAACGCTCGGGCTCAAGGAGAGCGAGGTCCTGCGCCTGGTCATCCTGCCGCAGGCGCTGCGCATCATCGTGCCGCCGCTCACCAGCCAGTACCTCAACCTCATCAAGAACTCGAGCCTGGCCCTGGCCATCGGCTACGCCGACATCTTCAACGTCAGCCGGACGGTCTCGGAGCAGACCGGCCAGCCGGTGGCGGTCATCCTCGTGGTCATGTCGGTCTACCTCGTCATCAGCCTGCTGACCTCGCTGGTGATGAACGTCTACAACCGCATGGTGCAGATCCATGAGCGCTGACCCCACCGGCGGCACGGCGCTGCCCAACCCCGGCGAGGAGATCCGGCCGCCCGCGACCGAAGTCGGCGTGCAGGGCTGGCTGCGTCACAACCTCTTCAGCACCAAGTTCAACGGCCTAGTCACGATCGTGCTCCTGCTCGTCGTGGCCTACGTGGTCTGGAGCTTCCTGCAGTGGGCCCTGTTCGGCGCGCGCTGGGGCGTCATCACCGACAACTTGCGCCTGTTCCTCGTGGGCCAGTACCCCAAGGCTGAGATCTGGCGGGTGTGGGCCACGCTGGTGGTGCTCTCGCTAGCGACCGGCCTGACCGCCGGCTCGTCGAGCAGCGGCGCGGTCCGCATGCTGGCCATGATGCTCATGGCCGGCCAGCTCATGCTGGCGGCGCTGGTGGTGGTCTCCGGCCTCGGCGTGGTCGGCGCGCTGGCGCTCATCGCCAGCGCCGGCGTGGTCCTTGCCGCCATGTACCTGGCCCGGCGCTTCCCGCTGCGGCGCGTGTGGATGTCGCTGGCCTGGCTCGTGGCCGCGATCCTGGGCGTGGCCCTGCTGGCCGGCCTTGGCGAAGCCACGCCGCTGCCCACCGTCTCGACCAACATCTGGGGCGGGCTCCTGCTCACGATGATCCTCTCCATCGCCGGCATCCTGCTCTCGTTCCCGCTGGGCGTGCTGCTGGCTGTCGGCCGGCGCAGCCGCCTGCCGGTGGTCCGCGTCGCGAGCACCACCTACATCGAGCTCATCCGTGCCGTGCCCCTGATCACGGTGCTGTTCATGGCCCAGTTCCTCTTCCCCCTGGTGCTGCCCGACGGGCTGCGCGTCGAGAACGTCATCCGGGCCATCGGCGGCATCACCCTCTTCAGCGCGGCCTACGTGGCCGAGAACGTGCGCGGAGGCCTCCAGGCCATCCCCGCCGGCCAGCACGAGGCGGCCTTCGCCATCGGCCTGCGCACCTGGCAGACGACGGTCTACATCGTGCTGCCACAGGCGCTGCGCATCACCATCCCGTCCAACGTCGGCCTCTTCATCAGCCTGCTCAAGGACACCACGCTGGCCTACATCATCGGCCTCCTCGAGATCCTCGGCATCGGCCGCGCGGTCCTGGCCAACCCCGAGTGGCTGGGCACGCAGTTCGAGGTCTACTTCTTCATCGCGGTCGTCTTCTTCGTCCTCAGCTACACCCTCAGCCAAGCCAGCTATCGTCTCGAGAAGGAGCTAGGGATCGGTGAACGATGAGTGAGCCACTCGTGACCAACGAGCCCACCGTCAAGGGGGTCTCGACCAAGCCGCGCGACGTCGACCGGACACCCCCGGGCGAGGACGCGCCAGACATCATCGTCTGCCGCGACGTCCACAAGTGGTTCGGCGAGCTGCACGTGCTCACGGGCGTCACCATCTCGATCAAGTCGGGCGAGGTGCTCGTGATCGCCGGGCCCTCGGGCTCGGGCAAGTCGACCTTCATCCGCACCATCAACCGCCTCGAAGAGCACCAGCGCGGCGACATCCTCGTGGACGGCATCGAGCTCACCAACGACATCCGCAACATCGCCGCCGTGCGCTCGGAGATCGGCATGGTCTTCCAGCAGTTCAACCTCTTCCCGCATCTGACGGTGCTGCAGAACATCACGCTCGGCCCGATCCGTGTGCGCAAGACCCGGCGTGAGGAGGCCGAGGAACGGGCCATGCAGCTGCTCAACCGGGTAGGTATCCCCGAGCAGGCCCTGAAGTACCCGGCCCAGCTGTCCGGTGGTCAGCAGCAGCGCGTGGCCATCGCGCGCGCCCTGGCCATGGATCCCAAGATCATGCTCTTCGACGAGCCCACCTCGGCGCTCGACCCGGAGATGATCAGCGAGGTCCTCGATGTCATGCGCGAGCTGGCCGAATCAGGCATGACCATGCTGGTGGTGACACACGAGATGGGCTTCGCCAAGGCCGCGGCCGACCGCATGGTCTTCTTCGACGCGGGCAACATCGTGGAGCAGGGACCGCCGGAGCAGATCTTCGAGAACCCCCAGCACGACCGTACCAAGCTCTTCCTGAGCCAGATCCTGACCCACTGAGGCCGACCCGGGGCCACCGACCCCGGTCCGAGTCGCGACAATGGGGCCGATGGGCTCGACGGATGGACAGGTCGCTCCAGCGGCTCGTGATGTCGGGCTCTGGGGTGCCGTGGCCATCGGGATCGGGGGCATGGTCGGCGGCGGCATCTTTGCCGTGCTCGGCGTGGCGGCCATGGACGCCCGCGGCGGAACGGCCCTGGCGCTGTTCGTGGCCGGCTGCATCGCCCTCCTCACCGCGGCCTCGTACGCCAGCCTCTCGGTGCGCTACCAGAGCCGAGGCGGCAGCATCGTCTTCATCGATCGGGCCTTCCACGTGGGCGTCCTCACCGGCGCGCTCAACAACCTGCTCTGGTTCGGCTACCTGGTCACGCTGGCGCTCTATGCCACCGCCTTCGCCAACTACGCGGCTACCTTCCTCGATGCGGGCCCCGCGCCCTTCTGGTTGCACCACCTCCTCGTGAGCCTGGCCATCCTCCTGCCCACCGGCCTGAACCTGCTCGCTGCCGGCATCGTGGCCCGCACCGAGACGGCCATCGTGGGCCTCAAGCTGGCCATGCTGCTGGTCGTGGTCCTGGCCGGCTTGACGACCATCGACCCGGACCGGCTGGCACCTGCGACGTGGCCGGCGCTGCCGGCGATCGTGGCCGCGGGCATGCTCGTGTTCGTGGCTTACGAGGGCTTCGAGCTCATCGCCAACGCCGCCGAGGATGTGCGCCGCCCGGCTCGCAACCTGCCGGCGGCCCTGTTCATCAGCGTCGGCGCCGTCATCGCCATCTACGTGGCGGTCGCCATCGTGACCGTGGGCTCGCTCGATCCGCGCGAGATCGCCGCCGCGGCGGACTTCGCCCTGGCCCAGGCCGCGGTGCCCAGCCTGGGGCAGGCCGGCTTCGTGCTCGTGGCCGCGGCCGCCGTGCTGGCCACGTTCTCGGCCATCAACGCCACGCTCTACGGCGCCGCCAGGCTCAGCTACGCCATCGCCGCCGAAGGCGAGCTGCCGCCGGCGCTCGAGCAGAAGCTGTGGCATGAGCCGGTGGGCCTGCTGCTGACCGCGGGCGCGGCCCTGGCCCTGGCCAACCTGCTCGACCTCACGGCCATCGCGGCCGTGGCCAGCGCGGTCTTCCTGGCCGTCTTCGCCGCGGTCAACGTCGCGGCTGCCCGGGTGGACCGGGGGCTTCGGCGGGCCGTCGCCTCGGTCGGAGCGGTCAGCTGCCTGGGGGCCCTGGTGGTGCTGGTGGTGGACACCGCCTCACGGACGCCGGTCTCGCTGGTGATCCTCGTCGTGGCCGGTGTCGTGGCCATCATGGGCGAGCTGGTCTGGCTGCGCCGCCGCCGCCGACTGCGGCTGGCCGATGCGGGCGCCGCTGGCTGAGGCGTCGGGCCCCCGGGCCCCCGGGCCCGAGAACGATCAGTCGAAGACCGGCAGCAGCTCCTGCACCAGGCGTGCGGACGACGCCGCGGCGTCGTGGACGAAGGCGGCGAAGTCAGTCAGCGACTCCTCGCCCGCACGATCGGACAGTGCCCGCACCACCAGCCAGGGCAGCCCGAAGCGCTCGGCCACGTCGCACAGGGCCGAGCCCTCCATCTCGATGGCCAGGGCGGCCCACTCCCCGGAGAGGGCCTCGCGCACGCGCGGCGAGGCCAGGAACGCGTCGCCGGTGAGGATCGTGCCCAGCGTCGCCTCGAGCTCGCGCTCGGCGAGGCGCTCTGCGAGGCGGACGGCCAGCGTTCCGGGCAGGCGATAGCCGGGATCGGGCTTCACCTCCGGGATGGGCAGGGTCCCGGGTCGATAGACGATGCGACCCTCGTCGGTGAGCCGGCCGTAGTCGATATCGATGACGCGGTCAGCGACCACGATGTCGCCGATGCCGAGCGTGTCGCCGAGGCCGCCGGCCACGCCGCTGAGCACCAGCGCCCGGCAGCCGAAGCGCTCGGCCAGGAGCGTCGCGGCGGTGGCGGCCTTGACCTTGCCCACACCGGACGCGGCCACGATCACCTCGTGCCCGGCGAGAATCCCGCGCCGCGCCTCGAGCCCGGGGCCGGGGAGGGGAGGCGGCTCGCCCATCGTCCGCACCAGCAGCTCCTGCTCCGCCGGCAGCGCGCACAGGATGCCCACCGGGCCAGCGGCGCTCACGCCCTCCCGAGCCATCAGGCGGCCGGCTCCAGGGCCTCTTCGAACTGGCTGGTGTAGAGGTCGTAGTAGAAGCCCCGCGCCTCGATCAGCTCGTCGTGGGTGCCGCGCTCCACGATGCGGCCCTGGTCCATGACCAGGATGAGGTGGGCATTGCGGATGGTCGAGAGGCGGTGGGCGATGACGAAGGCGGTCCGCCCGTGCATGAGCCGGTCCATGGCCTTCTGGATGAGCACCTCCGTGCGCGTGTCCACCGAGGAGGTGGCCTCGTCGAGGATGAGGATGCGCGGGTCGGCCAGGAAGGCGCGGGCGATGGTCAGCAGCTGCTTCTCACCGGCCGAGACGTTGGTGGCCTCGTCGTCGACGATCGTGTCGTAGCCACCCGGCAGCGTGCGCACGAAGTGGTCCACGTGCGCAGCTTCGGCCGCCGCCTCCAGGGCCTCCTCGGTGACCGTGCCATCGTCCGCCCCGTAGGCGATGTTCTCGCGGATGGTGCCGCCGAAGAGCCAGGTGTCCTGCAGCACCATGCCGAAGGTGCGGCGCAGCTCGTCACGGGTCAGCTCGCGCGTGTCCACGCCGTCCACGGTGATGCGCCCGGCGTCGACGTCGTAGAAGCGCATGAGCAGGTTCACCAGCGTGGTCTTGCCCGCGCCGGTCGGGCCCACGATGGCGATGGTCTGGCCGGCCTCCACCGCCAGGTCCAGGTCGTCGATGAGCGGCGTGTCCGGCAGGTAGCGGAAGGAGACCCCCTCGAAGGCCACGCGACCGCTGACCGGACGCGGCAGGTGCGCCGGCTCGACCGGGTCGGCCAGCTCGTCGGGCTCGTCGAGCAGCTCGAACACGCGCTCGGCGGAAGCGACCGCGCTCTGCAGGATGTTGACGATGCTGGCCGCCTGGATGATGGGCATGGTGAACTGGCGGGAGTACTGGATGAAGGCCTGGACGTCGCCCAGCGAGAGGGTGCCCGTGGCCACCTGCACGCCGCCGATGACCGCGATGGCCACGAAGTTGAGGTTGGAGATGAAGGTCATCGCCGGCTGGATGATGCCGCTGATGAACTGGGCCTTGAAGCTGGCCTCGTAGAGGGCCTCGTTGCGGACGTCGAACTCCTCGATGGCCTGTTCCTGGCGCCCGAAGACCTTGACGATGGCGTGGCCCGAATGCATCTCCTCGACGTGCCCGTTGAGGTCGCCGGTGCGCTCCCACTGGCGTGCGAACTGCTTCTGCGAGCGGCTGGCGATGAAGGCCGTGACGATGATCGAGAGCGGCACCGCCAGCAGCGAGACGAAGGCCAGGATCGGGCTGATGGTCAGCATCATGATCAACACGCCCACCACCGTGAGCATCGAGGTCAGCAGCTGGGTCAGGCTCTGCTGCAGCGTCTGGCTGATGTTGTCGATGTCGTTGGTCACGCGCGAGAGGATGTCGCCGCGCGACTCCCGGTCGAAGTAGCTGAGGGGCAGGCGACCGAGCTTCACGTCCACGCGCCGGCGCAGGCGATAGACCGTGCGCTGGGTGACGCCGGCCATGAGATAGGCCTGGCCCCAGCTGAAGACGGAGCCCACCATGTAGACGCCAGCGGTGAGCAGCAGGATCTGGGCCAGCTGGCCGAAGTCGATGCCCTTGCCGGGCACCACGTTCATGCCCGCGAGCATGTTCGCCTGGTCCGTCTGGCCGGCCGCGCGCAGCCCCGCTTCGACCTGGTCGAGGGGCACGCCGGTGAGGCCGGCGTTGCCCAGCTGCGTACCCACCGCGCCGTCGAAGATGACGTTGGTGGCGGCGCCCAGGAGACGCGGGCCGATGACCACGAGGGTCACGCTGACGACGGCCAGCACCACCACCAGGGCGATGATCCGGCGCTCCGGTCGCAGCTCGCGCAGCAGCCGCTTGAACGAGCCGCGGAAGTCCTTGGAGCGCTCGACGGGCAGCTGGCCCAGGGCAGCGCCGTGCGTGCCCGGACCCATGGGCCGGGGACGGCGTCCGCCTGTCTGCCCGCCGCCGTGGGGGCCGCTCACTGGTGCACCCTCTTTCTGTCGGTAGTCGCAGATCGACTGCCGATGCACCCGAGGTGCCGTCGGGTCACTGCCCCGCTCGCTCGAACCTTCGAGGTCCAGCATGAGTTCCGCAGGACCCGGCGGTCACCCGGGACGCCGTGACCGTCGACAGGGCTGTGCGCCATGGCCATCACCGGCCGGGAGCGCCGATCAGTGAGCTGACAGGCAGATGCGTCCCGGTACCGAGATGCGGGTTCCTCCCCACTGGGATCAGCAGCGAGGAGGCTGACATGCAGTCTGCCAGTATCACCCCGGGTCGTGGCTCGTCCGACCAGCCCGTCAGCGTCGCCGTCAGCGGTGGCGTGGACTGGGCCAGCGCCGATCATGCCGTGGCCGTCGTCGACGACGATGGCCGCCAGCTCGCCCGCGAGCGCGTCGAGCACACCGCCGCGGGCCTGCGGGCGATGGTGCGGTTCCTGGCCCGGCAGGGCGTGGCCGAGGTCGCCATCGAGCGTGGCGACGGCCCGGTGGTCGAGGCCCTGCTGGAGGCCGGGCTGACCGTCGTCGTCATCAGCCCCAACCAGCTCAAGGGCCTCCGTTCGCGCTACGGCTCGGCCGGCAACAAGGACGACCGCTTCGACGCCTACGTGCTCGCGGACACCCTGCGCACCGACCGGGCCCGGCTCCGACCGCTGACCCAGGACACCGAGGCCACCAGGACCCTGCGCGCCACCGTGCGGGCCCGTCGCGACCTGGTCATGCACCGCGTCGCGGTGTGCAACCAGCTGCGCGCCCACCTGCAGGGCACCTTCCCCGGCGCGGTCGGCCTGTTCCGGGAGCTGGACTCGCCGATCAGCCTGGCCTTCCTGGCCCGCTTCGATTCCCAGGAACGCGCCGACTGGCTCTCCACCAAGCGGCTGGCGGCCTGGCTGGCGGGCGTCGGCTACTGCGGCCGCAAGGACCCCGCCGACCTCCATGCCCGACTGCAGGCCGCACCCCGGGGCCCGGTCGGACCCGACGGTGCCGCCCGGGCCCACGTCACTCGCGCCCTGCTCGCCGTGCTCGGCGGACTGGTCGAGCAGATCGGCATCCTCGAGGCGCAGATCGCCGAGTAGCTCGCCCTCCACGCCGACGCCCATATCTTCCAGTCCCTGCCCCGGAGCGGCACCGTCCGCGCCGCCCGGCTGCTCGCCGAGATCGGCGACGTCCGCGCCCGGTTCCCCGATGCCGCCTCCCTGGCCTGTCTGGCCGGCGTCGCCCCCTCGACGAGGCAGTCCGGCAAGCATCGAGCCGTCACGTTCCGCTGGGCGGTCGACAAGGAGCTCCGCGACGCGATCTGCGACTTCGCCGGCGACTCCAGACGCGCCAACCCCTGGGCCGCGAGGGTCTACGACGACGCCATCGCGAGGGGCAAGGACCACCCCCACGCGACCCGCATCCTGGCTCGCGCCTGGCTCGGCGTGATCTGGCGCTGCTGGCAGGATGACACCGCCTACGAACCCGCCCGACATCGCGCCCTCCAGGCCACGCTGCCGACTGCCGAAGCAGCCCAGGGTTGACACAGGGCTACTCATGCGACCTCCTCCTCGGTGGCCTGCGAGAGCACGATCTCGCGGTAGGTCTGGCAGCGCCCCATCAGCTCCTCGTGGGTGCCGATGCCCACCACGCCGCCCTCGTCGAGCACGACGATGCGGTCGGCCCGCAGGATGGTGCCCACGCGCTGGGCCACGATGATGAGCGTGGCCTCGGTGAGCTCGCGCTCCAGCGCGGCGCGCAGGCGCGCGTCGGTGCGGAAGTCGAGGGCAGAGAAGCTGTCGTCGAAGATGAAGACGTCAGGCCGGTGGACGATGGCGCGCGCGATCGACAGGCGCTGACGCTGACCGCCCGAGACGTTGGTGCCGCCCTGGGAGATCTCCGACTCCAGCTGGTCCGGCATGGCCTCCACGAAGTCCCTGCCCTGGGCGATCGCGAGCGCCTGCCATAGCTCCGCCTCGGTCGCGTCCTCGTCGCCATAGCGCAGGTTGGAGGCGACGGTGCCGCTGAAGAGGAAGGCGCGCTGGGGCGTCAGCGTGACCCGCTTCCAGAGCTCGTCCCGCTCCAGCTCGCGCACGTCGACGTCGTCGACGCGCACGCTCCCGCCGGTGACGTCGTAGAGGCGGGGGATGAGGTTGATGAGCGTGGACTTGCCGCTGCCGGTGGAGCCCACGATGGCCGTGGTCTGGCCCGGCTCGGCGCTGAAGCTGATGCCCGAGAGGACGGGCTGCTCGGCCCCCGGATAGCGGAACTCGACGTCGCGGAACTCGACTCGGCCGCGCCGCGCCGGGGCGACCGGGGTGAGGGGGTCGAAGATCGTGGGCTGGGTGTCAAGGACCTCGCGGATGCGATCGCCGGAGACGGCTGCACGGGGGACCTGCACGAACATGAAGACGGCCATCATCACCGAGAACAGCACGATCATGATGTACTGCAGGAAGGCCACCAGGTTGCCGATGGGCATGTCGCCGCTGTCTACGCGAAAGGCGCCCACCCAGAGCACGGCCACGCTGGTCAGGTTCATGACCGCCATGAGCAGGGGCAGGGCCAGCGCGAAGAGCCGCTGCACCCGCAACGACGTATCCAGCAGGTCAGCGTTGGCAGCATCGAAGCGCTGCTCTTCGTGCCGGGTGCGCACGAAGGCCCGGATCACGCGCACGCCGGAGAGCTTCTCGCGCATGACCAGGTTGATGCGGTCGAGCTTGCGCTGCATGGCCTGGAAGAGGGGGATGGCCTTGCGCATGAGCAGGGAGATGATGATCACGATCAGCGGCATCACCACCACCAGCAGCCCGGACATCTCGACGTCCTGGCGGAGGGCCATGATGACCCCGCCCACGACCATGATGGGCGCGGTGATCATGATGTTCAGGCCCAGCACCACGAGCATCTGGACCTGCTGCACGTCGTTGGTGTTGCGCGTGATGAGGCTGGGGGCGCCGAACTGGCTCATCTCGACCTGGCCGAAGGCCTGCACCCGCCGGAAGATGCCACTGCGCACGTCACGACCGAAGGCCATGGCCGTGCGGGCGCCGAAGTAGACGCCGATGACCGCGACCACGCCCAGCACCCCGGTCACCAGCAGCATGACGGCGCCGGTCTGCAGGATGTAGTCGGTGTCACCGGTGACGACGCCGTTGTTGATGATCTCCGCGTTGAGCTCCGGCAGGTAGAGGTTGGCGATGGCCTGCACCAGCAACAGCAGCATGACCAGCGCGATGGCGCCCTTGTAGGTCGGCAGGTAGCGCCGGAAGAGGGCGGTCACGCGCGTGCTCGCGGGCGCGCACCGTGGCCGTGTTCGTCGGCCAGGCATTCGCGGGCGGCGCGCAGGGCGCGCAGGCCCTGGGTCAGCGCGGCCAGGTCCTCGTCGGTCATGGTCCCGAGCATCTGGGCCAGTCGCTCACGCCGTTCGGTGGCCAGGTCCGCGATGAGCTCGTGGCCGGCGTCGGTGAGGACCACGTTGACCACGCGCCGATCATCCTCGTCGCGCTCGCGCGTCACGTAGCCCAGCTCCTCCATGCGGTCGATGATGCCGGTGGTGCTGGCCTGCGACACGTCGAGTGATTCGGCGATCGCGTGCATGGGCAGGGCGCCCTCGTGGGCCAGGGCCATGAGCACGTGCAGGTTGACCATGCTCAGCCGGCCCGATGACCAGCGCCGGATGGACCGCATCATGCCGCTGGGGCCGTGCTGCACCATCTCCTCGAGGGCATCGTCGACCAGCTGGCGTCGCGCCACGGGTCGGGATCGCTGGTCAGACCGTTCCATAAGTTCGGCACGATAGTATCTTTAGTCCAGATTGTCAATGTGACCCTAAGGACCTGTGAATGGCCAGCAGACCACGTCAGCCCGCAGCGGCCAGCGACGTCGTCAGCCCGCAGCGACCAGCGACGTCGTCAGCCCGCAGCGACCAGCGACGTCGTCAGCCCGCAGCGACCAGCGAAGCGACGTCACCCTCGGGTCCATGGAGACGAGGGAGGCGACCAGGTTGGACCAGAGGGGCGCGGCGAGTCACGACCTCGTCCGATCCCGGGGCCGCGCCAGGACCACCCAGGCCAGTGCCCCCGCAAGGCCCAGCCACGGCCACGTCCGCGCCAGACAGGGCCACGTCCGCGCCAGACAGGGCCACGTCCGCGCCATGACCACCCCCAGGCCAATGCCCCCGCAAGGCCCAGACAGGGCCACGACCGCGCCATGCCAGCGCCACGTCCGCGCCATGACCGCCCCCAGGCCAATGCCCCCGCAAGGCCCAGACAGGGCCACGACCGCGCCAGATGTCAGCCCCGGTGGCGGTGGGCGCGGATCGACCCGGGGTACCGGTCAAGGGCATGCACCGCCTGACGCATCATGCACCGCCTGACGCATATCGATACCGCCCACGCCCCGGTGCTGCATGACGATACAACCGGGCTCGACGGCTCGAGGACGGTGTCGCGACGAAGGCCACCCCGCCTGACATCTGGCGCGAAACTGAGGCCGGGCGCGACAGCGAGGCGCTGTGCGGAGGCGGTCGGCCAGGGCCCCGGCCGCGTGCCTCCTCCATCGACCGGCGGCCGACCACGGTCCCTAACGCCGGCCACGGACCCGCCGCTGGCCACGGTCGCGGGCCGCCCTCGAGCGGCGGCCGCCCACCCCTGGCGTCGTCAGCCTTGGGGGTGGCGACCGGGACGTACTCGCGGGCCGCCCCAGTGGTCACGCTGGCTGGCCTCGACACCGCTGCCCCAAGGACATCCGGTCTCGGTCAGATCCCGTCGCGGGAGACCTGCTCGCGCGCGGCACCACATGTCCTGCGGTCGCGTAGGGTTCGGCCATGACCGGAACGTGGTACTACGGGCTCATCGCGGGTGACGAGACGGTCGTCGTGGTCGCGCACCGTGGCTGAAGACACGCTGCTGACGGGCATCCGCCTGTTCGTCATCTTCCTCACCGTCGCCGCCGCCGTGGGCCTGGTCATCCGCAAGACGGCCATCCCCTTCACCCTCGCCTTGGTGGCGGTCGGGCTCGTGGCCTCGCTGTTGCTGCCGGACCTGCAGCTGGAGGTGACGCCAGAGCTGGTCCTCGTCGTGCTCCTGCCCGGACTCGTCTTCGAGGCGGCCATCCACATCGACCTCACGGCCCTGCGGCGATCGGCCGGGAGCGTGGCGCTGCTGGCAGGACCGGGTGTCATCGTGGTCGCCGTCGTGGTGGCGGCCGCGCTCTTCCTGGGAACGGGACTGCCCCTCGAGCTCGGCTTCATCGTCGGCGCCATGGTGGCGGCCACCGATCCGGCTGCCGTCATCGCGACCTTCCGCCGGCTGGGCGTTCCGCACCGCCTGGCTGCTACCGTCGAGGGCGAGAGCCTCTTCAACGACGGCACCGGCCTGGTCCTGTTCGCCCTCGCCGTCTCGGCCATCACCACCACCGTGACCGCCCAGGATGTGCTCGCGACGCTGGTAGTCACGGTCGCCGTGAGCATGGCCATCGGCCTGGGCGTGGGTTTCCTCGCCTCGCGCGTCCTGGCCACGGTGGAGGACCACCTGCTCGAGCTGATGATCTCGGTATCAGCCGCCTATGGCACCTATCTGCTGGCGGACTTCTTCCACGAGTCGGGGATCATCGCCACCGTCATCGCCGGGATCGTCATCGGCAACTACGGCCGCCGCATCGGCATCAGCCGCCGCGCGGCAGAGGCCATGGACACGGTCTGGGAGTTCGTGGCCTTCCTGCTGACTGCCCTCGTCTTCATGATCGTGGGCCTTTCGATCTCGTTGCCGAGTCTCACCGAGGCCCTGCCCTGGATCGCGTTCTCGCTGGTGGGAGCGCTGGTCGGTCGGGCCATCGCGGTCTATGGCCTGATGGGTAGCTTCCTCTGGCTCCGTCGCCGGTTCGGCCCGCCCGACCGGGAACCTCACCGCGGCTGGCTCCACGTCCTCAACTGGTCCGGTCTGCGCGGGGCCGTGGCCGTGGCCATGGCCTTGTCCCTGCCCATGAACGTGCCCCAGCGGGGCCTGCTGCTCGAGATCACCTTCGGCGTCGTGCTCTTCACGCTCACCGTGCAGGGCATGACCATCGAACCGCTCGTGCGTCGTTGGCTCCGTCGTGACGAGACCGCCGCCCCAGGGTTGTGATGGACAGGCGGACGGGGCGGGTCACCGGCTGATCGATCGCCCACCCCGTCTTGTTCGATGGGGGCCCACGGATCACCGGGGCCCCGCTGGCCGCCGCTAGCCGATCGTGGCGCCGGCGGACTCGCGGGCCGAGTCCCGCTGGCCCTCGTGCGTGCCCTCGGCGAATTCCTCGAGCATCTTGTCCATGAAGGCCTCAAGGTCATCGGGGCGACGGCTGGTGACGAGGCCCTGGTCGACTCGGACCTCCTCGTCCACCCAAGTGCCACCGGCGTTACGGATGTCGGTAGCCAGGCTGGGGTAGGACGTCAGGGTGCGGCCCCCGACCACATCGGCCTCCACCAGCATCCAGGGCCCGTGGCAGATCGCGGCCACCGGCTTGGCCTGGGCGAAGAAGGAACGCACGAAGGAGACGGCCGTTCGATCCATGCGCAGCTGGTCGGGGTTCTTCACACCACCAGGGATGACCAGGCCGTCGTAGCCATCGGCCGAGGTGTCAGCGACCATACGGTCGACCTCGAAGGTGTCGGCCTTGTCCATGCCCTTCACCGCCCGGATCGACCCGCTCTCGAGCGAGATGAGTTCCGCTTCAGCGCCCGCCTCGCGGAGCGCGCGCATGGGCTCGGTCAACTCCACCTGCTCGACGCCGTCGGTGGCCAGGATGGCGATGCGCTTGCCGTTCAGATCGTGAGCCATATTCGGCCTCCTTTGTCACTTCATTCATGCGGTACCGTCGAATCGTCGTCCAGCCACCGACAGGGACGCGCAAAAGCCCGCGCGGCGGCAGGTTGCAGCTATCTGACAGCGGGCCGGCACGGGCTGGCCGCATGCAAGCGGACGGCGGCTGAGATGCCCGCTCGGCCAGCTGCAACGTTCGTGTAGCCCCCGCGCCGCTAGCCTGCGGTCCATGACAGCGAGCAAGCGGAGCTAGCGCATGGACCAGTCACAGCGCGCGGCCCTCAGGGCAGGCGCGGTGGTGGCCGCAGCGGCTGCCCAGGCACTCATCCCCAGCGTGGTGCCCCTCGTCGGTGTCGACCAAGAGGAGGAACGCCGCGGCGACACGCCTATCACTCCGCCGCCCTACGCCTTCTCCATCTGGGGCCCGATCTTCGCGGCCAGCATCGCCAACGCAGTGCAACAGGCGCTTCCGGCGCACCGCGGCGAGCCGGTCAACGAGGTCGGTGGGTGGCCCCTCGCGGGTGCGCACGCCCTGAACGCGACCTGGGCCCTGGCCGCCCAACCGGGACGGTTCGCGACCACGCCCTTCGTGCTGGCCGGCGCGGTGGCCTGCGCTGCTGCCGCCTATCGGCAGCAGCAGCGGGAGGCGGCCCCGGGCATCTCTCGGCTCGCGCCCGCGAGCACCGGGCTGCTCCTGGGCTGGATCAGCCTGGCCAGCGTGGTCAACACCGCGTCGGTTGCCCAAGAGCTCGGGGCCGAGCCCGATGCCCCGCTCGTGACGGCCATCTGGACCGCTGCCGCGGTGGCGGTGGCCGGGGTCGCCGGTGCGACCATCCTGCGCAGCCGTCATGGCTACCTGCCCCTGGCCGCGTCGGTCGGCTGGGGCCTCGGTACCACCGCGGCCACGAGCGAACGGCCGCGCCTGGCCCGAGCCGGCGCGCTGGCGGGCACCGCCATGGTGGCTGCGGCCAGCGTGGCACGCCTGCTCCGTGCCCGTCCCTGGTAGAGCCGACCAGTCACTCGCGGTCGTGGTCTATCCGCACGCGGAGGTCGACCGGCCACTGGACTGCGATCACTCCCTGCAGTATGGTCCCGCGGTCGCCTGCGCAGCCAGCGCCGGCTCCTACCGGGGCGGGCTGGGCTGTGGTTCGGCGGCACGGGGGATCGCACCGGCCACTCGAAAGGATCCGGCGCCATGGATCTGCCAAGGACGGGGAGCACCGTCAAGCGAGTCCTCGACGTCCTGGTCGCAGGGTGCGGGCTCATCGTGCTCGCTCCGCTCCTTCTGGCCATCGCCTTCGCGATCCGTTTCACGATGGGCGCTCCGGTGCTCTTCAGGCAGGAGCGGCCGGGACTGCAGGGCCGGCCGTTCACCATCCTGAAGTTTCGTTCCATGACCTCCGCCCGTGACGCGCAGGGACACTTCCTGCCCGAGGAGCTCCGCCTGACGCGACTTGGATACTGGCTGCGCAAGACCAGCTTCGATGAGATCCCCGAGCTCTGGAACGTCCTCGTCGGCGAGATGAGCCTCGTCGGGCCCAGACCGCTGCTCATGCGTTACCTGCCCCTGTACAGCCCCGCGCAGATGCGCCGTCACGACATGAGACCGGGGATCACGGGCCTGGCCCAGGTGCGGGGGCGTCACACGCTCCCCTGGGACACCCGCTTCCGGCTCGACGCCTACTACGTCGAGCATTGGTCCCTGCGACTCGACACCTGGATCATGCGGGAGACCCTGGCCGTGCTGTGGCATGGCCAGGCGCACTTCGGTGGTGGCGATGGGGTGCCCTTCACCTGGCCCGGCAACGAGGAGCAGACAGGGCTCGAGGATGCACCATCGCGATCGGAGAGCGCCACGTGAAGGCGCGGATTCTCGGCGTCGACGCTGCCGAGTGGCGCGAGGTGTTGGTCCGCGATGGCCACGACGTCTATCACCTGCCCCGCTATGTCACGCTCATGGCCGCCTACGACAGCGGGTCGCCCGCAGCCCTCTATGTGGAGGACGGACCGGGACGACGACTGCTGTTGCCGGTGATCCTGCGTGACCTCGGACAGGGGCGACAGGATGCGATCAGCCCGTACGGCTACCCCGGTCCGATCGCGCACCGCGGCGCCGATGCCGAGTTCGTCTCCGCGGCCATGGCCTGCGCCGTCGAGCTACTGGCACGGGAGCACGTGGTGGCACTCTTCGTTCGTCTGCACCCATTGCTTCCCATCGACGGACTCGACGCCGTCGGCACCCTCGTGAACCACGGCCAGACTGTGGTCATCGACCTCTCTCTGAGTGAGGAGCAATTGTGGCGCGAGATGCGCAAGAACCACCAGCGCGACATCGCGCGCTCCCGACGCGATGGGTGCCGCTTCGCCTTCGAGGGATTCGCCAGCGTCATTCGAGGCCTTCAAGCGCATCTACCGGGAGACGATGGAACGGCGCGATGCCGATGACTGGTACAAGTTCGATGATGCCTATTTCGATGGACTGCGGGAGGCACTAGGCCACCACCTGCACCTGGCAGTAGCGCGTGTTGACGGGGAGATCGCGGCTGCAGGGCTCTTCTCCGAGTGCGACGGCATCGTGCAATTACAGCTCTCCGGTTCGGATGAACGATTCCGGAACGCCAGGCCGACCAAGCTGCTCTACGACGGGGTCCGCAGGTGGGCCAAGCAACGCTCGGCGCGATGGTTCCACCTCGGCGGCGGACTTGGTGCGCAGGAGGATTCGCTCTACCACTTCAAGTCGGGCTTCTCCCCGCGCCGCTGCGACTTCATGACCCTGCGTCTCATCGTGCGTGACGATGACTATGCGGCCCTGCTGCAAGAGCACGCGATCGATGTCGACCCAGCCGACCTGGGCGGGTTCTTCCCGGCATACGCGCGATGAGCGTCTTGCTACCCACCGTTCCCAAGCGGCCCTCGACGCGCGCGCCCAGGCGTCGCACCGGGCTCGTGGGTCGGACAGCACCCGGGGCGACGCATCCCGCCGGGCTCCCGGGAAAAGGTGGTGCGCCGCTGCACCGTTCGTGCCTCGAGGCCTTCACCTGCGGATGCGCATCTGGTACTCATGGCGTTCTTGTCAGCGAACCAGCCATCGGGAGCACATGCATCCGCCCCATGACCCCCATCCGGCGTCACCGTTGATGGCAGCCGCCAAGGCGCCCCTTCGCGCGACCGACTGGGCCAGTCAGGTCGATGCCAGCGTGCCCGCGGTGATCCTGACCGCGTCGCCGCGCGCCCGACGATCGCCACATGGCGGACTCGGCATCATCCGCAGCCTCGGACGGTTGGGTGTGCCCGTCTACACCGTCGACTCGGAATCCGACGCGGACCGGGCTCGTACTCCAGGTATGTGCGGGAGCGGTTCGTCCTCGAGATCGACACCGATCGTCCCGAGCGGACCATCGACGCCCTCGTCGGCATCGGCCGGAGGCTGGCGCACCGGCCGCTGCTGATCCCGACCTGGGACGAGGCCTCGATCATGGTCTCGGACCATGCTGGCATCCTGTCGGAGCACTTCCGCTTCCCGCTCCAGCCACCCGGACTGGCCCGCTCGCTGGCGAGCAAGCAGTCGATGTATCTGCTCGCCCGGGACCACGGGGTGCCGACGCCCATGGCGTCATTCCCCCGGAACATGGACGACGTCGAGGCCTATCTCGCAGCGGCGGCCTTTCCCGTCATGCTCAAGGGCATCACAGGCAATCGCCTGCTCAAGCACGCGGGTCGCAAGATGGCCATCGTGCAGACGCCCGCGGAGTTGCGCCGGCTGTACGCCGAGATGGAAGATCCCGACGACCCCAATCTCATGCTGCAGGAGTACATCCCCGGCGGCGATGACGCGGTTTGGATGTTCAACGGCTACTTCGATGCCGATTCTCGATGCCTGCTGGGCATCACGGGCCGCAAGTTGCGGCAGACGCCCGTCTACACCGGCGCTACGAGCCTGGGGGTGTGCCTACACAACGAGCAGGTCGATGCCACCACGCGGCGCTGGATGGCGGCGCTGGGCTACCGGGGCATCCTCGATATCGGCTACCGGTTCGATGCGCGCGACGGCAGCTATAAGGTCCTCGACGTCAACCCCCGTATCGGCGGCACGTTCAGGCTGTTCGTGGCCAGCAACGGCATGGATGTGTCGCGGGCCCAGTACTTGGACCTCACGGGCCAGCCTGTCCCACCGTCGGTGCCAGTGCGGGGCCGAAAGTGGCTGGACGACCGGGACTTCGGATCGAGTTTGACCTACTGGCGGGACGGCCGGCTCACGGCACGCGACTGGCTGGCTTCGCTCGCCGGCATCGAGGAGACGGTCTACTTCGCTCGAGATGACCTCGCGCCCTTCGTGCAGCACAGCGCCTACCTACTGCGCTCCGCGGTCCCGTCACGCGGCCACAGGCCGGATGGTGGTGCCGTTGCACAGCAGCGCATCGACCACGCCTTCCATGCAGCTGCCGACGAGTGGCGCGACCTCTACCGGCAGGAGTCGATACAGGCCCGCATCTACCAGGAACGGCGGGCCCGCGCCCTGGAATGGATCGATTCCCTCCGACTGCCGCCGGGGTCGCGGGTCCTGGAGGTCGGCTGCGGCGCGGGCCTGACCTCCGTCGATCTGGCCGGACGGGGGTTCGAGGTGACGGCCATGGATTCGGTCCCGGCCATGGTCGACCAGACCCGGCGTCTGGTCCAAGAGGAAGGTGTCGCCGATCGGGTCAGCGTGCTGTCCGCCGACACGCACGACTTGCCCTTCCCCGACGAGGCCTTCGAGCTGGTGCTGGCGCTGGGAGTGCTGCCGTGGCTGCATTCGCCGGAGCGCGCGATGGCCGAGATGACGCGGGTGCTGCGGCCCGGGGGCCATCTGCTCGCCACGACCGACAACGCCTACGGTATGCACTACATCCTCGATCCGCGCATGAATCCGCTGGTCGCGCCGCTCCGGCGGCTGGCTGCTCGCCTGCTTCGCCTGCTCGGGCTCCGCCGCCGTACCTCGGTCGTGGCCCGTCTGGATCCGCCGCGCCGGTTCCGGCGGCTGGTTCATGGAGCGGGCCTGCGGCCCCTGCGTGAGTCGACCCTCGGCTTCGGGCCTGTGACCGTCAGGCGTCGGCCGGTCCTGTCGCCGCGGGAGGACCTCCGGTTGCACCGGACGCTTCAGGACCTCGCCGACCAGGGAGTGCCCATCGTGCGATCGACCGGAGCGCAGCACATGATCCTCGCCCGGCGCCCGGAGCCAGCCGCGGGGCCCACGGTGGCGCCGCGCGGACCCTCCGAGCCAACGGAAGGAGACCGAGCGTGAAACGACATCCGCCCCTGGAGCGCGAGTTCGAGGTCCCCGACGGCCGACTGCACACGGTCGACTACCTCGCCGCCATCGGCGTGGACGCGCTGGAGCCGGCCAGCTGCCCCTTCGATCCCGGCTACGACCCTGCCACTTTCGAAGGCCACCTCATCCAGAGCAGCCACCTGATGGAGACGATGAAGATCTCCATGGCCTGCTGGCAGATCGCCGACGAGGCGGCCATGCGCTGGAAGGTGGCGGCCTGTGACCACTACGGCGTAGCCACCACGACCGGGGGCGGGCCCTTCGAGGTGGCCGTGCAGCAGGGCCGGCTGGACATGTACCTGGACCTGGTGGCCGACATGGGTATCGGCGGGATCGAGGCCGGTGAGGGGTTCACCGAGATGCGGCTGGCGCCGCACCGCGTGGTGGCACGGCAAAGGCCGTGGCCTCAGCGTGCAGGTCGAGCTGGGCAAGAAGCACGAGGGCACCTTCACCTCAGACGTCACGGGCGCGCTCATCACGCAGGGCCAGGAGTGGTTGGCTGCCGGCGCCGAGCGCGTGGTCATCGAGGCCCGCGAGAGCGCTCGCGGCATCGGTTGCTTCGACGAGGACGGCCGGTTCCGGGCGGACACGGCCGATCGGTTCGCCGAGGTCCTGGGCCTGGAGACCTGTCTGTTCGAGGCGCCCACCAAGCCCAGCCAGTTCGCGCTGCTCGACCACTTCGGTCCCGCCGTCCACCTCTGCAACATCCGGCTCGAGGAGCTGTTGCGGGTGGAGATCTACCGCCGCGGGCTGCACTCCGACGCCTTCCAGCAGCCGGCCCTGCGCCCGCCGCCCATGACCCCGGAGTCATGAGCACGATGGAGCGCTCGGTCGTGATCGACTGCTTTCCGGCCAGCGCTCAGCGCTACACCGCCGACCACGTCGTCGTGGCGGTCGACGTCATCCGGGCCACCACCATGGCCGTGACGGCGCTGGCTCTGGGACGACGATGTCTGCTGGCCACCGACGTGGATGCTGCCTTCGCTCTCCGCGCACGTCTTGGAGGCGCCACACTCGCGGGCGAGCTGCACGGCAACATGCCCGACGGCTTCGACCTCAACAATAGCCCGGCCGCTCTCGAAGATCGTCGCGAAGATAGCGGGATCTGATCATGCTTTCCACGTCCGGGAGCACGCTCATGCTGGCAGCCGGCACCGGCTCGAGCCGGCGCGTTCGCAGCCTGCTTCCGCAATCACACGGCCACGGCCAGGGCCCTGGCCGGACACGACGGGCCCATCGCCATCATCGGTGCCGGCAGTCGCAGCGAGTTTCGCGAGGAGGATCAGATGTGCTGCGCCTGGATCGCGGCGGAGTTGCTGGCGCACGGCTACTCGGCCGCCGACGCGCGCACGCTCGAGATCGTGGAGCGTTGGCGGGCAGCCCCAGCGGAGGCCTGTGATGTCGGTAACAGCGTCGCCTACCTGCGACGGAGCGGGCAGCTCGCCGACCGCGACTTCATCGTTTCACACGTCAACGACTTGGAGATGGTCTGTGCGATCGAGGGCAATGAAGTCCGCCCCGCGGGTCCGCTGCCGGTGGGCGTCCGTGCTGATGCGCGGCGCCGTCGGGCGCCGCTGAGCCAGGTCGCCAACGCTCCGCTCGCCCTAAAGCCCGATCAACCGGGGGGTTCTCACGTCGCCCCCAGGCAAGGCCCTTGTCAAGCCCGTCGCCTGCGCTCCGGCAATGTGAAGAAGGCGACACCTCCCTTGTCAACCCCCTTGTCAACCCCCTACACTACGGCTCTAGCGCCTTGTCAAGACTTGACAAGGCCACACGTGTGTCCGTCATCAGCGCCGACGCACGCGAGCTCGGGACATGGCGGCCGGCCGTTCGAGGACCGCACCCGGAGCTCGGGGGCGCAGCGGACACCAGGCAGCAAGAGGCACTTCGCGTTTGTCAGTCGGCGTCGCCGCATCGGTCAAGGAGAAACTGGACATCGTCGAGTTCGTCGGCGAGACCGTCCAGCTCAAGAAGGCCGGGACCATCTTCAAGGGGCTCTGCCCGTTCCACGGGGAGAAGACGCCCTCGTTCACGGTCACGCCTGCGCGTGAGCGCTGGCACTGCTTCGGTTGTGGGCGCGGCGGGGACCTCTTCAACTTCGTCATGGAGCGCGACGGGGTGGACTTCCCGACCGCTCTGCGCACGCTGGCGGGCCGGGCCGGCGTGGAGCTCAACGAGCGCACCACGCGCGAGGACGCCCAGCGCAAGCGCATCCGCGACGCGCTCGACGGTGCCATCGCCTTCTACCACACGGTGCTCACGCAGCACGCCACGGGCAAGGCCGCGCTCGAGTACCTGCACGGCCGCGGCTTCAGCGACGAGACCATCGAGACCTTCCGGCTGGGCTGGGCGCCGGACGCCTGGGATGCCATGAACACCGCCGTCCGTCGCCACCGCCCGGGCGTCAGCGAGGCGGACCTGGAGGCCGCCGGTCTGGTCAGCCGGCGCCGCTCGGGCCGGGGCGTGTACGACCGCTTCCGCGCCCGAGTCATCTTCCCCATCCGCGACGCCTCCGGTGGGGCCACCGGCATGACCGGCCGCATCCTCGGCGCCCAGGGCCCCGACAGCGGTCCCAAGTACCTCAACACGCCCCAGACGCCGCTCTTCGACAAGGGCCGCACGCTCTATCTCATCGACCGCGCCAAGTCGGCCATGCGCAAGTCCGGCGTGGCCGTGCTCGTGGAGGGCAACACCGACGCGCTCATGGCCCACCAGGCCGGCTTCGAGAACGTGGTCTGTTCCATGGGCACCGCGCTGACCGCGGGCCAGGTCGAGCTGCTCACCCGCTACGCCCCGCGCATCGCGCTGGCCTACGACGTGGACGCGGCAGGACAGGGGGCAGCGGCCTTCGGCGCGACCGAGCTGACCGCGCTGGTGGGCGAGATCGAGCGCTCGCCCTATCGCGGCCGCCTGACCGACGTGGACGTGGTGCGCCTGCCCGACGGGCGCGACCCCGACGAGATCATCCGCGACGACCCCGACACCTGGCGCGAGGCCACCGAGCAGCCCCAGCCGATCATGGAGTTCCTCATCGACCGCGCCGCCTCGCGCCACGACCCCTCCACCGTCCCGGGTCGCGAGAAGCTGGTGGCGGAGGTGCTGCCCACGCTGCGCACCATCGGCGACCCGGTCCGCCGTGACGGCTACCTGCAGCTGCTGGCCCGCCGCTCGGGCGTGGAGGAGCGGACCTTGCTGGAAGCGCTGCGGCGCCGCGACGAGCCACTCCCCGGTGGCGCCCGGGAGGGGGCGCAGGTGGGTGCGCGCATCAACCTCGAAGCCGTCATGGCCCAGCCCGACGCCCTCGACCCGCGCGCCGTGGAACGAGCCATCGAGCCCGCGGAGGCGACCCTGCTGCGGGTGCTCATGCGCTATCCCAGCTACTACGCCAAGACGGCCGAGTCGCTGTCGGTCGATCCCTTCGTGACCACACCCGCGCGCGAGCTGTGGAAAGCGCTCGGGAGTGCGCTCACCCAGCAGGGCACGGACCACTTCGAGCTCAAAGCCTTCATCGAGGCCCAGGAGCCGACCACCCGCACGGTGGCCCAGACGCTGATGGCCCGGACCTCCCCGCTGCCCGATGACGAGGGTGCCATCCACCAGGCCATCGACCAGAGCCTGCTGACCCTCGAGCGAGCCCGACTGGCCGAGCAGATCGAATACACCCGCGCCCGCCTCGCCGACGCCGAGGCTGCGCATGACCAGGCCGAGCTGACACGGCTCCAGGGCGAGGTCCTGGAGCTGCAGCGGCGGCGCTTGGAGCTCGACCGAGCCGTGAACGACACGTCACTGCTCGCCCGACGACGAATCCAACCCAAGCAAGCGAAGCAAGTGGAGGTAGCACATGGCAACTGACGCCACTGACAAGCTGCTCGTGGCATCGGTCCTCGAGCGAGGCAAGCGGGACATGGATGGGGACACCGTCCAGCCCGAACAGGAAGACGAGATCGGCGCACCGCGCAACTTCGGCGTGGCCGGCGAGCTCGGCGTGCAGGTCACCGTCGAGGAGTCGCAGAAGCAGCCCTGGCAGGACCCGCCGGCCAAGCTCGAAGACGACGACGATGACAAGCCCTCCACGCAGGCCGAGCTGGAGGCCATGGCCCAGGACATGGTCGGCATCGACGACCCCGTCCGCATGTACCTCAAGGAGATCGGCAAGGTCCCGCTCCTCAACGCGGAGGAAGAGGTCGTCTTCGCCAAGGCCATCGAGCTGGGCGAGCAGATCGTGGAGGAGCCCTGGCGGGCCACGCTCTCGCTGTGGGAGTGGACCAGGAACGACACCGAGCACGACTCGCGCCAGAAGCGCCCGGAGCATCGGCTCGACTACTTCGCCGCTGACGCCGCGCGCATCGTGACCGGCGCCTCGGAGGCGGCGGAGAAGGACGGGCTGCTCGTGGCCTCGCCCGAGCTCAAGCTCACCGGCGCCCAGCGCGCCACCAATGAGGAGGCGGTCAAGGCCCTCCTCAAGGAGGCCAAGAAGGAGCTGGCCGACTACGAGGGGTCGCCCGACGCGGCGCACTTCATGCGGCTGGTCGACTTCAGCTACATGTCGGTCCACAACGGCAACCAGGACTGCCGCGACAACAAGGGCCTGCGGGCGCTCTACGACTGGTCGCAGGGCATCGCGCACGAGGCGCTGCGCCGCTACATCCTCGCGGGCAAGGAAGCGGAGGTCATGGACGCCTGGGGCTGGGACCCGGAGATGACCCAGGAGCACCTCAAGCCGCGCAACCGCCGCGGCATCGTGGTGCGCTATGGGCGCGAGGGCCGCGAGCAGCTGACCTCGGCCAACCTGCGCCTGGTGGTCTCGATCGCCAAGAAGTACATCGGCCGCGGCATGTCCTTCCTGGACCTCATCCAGGAGGGCAACATCGGCCTCATCCGCGCGGTCGAGAAGTTCGACTACGAGAAGGGCTTCAAGTTCTCGACCTACGCCACCTGGTGGATCCGGCAGGCCATCACCCGCGCCATCGCGGACCAGGCCCGCACCATCCGTATCCCGGTGCACATGGTCGAGACCATCAACCGCCTCATCCGCGTCTCACGCGGCCTGCTCCAGGAGTTGGGTCGTGAGCCGACGGTGGAGGAGATCGCCTTCGCCATGACGGTCGGGCCGGAGTTCGCGACGGAGATCCTCAAGCGGCTGGGTGGAGCCAACAACTTCGCCCACATCGAGGTCCATCCCAGCAAGCAGGCCACGATCACGGTGCACGTCCTCGACGACCGCCCGGTCAAGGCCAAGGTCACCGATGACTACGGCATCGTCGGCACTAACCACACCTACGACGTGAAGCTGCCCAAGAAGAAGGACAAGGAGATCGACAACGTCGTCCTGATCACGCCGGACAAGGTGCGCGAGATCATCAAGGTCAGCCAGGAGCCGGTCTCGCTGGAGACGCCGATCGGTGAGGAGGAAGACTCCCACCTGGGCGACTTCATCGAGGACCGCGCGGCCCTGGCGCCGGCCGATGCCGCCTCGCACCAGCTGCTCAAGGAGCAGGTGGAGGCGGTGCTCGACTCGCTCTCCGGGCGCGAGCGGCGCGTGCTGCAGCTGCGTTTCGGCCTCGAGGACGGCCGCTCCCGCACCCTCGAAGAGGTGGGCAAGGAGTTCAACGTCACCCGCGAGCGCATCCGCCAGATCGAGGCCAAGGCGCTGCGCAAGCTGCGCCACCCGTCCCGCAGCCGCAAGCTCAAGGACTACCTGGAGTAGCGGCTGGCGGCGGCCGCCGGAGGGTGGTCGCCAGCGCGATCTTCGAGAGGCCGGCTCCCATGTAGGGGGCCGGCTTCGCTGTTGGGGGCGTTGCGGGTGGGTACCGGGGCGCGCTCGGGAGCGTGGGCGCGCGCCGAGGACCGGGGGCGCGCTTCAGGCGCTGCCCGCTGTCTCGTGGCGGCAGATCGCTCCGCCCAGGGGCGCCGAGCGGTGCCGCCTGGAACGTTCCGCCGCTGATGGCTGCCGCCCTGAAACCTGCGGGGGCTCAACTCGACGTCCCGGTCTGCGTACTCGCAGGCACCAGCCCTCCGGCGGCTCAAGGCGGCAGATCCAGCCCTCCGATGGCGCAAATCCGCGGATCGGGTTGCAGTCGCGTTGTGATGAGCCCTCGGACGACTCATCGGTGGCCGTGCGGGCGCCAGTGTGCCGCCGCCCGAGTCCGTGTCCCGCGGCTGGGGACCACGGCGGGCTTCAGGCGCTGCTGCCCGCCGGCTCGTTGCCGCTGATGGCGGCCGCCCTGAAACCTGCGGGGGCTCAACTCGACGTCCCGGTCTGCGTACTCGCAGGCACCAGCCCTCCGGCGGCTCAAGGCGGCAGATCCAGCCCTCCGATGGCGCAAATCCGCGGATCGGGTTGCAGCCGCGTTGTGATGAGCCCTCGGGTGACTCACCCCGGTCAGCCGGGTCCTGATGAGCCCTCGGGTGACTCACCCCGGAAACAGCCGGGTGGTGACGAGCCCTCGGGTGACTCACCCCGGACAGCCGGGTGGTGACGAGCCCTCGGGTGACTCATGGGCGGGCGTGTGGTTGCGAGTGCGCCCGGACGACAGCCCAGTCGCCAGCGCGCCAGACGACGCGCACGACCGGGCGTTCGGGTCCGGGATGGTCAGGGCTGCCAGATCCGTCAGAGCAGGACGATGGCGTTCCCGCCCGGGTCGGCCGGCAGTGCCAGGGCACGCAGTGCCGTTCGGCCGTCGACCGGGAAGGCGGCCCGGAAACCAGTCCCTGCGGCTGCGAGGAAGCTCCGGTTGTGCCGCGTGTCAGCCAGCAGGAGGATCACGTGATCGACCATGCCGTCCCGCTGCTTCAACGCCAGGCGGCGCTGTAGCTCCTGCGCGTCGCGGGCTCGTGTCTCGGCCTCCACCCCGATCCGAACCGCTGCGATGCGGATGAGGGCATCCCAGGCCCTGCGGTCGCCGGCGTTCGGGAAGGCCACCTCCGTGGACCAGGAGGCACCGCTGCCCAGTCGCGCGTGGAGCCGCTCGAGCAGGCGGACGTGCGCCTGGTCACGCAGCGGCGCACCGGCCGGGTACGCGCGGAGGTGCAGGTCCAGCCCGACGACCGCACATGCCCGAGCCAGCAGGGGCAGTGGCACGGCGTGCGCTTCGGCGCGCTCGAGGCGACCCCAGTGCGTCTGCGACAGGCCCGCGCCCGCCGCGGCAGTGCGCTGGCTCAGGTCGTGGTTGAGTCGAGCCAGGCGGATCTCACGCCCGAGGTCCGCGAGTGCGTGCGCCGCGGCTCGGTCGGCTCGGTCGGTGCGCTTCTCGTGACCAGCCATGCAGCGGATGGTGGCGCCGGCTCATTCACTGCCGCTTATCCTTCGCTGCATGACGCCTGTCCGCTACCCGACCGACGATGACCTGGCCCGCTTCACCTCGGACCGAAACGCGTTCATCGGCCGTCTGCTCGACGTCATCGAGCACGAGATCGTGCCACGCACCCGCGCGGGCGTGGAGAACGGTGACAAGATCTTCGGCGGTGCCGTGCTACGCAAGTCGGACCTCGCGACCGTCGTGGCCGTGACCAACCACGAGAGCGCCAACCCGCTCAACCACGGCGAGATCGCGACCATCAATGCCTTCTACGCCATCCCGCGGGACCAGCGGCCGGCCGCCGCGGACACCATCTTCCTCAGCACCCACGAACCCTGTCCGCTTTGCCTCGGTGGCCTGACCTGGGGTGGCTGGGACAACTTCTTCTACCTCTTCAGCTACGAGGACACCACCGACGCCTTCGCCATCCCTCATGACGTGCGCATCAACGAGGAGATCTGGCGCGTGCCCGACGGCGAGTACGAGCACAAGAACCGCTACTGGTGCGCCTGGCACATCCCCGAGCTGATCGCCGGCTGCGAGCCCGAAGTCCGCGCTGGGCTGGCAGCTCGCCGTGCCGCCCTCGTGACCACCTACGACGAACTCTCGGCCACGTATCAGCGCTCGAAGGGCACGGGTGCGGAGATCCCGCTGCCGTAGTTCGCTGCTCGTCTCCACTCGTGGAAGCTATGCGACACTGCGCCGATGTGGAAACGGGTCGATGGCTTGCGCACGCTCGAGCTCGGCACTCCGGGGCCTTCCCGCGACGAGCTGAACCGCCTGGTGCTGGAGGGCACGAAGTTCGCCACCGCCGGCCTGTGGCGGACGGACTACGAAGCTGAGGGCGAGCCGCTCGAGGACATCGGCGAGCGCTTGGTGATGCTCGACAGCGACGGCGAGCCGGTCGCCATGCTGGAGGTCACGCGCGCGGAGGTCCACGCCTTCCTCGAGGTGCCGTGGGAGCTCGCACGCGACGAAGGGGAGGGCTTCACCTCCATCGATGATTTCCGAGACGGCTATCGGAAGGAATACCGGTCGGCAGGTGTGACGCTCGCCGATGACGACCCGATGGCCTGCGTTTGGTTCCGACTCCTGGGCCCATACCCGGCGCCATAGGCAGGCGCGAGAAGAGGCCGGCCCCGCGTCGGACGAGCCACCTTGGAAGTCAGTGCCTGCGGTAGCTGACGCAGCCCCGCGGGTCCGGCGGCACTTGACCCGCGGACCGTAGCGATGAACATGGAAGGGCACACGGGAGTCTGCCTTGAACTTGGTGGTGCTTCAGGCGCTGGCGGCGGCTGGTCTGCTGGGCGTCAGCACGTGGTGGTACCGGCGCAGTCGCGCCGAGGCATCGGCCAACGCCGGCTGCGGCTTGTGGCTGGCGTGGATCGTCTTCGGCATCGTCTCGGTGATCGCCCTCGTCCTGATCACGCCACGTGGCGACGGTGATCTCAACGCGTTGCTCCTCGGGATCGTGGTGGCCTGGGTCTTCTGTGGCGCCGGGATCGTGCTCGGCCTGCGCCTGCTCACGCGAGCGTCACCCGACTTTGCCCAGGAGCTCGTCGGTCTGACCATGCTGCTGGCCATCGGGCTCGCGATGCTGACGTTCATGGCCCTGCTCGCCGAAGCGCTGGGCCATTCTGACGTCAGCCGGCCGGAGTAGGCTCCAGCGCAAGCTCGAGCCGATGTTCATGACGCGGCTGCCCTACCAGCCCTACATCCGCATCCGCGGCCGAACGACGGGGCAGCTGCGATCGGTCCCGGTCCGTCCTCTGAGGTCGGTGACGCGTGGAACCTCGTCTCGCTGCCGGGGAACAGCAACTGGGCACGGAACCTGCGCGCCAGCGGCAGCCCGGACCTCGGCGAGAAGGGCGAGGTGCGCTCGATCACCGTGACCGAGGTCTTCGGGGACGAGCAGGCGCCGCGGTGGCCGAGTACCTCGCCTCGAGCACCTACCGGCCCACCATCAAGTTGTTGAGCGGGCGCTTGCCGAACCCGGCGGATCACCCTGTCTTCCGCATCGACTGACGGTGCGTCTTCGGGGGCGGCGCGGTGCTGCGCACTTCGTCCTGACCAGTCGCCCGGCGAGGCGCCAGGGCCTTGGGATCGGCGCGATCGTCCCGAACGGTGACTAGCGGTCCGCCGTGGTCGCGTAGATATCGGCTTCGGGGCGCTCTCGGTCCTCTTCGTCCGCGCTGAACATCTCCACTTCCTTCCAGCCGAAGAGCGGCCGCACGAGGGCCCCGGGCAAGGTGGTGATGCTCACGTTGTATTGGTAGACCTGGTTGTTGAACAGCTCGCGCCTTCGGGCGATGAGCGTCTCCAGCCGCTCGATCTCCTCCTGCAGGGCCATGACGTTCTCGTGCGACTTGAGCTCCGGGTAGTTCTCGACGGTGGCGAACAGGGACCGTACGGCCGATGAGGTCTGCTCGGAGACGACGGCCTGGTCGTGGATCGGCGCCTCTGGTTCGTAGGCCGCTCGAGCCCGCGTGACATCCTCGAGCACCTGCGCCTCGAAGGCCATCACCCCGCGCACGGCGGAGACCAGGTTGGGCAGCTGGTCGTGGCGCTGCTTGAGCACCACGTCGATGTTGGCCCAGGCCCGCTGGCAACGTCGCTGCAGCGAGACCACGTTGTTGTACGTGACCACCACCAGGAACACCAGCAGGATCAGCGCCAGCGCGACACCGATCCCGACCGCGAGCTGCAGACCCATCGCTACAGACTACCGGTCAGCATGCCGCCGAGGGCGAAGGCGCAGAGCACCGTCATCACCGCCCCGAGGAGGCCGACCATGAAGGCGGAGTCGTGATGGCTCGTGGCCTCGGCCGGGGTGCCCGCGTAGATGGCCATCCCGCCGCGGAGGCCGCGCGAGAGCACGAGCTCCTCGTCGGGGATGTCGTACCTGGCCAGGGCAGCCTCGTGGACAGCCGGGTCAGCCGGCACCTCCGGGCGTGTGGCCTCGGGGTCGAGCGTCGGTTCGACGGTCGGCAGGCCGATGCCGAAGCCGGGGATGGCGGCATTGCCCCAGGCCTCCTCCGGGCTCGCGGCGAGCATGCCCATCTCGCGGGCGATGGCGAGGTCGCCGGCGATGTCGCGGTCGATGTTGGAGCCGGTGGCCGAGGCCTGCACGACCTCCCGCACGTCGCCCCAGGGCCAGGCCTGTCCGAGCACCGTGATCGTCTGTCCCGGCTCCAGGCGGGCTTCCCGATACCGTCGTCCTTCGGGCCCCTTTCGGCCGAAGAAGCTGCCGCCACCCTGGTCCCAGTCATCGGTGGTGAGCGGATCGGCCGGCTGGCGCAGGGTGAGCAGGGCCTGGGCCGCCGTGTCGCGCTCGAGGTCGGTCATC
Organism: uncultured Chloroflexia bacterium; assembly: GCA_963800275.1. Classification (GTDB taxonomy): domain Bacteria; phylum Chloroflexota; class Limnocylindria; order Limnocylindrales; family CSP1-4; genus JAFMJV01. The sequence continues at coordinate 100,464 of CAWDAI010000014.1, forward strand.
GTCTCGGGGTCGCGCTCGACCCAGCCGTGGTATGCGGTGCCCGAGCGACGATGCAGCCCTGGCGGCTCGTCGCCGGTGATGCTGGTGCGCTCATCGAAGACGGCGCCGATCTCCCAGCGCGCGCCTCGGGGCACGACGCGGATCGAGCCGGTCTCGCCCTTGAGCCGGAACTCCTGGGCCTTCTCCTCGTTCAGCAGCACGCGGCTGTTGTCGCCGGTGGTCTCGACCTTGGCGCGGTACCACACGCAGGGACGGGACTGGAGCGGGGAGATGAGCGTCTGGTCGATGGGCTCGACGACGCCGGTCACGCGCACCTCGCCTGCGGCCAGGCTGTCGAGGGTCGATGTCGCGACCGAGGAGATCTGGCGGTCTCGCCGATAGGCCTGCAGGCCACGCACGAACAGCACGATGCCACCGACGAGGCCGGCAGCGACGAACAGCATCCAGGGGCCGAACTCGTCGAACGCGCTCACGGGCTCGATGCTAGCGGCGCGTCCGCGCACCGGCACAGTGACGCGGAAGTACTCCCGACCACGAAGCGGCAGGGCGCCGCGGAGAGGGCAGGCGAGGAGATGCTATCCTTCGGTCGCACCGCGATTTGTGGTGTTTCGCGTCGTCGCGTCCGGGGCCATTCCCACGCACGAGCGCTGCGCGTTCCGGCGTAGCTCAGTGGTAGAGCGGTCGGCTGTTAACCGATTGGTCGTAGGTTCGAATCCTACCGCCGGAGCCATCTTCCCCTCGTGGAACGCCCTCTGTGGGCGACTCCGTCCCACTCCGGACGACCCCGTCTTGATGCTGCCTGAAATGCTGCTCATGAGCTCGGTTGCGAGCGCCTCGTGCTATCGAGGCTGGCCAAGCGGACCGAGACACCCATCCCGAGGTGGCCATGGCGGCCTTCAAGGCGGAGGTGACCGAGGTGCTCCGACAGGCGGATCGCCGCAGCTACACCACGGCCATCGGTTCGCTGCGGCGGATCGAGCGCATCAGCGTCGCCCTGGGCCGGTAGGGCGAGTTCCGGGCGTACGCGGCGGCGGTCCGCGAGGACAACAAGCGCCGGCCCGCGTTCTGCTCGATGTTCGACGCTGCTCGCTTCCCGTAGGGGCGTAGCCTGAGGGTAGCGATGGCTGACTCCGAACCCGCCAAACTCAGGGACATCGCCGTCTTCTGGTCACGCCGCGACTCGCATTGCGACGGCTGCGACGCCGACCTGGGCCGCGGCAGCACGATCCGGCTCGACGGCGACAAGGCCTTCTGCCTCGCATGCGCGGACATGGAGCACCTCTGGTTCCTGCCCAGCGGCGATACCGCCCTCACCCGCCGAGCTCGCAAGCACTCGCGCCTCTCGGCCGTGGTCCTGCAGTGGAGCCGCAGCCGCCGGCGGTACGAGCGGCAGGGTGTGCTGGTGGAGCCGGAGGCGCTGGCGCAAGCGGAAGAGGAATGCCTCGCCGACGCCGACCTACGCGCCGCCCGGCGAGATCGGGCTGCCGCACGAGGCGAACGATGGGATGAGCGGTTCACCGATGACTTCGCGGCCGCCATCCGCTCGGGCTTCCCAGGCTGCCCTGAAGACGAGGCCCGGGCGATCGCGCGTCGCGCCTGTGAGCGGGGCAGCGGACGCATCGGACGGACCGAAGCCGGCCGGGCACTCTCGGAGGAAGCCGTCGAGCTAGCGGTCCGGGCCCACATCCGACACACCCACACCGACTACGACGACTACCTCATGCGCGGCTGTGACCGCGACGGTGCTCGGGACCGGGTGCGCCCACTGGTCGACGGCGTCTTGGAGAAGTGGGCGATATAGAGACCGTCGAGTCCCCGGTTGACTCTGAACACTTCTAGAGATACTTTGTTGGAAGTGTTCAAAGATATGGCACGATCGAACGGATAGCTCATGCCGACGACCATCGAACGGATCTGGGCTGCGGACCTGACCGCGATGGGCGGGCGCCGGGACAAGCGCTCGTTCCGCTACCAGGCCTTTCTGCCGGACCGCATCGCGGACATCGACCCACGCGTCACGTTCGAGGCAGCGGGACTGGCGCTGCGCGCCGAAGACGCGATCCGCGAACTTAACGCACGGGCCGGAGGCGCCGGTCTCGAAGCGATCGGGCCCCTGTTCCTGCGGTCCGAGGCAGTCGCCTCCTCGCGCATCGAGGGATACCAGGCGACATCCCTGAACGTGGCCCGTGCACTGCTCGACCCTGCCGCAGCGCGCGGAGCCGCTCGAACGATCGCCCGCAACATCGACGCCATGCAGGCGGCGATCGCCATCGGTGAGCGCGCGGAGCTCACGGTCGACGGTCTGCTCGACATCCACCGCACGCTGATGCAGGACGAACCAGATGCGCTCCCGGGCGAGTTCCGAGTCACGCAGGGTTGGATCGGCGGCCGTGCTACCAGCCCACTCGGAGCGGATTACGTCCCGCCACCTGAGGATGCGGTGCCAGGCCTCATCGATGACCTCGTGGCCTTCCTGGCGCGCGACGAGATCCCACCGATCGCGATGGCGGCGATCGCGCACGCTCAGCTCGAGACCATCCATCCATTCGCGGATGGCAACGGTCGTGTCGGCCGCTGCCTCATCCATGCCATCTTCCGGCGCGCTCGCCTGACGCCGGTGTTCGTGCCGCCCGTTTCGGTCGTGCTCGCCGCGCGGCCACAGAGCTACGTCGGGGGGCTCATCGAGTTCCGGAACGGCGGGATCGCGCCGTGGGTGGCCTCCTTCGCCGACGCGGTCGATCAGGCCGCGACCGAAGGTCTGGCGATGGCCACCGACGTGGACGAGCTCCGGACTGAGTGGTTCGAGCGCAGCGGCCGGCCGCGCAGGGATTCATCGGCGGCGCGACTACTCGTCATCATCCCGGCCGCTCCCATCCTCTCGGCTTCGACTGCGAGCAAGCTGATCGGGGCGAGCCCCCAGCGGACGCTCGATGGCCTCAAGCGACTGGAATCCTCGGGCGTCCTGACCCAGATCAGTCGGGGGACATGGGACCGCCAATACGCAGCTCGGGAGCTGTTCGACCTCGTGGCCGTGTGCGAGGCGAGGATCGCCGGGGTAGCCCGTCGTCGCTAACCGTACGGATCTGTACGGGTAGCAGGAATGGAACACCCTTGGCGGAACCCTTCAACAAGTACCGCCCATGTGGTGCCAACCGGCAGCTAGCCGGTTAGCCGCGGGTTACAGATCCCACCGCTGGCTTCTTCAATCCGCGCAACCTGTTGAACATCCTGGAGCATCGTCCTGGCTAGTCAGCTGGCTGCGGACGAAGGTCGGCTCCGAGGGGTAGCTCGGCGATCGGTCATGCGAGTGGCTGGCCTGCGAACCGTCATCGAGCTGCAAGGTGGTGCTCGGACACGCTAGCGCGTCCGCCCCGGAGCTGGACCTGAAGCTGATCTTCGAGGACTGGGCCAGCGAGGAGGGTCAGCAGGCTGAGGTCGCCCGGCTGGCGCAGCTGCTGCGCAGCAGCATGTCCTTTCCGGCATCAGAGGTGCCTTCCTCGCCGCTGGCCCGCGAGCGGCTCGCCCCGCAATCGGACGCGCCGTCGACGTAGTCGAGCCACGTGTCCGTCTGCCAAGGGCCCAGCTGGGACGTGCTCGGTTTGGTATCGCCGGATCGGTCAGCTCACCGACTTGTGAAAGCCGTCCTCCCCAATGTGGCCGAGCGGTGACTGACCTGGGTGGTCGAACAGGCCCGGTTCACGCTCAGGAAGCCCCTCGAGCCCGTCGGCTGTTAACCGATTGGTCGTAGGTTCGAATCCTACCGCCGGAGCCACCCTCCCCTCGTGGGATGCCCTCTTCGGGCGACTCCGTCCCACTCTGGACGGCCCGAACGCTACGGGCAGGTGACCTCGAACGAGCCGGCGACGCTGGACCATTCCCGACCGAAGAGGATCGCCTGGACATCAACGAACGACCCCGTCCCGGTCGCGGTCACCGGCCTGCCGTCGGGCACGCTGTAGTCGAGCTGCGTGGAGCCGTCGGGGATCGAGGTTCCGTTCGGCGGCTGGTCGCCTGCGAACCACACCTGCTCGTCCATACCCGAACCAAGCGAGACCCTGACCTCCGGCGGGCTGAAGACGTCACCTTGCGCTTCCCAGCCGGGCGGCGGGAGCACGATCACGACCTCGGGGTCAGCACCGTAGTTGCCTGCCTGGATGTAACCGGCGGTGAAGATGCTGCACTCGACGTCGCTGAACTCGTGCCGCTCGGTGCCGATCGTGACGACAGCGGTGTTCAGCTGGCCGACCTCCTGGGCTCGGAGCAGCGGTGGACAGAGCATCCGCCGTCGGGACCGCGGGGCCCTCCGAGGTGAGCGGCGCAGGGCTCGCGCCCGGCGTCGCCGGTGCATCCGAGGCTGAAGCGCCGCACGCGGCCAAACTGATCGCCAACATAGACGTGAACGCGGCCACGCGCGTCATTCCCAACTGGCTCATGTGCCACCTCCAAGGTCGGCGACGCAGCGCCAAATCCTGACAGCTCGCTCGCTGCACGACGGGGTCAGGGTAGGCGCAATCTCGATCCAGCGGGCGGGAAGCGCCCATCCTCGGGGTCGATGAAGGCGAACATCGGGAACCCGATGGCGTTGGTCTACCCGGAATGTGCGACATCGACGGTTGTCGCGGTTGTGCACGACTCCGTCGGCCCCTTACTCGTCGAATGCCGGCGACACCGCCTCGATGTCCATGCGAGACAGCCCCACGTGGCGCGCGACCGATCGCCACGCTGCGACCGCGGAACGGACCTCGCTCGCGATGTCACGAGCCGCGGTCGGGGTGAGCCGGCAGAACGGCGCGGTCTCGCTGACGGCAACCTCCACATCGGGACTCTTGGCCGTAAGCCCGACAGCCACTTCGTGTTGCGACATCTCAGGCATCGGGTTGAGGTCATAGGCGGGAGCGAGGCGCCATCCGGCAGGGGCCCGCAAATCCGTGATTGCGCAGATGGTCGTCGCGATGGCCGGTCACGATATTGAACACGAGCCGGCGGAAGAGCTGGGCGAGATCCTCTTCGATGTGACCGGGTGCCCCGTTCAGGTCGATGGCCTCGGCGATCTCGGCGTAGGAAGATGGCTCACGGTCCCGCTTACCGAGCATCGTCATGGCCGACGCGAACAGACGTCGGCCGTTCGCCTCTCGGTCGAAACGACGCGCGAGGAACGTGTGGTACGGGCCGGACAACATCCGAAGGTCGACCTCCGGGACGTCGATCCCAGCGTTTGCAGCGATGCGATTCAGCACATATTCCCAGCCGCCCATGTCCCTGCGGTCGTTGTGCGATGGGAACTTCGCAAACCACAGCGCACCTGCAGTATCAAGGAAGTTCGCCTTGGGACGGGCACCACCCATGGGGCTGCCGGGGGCCAGAAGATGCCGCAGTGCGTCACGCATGGCGGACGGATCATTTTGACGTGGGTCGTCGACGATCCGAGCAGCCTGCTCCAGCTCCCGAAGGTCCGCGAGCGGCGGGACGAATCCGGACCGTCGTCGAGGAACGGAGAACTGCTGCCGGCGCGGAAAACCGTAGCGCGCCCATGCGCAGCGCATCGTTGACGCCGAGCAGATAGTCCCACTCGCCGAGCGGCCGGGGCCATCGGCCCTCTGCCCTTGCCTGGTCCTGCTCCCGATAGTCGAGCAGCAGTCGCCCCCATCGGTCAGGCGAGGCATCAGTGAACACGGGCGCGAGTTGGTGCCCCGGCTCCGGATACTGCGGCTCAACGGTCTGTTCGTAGTGGCTCGGGTCGAGCCGGAACGCGGTGGGCTCGGACCACCATTCCGCGGCGTATTCGAATCCGATCGGGCTGTCGGTGCACGGCCGGCGGGCCGGAGTGTGCCGACGACGCGGCAGGGACCGAGGTCGTGTGCGTCGAGGAAGACGGTGGCAGCGTCTAGCCTCGACATCAGCGCAACGACCGCGAGGGACGCGGCAGGGCAGCGTCCTGAAGCTGGCGGCCAAGGACGTCGTCCCGGGCGACTGCACCGAGATCGTCGATCAGCCCGAGAACGCCAAGCACCCGCACGAGCACGCCGAGACTGATACTCGTGTCGCCGCGCTCCAGGCGGTAGATCGTCATCCGAGAGGTGTCGGCGCGCTCAGCAGCTCCGCTGCGGGCATACGTCGGCGCTCTCGGGCAAGTCGAACCCGTGCGCCCAGCTCTGAAGCGGCGCGCTGTTGCCGTGGGTAGAGTGGCTTCGACTTCTTCATGTCTCATAGGTTAGACATAACGACTCGTTATGTCAATGTTATGATACACGCGCGTAGTCCGCAACGCGCCGGCGTACCTCCGTGGCCCGCCCGGACGCAGGAGCCGCCTCGCCCGTCCAGGGCGACGGCCGGGCCGAAGTCGGCGGTGCCAACCGTCCTACCGGCGACACGCTTTGCATGGCTGGAAGCCCTCGGCGAGCGCTGCCTCCGTCGGCCACCACTGGCCTTTCTCGCCTTGCGCGTAGATGCCGATGCCGTTCGGAGCCCAGGGCGGGCCGCCCCAGTCTTCGATCGGCTGGGCTCCATCGCTAACGAGGCGCAGGGGCTCGACGCTGTCGGCCAACAGCGGTTGATCATCATCCGGGTCAGCCAGTAGCGTTGGCCGTCCGGGGCGTCCCAGTAGCGGTTCGGCGACCGATAGCCGCGGAAGTAGGCGCGGTAGGTATCGGGATTGGCGGCCTTGAGCATGTGTTCGACGACGCGGTAGGCGAGCGGATCCGACCTGTTCAGATGGGCGTACTGGTGCGGCATGAGCGGGCAGAGCTGGTCCACCCAGGGAAGCCGCTCGACCGACTCGAACACATCGTGCCTGACGCCATCGACATCGACGACCGTGCGCTCGTCGATGATCTCGAACCGGCTCATCGCACGCGTTCCGGACAGAGCGGCCCGTAGTCACAGGGCCAGCACACGTTGTTGCCTGGTGTGGCGGCGAAGTCGCCGGATCGGACGCGGGCGACCCACGCCGAGCTCGTCGCGAGCGGCATCGAGCTGCTCGTCGGTCCGGGTCGTGCTCATGCGGGTCGCCGCCTCGGTGAAGTACAGCGTCACCTTCTCGGGCGTCCCAGCCCCAGCGCGTCGCGGCAGGCGAGGGCGTAGATCGACAGCTGCAGGCTCTCCTGGACGCTCTTCTGCGAGCTGGCGCCCGGTCTTGTAGTCGATGACCTCGATGCCACCGGACGGCAGGCGGTCGATGCGGTCGATCTGCCCGGTGAAGGTCGCCGGCGAGCCGTCGGGCATGCTCGATGGCCAGCTCGAACGGCAGCTCCTCCGGCTCGGCCGGCCGACGGACGCGAGCTCGCCCTCCCAGAAGTTGTCGAGCAGCGTGCCGACGCTGCCGCGGTAGTTCTCCTCGGCTGTCTTCTCCTCGAACTCGCCGGCTCTCCATTCGGCCTCGAAGAGCGCGCTCGAGGTCCTCGCGCGTCGGCGGCGGCTCGCCCCGGGCCGTGCGCTCGCGACGCTCCTTGGTGAACGCCTCGAAGGCGGCGTGGGCGGTTGACCCGAACGTCAGCGCGCCCGACGGTCCGGCTCGACGGGATGCGGTAGACGTGCCGGAACGCGTACTGGAGCGGGCAGCGCTCGTAGGTGTCGATCTGCGAGTAGCTGAACGCGCCGGCAGGGGGGCGACCTCGAGCAGGTTCGCGCCGGCCCCGCTGTCGAGCGCGACGACCCGCAAGGTCAGCGGATCGAGTCGATGGGCGCGCGCCTCGTCGGCGGTGTCGGCGCGCGTCGCGCCAGCGCGGCGAACTCGCGGCCGAAAGTCGGCCGGGCCTGCTCGGCCTCAGGGTCCGTCGGCTCGATGCCTTCGAGCAGCTCGAGCAGCTCGTTCGCGCGGACGCGCAGCGCCAGCCGCCGCTCGCGGGCGGTGGGCGTCGGCATGACACTCGCGGAGTGACGAGGGCGGCTCGGGCTCCTCGTGACGTCGTCGGTCGCGACTCGGCCCAGCCGGGCGTCAGCGTCACGCTCCGGCCGACCCGTCGAGATCCAGCAGCTCCGGACCGCGCGCCATCGCGCAGCTCGTCGAGGAAGAGCGAGGGGTCCTTCTCGCGGCCGGGCCCGCGATGGTCGTGATGACGAGCCGGTCCTGGGCGCGGGTCAGCGCGACGTAGAGCAGCCGGCGCTCCTCCTCGGTGTGGATGTCGCCCGCCGGCACGGCCTCCTTGAGCAGGTCCTTGGGGAAGAGGCCCGACGCCGTACTCGCGGGTGGGCCACTCGTCCTTGAGCAGCTGCGGGACGAAGACGTGGTCGAACTCGAGGCCCTTCGCCTGGTAGAGCGTCATGAGCTGGACGCCGTCGAGGTCGTCGCTCGCCTCGACGCTCGTCGGGCAGCTCGCCGCCGGCGCTCTGGTAGGCGTCGAGGTAGTCGACGAAGCCCGCCAGCGTGCCGCGCGGATGCTCCGCCTGCCAGTCGTGGGCGAAGCGCATGAAGTTGGCGATGTTGGCGACGGTCCGCTGGGCCTCGAGCGTGTCGAGCGCGATCAGGTCGAGCACGAGCCCGGTGCGGTCGACGTACTCCTCGAGCACGGTGAACGGTCCCTCGCGCCAGGTCTTGGCGCCAGCTCCTCGAGGGTGCGAGCAGGCGGCGGAGCTTGGCCCGGGTGGCCGGGGCGACGGACTCCGCCGCGTCTCGCGCGGCGGCCTGCGGCGCTGCGCCATCGCTCGCGGCAGCACAGGTCCGGCTGGGTGGCTGGAGCGTCAAGGCCACCGCCGCCGCTGCCGTTCTCGTCGCTCGCGCTCGCGATCAGCCTCGCGCCGGCATCGGCGGACCTCCTCGTCCGTCGGGCGACGCGGTCCACCTCCACGCTCGCCGGACTCGACGACCTCGTGGATGACGTCGATGAGGTGGCGGTAGTCGTAGCGGGCCATCCGCGCGATCTGCAGGATCTCCAGCGCATCGAGCCGCCAGGGTGCCGCCGACATCATGCGGACCAGCGCCACGTCCTGGTGCGGGTCGGCGATCGCCCGCAGGCTCTGCTCGAGGTCGCGGATCTCCGGCGTATCGAACAGCGAGAGGCCGCCGACGACGGTGTAGGGGATCGCCTCGTCGCGCAGGCGGGCGACGATGGCCTCGCGGTGGCGGTGTTTGCGATAGAGGACCGCGAAGTCGGACCAGTCGGGCGGCTCGGCGTCGGGGCGGCGGGGTCCCAGCCAGTCCAGGCCTTGATGCGGTCCACGATCTGGCGCGCCTCGTCGTCGAGGTCGGTCGGCGACCACGACCTCGACCGGATCGCCGGACCGCGCGTCGGGGCGCAGGACCTTGTCCGGCTCGTAGCGCAGCTGCGTTGCGCTCGATGAGCCGGTTGGCGACCGTGAGCACGGGCTCGACCGAGCGGAAGTTCTCCTCGAGCCGCAGCCGCGGTCGGCGGCCCGGGGCCGGCGCGCCGCGGGTCATGGGCGGGCGGTCCGCAGAAGCGCCGGTCGAACTCGACGAAGGCCGCGTAGCTGGCGCCGCGGAAGCGGTAGATCGACTGGTCGTCGTCGCCGACGACCATGACGTTGTCCGGTCGGTCCGGCGTGCGCCCGAGCAGCTCGATGAGCTCGATCTGGGCGATGTTGGCGTCCTGGAACTCGTCGACCAGGATGTAGCGGAACTGGCGCTGGTAGCGGCGCAGGACGTTGGGCTTCTGCTTGAACAGGCGCGTGACGAGGCTGATCTGCTCGCCGAAGTCGAGCGCGCCGCGCGTTGCGAGCTCCTCCTGGTATGCGCGGTAGACGAGGCGCGAGCTCGGACAGGCGCAGCACCTCGAGCGCGGCGCCGTCGGCGACGTAGGTCTCGGCGAGCGGCGTCGATGCGTGGCAGGTCGGGCGCGTCGAACTGGCTTCGCGAGGGGCGCGTGCCGTCGCCCGAGATCGTGCGCCGGGCCTCCCGGTCGGCCGACCTTCTCGACGCTCGTGGGGTCGGCGGCTGGCGTTGTCGTCGCCGGCCTCCTCGGCGCGCTCGCCGCGCCGGAAGTCGGCGTAGGCGCCTCGGACCTCGCGCAGCGGGGCGAGGTTGCCCTGCGCCTGGACCCGCTCGAGCGCCGCTCGATAGCTCCCGAAGCGCTGCCTCGAACGCCTGGCGCTCGCGATCGACGAAGGCGTCGAAGTCGTCCGGCGTGACGAGCTCGTCCTTGGCCCGGTTGATGAAGGCCACGAACTGGTCGAGCCAGTAGTTGGGGTTGCTGCCGCCGGCGTAGTAGAGCAGCGGCAGGTTCGGCCGGATGTCGCGCAGGAGCAGAACCTGGCCAATGCCATCGAGCACGTCCGGCTGCGCCGGCAGGCCGGCATCGGCGGCCGACTCGGTGAGGACGCGATGGCAGAAGCTGTGGAAGTTGCTGACGTGAGGCGGGCGCGCGCGGCCGGGCCGATGGGGCTTCGATCCGATGTCGAGCTCCTTGGCGGCCTTGACGTTGTAGGTCAGGACCAGGATCTGTTCGGGCAGCAGCGGGCCGGCGAACGGTTCGGCGTCCGTGCCGTCGGCGCGACTCGCCGGCACGAGATCGCCGTCGGACCCGTCGTCGCCGCGCCCTTCGTCTCGAGGAGCCAGCGCACGCGCTCGACGATGACGCGCGTCTTGCCGGTTCCTGCGCCGGCGATGACGACGAGCGGGCCCGTCGCCCCACTCGACGATGCGTCGCTGGGTATCGGTGAGCCCTGTCGTGTTCCTCGTTTCGGTCATCATTCGTGCTCCCCCGTGTCGCGTCCGGTCATTGTCCCGGACGCCGAACTCGTCCGATGTGGCCCTGTCGGGTCGCGCGTAGCAGGACTACCAGTCGATCGTGCCGTCGAGCTCGCCGTCCTGGAGGTCCATCTGCTCGAAGTCGGCGGCCTCGTCGCGGTTGCGGACGCACTCGCCACAGAGCGGCAGCCCGTCCACGCCGCCGTCGGGCTCATCGTCCGGATCGTTGCCCAGCGGCGTCCCACAGCGGTGGCAGTCCAGCCAGTCTGCCTAACGGACACGATGCGCCTCCACGTGCACGACCTGCTCCTCTCGGAGCAGCGCCGCACCGGTGATGCGGTCGGTCTCGAAGCGGACATCGGTACCCTCGCCGACCGCGGGCGAGCGCAGCGCATCGGCCTGGGCCAGCTTGACCCGGCCCAGCATCCGCCCCAGGGCCTCGCGGTCAGGGTAGCGATGCCGGGGAGCCGGTACACCGCCGGCGGCCACGAACCGACGATGGTCCAGATGCGCCCGTACCGCTCCTTCGATGAGCCGTGGCCAGAGCTTGCGCGCGGTCGTGGGCCCGTCATAGAGCTCGAGCGCGACCAAGCGACCGCCGATGCCGATGGCGGCCCCGATCGCCCCGGCGGGGTAGGGGAAGGCGCCCAGGAGCGCCGCCATGTCGACCGCCTCGCGAGCGTACAGGTCATGGAGTGCTCCGGTCCGCGAGGATGTCTCTGCACGCGCGTGCTTTCGTTCTACCTCATCCCAGACCTGGTCCTGGTCGGCGGCGTAGCGCGCTTCCGCCGGCATGGGTGCGCCCACCTCGGCCATGGCCCGGGCCCGGGCGTGGACCTGCCGGTTCATCATCGAGCGCAGGCCCAGGTCCGCCTTGGGACCGGACGCGAAGTGCATCTCCGCCCCCGGGTCCCAACGGCCGTGCTCGAGGCAGGTGACCGGGATCTTGGTGGTCTGCATGGCGCTGAGCCAGATGGTCACGTTGACGATGCGGTTCTGCTTGCCGCCGACGATGGTGTCGCCGCCGAAGATGACCACCGGCTGGTCCTTGGTCTCGACGGCCACGGTCGGTACCGTGCCGCCGCCGAGCTCGTGGACGTCGACCGCGCCGGCGCTGGTGGCCTCGTTGAGCGTGAGGTACGCGGGGCCGGTCGTGTCCGCGGTCGCACCGAGGGCGATGACGACGAGGCCGTCGCGCTCCATGGTGACGAGCGGGGTGACGGAGTCGATGAGTCGTTCAAGAGCTGGGCGCTGCGTGGTTGCCATGGCTCGATGGAGCGCCGCACCTGTGCCAGCTAGCGTGTCACGGGTGGTGCGCGGCACCACGGCGTCGTCCCTCCAGCTCCGACGCGGATGACCGGCGCCGGCCATTGACAAGGGGATACCGGCGAGAGACAAGATGGGCGATGGCTGACCGTCATGACCTCAAGCGGTTCCTCGAGGCCCAGGAACCTGTCTACGAGCAGGCCCTGGAGCTCAGGGCCGGTCGCAAACGCAGCCACTGGATGTGGTTCATCTTTCCGCAACGCCGGCTGGGCAGGCGTGACGTCGGAGCGGTTCGCGATCGCTTCCTGGCTGAGACGCGTGCCTACCTGGAGCATCCGGTGCTCGGTGCCGACTGCGCGAGTGTGCGCAGCTCACGAACGCCGTGCGAGGCCGGACCGCGGAGGAGATCTTCGGCCCGTCGATGCCGTGAAGCTGCGGTCGTCGATGACCCTCTTCGCGCAAGCCAGCCCGGCTGACGACGTCTTCGAGGCCGTGCTGCGTCGGTACTTCGACGGGCAGCACGATGCCCTGCCCGAGCGCCTCTCGGCCTCGACACGTAGCCCGGCATCAGTGCCCTCCTGCTGACGGCCCAGCCGCCGGATACGCCGGCTTCGTACCGAGCCCCCGTGTCGAGGGCAGCTGACGACCACCCCAGTACGGCCCGGCGGTGCCCTCCAGGTCCGCACGGTTGTGGCTCAGCAGGAACGACCAGCGTCGCTTCTATGCGGAGTCAGGGGCGCCCAAGCACCGTGACGACCGAGGGCGCTGTCGAGGACGCGGATCGTCTCACCGGTTCCCACGCTGCGGATCGGGTCGGGCTCGTATTCGCGCTGGATGACGACGCGGTAGGCGCCGGGCGGCACCTCGATTGGCGCGTGCTCCTCGTGGATGAGCTGCGCCTTCGACTTCGTCAGCAGGTAGCGCTCGCCCTCGTGCGGTGAAGGTGCGCGCGTCGTGCTCCTCGATGGCGTGGGCGTGCCCGGTGACCTCCCCCTCGGCGAGCACGATGCGACCGTTCCGCCGCTCGGGCTGGGCCTGCTCGGGCACGGCGTCGACGGCGAGAAGCAGGACGTCGCCCTGGCGGAACATGAGTGGCGGTGAGACGGCGCGCTCGACGGCGTTCGGGGTTGGGGAGTGGGTCGGGATCGGTCGTACATGTGTTCCTCCTGTGACCTATCGAACCCGGCTGGGGCACCGCGTCCCGCTCGGAGGGAAAGGACCGGTTGCTGCGCAGTCGACGAGCCGGGACTCTCGAGGCGCTCTGGATAGGGGACCGGCCGGGCGTGGAACTCCCGTCGGTGTCGATCGTGTGGCTCAGCCTAGAAGAAGGTCGTGCCACCTGTATGGCATACGGCCCGGGGTGGCCGAGCTGATCGAGGTCGGGCACCTCTGTGATGACGATCGTCGCCTCGAAGGGGAGCGCGTCCGGTTCACGGCCGCGCATCGATGGCGAGGTCGTCGAGCGAGCGGGCCAGGTCGCCGAGGAAGCTGGCCTGTCGCTCGGTCGCAGCGCCACCCCGGTAGAGGCCTCGCACCGTCAGAGCATGAGGTCGGCCAGCTCGTGCGGCGTCCATGCCGTAGGTGCGGATGAGCGCGTCGAGCGTCAGAAGGTTCACCAGCTCCGCCGGGGTCCGCGCCTCGACGCGGCGGGCGAGGTGCCGCTCGGGGTGCCGCCAGCCCTCGACCTGCCGGTCAGTCATCGAGCGCACCCGCGGGCTACGAGCCGCCACGCTCCTGCCTCGTCCCTGACGGCGATCATCGGGTCGCCCAAGGGGTGCCCGTCCATGTCCACGACGTGCTGCGGCAGGGCAGGGCCCTTGTACGGCACGCCGAACGGCTGGTGGTCCTCCTCCGCTCGGAGCTTGGCCGGGCAGTCGTGGTGGTCGCAGTCGGCGTCGGCGCAGACATAGCGCTGCCCGTACGAGGCCCAGGCCCGCAGCTTTGCGGGACAAGGACCGTGGGTGCAGCCAGGGATGATGCAGGTGTTCCAGGGCGGTGCGACGGCGCCGGGGACAGGCTGGGGTTCAGGATGCGCGGGGGCATCGGTGATGACGACCTTCTCGCCGAGGTCGGCGAACATGACGTGCTGGCTCATGGTGCTTCTCCTATCGCACCCGGCTGGGGCACCGTGCCCCCGCTGGGGCGGTTGCCGCGCCGTCACCGAGCCGGGACTCTCGGGCGCTCTCGATAGGGGTCAGCCGCAGGCGGTGCCACGACCTGCGGATCCGCTCAGTTCAGATGCTCGCCCTGCCAGACGAGCGTGCGGTACTTGTGCCGACCGGAGTGACCGTGCTCCCGGATGCAGGAGCTGCTGGCGTCGGGCGCGAGGGCGCCGCAGTAGCGCGGCTCCAGCTCGTCCTCCTCTGCCTGGGCGGACGCCTCTGCCTGGTCCACGAGGTTCTGGCGATTGGCGATGGCAAGCACCATCACGCTGATGCCCGCAAGGATGTCGCGGTCATCGTCGGACAGGGGTGTCTCTACGCTGATGTCGAGCTTGATGCCCATGGGTGGTCCTCCTTCGACCATCGTCCTCGGCGGGAGCACCGTGCCGGCTGAGGGGGCCGGTCGGTTGCTGCGGAGTCACGGGGCCGAGTCCCTCGTCCGCTCTGGATGGGTGACGCTCATCACGGCGTCAACGACATGATACTGGCATGGGTGTGTGCCACCTGTATGGCACGAGTCGCGTTTCGATCCGGCAGCGGTCGCCCGCGCCGACCCGGGCTACCTACCGGGGACCCTTGGAGCCGAGCGACACGCTAGCGCCAGGGACCGTCGAGACCTTCCGCGGCACGGGCGCGCGCTTCCGGACCGAACCAGCGTTCGAAGAGGTGGAGCGCGAGGTCGATCCCGGAGCTGACCCCGGCCGCGGTCAGGATCGGGCCTTCGTCCACGACCTTGGCGGCGATGACGTCCACTGCGGAAAACTCCCTGGTGAGCGCTTGCAGGGCGGACGAATGCGTGGTGGCCTGGCGACCATCGAGCAGGCCAGCCCGACCGAGCAGGAAGGCACCCGTGCAGACCGAGGCCACGATCGCGGTGGACCCGGCCCGCTCGCGCAGGAAGGGCAGGATCAGCTCGTCCTGGACCGGCGTACGATCGTCCGCTCCGGGGCCGCCCGGCACGATGAGCGCATCGAGCGCTGGACACGACTCGATGATGTGGTCTGGACGCACCCGCAGCCCGCCCCGACAGCGGATCTCCTGCTCTGTGCCCACGGTGACCACCCGCACGTACGGCTGTCCCGATGGACCGGTGGTGCCGCTGCAGACCTCGTACGGTCCGGCGAAGTCGAGCACCTCGACGTCATCGAAGAGCAGGATGCCCACGAGCGGTGCGCTGTCGCGGCTGTGGTCATGACTCGTCATCGGGGGAGTATGCACGGCCCGTTCCCCAGCCCCCCAGTGCCTCGTCGGGTCGGTGGACGGCCATTCGCTTTAGAGCCATACCGATGCGACGCAGACCCTCGATCACGCGGTCATCGCGGCACACGCCTGCGCGAGCGTCTCGTGGGGCCTGATGTGCATGCCCACGGGCGCTACTTCAGCATGGACGAACCGGCGGCTCGTTGCCCGAGCCGGCGCGAGGGTCTGGTGGAAGCGCTCGGTCTGGCCTCGGGTCTGGGACGTCTTCTCTGCAGGGAGGCTTACGACTTCGGGCGGGGCCGCGCCGTGATGAGCTCCTCGACTTCCTGCACGCTCGTCTCGGTGGCCTTGACGTCGCCCACCTTCTGGCCATGCCGCAGGACGACGATGCGGTCCACCACCATGAAGACGTGGTAGATGTTGTGGCTGATCAGGATGCTCGAGTGGCCGGCACCCTTGGCCTCTCGGATGAAGCGCATCACCCCGTCCGCCTCTTCCACTCCGAGGTTGTTGGTGGGCTCGTCCATGATGATGAGGTCGGCCTCGAAGAACATCGCGCGCGCGATGGCGATGGCCTGACGCTCGCCGCCGGAGAGGCGGCCGATGGGCGTGCCCGGGTCCAGGGCTTTTGTGATGCCCACGCGGTTCATGAGCTCCCGAGTGGTCTGATCGATGTAGCCGCGGTCCATGTCCCGGAGGGGACCGAGCGCACGCGTCGGCTCTCGGCCCAGGAAGAGGTTCCGGGCGATGGACATCTGTTCGACGAGCGCTGAATCCTGGTAGATGGTCTCGATGCCGACATCGATGGCGTCGCGAGTGTTCTTGAAACGTACCGCTTCGCCCTTGAACCGAACCTCGCCCGCGCTCGGCCTGGTGGCCCCCGAGAGGATCTTGATCAGCGTCGACTTACCGGCGCCGTTGTCTCCGACCAGGCCGACGACCTCCGCCTCTCCGACGCTGAAATCCACGCCGGCCAATGCCGTCACGCTGCCGTAGTGCTTCTCGATCCCGGTCATCTCGACCAGCGATCCGGCCACGGCTAGAGTCCCCCCTCGTTCCGGCGCTCCGCCAGCGCCTGCAGGATGACCGCGACCAGGATGACGAGCCCCACGAACATGTTGTACGCGAGGCCAGGCACGCCGATGATGATGATGCCGTTGCGGATGGAGCGCAGAAGGATGACCCCCACGACGGTGCCGACGATGGTCCCCCGCCCGCCATACAACGACGTGCCGCCGACGACACACATCGCGATGACCTCCAATTCGTAGCCGGTGCCGGAGATGGCATACGAGCTGCCGATGCGTGTGGTGCTGATCAAACCCGCGAAGGCCGCCAGCACCGCGGTGAGGACGAAGAGCCCGATCTTCACGTTCGCGGTATTGACGCCTCGAGCGACAGCGGCGCGCTCGTTGCCGCCGGTGGCGGTGATCCAGTTCCCGCGTGGCGAGCGGTCGAGCAGGAACCAGGCTGCGATCGCGAGCAGGGCGAACCAGACCAGACCGGAGTAGAGCTTCAGCGAGCCGATGTCGAATGTCCCCACCAGGGTCGACTTGAGGATCGATGTGTCCTCGAGCGTGGCCTCGGGGAAGCCCTGGGAGATGTAGAGGCCAAGGCCGCGCACGAACAAGGCCATGCCGAGCGTGACCAGGAAGCTGGTGATGCCGATCTTCGCCACCAGGAACCCGTTGGCGAGCCCGATGAGCACGGCCACGCCGAGGGCGACGAGCAGAGCCAGCTCGGGTGCCAGCTGCGCGTCGTTCACGAGCATGTACATGACCAGGGGCGCGAAGCCGAAGACGGCGCCGACCGAAAGGTCGAAGACCCCCGCGGTCAGCAGCAGCGTCATCCCCAGGGCGATGATGCCCAGCTCGGGGATGAACGCGAACATGTTGCCGATGTTCGCGAGCGACACGAACTTCGGCTCGACGAGCGCCAGCACGACCCAGGCCCCGACGAGCAGCGCGATCGAGATGAGCGAAGGTCGGGCCAGGACCTGCTGGCGTAGCCAGGTGCTAGCGGCCACGAGGCCTTGAACCCCAGAAGGGAAGAGCCGCTCGGCCCAGGCCGCAGGCCTGGGCCGAGCGGATCGTAACGTCGGTCAGCGGTGTCATGGCACCGGCCTGACCGGCATGGTTCACTTGGACGAGAGCTCGATGTACTTGTCGGCCGTGGAGGCGTCGTACAGCGTTTGCGTCGCGATGTCGTATCCGATCGAGAGACCGGTGGCTGCCTTGAACAGCATCACGACGGAGTCGTAGCCCGAGGCATCCGGATAGCCCCAGACGGCGGCGTTGACATAACCGTCCTTCACTTCCTGGGCCGTCTCCAAGGTGCCGCCCCAGCCGGTGACCGGGATGGAGCCGGGCGCGATGCCGGCGGCATCGAAGGCTGGCTGGATGTTGGTCATGACCAGATCACCCAGACCGATGATGGCGTCGACCTTGTCAGCGTTCGCGGTGAGGTAGTCGGTCATGTTCGCCAGCGACATCGCCGGGTCGTAGTTGGCGTCAAAGACCTCGTACTGGACACCGAGCGGGTCGAAGACGCTCGCGATACCCTCGGTCGCCAGGACCTGGTACGCCGCTCCGGGGTACTCGACCGGCATCCAGACGTAGTCGCCTTCCCCGATGCCAAGATCGACGAGGTAGTTGGCCCATGTCGCGCCCAGCAGGTGCAGATCGGCACCCACGTACGCATCCCGTTCCGTCGTCGGATCGTCGGTATCGAGGAACACGACCGGGATACCCGCTGCCTTGGCGGCGGCTACCTGATCGACGAACAGGCCTGTCTGGGGGCTGGAGATACCGATCCCATCAGGCTGCGCTGCGATGGCGGCATTCAGGTTCTCCAACTGCACGGCGTTGTCGTTCGTGGAGAACGAGACGTTCACCGTCACGCCCAGGTCTTCGCTGGCCTTCATGGCCGCGTCGTTGACGATGACCCAGTACGGGTCGGAGGGCGATCCGTGCGTCACCAGGTAAAACTTCAGGTCCTTGCCGTCGTCCTGCGCTATCGCAGCCGCGGGCACGCCCGCGAGCACCACTACTGACACGAGCGCGACCAGCGCTCGCTGTGCTCTGTTCATGCCATCCTCCTCTCAGCGACGCAATTCGCGCCGCTTTCTACCTGCGATGGTATCGCTGGCGTCGAGTGCCGACGAGGCTTTCCTGACACCATCTCAGGCGCTACCGTTGGGTCCCATGGCTGGAGCCCTGAATGGCTGAGATGTCCGCTGTCGAGCGGTGCCTTACCGTCCTCGAGGGTGGCATCCCCGACCGGGTACCGGTGTGCCTACTCGACTTCATGCCGGCCGCGGCCACCGCGGGCATGACCATGCGCGAGTACTGCACCGATGGCCAGGCGATGGCGGAGGCCCACATCAAGGCGTGGGAGCGCTACGGCCACGACCTCATCGACCTGGAGAACGGCGTAGCGGCGCTGGCGAGCGCTGTGGGCTGTACGGTCGAGTTCGAGGAGGACTCCTCGCCGCCATGGGTGACAGGCCCGGCCATCGAGCGCATCGAGGACGTCGATCGCCTGCGACCGATCGACCCGAGCCGTGACGGGATGCTGCCCGCAGTCATCGAGGCCACCCGGCGCATCGCCGAGCACGTGGGCGATCGCGCCTTCCTGCTCGCCGAGGCAGACCAGGGGCCCTTCAGCCTGGCCACCCAGATCGTCGGCGTCGAGGAGTTCCTCATCGCGCTCCTCGATCCCTCCAGGCGAGCGTACGTCGATCGGCTCCTTGAATACGCGGCCGACCAAGTCATCACGTACGCGCGCGCACTCATCGACGCCGGCGGCCACATGACCGGCATGGGCGACTCCATCGCCGGTCCCGACGTCTGCTCGCCCGAGCAGTACCGCGAATTCGCCTGGCCCTACGAGCGTCGCGTGGTGGAGACCCTGGCCGCGGACGGCATCCGCATCGACCTGCACATCTGCGGGAACGCCACGCGCATCATCAGGGATATGGTCGGGACCGGCTCACCCTTGCTGGCCATCGACTACAAGATCGACCGCGTCGCTGCGAAGGCAGCTGCGCTCGGCACCACGACCCTCATCGGCACGGTCGATCCGAGCGCTGTCATGACCCTCGGCAGTCCGGATGAGGTCCGGGCCGCGGTGCGTGAGGATCTCGCCATCCTGGCACCGGGCGGTGGGTTCATCCTGTCGCCTGGCTGTGCCCTTCCGTACAACGCGCCCGATGCCAACCTCATGGCCTTCGTCGAGACCGGCCGTGCAGAAGGCGTCTATCGCTGACGGAGGTGAGATGACCATCAGGGGCGGCGTCATCATCGGCCTCGATGTCGGCGGCACCAAGGTGGCCGGCGGCCTGGTCACGGACTCGGATCAGATCGTGGCGCGCCGAGAGCGGTCTGCGGTGGTCGACGGCCTGCGTGACCCGGGACTGGCCGTCACCCGGCTCGTGGCCGAGGAGCTGGCCGAGGCTGCTCGGGAGCGCGGGCTGCACGTGATCGGCATCAGCGCCGGCTTTCCCGAGTACGTCGACCCGACTGGCTGGCTGCGCAGCCACGAGGTCCTCGCCTGGACCACCCAGCCCCGGGAGCTGCTGGCCGACATCGCTCCGTGTAGCGTGGACTCGGATGTCCGTTGTGCCGCGCTCGGTGAGGGCACGCTCGGCGTGGCTCGCGGTCTCGCCAGCTTCGTCTTCGTCACCGTGGGAACCGGTCTCTCGTACGCTCTGGTCGAGGATGGCCAGGTTCGCCGCGGCGTGCGGGGCGAGGCGATCGCCCTTGGCGAGTTGGAGGTCTCGCGCGATGTGGATCCCGCGACCATCCGGTCGCTCGAACGCTATGCCTCGGGTAGAGCCATCCACGAGCGTTACGTGAGTCAAGCTGGAACCCAGGTCCAGGATGCGGCCGATGTGTTCAGGCTGGCCGCAGCGGGCGACCTGGCGGCCCGCACCATCGTGGACACGGCCGCCGGCGCCATCGGGGCTGCGCTCGCCACTCTGGTGCGGATCCTCGATCCGGGCGCGATCGTGGTCGGCGGCGGGGTCTCGACCTCCGGGGAGCGCTGGAGGTCTGCAGTGCAGGACAGCTACCTGGTGAAGGCCAGCTCACGCCCCGATGCGCCTCCGATCCTGTGGGCGTCGCTCGGCAGTGATGCCGGCATCATCGGCTCAGCCATCGCTCATCGGCGACGGGCACCCTGAGCCACTGGGCGCTGCCCGCAGTCATGGCGCCGCGCAGCGGCTACCGTGGAGTCGGATGACAGAGCAGCGGAAGGATCCCCTGGGACGATGGCTCAACGGCCCTGCGTCGAGCCGGCGGGGCGCCGTCATCCTCGGCCTCATCGTCACGTTCCTGTGGGCCACGTCGGTGGTGCTGATCCGCGTGGGCGTCAGCGACGAGACCGTCGCGCCCATCGGCTTCGCCGGGACACGCTTCGCGCTCGCGGGGATGCTGCTGCTGCCATTCGCGCTGCCGGGGCTGCGGGCCGTGCCCACCTGGCAGGGGAGTCGCCGCTGGCTCCGGGATGTGGCGGTCTACGGCCTGCTGCTCTTCTGCGCGGCCCAGCTGGGCTTCTACCTGGCCCTGGGCGAGGTGGAAGCCTCCACGGTCGGGCTGTTCATGGGGCTGGCCCCCGTGGTCACCGCGGTTCTGGCGCTGGCCAGCAGGAACGAGCGGGCAAGCGCGCTCCAGGTCGCGGGCATCGCGGTCCTGGTCGTCGGGGTGGTCGTCTACTTCGGGCTCGACGCGCCCGCGGTCGATTCGTCGGCCGGGCTGCTGGCAGCCGCGTCCATCCCCATCGTGGTCGGCGGAGCGGCTGTGCTCGGTCGCCACGTCGCGGTCGAGTCGAGACGGTACGGGGGGCCGGTGAGCATGACCGCCATCGCCCTGCTCGTCGGTTCGGGCGCAACGCTGGTCCTGGCGCTGGTCACCGAGGGCATCCCGTCGTTCAGCCTGTCGGCGTGGGTGCTCATCGTCTGGCTGGCCGTCATCAACACGGCCCTCACCTATGTGCTGTGGGCGCAGTCGCAGCGCTCGCTTCGAGCCGTGGAATCGAGTGTCCTGGGCGACCTGACCGTGGTGCAGATCCCGCTGCTCGGCTGGATCGTGCTCGGCGAGGGCCTCGGTCTCGAGCAGGTCGTCGGGATCGCTTTGGCCGTGGGCGGCGTGGTCGTCGTGCAGGTCGCCCCGGTGCTGCGCGTGCGGAAGTGGCGGCGCGCCACGTAGGTCGCCATCGGGCCCAGGGGCGTCGGGCCCACGGATGTGGCGTCGGGCCCGCGCATCAGGCCACGGGGATGAAGATCTCCGTCTTCCAGTGCTTGGGATCGGGCTCGGCGGTTGGGTCGGTGAGGTAGATCTCCCACATCGGTCCAGCCGCGCTGCGACCCAGACCCTCGATCCACGCGGTCATCGCGGCATAGGTCTGCGCGAGCGTCTCGTAGGGCCCGATGTGCATGCCCACGGCAGCCTTGAGCCCACCGATCTGGCCGGGCTTCACCTCCGCCGTCCCGGCGAAGGGAGCCGCCACCGTCACCCCGGCCTCGAACTCGAAGGGCTCGTCCATGTTGAAGTAGCGCGCGAACGGCGGACCGGCAGGCTCCACCCTGGCTTCGGCCAGGGCGTGGAACGTCTTCCCGAAGGCCTCGCCCATGGCATCGCTGATGTCGTTCCGCGACGAACGCACCGCCACGACCGCGGTGTCACGGCGGGGGATGGAGCGGATGATGAAACCAGCCATCGACAGACCCCTCTCTCGTCCCGGGTGGGAGCGCCCACCGCGTATGGCTCCGATTGTGACTGCCCAAGCAAGAGCGCGAACGCCCCGATCAGCAGTCGAGCTCGTCCATCCGGGCGCGGAGCTCGTTGAGCAGCTCGACGGCGCCGAGCATCCGGTCCGACGCGATCGACACCTTCTCGAGGTCCTCCTCGCGGATGCCCGCCACCATCGTGCGCGCACCGCCCGCGATGTCCTCGATGCCCTTGGTCCACTGATCGTGGAGGTCCGCCCAGCAGGCCTCTGGCGGATTCTCCAGCAGCCACTGTCGCTCCGACGCGGCCCACGCACCGAGGGCCTCGAACGAGCGAGCCTCGTCCTCGAATGAACGACCCTGTGACAGCCCCGATCCGGCCGCCCGCTGGACCTGGGTCATCGCGCCGAGCGCACGGTCGGCGAACCTGGCGAAGGCATCATCCTCTGGCGCCGCGACGGGTCCCGTGCTCGTCGACGGTCCGCCCGAGGCCCCGATGTACCTCGACGCATGCCCCAGCTGCGATGCTGGCCGCTTCGTCACTGAACGACAGGCGGGTGTGCTCGTCGAGGTAGTCGAAGAGCCCGGCGCACCAGGGTCTCATCGGTGGTCTGGCCCGCAGCCGGCGCGGCCGATGCGAAGGCCAGGGATGCAGCGAGAAGCAGCCTCGATCCATGATCACATGGTCCTCTCTTCCTTGAGCGTGCACGCGGGGACGTCGCAGCATGAGGAACCTCGCTCCGTCAGGCGCGGGGTTTGGCGATCCGGACGGCCCCGTCGCTGAGCTCGTGCACGTCGTCGCGTGTCCAGGTGCGACCGGTGGGGCCGCTACTCGCCGTGCTCAGCTCCGCCAATTCGGCAAAGCCGGCCAATGCGGCCTGGGTCCGACTGGTACCGGTGTAGCGCTCGAGGTATTCGCGCAGGAGGGCGTTGACCGAGGTGCCTTCCTCGAGCGCCTTGATCCGTGCTCGCTTCAGCACCTGGTCGTCCACGCTGATGGTCAGCTTCGCCATCCCATCCTCCTCGGTAGCACGAGTTCAGTGTAGAACGGGTCAACGCCTCCACGGTCGGTCAGGGTGACCTCCGAGGGGCCGATGGGAAGCGGACCTGACGTCTAGGTATGGTAGTATGACCATAGTATGGCAAGCACCAAGATGACCTTCAGTCTCGACGAGCCCACGGCCGCGAGGCTGAACCAGGCGTCCGCCTCGCTGCACAAGCCCAAGAGCGAGATCGTGCGGGAGGCCATCCGCGACTACGCCGAGCGCATGGGGCGGCTCTCGGAGGTCGAGCGGATCCGCCTGCTCGGCGTGTTCGACGAGGTCGTGGCCGGCATCCCTGAGCGCCCCACGGCTGACGTCGACGCGGAGCTGGCCGAGATCCGTCGCGCTCGCCGCGAGGGTGGCCGCGACGGATCGTGATCATCGTCGACACGTCCGGCCTGATCGACAGCCTCACCGGACCACGCCGATCCGCGCCCCGGATGCGGGCCTTGATCGAAGCCGGTGAGCGCCTCGCTCTCCCGACCCTCGTGCTCTACGAGTGGTGGCGCGGCCCACGTCGGCCGGAGGAGCTGGCCGCACAGCAGGCGCTCTTCCAGGAGGAGGCGATGCTGCCCTTCGCGCTCGAGCAGGCAGAGGTCGCCGCCCGCCTGTACCGGAGCGTGCGCGGGGCGCCGGCGAGGAGTGTGGACCTCGCCATCGCGGCGCATGCCATCAGTCGTGATGCCGGATTGTGGACCCTCAACCCAGCCGACTTCGCCGACATCCCTGGCATCGTTCTCGTGGACTGAGCCCAAGACGGCCGCCTGCCGGTGCCTCGCGGCCAGGCAGTTAGAAGCGGGCCGGCCGTCGAGGCCAGCCCGCTTCGTGTGGTGATCGAACCAGCTATGCGGCTGCGCCCGGTAGCGGGGCAGAGAGATCGACCTTCACGATCTCGCCTCCGCCGGGAGGCGCGCCGAAGCCGAAGTCGGAGACGTAGAGGTTGCCGTCCGGCCCGAGGGTCATGGCCGTGGGGAACATCAGTCCCGTGGCCACGTCGGTGAGGCTGCCGTCAGCGTTGATACGAACGACGCGGCCGCTGAACGGGGCGATGGGCGCCTGGCTCGGGTCGGCTGGCGCGCCGGACGCTTCGAGCGCGTAGAGCTGCCCGTCCACGTACTGCAGGCCCACGACCGCGGTCAGGCCGGTGGTCTCGGTCGAGATCTGGCCATCGGGCGTGACGAGGTACACATCCGATGCGCCATCGACCACGGGGAACGTCGAGAGGTTGCCCACGCGGAAGTTGCCGTCGGGACCCATGGTCAGGGCCGTGGGCACGACGTGGCCTTCGCTGGCCGAGACGTCGACGACACGGGTGATGTCACCGCTGCTCGGGTCGACCTTGTCGATCTCGCCATGGTTCGGATTGGCGATATAGAGCATGCCGCCGTCGGCGATCATGCTGTAGGTAGTCTCATCGGGCTCGAAGTCGTCGGCCTCCGGCTTGGCCACCGGATCGGCCTGCACGAAGGCGCTGACGTCGGCCACGAGCGAGGTCGAGCCGTCGTCGTTCACCTTGAACACGCCATTGGGGACGTCGGCCACGCCGTGCGAGCAGCCTGCGCTCGCGAGATCGTAGTAGAGCGTGCCGTCGATGAAGGCGACCGACGAAACGCCGCTCACGAGCCCGCCTTGCTGGGCCGAGGTCTGGTCGGAGGGCAGGCCGTCCACGACGGTGGCGACATTCCCGCTCGAATCGACCTTGGAGATGCGCGCGGTCAAACCCGAGGTATATGGCCCGACCGGCGCTACGACCTGGTCGCACTGACCCTCGGTCGAGGTCGTGCCACCGGTGCCGCCCTCGGCCACGTAGAGGTCGCCGTCAGGGCCGAAGGCGAGGCCGCGCGGGTTGTCCAGCCCGGTCGCGAAGACAGAGGCGTTCGACGACATCGGTGGCGGCGAGGCGGCCGGAGCCATCGACTGATCCGCGGCAGTCGGAGCCGGGGACTGATCCGCGGCAGTCGGAGCCGGGGACTGGTCCTGGGCGGCCGCGACCTGCGCGGTCACGAGCAGCCCGGCGGTGGAGATCGCCGCGATGAGCATGGCGGTCGAGGCGAGTCTGGGACGAGGCATGGCTGGACACGCTCCTGGGTCGACGCACGCCGGAGGGTGGCGGCGCCGGAGCCCTATACGCACGGCACGTTGCCAGCGCCAGTCTTAAGCCAGCGTGAAGGTGCGGGACGGGCCTCAGGGTCGCCGCTTGAGCACCTGCGTCAGGGCGCGGTCCAGGGCGGGCGCGAGCGAACGCGCGAAGGTGGCCGTCAGATGATGGCCGTCGCGGTAGAGGATCATGCCGTCGCGTACCACCGGGCAGTCACCGTGGCCACCGCAGATGGCCCGACCCAGGTTGACCACGCTGCCGCCGCTGAGCTTGGCGGCCACGCGCTCGCGCTCGGGGGATCCGCCGGACGAGCGTCGGAACGCGGCCACGGCGCACTTGCGGACGTCCTTGAGATGCTTGGAGAGGCAGGCCGGCACGTCGTCGCTGGCGAAGGGGACGTCCGCGAGGATCACCTTCCGGCCGGGCACCCGCTCGAGCATGCGCGCGATCGCGGCCCCCTGTGCGGCCGCGGATTCGTCGTTCTTGTCGACCGGGTACTGGAAGCGGAACTGCGCGGCGATGACCAGGTCGGGCTTGAGCTTCTGCAGGGCGGCCACGGTGTTCTCGTTGAAGCTCGCACACTCCTTGTACTTCCGCTTCAGCCGGAGGTTGCGGACCGGCATGTCGGCGAAGGGGCAGGAGACCTTGACGAAGGTGACGATCTTCCAGCCTCGCTGCTGGGCGATCTTCTGCAGGGCCGGGAACCAGTGCGAGGCGTGCGAGTCACCGACGAGGGCGACCGCGAACGAGCTGCGCTTCTTGCCGAACACGCAGGTCTTGGGCGTGGTCGCCTGCTCCGACTCGAGGCAGTAGTTGCGGCGGAGCAGCTCCTCGTCCTCGTGCGCGTCCCAGACCGACGGCCGCACGTCGGCTGGCAGTGCGATGACGGGCGCCGTCGGTGGCGTCGGGCGTGGCGTGGCCCGCGGCTGCTTCTTCGGGCGCGGCGTGACCTGCGGCTTCTTGGCCGGGCGCCGCTCCGGCTCATCGAGCTTCGGGCGAGGGGTCGTGCGGGCTGCCTTGGGAGGCGGCGTCGATGCGGGGTCGGCGTCCTGTCGGCGTGACTTCGCGGGAGCCGGTGTCACCGGCACAGGCTGCGCGGCCGCACCGCCCCTGGACGGGTCACGCGGCCCCCTTTCTGGGGCCTGCCGCTCTGCGCCCGCCTGCGCCACCGGTGGCTGTCGCAATTCGGCGATGGCAGCATCGGTCACCCAGGTCGTGGCGCCCACGCCCGCGGCCACGACCACCACCATGGCCAGCACCAGCCCCGAGGCGCTCGCCAGCTGGCGTCGCCCGCTCGAACCGAGCGATCGCCGCCGGATGGGCTCTTCGAGGATGAGGGTGCTCGTGGTCGCGATGAGCACCGCCAGCAGGACGAGGCCGGCGGTGGCTCCGGGGGACAGCGCGGAGCCGAGGGCGATGGCCGGCAGCACCAGCAGCGGCCAGTGCCACAGGTAGAGCGAGTAGCTGATGCGCCCCAGGAACCGCATCGGGGCCACGCGCAGGACCAGGCCCGGACCGAACCGATGGTCGCCGGCGAAGATGATGGCGGCCGCGCTCACGGTCGGGACGAGGGCCCACCAGCCGGGGTAGGCGAGCTGGGCATCGAAGGCCACGCTCGCGATCACCACGGCCACCAGACCCAGCCAGCCGCAGACGGCGAGCAAGCCCGCCGCTCGCCCAGCGCGCAGGCCGCCCAGCGCGGTCAGCGCCAACAGCCCGCCGAGCGCCAGCTGCCAGGCGCGGGTGGGCAGTGAGAAGAAGGCCCAGTTGACCGCGGTGTCGGTCAGGACGATCGAAAGGACGAACGAGACCACGGCCACGAGCGCCACCGCCAGCCCCGCCCCGCGCGGCCCGCGCAGCACCGCGAACGCGAGGATGAGCAGCGCCGGCCACACGAGGTAGAACTGCTCCTCCACGCTCAGCGACCAGTAGTGCAGGAAGGGCGAAGCGGCGGCCTCGGCGCTGAAGTAGTCACCGGCCGCGACGGCGAAGCGGATGTTGGCGACCGAGAGCGCGGAGGCGACGCCGTCCCCGGTCACGCGGGGCAGGTCCAGCGGCGGGACGATCAGCGCGCTCAGGAAGAAGGTGGCCCCGATGGCGAGCGCGGCGGCCGGCAGCAGGCGGCGGATGCGCCGCGCGTAGAAGCGCCCCAGGTCGACGCGGCCACCGCCGCGCAGCTCCCGTACCAGCAGGCCGGTGATGAGAAAGCCGCTGATGACGAAGAAGACATCCACGCCGATATAGCCGCCCGCGACGGATTCCGGCGCCGCGTGGAAGAGGACCACCAGCAGGATGGCCAACCCGCGCAGACCCTCGATGTCTGGCCGGAAGTGCTCGGCGCGTGCGGCTCCACCCGTGCTCGTCGCCCGGCTCGATCGCACCCTCGACGCGGGCGGCGGGACGGGCCAGGTCGGTGGCCGCAGGTGCGCAGGCGGGGGCAGATACCCAGGGGACCGGGGATCGGCGGGCCGCGCGTACCCAGGCGGGGGCGCAGGGCCACGCGCGATCGGGGTGTTGCCGCGGCCTGGGCCTCTCTGATCGTTCATCGCCTGCGGATACGCCACCTCACGCGCGGTGCGACACCTCCTCGGGTGGGTCCGTCGGACGGACACTACATCGAGATCGGCGAACCGGCTAACGAACGAGCCGTCGCCCGGCTCACGGCCGGTCGGGTTCCCTCGGGGTTGGTCGCGGGCGCGTCACCTGGTCCTGCGCCGGCATCCATTCGAGCTCGTGCAGGGCGGACCAGAGGGCCGCACGCGCCTCGTCCAGCGAGGCCAGCCGAGCTCGGATGACCTCCGCCACGCAGGCGGAGACCCCCGGCGAGACCTGCTCGAGGATCGCATCCGCCCAGCGGCCACCGAGCCGGTGGGCCTGCCAGTGCAGCAGGCGGTCGAGGAGGAACCAGGACAACAGGCCGACGAGGATCAGCGCGGCCGGCGTGGGCATCGGTCCCAGGACCGGGAGGTCGACCGAGCCGGTGGGCGTGGCGCCGGCCACGGCGAAGAGGACGACCACCCAGATGGCGCCGACCACGACCGACGCGGTGGCGGCGAGCTGCAGCAGGCCGAACGCAG
Organism: uncultured Chloroflexia bacterium; assembly: GCA_963800275.1. Lineage (GTDB taxonomy): Bacteria > Chloroflexota > Limnocylindria > Limnocylindrales > CSP1-4 > JAFMJV01. The sequence goes on from CAWDAI010000014.1 coordinate 128,676, forward strand.
GCCAGAGCCGGCTGCGGGGCCGATCGCGGGCCTACGGCCGCGCCACGCACGACCGCATCGAGGCCACGGGTGAGCCGCTCGCCCACGACCGCCGGGTCCGCGCCCGCGAGCACGTTCGGGCGCATGGGCGCCGGGAGAGAGCCCGCGGCCGCGAGCAGCACCTGCCGGACCGGTGCCGTGGCGCGGTCGAGCGAGCCTCGTTCGCGCCAGCGCCGCAGGTAGCCTTCCGGATCGGCCCGCCGGGCCGTGACGCCCGAGCCGCGCTCCAGCAGCGTCCGGCCCCGTTCGATCGGCCCGCCGCCCCTGCTCCGGGCCTCCGTCCACACCGCCGCCTTCGCCTGGTCGCGCAGACCGCGCGGCCCCAGCAGGTCGAGCAGCGCATCGCGGGATACGGCGGCGGCCTGGTCCCCGAGCGTGGGCGCGACGAGCGGACCGGGAGCGCTCGGGTCGGCGGCACCGGCCGCCGTGGCCAGCTCGCGGACGGCATCGAGGGCGCTCTGCTGCAGGCGTGCCCGAACGATCTCCTTGGCCGATACCCCCTCCCGCAACCAGTCGCGGAGCGGTGCCGGATCGTTGCGCGCCGATACGCCCAGCACGGGCACCTCCGGCAGGCCCTCCGCCCGTAGCCGGGCGCGCAGGTCCTCGCAGACCCGTCCGATGTCCTCGCGCGTCAGCCGGTCAGACTTGTTGACCACGAGTGCCTGGCGCGCCAGTCGCGGCATCCAGCGGCGCAGGTAGCGGTCATGCAGAACGGCATCGTCGTACTTCTCGGGGTCGGTGACCCAGACCACGGCGTCGATCCTGGGCAGGACGGCGTCGACACGCGCGGCGTGTGCCGGCTCCACCGAGTCCAGGTCGGGCAGATCCACGATGGCCACGGCGGCGCCATCCGCGGCGCCACCTCCGGCCCACGTCCGCGCCTCCGCGCCACCCAGCCACTCCAGCAGGGGAGCGGCTTGCGCCTCGTACTCCACGGGCAGCAACGCCACCGGTGCCGTGGTGGTGGGACGGCGAGCGCCGGCCGGGCTGACCTCGCCGCCCGCGATGGCATTGAGCAGGCTGGACTTGCCGACGCCGGTGCCCCCGGCCAGGCCGAGCACGTAGAGCTCGCCCGGATAGCCGCCGCGCTCCTCGATCGTGCGGGCCACCGCTCGCGCCTGCGCGGTCTCCAGGCCCAGCGTCTCGGCAGCCGTGATGGCACGCGCCAGCGCTCCCGGGATCAGCTCGATCGTCACCTGCTCATACCGCGATGGAGCGCAGCTCGAGCGCCAGCCGCTCGCGTGCTTCCACGTCGCCCAACTGCGCCTCGAAGCGCCGGCGTTCGTCTGCCATGAGCGCTTCGAGCGCTTCGGTAAGGCTGCGGCGGGCGCGACCGATCATCTCCTGCACGGTGGCCTCGCCGAAGAGCGCGTTGAGGAGCTTCTGGTTGAGGAAGGCGGTGGCCGCGGCGATGCCGGCTTCGGCGCCGGTGAGCCCGCCGGTGTGAGCGAAGGTGACGAGCATGAGCGTCACGGCCGCGGCGTTCACCCCCAACGCCGCGACGCGTGCGGGGCCACGACGCTCGGCTCCGCGCTGGGCCACTTCCTGCGCGAGCAAGCCGATCCAGGCGTCGACCGCCCCACGAGTGGCCGTCTCCAGCTCAGGCGAGCAGGTCCAGAGCTCCGGGTGCGCGGCGATGATGAGCGCACCCTCGGGCTCGGCCGACCAGCGTTCGGCCGTCCGGCGGGCGGCTTCGGCCGCGTGGTTCGTGACGAGCGCCGTGATGTCGTCGGTCGCGCCCTGTTGCACGGCCACCACCGGGGCCCGCGGAGTCCTCCGCAGGAGCGTGGCCAGCGCGCCGCGCAGCTGGCCGATGCCCTTGGCGAAGTAGCGCGTGACCTGGTCGGCACCCACGAAGCTGTGCCAATGGCGGATGACCTCCTCGCGCAGGAAGGATCCCGAGAAGAGGCGGTCGAGCATCACGGTGGTCTCATCGGCCTGGATGTCGCGGGCATGCTGCAGCAGCGTTCGCCGCAGCTTTACCTCCTGCTCCAGGTCGTCGGCCACGGCCTGGACCAGGGGCGTGGCGCCGTGGAGGGCGCCGGCCAGCGCCTCGGACGCGAGCGCGTGCCGCTCGGCAGCATCAGCCGACAAGGTCGCCAGCCAACGCCTGAGTGGCTCGACGGACGAAGCCGCCAGCGAGGCACCGTTCGCACCGAGGGCGCCCTCTGGCACGGGCAGGATCTCGCGCACGCGCAGCTCGGTCTCTCTGAGCATGGCCGTGATGTCCGCCAGCACCACCTCCGCGTCCTTCCCGGCGGGCATCCGGTTGACGATGACGATGAGGCCCAGCTGACGCTGCTCGGCGCGCGCCAGGACGTCCCACGGAACGCGGTCGGCATAGCGCGTCGCGGTGGTCACGAAGATGGCCAGGTCGGCGACTTCGAGGAGGTGGTCGGCCAGGGCCCGATCAGCGTGCTCGACCGAGTCCACGTCCGGTGCATCGACGATGACGAGACCCGGCATGACCTCCACCTCGTGTCGCTCGACCTGGTCTGGCGCGAGGCCGGCCAGCGATCCGTCATCGAGGGCGCGCTGCAGGTCCCGGGCCCCACCCACCGCGACGGCTTCCCGCGTGGTGGGCCGGAGCACGCCGGTCCGGCTCAGCGGCGCCCCGGCCAGCGTGTTGAGCAGGCTCGACTTGCCCGATCCCGTGGGCCCGATGATGGCGATGAGCAGGGGCGCGTCGAGGTCGCGCGCCCGCGGCAGCAGGAAGGAGCACGTGTGGTGCAGGAGCTCTAGGGCGCGTTCGCGCGGCCCTCGCGCGGCCGTGGGCGAGACCGGCGCATCAGGGTCGAGTCCGATCTCCCGCTGTGCTGCGGCCAGCAGATCCCAGCGCTGCTCGGCGCCGTCGGCCAGGCGCTGCACCTGCGCCACGATGTCACGCGGTGCGCTGATATCTGTGTCGTCGGGCGCGTCGTCCATCCGGGACATCTTGCCGGGACAGAGCCGAGCGCGCTCATTCGGGTCCATGAGCGACTCAGGGGGCCCTGGCCCGCCGGGCCGCTACCCTACCTCCATGCCAGCCGAATTCATCTACACCGCCTACAAGCTCGCCCGGCACTACCCGCCCGACCGGACCGTGCTGGAGGACATCTCCCTGTCCTTCTATCCCGGCGCCAAGATCGGCGTCATCGGGTCCAATGGCGCGGGCAAGTCGAGCCTGCTCAAGATCATGGCCGGGCTGGACGACGGCTACAGCGGCGAGGCGCGCCTGACGCCCGGCTTCACCGTCGGCTACCTCGAGCAGGAGCCCCAGCTGGACCCCTCGAAGGACGTCAAGGGCAACGTGCTCGACGGTGTCCACGAGGTGCAGTCGCTCATCGACCAGTACAACGCGGTCATGGCCCGCTGGTCCGACCCGGATGCCGACTACGAGGCCATCGGTGCCGAACAGGCAGAGCTGGAGGACCACATCGCGGCCGCGGACGCCTGGAACCTGGAGCGCAACGTGGACATCGCCATGGACGCGCTGCGCTGCCCGCCCGACGATGCCGATGTGACCACGCTGTCTGGCGGCGAGAAGCGGCGCGTGGCGCTCGCCCGCCTGCTGCTGCGCCACCCGGACCTGCTGCTGCTCGACGAGCCCACCAACCACCTCGATGCCGAGTCGGTCGAGTGGCTCGAGCGCTTCCTCTCCGAGTACGCCGGCACCGTCGTGGCCATCACCCACGACCGCTACTTCCTGGACAATGTGGCCAAGTGGATCCTGGAGCTCGATCGCGGCCGGGGCATCCCCTTCAGCGGCAACTACTCGAGCTGGCTGGAGCAGAAGCTGGCACGGCTGGCGGTCGAGCAGAAGCAGGCCGATGCCCGCCAGCGGACGCTGGCGCGCGAGCTCGAGTGGGTGCGCATGGGCAGCAAGGCGCGTCAGGCCAAGGGCAAGGCGCGGCTGTCCGCCTACGAGCGGCTGCTGGCTGAGGCCAACGACGTCAAGGCGCGCGAGCGCGAGCTGGAGATCGCCATCCCGCCGGGGCCTCGACTCGGTGACCAGGTCATCGACGTGGCCGAGCTGCGCAAGGGCTACGGCGAGAAGCTGCTCATCGAGGACCTCACGTTCTCGCTGCCGCGCGCGGGCATCGTCGGCATCATCGGGCCCAACGGCGCCGGCAAGACCACGCTCTTTCGCATGCTCGTCGGCGAGGTCGAGCCGGACGCCGGCGGGATCACCATCGGGGACACGGTCGCGCTGAGCTACGTGGACCAGGAACGCGACGACCTCGACCCGGAGAAGACGGTCTTCGCCGAGATCACCCAGGGCGCCGAGTTCATCCGGACCGGGGCGCGCGACGTGCCGGCGCGAGCCTACGTCTCCTCGTTCAACTTCCGCGGCACGGACCAGCAGAAGCTCGTCGGCCAGCTCTCCGGCGGCGAGCGCAACCGCGTGCACCTGGCCAAGCTGCTGCAGTCGGGTGGCAACGTGCTGCTGCTCGACGAGCCCACCAACGACCTCGACGTGGACACGCTGCGGGCCCTCGAAGCGGGCCTGGAGTCGTTCCCCGGCTGTGCCGTGGTCATCTCGCACGATCGCTGGTTCCTGGACCGCATCGCGACCCACATCCTGGCGTTCGAGGGGGATTCGCAGGTGCGCTTCTTCCAGGGCAACGTGACCGACTACGAGGCCTTCCGGCACAAGGAGCTGGGCACGGCAGCCGACCAGCCGCATCGCATCAAGTACAAGAAGCTCACGCGCTCGTAGGGCGCATGGCCGGCGGCGACAGCCGACTCGAGCGGAGGTTCACGATGGCCCAGGCACGGATCTACCACCTGGCACTTCCCGCGGACTGGGGGAGCGCGGAGGAGCGTGGCCCCTATGCCGTCAGCACGCGCGGTCTGAGCCTCGCGGACGAGGGCTTCATCCACTGTTCGTTCGCGCATCAGATCGAGCCCGTCGCCAACAGCTGGTACCGAGACCTCGACGAGCTGGTCATCATCCGCCTCGACCTCGAGCGGCTCACGTCCGAGGTCCGAGTCGAGCCTTCCTCGGATGGCAGCGGGGAACTCTTCCCCCATGTGTACGGACCCATCCCGGCCGCAGCGGCCGCTGAGACGATGATCTGGACGCGGGAGGCCGGGCAGGATTGGGCGCTGCCAGACGAGATCGGGGTGGCGGAGTAGCCCGGTCGGGATGGGCGCGATGACGGCCACAGCCCTGAGGCGCGGCTGATACTGCCGATGGACCTCATGGACGCTGCTCGACCCGGCCGATAGAATTCCTCATCCCGGTCGCGCCACGCGGTTGTTGCTGCCTGCGGGCGATCCGGGGAACTTGAAGGGGGGTACCACGTGTCCGTCCGCGATCGTCGCATCGTCGTCACCGGCGCCTCGAGTGGGCTCGGTGCGCACACGGTCAGACGGCTGGTGGCAGGTGGGGCACACGTCCTGGCGGTCGCACGCCGCCAGGACCGCCTCGAGCGACTGCCGATCCAGATGGCCGATGCGCCAGGTCAGGTCTATCCGGTCCAGGCCGATGTGACCTCCCCGCAGGCGTGTGAAGCGGTGGCTGAGGCAGCGATGCAGGCGCTCGGTGGCATCGACGTGCTGGTGAACAACGCCGGGAGCGAGGTGCAGGGCTCGATCGAGGAGCTGGCGCTCGAGGACTTCGAGGGCATGTATCGGGCCAACGTGTCGAGCATCTTCCTGTGCACGCGGGCCGCGCTCTCGGCACTCCGCGCCAGCAAGGGCGCGGTCATCAACGTGGGCTCGACCGTCGTCGCTCGGCCACCCCGCGACCGCTTCGGCTACGTGGCCTCCAAGGGCGCGGTCGAGGCCCTGACCCGGGCGCTGGCCGTAGACCTCGGACGTGACGGCATCCGCGTCAACGTCATCCGCCCAGGGATCATCCCGTCTGAGCTGCGCGGGTCGACCGAGGAGGAGGAGCGTGCCCGCTTCAGCGGTGGTGGCGTCACCTGGCGCCAGGCGCTCGACCGGGTCGGCCACGGCGAAGACATCGCCGATGCCATCGCCTGGCTCGCCGCGGAGGAGAACCGCTTCGTCACGGGCGCCGTCATCGATATCGACGGTGGCTTCGCCCTCGGCCTGGCCGATCTCGAGCGGGCCTAGCCATCAAGCGCGGAGCGCGCTCGCCGGCGAGACGGAGGCTGGCTGACCCACTGGCGATCTAGGGCAGCAGCTCTTCCGCGGCACGCAGGACCGCAGCACGACCGATGACCGGATCGTCATCGACCAGGACCGCCTGTTTGATGCCGCAGAGCCCGATGCAGTCGAGGCCCTCGAGGGCGATCCCGTCAGCGGTGCGCTCGTCGAGGCCGATGCCCAGCTGCCGCTCCAGGGCGCGCATCAGCTCGCCGTCCATGGTCTCACAGCTTTCCAGCAGACAGACACGCACATGGTGGGTCGGGGGGCGCCACCGAGGCTGGACTCCGCTCGACTGCTCGTTCGCGGACATGGACTCGCTCAGGGGGGATGTACGACCACGATAGTAGAGGTTTCCGACCTGCCCTGGGGTGGCGGCGCCCGTGCTCATCGGGAGCGGCGTCTCGCTGGCCAACGTGGCCGACTTCTATGCGGCTTCCGATGGCGTCCTCATCGGCGAGACCGACTTCAAGGTCGACGGGGTCTGGGGCGGTCGCAGCGACGTTGCTGCCTATGCGGATGCGGTCCGGCGCTGCCGCGGCTGTCACGACGCGGTCGGTCTGCCGGGGCATCTCAGCCTTGACGCCCGCTCACCGCGAGGCGCTCGAGGGTCTCTTCGCGTTCGGCCCGGAGCGGAGTGGTCTCGTGGCAGGTGAAGTAGATGACCTGGCAGGTCCGTGCGAGCTCCTCGATGGAACGAGCGGCGTGCGCGGCGCGGCCAGGATCGAAGTTGACGAGGATGTCATCCATGACGATGGGCAGCGGTTCGCCCGAGGTCTCCACGAAGTGCTCCACGAGCCCGAAGCGCAGCGCCAGGTAGAGCTGCTCTGATGTCCCGCGCGACAGTCCGGGGAGCTCCACCGCCGTCCCGTCGGCGCGCTCGATCCCGCGGATGTCCTCGCCGAGCGGCGCGATGATCCGGCGATACCGACCGTCGGTCCACTGCTCCAGCAAGCGCTCTGCCTTCTCCACGACCGCCGGCCGGTGCGCCTCCTCGTAGACGCCGCGCGACCGCTTCAGGAGCGTGTGTGCGACCGCGAGCGTGGTCCAGCGCTCGGCGGCAGCACGCAGCTGCGAGAGCAGGTCCTCGCGCTGCTGCCGCAGCTCCGTCGCGGCAGCGTCTGCTTCCATCTCGTCGCGATTTGCACGCAACTGCCCGGCCAACTGGTTCAGCTCGTCACGGTCACGATCCGACTCCGCCAGCCGCACTCTGATCCCTGACACCGTCGCTTCGACCGCGGTGATGTCATCGACTCCGCGCAGGTCGGCCTCGAAGGATCGGAGCGCCTCGCCCGGCCCGGAGAGGGCAGCGAGGGTGGCGCGCGCCGACGCCATCTCGGCCTCGAGCGTCGCCGCCTGACGTGCCCGTGCGACCTCACGTCGAAGGGCCGCCCCACCTTCCGCTTCCGCCTCGGCGAGGAAGCCGTCGAGCGCCGCGGCGACCGCCGCCTCGGTCCCGACGGTGGCATCGTGCGCCTGCGCGCTGCGGTCCAGCGCTGCGGTGAGCTCGTCCCGCGCCCGTGCCCCAGCGGTGGCGTCCGCCAGGCGTCTGGCCAGGGCGGCCGCGATGCCCGCAACGTCGTCCTGCTCGGCCATCTCAGGCTCCAGCTCCCGCGCCAGCGAGCGCACCTGCTCGTCGTATCGCTCCTGCTCGGCGGCGAGCTCCGCCACCCGGCCTTCCGCGGCGTGCAGCCCGCCGACGGCCTGCTTGGCCGCGGTCACCGCATCGATGAGCCGCAGCGCGGTCTCCGGGTCGAGCGTCCGGTCCAGGTCGTGCGCCTCCAGCCAGTCGGCCCATGCGTCCCGGACGGTCGTGGCCTCGGCGGCGCGCTCCTCCAGCGTCGCGCTACTCGCCTGCACTCGCTCCGCGGCCGCCTCTGCCTCCGCCTGGAGCTGCTGCTCGCGCTCCGTCGCTTCGGCCAGCTGGGCCTCGGTCCGCCGGTCCGCCTCGATCGACGCCGAGAAGGCCTCCACGTCCTGGTCGGATGGCAGGTCAGGCAGACCGTTCGCAGCACAGACCATGCGCAGCGCCTCCATCAACCGCTGCACCTCGGTCGCGGCGGCCGCGGCGCGTGTCGCGCGATCCTCGTCCCGCTCGAGCCCGCGGCGCTCGGTGTCGAGCTGGGCGTCGAGCCGGACCAGGTCCGCCTCCGCCGGTCGTTCTCCCAACCCGAGCGCAGGCCCGAGCTCGGCGATGCGCGTCCCGGCCTCGTCACGCGTGCGCTCCAATCGCGCCCTGGTCGCCGCGGCAGAAGCGGGTGTGTTCCGCCGGAGCCACCAGGCCAGGGCCAGGCCGCCGAGGACCCCGCTCGCGCCGACGAGCAGGGCGATCGCGACCGATGCGTCCACCAAGAACAGCAGCACGGCCGCGACCACGCCGCCGATAGCCAGGACCAGTGGCCACGCGTAGCGCACGTTGGCCTCGGCGGATGCCGACTCCGCCATGGCCCGGGCGCTGGGCAGGAGCTCTTCCGCTCCGGCGCGGGCCGCCATCGCGGCTCTCAGCTCGCGCGCCCCCGCCAGCCGCTCGCCGAGGGCCTTGCGCCTCGCCTCGGGGTCACCCTCGGGGCGCTCGTCCGCGATCCGTTGCTGCTCGGCGATGCCGGCACGGAGCTGCTCCACCTCGCGCAGGCTGCGCGCGCGGGCAGCGGGTGCCGGCCGCTCCGCGAGCGACTCGCGCAGCTGCACCACACGTGCCGCCGCCGCCGCTGCCCGCTCCGTCGCGTCCTTCGCTCGTCCCAGGGCTGCCTCCTGGTCGGTGCGTGCGCCGGCCAGGGCAGCCTCCGTGGTGGCCAACGCGACCCGATGGCGCCCCGACAGCGCCGACTTGACGGCGATCGAGTCGTCGAACCGCTCCACGCGCTCGACGGTCCAGTCTCCGCCGAGGTTGCCGAGCGCGGACTCCACCATCGTGCGGGCCTCGTCGGCCGCCCGCTCCGCGCGCGCTCGTTCGGCCGCCCGCGACTACCTCGCTGCGTCGTGCTTCGACCAGCGCCTCCAGCGCTTCCCGCCGCTCCAGCGCGGCCGCATCGATTACTGCCGCGTCCACGGCTGCCTGCGCGCGCTCGCGAGCAGTCCCTGTGATCTCGACCGCGTGCTGGGCCTCTGCCAGCCTGGTCTCCAGGGCGCTGAGCCGTTCGAGGATGTCGTCATCGAACCGGGCCACTGGCCCGAGGCCGTCGCGCTGCTCCTGTGCTCGCAGCAGCGCCAGCCACGCCTCCCAGCCGTCGACCACCCGCTGGTGGCGTCGCTGTTCTGCGTCGAGCGCTGCCCGTTCCCGGTCCAGCTCAGCCAGCTGCGCGATGGTCGCACCGAGCCGGACGCCTGCCTCCGCGTATTCCTGCGGCAGGTCGCGGTCGGCCAGCTGCGCATCGATCGCCTCGAGGTCGCACAGGATCCGGTTCATGAGCGGGTTCTTGCCACCGGGCCTGAACAGCCCTTCCATCTCGCCCCGCAGCTCCTGCTCGACCCTCAGCCCGGACACCCCGCCGGTGCCGGCGCCGGCGCCATAGATCCGCGCTGCCACCTCGTCCGCGCCGAGCGTCTCGAAGCGGGTCAGCTCGGCCAGGCCGAAGGCGAAGATGTTGCGATAGACGTTCGAATTCGACGCCCTGCAGCAGCTGGGCCAGGCGGCTGCGGCCGAGGTCGGCGTCGTTCTCGATGACGCGCAGGCGGCCTCTGCCGCCACGCTCGCCGTAGCGCTCGATGCGCAGCTTCCGGCCGTCCGCCATCTCCACGTCCAGCCAGCCGCCCCGCTTGCCGCCCCGCAGGGCGGGATAGGCGTTGGTCTCGAAGCCGAAGAGCATCGCGCGCGTGAAGGCCAGCAGCGTGGTCTTGCCGGCCTCGTTGGGGCCGCGCACGACCGTCAGGCCGGGAGCAGGGGAGAGCCGCCGATCGTGGAAGCGGCCGAAGCCGTCGATGGCGATGGTGTCGATGCGCATGGTCCTAGTCCTCGACCGTCAGCCGGTCGACCAGCGTCGGCTCGGCCTCATCGAGGGCGCGGACGAGCTCGGCGCCCGCCGGCCGGGCGTCACGCAGGTACTTGCGGGCGCGGCCGTTGGCGTAGAGCTCATCGATCACGCCCTCGAGCTCTGCCCTCGCCGACCCGGGAGGGGCCGCACCGGCGGCGGCACTCGTGCTCGTGAGCTGCTCGCGTGTGTCGCCGAGGCGGCGCAGGAGGTCACCGAGGAAGTCGTCTGCCTCGCGACGCGCAGCGAGGTCGATGTCCGGTCGCGTGCCGTCGCGCAGCGACTCGATCCAGGCGAATGGCTGGGACGAACCGAGTCCCTCACGCGCTGCTGTGAGGACGTCCTCCAGCACTCCGCCCCGGGTCAGGGAGCCGTGCAGCGGGCCACGGCCGGTCAGCCGCACGCGAGCCACGATCGAGCGGCCGGCCGACTCCTGGGCTTGGCCCACGACGTCGATGACCGCACCGATCAGCGCCTCTTCCGTAGCCAGGCTGTCGACCGGCACCTCCAGCAGCTGCCAGCGCACGACGTCGACGGCTTCGAAGCGTGGCTCGATCCGCCCAGCGTCGTTCACGTCCACGACGTAACACCCGCGTGGCTCGGCCTCACCCGGATCCCGACCCTGGGGATTGCCGCAGTAGACGATGACCGGGTCCGCTGTGGACAGGACACGGTGAGCGTGGATGTGCCCGAGGGCCCAGTAGTCCAGGCCGCTGTCACGCAGGTCGGCGAGGCTGCACGGGGCGTAGTTCGCGTGGCCCTCCTCGCCACCCACGTTGGCGTGCAGGAGCCCGATGGTGAAGGTCTCGCCCGCCTCGCGCCTGAAGCGCCGGGCGAGGTTCTCCGTGATGTCGCGCTGGTGGTAGCTGATGCCATGGACGCGGGCGATCTCCAGGCCGCCGCGCGTCACCGGACGCGAGGTGACCTCACCCGCCGGGAAGCGGTGGGCCAGGTCCGGCCAGGTCACGCTGGGCTCCCACCCATCGAGCGGATCGTGATTGCCGGTCACCACCAACGAGGCGATGCCGGCGTCCGCCAGGCGGGCCAGTCCCTCGCGGAAGACGAGCTGGCCGCGGAGGGTCCGGTTGGCGCGCTCGAAGACGTCGCCGGCGACGAGCAGGAAGTCCGCCTCCTGCGCGAGCGTCAGCTCCACGATGTTGCGCCAGGCGCTGATGGTCGAGTCGCGCAGCGTGTCCACCACGCTCGCGGGTGCCTCCGTGGTCAGGCCGACGAAGGGGCTGTCGAGGTGCAGGTCACCGGTGTGGACGAACCGAAACGCCATCTGCATCCTCCCTCTGCCCAAGCGTATCGGACTCGACCCCTGGGTCGCCCGCTCGTCGAGCCGATCGTGGCCGAGCCTGCGAGGCGGTCGTGCCACCTGTGTGGCACACGCAGATCGCTCCTCCGGTGCTTGCCGGCCTAGCCGATCGAGGCCAGCTCCGTCACGTCGTCGGCAGGCAGCGTGTCGACGATGGCCATCACCTCCATGTCCACCAGCTCGGCGCTACCCGCGGGTAGGTAGCGGCGACCGCGATCGCGAAGACCAGGCTCGCCGGCTCCGTGACAGACCCGGTCGATCCGCGTCGAGACGTCTCGCTTCATGGGTGCGACCTCGTTCGTCTCCGGCGCTGGGCACAGAACGGCCCCCGCACTCGGCGGGGGCCATCGTCAGACTGGGCGCGTTGCGACTAGGTCAGGCGCACGCGCGAGGCCTGGGGGCCCTTGGGGCTGTTGCTGATCTCGAATTCGACCTGCTCACCGCCGATGAGGCGATCGAAGTCGCTCGAGGAGTCGAGCTCGTTGCGGTGGAAGAAATAGTCCTTGCCATCACTCGCGGTGATGAAGCCGAAGCCGCGATCAGAGACGAGCTTCTTGATGGTTCCTGTGGCCATGTCGGCCTCCTGTGCTTGAAGTTCGGGTCAGCGTGAGCCGCTGTTCCGATGGGGTCGGATCACCAGCTCCGCGCTGCCGTCGAGATCCTGGAAATCGACGGTCGCATCGCCGATCCGTTGATGGATCGCTGCGTCCACGTAGGTACGCATCGTGCTCGATCCCCCGAGGCTGTCGTCCGGCTCGGGGCCGGCCACGAAGTCGAAGGTGATAGCGCCGGACACATCGGTCCGGCCGAAGAAGCGGATGCCCCATTCGTCTGGGGCTCCGACCTCTCCGCGGGCCTCGGTCATGGCTGACGCGGCAGCCGGTGTGAGCGAGAACACCATGTGCTCAGCGGTAGCTGGATCGCTGCGCCGTGAAGCAATCGCTGCAGTAGACGGGCTTGGCGCCGCTCGGCTGGAACGGCACGCGGGCCTCCCGGCCGCAGCTCGCGCAGGTGGCGGAGAACATCTCGCGTTCCGCGCCGCCCGAGTAGCTGCTGCCGCCGTTCCGGGGCTGCTCGCTGTAGCCGCCTCGCGAGAGCTTGCGTGAGGCTCGGCAGGAGGGGCAGCGACGCGGCTCGCTGAATTGCTTCTGTGCGAAGAACTCCTGCTCGCTGGCAGTGAAGACGAACTCACTGTCGCAATCAGCGCAGGTCAGCGTCTTATCAGAGGAGGTGGTGAACAAGGAAACTCCTTCTCGAGCGGTCCCCAGCGAAACGTTCTCGCCGTAGCCGATGAGAATGAGTGACAGTGTTGCCGCGCGTGTGTGATGGGCACTATTCGCCCGTGTGAACCGATACTACCACGCCACACATTCCAACATCCGTAGCAAGTTCGGTCTTCCGCCACCGGCCGGCTCGTCCACGCAGGCAGTCGCGGAGCCTGGGGTCCTGACCGAAAGGGCCATGCCCGCACTGGCCGATTGCGGCCTACCATCACGCAGATGATTCGAACCCCCCTCCTTCGGATCGGCCTCCGCTCGCTGGTCGCCCTTCTCGCCCTCAGCATGGCCGTGCCGCCCGTGCTCTCGCCGGTGATGTCCACGCCGGTCCTGGCCAGCGTTGGCAACGTCCACGATGCTCCCGGGCTGGCGCTCGGACACGCCCGCGGAGTCGTCATCGTGGGCTTCGAGCCCGGCGCCTCGGGCGCCTCGAGGGCGAGGGCCACCCGATCGGTCCAGGCGCGCGGGGTGACTCCCATCTCGCCCCTCACGCAGGACACGGTGCTCGTGCGCCTGCCACCGGGCCAGACCGTGGCCCAGGCGACCGAGCGGCTGCGCACGCAGGCCGGCGTGGCCTACGCCGAGCCGGACTACGTCGTACATGCGGCGGAGACCTCGAACGACCCCTACTTCGTGGGCGGGCAGCTCTGGGGCATGGCTTCCGGCGGCTACGGGTCGGCTGCCCAGGCCGCATGGGCTGCTGGTGCGACCGGTGATCGGGCCGTGTACGTGGCGGTCGTCGACGAGGGCGTCAGTTGGCAGCACGAGGACCTCGCGGCCAACATCTGGACGAACACGCGCGAAGTGCCCGGCAACAACATCGATGACGACGGCAACGGCTACGTCGATGACGTCCACGGCTGGGACTTCGCCAACGGCGACGCATCGGTCTACGACGGCATCGACGACTCGCACGGGACCCACGTGGCGGGCACCATCGGAGCGGCTGGCGGCAACGGCGTCGGTGTGGCCGGCGTCGTCTGGGACGTCACCATCGTGCCGGTGAAGTTCCTGACGCCCGACGGCGGGCTGATCAGTGACGCGATCGCCGCACTTGACTATGTGACCGCACTGAAGCGCGATCAGGGGCTGTCCATGGTGGCCACGAACAACAGCTGGGGCTACCTCCACCAGCCGAGCGACCCTTATCCACAGGCGCTGCTCGATGCCATCGAGCGCGGGGGTGACGAAGGGATCCTCTTCGTGGCCGCGGCCGGCAACAACGGCCGGGACATCGATGGCAACCGACCCTACTATCCGGCGGCGCTTCCCTGCACCGACCGTGCCGACGGCAGCTCCCGCGGGTGGGACTGCATCGTGTCGGTGGCCAACATCGAGCAGGATGGCTCGCTGGCTGCATCGTCCAACTTCGGTGCAGCAGCCGTGGACCTGGGAGCGCCGGGGACGAACATCGTCAGCACCTGGCCGCTCGCGTCGGGAGATGGCTACGCGTGGTTGACAGGTACCAGCATGGCGACTCCACACGTGACCGGGGCGGCCGCCCTTTGCGCGAGTCTTGATCCTACCTTAGAGGCAGACGAGCTCCGCAGCCTGATCCTGGGCACCGGCACGCCGACGAGCTCCTTGGCGACCAGGACCCGGACTGGCGATCGGTTGAACATCGGTGATCTGGCCGCGGCCTGTGGTCCGACCCCGACCCCGACGCCGACCCCGACGCCCGCGCCCACGCCCACCCCGACCCCGACGCCCACCCCGACCCCCACCCCGACCCCGACCCCGACCCCGACGCCCACCCCGACCCCGACCCCGACGCCCACGCCCACCCCGACCCCGACGCCCACCCCGACCCCGACCCCGACGCCCGACGCCCGACGCCCGACCCCGACCCCGACGCCCACCCCGACCCCGACCCCGACCCCGACGCCCACCCCGACCCCGATCGCCCGACGCCCGACCCCGACCCCGACGCCCGACGCCCGACCCCGACGCCGACGCCCGACGCCCGACCCCGACGCCCACGCCGACCCCGACGCCCACGCCGACCCCGACGCCCACGCCGACCCCGACGCCCACGCCGACCCCGACGCCCACGCCGACCCCGACGCCTCGGCCGGTAAGTCCGGTCCTGCGGGTGGTGACGGTCGATGACCGAGGTCCGTCATTCGTGGCGGCTGGCGTCGGCTGGCATTCGGGCCGCTGGGGCTACGGTGGGCGCCACTCCTGGCTACGCGCCCGCTCCTCCAGCGCGCGGGCGGTGGCGATCTGGCGACCGGTGCTGCCGAAGGCCGGGACCTACAAGATCCTGGTCAAGATCCCGAAGCGGGACGCCACCACCCGCAAGGCCCGGTACCGCGTGCGCACGGCGGATGGCTGGACGGCGCGTACGCGGAACCAGTGGAAACGGCGCGGTGAGTGGGTCAGCCTCGGGATCCATCGGCTGACGACCACACCCATCGTGCGGTTGGCGGACAGGACCGGTGAAGGCCGCTCGCTGAAGCGTCGCGTCGCGGTGGACGCCGTCAGGTTCAAGCCCGTGCCGGCATCCGCGACGACCGCGAGGAACGAGCCGAAGCCTGCGCAGGCAGCGACAGACCGACCCGTCCTGGAGCCCCGCACTCGTTCGTCACAGCCCGCCCCGTCACCGTCGCCCACACCTGCACCCGAGCGCGAACCTACGCCCGCCCCCGTGCACGAGCCACAGCCGACGTCCGCGCCAGACCAGCCGAACAAACCCCCGGCGAAGGAACCGGAGCCGGCTCCCACCGCGCCGCGACCGGCGAGAGCCACACCCGACCCAGCCGGATCCGCTCCAGCCGGATCCGACCCTGCGTCTACGGCCGAGGCGGCATCGACCGCTGATCCGCCGCCGACCTGAGCTGGGCGCGGCCGACGATCCTGCCCGCGCTGCTAGGCCCGGTGCGCGTCACTGCCGGCCAGGCGGCGCAGCTGCGAGCGGACGTACACGCGTGCCCGACGCTGCCCGCCCTCGCGATCGATGGCCGCGGCGAGGGCCTGCAGCCGCGCGACGATGATCTCCCGAGCCGGCTGCCAGCCCCGGCGCTCGCACTCCTCGATCCACTCGGCCGGCGTGAGGTGCCGCCGCTGGCCGTTGCAGCGCCGGCAGGCCGCGACCTCGTTCTCGATCCAGCTGGGGCCGCCCTTGAGGCGCGGCACGACGTGGTCGGTGGTGGCGGGGACCAGGCCGACCTCGAGCGCTCGGCCACACCACACGCAACAGCGCCCGTCGCGCTTGAGGATGCAGGCCATGCGTGCCCGTCGGTCGGGTTTGGTCGCCACAGCCCAGAATGGTCACATGCGTGGTCGCTTCGCGCCTTCGCCCACCGGCGAGCTCCACCTCGGCAACCTGCGGACCGCAGCCGTGTCCTGGCTGGCCGCGCGAGCTGCCGGCATCGGTTTCCTGCTGCGCGTGGAGGACCTGGACCGGCAGCGTTCACGCCCGGAGCACGAAGCGAGACAGCTGGCCGACCTGGCGGCGATCGGGCTCGACTGGGACGGGGCCCTGCTGCGACAGAGCGACCGGTTCGCGCGGTACGAGGCTGCGATCGAGCGCTTGCGGGGGGATGGCCGGGTCTACGAGTGCTACTGCACGCGCCGGCAGATCCGGGCGGAGATCGAGGCCGCCCCGTCGGCGCCGCATTTGCCGCCCGATGCCTACCCCGGGACCTGTCGCACCCTCACCGCGACGCAGGTGGCGAAGTATCGCGCCACCGGCCGACCACCGGCCCTGCGACTGTGGGCTGACGCGGAGCAGGTGGTCTTCACCGACCGACTGGCCGGGTTGACGAGCCGAGGCGTGGACGACTTCGTGCTGCGGCGCAACGACGGCACACCCGCCTACAACGTGGCCGTGGTCGTGGACGATGCCGACCAGGGCGTGACGCAGGTGGTGCGCGGCGACGACCTGCTCGACTCCACGCCCCGGCAGATCCTGCTGCAGCGTCTCCTGGGCTACCACACGCCCGAGTACCTGCACGTCCCGCTCGTGCTCAACGAGGCCGGCGAGCGGCTGGCCAAGCGAGACGGCGCGGTCACGCTGTCGGCGCTGGCCGCGGCTGGTGTGGGGGCCGAGCAGGTCAGCACCTGGATCGCCGAGTCGCTCGACCTGGCGGAGCCGGGCGAGCAGGTGGCGCTGGCGGACCTGGTCGAGCGCTTCGAGCCCGACCGCGTCCCGCGGGCGCCGATCACCGTCCCGCGGTTCGCCCTGGTCTGACGAGAGGAGCGTCCATGGTCACGAGTCACACCAAGACGACGCTGAGCGCCGCGCGCATCGAGGCCCTGGCGCGTCACGCCCTTCGGCCCGGTCCGGCTGCCTGGGCCTGGTGCTGGTCGTCGAGGATGGGCCGCGCGACTACGCGGCGAAGGACACCGTCGAGTGGGGCAGCCCGTAGAGCGCCCGACCGGCTCGCGGCGAGGTGACACCAGCGAAGATGGAACCTGGGAGCGCCCAGACCAGCCCGTTGCATGTGTAGGCCCCCAAACGATGGGGTCCGGACATCGGGGGATGGCCAGGGACGCAGGGATGTGAGGGTATGGATCACGACCTCGTGCGACGAGCACAGACGGGCGATCAGGAGGCGTTCGAGGCGCTGGCCCTGAGGAGTCACGCCCGGCTGCAGGCCGTCGCCGTCGGCATCCTTCGCGATCCCCACCTCGCCGAGGACGCCGTACAGCAAGCGCTGCTCGACATCTGGCGTGACATCCGGGGCTTGCGCGACCCAGCCCGTTTCGAGGGCTGGTCCTATCGACTGCTCATCAGGATCTGCTACGCGGAAGCCAAGCGACGCCCGACATGGACGTCCAATTCGGTCGTACCAGAAGCGTACGAACCGGTCGCTGCCGACGAGTACAACGCCATCGCCCACCGGGATCAGCTCGAGCGAGCCTTCGCTCGGATGTCGGTCGACCACCGGGCCGTCGTCGTCCTCCACCGCCTCCAGGGCCTGCCCCTGGAACAGGTCGCAGACGTGTTGGGGGTGCCGGTCGGGACGGTGAAGTCCAGGCTCAGTCGAGCACTGCAAGGGCTACGCGCCGCCATCGAGGCCGACGGTCGACCACAGCCGGTCCGGCCGGTGCGGCAGGAGGTCGTGTGATGCCGACCGAAGATCAGCTCAACAAGATCGTGGACGAGTGGCTGGATTCCACCAGCCGCTCCCCGCACAGCGCGCCGCTGACGGTCGCCCGAGTCATGGCTCGGCTGCCGCAGACCCGTCAGCGCCGCACCTGGTGGCCGCTGCCCTTCCGCGGGCGCGCAGCCGGCCACCGCCAGGACCCCTCCGACACGGAGTACCGGTCCGAGCCCATCGTGGCCGTGAGTGGCCACTCCCCCACACTCACAGGGAGGACCCTGTCCATGTTCAGTCCAGCCAAGATCGTGGCGGCCGCGGCCGTCCTCGCCATCGGCAGTGCGTTCCTGGTCGCGCGACCATTCGACCAGGCCCCCTCACAACCGGCGGTCGCGATCCCTGCCACCGACTCCGGCCCGCTCCTCGAAGCTCGCCAGCGCCACACGGCCACGGGCCTGGCGGATGGCAGCGTGCTCGTCATCGGCGGACAGGCGGATGACCGCACGGCCGAGGCGACGGCCGAGCGCTGGGATCCACAGACCGGCGAGTTCGCACCGGCCGGTGAGCTGATCGAAGCGCGCTACGACCACACCGCCACGCTGCTGCCGGACGGGCGTGTGCTGGTGATCGGTGGCTACGGCAACGACGACAGCTGGCTCGATACGGCCGAGGTGTGGGATCCGCAGACGGACACCTTCTCGCCGGCCGGGACGCTGGCGGTGGGGCGGCAGCTGCACTCCGCGACCATGTTGCCTGACGGCCGGGTGCTCGTCATCGGCGGGTACGGCGGCGACTTCGAGTGGCTGACGTCAGCCGAGATGTGGGATCCGCAGACGGACACCTTCTCGCCGGCCGGGACGCTGGCGGAGGCGCGCTGGCAGCATGACGCGACGCTGCTCCCGGATGGTCGCGTGCTTGTGACCGGTGGCGCCGAGGGTATCAACGCGCGCGCGCTCGCCGAGATCTGGGACCCCGCGTCCATGTCCTTCGGGCCCGCCGGCGATCTGGCCGAAGCTCGCTACGACCACAGCAGCACGCTGCTCCCTGACGGTCGAGTCCTGATCACCGGGGGCAACCTGAGCGGCGATCCGTGGGACACCGCCTCCGCCGAGCTCTGGGATCCGGACACGGCGACCTTCAGCGCCACGGGTCCGCTCCTCCGGTCCCGGGCGAAAGAGACCGCGACGCTGCTGCCCGACGGACGCGTGCTCGTCCTGGGCGGTGGCAATACCGAAGGACTCGATCGTTCTGCCGAGGCTTGGGACCCGGCGACCGGCGCCTTCAGTGCAGCGGGTTCGCTCGCGGTCGGGCACGACGACCCCACGACCACGCTCCTCCCGGACGGACGCGCCCTGGTCGTGGGCGGCACCGCCGTGGACGGCGCGGCCCTCGATGCGGCTGAGCTGTTCGCGCCGGACGCCGCCTCCGAGTAGCTATCACCGCGAGTCCCGCGGTCCAGACCGGCGCCCCCAAAGGAAGCTTGGGGGCGCCACCGTATGGTGAGATCAGCCAGAACGTGAGCCGGCAACGACCGGGGCGTCCATGCCATGGGTTCCGTGCGTTACAGACGACGCCACACACCAGGAGTCAGTCTCTCGTCGCGGGACTCCCTTTCCCCGTATCACACCCCCATCGGCGTGCGCCCGGTGGGGGTGTGTTTCTCGGTCGCGACTCACCGCTTCCTGGGCCGCACCTCCGACCCTGTAACCAAGCCTGGGCGATACGCAACGAGCATCGGGTCGTCGTGACGGGCCCGTAGCTCGTGGCCGCCCGCGGTGATGTCGATGGGCGGAGGCTTCCCCTGAGAGACGATCGCCGGGGTTCAGTCTGGAGGTGGTGGACTGCCCGTGTTACCGCTCACCGATGTGACCGCCTCTTCCTCCGAGTCGAACGCGACCCCGACCCCGATGGGGCAGGCCACGCCCGTGCCGTGGTCGGGGCAGTAGCCGTTGGGGTTCTTGGAGAGGTATTGCTGGTGGTAGGGCTCGGCGTAGTAGAACGGTCCCGCATCGGTGATCTCGGTGGTGATCGTGCCGTAGCCCGCAGCCGTCAGCTGCTCCTGGTAGGCATCGCGTGAGGCTTCCGCCGCGGCCCGCTCCTGCGGCGAGCCGACCATGATGAGCGACCGATACTGCGTGCCCTGGTCGTTGCCCTGGCGCATGCCCTGGGTGGGGTCATGGTGCTCCCAGAAGCGCTTGAGCAGCGCCTCGTACGAGACCCGCTCGGGGTCATAGACCACGAGCACGACCTCGGCGTGGCCGGTCCGGCCGGTGCAGGTCTCCTCGTAGGTGGGATTGGGCGTGTAGCCGCCGGCATAGCCGACCGCGGTCGAGATGACCCCATCCGTCTCCCAGAAGGCCTTCTCCGCCCCCCAGAAGCAACCCAGGCCGAAGATGGCGGTGCGGGCCCCATCTGGCCATGGCGGCGTGAGCGTGGCGCCATTCACGTGATGCGGCTCGGTGATGGTGATGGCCTCGGCCCGGCCGGGCAGAGCCTCGGACCGCTCGGGCATGGTGGAAGGTCGTCGGAAGAGGAACATGCCTAGATAGTAGCCAGCCCGCGTGACGGCGCCATGAAGGATGTCCGGCGCAGTACCATTTCGAGTGAGCCATACACACCAGAGGAGCACGCCTTGTCGTCAGAGGGTCTGTCCGGGGATCCGGCGGTCTACCGCGAGCGGCTGAACGAGCAGCCGGACGAGCAGCTCGATGCCTGGATGATCGAGTTCATGCGTGACATGTCCATCCGCCGCGGCGTGATCCCCGTGCTGGCCGACTTCCGGGCCGCCACCGGCCTTGACGATGCCGGCATCGAGCGTGCCTTCACCGCCGGGGGTGGCGCGCCCGCCACCATCGGGCGTACAGCCGAGGGCCAGCTGATGCTGCCGGCCATCTCGCTCCACTTCCTCGTGCCCGGCCTGCGCGCACGCTCTGATCGCGCCCGCGAGCAGATGGTGGATTTCCTCGTCAACGGCTTCGAGACCCTGGTCTTCATCTAGCGGCGTGCCGCGCACGACCGCGACCGGCACCCCCGCCCGCCCAGGTCGCTTCTGGCTGGCCGCGGCCGGCGCGGCCCTGATGGTCGCCCTGGCGGACGTGCTCTTCGTGCTCAACCCCTTGGGCCAGGAGCTGGAGAACCTGGCCTTGCTCGGAGCGCGCGACGAGTTCCGCGAACTGCGCGCTGACTCGCTGCAGGACCTGAGCTCGATCAGCGCGATGGGCTTCGCGGTCTCCATCGCGGTGGTGATGCTGGTGGCCCTCCTGCGCCGCAAGCCCGCCCTCGCGCTCGCCGCGGCTGCGGTCATGGCCGGCTCCGCGGTCACGACCGAGCTGGCCAAGCGGGTGCTCCTCCGGCCGGAGCTTATCGACGCGCCGCCCAGCTGGCTCAGCAACAGCTTCCCCAGCGGGCACGTGACGGTGGCGGTCGCGATCGGCATCGGTGCGGTGCTGGTAGTGCCGTATGCACTGCGCCCGCTGACCACGCTGGTCGCGGTCGTCTACGCCACGGGCATCGCACAGGCCGTGGGCATCGCCGGCTGGCACCGCCTGTCCGACGTCATCGGGGCCGCGTTCGTCGTGCTCGCCATCGCCTCGCTCGTGCTCGGCGCCCTGGCGGTGGACGGCCGGGTGCGCTCGTTCCACCGGCCGCGCCGGATCGGCTTCCTGCTGGTGGCGCTCCTCCTCGGTGGCGCCGGGCTCATCCTCGTCGGCGCGGGAACGCTCTTCGGCCTGGCGCGCCTGCTGCCGGTACCGGCGGTCCCCAGCAGGGACGACCTGGAGCTGGCCTATGCCACCACGCTCGTCATCGGCAGTGGCGTCATCGGCCTGGCCTTCCTCGCCTTCCACGCGCTCATCCGCCCCTTTGCCATCGACGAGACGGACGTGTTCAAGGCACCGACCGGCCCTGCCGCACCGGCGTCCGCCTAGCCTGTCCTAGCCCCGGTCCTCTCGGTCGTCGCCGACGATCCGCGCGCTCGCTACCCGCTGGCGGTCCGACCGGGCTCGGGCCGCCTCCTGTTGCAGGACGCGCAGCACCGCCTCCACGTCACTGCGCAGCGACCGGTCGCGGATCCGCTCGGTCCAGCCCACGTCACGTACGAGCTGGCGACGGTCGACGCGGACGGAAAGCCGTCCGGCGTCGGGCGCCTCCTGGTCGGACCCGTCGAAGACGACCTCCATGAGCACCGCCTGGCCGCTCTCGAGCGGCCAGGCCGCCACGAACGAGCCGCCGTCGCTCGCCCGCCAGCGCACGAGGTGTGCCCCGACCGGCGCCTGGCCCTCGGCGGGCAGCCGGGCGTAATCGGGGCGCAGCAGCTCGATGCCGCCGCGCGTGGTGAAGTAGCGATAGAGGAGCGCGCCGATGGCCACCGCCAGCGCCAGGTAGAACAGCTCGGCGGGGATGGTCAAGGGCAGCATGGGCAGGCCAGGGAGCGGGCCGACGACCGGCTAGTCGCGCGGCTCCGCGGCGGACTGGGCGGCCTGCTCGGCGGCGGTCATGGCCTCCTCCAGCTGGCTCACCAGGGTGTGGCTCAGCCCGCGGTCGCTCTGTCGCACCACCGCGATAGCGTTCTCCAGCTTGATCTTGGCCATGGTCAGGTACTTGGCGAACTGCTGCCGCTCGTGCCCGGAGGCCTCGGCCAGCGCCGGGTCGGTGGTCAGCGCGGCGGTGAGCTCGGCGATGGCGGCGGATAGGTGGTCACTGGCCACGTCCAGGCCCACGGCCCCTTCGTGGTCAGGCGCCTCGTCCACCACGATGGGCACCGCCACATAGGACTCACCCACGGTATCGCCGGCCTGATCGGCCTCTAGCGGGACCCCAGGCTCGGGTGCCGGCGCGTTCGCCTCGGCCAGGACTGCCTCGTCCGCCCAGGCGACATCGGCCACCGCCAGCTCCTCGCCCGCGGGGTCGACTGCACCCGGCTCGGCCTTGGGTCGACCCTCGATGCGTTGGCGCAGCTTGACCAGGCTCAGCTCACCCGCGGCCACCTGCCGCGCGAGGCGGCGGCGCTTGCGCGGGTCGGTCACCTTCATCAGCTCGTAGGCGTGCGAGAGCGTGTCGCTGCGCTCGGCCACCAGCGCGCGCACGTCCTCGGGCGCATCGACCAGTCGCAGCCGGTTCTCCAGGTAGCCCTTGTCCTTGCCCAGCTTGGTGGCCAGCTTGCGCAAGCTGTAGCCGTGCTCGATGGTCATGCGCGCGAACATCTCCGCTTCCTCCAGCGGTGAGATGTCCTCGCGCTGGAGGTTCTCGATGATGGCGATCTCCAGGGCGTCCTCGTCATCGATCTGCTCGACGATGGCGGGGATGACCAGCAGGCCGGCCAGTCGCGACGCTCGCCAGCGACGCTCGCCGGCCACGATCTGGTAGCCCTCGCCGAAGGGCCGCACCAGGATGGGCTGCAGCACCCCGTGCTCGCGGATCGACGCGGCCAGGTCGGCCAGCGCGTCCTCGTCGAAGTGGCGCCGGGGCTGGGCCGGGTTGGTCTGGACGCGGTCGAGCGGTAGGCGGCGAATGTCGCGCGCGCCGCCGGGTTCGTCCGGCTTGAGCAGATCCATGAGGGCGGGCGTATATCCGTCGCGCTCGCTCGAGAGGCGCGCTGCCGCCTGCGAGCGGAAGTCCGGTCTAGCCAAGGTCGATCACCTCCTGCGCCAGGGCGCGATAGGTCTCGGCGGCAGCCGAGCGGCGGGCGTACGAGGTCACGGGTACGCCCGCGAGTGGGGCTTCGCCCAGGCGGACGGTCTGCTTCACGATCGAGTGGAACACGTGGTAGTCCCCCAGCTCGGAGAGTTCGGCGAGCATGTCCTTGGCCAGGTTCGTGCGGCCGTCGTAGAAGGTGGGCAGGATGCCCAGGATGCGCAGGCGCGGGTTGAGCCCCTTGCCCTGGATCTGGGTCACCAGGTTGGCCAGGGCGCGGAAGCCCTTGAGGCTGTAGTACTGCGTCTGGACCGGGATGATGACCCCGTCCGAGGCCACCAGCGCGTTGATGGTCAGCAGGCCCAGCGTGGGTGGGCAGTCGATGACGATGTAGTCGTACTGCTTCTCGGCCCAGCCGTGGAGCACCTCGCGCAGGGCGTGCTCGCGGCCGATGGTGCTGAAGAGCTGGTTCTCCGTGGCCGAGAGGTCGATGTCCGACGGGGCCACGTCCACGCCTTCGGTGGTGGTGGCCTCGATGATGTCCTCCAGTGAGAGCGATGGGTCCAGCAGCACGTTGGCGATGGAGACCTCGATGTCTCGCGCGTTGAGCCCGAGTCCCACGGTCAGGTTCGCCTGCGGATCCATGTCCAGGCAGAGCACCTTCCGGCCGCGCTCCGCCAGCGCACCTGCAAGGTTGATCGACGTGGTGGTCTTGCCCACGCCGCCCTTCTGGTTGGCGATGGAGATGATCCGTGCCAAGGCACCCTCCCGGTGGTGCCGCGCGACGACGAGCGGCTTCCCGGCCAAAGTCTAGCGAATGGTGCATCCGCCCACCACCCGAGCGCCCAGACGGCGAGCGTGACTCCGAGGGGCGGCCGCGCGCTACCATGCTGCAGCGGCCGGTCGGGGCATGGCCGCGGCAGCCGAGGCAGATGGGAGAGGCGGCGTGAGCGACAACCGGGCGCAGATCGAGCGCCTGCATCAGCTGCGGGAGCAGGCCCACCTCGGTGGTGGCCAGGCCCGTATCGACCAGCAGCACGCCAAGGGCAAGCTGACCGCTCGCGAGCGGCTGGAGCTGCTGCTTGACCCGGACACCTTCGTCGAGTTCGACGCCTTCGTCACGCACCGCTCGTACGACTTCGGACTTGACGAGCAGCGGATCCTCGGCGACGGCGTGGTCACCGGGCACGGCCAGATCGACGGCCGGACCGTGTTCGTCTTCAGCCAGGACTTCACCGTCTTCGGCGGCTCCCTGAGCGAGGCCCACGCGGAGAAGATCTGCAAGATCATGGACCTCGCGGTGAAGGTCGGTGCGCCGGTCATCGGCCTCAACGACAGCGGTGGCGCTCGCATCCAGGAGGGCGTGGTCTCGCTCGGCGGCTACGCCGACATCTTCCTGCGCAACACCATGGCCAGCGGCGTGATCCCCCAGATCTCGCTGATCATGGGCCCGTGTGCGGGCGGCGCCGTCTACTCCCCGGCCATCACCGACTTCACGCTCATGGTCGAGGGCACCTCCTTCATGTTCGTGACCGGGCCGGACGTGGTCAAGACGGTCACGCACGAGGCCGTGGACCGTGAGCACCTCGGGGGCGCCTCGGTGCACACCTCGATCAGCGGGGTGGCCCACCACGCGGCCCCCGACGAGGGGTCCGTGCTGGCCACCGCGCGCCGGCTGCTGGGCCACCTGCCCCAGAACAACACCACCACCGCGCCCTGCCTGGCGGCCAGCGATCCGCGCGACCGGCGCGACGAGGCGCTCGACGACGTCATCCCCGAGTCGCCCGCGCAGCCCTACGACATGCACGAGGTCATCGACCGCATCGTGGATGACGGCGAGTTCCTCGAGCTGCAGCCGGCCTGGGCGGCCAACCTCATCGTCGGCTTCGCCCGCTTCGACGGCCGGTCGGTGGGGATCGTGGCCCAGCAGCCGGCGGTGCTCGCAGGCGCGCTGGACATCGACGCCTCGGACAAGGCCGCCCGCTTCGTGCGCACCTGCGATGCCTTCAACGTGCCCCTCCTGACCATCGAGGACGTGCCCGGCTTCCTGCCCGGTGTGGCCCAGGAGCACGGCGGCATCATCCGCCACGGAGCCAAGCTGCTCTACGCTTACTGCGAGGCCACCGTGCCCAAGGTCACCGTCATCACGCGCAAGGCCTACGGGGGCGCCTACGACGTCATGAGCAGCAAGCACGTCCGCGGCGACGTCAACCTGGCCTGGCCCACGGCGCGCATCGCGGTCATGGGTCCCGCCGGCGCGGTCAGCATCATCTTCCGCGACGAGCTGGCCGAGGCCGATGACAGGGAAGCCGAGCGCGCCCGCCTGACCCACGAGTACGAGGAGCGCTTCGCCAACCCCTACGTCGCGGCCGGCCGAGGCTACCTCGACGACATCATCGTGCCCTCAGAGACGCGGCCGCGGGTCATCGCCGCCTTCGAGATGCTGCAGGGCAAGCGTGATGAAAACCCGCGGCGCAAGCACGGCAACATCCCCCTGTGAGGCCGTCTTTGCGTAAAGACGGCTGGGTCTGCGGATGGCGCCACCCGTGACGGTCGAGCCCCCCTTCCGCCGGCTGCTGGTGGCCAACCGCGGTGAGATCGCGGTGCGCATCGGCCGCACCTGCCGGGACCTGGGGATCGAGACGGTGGCGGTCTATTCCGACGCGGACGCGGAAGCGCTCCACGTGCGCCTTGCCGACCAGGCCGTGCGCCTCGGCCCGCCGCCCGCCGCCGAGTCCTACCTGCGCGGCGAGGTCATCGTGGAGGCGGCGCTCGCGAGCGGTGCGGAGGCGGTCCACCCGGGTTACGGGTTCCTCTCGGAGCAGGCGGCCTTCGGGGCGGCGGTGGAGGGGGCCGGGCTGGCCTTCGTGGGACCGACCCCGGCCACGCTGGCGGGGCTGGGTGACAAGATCGAGGCGCGCCGGACCGCCCTGGCCGCGGGGGTGCCGGTGGTGCCCGGCACGGACGAGCCCCTGCCGGTCGGCGAGGCCGGCGCGGCGGCTCGGATCGAAGCGGCCGCCAGGGAGGTCGGCTACCCGCTGCTCATCAAGGCTGCCGCCGGCGGCGGTGGGCGCGGCATGCGCCGGGTGGACGCGCCGGCCGAGCTGGTCGAGGCGGTGGCGGCCGCGGTGCGCGAGGCGGAGGGCTCCTTCGGCCGTGGCGAGGTCTACCTGGAGCGGCTCATCGAGGGTGGTCGCCACGTCGAGGTGCAGCTCCTCGGCGATGCGGCCGGACAGGTGGTCGCGCTGGGCGAACGCGACTGCTCCGCCCAACGCCGCCACCAGAAGCTGGTAGAGGAGGCGCCAGCGCCGGGGCTGACCCGGGCCCAGCGCGAGGCGCTCCACGGGCTGGCGGTGTCGGTGGCGCGGGAGGTGGGGCTGCGCAACGCGGCCACGGCCGAGTTCCTCTACGCACCCGATGGGTCGTTCTACTTCCTCGAGGTCAACGCCCGGCTGCAGGTCGAGCACGGGGTCACCGAGCTGGTCAGCGGCCTCGACCTGGTGCGTGAGCAGATCCTCATCGCCGCCGGTGCCCCGCTCTCCGCAGCGGTGCTCGAGGCGGCCGCCCGCGCAGCTCGGCCGGAGCGTTGCGCGCTGGAGCTGCGCATCAGCGCGGAGGACCCCGGGCGCGCTTTCCTGCCGGTGCCCGGGACGATCACTCGCTGGCGTGAGCCAGCCGGGGCGGGCGTGCGCGTCGATTCGGGCGTGGAGGAAGGCTGGCGGGTGCCGGCCGACTACGACCCCCTGCTGTCCAAGGTGCTGGTGGCCGCGCCCGATCGCGAGGGCGCCCTGGCCCGTGCCCGCCGGGCGATCGACGAGTTCGAGGCCGGCGGGGTGCAGACGACATTGCCGTTCCACGCCTGGCTGCTGCGGCAGCCGGTCTTCCTCGAGGGCCAGCTGCGCACGGACACGGTCGAGCGGGAGTGGGCGCCCGAGCCGCTCCGCGAGGCGGCTGCCGAGCGCGCCGCCGACGCGGTCGCTCGCTACCTGGCTGCGCTCGACCGGCGGTCGGCCACGGCTGGCGCGACCGAGCCGCCATGCGTCGATCCCGCTCGCGGCTGGCGGCCGGAGCCGTGGACGTGAGCGACCACCGCGAACACCGCGGCCACTACCGCATGCACGTCGAGGGGCTCGCCGATGGCCACGTCCATCGTGATCCCGCCGAGCTGGCCCCGCCGACCGGCCGTGGCCCGGAGGTGCGGCCGCTCCGGCGTTCGGCAGCGGACCGCGCCGCCGGCGTCCATCGCTTCGAGACGACCGTGGCAGGCTGGGCCTTCGTGGTGGCGGTGGAGGACGAGTCGCGCGCGCTGCTGCGGGAGAAAGCCGGCCAGGGTGCGGCGGCGGGGGCGACCCGGAAGGCGGCCGTGGTGCGGGCGCAGATCCCGGGTCGCGTGGTCCGCCTGTGGGCGAGCGAGGGTGATACCGTCGAGGCCGGGCAGCGCCTGCTCACCATCGAGGCCATGAAGATGGAGAACGAGGTGCGCGCACCGCGTGCCGGGACGGTCGAGTCGGTCCGGGTCGCGGCAGACAGCAGCGTGGAGCTCGGTGACGAGCTCCTGACAGTGAGGTAGCGATGGCAACGGATGGGGGTCGCGAGCGCTGGCGGGAGACCACGCGCGACGGGTCGCTCAAGGGTCGCGGCGAGCGTCGACCGCGGTTCGTCACCACCTCGGACATCGAGATCGCGGACCTCTACACCGCCGCCGATACCGCCGACCTCGTGCCCGACGAGGCCCTCGGCTACCCCGGCGAGTACCCCTATACCCGGGGCGTCCAGCCGAGCATGTACCGGGGGCGGCTGTGGACCATGCGCCAGTACGCCGGCTTCGCCTCGGCGGCCCAGACCAACGAGCGCTTCCGCTACCTGCTCGAGCAGGGCCAGACCGGCCTCTCGGTGGCCTTCGACCTGCCCACCCAGATGGGCTACGACTCCGACGCCCCCTTCGCCGCGGGCGAGGTCGGCCGGGTGGGCGTGCCCATCAGCACGCTCGACGACATGCAGGTCCTGCTGGCGGACCTCCCGCTCGACGAGGTCACGACGTCGA
Organism: uncultured Chloroflexia bacterium; assembly: GCA_963800275.1. Taxonomy (GTDB): domain Bacteria; phylum Chloroflexota; class Limnocylindria; order Limnocylindrales; family CSP1-4; genus JAFMJV01. The sequence goes on from CAWDAI010000014.1 coordinate 157,094, forward strand.
TGACCATCAACGCCACCGCGCCCATCCTGCTGGCCATGTACGTGGCGGTGGCGGATGAGCAGGGCATCCCTCGCGAGCGGCTCGGTGGCACGACCCAGAACGACATCCTCAAGGAGTACATCGCGCGCGGGACCTACATCTACCCCACGCAGCCCTCGATGCGCCTGGTCACGGACATCTTCGCCTTCTGCGCCGCCGAGCTGCCGCGCTGGAACACCATCTCCATCAGCGGCTACCACATGCGCGAGGCCGGGGCGACCGCGGCCCAGGAGATCGCCTTCACCCTCGCCGACGCCATGGCCTACGTAGAGGGCGCGCTGGCCCGCGGGCTCGACGTGGACGCCTTCGCCGGCCGGCTCTCGTTCTTCTTCGGGGCCTGGAGCGAGCTTCTTCGAGGAGGTGGCCAAGTTCCGGGCCGTCCGGCGCATGTGGGCGCGCATCATGCGGGAGCGCTTCGGTGCCACCGACCCACGTTCCTTGATGTGCCGCTTCCACGTGCAGACGGCGGGCTCGTCGCTGACGGCCCAGTCGGTGGACAACAACGTCGTACGCACCACGCTGCAGGCGCTCGCGGCCGTGCTCGGCGGGACCCAGTCGCTGCACACGAACGCGCGCGACGAGGCCCTCGCCCTGCCCACCCCGGAGACCGCCCGACTGGCCCTGCGCACGCAGCAGATCATCGCCCACGAGAGTGGGGTCACCGACACGCCCGACCCGCTCGCGGGCTCCTACTACATCGAGACCCTGACCAACGAGCTGGAGGCGGCGGCCCAGGCCTACCTCGACGAGATCGACGAGCTGGGCGGTGCCATCGCGGCCATCGAGGCGGGCTATCAGCAGCGCCAGATCCAGGATGCCGCCTACCGCGTGCAACGCGAGATCGAGGCCGGGGAGCAGATCGTGGTGGGGGTCAACCGCTTCGCCGACGACGAGGCCGTGACTCCGACCCTGCAGCGCATCGACCCTGCGCTCGAGCGGGAGCAGAACGAGCGCCTGCGGGCCGTGCGGGCGTCACGTGACGAGGCCGCCTGGACCGCCTCGCTCATTCGCCTGGAGGCCGTCGCGCGCGGTACCGACAACATCGTCCCGGCGGTGATCGAGGCGGTCAAGGCGCGGGCCACGCTGGGCGAGATCAGCGACCGCCTGCGCGAGGTCTGGGGCGAGCACCGCGAGGTCGTCACCGTCTAGCTCACCGAGTCCGGGAGGAACCATGGTCGAGGTCGCAGGTCGCACGTTCAGCCGGGTCCATCACGTGGCCTATATCGTGCGCGACATCGAGCGCTCGCTGGCCTTCTACCGTGACACGCTCGGGCTGCCGGTGGGCCTGGTCCTGCCGATCGCGTCCGACGAGGTCATCGTGGCCTTCCTGGAAGTGGGGGAGACCAAGATCGAGCTGGTGCAGCCGACCTCGGACACGACGGGCGTGGCCCGCTTCCTGGACCAGAAAGGGGAGGGCTTCCACCACGTCTGCTTCGAGACACCCGACGTGGACGCGACCCTCGCCGACCTCGCGTCACGTGGCATCGAGATCATCGACGAGCAGGCGCGCAAAGGCGCTGAGGGGCCGGTGGCCTTCATCCACCCGCGTTCCTGCAACGGCGTGCTGACAGAGCTCATCGAGGCACCGGGCGGCCCGGCCTGGGATCGGCTCGGCTACGAGGGCGACCCGCTCGCGCGTTAGCCCGACGTCTCGGTCCAGTCATCGTCGAGGTAGTGGGCGATGACGGGCGCGAAGGCGCGCACGACCACTTCTGGGGGGGTCGAGGCCAGCGGCTCCAGAGCCACCACGTAGCGAGCCATGGCCAGGCCCACGAAGCTCGAACCGATGAGGCCGGCGCGGAGCAGCGGCTGATCGCGGGCGATGCGTGCGGTCAGGGGCACGAGCGCCTCCTGGGTGAGCATCTCGCGGATGATGGCCGCCGCCTCCGGCTCGGTCGCCGCGGCGCGGATCACGGCCAGCGCGCGCTGCCGCGTCTCGGGGTCTTCGAGGATGCCGATGAGCGCGCGCGCGACACCTTCGGCGACCTCGGTCGCCTCGTTGGCGAAGACCTCGCTGATGAGGACGGCCGGATCGACCGGCAGGCGCACTGCGGCGCTGAACAGCTCGCGCTTGGAGCCGAAGTAGTGCAGCACCAGGCGTGGGTCCACGCCCGCCGCTGACCCGACACCGCGCAACGTGGTGGCCCGGTAGCCGAGGGTGCCGAACTGGTCGCGCGCCGTCTCGAGGATGGCCTCGCGCGTGTCGTCTCCCGCCGTCCTCGGCCCGCGCCGCCGGGCGTTCATCGATCCCACCTTCTCTCGCCGCTTGCCATTTCCACGAACGGAGAATAACATTTCACCAAGCGAAGAAATAGCGCCGAGGAATATGACCATGACCGACCACGCGAATGGGCCAGCGGAGCTGAGCGTCCGCCAACAGCGGCTGGTGCTGGCCACCGTGGGCCTGGCCCTGATGGCCGTGGTCAGCGCGGTGTCGGGCCTGATGGTGGCGCTGCCCAGCATCGCGCGTGACACCGGCGCCAGCCAGACCGAGATGACCTGGATCGTGGATGCCTACACGGTGGTCTTCGCCGGCCTGCTGCTCTTCGTGGGCGCGCTCGGCGATCGCTACGGCCGGCGCCTGCTGCTGACGATCGGCCTGGTCGTCTTCGGTCTGTCCGCCGCCTTCGGCTTCTTCGTGACCGATCCCACGCAACTCATCCTGGCGCGGATGGCCATGGGCGTCGGCGCGGCCGCGATCATGCCCACCACGCTCTCGGTCATCACCACCTCGTTCCCGGAGGAGGAGCGTCCCCGCGCCATCGGCTTCTGGGTCGGCGTGGCGGGTGGCGGGGCGATCATCGGCCTCTTCGTGACGGCACTGCTGCTGGAGTGGTTCAGCTGGTCTTCCTTCTTCGCGCTCAACGTGGGCTTTGCGGTCGTGGCGCTGGTCGGCACGCGGCTGTTCGTGCCGCCGTCGGTGGATCGCGAGCCACCAGCGCTGGACTTCGTCGGCGGGACCCTCTCGCTGGTGGCGGTCGCGGCCTTCGTGTTCGGGGTCATCGAGGGACCCGAGCGCGGCTGGGACGATCCTCTGACCCTCGGTGGGCTGATCCTGGGGATCGTCGGGGCGATCGCCTTCATCGCCTGGGAGTGGCGCCGCGAGCAGCCGCTGCTGGACCCACGCCTCTTCGGCAACCGCGGTTTCAGTGCCGGTACGCTCACCGTCACGGTCCAGTTCCTGTCGGCCTTCGGCTTCTTCTTCGTGGCCCTCCAGTATCTCCAGTACGTGACCGGGCGGACGCCGCTGGAGGCGGCCATCGCCATGCTGCCGATGCCGCTGGTGCTGGTGCCCACCGCCCGCCGCGCGCCCCACATCGCGCAGCGGATCGGCTTCCGGCGCACGGGGCCAGTGGGCCTGGTCGCCATGGCCGTGGGGTTCCTCGTGCTCAGTGGGCTGCAGGTCGACTCGTCCTACTGGCATTTCCTGCTGGGCCTGGTCCTCTTCGCCTTCGGCATGGGCTTCGCGGGCACGCCTGCGACCACCGCCATCACGGCCTCGCTGCCGATGTCCAAGCAGGGCGTGGCCTCCGCGGTCAACGACACCTCGCGCGAGCTGGGCAGCGCCCTGGGCATCGCCATCCTCGGCAGCCTCCTCAACCAGGCCTATCGCGACGGCATGGCCGAGGCGGTCGTGGGCTTGCCGGCGCAGATCGCGGAGCGGGTGCTGGGCTCGGTCGCCTTCACCGCGGCACCGGAGCTGGCCTCCTTCGGCGAGCGGGGGCAGCAACTGGCCGCCGCCGGTCGGGCAGCGTTCGTCGATGGTGTGAGTGCGGCCTTCATCGTGGCCGTGCTCGTCCTCGTGGTCGGCGCGGTGGCGGTGGCCCTGGTGGCGCCCGCGCGGGAGCCCTAGCCGACCGCCTTCTTCACCAGCGCGGAGATGGCCGCCTCATCCTGTTTCGTGAGCCTGGTCAGCGCGAACGCCGTCGGCCACATGCCGCCTTCATCGAGGGCGGCAGCATCCTGAAAGCCGAAGGTGCAGTAGCGGGACTCGAACTTGGAGCCGGCCTGGAAGAAGCACACCACCTTGCCCTCGCGCGTGTAGGCAGGCATGCCGTACCAGGTGCGGGGCACGAGCTCCGGCGCCGCGGCCGTGACGAGGGCGTGGATCCGCTCGGCCAGGGCCCGCTCGCCCGCTGGCATCTCGGCGAACTTGGCCCGCACGTCGGCCTCGCCCTCCTCGCGCTTCCGGTTCGCACGCGCCTCGGCCTTGAGCTCCTTGGCCCGTTCCTTCATGGCTGCCTTCTCCGCGGCAGAGAACCCGCCGGCGGAGCCGCTGGACGTGCCTGAAGCCTTCCGGTCGCTCATCGCTCAACCTCCGCGGATACGGGTCGGATGGATCCGGATGGGCACCTCGAAATCGAGGGCCGTCTGGGTGAAATCCAGGCCCCAGTGGGCGTGGGGCTCGGTGTACTTGGCCCGATAGCGCTCGTGGACGTCGAGGGGTGGGATCGTCCGGTCGACCTCGGCCAGGCCTTCGATGATGAGCCAGTGGTCGCCGTACGGATCGGACTGCAGGTGGAACGAGACACGTGGCGAGTGCGCGATGTTGCGCAGCTTGGGCGTGTCCGGCTGGCTGTAGAAGAAGAGGTCCTCGCCGTCGCGGAGGAAGGAGATGGGCGACGACTGGACGCGGCCGTCCGGCGCCACCGTCGTCAGCCAGGCCACGATGTCGTGCTCGAGGTGCTCACGCGCCCAGCTCGCGCCCGCGCCTGCCAGCGCTGTCGTCAGCAGTCCGTTGGCGGGAGCGTCGCCCTGGGTCATGCTCTGGTCCGGCCGGTCACGCTGCTCAGTCGGGCCTGACGCCGGCCTCGATGAGCATCTGCGGGATCTGCGTGGGCGACTCGGCCACGTGGATACCGGCCGCCTCGAGGGCCCTGATCTTGGCCTCCGCGGTGCCGCCGCTGCCGCTGATGATGGCGCCCGCGTGGCCCATGCGCCGGCCGGGCGGTGCGGTACGGCCCGCGATGAAGGCGACCATGGGCGTGTCCGCCATGTGCTGCGCCTTCCACTCGGCGGCCGCCTCCTCGGCTCCGCCGCCGATCTCGCCGATGAGCACGACCGCGTCGGTCTCCGGGTCCGCCGCGAACAGCTGCAGCATGCTGATGAAGTCCGATCCGTTGACGGGGTCGCCACCGATGCCCACGCAGGTGGACTGGCCGATGCCGTTGTCGGTCATGGCCTGCACGACCTCGTAGGTGAGGGTGCCGGAGCGCGAGACGAGGCCCACCCGGCCCGGCCGGTGGATGGAGCCCGGGAATGATGCCGACCTTGGCTTCACCGGGGGTCGTGGCACCGGGGCAGTTGGGGCCGATGAGGCGTGCCCCGCGAGCCTGCACCTCCGCGACCACGGGGATCATGTCCAGCGCGGGGATGTGCTCGGTGATGGCGAAGACCGTCTCGACCCCCGCGCCCACCGCCTCCATGATCGCGTCCGGCGCGGCGAAGGCGGGCACGAAGATGACGCTGGCGTTGGCGCCGGTGCTCTCGACGGCCTGGGCACACGTGTCGTAGACCGGCACCGCTCCGTCGAGGGCGGTCTGCCCGCCCTTGCCCGGGGTCACGCCGGCGACCACGTTGGTGCCGTAGGCCAGCATCTGCCCGGCGTGGAAGCCGCCCTCGCGGCCGGTGATGCCTTGCACGATGAGGCGGGTGTGCCTGTCGATGAGGATGCTCATGCTCCGCTCCGGGCCAGCGCCACGGCGGTCTCGACCGCTTCGTCGAGCGAGGTGGCGGTGACGATGTCCGCGCCGGACTCGCGCAGGATGTCCGCCGCGATATCCGCGTTGGTGCCCACGATGCGCACCACCATCGGCACCGAGCGAGCCTGCTTGGAGCGCGCCTCGACCAGGCCGCGCGCGACCTCGTCACCGCGGGCGATGCCGCCGAAGATGTTGACCAGGATGGCCTTGACGTGGGCATCGCTGAGGATGAGGCGCATGGCCTCGGCCACCTTGTCGCTGCGGGCGCCACCACCGATATCGAGGAAGTTGGCCGGCTCGCCACCGGCGCGCTTGACGAGGTCCATGGTGGTCATGGCCAGGCCGGCGCCGTTGACCATGCAGCCGATGTCGCCATCGAGGCGGATGAACGAGAGGCCGGCCTCGCGGGCGGCCAGGTCGGTGGGATCCTCCTCGTCGAGATCACGCATGCGCTCGTGCCCGGGGTGCCGCCCCAGGGCCGAGTCGTCGAGCGTGACCTTGGCGTCGAGCAGCTGCAGCAATTCGACCGGGCCGTCCGGACCTTCTTCACGCACGACCGCGAGCGGGTTGACCTCCACGAGGTCGGCGTCCTCGTCGATGGCCACCTTGACCAGGCCGGTGCAGATGGCAGCCGCCTGCTTGAGGTGATCGGCCAGGCCCAGGCGGAAGGCCATCTCGCGCGCCTGGTAGGGCAGCAACCCGAGCTGGGGATGCGCGTGGATCTTGACGATGGCGTGGGGATCCTCCTCGGCGAGGGTCTCGATCTCCACGCCGCCCTGCGCCGAGCCCATGACCATGATGCGCTGGGCGGTGCGGTCCAGGACCGCGGCCAGATAGAGCTCGCGCAGGATGTCCGCGCCCGGTGCCACGAGCACGCGGCGGACGGTGATGCCCTTGATGTCCATGCCCAGGATGGCTTCGGCCACCTGTCCGGCCTCTTCAGCGCTCCGGGCGAGCTTGACGCCGCCGGCCTTGCCGCGGCCGCCCACGAGCACCTGGGCCTTGATCACCACAGCCGATGCACCGCGCTCGAAGTAGCCGGCGGCCTGCTCCTCGGCCTCGGCCGGGGTCGCCGCCACGGCGTAGCTGGGCACAGGCAGGCCAGCGCGCGAGAGCAAGGTCTTGGCGTGGAATTCCTGGAGTTTCACGGTCGTCCCGCAGCATACCGTGACGGCGGCGCCGCCGTGGCGCGAGCCCAGGGCCGGGTCCGTACCTTGAGCCTCCACGCGACAGCCCGCGCCCCGCCCGCGGCAGCGAGCATGGCGATCCCATCGTTCTCGCGGCCCACGTCGTCGACCGGCTGTGCCAGGTGGCTGAGCGGATGGCTGCACGAAAGGTGGGGCGCTGGTGCGATACTTTGACTTGCAGTCCGATCGACACCGCCACGGGGAGCCGAAAGCGCAGTGATGCTGCCAGACCGCCGACCATTCGAGCTTCGCCGCACATTCGAGCTTCGCCGCCCATGACCGTCACACCGAAGGCGGAGCAGGGACGTCGCGTCGAGCCGCGACCGGCGACCAAGCCTGCCGGCTCCGCCCCGCGTGGCTTCGGCCAGACCCTCCGCGTCGACCGCTGGATCGTCAAGCCGGGCCTCATCGCCTTCGGCCTCGTCGCCTTCATCATCTATGCCACCGTCAGCGCGGTCTTCGGCATCCCCTACTTCGGCGTGGACTTCGCGGCACAGGGCTACCACTCGCCCTTCTTCGGCATCGACCTGGGCGGCTTCTTCCACCTGCCGGCCTGGTTCAGCGCGGCCATCCTGGTGCTCTGGATCCAGGTCCTCTTCCGGGCCACCTGCTACTACTTCCGCGGCGCCTACTACAAGGCCTTCTTCCTCGATCCGCCCGCCTGCGCGGTCGGCGAGCCGGTGCCCCATCGGCGCTTCGCGATGGAGAACAAGCTGCCCTTCATGCTGATGAACGTCCACCGCTACGCGCTCTACATCGCCTTCATCCCGCTGGTGGTGCTGTGGTGGGACCTGGTCGTGGCCATGTCACACGACGGTCAGTTCCGCCTTGGCCTGGGCGTCTTCCTCATCGGGCTCGATGCCGTGCTGGTGACGCTCTACGTGTTCAGCTGTCACTCCTTCCGACACCTCGTGGGCGGCAGCGTGGACTGCTTCAGCTGCAGCGCCTACAGCCAGCGGCGCCACGGTGTCTGGAGCTGGGTCAGCCGCCTCAACCAGCACCACGGCTTCTACGCCTGGGCCAGCCTCGTGAGCATCGTGCTCGTCGACCTCTACGTGCGGGCCCTGGCGCTGGACATCATCAACAGCGCGACCCCCATCATCGGAGGGTTCCTCTAGTGGTGATCGAGACCCATCCGCACGACGTCCTCATCATCGGCGCGGGCGGCGCCGGCCTGCGCGCTGCGGTCGCCTGCATCGAGGCCGGGCTGTCGGTGGGTGTGGTCTGCAAGTCGCTGCTGGGCAAGGCCCACACGGTCATGGCCGAGGGCGGCATGGCCGCCTCGCTGGCCAACGTCGACGACCGTGACGGCTGGACCACCCACTTCCGCGACACGATGGTCGGCGGCTATCGCCTGAACAACCCGCGCATGGCCGAGCTCCACGCGAGGGAGGCGCCCGACCGGGTGCGCGAGCTGGAAGGCTGGGGCGCCGTCTTCGACCGCACCGCCGACGGACGCATCCTGCAGCGGCCGTTCGGCGGTCACACCTATCCCCGCCTGGCGCACGTCGGCGACCGCACCGGGCTCGAGCTCATCCGCACGCTCCAGGACCGCAGCGTGGCGGTGGGCGTGCAGGTCTACCAGGAGGTCATCATCACGCGCCTCTCGGTGAGGGGAGGACGGGTCGACGGAGCGATCGGCTACCGGCGCATCGACGGCCAGCCGATGGCCTTCCCGGCCAAGGCCGTGGTGCTGGCGTCGGGCGGCGTCGGCCGCGCCTTCGCGGTCACCTCCAACTCGTGGGAATCCTCGGGCGACGGTCAGGCGCTGGCGTACCGGGCGGGAGCCGAGCTCATCGACATGGAGTTCGTCCAGTTCCACCCCACGGGCATGGTCCATCCCACCGGCGTGAAGGGCCTGTTGGTGACCGAGGCTGTGCGCGGCGAGGGCGGCATCCTGCGCAACTCCGAGGGTGAGCGCTTCATGTACCGCTACCTGCCCGAGTCGCGCCGCGACGAGTACGCGGCCAGCGATGATGAGGCCCGCGCCTGGGTCGACGACCTGACCGAGGGCCGCCAGACCAGGCATCACCGCCCGCCCGAGCTGTCTACCCGCGACAACGTGGCCCGCGCCATCTACACCGAGGTCAAGGAGGGCCGTGGCTCACCCCACGGCGGGGTCTTCCTGGACATCAGCTATCTCCCGTCCGAGCGCGTGCGCGCCAAGCTGCCCTCGATGTACGAGCAGTTCAAGGAGCTCGCCGACGTCGACATCACAGCCGGACCGATGGAGGTCGGGCCGACCATGCACTACATCATGGGCGGCATCCGCGTGGACGCCGATGCGGCCACCACCACCGTGCCCGGGCTCTACGCTGCGGGCGAGGTCGCGGCCGGGCTCCACGGCTCCAACCGCCTGGGCGGCAACTCGCTCACCGACCTGCTCGTCTTCGGGCGCCGGGCCGGGGAGGCGGCCGGCGAGGCGGCAGCGGCGGCCGGTGGCTCGGCTCAGGAGGAGCTCGACCCGCGCTTCGTCGACGACTCGATCGCGGCCATGTACGAGCCCTTCGAGCGGCCCTCGGGCGAGGACCCCAACCGACTCCACGAGGAGCTGCAGGCGACGATGTCATCGCTGGTGGGCATCTTCCGGGAGGAGGGTGACCTGCGCGAGGCCATCGACCGCATCGAGGGCTACAAGGAGCGCTGGGGCGGGCTGCGGGTCACTGGTCCGCGGCGCTTCAACCCGGCCTGGGATCTCTACTTCGAGCTGCGCAGCATGCTCATCGTGTCGGAGGCCATCGCCCGCTCTGCCCTGGAACGGGAGGAGAGCCGCGGGGCGCACTCGCGCCTCGACTTCCCCGGCTCGAGCGAGGAGTGGGACAAGGTCAACGTGGCCGTCAGCCGCGACGGGGAAGCCATGGACGCGCGCACCACGCCGGTGGTGGAGCTGCCGGCCGAGCTGGCCGAGTACATCGTGGCGAAGGGCTGACGGCATGGCTGGCGAAGCGACCCTGTGGGTGAACCGCGGCGAGGGTAACGAGAAGGGCGACTTCTTCGAGTACCACGTGCCGGCGGAAGAAGGCATGGTCGTGCTGGACGCGATCCACTGGATCCAGCAGCACGTGGAGCCGGACCTGGCCGCGCGCTGGAACTGCAAGGCCGCCAAGTGCGGTTCCTGCTCGGCGGAGGTCAACGGCAAGCCGAGCCTCATGTGCAAGACGCGCCTGTCCGACTTCCCCGAGGACGAGGCCATCACGGTCGAGCCCATGCGCACCTTCCCGCGCGTCCGCGACCTGGTCACCGACGTCTCCTGGAACTACGAGGTCAACAAGCTGATCACGCCCTTCACGCCGCCGGACACGCCCCAGAGCGAGTGGCGCTGGCAGCAGGAGGACGGCGAGCGGAGCCAGGAGTTCCGCAAGTGCATCGAGTGCTTCCTGTGCATGGACACGTGCCACGTGCTGCGCAACCACGAGACCGAGTTCGAGTTCTTCGGCCCGCGCTTCTTCGCCCGGGCCGCCAGCCTGGAGATGCACCCGCTCGACCAGGCCGACCGGCGCGAGCAGCTCAAGTACGACGGTGGCATCGGCTACTGCAACATCAACAAGTGCTGCACCGACGTCTGCCCCGAGCACATCCGCATCACCGATAACGCCATCATCCCGCTCAAGGAACGGGTGGCGGACGACTACTACGACCCGCTGCGCATGCTCTGGCGCAAGATCCGTGGTGGACGGTACGGTTCGACCGATGGCACCGCCGAGGTAGCGGTGTCCGACGAGGCCAGGGCACTCGACGACAAGCCCGGCGCCGACCGCTAGATGGTCGACCGCCTGCTCATCCGCACCGACGGTGCCTCGCGCTCGAACCCCGGACCGGCATCCGCGGGTGCCGTGCTCATCGACGCCTCGTTGCCCAACGCCACGGCCGTGGATGCGCCCGTGGTCTCGCTCGTCTCGCGACCGCTGGGCGTCCAGACCAACAACGTGGCCGAGTACACCGGGCTGCTGCTGGCGTTGCGCGAGGCCCAGCGGCTGGGGGCGCGCTCGATCGACCTGCGCCTCGACTCCAAGCTCATCGTGGAGCAGCTCCACGGGCGCTGGCGGGTGAAGGACGCCAGGCTGCGCGAGCTGTGGACCGAGGCGCAGGGGCTGTTGGCGTCGTTCGAGTCGTGGAGCGCGACCCACGAGCCGCGCGCCACCAACAAGGCCGCCGACGCCCTGGCCAACCTGGCCCTGGACGATCCCGCGGCGGCGGCGGCGCTCGAGGCCAAGTACCGGGCCTGACGGTGGCGGGTCCGCAGCGGGTCGCGATCGAGTCGGCGACAGCTGTCTTATCGGTGCCGGTGGTAGAGTCCGGCGGCCAGCGAGGTGGCCGGATGGTCGCGGGTGGCGGGGCGACCCGTCATCCGAGGAAAGTCCGAGCACCACGACGCAAGGTAGCGGGTAACACCCGTCCGCCGCGAGGCGCGGACCAGCGCCACAGAGACGAGTCGGTCCGGTTTCGGCCGGGCCGGGTGAAACGGGCAAGCTCTACCCGGTGCAAGGCCAAATAGGAGGGCACGTGTCGGCGCAAGCCGCACAGGGGCGCGTCGCTCCGCCTTCGGGTCGGCCGCAAGAGGTGTCGGGCAACCGGCATCCCAGATGGATGACCATCCCCGCGCGAGCGGGACAGAACTCGGCTTACAGGCCACCTCGCTGGTGTCCCCGCCGATGAGCGCATCGCTGTCGCCCCCTGCCCGGGGCGCCGCCTTCCGGCAGCTTGCCACGCCCATGGCCAGACCCGGACCTTCGCGTACCCGCGATGGCGAGGACTGCCGCTAGACTGCAGCCGTCGGCACCGTTGGCGGTGCACCACCCACCACAAGGAGCTTCCACCGATGAATACCCTTCGGACGCGCGCGGCCGCCGTGGCCGGCGGCATGGCCCTCACCATGTCCCTCGCCCTGGCCCCGGCCGCGATGGCCCAGCAGGACACGCCAGAGGACACCATCCGGTCATTCATGGACGCGGTCGCAGCCAAGGACTTCGAGGCCCTGCCCGGCTACTTCTGTCCGGACCAGGCCGCGCAGGCCGCCCAGTTCGATATCTCCAGCCTGGCCGGCGAGATGCCCGCGGGGATGGACGTGCAGTCGCTGCTCGACGCCTTCATCTTCGACATCCAGCTCGACAGCGTCGATGTCGTCAGCCAGACCGACTCCCAGGCCGTCGTGAGCCTCTCCGGGTCCATGGGCATGGACATCGACGCCGAGGCATTGGTCCCCTTCATCACCAACATCATCGAGATGAGCGGCATGGAGGCTGATGAGGCCACCGTCGACATGTTCATGGGCATGGTCACCGCGGAGTTCGAGTCCCAGACCGAGGACATCGACGCCGAGATCACCCTGGTCCCCAACGACGAGGGCCAGTGGCAGATCTGCAGCGACCTCGCGTTCGGTGAGTCCGCCCTGATGGGTGAGGAGGCCAGCGCGTCTCCTGCCGCTGTCGGCGACGGCATGTCCGACGACGGCATGACCGACGACGGCATGGCGGTCGAGGCCAGCGCGTCGCCCGCAGCCGGCGAGTAAGCGACACCACACCCAGCCGGCGGAACGCCGGCTTCCCAGCGCGACGACGCCCGTCCCTGCACAGGGGCGGGCGTCATGATTCCCGGGCGGGGTCTGGCGGGTCAGTCCTCGTCGGGACGGAAGATGCCAGGTGCGGTACAGGCCTCACAGATGGAGCGGGCGCTGCTGATGTCGCCCAGCGGCTCCGCCGCCTCCACGCCAGCGTAGAGGCACATCACCTCGTAGCTGCTGCTCTCGAGCCGTCCGGGGAGCGGACGCACCTGGTCCATCCGGCGATAGGTGCATCGGCGCAGCCGGCCGGCGGGCGTGATGCTCTCCGGGGCGGGCGCGTCACCCAGCGGCACAGCCACGCCACGTGGCGCGGGCGCGGAACGCGGCAGCGGCAGCTCGATCGCCGGGATCGACGGCAATGAGGCTGCGATGGCATCAGGACGACGCCGGGCGACGGTCACGAACGGCTCCTCTGGACGGGTGGAGGCACCACGCTATCGGTGGCGCGATCGTGCCGACCATGGCCGATAGGTACCCCGGTCACGACGACCACTCGGGCCCCGACCCGAGGGTCCAAGGGCCGCCGCGGCCACCGTCGGCGATTTCGTGCGCGGCCTGGAAAAGTGGCGCGAATTTGCCGATCGGACCCTTGACTGGACCCACGGATTGGGTATGATGCCCATCCAAGTGGCACGAAGTGGTGCGAAGTGGGGAGGAGAGGCGAACCGGGCCGTTCGACCATCGCCGTGAGTGGTGGACGTGGGCAGGTGAAGCCGTCTAGCCGTCAGTGAAGGAGTCGGGACAAACCCGGCCGCTGTAGCGCACTGCTGTCACGAATCGGAGCAAGCCCAGCCCGGTGTTCACTGGTGAGTATCGACACACGGTCGACGACAAGGGACGTCTCGCGGTCCCGACGCGTCTCCGCGCGCAGCTTGCCGAGGGTGGCCAGGTAAGCGCCTGGATGGACGGCTGTGCGGCACTTCATCCCAACGAAGAGTGGGAGAAGCTCACCTCTCAGGTCGAGGCGCTGCCTTTCACCGACGACCGGTCTCGAAAGCTCCGGCGCTTGCTCTACGGCGCGGCCTTCGAGGTGAAGCTCGACCGCCAGGGTCGGTTCGTCCTTCCGCAGAAGCTGCGCGACCTCGCGCGCATCGAGACGGAGGTCGTGCTGGTCGGTGCCGGCAACCGTATCGAGCTCTGGTCGCCCGAGCGGTGGAGCGAGTTCAGCGAGCAGATGGATCAGCCGGAGGCACTCGCCGAGTCCCTCCAGGGGCTGGGCATCTAGAACCATATGAGCCTCCAGGGTCCGGATGGACCGTCGGGGCGGTCGGATCGTTGATGGAACAGGAAGTAGGGCACCTGCCCGTGATGCTTGAGGAGGTCGTTTTGGCTCTCTCGCCGCACCCGGGCAGCTTCCAGATCGATGCGACCGTCGGCGGCGGAGGGCACGCCGTTCGGATCCTGGGGGCCGCCAACCCCGATGGCCGACTGCTGGGGATCGACGCCGACCCACGTGCCATCGAGCGTTCGCGACAGCGACTGGCGCCGTTCGGCGACCGGGCCGTCCTGCGCCAGGCCAATTTCGAGTCGATGGCCGAGGTCGCGACGGCAGCCGGGTTCGATGCCGTCGACGGCATCCTCATGGATCTCGGCGTCAGCTCACAGCAGCTCGACGACGATGAGCGCGGCTTCAGCTTCCGCTCCACCGACGCGCTCGACATGCGCTTCGACACGACCGTCGGCATCCCCGCCAGCGAGGTCGTGGCCAGCTATGCAGAGGCCCGACTGGCCGATGTCTTCCGCCGCCACGGCGAGGAGCGGCACGCCCGCCGCATCGCCCGCGCCATCGTCAGCGCCCGTGCCACCACGGCCATCGAGACCCCCGCGCAGCTGGCCGAGATCGTGACCCGGGCCACGCCCCGCCCGCGCGACACGCGCCGGCGCCGGATCCACCCGCCACCCGCGTCTTCCAGGCCCTGCGCATCGAGGTCAATCGCGAGCTCGAGACGCTGCCGGCTGCGCTCGAGTCAGCGGTCGAGCTGCTCAAGCCCGAGGGCCGGCTCTGCGTCATCAGCTACCACTCCCTCGAGGACCGTATCGTCAAGCGCTTCGTGGCACGAGAGCGACGCGGTTGCATCTGTCCACCAGAGCTCCCGGTCTGCGCCTGTGGCAAGCAGCCGCGCCTGGCCGCCGTCGGGGCTCAGCCACAGTTCCCGAGCGAGGGAGAGGTGGCGTCCAACCCACGTGCCCGCAGCGCCAAGCTGCGGGCCGCCAGGAGGCTTCCAGCATGAGCAGCCGTCACGGCAACAGTCGACGCCAGGCCTATGGCCGCCGCATGAAGGAGCTCCGCTCCCGCCGCAACGGCGAGCTCGATGTCGATCTCGACGGACCGGCCGGCTGGAGCCGTGGCAGCGACTGGGATGGCGAGCGCAAGATGCCGCGCCTGTCGCTCTCCATCGACCGCAGCGGCCAGTCGCTGCGCGCGCGCTGATGGCGGTCCTGCAGGGGGCCCATGCCCGCCCCCGGAACCTGCCCCGAGCCCGGACCTCGCCAGCGGCGCGCTCGGTGGTGCAAGCGGGCCCGAGCACGATCTCCGATACCGGCAGCGCCGTCGCCCGCGTGCGCCCAGCCGGACTGTTGCTGGCCGCCATCATGGCCTCTGCACTGTTCGGGATGGTCTACCTCACGCAGACGCTGGGCGCCAACGCGATGAGCTCCGAGGCATACAACCTGGGCGTGGACGGAGCCGAGCTCCAGAAGCAGATCAAGCGCAACTACAGCCAGGTGGGCCTGTTCGTCCAGGACGATGAGATCCGCGCGGCCGCCCGCCGCCTCAAGCTGAAGGACCTGGCCAAGCCCATGGTCCTGCGCGCGCCCTGACCCGCCGTGAGACTCGGTCGGACCGACAGGCCCCGGCGCATGGTGCTCATCATGCTCGCCTTCGTGCTCGTGGCGTCGGCGGCCACGGTGCGCCTTGGTCAGTGGCAGCTTGTGCGCGGCCCGGCTCTTGCAGCCCAGTTCGACGCCGTGATCGCAGCCAGCAGCGTGGAGGAGCCCGTCCGCGCTGACATCGTCGACCGCAAGGGCGTGGTCCTCGCTCGCACCAGCTCCTTCGATCAGCTGGTCGCGCACCCGGACCTCATCCC
The DNA here is from genome assembly GCA_963800275.1 of uncultured Chloroflexia bacterium. Classification (GTDB taxonomy): domain Bacteria; phylum Chloroflexota; class Limnocylindria; order Limnocylindrales; family CSP1-4; genus JAFMJV01. Next base: position 172,668 of record CAWDAI010000014.1, read on the forward strand.
GCCCGAGGACGAACAGTCGCTCGTCAGCGCGCTCGGTGCCCTGCTCGACCTCGACGCGCGCCGACGAGACGAGTTTCTCGCCACCATCCGCGACGGTCGCGGCGGCGGCCGGCAGTACGTCCCCCTCGCGCCGCGGATCTCGCTCGAGGAGAGCGACAAGGTGGCCGATGCCATCGATGCCGGAGCGCTGGCCGGCATCGGGCTCGAGGCACAGGCCATACGCCGCTATCCGCGGGCCGGTGGCGAACCGAACACCACCCTCGCGAGCCAGGTGCTCGGCTACGTGCGCGCCGACGGCGTCGGCGGCAGCGGCCTCGAGCGTTACTACGACCAGGCCCTGACCACGCCTGACCCCAGCCGCGTGGACGTGGCCTCGGTCGATGCCCTCGGACTGGACCTGGCCAGCCTCGAGCCCGCGCCGTTGCAGCTGACGATCGACGCGCAGCTCCAGAAGCAGGTGGAAAAGGAACTCACGATCGTCCTCAATGCCGACCACGCCAAGAGCGTGAGCGCGATCATCATGGACCCCAAGAACGGCGCCATCCTGGCCGCCGCTTCTGCGCCAACCTATGACGCCGAGGATTTCGCCGCGATCGCCAACGACGACATGAACAAGCTGCGCAACCGCGTCTTCAGCGACCAGTACGAGCCCGGCTCCGTGCTGAAGATCTTCACCGTCACCGCGGCCCTCCAGCTGGGGGTGGTCACGCCGGACTCGCCGATCAAGGACCAGCGGGTCCTCGAGTTCTACGAGTACGACGTTCACAACGCCGACAAGAAGGCCATGCCGCACCTGACGGTGAAGAAGGCCATCGCCTACTCCCGCAACGTGGCCACGGCCAAGATCGCCCGCAAGCTGGGGTCGTCGGTGCAGAAGGCCGCCAGGCGGCTCTACAAGCTGTGGGACCAGGTCGGCCTGGTGGGAAGCACCGGCGTCGATATCTCCGGCGAGGCCGAGGGCAACGCCCACGACCCTCGGGTGAAGCCATGGGCGCCGGTGGATCTGGCCAACCGGGCCTTCGGCCAAGGCTCTGCGTTCACCCTGCCCCAGCTGGCCCGCGGCGCGTCCGTGCTCGTCAACGGCGGCTTCCTGGTGCAGCCGCACCTGGTGGTGGACGGCGAGCAGGCCCAGGTCGAGCCGGTACGAGTGCTCAAGGCGAAGGTGGCCCACCAGGCCAAGGACATCATGCGCTACGTCACCGGCGGCGTGCCCTGGTACGCCAAGGGCGCACTCATCCCCGGCTATGACATCGGCGGCAAGACCGGCACGGCCCAGATCTGGAGCACTGACATCGGCAACTGGAAGCCGGGCCGCTGGAACCACAGCTTCGTGGGTTTCATCGGCGGCCGCAAGCAGGAGTACGTCATCGCCCTGCGCATCGAGGAGCCGGTACCGTCAGGCACGGTCAGACAGGGTGACATCCCGCTCAATGTCCAGTCCTACCAGCTGTACCAGATGCTCGCGCGCGCGACCATCAAGTCCCTCGAGATGCGCAAGTCCAAGGACCCCGAGGCTGGACTGCCCATCCGCGGCAGCGAGGCGGCGTGGACGTTGACGCCACAGCGAGCGCGGGTCACGAAGCGCTCCAGCGACGAGTCGTCGTCGCGGGCTGCCGCCTCCGACACGGGCAAGAAAGCCAAGGCCAGGAAGGCCAAGGCCGGGAAGGGCGCCAAGGGGCCGCGGGCTGACGAAGCCGTCAAGGCTGCCGCTGCCGGCTCCGCGGACACCGCTGCGGCCGGGGATGGCTAGGCGTGGCAGGATGGCTCGACGTGCGTGACCGACCCGAGCTCCCGCCCCACCACGCGGCGTCGCAGGACGCCGCGCTGCGAATTCGATGCTGCCTGGCTGGCCGCTGCGGCCGACGGTGACCTGATCCGAGCAGGTAGCGGCACCGTCGGCGGCGGTGCCGTCGACTCGCGCGTGGTGGAGGAGGGCGACGTCTTCTTCGCGCTCCCCGGCGAGCGCACCGACGGCCATCGCTTCCTGGAGGCGGCCGTGGAGGCCGGAGCGGGCGCCCTGGTCGTCAGCGAGGAGCTACCGACCGAGCGCCTGGAGGCACTCACGCGCGACGGGCGCGTGAGCGTGGTACGGGTGCCGGACACGGCCGTGGCCCTGCGCTCGGTGGCGGCACGATACCGCGACCGCTTCGAGCCCCTGGTGGTGGGCATCACCGGTTCGCTGGCCAAGACCTCGACCAAGGAGCAGGTGGCGGAGGTGCTCGAGGAGCATTACCGGACCCTGCGCAACCCGGCCAACTGGAACAACGAGATCGGCCTGCCCCTGACCCTCTTGCGCCTGCGTCCAGAGCACGAGGCGGCGGTCCTGGAGATGGGCTTCTACGAGATCGGCGAGATCGCTCTCCTCGCGGGTATCGCCCGCCCCGCCATCGGGGTGGTCACGGCGGTGCGCGGCGTCCATCTGTCACGCGCCGGATCCATCGAGGCCATCGAGGCCGGCAAGCGAGAGCTGGTCGAATCCCTGCCGGCCGACGGCTGGGCCGTGCTCAACGCCGACGATGAGCGCGTGCGCCAGATGGCCTCGGCCACCCCTGCCGGCACCATCACCTACGGCTTCGCCGCAGATGCCGATGTGCGCGCGGACGAGGTCGTGTCCCTGGGCACCGAGGGCATGCGCTTCACGCTCCACGTGCACGGCGCGCGCTACGAGCTTCGGACCCCGGTCCTCGGTCGTCACGGCGTGCACAACGCACTGGCCGCGGTCGCCGTCGCCGACCGCGCCGGGCTGGACATCGCAGAGATCATCACGGGCCTGGCCCGGCCCCTGCGCATGCCTCACCGATCGCAGCTGGTGCGGGCCGGTGCCTGGAACATCCTCGACGACTCCTATAACGCCTCTCCCGACGCCGTCCTGGCAGCCCTTGCCCTCCTCGGGGAGCTGCCAGGACGGCACATCGCGGTGCTCGGCGAGATGCTCGAGCTGGGCCCGCAGGCGGCGGCCGAGCACCGCCGCGTCGGACGCGGCGCCGTCGGGCTCGCCGACCAGCTCATCGTGGTCGGGGCAGGGGCCAGCGCTATCGCCGATGGTGCCCTCGCGGCCGGGCTCGCGCCCGAGGCGGTGCAGCTGGCGGCCGACCGTGACGAAGCCGCGGAGCTGCTGCTGGCGCAGCTGCGCGACGGCGACACCGTGCTGGTGAAGGCCTCGCGTGGCGCGGCGCTGGAGCTGCTCGTGGACCAGCTGGTGCTGGCGGCCGCGGGTGGCGAGGCACGGGCGTGATCGACATCGATGGCCAGAGCATCGTCTACGGCATCCTTATCGCCTTCGCCATCGTGGTCGTGCTCATGCCGGCCTTCATCCGCCTGCTCCGCCGCGTGGGCATGGGCAAACGCATCCGCCTGGAAGGCCCGGAGACCCACTACGCCAAGGAAGGCACCCCCGCCATGGGCGGTCTGCTCATCGTGCTGGTGGTGGTCGGCATCGCCGGCGCCATCGAGCTCGTGGCCGGCGGCTTCCTCGACGGCTCCACCATCGCGCCCATCGCCACCCTCGCCCTGGTGGGCCTGCTGGGCACTGCCGATGACTGGCTCAATGCCCGCACCGGCGACGGCATCAGCGCGACCCAGAAGCTGCTGTGGCAGACGGTGGTCGCAGGCGTGGTGGCCTGGCAGATCCAGAACACCTACCAGATCGACCAGCTGGCCGTGCCCTTCGTGGGCGCCGTCGACATCCACCCCGTCCTGTTCATCCTCATCGCCGCCTTCGCCATCGTGGCCACCAGCAACGCGGTCAACATCACCGACGGGCTCGACGGCCTGGCCGGTGGCACGCTCATCTTCGCCTTCATCGGCTACATGGTCATCGCGCTCACCTTCCGCCAGCCCAACCTGGCCGAACTGTGCGCGCTCATCATCGGTGCCCTGCTCGCCTTCCTTTGGTTCAACGTCCACCCCGCCCAGATCTTCATGGGCGACTCGGGTTCGCTGGCCCTCGGGGCCACCCTGGCGGTGACCGCGGTGATCACGGGCCAGGTCCTGCTGCTGCCGCTGATCGGGCTCGTGTTCGTGTTGGAGACCGGCGCGGACATCCTGCAGATCGCTTCCTACAGGATCCGTGGCAAGCGCCTCTTCCGCATGGCCCCGCTCCATCATCACTTCGAGCTGGCCGGCTGGGACGAGGAGAAGATCACCCTCCGCTTCTGGATCGTGGGCGCGCTCGCGGCGCTCGTCGGCGTGGCCTTCTACATGGCCACCGTCGGACTGCTGAGTTGACCAGCGTGGCGAACCGGGAGGCGGCCATCGACCTCGCCCGCCTGGACCTGCGCTCGTTCGAGGGCCGGCCCGCGGCCGTCCTCGGCTTCGCCCGCAGCGGGGTGGCCCTGACCCGTTTCCTGCTCGATCGTGGCGCTCGGGTAACGGTCTACGATGCCCGCCCCGCGGATCAGCTGGCCGAGTCCATCGCGGCCCTCGGTGGCCGGCAGCCGCGGCTGCTGCTCGGCCCGGAAGTCGAGCCGGCCGTCGCCCTGGAGGGGCAGGCCCTCATCTGCACCTCGCCCTCGGTCAGCAGTCGCTATCCCACCACCGAGCCCCGCCTGCGCACGGCGCTGGCCGAGGTGGAAGCCGCCGGGCAGGTGCCCGTGGTGAGCGAGGTGGACCTCTTCCTGCGTCTGTGCCCCGCGGCCACCGTCGGCGTTACCGGCACCAAGGGCAAGACCACCACCAGCTCGCTGACCGCGGCGGTGCTGGCCGCGGGCACATCGCCGGTCATCCTCGGCGGCAACCTGGGCATCCCCCTCGTCGAGCGCCTGCCGGAGATCGGCTCGGGCCACCGCGTGGTGCTGGAGCTGTCGGAGCTGCAGCTGCCGACGCTCTCACGCGGGACGGATATCGCGGTCTACACCCACGTCACCTCCGACCATCTCGACCGCCACGGCAGCCTCGAGGCCTACCGCGCCGTCAAGCGGCGCCTGGCGGAGCTGCTGCCTCCTGGCGGCGCGCTCGTGCGCAACGACGACGACCCGGTGGTGTCGACCTACACGGCGCCCGCGGGGACCAGCCTCATCCGCTACGGACAGGCGCCGGCGACCGCCGATGGCGTGGGCGTGGCCGACGACTGGATCGTGGCCGGGGTCGAGCTGGTGCCGACCGGGCACGATGGTCGCATCGTGCCCCTGGCCGAGATCCCCCTACCCGGAAGACACAGCGTCAGCAACGTCCTCGCGGCCACCGCCGTGGGCTTGCTCTACGGCGTGGCTCCGGCTGCCATCGCCGAAGCGGTCCGCGACTTCCCGGGCGTCGAGCATCGCCTGGAGCACGTGGCCGAGGTGGCCGGCGTGAGCTACATCAACGACTCCCAGGGCACGCAGCCGGACGCAGTCATCGCCGCCGTGCGCTCGTTCGAGCGTCCGCTGGTGCTCATCGCCGGTGGTCGCTCCAAGGGCGTGCCGGTGGCCTCGCTCGCCGCGGCGGTGGCCGAGCGCGTCACGGCCGCGGTCCTCATGGGCGAGACGGCCGCGGAGCTGGAAGCGGCCTTCCGTGAAGCCGGGCTGGCCCGGGTCGAGCAGGCCGGCTCCATGGACCAGGCGGTCGAGCTGGCGAGCGCGATCGCGCGCGAGCAGACGCCCGCGACCGTCCTGCTCAGCCCGGCCGCCGCTTCGTTCGACATGTTCCGCGACTACGAGGCCCGCGGCGCCGCCTTCAAGTCGGCCGTGACCGCGCTGGCAGCCGAGGAGGCCGATCGATGATGGAATCCTTGCGCTTCCCGTGGGGAGACGGCGACCGCGAGCGCGACCGGGAGGTGGCACCCAGCGCCTTCCGCCCTCGCACCAGCGGCAAGCGTGGCGACCGCGGGCGGCATGGCGGCCGGGCCCAGGCCACCCGTACGGTCCGGGCGGAGACGCCCAGGCGGCGCGCGGCCGTGTCCCGTTCGGTGCGGGCCACCCTGCCGGTGAAGGGCACGATCCACGGCTCCGCGCGCATCGGTCGTGATGCCGTGCCGCACGACCCGGCGGTGGGTCGCGTGGTGCAGGGCCCGCAGCGCGAGCGACACGAACCCGACTATGTGCTGTTGGCGGTGGCCGTGGCGCTCGCCGCCCTGGGCATCCTCATGGTCTACTCGAGCGGCGGCCACAAGGCGGCCCTCGAGGGCAACGTCTTCGACGCCATCGCCGAGCAGCTCGGCTGGGGCCTGATCGGCGCGTTGGTGATGGTCGTGATGATGCGCATCGACTTTCGCTACTGGCGCACCTTCTCCGTGCTGGGCATGGCGGTGGCCGTGATCCTGCTGCTGCTCGTGCTCGGTCCCCGCATCCCGCCACTCATCAACCCGGTCTACAACAATGGCGCGACCCGCTGGCTCCAGATCGGTTCGCTACCCAGCTTCCAGCCGACGGAGATCGCCAAGCTGGCCATCGTCCTGTTCCTGGCCCACTGGCTGGCCCAGCGGGGCGGCCAGGTCGGCTCCTTCCGTCGAGGCATGCTGCCGTTCCTGCTGATCCTGGGACCCATGGCCGTGCTCATCGTGGCCGAGCCCGACCTGGGCACGACCGGCGTCGTCGTGCTGGCGGCTTTCGCCATGTTCTTCGTGGCCGGTGGCAGCCTCCTGCAGATGCTCCTGCTCGTGCCCATCGGGCTCGCCGGGGTCGCCGCGGTGATCTTCAAGACGGACTACATGCAGACCCGCCTGGAGATCTTCCAGGATCCCATGGCCGACCCCTCCGGGCCTGGCTACCAGACCTTCCGTGGCATCCAGGCCCTGGCCCATGGCGGCCTCACCGGCGCCGGGCTGGGCCAGAGTCAGAGCCAGTTGGTCGTGCCGGCGGCCCAGAACGACTTCATCTTCTCGGTCATCGGCCACGAGCTCGGCTTCCTCGGCGCGGTGCTGGTCATCGGCCTGTTCCTGCTGCTGGCCTGGCGCGGGATGCGCGTGGCCATGAACGCGCCCGACACCTTCGGCGGCCTGCTGGCTCTCGGCATCACCGCCTGGCTCACGTTCCAGGCGCTCATCAACATCGGCGTGGTGGTCAGTCTCATCCCCATGACCGGTATGCCCCTCCCGTTCCTGAGCAAGGGCGGCACCTCGCTCGTGGTCGTCCTGGCGGCCGTGGGTATCCTTCTATCCATCTCCCGAGAGTCCGTTACCCGAGGTGCCGACACGCATGAGGATCCTCATCGCGGCCGGGGGCACCGGCGGCCACATCTATCCGGCTCTGGCCGTCGTGACCCAGCTGCGGAATCGCCCGCCTGATCTCGAGGTGCGCTGGCTCGGCGGCTACCGGGGCCTGGAGGCGGACATCGTGCCCGCCCATGGGATCCCTCTGGACCGCCTGTGGCTGCGCTCGTTGCGCACGGTCGATGCCTCCATCAATACCATCCTCGACCCCCTGCGCCTGGCAGCCTCGGTGCCGCAGGCGCTGGTGAGCCTGCTGCGCTGGCGACCGGACGCGATCTACAGCACCGGTGGATACGTGGCCATCCCGGTGCTGGCCGCCGCCGCCCTGCTGCGGATCCCCAGCGTGGTCTGGGAGGGCAACCGCATCCCCGGTCGCAGCGTCCGGCTCTCGGCACGGCTGGCATCACTGCGCACGGTCTCCTTCGCGGGCGCAGGCGACAGCCTCCCGCCGCCGACGATGGTCACGGGCACGCCCATCCGCGCGCTCGCCGGCGAGGACCGCGCCGCCGCCCGGGCCCGGCTGGGCTTGCCGCCCGACCTGCCCATCCTGCTCGTCTTCGGTGGCTCGCAGGCCGTGCGCCGGCTGAACGAGGCCATGGCCGACGCGATCGGCGACCTCGTGCAGCGCTGTTGCGTGGTCCACGTGGCCGGCCCGTCGGCCATCGAGCAGGCCGAGGCCTTGCGGGCGGCGCTGCCGTCCGGGCTGCACGACCGCTACCGACCCTTCGCCTTCCTGATCGAGGACATGGATGCGGCCCTCGTCGCCGCGGACCTGCTGGTGGGCCGGGCCGGCTCCTCCACCCTGGCGGAGGCGGCAGCCGCGGGCCTGCCCATGATCGTGGTGCCCTATCCCCACGCCGCGGCCCACCAACGGGCCAACGCGGCCGAGATGGTGGAGGCCGGGGCGGCGCTGTTGATCGATGACGAAGACCTCGACGGCGACGCCCTCCGCCGTGCCTGCGATCTGCTCTTCGAGCCGCGACTGGGCGAGATGTCGGCAGCGGCCAGGCGGGTCGGCCGACCGGGCAGCGCAGCGGCCACGGCCGGCCTGCTGGAGGACCTCGTGGCGCATCGCCCGCTGCCGACGCAAGCGGAGCTGGACGAGCGGACCAGGGCACTGCCGGCGTGAGCCGCCTCGCCCCTGATGCCGTCCGCGCGCTGACCACCGACATCGGTCGGCGGCTGGGCATGCGCGTGCGACATGATGTGCCGCTGGCGCCCTATACGACCATGCGCGTGGGCGGACCGGCCGACCTGTTCGTCGAGGCCCGCAACCTCTTCGAGCTGCGCGGGATCATCCGCTACGCGCGCAGCCGCGACGTCCCGCTCTTCCTCATCGGGCGCGGCTCGGACCTGGTGGTCAGCGATCTGGGCATCGGCGGCCTGGTGGTCCTGGTGCGGGCCGGCGGGCTGCGCATCGAGGGCGAGCGACTCACCGTCGAGGCCGGCGTCCAGATGGCCAAGGTCGCGACCGAGGGCAAGAAGGCCGGCCTCAGCGGCCTCGAGTTCGGGCTGGCCATCCCCGGTACGGTCGGCGGCGCGGTCTGGGCCAATGCCGGGGCCCACGGCGCCGATGTGCGCGGGGTCCTGGTCGAGGCCCTGGTCGCGGGTGCCGATGGCGAAGAGCGGAGCCTCGGGCCGGAAGCGCTGGGCATGAGCTATCGCCAGACGGCCCTGAAGGAGGGTGTGCCGGGCCGGCCGGACGTGGTGCTCGCGGCCAGCTTCGCCCTGGAGCCCGCCGACTCCGATACCATCGCCGAGCGACTCGCCGACATCCGGCGCTGGCGGCAGGAGCACCAGCCGATCGGCCAGAAGTCGGCCGGCAGCGTCTTCCGCAACCCCGACGGCGGATCTGCCGGGCGCATCATCGACGAGCTGGGCTTGAAGGAGCGCCGCGTGGGTGGCGCGATGGTGAGTCCCAAGCACGCCAACTTCATCGTCAACACCGGTGACGCCACCGCGGCCGACATCCGCGCCCTCGGTGACCTCGTGCGCGACAGCGTGCTCCGCGAGCGGGGCATCGAGCTGCGCTACGAGGTCGAGTTCGTGGGTGAGCTGGCCCACACGGAGGACACATGAATCCCAGCCGACGACAGCGGCGAGCGGGCCGTTGAGCCTGCCGCCCACGCATATCGCCGTCCTCCTCGGCGGCCCCTCCGCCGAGCACGATGTGTCGCTCGTCTCGGGACGGGCTATCGCCACCGCCCTGGCCGGCGCCGGCCACCCCGTCCGCGGCTGGCTGATCACGCTCGACGGAGCGTGGTGGCAGCTGCCGGCTGCCGCGCTCGACCCGGACCTGCCGCTCAGCGCCTTCCGCGATCCGGCCGCCCTCGACGCTGACGGTCCCTACCGCGCTGCGGCCGCGCTCGAGGTGCTGGCCGGCGCCGATCCCGCGCCGGTCGTGTTCCCCGCGTTGCACGGCACGTTCGGCGAAGACGGACAGCTCCAGTCCCTGCTCGAGTCGGCGGGGCTCGTCTACTGCGGTGCCGGTCCCGCGGCCTCGGCAGTGGGCATGGACAAGACCCTCTTCAAGCGCGTGGTGGGCACGCTCGAGCTGCCCATCCTGCCCTGGACCGAGGTGCGGGCCGCCGAGTTCGTGGCCGACCCTGATGCCGTGGTCGCGGGGCTGCGCGAGTTCGCCAGCGGCTTCGCCGACCCGCGCCTGATCGTCAAGCCCGCGCGCCTCGGCTCGAGCATCGGCATCGCCATCGTCCACGAGGTCGGCCGGCCGGCGTTGCTGCCGGCGCTGGAAGATGCCCTGCGCTACGACGACCTGGTGTTGGTGGAACCGTATCTCGATCACCCGCGCGAGCTCGAGACCGCGGTCCTGGGCAACTCCCGCCTCGATGCGGTGGCCTACGGACCCGGCGAGATCGTGCCGGGCAACGAGTTCTACGACTACGAGGCCAAGTACCACTCCACCACGAGCACGGTCACGGTGCAGGCAGACCTGGAGCCCGAGCTGGCGGCTTCCATCCGCCTCGCCGCGGTGGAGGTCTTCCTGGTCATCGGCGGCAGTGGCTTCGCGCGCGTGGACCTGCTGCTCTCCGCCGACGGCATCCCCTACATCAGCGAGATCAACACGCTCCCCGGGTTCACCCCCATCAGCCTCTTCCCGCAGATGGCCTCGCTCGGCGGCTACGACTTCGCGACCACCTGTGAGCGCATCGTGGAGCTGGCGCTCGAGCGGGCTGCCGGACGACCCCGACATCGACTCGACGCTGCCGAGCTGCCGTGAGCGTCTCCCGGCGGGACCACGATGCGGGTGCCATCGAGCCGCGCTCGCGGCCCCCTGTCCGCGATGGTCACGCCAGCATGGCCCGCCTCGTCGGCGCCGTGGGTCTCGTGCTCATCACGGCCGTGCTCTACTGGCTCTTGACCGACCCGGCCCTGACCGTGCGCGAGGACCTCGTCTCCTTCCGCGGCCTGGTCCACGCCGATGAGTCCGAGGTACGCGCCCTGCTCGCCGACATCGATCGCGGGCCCAACGCCTTTCGCGTGCGGACCTCGGACATCGTCAAGGAGCTCTCGACGCTGCCGGAGGTGGACGCGGCCTCGGCGGTGGTGACCCTGCCCGCCAGCATCTCGGTCACGATCGACGAGCGTGACCCGGTCTTCATCTGGACCGATGGGGCCGTCTCGTGGCTGGTCGATGAGAACGGCATGCTCTTCGCCCCCGTCGACGTCAACGACCCGGCCCTGGCTGCCGGCGCAGGCGAGGCCGCGCCGACCTCCGCCGCCGCTGCGGCCCGGGCGCGGCTGCCGGTGATCGTGGACGCGCGGCTGCCGGAGCAGCCACCGACCGAAGGCACCCATCTCTCGCGCATCGATCTGGCGGCCATGCGTCAGCTGCTGGCGGTGGACCCCGAGCTCCTGGGAAGCCGCTCCCGAGACCTGCGCCTGCGGGTGGACGATGGCGATGGCTATGTGCTCGAGAGCATGGACCTCGGCTGGAGGGCGATGTTCGGTCACTACACCCTGTCGGTCCAGCCACCCGACGTCATCCCCGCCCAGGTCCAATGCCTGCAGTGGCTGTTGGCCAGCGAGGAGGACAAGCTCGACACCGCCTACCTGGTCACGACCGATGAGACCTGCGGCACCGTTCGCGAGCTGGTCGACAAGCCAAAGAGGGGGAGCTGACCCGGCGCTGCGAAGCGGCGCCGCATCGAACACAATGTAGGGACCCATGGTGCGCTGGCGCACCGGGCTGGCACCGGGCCCCCTCGGAGTCGAGAGAAGGGAAGTACTTGGAACTCGAAGCGATCCTCGTCGGGCTGGACATCGGGACGAGCAAGGCCGTCGTGCTCGTGGGCGAGGTCACCAGCGAAGGTGCGCTCGACATCATCGGCAAGGGCACCGTGCCCACGACCGGGGTCAAGAAGGGCCTCGTCAACAACATGGACCAGACGGTCGACTCCATCCACAAGGCCATCGTCGCGGCGGAGCGCCTGTCGGGCCTGACCCTCGAGGCGGCCTACGTGGCGGTCGGCGGCGACCACCTCGAATCGCTCAACTCCCGCGGGACCGTGGCCGTGAGCGGTGCTCATCGCGAGGTCACGCGCGAGGACATCGAACGCGCCACCGAGGTGGCGCGGGCCGTGACCATCCCGTCCAACCGGGAGGTCCTGCACGTCCTGCCGCGCGACTTCATCGTCGATGGCCAGGAGGGCGTCAAGGACCCCGAGGGCATGAGCGCCGTGCGCCTGGAGGTGACCACCCACATCGTCCACGGTGGCGCCACCGCCCTCCAGAACCTGACCCGCTGCGTGCGCCGCGCCGGCGTGCGTCCCGACGAGCTGGTGGTCTCGTCGATCGCCTCGGGCGAGGCCGTGCTGACAGAGACCGAGCGCGAGCTGGGCGTGGCCGTGGCCGACATCGGCGCCGGCACCACCGACATCGCCCTCTTCGCGGAGGGCTCGCCCTTCTACACCTCGGTCATCCCGCTCGGCGGCGTCAACGTGACCAACGACATCGCCATCGGCCTGCGCACCAACCTGGCCGCGGCCGAGCAGTTGAAGACGCAGTTCGGCTCCCGCGAGGCGCGGGCCGCCGACCCCTCGACCGAGGCGGAGGTGGAGATCATCGACGACGGTGTCGCCCGCCCCGCGCGGAAGGGAGACGTCACCGAGATCGTCGACGCGCGCATGCGCGAGCTGTTCGAGAAGATCGGCGAGGAGATGACCGAGAATGCCAGCGCCCACCGCCTGCCGGCCGGCCTGGTGCTGACCGGCGGCGCGGCGCAGCTGGCCAACGCCGCCTCGCTCGCGCGTGACGTCCTGCAGGTGCCCGTGCGGGTGGCGGCGCCAGAGGGCATCGGCGGGCTCACGGACAATCTGCTCACGCCGCAGTACGCCACCGCCATCGGGCTCCTGCTGTGGGCCGCCAACGACTTCATCGCCGGCGAGCAGCAGCGCTACGAGCCACCGCCCCGGGCCGCTTCGGCCGACCGCGTGCGCGAGATCTTCCGCCGCATCTTCCCCTAGCCCGGACCGGCCCGGAACCACAGGCACCGGCGGGGCGTTGACAGAAGGCCACAAGAACACACGCGGCGGGCACCCCCACGCACGAACCCGCCCGCTCTCGCTCTATCCCTCAGCGGCGAAGCGGGGATATACTCGCCCGACGACCAGGTGTCCTGGTGAGTCGCCCTGACCGTGCGGGCGGCCTGGCGGGTCGTAGCTGCCTGGGTGCGCGATCTGGAGGGATCACTTACATGCCGTTGCGTTCCGACTCAGAGAACTTCGCCCTCATCCGAGTGATCGGGGTCGGCGGTGGTGGCAGCAATGCCGTCAACCGCATGATCCGGGCCGAGCTCATGGGCGTCGAGTTCATCGCCGTCAATACCGATGCCCAGGCTCTCCTGCAGTCGGATGCCCCCAACAAGATCCGCATCGGCGACAAGATCACCCGCGGCCTCGGCGCCGGCGGCGACCCCTCCATCGGTCAGCGCGCCGCAGAAGAGGATTCCGAGAAGATCGCCGACGCCCTCCGCGACTCTGACATGGTCTTCATCACCGCCGGCATGGGTGGTGGGACCGGCTCGGGCGCCGCACCCGTCATCGCCGAGATCGCCCGCGACATGGGCGCGCTCACCATCGGCGTCGTGACCAAGCCCTTCTCCTGGGAGGGCGCCCGCCGCCGCCTCAACGCCGAGAAGTCGGCCGAGCTGCTGCGCGACAAGGTGGACACGCTCATCACCATCCCCAACGACCGGCTCAAGGAGGTCGTGTCCGAGGAGACCTCCATCGTCGACGCCTTCCGCGTCGTGGACGACGTCCTGCGTCAGGGCGTGCAGGGCATCAGCGACCTCATCACCGTGCCCGGCCTCATCAACCTCGACTTCGCGGACGTGCGCGCGGTCATGCGTTCTGCGGGCTCGGCCCTCATGGGCATCGGACGCTCCAGCGGCGCGGATCGTGCCGCCGAGGCCGCCCGCGAGGCCATCAGCAGCCCGCTGCTCGAGGTCAGCATCAGCGGTGCCCAGGGCATCCTCTTCAACGTCACCGGTGGTCCCAGCCTCGGCCTCTTCGAGGTCGACGAGGCGGCCGAGATCATCAAGGAGATGGCGGACCCAGAGGCCAACATCATCTTCGGCACGGTCATCGACGAGCGCATGGGTGACGACCTCCAGATCACCGTCATCGCCACCGGCTTCGACAGCAACCGTCAGTCGAACTACCTGAGCGCCGCCGCCGAGGAAGACCTCCACGCCGGCGTCCAGGCGGGCCTTGAGAACCGCGACTTCATGCAGGAGCTCGCGCGACAGCGCACAGCCGCCGGCGACCAGTCCGCGCCCGCAAACCAGAGCGACGCCAAGCAGGCCGTGGCCGTACCCGTCTCGTCTGGCCAGTCCGTCCCAGCCGGTCAGGCACAGCCAGCCAAGGAAGAGGACCTGGACATCCCGGCCTTCCTCCGCCGCAGCCGCTGACCCCGCGCGACGTCCGCTGAACCCGGCCCGTCGGACGAGCGGGTCGTCTCCGAGCTGGCCGCTGCCCGCGCCGAGATCCTTGAGCGCACGGCCGCGGCCTGTGCCCGGAGCGGTCGGACACGCGACGCGGTCGAGCTGATCGCGGTCTCCAAGACGGTGCCTGCCGAACGCCTGCTGCTGGCGCAGGCCGCCGGCCACGATCGCTTCGGCGAGAACCGGGTGCAGGAGGCGGCGGAGAAGATCCCGCAGCTGGAGTCGGCTCGCTGGCACCTCGTGGGCCACCTCCAGAAGAACAAGGCGGCGCGCGCCATCGAGCTCTTCGACGTGCTCGAGTCGGTCGATTCGGCGGCCCTCGCGGAGCGCCTCGACCGGTTGGTGGGGGAGCGAGGTGCGAAGTCCCGCGGCGTCCTGCCCATCTACCTGCAGGTCAACGTCGATGAGGATCCGAGCAAGGCCGGCTTCCTGCCGGGACCGCTGGAAGGCGAGCTGGGGGCGATCCTGGAGCTGCCCCACCTGGAGGTGAAAGGGCTCATGACCGTCGGCTTCCACACCGGTGGCGGCGATGCGGCACGGCCCACCTTCGCCCGGCTGCGCGCGTTGTCGGAACGATTGCGGTCCGCCGACGACCGCCTTGGCCCGGGCCTCTCGATGGGCATGACCGACGACTTCGAGGTCGCGGTGGAGGAGGGCAGCACCCTTATCCGCGTCGGGCGCGCGCTCTTCGGTGAGCGGCCGGCGATGGCGTAGAGAAGGGTCGCGAGCGATGGAAGACTTCGTGCGCATCCTGATGCAGTCCCTCGTGACCGTGGCCTGGGTGACGGTGCTCGGGCGTGTGCTCATGAGTTGGATCGACCCTGGCTTCGAGCGACCGCTGGGCCAGTTCGTCTACAGCCTGACCGAGCCCTTCCTCGCGCCCATCCGCAAGGTCCTCCCGCAGTCGGGTTCGCTGGACTGGTCACCGCTGGTGCTGCTGCTGCTGCTGGGCCTGCTCATGCGCCTGACCTGGATGCTGTGAGCGAGGCGGTCACCCTCAGCGTGCGCGTCACGCCGCGCGCGAGTCGCGATGTGGTCGAGGGGGTCGATGAGGCCGGCGAGCTGCGGGTGCGGGTCACGGCCGCGCCGGCGGACGGGGCGGCCAACAAGGCCGTGGTCCGCCTCGTGGCCAAGGCTGCCGGGGTGCCCAGGAGCACCGTCGAGATCGTGGCCGGTGCCACCAGCCGCCACAAGCGGCTGCGCCTGGAAGGGGCGAGCACGGCCGCCCTGCGTGCGCGCTGGCCGGGTCTCGACGCACGCGGCGAGTAGTCGCGTAGGGAGTACCGCGCTCGTCGGCCACCTCGACGCGACCGGCTATACTCTCGATTCCACGGGCGATTGGCTCAGTCGGTTAGAGCGCGCGGTTCACATCCGCGAGGTCACTGGTTCGAATCCAGTATCGCCCACCACCGTGACCCAAACGAGGCGGAGAGCGTGAGGAGCAGTCCTCGCCTCTCCGCCTCTGCCGTTCGTTCGATGCTGACGCTGCCGAGCGGGCCGCCATCCGACGCGACCCGCTCGATCAGCTACGGTCTAGAAGGTTTCCGGGAAATCTGGGAAGTCCTCTGACGCCGCGGTGTGGCCGGGGGCGTCAGCAGCCTTCACATTGACGATGGGGCAGAGCACCAGCACGCCTGGCTCATCGATGGTGACGAGGCCAGCCTCCGCAGCGCCGAGGATGTCAGGGGCGCTGTCGAAGAGCGCCTCCGGATAGCTCTCCGAAGCGTAGGGAGAGGCCAGGATGTCAGCCAGTGTCATACCGTTCGCGGTATGCACGATGTTGACGTCCCAGTGGGGTGAGTAGCCCTTGTCGCCGGGGACCGAGTCGACGATGTTGGCCTGGTACAGGCGAGGTCCTCCGATGAGGAAGATGTCCGCCACGTGCGCGCGGTCGGCCTTCTTCTCGACGCCCTGGTCAAGGTAGTAGATCTGGTGGCCGTCGTACCAGCCGTTGTTGGTGGCGGGGCCGCCCGCGGCGGCACCCGAAGCGGCGAGCGGCATGGCCACGATGGCCAAGGCCAGGCTCGCGAGGATGGTCAGTCTCTTCTGACGCATGGGATTCCTCCTTGGGGCACGAGTCGCCGACCGACGCGCCCCCGGACGCCAGCCGTGTCACCCCGAGAGATCGGACAAGCCCTGGCTCGCACACTGCGAGCCGATGGCGGGAATGCACGTGTGAGTGGCTCCGCATCGCGGGGCGGGATCCCTTCACTCGACGGGCACACCAGCCGTCACCGCCAGCCGGGATCATGCCTGGGCTCGTCCGGCACCGGCTCGGGGTGACCCACCGGTGCCCTGACTGGCGACGACCTTCAGCCTGCCCTCGAGGGGTGACGCCCTGCTGACGATCCCGTGACGAGGCCATGACGGCCACGCTCCGCCATCCGCCGCGTCCCCAAGCTCCTCGGGCTGAAGTCGGGGTCGCTCGCGAATCACTATCCAGTGATGGCGACGGGCCTACTGGGCTGTTGCCCCGTGGTACCGTTGGGTCACGCCAGCTCTCTGGCGATGCGCCGCGTGGCCGACCCCCTTTCTCGAACTGACCGTGCGCCTGCCCTCACTGTTCGGGAAGCGTCAAGGAGGTCCCCGTGGCCACCGGTACCATCAAGAAGGTCGTCGCCGACCGCGGCTTCGGCTTCATCACCGCGGAGGATACGAAGGAGTACTTCTTCCACCGCAACTCACTCGATCCCTCCTTGGACTTCGACCGTCTCGTCGGCGGCGAGCGTGTCACCTTCGAGATCGAGACGAGTCCCAAGGGCCCGCGCGCCGAGCAGGTGCGCGCAGCCTGACGCCTTCCGCGACAGCCCGTGGCATGTGCGGGCTGTCCCCATCTCACTCGGCTGGCCTGCCATGCGCGTCCCTCGCCCCGGGCCCAGGCCATGACCGGGACGCGCCGAAACGAGCAGATGGCCAACGACACACAACGACCGGACATGAAGGCCTCGCTGCTGCACGTCGTCGGGCCCAACCGAGCGCTCGACGTGTGGCTCGGAGGCCCAGGTGACCACGCGGCACTCGAGGTGGATGTCCGTGACGTGAGCGCGCAGGGCATCAGGGATCTCCCGGCGTTGGCCGTGGCGCTTGGCGATGTGGCCACCAGGCACAAGCTCGAGGTGCGGGTCATCCCGAGGATGGACGCGGCTGGCCCCAGCGTGCTCGTTCTCTTCGGAGCCAGGACCTACCGAGCCAAGTAGCCGTGGGGGAGGGTATTCCGGTGATGGAGCCTCGAGCGGGCCTCGACGAGCTCATCCCCGTCTATCGTGTGGCCCTGGACTGACCCGGCCCAGGGGCGGTTGCGGCGCCGTGCGAGAATCCTGGTCACGCGAGCCACTGCCCGCGAGGTCAAGCTCCACCAGGAGGAAGACTCCCATGCACCCCATCGACGAGCATCCTGCTGCGACGCGACGTGTCGCCGCCGGAACCATCGCCGCCGCCCTCTTGCTCCTCCCCGCAGCTGCCGCGGCACAGGCGCCTGATCGGATCGATCTGCCCAACGGCTGGGCACCGGAGGGCATCACCACCGATGGCACGAGCCTGTTCGTCGGTTCCCTCGCTGACGGCGCCATCTGGCGGGGCGACCCCGCTACCGGAGCGGGCGACGTGCTCGCGGGCGGCAGCGAAGGTCGCGTCTCGGTCGGCATCGACGCGGAGCCCGGGGCGGGTCGGATCTGGGCAGCCGGTGGCGGCTCCGGCGAGGTCCGAGCCTACGACAGCGAGACCGGGGAGTTGCTGGCGACGTATACCTTCGACGCCGGCTTCCTCAACGACGTGGTCGCTACGCCCGAAGCCGTGTACGTGACCGACTCGTTCATGCCCCAGCTCCTCGCGATCCCACTCGGCGAAGGGGGTGCCTTGCCCGAGGCGGACGCGGTCGAGGTCCTGCCCATCAGCGGGGAGCTCGAGTACACGGAGGGCACCTTCAACGTCAATGGCATCGTCTCCTCGCCGGCCGGTCTGGTGGTCGTGCAGTCGGCTGACGGCGAGCTCTTCCGTCTGGATCCAGCGACCGGCGAGGGCGCCCTGATCGACATCGGCGAGGCCAGCGTCAGCAACGGCGATGGCCTGGAGCTCGTGGGCCAGACGCTCTACGTCGTCCGCAACCAGCTGAACCAGGTGGCCGTCTTCGAGCTGGACGAAGGGGCCACGACAGCGACGCAGGTGGCGGAGCTGAGCTCCGATGATCTCGACGTGCCGACCACGGCCGCAGCGCTCGGTACGGACCTCTGGGCGGTGAACGCCCGTGACTTCGGTGAGGGCGGTCCCGATGAGGAGTACTGGATCACGCGGCTCGACACATCGGCCATCGGCGGTGAGAGCATGGATGACACCGAGGAGGCGGCCGCGGACGACGCCCAGGTGCCGTAGCTCAGGGGCCGGATCGGACAGTCGCACAGCGCCTCTCACATGGTCGTCGTTCTGATGGCACGATGAGCGGCATGAGCCAAGCCGCGGTCCTCGACTTCTCCGAGCCGGTCCACACTGCCGGTGTGTGGTCGGTCGCCTTCCGAGCCTGGTACCGGCTGTTGCGACTCATCCATGCGCCACTGCTCCGGCTGGTACGCAGCCGGGGCTTCGGCAACGTCGTCGTGCTGCATGTGACCGGGCGGCACACGGGTCGTGTTCGCTCGCTTCCGCTGGGGATGCTCACGGTCGGCGAGGGCCGATACCTCGGACATCCCAGCGGCGACACGGCGTGGACGCTCAACCTGCGCGCGACCGAGGAGGCGACCATCGAGAGCGCGGCGATCCCAGGCTGGCGATTCCGGCCGCACGTACTCGAACCGGGTGCGGAGCGGGACGCCGTGGTCCGGGCGACGTTCCGCCAGCATCCCTTCCCAGGCAACGCCATCTACCGTCTCGCCGGCCGGCACGTCTCGGCGACCGGCGTCTTCTTCCGTCTCGAGCCGAGCACGGAGGCCCACGCCCGTGGCCCTGGCCGCGACTGACGGCGAACCGCCCCTGGAAAAAAGGAAGAGCACCGGGCT
>CAWDAI010000015.1:0-80040 GCA_963800275.1 uncultured Chloroflexia bacterium
GGCTGATGAGGGTAGGCATCGAGGCGCCGGGTCGCCTCCGGGATGCCCACCAGACCGAGCAGGTCGGCAGCCTTGCCGCGGGCGTCCTTGTTGGACATCCCCAGGTGCTGCTGGGGGGCCTCACACATCTGGCGACCGATGGTCAGGAGCGGGTTGAGCGAGGTCATGGGCTCCTGGAACACGAAACCGATGTGCCGCCCCCGCACCTCGCGACGCTCGCCGTCGCTCATCGTCAGCAGGTCCCGCCCATCGAAGCGGGCTTCGCCTTCGAAGCGAGCGGGCGGTGAGGGCACGAGACCCGTGGCTGAGAGCACGCTCATCGACTTGCCGGAGCCCGATTCGCCCACGATGGCCAGCGTCTCCCCGGCCTCCACGGCCCAGTCCACGCCGTTGACGATGTTGGCCGTGCCTCGACGCGTGCCGATACGGACCTTGAAGTCGACCAGCTCGAAGAGCGCGCTCACAAGTTGCCCGACCGTGATTCGATGGCCGACCGCTGGCGCGGGTCGAGCGCGTCGCGCATGGCATCGCCGATGAGGTTCAGGGCCAGCACCGTGAGCAGGATGGCGGCGCCCGGGAACACCGCCATCCACCAGGCTTCACTGAGGAACCCGCGGCCGTCGAAGAGCATCCGGCCCCAGGATGGCTGGGGCGGCTGCACGCCCAGGCCGAGGAAGGAGAGGGCGGCCTCGGTCAGGATGGCGAAGGCGAGGCTCAGCGAGGTCTGCACGATGATCGGCGCCATCACGTTGGGCAGCACGTGGAGTCGCAGGATGCGCACATCGCTGGCGCCGATCGAGCGAGCGGCCCGGATATAGGTCTCCTCACGCACGGACAGCACGCTTGCCCGTGTGATGCGGGCGAAGTAGGGCGTATAGACGACACCGATGGCGATCATCGCGGGCACGATGCCGGGACCCAGCATGGCCACGATGGCCAGGGCCAGGAGCACGACCGGGAAGGAGAAGATGACGTCCATCGAGCGCATGCCCACGATGTCGACCCAATGGCCGAAATAGCCGGACGTGAGGCCGATCGTCACGCCCAGCAGCAGCGCCAGGGTCACGCTCACCAGGCTTACCTCGACGGACACTCGAGCCGCGATGATGACGCGGCTGAAGACGTCGCGGCCCAGCTCGTCGGTGCCGAACCAGTGTTCCACGCTGGGCGGCTGCAACTGGTTCATGACCTTGATCTCGTTGGCGCCGTAGGGCGCGATCAGCTCGCCGAAGACGGCCAGCAGCAGCACGACGGCGATGATGGCGACCGCGAAGATGGTGACGGGGCTGTCGAAGATGGCCCGCAACAGCGCCCAGCGGGCTCCCTCGTCGGGTGGTTCCTGGGCCTCGATCGTGGCGTCGATCGGCTCGACCGGGCTGTTGGCCGCCGTCATCGGACGCGGATGCGCGGGTCGATGAGCGCGTAGAGCGCGTCGACCACCAGGTTGGCCACCAGGAACATCGCTGCCACCAGCAGCACCGCGCCCTGCACGACCGTGTAGTCGCGCGCGAGCACCGCGTCATAGGTCAGGCGCCCAAGGCCAGGCCAGGCGAAGACGACCTCCACCACGATGACCCCGGCCAGGAGTGAGGCCAGCTGGATGCCCGCGACCGTGACGATCGGGACCATGGCGTTGCGCAGGACGTGGTCCTTCATGACCACCGACTCGTGCAGGCCCTTGGCCCGCGCGGTGCGCGCGAAGTCCTGGTCGTTGGACTCGAGGGTGGCCGAACGGATGAAGCGGGTCATGATCGAGCCAGAGATGAGCCCGACCGTGAGCGCGGGCATGATCACATGGCGCAGCCACTCCAGCGGGTCCTCGGTGAAGGGCACATATCCCGACGGCGGCAGCAGGTGCAGCGTCGAGGTGAAGAGCAGGATGAGCAGGATGCCGAGCCAGAAATCGGGCACGGAGATACCGATCTGGCTCCCGATGCGGGCGATGTGGTCCAGCGGCGAACCACGACGCATGGCCGAGAGGATGCCCAGGGGAAAGGCGATGAGGAGCGCGATGATGAGGGCGGCGACTCCGAGCGAGATCGTGGCCGGCATGCGCGACATCACGATGTCGAAGACGCTCTCACCGTTGCGGAAACTGACCCCGAAGTCGCCGACCGCGGCGTGGCTGAGATAGCGGAGGAGCTGCTCGTGCAGCGGCAGATCGAGTCCGGCCGCCGCCTTCAGCTGAGCGTAGACGTCGGGGTCGAAGCGCGTGCCCATGGCCGAGCGGATGGGATCGCCCGGCACGATCTGGAGCAGCGCGAAGACGAGGACCGCTGCTCCGGCGAGCACGACCAGTGCCTGGACGGCTCGCCGGAGCAGGTACCGGAGCATGTGAGCGGGTAGCTCTTCCGGTTACTGGGCCAGGCTCACGTCACCGAAGCGGATGGCCGCGTCACCGCGAACGGTGTAGCCCTCCACGTTCGGGCTGTAGCCCTGGGCGATCTCCGGGTTGTACAGATACACGTAGCTGGCGTCGTCGACGATCAGCTTGGCCGCGTCGTCGTAGAGCGCCTTGCGCGCGGCCTGGTCGGTCTCGATCGCGGCCGCGTCGAGCAGCTGGTCGACCTCGGGGTTCGAGTAGCCCTGCGCATTGAAGCCACCACCGCTGTGGTGCTGCGCATAGTAGAAGTCACTCGGGTCGAGGTTGCCGATCCAGCTCCACAGGTAGGCATCGAAGTTGCCGTCGGCCTGATCGGCCAGCCAGGTGCTGACGTCGAGCTGCCGGATATTGACGGTGATGCCGATGTCCGCGAGGTTCGCGGCGATGACCTGGGCATCCGTGACGGACTGGTTGTCGCTGCTGACGACCATGAGGTCCATCTCCAGCCCGTCGGCCACGCCGGCCTCTTCGAGTAGCGCCTTGGCCTTGTCCAAGTCGCGGCTGTACGGGGCGTAGTCGAAGTACCAGCCACTGGTGGCGGGGATGGCGGTCTGGTTGACGGTGGCGTTGCCGAAGAGGGCGGCCTGCACGATAGCCTCGCGATCGATGGCCCAGGCCATGGCCTGGCGAACGCGGGCATCGTTGAACGGCTCCCGCGCCTCGTTGGTCGCGAAGTAGTAGTAGTCGTTGCTGGGCACGGTCTCGACCACGACGTCCGTGCTCTCCTTGAGGCCGCTCACCTGCTGTGGCGGCAGGTTGTCCGTCCACTGCACGTCACCAGACTGGAGGCTCGTCAGCGCGACCGTCGTATCGGGGATGAAGCGATAGGTGACGCCGTCGAGACTCGGGGCGCCGCCCCAGTAGTCGTCGTTGCGTACCAGTTCGATCGAATCGCCGGACGTCCAGGAGGCCACCTTGAAGGGGCCGGTGCCGATGGGTGCCGTGGTGATGTCACCCGACTCCACGTTGGCCTGCTGCACGATGGCCATGCCCTTGAACGCGCCGATGTTCGCGAGCAGGTTGGGGGTGGGTGCGCTGAGCGTGAACACGACCGTCGAATCGTCGGGCGCGGTCACGTCGGTGACGGTCCCGAAACGCCATCCGTTGTTGGCCGACTCGCGGATCCGACCGTAGCTGTAGACCACATCTGACGCGGTGAGCGGCGTGCCGTCGTGCCACTTCACGCCGTGGCGCAGGGTGAAGGTGTAGGTGAGGCCGTCGTCGCTGATATCCCAGGACTCTGCCAGCGACGGCACCATCTCCAGGTTCTGGTCCGGCTCGACCAGCGTGTCGAAGACGTTCTCGAGGACCTGGAAGCTGACGTATGCGGATGTCACCTGCGGGTCGAGCTGGTCGGGCTCAGCATTTATGGCAGCGACGAGGGTGCCGCCGGACGCGTCGTCCTGGGCGAACGTGGCGGCCGGTAGCGCGACGGTGGCCATGGCGGCCGCGAGGGACCAAGCCAGTAATCTTCGGAATCGCAATCTATCGTTCCTCCTGCGGGTGTCGTCCACGTCGAGGGGCCAACGCGAGGGCACCGTTTTGGGGTCGCCGAGCGCCGGTCCACTGACGCCTGCGAGCCCGCAAGGGCCATGCGGCAGGACCCGGCGTTGACGTTGGCCACGTGTGTGGCCTGGTGCACAAGACTACCAGCGCCCCGAACGTCGACGTCAGGCCCCGCCTGGTCCGAGCCGCGGATTATGCTGGCCGGACATGTTCGCGAGCACCACCCGATGACCTATTCCATCGTGGCCCACGACCCCGAAACCGGCGAGTTCGGCGTGGCCGTGGCCACCGGTGGGCCGGCGGTGGGGGCAGGCGTGCCGTGGGTGGAGCCGGGGGTGGGTGCGGTGGCCACCCAGTCCTTCACCAATCAGGACCTCGGTCCGCTGGCGCTGGCCCGCATGCGTGCGGGGCAGGGGGCTCCCGCCGCCCTGCGCGAGCTGCTGGCCGCCGATCCCGGGCGCGAAGCCCGCCAGATCGGGCTGGTGGATATCTCCGGCGTGGCCGCCGCCCACACCGGGCTCGATTGCGTGCCCGAAGCCAGCCACGTCACGGCGTCCGGCCTGAGCGTGCAGGCCAACATGGTGGAGCGACCAGACATCCCGCTGGCCATGCAGGTGGCCTTCGATGCGGCCGAGGGCGACCTCGCTGACCGGCTGCTGGCCGCCCTCTTCGCGGCCGAGCGCGAGGGCGGGGACGTGCGTGGGACCCGCTCGGCTGCGCTGCTGGTGGCACCGGGCGCACCTGCCGCCAAGCCCTGGGTCAGGCGCTTCGACCTGCGCATCGATCTCTCTACCCAGCCGCTCTCTGACCTCGCGGAGCTGCTTCGCGGCGGCCGTGCCTTCGAGGCCTTCGACGCTGCCTTCGAGGCCAATCGTGCCGGAGACCTCGCAGCCGTGCTCGATCGCACGACGGACGCCTACGCCCTGGAGCCCAACGATGCGCGCATCGCCTTCTGGCACGCCATGGCCCTGCTGGCGAACGGCCATCCGGAGGAGGCGCGGCCGGTCCTGCTCGCCGCGCTCGAGGCGGAGCCGAGGATGACCGAGTTCGCGCGCCGCTACGTGGCCACCGGGCACGGCGGACCGCTCACGAGCGTGCTGATCGAGGTGGGCCACACGCCCATCCGGCGCTAGGGCCGCCGCCAGGAAGGGGGCATCGCCAGGGTGCGGCCGGCCACGCGGGCATGCTGGTGAGTCGCCGCCCGGCCGTTCCTGGGAGCTGGTGAGTCGACCGAAGGCTGAACGTGCCCTGCCGGCGAGGTGGTGAGTCGCCCCAAGGCTGAACGTGCCCTGTTGGCGCCAGGACGCGCGGGTTCGAGTCGTGGGAAGGCTTCAGGCGTCACTCCGAGTCGTGGGGTGGCTCAAGCCGGCACGAACAGGCCCAAGGTCGTCGCGTTGAGCCGCCCCACGACTGGCCCGGTGGCCAGGCCTCATGACTGGCCAAGCGGCCGGACCCCGGGGCGCGCTACGTGGCCAGGCCCCGCGACTGGCCCAGCGGCCGGGCCCCGCGACTGGCCCGGTGGCCCGGCCCCGCGACTGGCCCAGTGGCCAGGCCCCGGGCATGCTCAGAGCTCGAAGACGCGCCGGGCCAGCTCCACCCACGTCCGCAGCCTGGAACGGTCGCCGCCCACGTCGTAGACGTCACGGAAGAGCAGCTCCACGTTGCAGTCGTGGGCCCGGGCAGCGTCACGTGTCCGCCGCAGGTCTGCCTCCGCCCGCTCCCAGTGGGGCTGGGGCCCGCTCAGCGGCACCGGGTCCGGCTTGCGGCTGAAGACATACCGCGAGCCGAGCATCTCGGCCGTCCGCTCGAAGTCGGCCCAGGGTGTGACCGAGACCGAACGCAGGTTGGGCATGGCCTCGATGATCAGGTCGAGCCGGTCCGTGAGCGGCTCACAGCAGCCGTAGTAGACCAGCCCGAAGCGGTCGGTCAGGCGCTTGAGGTAGGGCAGCACGAACTCGGCGAACATGGCCGGGCTGATGGGGGTCGACTCCTGCGACTCCGCCCAGCACCACAGGTCGCCGATCCTGCCGGGAGCGGCCTCGGGCGAGGGCAGGTCCGAGCAGTACCCGTAGGCCCGGGGGCCGGCGAGCATGTTGTCGGTGTTGGGCACGATCAAACCCTGGGCCTCGAGATAGTCGAACTGGCGTTCTCGATCGGCGGCCATGTACTCCATGAGGGCGTGGATGGTCTCGGGCGACTCGTAGACCCACGAGAGCAGACCGTCGTTGCCGATGAACCGATAGATCTGCCAGGTCAGGCCGATGAAGTAGTTGCCGGCCCACGACTCGGCGCCCTCGTCGGTCATGAAGTGGTCGTAGTTGCCCACCCGGAGCGGCAGGATGTCGCCGAACGTGTCCTGCAGCAGGCGCAGCTTGGCGGTCGTGCCTTCGCGGTCGACCGAGAACCGACGCGGTCGCAGCCGCGCGACGTCCGCCGGCGACTTGACCGGGAAGTTGAAGGTGTAGCCGATGGACGAGCCGTCGGCTGCGGCCGGGCCCGGGATCTGGACCACGTCCACGCCCCAGCCGCTGTCACGGATGTCCCAGCCCAGGCGGTAGTAGGGCTCGAAGACGATGTCATCGCCGACCTCGTCGAAGTGGTGGAGATGCTCGAGCATCGTCGCCTCCACGGCCCGCAGCACGGGATGGGCGCAGACGAGCTCATCCTCGCGCACGTAGCGGTCCACGGTGCCCACCTCGAACAGCACCATCGGGCGCTCGGGTCGCAGGTCGTGCAGGGCCCGCCAGCCGCGCTTTCGCTCCGCCATCAGCGGCAGGGCCGCGATCTGTGCCCAGCGCGTGGCCAACGCCCGCACCCGTTCCCGCTCGGCCGCGACCGGGATGGCCATGGTCGGCTAGACGGTGCCCTTCTCGTCGAGGACGCTGCCGTCCGGCCCGCGCAGCGTCAGCACCACCGCCGCCTGGCCCATCTGGTGCGTCGAGCACGAGAGGCAGGGGTCGAACGCGCGCACCAGCGCCGAGACCCGGTTGACCGCGCCCTCCTCGATGTGGTTGCCGTCGATGAAGCGCGTGGCCACGTCGTGGACGCCTCGGCGGATGGCGAGGTTGTTGTGCCCCGTGGCGACGATGAGGTTGGCCCAGGTCATGGCGCCGTCATCGTTGACGCGGTAGTGGTGGATCAGCGTGCCGCGCGGCGCCTCGATGATGCCCACGCCCTCGAGCTCGTTGACGCCGGCGTGGGCGCGCACCTTGGTGTCGAGGATGCGCGGGTCCTCCAGCAGCTGCTCGCATCCTCTCCAGGCCGTAGAGCGCCTCGATCAGGCGCGCGTAGTGGTAGTGGAAGCTCGACTGCACCACGCGGCCCAGGCGCCCGCGCATCTCCTGCAGCTCGGCCTCGGCCAGCGGTGTCGAGATGTGGTCGCACACGTTGAGCCGAGCCAGCGGGCCCACGCGGTAGATGCCCTCGGCCAGCCCCAGCGGCTTGTAGTAGGGCGCCTTCAGGTAGGAATTGGCCATGGTGGCCTCGCCGATGTACTCGCGGTAGTCGGCCGCCGCGACCTGGTCGGCCACGATCTCCCCGGCCGCATCGCGGAAGCGCAGCGCACCGTCGTACAGCTCGAGGGCGCCGTCAGGCGCGACCGTGCCGCAATACATGGTCGGGAAGTTGGAGAAGGTGGCGACCTCCTCGGGGAACGAATCGAGCGTGCCCTTCCACAGCTCCAGCGTGCGCTGCACGATCGCCAGCGCCTGCGGCCATTCCTCCAGGATCCGCTCGCGTGCGGCCGGATCGAGCGCGGAGTTGACGCCACCGGGCACCGTCCACGAGGGGTGGATGCGCTCTCGGCCCAGGTGCTCGATGACCTGCTGGCCGAACTTGCGCAGGCGCACACCGTCCTGCACCAGCGCCGGGTGCTCCGCGAGCAGGCCGGCCACGTTGCGCAGGGCGGGGTCGTAGTCCATGCCCAGCAGCAGGTCGGGCGCAGAGAGATGGAAGAAGGAGAGCGCGTGGGACTGCACGATCTGGGCCATGTGCAAGCAGCTCGCGCAGGCGGGCGGCGGCGGCGGGTACCCGCACCGCCATGATGGCGTCGCAGGCCTTGGACGAGGCCAGCAGGTGGCTCACCGGGCAGATACCGCAGATGCGCGCGGTGATGGCCGGCATCTCGTAGTAGGGCCGGCCCTCGACGAAGCTTTCGAAGCCGCGGATCTGGGTGACGTGGAACTGCGTGTCGGCGACGCGCCCCGATCATCGAGGTCGATGGTGATCGAGGCGTGGCCCTCGATGCGGGTGACGTGGGGGACTCGATCCTGGTCATGGGGACTCCTAGCCGAAACGCTGGCGCGAGCCGAGATCGGGCACGCGCCCCTCGAGCAGCTCACCGATGACGTAGAGGATCGACTCGGCCCGGGGCGGGCAGCCGGGCACGTGCACGTCGACCTTGACATGGGCCTGCAGCGGCTCGACCCGACGCAGGAGCGCGGGCACACCGTCGGTCGGGACCTGCGGCTGGGCGTCGGAACCCTCCACGTAGACGCGCTCGAGCAGCTCCCGGGTCGGGATGCCGTTGCGCATCGACGGCACGTTGCCGGTCACCGCGCAGTCGCCCAGCGCGACCAGGATCGTCGAACGCTCGCGGGCCTCGTTGAGCAGCTCCAGGTCATCCTGGCTGCTGACGGCGCCTTCGACCAGCGCCACGTCGACGCCCTCGGGCAACTCCTGGGCGTCGACCAGGGGCCCGAACACGATGTCGGCCCGCGCGAGCACGTCCACGATGGCCTCGTCCATGTCCAGCAGCGACATGTGGCAGCCGGAGCAGCCGTCCAGCCAGCAGGTGCCGATGCGTGCCTTGCGGAGCTGTTCCTTCTCCATCAGCGGGCCTCGCGCATGTCGTTGAGGGTGCTCACGATCGAGCTGTCCTTGGTCATCTCCTCGACCGCCCAGCCCTTCTCGGCCAGAGCGCCGGTGGGACAGGCCTGCACGCACTTGCCGCAGCTGGTGCAGCTGGCCGCCTCGCCCCACGGGCGTCGCAGCTCGCTCACCGGCCCGCTGGCCACGCCGCGCCCGGCGATCTCCCAGACGTGGGCGCCCTCGACCTCGGCGCAGATGCGCACGCAGCGCGAGCAGAGGATGCAGCGGTTGTGGTCGAAGACGAAGCGGGGGTGGGTCGTGTCAGGCCGCAAACGCGGGTAGCGGTAGGGGTAGCGCACGCTGGTGACGCCGTGCTCCTGGGCCAGGCTCTGCAGCTCGCAGTGCCCCGAGCTCACGCACACCGAGCAGAAGTGGTTGCGCTCGCAGAAGAGCAGCTCCAGGGCCATCTTGCGGTACTCGGCCAGCTGGGGCGTGCGCGTGGTCACGGCCAGCCCTTCCTGCACCGGTGTGGTGCAGGCCGGCAGCAGCCTGCGCAGCGCCGGCGATCTCCACCATGCACAGCCGGCAGGCACCCTGGGCCGAGAGCCCCTCCATGTAGCAGAGCGACGGGATGTACTTGCCGTTGGCCCGCGCCACCTCGAGCACGCTCTGGCCGGCGCTGGCGGAGAGGAACTCGCCGTCGATGCGGATCGATGACCTTCTCGTTCATGCGGGCCCCCTACTCCTTGTGGCTGCGGATGTCGCAGCGCAGGCAGCGTCGTGCCTCGTCGAGCGCAGCCGCCGGTGTCGAGCCCGACCGAGACCTCCGCGTACGAGCCCACGCGCTCCGCGGCGGGCAGCTCCGCGGCCGTGTGCCGACCGCTCTGGACCGGGGATCGGGCGGCACCGTCTGGTAGACGAACTCCGGCAGCACGCTGCGGCGTGCGCCGGTCCATGAGCGGCGGTCGATGTCGCGGGCGGCCTTCTTGCCGATGCCCATGGCGTTCGACACGTTGGAGGCGCCGGTGATCAGGTCGCCGCCGGCGTAGAAGCGGCTGCGGCTGGTCTCGAGCGTGTAGCGGTCCACCTCGATCGTGCCGTCATCTTCGTTCACGCGCAGGCCGGAGGCATCGGCGAAGTCGGGGTCGACCCGCTCGCCCACGGCCAGGATGACCGTGTCGCACTCGAGGCGGATGACCTCGCCCGTGGGCACGGGACGCCGGCGTCCCGATGCGTCGAACTCGCCTGGGCGCGTCCGTTCGACCTCGATGCCGCGGACCGCCCCCGTGGCGTCGCCGACGATGCGGTGGGGCGTGGCCAGGAAGGCGAACTTGGCACCCTCGGCCTCGGCCGCCGCGACCTCCTCCGCGATGGCCGGCATGTCGGCCCGCTCGCGCCGGTAGACGATGGTGGTCTGGGCCCCCAGCCGCCGGGCCGTGCGCGCGGAATCCATGGCCGCGTTGCCGCCGCCGATGACGATGACGTTGCGGCCCACCGGCACCTCCTTGCCCCGCGCCATGGCCTCCAGGAAGGGCAGGGCCGGGATGACGCCCCTGAGCTCGGTGCCCGGCAAGGTGGACCCAGGCTTCCTTCCAGGTGCCGATGGAGAGGAAGACCGCATCGAACTGCTCGTCGATCTCGTTGAGCGTGAGGTCCTCGCCCACCGAGACGCCGAAGCGGAACTCGACGCCGGTGCGCTCGATCAGCTCGATCTCCCGGTCCAGCACGCGCCTGTGGCAGCCGGTACTCGGGCAGGGCGTAGCGCAGCATGCCGCCGGCGCTGGGCCGAGATCGAGGCAGGTCACCGCGTGGCCGAGCAGCGCCAGGTAGAAGGCGCAGGTGAGCCCGGTGGGGCCGGCGCCGACCACGGCCACCTTCTTGCCCGTGGGCGGCCTGCTTCTGCTCCAGCACGCGGGCCACGAGGGGCTCGAAGCGCTCGCTCAGGTAGACCTGGTCGGCGATGGCCCGATGGACCTCGCGCATGTTCACCGCCTCATCGATGCCCTCGCGCCGGCAGCGGTCGTCGCAGGGGTGCTGGCAGACGCGCCCGGTCGAGGCCGGCAGCGGGTTGTCCAGGACGACGCTGAGGAAGGCCTCCTCCAGCCGGCCCTCCTTGTACAGCTGCAGGAAGCGGGGGATGTTCATGTGCAGCGGGCACGAGTTCTCGCAGGGGCTGAGCGCGAGGTCCTCGCACACGCCGGCGCGGCAGCGGTGGCGCAGGATGTGGTCCTCGAACTCGTGGCGGAAGTGGCGCAGGGTGGTGAGCACCGGGTTGGGCGCACTCTGGCCCAGGCCGCACAGCGACGTGTCGCGGATCATGCGGCAGAGCTCGTCGAGCTTGTCGATGTCCTCCAGCGACGCCGTGCCGTGGGTGAAGCCGTCGAGGATCTCGAGGGCCTTGTCCAGCCCCACCCGGCAGGGCACGCACTTGCCGCACGATTCGGAGTGCGTGAACTCGATGAAGTAGCGGGCCACGTCGACCATGCAGTTGTCTTCGTCCATCACGACCATGCCGCCCGAGCCCATGATGGAGCCCAGCCCGGCGAGGGTCTCGTAGTCGACGGGGGTGTCGAAGAGATCGGCCGGGATGCAGCCGCCCGACGGCCCGCCGGTCTGCACGGCCTTGATCTCGCGCCGTCCCGGCGCGCCTCCGCCGACGTCGTAGATGAACTTGCTCAGGGGCGTGCCCAGGGGCATCTCCACGAGGCCCGTGGAGCGGACCTTGCCCACCAGCGAGAAGACCTTGGTGCCCGCGCTCTTGGCACTGCCGGTATCGCTGAACCAGGCCGGTCCGCGGGCCACGATGGGCGCCACGTTGTACCAGGTCTCGACGTTGTTGATGTTCGTCGGCGCCCCGTAGAGGCCATGCTGCGCGGGGAAGGGCGGGCGCGGACGCGGCCGGCCAGACCTGCCCTCGAGCGAGGCGATCAGCGCGGTCTCCTCGCCGCAGACGAAGGCGCCGGCCCCCTCGACCGTCTCGATGTCGAAGTCGAAGCCACGGCCAAGGACGTCGTGGCCCAGGATGCCGTACTCGCGAGCCTGCTCGATGGCGCGCTCCAGGCGCAGGACCGCGATGCGGGTATTCCGCGCGCACGTAGACGATGCCCTGCGAGGCGCCGGTCGCGAACGCGGCGATGAGCATGCCCTCGAGGAGCGCATGCGGATCGGACTCGATCTCGTTGCGGTTCATGTAGGCGCCGGGATCGCCCTCGTCGGCGTTGCAGATGAGGTACTTCTCCGGTCCCGGGGCGGAGGCCAGGAACTCCCACTTGATGCCGGTCAGGAAGCCGGCGCCGCCGCGTCCGCGCAGCTTGGCCGCCTTGATGTTCTCGATGACGGCCCCGGGGTTCTGGTCGATGAGCACCTTGTAGAGCGCCTCGTAGCCGCCGACCGCGATGTACTCCTCGATATCGTCGGGGCTGATCAGGCCGCAGTTGCGCAGCACGATCTTGAGCTGCCCGCTGAAGAAGGGGACCTCGTCCCAGGTCGGGATCTCGCCATAGCCGGCGCCGTAGCGGACGTGGCCGGTGAGATGGTCCCATTCCTCGATCTTGCACAGGACCAGCTCGCGCGAGGGCAGGTGGCCACGCTCCACCGCGTCGAGGATGTGATCGACGTGCTCGGGCTGCACCCGCCGCAGCATCAGCAGTGGCTGGCCCGGGACGCGCACGTTGACCAGCGGCTCCTCGGCGCAGTAGCCGAAGCAGCCGACCGAGGCCAGGCGCACGTCCAGGCCGCGGGAGTCGATGGCCGACTTGAAGGCGCTGTAGACGCCCTCGGCCCCGTTGCCCGAGCCGCACGTGCCCAGGCCCACGGAGATGCGCGGGACGTTCGGCGTGAGCTTGGCCAGGCCGGCCTCGCGCGTGTTGCTGAAGCCGGCCAGGTCGGCGATCCTCACCGCGCACCCTCCCGCCGCAGGCCCTCGACCTCACGGATGAGGCTCTGCTCGGTGACGTGCCCACGGATGGCGTGGTCGACCTCCACCACCGGGGCCAGCGCGCACTGCCCGAAGCAGGCCACGGTGCGGACGGTGAAGCGCAGGTCCGGCGTGGTCAGCGAGACCTTGTCGGCGTTGCCGCCCTCGGCCTCCGGATCACGCATGCCCAGCTGCAGCTTGACGCGCTCCAGCAGGGGCCGGGAGCCACGCGTGTGGCAGGCCGTGCCACGACAGATGGCCACGATGTGGTCGCCCTGCGGATCCAGGTTGAAGAGGGCATAGAACGAGGCCACGCTGAAGACGCGGGCCTGGGGGATGCCGGTTCGCCGGGCCACGTATGCCAGGGTCTCCATGGGCAGGAACTTGTGCGGCTCCCGTTCCTGCAGGCGCTGCAGGATGGCCAGCAACCCTCCGGGACGCCCTGAATGATCCGCGATGATGCGGTCGAGCTGATCCTGTTCGGTGGTCTCCCCGACCACCGTTCCCCCCACGGTTGCCATCGATGCTCCCTTGCACGACGAACCCGTGACATCGCTCGGCCGGGGGGCCGGTTCCGGACGTCACGTGGCTCGTCTTCACGGTCCGACCTGGTGCGGTCGTGCTCCAAGGGCCAAGTGGCCCCATGTTGGAACGACGCTCCGACCCCTGCGACTCCCGAGTTGTGGCCGGCCCGTCGCGGCTCATGGCCCCTGCCCCCACCGCTGCGCTACCTCCGCGATCTGGAGCTCTGGGCCGCGAGCGGCACGGCCCGCGTTCGTGTCCGCTAGAGTCGGGTGGCAGACATGAGCGACCGAGGCGCCGCCGGCGACCGGCTCAACGACTGCACCCCGGAGTACACCTGATCCTGCTCTGCCGGCACGCCCCTTGACGTTCGCTCTGACCGCGCATTGGCGCGGTTTCGTCGGCTGGCGGATCCTGCTTCTTACCGTCGTCACGTCGGCCCTCACCGGGCCCGGCCAGACCGTGGGCGTGTCCGTCTTCGTCGACCCCATGATCGACTCGCTGGGGCTGACCCGTCCTGAGCTTTCGACCGCCTACCTCGTGGGCACGCTCGCGGGCGCCCTGCTGCTGGTGCCGGTGGGTCGTTCCATCGACCGCTTCGGGCCGCGCCAGGCCATGACCCTCATCGGACTCGCCTTCGGCCTGGGCCTGCTGGTCATGAGCGGGGTGCAGGGCTTCGTGACCCTGGTCGTCGGCTTCACGCTCATCCGCTGGCTCGGACAGGGCTCGCTGCAGCTGGTCAGCACGCTCGCGCTGACGCCCTGGTTCGAGCGCAGGCGCGGCTCCGTCTTCGGTGTCATGACCACGTCCACGGCGGTGCTGATGGCGTTCGTGCCGATCCTCCTCGGCGCTGCCATCAACCTCTTCGACTGGCGCCTGGCGTGGGTCCTGGCGGCGATCGTGATCTGGCTGGTGGTGGTGCCCATCGCCCGCTTTGGCATCGTCGACCGGCCGTCCGACGTGGGCCAGTATCCCGATGGCGACCCGGCGCCCCACCCGGACGATCCGCCGCGTCCGTCCGCCGCTTCGCTGACACGCTCTGAGGCCTTGCGGGAGCGCCGTTTCTGGGTCCTGAGCTTCGTCATCGGCGCGACCTCCATGCTGGTCACCGCGCTCAACTTCCACCAGATCTCGCTGCTCGGTGAGCAGGGCCTGACCGTGACCGAAGCGGCCGCCATGTTCCTGCCCCAGGTCGTGGGCGCGCTCACCGCCGGCCTGATCATGGGCGCGCTGGCCGATCGCGTGCCCCCGCGGTTCCTGCTGTCGGCGACGATGGTGCTGCTGGCCCTCAGCCTGCTCTTGGCCGCGCGCCTGTCACCGGGTCTCGTGATACCGCTCTACGCCATCGTGGTGGGCGCAGCAGCCGGCTCCGGCCGCCCGCTGGTGGCCACCTTCCTGCCCCGCTGGTACGGACTCGCACACATCGGCTCGATCCAGGGCGTCTCCATCCTGGTGGCGGTGGCGTCCTCATCGATCGGCCCCGTCGCACTCTCGCTTCCCAGCGCCTCCCTCGGCGGCTTCAGCGCGGCCGCCTCGCTGCTGGTGGCCATCCCGCTGGTCATCGGCCTCGCGGCCCTGACCGTCTCGGAGCCGATCCGCGACCGGACCACCTGAACCCGGCCGCGCCTCGGTCCCGACCGACTCGCTCGCCGTTCACCGTCTCCAGCGACTCGCTTGACAAGTCCCCGCCAGCATGGCATCTTGTACAAACTCTGTACAAACTGTAAACACTCAAGCCCAGAAACGGACGGTAAGGAGTCAGCAGTGTTCGAATCGATCGCGAGGCTTTTCGCTCGCTTCACGACCCGGCGGCCTTGGCTCGCGATCATCGCGGTCCTCGCCATCGCCATCAGCCTCAGCGCCATGGGCCGCCCGCAGATGTCCAACGACAGCTCCGAGTTCGCGCCCGACGACCCGGCCATCACCGCCGCCGAGCGGATCGAGACGCTCTTCGGGCAGGATTCGGCGGTCACTCCGTTGCAGGTGGTGCTGGTGGCCGATGCCGGCGACATCGTGACCACCGAGGGCCTGGCGGCCTCTCAGCGCGTCGTCGAAGCCATCGATTCGGTCGAGGTCGACGGCCTGCGGCTGCGGGACGTGCTCGTGGAGCAGCCCGGTGTGGGCCCGATCACCTCCTACATGACGCCGGTCGGGCAGGCCGTGGCCGCGGGCGCGCCCGCGCCCGAGACCGATGCGGCCGTCAAGGCCATGGTGGAGAGCGGGCTCGAGCGGGTCCCGCCGGCCCAGGCGGAGCACTTGCGGGGACTCTACGAGGGTCGCCTCGAGGACGGCGTCACAGCCCCGAGCGGGCTCATGCTGGCCTTCCTGCAGGCGCCACAGAGCCCTCAGGAATCGGCTCGGCTCGTCGAGCTCCAGGCCGGCTTCGATGACGCTCTCGCGGCCACCTCACTCGACGGTGTCACCGCCCTCCCGTTCTCCGTCGGGCTCATCGCCCAGGCGGGCGAGGATTCGGCCATCCAGATCCCACTGCTGCTCTTCGCAGCCATCGGCATCATCGGCCTGGCCCTGCTCTTCGTGTTCTGGACCGCCTCGCCCCTGCGGCGCTTCCAGCGCGTCCGACGGACCGCTGCCGATACCCTCCTCGCGCTGCTGGTGGTCATGTTCGCCATCACCTCTACAGATGGTGTCGCCGTGCTGCTCGGCCCAGGCGGGCTGGGCCTCATCGGCAACGTCTCCGGCCCCAGCTCCATCGTCTCCATCCTGCTGGTCGGCCTGGGTGTCGACTACGTGATCCACCTGAACTCTGCCTACCGCAAGGTCCTCGGTGCGGGTGAAGCCGTGCAGACGGCCATGGCGCGCAGCGTGCGCATCGTCGGCGGTGCCCTCGTGCTCTCCGCCCTCACGACCATGTTCGGCTTCCTGACCAACGTCTTCGCCGGCTCCACCGCCCTGCTCACCTTCGGCGTCCTGGCGGCCGTCGGCATCAGCGCCGCCTTCATCTACGCCAACCTGCTCTTCCCGGCCGCGCGCGTGCTGCTGGACCGCCGAGCCGCAGCCGCCGAGAAGCTGCCCGCACAGGCGTTCGCCTCGAACGGGACCAGCCTGGTCGATCGGCTCACCGGCGCCACCGCCGTGATCGCGCGGCGCGCCCCCTGGGCCGCGGTCGGCGTGGCCGCGGTCGTGCTCCTGGGCGCGACCGTCACCGCGACCAACCTGCGTTCGGGCTTCAGTTTCCTCGACTTCGTGCCCCAGGGCTCGCCCGTACGGGCCGCGGCCGCCGAGCTCGAGTCCCGCTTCAACGGTGGACTGGGTGAGACCACCAACGTCCTCGTCGAGGGCGACCTGACGCAGCCGGCCACCTGGAATGCGGCCCTGGCCGCGACTGCCGCCGCCGGTGCTCTCGACGACGTGGTGGCCATCGATGGCCAGCCGCTGGTGACCTCAGCGCCGGCCCTGGTGGCCACCCTGGCCGACCAGGACTCGCCGCAGTACGACCCGGCGATCGCCGCGGCCGTCGCGGACGCCGGTCTTGACGCCGACCTGCGGGCGCCTGCCGAGGCTGACCTCGGTGCGCTCCTCGCGGCGGTGCGGGAGGTCGCGCCCGAGGACCTGGCCGCGGTGACCACGCCCGAGGCCTCGCTCTATACCTTCACCACCCAGGCCGGCACCGATGGTGCCCTGCAGCTGGCTGGTGATCTGGAGTCGGCCTTTGGCGACGGCGCGGTCGCGACCTCGCAGGAGATCATCGACGCGGCCGTCGTGGAGAGCACCTCCATCACACAGGTGCAAAGCCTGGTGCTGGCCTTGCTGGGTGCGGCCGCGCTGCTGATGCTCAACTACTTCGTCTCCGATCGGCGGCCCATGCTGGGCCTGCTCACGATCGCACCGGTGGGCGGTGTGGTCATCCTGCTGTACGCGTTCATGGTCCTCGCGGGCATCGAGTTCGGACCGGTCACCGCGACGCTGGCGGCGGTCGTCATCGGCATCGGTGTCGACTACACCATCCATGTGACCCATCGGTTCGGGGAGTTCCGCCGGGAAGGACTGGACGTCGACGCGGCCATCTCGAGCACGCTCGGCACAACGGGTTCGGCGCTGCTGGCTTCGGCCGTCACGACCGCCCTGGGCTTCGCGGTCCTGACCCAGTCCACCCTCATCCCCTTCCAGCAGCTGGGTTGGCTGACCCTCGCGGCCATCGCGGGCTCCGCCCTCGTCTCGGTGCTCGTGCTGCCGTCGCTGCTGGTCATCTACGCCCGCCGCTCGGAACGCTCCTCACAGGAGCCGGAAGGCGAGCCGATCCGCGTCTTCGATACCGAGGCGCGCGGCTCGCAGGCCTGACTTCGTCGTCGTGCTGCTGGCCCGGTCTCCCCGGGTCAGCAGCCGATCGGTCACCAGGTCTGGAGCATCCAGATGCCAGGCTCAGGCGGCCCGGCTTCGCCCCCCATCTCCGCGTACAGCGAGGCTGATGCCTTGAGATGCGCCATGGCCTGGTCGCGTCGACCGGCTTCCTGCAGGATGTCAGCGAGGTTGCTCTCCACCGCCGCCTGCAGGTGACGTTCACCCGCCCGACGCGCAGCCAGCAGCGCACCATCAGCGAGCGCCAGGGCTTCGTCGATGTCGCCTTCAGCCGCTGCGACAAGGGCCAGCGCGTTGGCGGCAGCGATGCTGTTCGACGGATCGGGCAGGTCGGCGGCCTCGGCCAGACTGCGCTCGAACCGCTCGCGGGCCAATCGGGGTTCGCCATGCTCCCAGGCCAGCAGCCCCAGGATGCGGTCGGCCTCGGCCTGCGCGGCGGGGTCCTGCGCAGCCAACAGGCCGGCCTGCTCCGCGAGCGTACCAGCGAGCTCGGCTTGGTCCATGCGCACGGCGGCGATGGCACGGTCAGCCAGGATCCGCGAGCGCTCGGCGTCGGAGGACGCGTCAGCGCCAGCCAGCATCTCCAGCGCCACGTCAAGGTGGGCAGCCGCCGTGGCGGCCGATCCGCGGCGGAGGTGGACCCGGCCCAGGCGGTGCTCGATCCAGGCCAACAGCCCGGGCGTGGCGCTCGCGGCCGCTGTCTCGTACGCCGCGATGGCGCCGTCGTAGTCGCCCAGACGGGTGCGGACCTCGGCGATGGCCAGGTGGATGCCGCCGACGTCGGGATGTCCCAGCGCCAGCGCTGCACCCAGATGCTCCAGAGCCTCGGGGTGGGCCGCCTGCGCCAGGGCCAGCTCTCCGGCCTGCCGGAAGGCCTCGGCCGACTCGGCAGTCCGGCCGGCGACACGTTCGTGCTGGGCGATCCGCACCAAACGAGCGGTGGGGTCGATCTCACCCACCACGTGCGTGCGATAGGCGTCCGCCGCTCGACGGTGCAGCAGGCGTTGCCGGGCGGCGCTGGCTGACCCGTAGGCCACCTCGCGCAGGCTGGCATGCACGAAGTCGTACTCGGAGCGCCGATCCGGGCCAGACTCGCGGATGATGCCCCGGCGCGTGAGCTCCTCGAGGGCATCCACGGTCTCTTCCTCGGAGCGGCCGGAGACGGACTGCACCGCCGAGGAGCCGAACGAACGGCCGATGACCGCGGCAGCGGCCGCGACCTGTGCGCCCAGCTCGCTGACGGCTGACAGGCGCGATCTCAGCAGGTCGCGCATGCCGACTGGCAGGCCGCCGGCCACGCCCCCGCCATCGCCGAGTGCTTCGACGGCATACAAGGGGAGTCCTTCAGCGTCGAGGGCCAGCTTCGAGCGAATCGCGGGCGCCACCTCGAGGCCCCGCTGGGTCGCGACGGCGTCGATGAGGTCTGTCATCTGGCCGCGCTTGAGGCGTTCCAGGTGCAGCAGGCCACCACCCGCAGCGGTCGCATCGGCCACCAGCATGCGCGCCCGGGCGTCGAGGTCTTCGCGACGCCAGGAGAGCAGCAGCAGGACCGGCCGGCCCTGGAGCCGGCGACCCAGGTAGGCGAGGGCGTCGAGCGAGGAGCCGTCAGCCCATTGGAGATCGTCCAGCCGGATGACCGGTGGCCGGGTCGACGAGGCCACGGCCAGGCCCTGGTCAGTGGTCTCGGGCTGCGGCACCGCCGCCCCGGCAGCAGCGGTCAAGCCATCCGCGATGGCCTCGAGCAGGGCCAGGCGCGCGGAGGGTGAGGGGAGGGGAGCCTGCGGTGCCGTCTCGAGCGTCGCCTCCAGCCCCGGTGCCAGGTTTGCGAGGATCGCCGCAGAACGCGTCGGCAAGGCCCGCAAAGCGGCGAGTGCCGCCGGTTCGGCGGCGCCCGCTCGCAGGAGGGCCACGATGGGGCCGAGCGGGATGGCTTCCTCTCCTTCATAGCAGCGCGCCGCGATGACCCGGTGGCCTCGTGTCCGGGCTTCCTCGCTGACCGCGTTCGCCAGTCTCGTCTTGCCGATGCCAGCCTCGCCCTCGAGGACGATCAGGCGCCCGTCCGCGGTGATGGCTCCCAGCTCGCCCATGATGGCGTCCAGCTCCGCCGCACGGCCGATCAACGGCGGGTCAGGCGCATGCGGACGACCGGTGTCGGCGCGGATGGCTGACGCGGGTTCGACCGCGTCCCGCCCGAGCGCGCCGGACACGATGGCCTCGTAGAGCGCGGTCGTCTCCGGCAGCGGGGCCACGCCGAGGTCTCGATCGAGGATGGCGACAGCATGGCGGTATTGCCTGACCGCGGCCGTCCTCTCGCCCGCTCGAGCATGTGCCTCCATCAGCGCGCGATGCGCCTGCTCGTGCAGCGGGTCGAGCGCCAGCCATCGTTGCCCGTGCGTGATGGCGGCATCCCACGCAAGGGCCGCCATGTCCATGCCCACGAGACGCTCGAGTGCTCCGGCCAGGTCCTGCCCGATGGCCTCACGCTCCGCGCTCTGCCACTCATCGAAGGTATCGCTGTCCCGCAGCGAGAAGCCTTCCATGAAGGGTCCACGCGCCACCGCGACCGCCTCCTTCAACCGGGCTCGGCAGTCGGCGCAGCCGTCATGGCCCTGGTGCTGATGACTGCGCGCCGTACTGACCAGTGTGTGGAACGTATCGAGGTCGACGCGCACACGCGTCGGTTCGAGCTCGACCGTGGAGCGCGTGAGGCGGAGTCCACTCGCGTGCAGGCCTGATTTCAGGACGGAGAGCGTCCGCCGAAGCGCGCCGCGCGCATCGTGGTCGGCCGAGTCTGGCCAGAGCAGCGCGGTGAGCGTCTCACGCGATACCGGCCGGCGCAGGACCGCGACGTACGCGAGGAGCGCGATGGCCTTGCGCGTATCGACCGCCAAAGGCTGCCCATCCACGTCCACCTCGGCCGGGCCGAGCAGCCGTACATCGATCATCAACGCAACGATAGCGCGGAACGTTCCAATTCCGTAACGAACTGCTTCTGCTACGGATTGCCGGGGCTGGACGACCCGTCGTAACGTTTTGCGAACGACCGATGGGGAACATGCGCTCATGATCGTTCGAGCACGGACCGTGCCGTGACGACAGGGACGACGGGGGGCAGTCGACCGTTGCCTGCTCGTCGGCGTCCTTCGACCTGGCTGGCGGTCTGCGTCTCGCAGCTGTCGACCGGCATGCTGGGCTTCGTGCTGATCGCTCTCCTGCTGCCCGGCAACGAGCGCCTGGAGAACTACGATCCGAGCGCAGTCGCGCTGCTGGTGACGCCATCGTGACCCCCGTGCTGGTCCTCTTGCTCCTGCTGGGGATCGCTTCGGTCATCGTCCGCTTCCGCCGGTCGAGTGGCGTGGAGCGGCAGCAGATGAAGTGGTTCGTGGCCGCCGCCGCGGTCGTCCTCCTGGCCATGCTGGGCATGGCCGTCTTCTTCACCCTCGGGATGCAGGACCTCGCGAATGGGTCCTACTTCGTCTTCAACATCGTCATCGGCCTCGTCCCGATCGCCATCGGCATCGCCGTCCTGCGCTACCGCCTGTACGAGATCGACCGGCTCATCAGCCGCACCATCGGCTGGGCCACGGTGACGGTCGTGCTGGTGGGCGCCTTCAGCCTGCTCGTGCTCGGCTCCAGTGCCGTGCTCGAGCCGCTGACCGGGGGCAACACCCTCGCGGTGGCGGGCCCCACGCTCGTGGTGGCGGCGCACTTCACGCCCCTGCGCAGCCGCGTCCAGCGCGCGGTCGACCGTCGCTTCGACCGGGCCCGCTATGACGGGGAGCGCCTGGTGGGCGCCTTCGGCGACCTGCGTGACGAGGTCGACCTCGAGGTCATCCGCGCCGATGTCCTCGCCACCGTCGACCAGGCCGTCCGTCCCGCCTCGGTCGGGCTCTGGCTGCGGGAACGAGCGGAGGGTGGGCGATGAGGCGGATCGCTGCCCGGATCACTGCAGTCGGGCTGCTCGTAGTGCTCATCCTCGGCTTGGTCATCGCGGCCACCCAGGACTTCTATGTCGTGATCTTCTACGTTTCCTACGCCAGCGTCGGTTGCGTCCTGGTCGTACGGCGACCGCGCGACTTCCTTGGCTGGTTGCTCATCCTGCTGGCGTATGGCTTCATCACGGTCGGCAGCAGCTTCCCGGTCGATGCAGCCGGTCTGGAAGCAGGCACAGCCTCGGCCGGAGACTACCTGGTCGTCTGGGTCGCGACCTGGGCTGGCTACCTGTTCTTCGCGAGTTTCATCGCCCTGGCCCTGCTCTTCCCGACCGGCAAACTGCCGGAGCGACCCTGGAGGCGACCTGCGGCCGCGTTGATATCGGGCGGCGTGATCGTGTCGGTCGTCTCGGCGATCATGCCCACGCTGACGTACGACTCCGGCCAGCCCGATATGGCCAGCATCACCATCCGCAACCCGTTCGCCGTCCTGCCCGAGGCATGGTTCCGGGACATCCGAGAGGTCGATCTCTTGACCCCGGTGGCGTTGACCTTGCTGGTCCTCGCTGTCACCGCGATGCTCGCTCGATACTGGCGAGCCACCGGCCTGCTGAAGCTCCAGATGCGCTGGCTCGTGGCGGCGCTCGCGGCGATCGTCGTCGCGATCGCGATCGGCCTGGTCATCCTGGCCGTTGCCGGCGAAGACGCGGTCTATGCCTGGATCCCGGCCATGTTGGCCTATCCGTTGGTCCCACTCGCCATCGGCATCGCCGTCCTGCGCTACCGCCTGTACGAGATCGACCGGCTCATCAGCCGCACCATCGGCTGGGCCACGGTGACGGTCGTGCTGGTGGGCGCCTTCAGCCTGCTCGTGCTCGGCTCCAGTGCCGTGCTCGAGCCGCTGACCGGGGGCAACACCCTCGCGGTGGCGGGCCCCACGCTCGCGGTGGCGGCGCTCTTCACGCCCCTGCGCAGCCGCGTCCAGCGCGCGGTCGACCGTCGCTTCGACCGGGCCCGCTATGACGGGGAGCGCCTGGTGGGCGCCTTCGGCGAGCGCCTGCGTGACGAGGTCGACCTCGAGGTCATCCGCGCCGATGTCCTCGCCACCGTCGACCAGGCCGTCCGTCCCGCCTCGGTCGGGCTCTGGCTGCGGGAACGAGCGGAGGGTGGGCGATGAGGAACCGTGGTCGCTGGGCGTGGCTGGTCGCCTTCGCGTCGGTGTTCGCTGTGGTCGTCTGCGTGATCGTCGACGGCTCGATGGATCCGGCGTGGGCGACGATCGT
Organism: uncultured Chloroflexia bacterium; assembly: GCA_963800275.1. Taxonomy (GTDB): domain Bacteria; phylum Chloroflexota; class Limnocylindria; order Limnocylindrales; family CSP1-4; genus JAFMJV01. Next base: position 22,669 of record CAWDAI010000015.1, read on the forward strand.
GATCCTCGTCTGCACCTCCCTGGCGGCCGTGGGCGCCTTGCTCGTGGCGCGCGTACCCGGCAACGTCGTGGGTTTCCTCATGCTCGCCGCTGCGGGTGGGATGGCCCTTGCCACCGTCGCGAGCACCTATGGCTCGCTCGGCAGCGACCCGGCAGGTCCCGTCTGGCCCGGCGCGGGGGCGGCGCTGGCCCTGAGTGACGCGCTCTACGGCGAGCCCCTGATCATCTCGCTGATCGTGATCCCGCTCGTCTTCCCGACGGGACACTTGCTGGGACCACGTTGGCGCTGGGTGGCCGCTATTGCGATCCTGGCCATGATCGTCCAGCCGGCCCTGCGCATGGCCATGGCGAGCAACGACGCTTCCCCGGCCCTGGAGGCCGCGAACCTGGTCCTGTCCCTGAGCTCCGTCGTCGGCTTCGGAGGGGCAGTGGTCGCGCTTGTGATTCGCTTTCGCCGTGGGCGCGAGGTCGAACGGATGCAGCTCAAGTGGCTTCTGGCCACAGCCGGCGTCGCCGCGGTATTCTTCCCGGCTTCGTTCGTCCTCGAGGCTGTGGCGCCCGCCGGATCAGCGCGAGTTCCGGGCTTCTTGGCGGATCTGTTCTACACGGGCGGGATCGTCGCGTTCATGGCCCTCCCCATCGCCATCGGCATCGCCGTCCTGCGCTACCGCCTGTACGAGATCGACCGGCTCATCAGCCGCACCATCGGCTGGGCGCTCGTGACGGCCATGCTCATCGCGGCCTTCCTGCTGCTGGTCCTGGCCTCGACCGAGCTGCTGCGACCCCTGACCGGCGGCAACACCCTCGCGGTGGCCGGGTCCACGCTCATCGTGGTCGCGCTCTTCGCGCCCCTGCGGAGCCGCGTCCAGCGGGCGGTCGACCGGCGCTTCGACCGGGCCCGCTATGACGGCGAGCGGCTGCTGGCCGCCTTCGGCCTGCGCGTGCGTGACGAGGTCGACCTCGAGACCATCCGCGCCGATATCCTCGCCACCGTCGATGCCGCCGTCCGTCCCGCCCACGTGGGGCTCTGGCTGCGCGAGCGGAGGTGAGACGGAATGATGAGTGATGTCGTAACGATTCTTGGACGACAGGGAGGCAGGCTACGGACATGACGATCATCCAGTCGCTCCGACGCACCATCGGATTGGGCGCTCCGGCAGATACGGAAGCTGACCCCGGCGCGACGGCGGCGTCGCCGGCCGAGGTGCCCGCTGGCGTGGCTGCGCCGGTCGAGAGCCCGATGGTCACGCCCATCGAGATCGCCCCGGATGATCCGTTGCTGGCGGTCCTGGCCTCCGCGACCGAGCTGGTGGAGGTCGATCGCCTGGCGCTCGACTCTCCGGCGCTCCACGCCATGCGTGCGAAGGGCATCCGCATGATCGTGCCGCTGACCGCCCAGGGTGAGCTCATCGGCGCCCTCTACCTCGGCCCGCGCCTGTCCGAGCAGGACTACTCGACCGACGATCGCCGCCTGCTCAGCTCGCTGGCCGGACTGGCCTCGCCTTCGATCCGTGTGGCGCAGCTGGTCCAGAGGCAGGCCACGGAGGAGGCCGAGCGTCAGCGCATGGAGCAGGAACTGCGGGTCGCGACCATGATCCAGCAGCAGTTCCTGCCGCATGCGCTGCCAGACCTGCCCGAGTGGCAGATCGCTGCCTACTACGGGCCCGCGCGCGCGGTCGGCGGTGACTTCTACGACTTCATGCCGCTGCCCGAGGGACGGATCGGCGTGGTCGTGGGCGATGTCACCGACAAGGGCGTGCCCGCCGCGTTGGTCATGGCGCGGACCCACTCCATCCTGCGAGCGGAAGCCCCGCGGCTGGTCGAACCCGGGGCGGTCCTTCGGCAGGCCAACGAGCTGCTGTGCCAGGAGATGCCGGCCAACATGTTCGTTACCTGCCTGTATGGCGTCCTTGACCCGGCGACCGGCTCGTTCCGCTTCGCCAACGCGGGTCACAACCTGCCCTACGTCCGCAGTGGCGGCGAGGTCGGCGAGTTCCGCGCCACCGGCATGCCCCTCGGGCTGCTCCCCGGCATGGAGTACGAGGAGGCCGAGGGGACCGTGGGAGCGGGCGACAGCCTGCTGCTCTACTCCGATGGGTTCGTCGAAGCGCACGACCCAGACGGAGAGATGTATGGCTTCCCGCGCCTCCGACAGGCGTTCGCGGTCGAGGCCTCCGGGAGCGAGCTCGTCGACCAGCTCCTCGAGGACCTGCACGCCTTCACCGGCACTGACTGGGAGCAGGAGGACGATCTCACCATGGTCACGCTGCGGCGCTCCACCGGCGCATCCGCGTTCGGAACACCTGCCGACGCCGAGGTCGGCGGCGCCGACACGCGGCTGCTGCTGGACGTGCACATCGCCAGCGCTGCCGGCAACGAGCGCTTGGCCATGGACCAGGTGGTGGAGGCGGTGGAGCCGCTCGGGCTTGCGGGAGAGCGCCTGGAGCGGCTGAAGACGGCCGTCTCGGAGGCGGCCATGAACGCCATCGAACACGGGAGCGGTGGTCAGCCGGAGATCCCCATCCACGTGCGCGTCACCGCGACGAGCACACAGGTGCAGGTGCGCATCGCGGACCTGGGCCTTGGCGGGCAGATCCCACTGGGCCAGTCCGAGGTACCCGACATCGAAGCCAAGCTCAGGGGCGACCAGTCGCCGCGCGGATGGGGCTTGTTCCTCATCGAGGCCATGGTCGACGAGGTCGCGACCGAGCAGACGGAGCAGGGCCAGGCGGTCGTGCTCAGGGTGAACCTGGACGGAGGTGCGTCATGACCACCAGGGCATCGACTGAGGCGGCCCTAGCTGCGCGCGCCGAGATCGCAGACGACGTGAGCCGCATCGTGTTGAGCGGGCGCCTCGATCGCGATGGGGAGCACACCCTCAGCGAGGCCTATGCTTCCGGGGCGGCCTCCGGCGCTCACAGCGTCGAGCTCGACTTCAGCGACGTCGACTACATCAACAGCACGGGTATCGCGCTCGTGGTCCGGCTGCTGGCGGACGCCCGTCGCGACGGGCGTCCGGTGCAGGCCCGCGGGCTGACCGAGCACTACCGGGAGATCTTCCGGATCACCCGGCTCTCCGACCTCATGACCATCGTGGACGAAGGAGACGACGCATGACCGGCACGACCATCGACGTCGAGATCAACGGCACGTCCGGCCTGCTGCACGTGCACGGCGATGTGACCGCGGCCAGCGACAGCGCCTTCGGGGACGCATACACGGAGGCGACTGCAGCCGGCGCGCGCTCGCTGGTGCTGGACTTCAGTGACATGGCCTACATGAACAGCGGCGGCATCGGCGTGTTGGTGACGATGCTCGTCCGCTGCCAGCGCGGTGGCCAGCGCCTGCTCGCTACCGGTCTCGACGCCCACTACCGCCAGATCCTGACTCTGACCCGTCTGGACGAGGCCATCGCGGTGCACGACAGCGAAGCCGCCGCACTCGCCTCGATCGCCTAGGAGGCCCTCATGGATCCCACCCCCCGGATCGACCGAGATCCCGACTCGACCTGGGCCAAGCCGGTCGCCAAGCTCGCGATGGGGGCCGTCCCGATCGAAGCCATCAACATCAATGTCAGCGGCAAGCGACTGTCCGGCCCACTGCAGGGCTTCGGGCAGCTGTGGCAGAAGCGCTACCAGATCCGGTTCGAGGGGGCGAACCCCTCACCGAGCGAGGTCGTGGGCATCTGGAAGCGTGAGTTCGGCTCATTTTGGCCCAAGGGTCAGCACTTCTATGCGCCCTTCGCCGAGATCGCGCCCGGCGAGGTCGGCCTCATCAACGGTGACGCGCCTGGCCGCCAGGTCCTCGCTACCGGCGTCATGGTCATCTACGCCGACGACGAGTCCTTCACCTTCATGATGCCGGAAGGCCACGTCTTCGCCGCCTGGATCACCTTCAGCGCGGCCGAACAGGACGGCGCCACGGTGGCGCGCGTGGATGCGCTGCTGCGCGCCAGCGATCCGCTCTTCGAGTTCCTGCTCATGGCCGGCGGGCACGAGCGCGAGGACGAACACTGGAAGACCACACTGCGCAACCTTGCGGCGCGCAATGGCGCCACCGGCGAGCCCACGGCCGAGCGGGTGTGCGTGGACCCCAAGCGCCAGTGGCGCCACGCCTCCAACATCCGCCACAACGCGGCCATCCGCTCCGGGTTGTGGATGATGGCCCACCCGCGGCGCATGATCCGGCGGCCCAGGGATCGGGGCTCCGTGCCCCGGGCCTGATGCCGCGCCCGGCGTCACGGCATCAGACTGCCCGCTAGGAGCGTGCGTCGGTAATGCTCGCCGGGCGATTCTGGGATGTGCCAGAATTGGTCATGCGCACCAAGACCTTCCGCACGTACGATCAGGACACGCTGCTGCTGATGCCCCCGTCGGTGCGTGACTGGGTCGAGCCGAGTCGCTGCCCGCGTTATCAGCGATCTCGTCGATGACCTCGACCTCGCAGCGTTCCTTGCCGCCCACGACGAACCTCGGGGCATGCCCCCCTACATCCCGCGATGATGCTCAAGGTGCTCCTCTACGGCTATGCCACCGGCGTGAGGAGCTCACGCAAGCTCGAGGAGCGTCTGCGCAGCGATGTCGGCTTCATGTTCCTCGCGGGCGGGGCGCGTCCGGGCCACAAGGCCATCGGCGAGTATCGCCGCCGTCACCTCGACGCCTTCCATGCGCTCTTCCTCGATATCCTGCTGCTCTGTCAGGAGGCCGGTCTCGTGAAGCTCGGGCGGGTCGCGCTCGACGGCACGAAGGTGAAGGCGAACGCGTCGAAGCACAAGGCCATGAGCTATGCCCGCATGCCCGAGCGGGAGGCCGCCCTCGAGGCCGAGGTGCGGCGCATCCTCGAGGAGGCCGAGGCGGTCGATCAGGCCGAGGACGCCCTGTATGGGGAGGCCCGCGGTGACGAGCTACCCGAGGCGCTGCGCACCCGTGAGGGCCGGCTGCGCAAGCTGCGCGAGGCCCGGGCCGCGCTGGAGGCCGAGGCGAAGGAGCGCAGCGGGGACCCCGATGCGGTGCCTGACCCCAAGGCACAGCGGAACTTCACCGATCCCGACAGCAGGATCATGCGCAGCCGGCCCGATGGCTGGATCCAGGGCTACAACGCGCAGGCGGTCGTCGACGAGGGCCACGGGATCATCGTGGCCACCGAGCTGACGGCCGACACCACCGACACCCGCTCGCTACCGGATCTCGTCGACCAGGTCGAGACCAACACCGGACGTCGACCGAAGCACCTCCTCGCCGATGCCGGCTACGGGTCCGACGAGAACCTCGGGCATCTCGAGGACAGGGACATCGACGCCTACGTGGCGGTCCGCCGCGACAAGCACTCCAGGCCACCACGGCCCGCTCCGCGGGGAGGTATCCCCAAGGAGGCCACCCGCCGCGAGCGCATGGCTCGAAAGCTGACCACGAAGCAGGGCCGTGACCACTACCGTCGGCGCAAGACCATCGTCGAACCGGTCTTCGGCCAGATCAAGGAGGCCCTGGGCTTCCGCCGGTTCAGCCTGCGAGGCAAGGAGAAGGTCGACGCCGAGTGGCATCTCGTCTGTGCCGTCCATGACCTCGGCAAGCTCTTCCGCAGTGGTCGCGCCGGCCGGGTCATCGACGCCTGGGACCGACCCACCGGGCAGGACCGGGGCCCGAAGGCCCTCGGATGGGCATGATGAGGGACCATCGCCCGCCTGCCCGATCGTCGGATCGGGTCCGACCCGACGACCATCGTGTCCCGGCCCTTTGAGGCGCCTGCGGACGGCGATTACGAACGCGGGCTCCTAGGGGCCATGATGCAGGGGTGAGCAGAACCGGTCGACCTGCCGACGCCAACATCGTCGGGTCCGGTCCCAACGGCCTGGCTGCGGCTATCACCCTTGCCCGGGCCGGGGTGCCGGTGCGCGTGTTTGAGGCGGCCCCGACGCCCGGCGGCGGCCTGCGCTCGGCGGAGCTGACCCTGCCGGGCTTCACCCACGACGTCTGCGCCACGGTCGTCGCCACGGCGCTGGTCTCGCCCTTCTTCGAGACGCTCGATCTGGATGCGCTGGGCGTCGAGCTGGCCCAGCCAACGATCCCGCTCGGCCACGCGCTAGAAGACCGAGCGGTGCTGCTCCATCGGGACGTGGACGAGACGGCCGAGGGGCTGGGTCGCGACGGGGCCGCCTACCGGCGGCTGATGGCGCCGCTGGTGCGCGACGCTGGGGCTGGTCGCCTGATGCCATCGATCCTGGCGCCGGTGCTACGGCTGCCGCGGCATCCACTGGCCCTGGCCCGCTTCGGACTGCCCGGGATCGCGCCGGTGACGACCCTGGGGCGCATCCTCTTCCGCGAGCCTGCGGCACGCGCGCTGCTGGCTGGACTCTCGGCCCATGCGATGGTGCCGCTGCGTCAGCCGGTCACCGCCTCCTTCGGGTTGGTCCTGGCCATGAGCGCCCACGGGGTGGGCTGGCCCGTGGTCCGGGGTGGCTCGGCGCGACTGGCCGACGCGCTCGTCGGGGTGCTCCGCTCGCTCGGCGGCGAGATCGTGACGGACTCGCCGATCACCTCGCTCGATGACCTGCCGCCGGCGCGAGCCACGCTCTTCGATGTGACGCCACGGCAGCTCTTGGCCATCGCCGGCGAGCGACTTCCTTCGCGCTATCGGCGCGCGCTTGAGCGCTTTCGCTACGGGCCCGGCGTATGCAAGGTGGATTGGGCCCTGTCGGCACCCATCCCCTGGCGCGCCCCGGAGCTGGCGGTTGCTGGCACCGTGCATCTCGGCGGGACGACCGGCGAGCTCGAGACAGCCGAGCGAGCGGTCCATCAGGGGCGCGTCGCCGAGCGCCCTTTCGTGCTGCTGGTGCAGGCGACGAGCGCCGACCCCTCGCGGGCGCCCCTGGGCAGGCACACGGCATGGGCCTACGCCCATGTCCCGCCTGGCTCCGACGCGGACGTCAGCGACCGGATCGAGGCCCAGATCGAGCGTTTCGCTCCGGGTTTCCGGGACGTGGTCATGGGGCGTTCGGTACGCACGGCTGCGGAGCTTGAGGCCTACAACCCGAACTACGTGGGCGGTGACATCAACGGTGGGCTGCAGGACCTGCCACAGCTCGTCGCCCGGCCCGTGTTGCGCCGCGACCCCTACGCCACGCCCGTGCCCGGCCTATACCTCTGCTCCACCTCTACGCCCCCGGGCGGCGGGGTGCACGGGATGAGTGGCTACCTTGCGGCGCAGTCCGCCCTGCGGCGGGAGTTCGGGCGGTCACCGCCACCGGCCTGACGATGCCACAAGCCCGGCCGCTTGAGCCGGGCTTGTGGGAACGCGGCGATCATGAGGCTACTCGGAGGGGGAGGCCTCGGCGTCAGCTGCGGCGTCCTCTGCAGCCTGGCTTGGCAGCGGGCCGACCTCGGTGCCGACCTCGGTGACCCAGAACTCCTGGATCATGCCCAGGGCCATGTGCGGCGGGTTCGACTCGAGCGAGGCGAACAGCTCCTGGGCTTCGGGGGGCAAGTCGCTCGCGTCGGCGTTGGGATCGAGCGTGTACGGGTCGATGCCCACCGACGTGAAGGCATCGATACTCATGCCTTGAGGGACGAAGCAGAGGGCCACGTAGCGACCGGGTGTGTCGAGCGTGATCGATCCGTCGGCACTGGTGCCCGGCAGGGCGAAGAGAGCGCCGGCGTCCTCAGACAGCGATCCCGACTCCTCCGGGGGCATGGCCAGTAGCTCCTCGAACGGCGTGGTCTCGTCGAGGACGTGGACCACGATCATCTCGTGGACCTCGGTCCCCTCGTCCTTGAAGGTGAGGGTGGTGCCGGCCGGAACGGTGGTGGGCAGGCCGACGTAGGCGTAGTCGACACCGGTGACCTCGATCGTCGGCCCGGCCATGTCGCCCATGTCGGCAGGGGCGCTGGGGCTCGCATCCTGGGCCCAGGCGGGTGCCGCCGACAGCACCAGCGCCGCCGAGGCGAGCAAGCCAGCGAGCTTGCGTGGTCGTTCCATCGGGAACCTCCTTCCCCCCGGTGTTGCCGGCGCTTCGGGCGCCGGTGGTCAGCTGTCGCGGCCTCTCGGTCGCCATGCCGCCATCGTCGGCGAGAGGCGTTCCCGAAGCGTTACGAAGCGGCGCAGGCCGCTCGCGATCGTCGCGCTTGGTCGTCGATCCAGCATGGCGCCGTGCGCCCTGTGGGTCCCGTGCGTGTCGTCGCGCCCGCCTAGAACTCGGCGCTGCCCGGAGTGCGCGGGAAGGGGATGACGTCCCGGATGTTGGCCATGCCCGTGGCATACGCCAGGGCCCGATCGAAGCCCAGGCCGAAGCCCGCGTGCGGCACCGTGCCGTAGCGACGCAGGTCGCGATACCAGCCGTAGGCAGCCGCGTCGAGCCCCATCTCCTCGATGCGCCGGTCGAGCACGTCGAGCCGCTCCTCACGCTGGGAGCCGCCCACGATCTCGCCCATGCCCGGGGCCAGCACGTCCATCGCCGCGACCGTGCGCTCATCGTCGTTGAGGCGCATGTAGAAGGCCTTGATCTCCTTGGGGTAATCGACCACCACCACCGGCCGCTTGGCGATGACTTCGCACAGGTAGCGCTCGTGCTCGGCCTGCAGGTTGGCGCCCCAGCTCACCGGAAACTCCCACTCGCGGCCGGACCGTTCGAGCAGCGCGACCGCGTCGGTGTAGGTCATGCGCTCGAAGTCGGAGGTCACGAAGGCCTCCAGCCGGGCGACGGCCTGGGGGTCGATCCGCTCGGCGAAGAAGGCCATGTCGTCCTCGCGTTCGTCGAGCACGGCGCGGAAGGCGTACTTGAGCAGATCCTCGGCCAGGTCGGCGTCGTCAGACAGGTCGGCGAAGGCGATCTCTGGCTCCACCATCCAGAACTCCGAGAGGTGCCGGCTGGTGTTGGAGTTCTCGGCCCGGAAGGTGGGGCCGAAGGTGTAGACGCGGCTCAGTGCCAGGCAGTAGGTCTCCACGTTGAGCTGGCCCGAGACGGTCAGGAAAGCCGGCCGGGCGAAGAAGTCCTGGCTGAAGTCGATCGAGCCATCGGGCCGGCGAGGGAGGTTGGCCAGATCGAGCGTGGAGACGCGGAACATCTCGCCGGCGCCCTCCGCGTCCGAGGCGGTGATGATGGGCGTGTGGATCCAGTAGAAACCGTGCTCGTGCAGGTAGCGATGGATGGCCTGGGCGAGGGCGTTGCGCACACGGGCGACGGCGCCGATGGTGTTGGTGCGAACGCGCAGGTGCGGCACCTCGCGCAGGTACTCGAAGGAGTGGCGCTTGGCCGCGACGGGGTAGGAATCGGGATCGTCCACCCAGCCCACGACGGTGATCGAGTCGGCCTGCAGCTCGACCGACTGTCCCTTCCCCTGGGACTCGGCGAGGGTGCCGGTGCACTCGACGGCACAGCCGGCGGTGAGGTGCGTGACCTCGTCCACGTAGTTGGGCAGGGCCTGTTGCGCCACCACCTGCAGGGGCGCGAAGGACGAGCCGTCGTGGACCTGCACGAAGGACAGCCCAGCCTTGGAATCACGCCGCGTGCGCACCCATCCCTGAATCGTCACCTGCGAGCCCACCGGCGCCGTTCCCGTGAGCACGTCGGCGACCCGGACCACGTCAGCCATCGATACCTCCTCTGCCATCGAGGGTAGCGCGAGCGAGACCGGGGTGTCGCCGGTTCAGACCGCTTCTGGCGGCGCCGTGCGGGCGGGATCGGAAGGACGGTCCTCCGGCAGCCGCGTTTCCGGCAAGAGCAGGCTGAAGCCGAGCCCGAAGATGACGAAGACGAAGGCACTCATGCCGGTCAGGCGGGCCGCGTCCACGAAGGCTTCATCGAGCAGGGGCACGATGGCGGTCGTATCCGCCCGCGCCCGGAGGCCAGGCAGCGCTTGGCCCCCGGAGCTCTCCATGGCGAAGGCGATGCCGTCGATCGCGGCCGGGGGCACGCCGGGCGCATCGTTGAGCTTGCTGCGCACGTTGTTGCCCAGGCTCACGAATAGGATCGTGCCCAGGATGGCGATGCCCAGGGCGGAGCCGACCTGACGCATGGTGGAGTTGGCGCCCGACGCCAGGCCCGACCGCTCCACCGGCACGTCAGAGAGCGTGATGCTCGTCAGCTGCGCCGTGGCCAGGCCGACGCCGATGCCGTACACGAACAGCGGCAGCACGAGCTGCAGTCCGGTCACGCTCGTGCCCAGCAGGAGGGTGACCGCGATGATGCCGACGGCTTCGAGCGCCATGCCCAGGCTCACTGTGCGGCGTGGGCCATAGCGGTTGGCCAACCTGGCCGCGATGGGCGCGGCGATGAACGCGCCGGCGGCGAGCGAGACGAAGATGAGCCCGGTATCGAAGGCCGATAGACCGAGCACGGCCTGCAGGAACAGGGGCAGCACGAAGAGCAGGCCGAACTCTCCCAGCGACACGATCGTGCCCGCGAGATTGCCGTAGCGGAAGGCGGGGAAACGCCAGAGGTCGAAGTCGAAGAGGAAGAACTTGCCCGCTCGCGCGCGCCACAGCTCCACCCACGCGAAGAGGACCAGGGCCCCCACGCCGAAGGCAAGGGCGAAGGGGATGATGGAGACGCTCTCGAGCGGCCAGCTCCAGCCGAGGATGTCGAACGACTCCTTGGGCGCCCACCAGCCATAGGTGTTGCCCTCGATGAGTCCAAAGATGAAGGCTCCCAGGCCGAAGGTGATGAGCAGGAAGCCGGGCAGGTCGAAGCCGGCCTGGGCGTCGGGATCGCGCGACTCGCGGATGTACCGGACCGTGCCGAGGATGGCGATGATCCCGACCGGCACGTTGATGAAGAACGACCAGTGCCAGGACAGGTTGGTGGTGAACCAGCCGCCCAGCAGGGGACCGAGCGCGGCCATGCCGCCGATGACCGCACCCCAGATGCCGAAGGCGATGGCGCGATCGTGACCCCGGAAGTTGGCGTTGAGGATCGACTGCGTGGAGGGCACGATCATGGCTCCGCCCACGCCCTGCAGGAGGCGCGCCCCGATGAGCATGGTGCCGCTCGTGGCAAGGCCCGCGATGACCGAGGCGACCATGAAGATGACCAGCCCCAGCAGGTACATCCGGCGTCGCCCGCGTTGGTCGCCCAGTCGGCCGAGCGTGACCAGCAGCGCCGCGAAGACCAGCGCATAGCTGGTGTTGACCCACTCCGCCTCCGTCGCTTGCAGGCCCAGGTCGTTGATGATGACCGGCACCGAGACGTTCACGATGGTGACGTCCACGATGATCATGGCCACGCCCACGCTGAGCATGGCCAGCCCCAGCCAGCGGCCTCTACCGGACTCGCTCATCGAGCTCACGGGTGCTGCTTGCGCCATGTCGTTCTCGTCCCCCTCTCGTCGCCAATGCGTCTGTGACGAGGGTAGCGACCCGCTTGCATGCAGGTGTAGCATGAACGTCGACAGCGAACCGACCGACAGTCGGTCGGCCAACCAGCGAGGTGGTCGATGGCAGGAGCCAAGGGATCGGACGGGGTCGCCCTGGATCGGCGGGAGGCCATCCTGGACGCCGCCGAGCGTCTCATCCGCAGCAAGGGCTACGAGCGCATGAGCGTGCAGGAGGTGCAGGACGAGCTGGGTGTCTCGCGCGGCGCCATCTACCACTACTTCGGCTCCAAGGACGACCTGCTCGTGGCGGTCATGGAGCGGACCTCGGACCGCATCATGGCCGTGCTCGCCCCCATCGTGGACGCTCCGCTGCCCGCGGCCGAGAAGCTGCAGCGCATCTTCCGTGAAGCGGGGCAGTGGAAGACCGAGCAGCGCGAGTTCGTGCGCCGGCTGGTCGACGTGTGGGCCTCCGACGTCAACGCCGTCGCGCGGGTGAAGTTGCGCCGGATGACCCTCCAGCGGCTGCTGCCGCTGATGCGTCGCATCGTGCGCCAGGGCCACGACGAGGGTGTCTTCACGCCCACCTCGCCCGACCACACCGCCCGCGTCCTCGCCGACCTCCTGCAAGCCAGTGGCGACGCGGCTGCTGAACTGCTCATGGCGCAGGACGGGCGACCGACGCCCTTCGAGCAGGTGCGCCGCACCTTCGACGCCTATGACGAGGCCGTGGAACGGATCCTCGGGCTCGAGCCACACACGTTCACCTTCATCGACGACCAGACGCTCCGCGCCTGGTTCGCCTGAGCGATCCACAGCGAAGGAGTACCCATGTCCGACGTCATCAGCCTTGAGCGGCTGACCAAGTCCTACGGTTCGAACCGGGGCATCATCGAGGTCGACCTGACCGTCCCGCAGGGCGAGACGTTCGGCTTCCTGGGACCCAACGGCGCCGGCAAGACCACCACCATCCGGACGATGCTCGACCTGATCCGACCAAGCAGTGGGCGGGCGGCCATCTTCGGCATCGAGTCCTCGGCCGACCCGGTGGCGATCCATCGGCGCATCGGCTACATCCCCGGCGAGTTCGCGCTCTATGACCGTCTCACCGGCAGGCAGACGCTCGACTACTTCGCCAACCTGCGCGGCGGCGTGGAGAAGGCCTACCAGGCTTCGCTCATCGACCGCTTCGAGCTCGATGCCAGCCGGCGGTTCAAGGAGTACAGCAAGGGCAACAAACAGAAGGTCGGTGTCGTCATCGCACTCCAGCATCGACCGGAGCTGCTGGTGCTCGACGAGCCCACGGCCGGTCTCGACCCACTGGTGCAGCAGACCTTCTTCGAGGTCCTGGACGAGGCCGTGGCCGACGGCGCCACGGTGTTCCTCTCCAGCCACATCCTCTCCGAGGTCGAGAAGAGCTGTGACCGCGTGGGCATCATCCGCGAAGGCCGGCTGGTCAAGGTCGACTCGGTCGCGGCCCTCCGAGACCTGGCCCACCATCAGGTCGAGCTGCGCTTCTCCGGCTCGGTCCCGCGCGCCGAGTTCGAGGCCCTCCCGGGCGTCTCCGACGTGGCCGCCGAGGACCATGTCCTGCGCCTGCGCGTGAGCGGCGCGATCACCCCGGTCGTGCAGGCCGCGGCACGCCACGAGCTGCTCGACTTCGTGAGTCGTGAGCCGAGCCTTGAAGAGACCTTCCTGGCCCAGTACGGTCGAGAGACCGCAGAGGTGAGCGAGCCATGACCACCCCGACCGCTGCGCCGCGACTGGCGGCGTCCTACCCTGCCATCCCGCTGCGCCGGCGCCTCTACGGCTTCGGCAGCATCTACGGCAAGACCATCCGCGATTCGCGCCTGGCCTTCCTGGTCATGAGCGGGCTCATCGTGGGCTTCATGTTCGCGGTCGGCGAGGCCTTCGGCACGGCCTATGGCACAGCCGCCAGCCGGCTGGAGGTCGTCAAGCTCGTCGAGAGCGTGCCGCCGATCATGGCCGGCATGGCCGGCAACACCGTGGCCGTGGACACGATGGGCGGCTTCCTGACCTACAAGTACGGACCGTTGTTCGCCTTCCTCGCCAGCCTCTGGTCCATCTTGGCCCTGTCGGGCACGCTTGCCGCCGAGGCCCGCCGCGGGAGCCTCGACTTCATCGCCGTCGCGCCCTTCGGCAAGCGGCGGATCGCGACCGAGAAGGTGCTCGCCCACGTCACCATGCTGGGCCTCTCGATGGCCCTGCTGGCACTCGCGGCCTGGGTCACCGGCGCCGCCTTCGGCGTGCCCGAGCTGGGCGACCAGATCGCGCCGCTCGAGGCCGTCGGGTTCGCCCTGTGGGTTGGCCTCATCGCGCTCGCCTGCGGCTCTATCGCCTTCGCCCTCAGCACGCTCGTCGGCCGCGGGGCTGCGGCCGGTATCGCCGGCATCGTGCTCCTGGGTGGGTTCGTGGTCGGCAACTACGCGCCCTACGTGCCCGCGCTCGACGTGGTCGCCAATCTGTCCTGGTTCCACTGGACCTACGACCACGTCCCGCTCGCGGGCCAGTTCGACTGGCTCTCGTTGGCCGCGGTCGGAGCCATCGCGATCACCCTGCTGGTGATGGGCGTGGAGCTCTTCCGTCGTCGGGACCTGGGGGTCATCACCAACCTGCCCATCCCCGGGCTGCCGAGCGTGACGCTCGGCACCCACGGCCCGGTCGGGCGCGCAGCCGGCGACCAGCTGCCGCTGGCCCTCGGCTGGGGTCTGGGCATCGGCGTCTTCGGCTTCGTCATCGCGGCTGCCAGCCAGTCCTTCACCGACGAGCTGCTGCAGAACTCGCCCAGCATCGCGGAGCTCCTGCGCACGGTCTTCCCCAACGTCGACTTCCTCTCGGCCGGCGGCTTCCTGCAGCTGGTCTTCGTGGAGATCGGCCTCATCGTGGTCGGCCTGTCGGCGGCTACCTACGTGAGCAGGTGGGCCTCCGACGAGGGCAGCGGCCGTCTCGAGCTGCTGTTGACGACGCCGTTGGGGCGGGCCCGCTGGGCACTCGCCGGCGGGGTCGGGGCGCTCGTCGCGGTGGTCGTCTCGATGGCCATCTATGCCCTGGGCATCGGGCTCGGCGCTACCTTCGCCGGCAGTGACGCGCTCACGCCCATGGTCGGGGCGCTGGTGATGTCCCTGTTCGCGGCTGCCATGGTCGGCGTGGGCGTGGCCATCGGCGGCCTCTTGCGCACTTCGCTGGCGGCGGAGCTGGTGGCCGTGGTCGTGATCGCCACCTTCCTGGTCAACCTGCTGGCGCCGCCCCTGGGGCTGCCCGACTGGTTCCACCAGCTGGCGCTGACGGCCCACCTGGGCCAGCCCATGGTCGGGATCTGGGACGTGCCGGGGATCGTCGCCTGCGTCGTGCTCGCGGCCGGCGGCATCGGCCTCGGTGCCTGGGGCATGCGCCGGCGCGACGTGGCCTGATGGGCAAGGGCGAGGGCCGGGTCATCCTCGCCCGGGGCCGGACCGGGTCATCCTGGCCCAGCCCGACGCGCTACTTGACGCTGCCGGCGGTGATGCCGTCCACGATGTGTCGATTGAAGACGATGTAGATGATGATCATGGGGATGGTCACGATCGACAGCGCCGAGAAGAGCATCGAATAGTCGGTCTGGTAGCGGCTGGAGAAGGCCAGCAGGCCGGTGGGGATGGTCTTGAGGTCGTCGTCCTGGATGTAGAGCAGGGCCAGCAGGAACTCGTTCCAGGCCGCCAGCGCGGAGAAGATGGCGACCGTCGCGAGGCCCGGCCGCAGCAGCGGGAGAGCGATCTGGCGAAAGACCCGGAAGTCGCCGGCACCATCGATGCGGGCGGCTTCGAAGAGCTCACCCGGCAGCCCGTCCATGAAGACCTTCAGCAGGTACGTGGCCAGGGGCAGGCCCATGGCCGTGTAGGGGATGATCAGGGCCCAGCGGGTGTCGGTGATGGCGAGCTCGGTGAAGATGTTCGACTGGGCGATGAAGTACGACTGCAAGGGCAGCAGCAGGCCCAGCGCGAAGAGACCCATGGCCAGGCCGCGACCGGGGAAGCGGTAGCGGCTGAAGGCATACGCCGCGAGCGAGCCCAGCAGCAGGATGAGCGTGACCGAGGCGCCCGTGACGATCGCGCTGTTGAGCGCGTACTGGCCGATGTGGCCGACCTCCCAGGCGTCGACCCAGCGGGTCAGGTCCCAGGCCTCGGGCAGGGCGAAGGGCGAGGCGAAGATGGCTCGGTTGGTCTTGAAGCTGGAGACCACCATCCACACGAGGGGGAAGAAGAACAGCAGCGCCAGCAGCACCATGGCCAGGCCGGTCAGCCAGCGGGCGACCCGGGGCCCCGTGGCACGGTCATCTGCCCGGTAGGCGGTGTCGCTCATGTCTCAGCCGCCGTGGACCGGCCCCGTCGCTGGGCCTGCGCATAAATGAGGCCGACGCCCACCACGATGACCGTCAGCAGCACCGCCATGGCCGAGCCGTAGCCCACGTCGGAGTTGCGGAAGACCGTCTTGACCAGCAGCGTGGTGGGGATCTCCGTGGAACCGTAGGGCCCGCCGTTGGTGAGCACGAAGAAGAGGTCGAAGCCCTGGAAGCCGCCGGTCACGCAGAGCAGGATGGCCACGCCGGTGGCGCCGCGGATCATGGGCACCTTGATGCGTCGGAAGAGGTTCCATTCGCCCGCGCCGTCCAGCCGCGCGGCCTCCACGATCTCCTCGGGGATCTGCCGGAAGGCCGCGTAGAAGATGACCATGTAGAAGCCGGCGTAGACCCAGCCCGAGACCACGCTGATGGCCAGCAGGGCGGTCTGCGGATCGCCCAGCCAGATGCGTTGGAAGTCGCCCAGGCCAAGCGCCTCCAGCGCGCCGTTGACGAGCCCGAAGTCGGGGTTGTAGATGAACGACCAGAGCACCGCGATGACGACCATCGGCAGCATCACCGGCACGAAGATGGCGACCCGGAACCACATGCCGGCGCCACGCATGGTGATGAGGCCTGCCAGTCCCAGGCCGACGCCTACCTCGAGCACGATGGTGGCCGCGATGTAGATGACCACGTGGAGGAACGAGTCGCGGAAGAGCTGGTCGCCCAGCGCCCGGGCGTAGTTGTCCAGCCCCACGAACGTCATCGGCCCGAAGCCGTTCCAGTCGGTGAAGCTGTAGCCGACCGTGAGCACCATCGGCACCAGCACCGCGGCTGCGAAGACAGCCAGGCCGGGCACGATGAAGAGCCAGGGCGTGAGGCGGCTGGTCGGCTTCATCCGCTCGTCCTCCTGGTCTCTGGATGCAGAGACGGGGCGCCCGTCAGGAGCGCCCCGTCGTGATCCGAACGGCGGGCGCTACTGCGAGATTCGCTCGTCGAGGGCCGCCAGCGCATCGGCCGGCGACTGCTGGCCACCGAGCACGGCCGCTTCCGCAGCGTAGAGCTCGAGGGCGGTGGGGACGTCATAGCCGGTGTCCGGCGGAAGGACCACCGTGGAGGCGCCGCTGAGCAGCTCGTTGAGCCGAGTGGAGCGGGCATCCACGTCGCTCGCGCCGGCCGCGGGGGCGAGCGGCGAGAGCTCCGCGTCATCGATGAAGGCCTGCGCGTTCTCGGGGCTGTTCATCAGCGCCAGGAACTCCGTGGCGAGGTCGATGTTCTCGCTGTTGGCGTTGACCATGAAGCCTGTCTCCACGCCCATGACGCTGTTCTGGTCGCCAGCCGAGCCTTCCGGCATGGCCGGCAGGTTGACGAAGTCGAAGTCGAGGTCCGGGGCCTCATCGATAGCCCAGCTGACCAGCCACGAGCCGATCGGGTGCATGGCCGCCTGGCCCTGGAAGAAGAGCTGCGCGCCGGCGTTGTCATCGACCGCGTTGGCGCTGGCGTTGACGCAGTTGTGGTCGACCAGCTCGGCGATGTAGCCGAAGGCCTGCTCCCACTCGGGCGTGGCGAAGGGGCCCTTGTCGCTCAGGGTCTGGTCGTAGACGTCTTCACCGACCACGCGCGAGGCCATGTGGCTGAGCCAGTTACCCGCGGCCCAGAGGTCCTTGTTGCCGGTGGCGATGGGGATGATCCCGGCCGCGTCGAGCGTGTCACAGGCAGCCAGCAGCTCTGCCCACGTGGTCGGCGGGGTGATGCCGTTCTCCTCCAGCAAGGGCACGTTGTACCAGAGCACGTTGGTCACGTCCGCCGTGTGGGGCACGAGCACGATCTTGCCGTCGACCGAGGCCGCGGTGAAGGCGCTCTCATCAAAGATGCCCGCCAGCGGCCCGGACTCGACCGCCGCGGTGAGGTCGGCCGCGTAGCCGTCAGCGTAGCGCTGGGCCATGCGGGCGCCGGTCCATTCGAAGTAGATGTCGGGGGCGTTGCGGCCGGCCAGCAGATTGGGCAGACCGATGGTCTCGTAGAGGTCGTCGTCCTGGTAGTTCATCTCGACGGTCACGCCAGGATGCATCTCCGAGAACTGGGCGGCCACGCTGTTGAAGACGCGGATACCGGCCTCGCCGGGAGAGCCCATGGCCACGCGCAAGGTCGTGTCCTGGGCCGTGGCGGTGCCTGCGATGCCGACCACGCTGAGCATGGCCGCAGCCGAGATCGCGACGAGCGCGCGCTGGCCTTTCCTCATTCGGTGACTCCTTCTGCTTGGGGGACCTCGCCCGGCCGGAACATCGTCCCGGACAGGACGGACAAGGTCATCTCCAGGGTGTCGCCGAACACGCGCACGCGCGCCCGACGCAGCTTGACCAGGAACGGCGCCAGCTCGCTGGGTCCGTCCTCCTCCAATCGCCCGGCCGCAGCCAGGTCGGCGATCCGGCGGACCGCCTGGGCTCCTGTCTCGAAGGCCATCAGCCAGGGACGGATCTCCTCGATCAGCTGGCGGTTGACCACGGGACCATGGAGCAAGTGTCGGGCCGCGCCCTCCAGCCGGGAGGCCAGTGCCGCCAGCGAGCGAACGCCCACGTCCGTGTCGCCGTGCTCGAGCGCGAAGAGCGCCTCGCTCAGGGTCGCGTCCACGTAGGGCGCGTCGGCCGTCGAGAGGCACGACGAGCGCACGTTGTCGGCGAAGATCGCGAAGGCTTCCAGGTCGGCCTCGCCGACCACGTCACGCATGGCCTCGAGCCAGCTCGCCTCCGGATCGTAGCCAGCAGGGTCGTGCAGGAAGTCGGCGATCGTCGCGAGCGGGATGCGGGACGCCTCGTAGAGCTCCATGGGGTTGGCCACGATCCCGCGGCAGGCGCACCACAGCTCCGGGTCGCGGCCGCGATAGGGCCCGATGTGGAGCTCGTAGCCCATGGCCACGTCGTTGACCGGGTAGTTGTCCCAGTAGATCGGCGGTCGCTTGGCCGTCTGTCCGAAGACCAGGGCATCGTCGAGGTCCAGCGTCGCCGAGCAGACGGCGCGGCCCGTCCAGAAGAGGTCGATGGCGGGGTCCAGGCCAGACCCGAGCATCGCCAGACTGGCCTCCGTGCCGCGGCCCCAGTATTCGGTCGGGCAGACGATGAGGTCGACGCCGGCGGGCAGGGTCGCGAAGACGTCGTTGACCAGGTCGATCTGGGCGGCTTCGAGGGACGCGAACCTGGCGCGGTCGGCAGGGTACTGCAGTCGGAGCGGGATATCGTCGAGGAAGAGGCCGATGTGGTGCACGCCGATCTCAAGCACGCTGGCGATCTTGCGCCGCAGGATCTCGCGATCGGCCTCGTCCGAGTAGCGCACAGAGAGCCCGGGGGAGATGCACCAGGTCAGGGCCATGTGTCGACGCTCGCAGGCCTCGACCAGCTCGCGCAGCCGCTGCAGCGCCTCGCGGTCGTAGGGGTCGCGCCAGTCCTCTCGCAGCAGGCGATCGTCCTTGGGCGAATACATGTAGGCGTTCATGTCACGCGAGCCCAGGAAGTCGATCAGCGCCAGGCGCTGCGAGTGCGACCAGGGGTGGCCGTAGAAGCCCTCGATCACGCCCCTGATGGCGAACGGCGATCCGCTCATCGGCCATCGGTCCGGGCGAAGTGGGCCTCGTTGACCTCGTCACCCCCGGCCAGGTTGGCGCTGGTGAAGACCTCCGGCTCAAGGCCCATGGCCATCATGCGCTCGACCACCTGCGCCACCATGGCGTTGATGACCGCGGCGCCGATGACCGTGGAGGTCGGGGCCACCCGGGCCGCGAGACCATCGATCTCGACCGCAGCGTCACCCACCGCGCCGCCGTTGTCGATGACCACGTCCACCAGCTCGTGCAGCCGAGGGCCCGCGGCCTGGCGCGCCTGCGCCGAGGTGGCGTGGGCGATGCTGGTGATGGCGATGGTGCGCAGGCCCCGCCGCCGCGCTTCCCGTGCCATCTCCACGATGACCGTGTTGCCGCCCGAGTTCGACGCGATGAGCAGGACATCGCCGGCCGCGACACCGTGGTCCTCGAGGATGGCCGAACCCAGGCCAGGGATCCGCTCCAGGCGTGTGCTCAAGGGGCCGCCCGCGTGCAGCATCAGGCCCTCGAAAAGGATGGGTCGGACGTGCACCAGGCCGCCGGCGCGGTAGTAGAGCTCCTCGGCCAGCATGTGCGAGTGGCCAGAGCCGAAGGCGTGCAACGTGCGCCCGGCGGCGAGGGCCTCGGCCACGATCTCCGCGGCCGCGGCGACATAGCCCCACTGGCGATCCTCGACCTGCGTGAGCAGGGCGGCGACCCGGTCCAGATAGCGCCGACCCGCTGGCGACGGCGTCGAGGCGGTGCTGCCCCTGGTCATGTCGCGCCCTCCACGCTGGCCCGCATCGATCCGGCCCTCGAGACCGCCGCCGCGGGAGGACGGCCTGGCGAGGGGTTGGCCGGCAGGACCAGCGGCCGAGCCGGCATGTGTGCGCTGAGCTGGTAACGGTCTCCGCGGTAGACGCAGTCGGCCACCATCAGGACCTCGCCGCAGGCATCGAGGTCGGTCATGCGCACGAAGAGGGCGGCCTGTTCGGCGCTGATGCCCAGGAGGGATCGTGACGCGGCGTCGGGGACGACGGGCTCGATGACCGCGTCCGCCGAGCCGGGCACCAGGCCGTAGCGAGTGGCCAGGAGTTCATACAGCGAGCCTTCGAGGTCATCCGGCTCCAGGCCCGGCACGCGCGCGGTGGCGATCGAGACGGTCTCGATGGCCATCGGTTCGGCGCTGCCCAGGCGCAGGCGGGTGAAGCGCACGATGGGTTCGCCGACGCCGATCCGCAGGCGCTCCGCGTCGGACGAGTCGGCCGCGCGGCGCTCGAACTCGAGCAGCCGGCTGCTGGGCTCGAGGCCTCGGTCGCGCATGTCCTGGGTGAACGAGGTGAGCGCCAGGAACCGGACCACCGGCGGCGGCAGGACGTAGGTGCCCGAGCCGCGCCTGCGTGCCACGAGCCCCTCGGCGATGAGCGCGTCGGTGGCGTGCCGGACGGTCATGCGTGCGGCCTGCCAGCGTCGGCTGAGGGTCCGTTCGCTGGGTAGCCGGTCGCCAGGCCGCGCGGTGGCGACGAGCTCTCGGAGACGGGCTCGGAGGATCCGTCGGTTCGCCATGTTGCCGTTGGACACCTGCCGGAGGTTAGGGGCGTGGCCTGCATCCAGCAAGTGCGAATAGACCACTTTTCCGAAGGGCGTTCACCTCCGCGCCAGACCACTGTGGCCATCGTTCGTGCATAGGATCAATCGCAGCGCCTAGACCGCTACCGGTGGCCCGGCCTTCACAGAGATAGGCCGATTTCGGCCGAGCTCGCCCCTCGTCGCGACCGGCTACCCTGTGCACATGCTGCGAATAAAAGAGGCCGGACTCCCCGACATGGCCGGTGCCTACCGCACCTGCCTGCTCACCGGCGACGCCGGCAAGGACGGCAGCGGACGCTATCGCGACCCGGACTTGCTCGGCCACGTCTATGTGGGCCCATACCTCGCGCGAGGGCACGGCACGCAGCTGGTGCTGGTCGACAAGGCCGGCTCAGCGGGGTACCTGCTCTCGGCTGATGACACGCTCGACTTCGAGGCCTGGGCCGAGGAGCGCTGGTGGCCGTGGCTTCGGACACGCTACCCGTTGCCGAGCCCCGGCGCGGCCGATCCCGATGCGGAGCTGATCCGCCTGATCCACTCGCCGCCCCGCACACCGCAGGCGCTCGCAGACGAGTATCCGGCGCACCTGCACATCGACCTCCAGGAGCGGGCCCGGGGGACGGGCCTGGGCCGTCGGCTCCTCGAGCGACTTCTGGGCGACCTGCGCGCGCGGGGCGTTCCTGGGGTCCATCTCGGCGTGGATGACACCAACACCAACGCCATCGGCTTCTACGGGCACCTGGGCTTCCGTGAGCTGGACGCCGAGCCGGGTGGGCTGATCATGGGGCTGCGCTTCGGCTGACGCGGGACGGGCTCGTCACCGCCCTTTCATGTGTTTGTCATCTAGTCCACGCATCCTCAGGCCCGACCGGCTGCACCCCTGCGGCCGCGAAGCAGTAGTGGAGACGACCATGCAACGAATGACCCTGATCGGAGCGGCCGCATCGCTGGCGCTGGCCTTGGCGCCCGCGAGCGCGCTCGCGCAGGACGAGACCTTGACCGATATGTCCGGAGACGCCATGACGGCGGCCCCGATGGTGCCGCACCCCTCGCATATCCACGCCGGCGACTGCTCCATGCCGGGCGACGTGGTGCTACCGCTCTCCGACGTGGGTCCCGTCGGCAACGAGGCCCAGGGTGCCGAGGGCTACATCCACGTCGATATCGGTCGCTCCACGGTGGAGGCCCCGCTCGCCGACATCCTCGGTACCGACCATTCGATCATGGTCCACCAGAGCGCTGACGACATGGACACCATCATCGTCTGCGGCGCCATCGGTGGCCACGACGTGGACGGCTCGTTCCTGGTCGGACTGGGGCCAGTGGGCGACTCGGGCTACTCGGGCATCGCCTGGCTGACCGACAACGGCGACGGCACCACCGACGTGCAGGTCACCATCACCCACTCGGGGGCGACCCAGTCCATGGACACCGACATGGGTGCCGACGATATGAGTGGCGACGCCGACGGCGACATGGGTGGCGACGACATGGGCAGCGACGGCTAGCGATCCGTCTTCTGGGCGGGCGCTCGCGCTTGATCGAGGAGCGCCCGTGAACAGTCCTGGCTAAAGAACGCTACGGGTCGTCGCCCATAGGCCCGGCCGTCCCGGCCGTCGGCACTGGCTGCACGACAGCCAACCCGGGATCGATCTCGGCGGCGGCCATGTTGGAGCCGACGGCGGCGAGGTCCGCGGGCTGGACACCAGGACCCTCGATCAGCCTGCGGCCGAGATCCAGCCTCCGCAGCTGGGGTGCGAAGAGGGCCACACCGCTCACCACCACCAGCGTGGCCACGCCGCCGAGGACGACGCTGGTCACCACGCCCAGGATCGATGCGGCCACGCCACTCTCGAAGGCGCCGAGCTCGTTCGATCCGCCGATGAAGACGTGGTTGACCGCGGCGATGCGGCCGCGCAGCGCCTCTGGCGATTCCACGCGCAGGATGACCAGGCGGATCACCATCGAGACGCCGTCCACGAGTCCGGCCGCGAAGAGGGCGGCCAGCGAGATGGCGATATCGGTCGACAGGCCGAACGTGATCATGGCCACCCCGAAGAGCGCCACGCACACCAGCAGGATGCGCCCCGCGTTGGCGCGCGGCTGGAACCGGCTCGTGGCGAGCATGGCCACCAGCGCCCCCGCCGAGGGCATGGTTCGCAGGACGCCCAGGCCGACCGGCCCCACGTGCAGGATGTCCGTAGCGTAGATGGGCAGCATGGCCATGGCACCGCCGAAGAAGACCGCGAAGAGATCGAGCGCCATGGCTGAGAGCAGCACCTGGTGATGCGCCACGAAGCGCACCCCTCCCGCGAGGCTCGTGGCGATGCTCTCCTTGATCTCCGGCACCGGCATGGGTTTGCGCGAGATGCGGCTGACGAACACGACCGACAAGCCCATGGCGAGCGCGATCGCCACGTACGTGGCCGGGATGCCGATGAAGGCGATGGCGAGACCACCGAACGCCGGTCCCACGATCGAGGCCGCCATCCAGGCGCCGCTGCTCAACGAGGCGCCGCGGGTGGCGTGGGCCACCGGGATGACCTGCGTCTCGAAGGCCACCAGCGCCGGGCGCTCGAAGCCGGCGGCGACCCCGATCAGGAAGACGACCGCGAGGATGCTGGCGAAGGAGGCACCTTCGCCGGTGGCAGAGAGCAGCGCCAGCACGAGCGCGCCGATGGCCAGGAGGGATCCCGTGGCGATGACGATGGAGCGCCGATCGCGCCGATCAGCCACGTGTCCGCCAAAGAGCATCAGCCCCAGTGCGGGGATGGCCTCCACCAGGCCCAGCAGACCGAGGGCGAACGGGTCCTCTGTGACCTGCCAGGTCTGGAAGGCGACGACGGTCGTGACGGCGGTCATGGCCAGGGCCGCGAGCCCTCGCGCCCCGATGAGTGCCCGGAATTCGGGCAGGGCAAGCAGGGCCCGCTTGTCATCGGTCGGGGTAGGCTGGTTCACTCTCGACAGACTACCGGCTCCCGACTCCGACCTTCCGACTGCGAACCCCAGGAGAACACCCATGCACGCGTTGACCCATCGCCGCTTCGGCCGCGCCAGCGAGGTCCTGCGTCTCGAGGAGATCGAGACGCCCGCGCCTGGAACGGGCGAGGTCCTGGTCCGGGTGGAGGCGAGCTCGGCCAATCCCTATGACTGGCACTTCATCCGCGGGGAGCCCTGGCTCATGCGCCTCGGTCCCGGTGGCTTGCGCCGGCCCAAGCGTCCCGTGCCCGGAGGCGACTTCGCCGGGATCGTGGCGGCGGTCGGCAGCGGCGACGTGGGTGGTCTGGCGGTCGGTGACGAGGTCTATGGCTTTTCTCACGGCGCCTTCGCGGAGTACGTGCGCGCGCCACACACCAGGGTGGCGAAGCGCCCGTCCGGCACGTCGTGGGAGGAGGCGGCCTCCCTGCCCTTGGCAGCTGCCACCGCCTGGCAGGGTCTGAGGCGCGTCGGCCGGCTGGAGGCCGGTCAGAAGGTGCTCATCATCGGTGCCTCCGGCGGCATCGGGACGCTGGCCGTCCAGATGGCGGCTGCCTGGGGCGCCGAGGTGACCGGCGTGTGCGGCTCGCCCAACCTCGATCTGGCGCGCACGCTCGGGACGGACCACGTCATCGACTACCGTACCGAGGACTACTTGCGGGGCGACGATCGCTACGACCTCGTCTTCCAGCTCGGTGGCACAGCTTCGCCTCTGGCCATCCGGCGGGTGCTGACCGACGAGGGCACACTGGTGCAGTGCGCCGGCGATGGAAGTCGCGCCCTGGGTCCGGTGCCCAACGTGGTCCTGGCACTGGCCATGAACCAATTCGTCGACCAGACGCTGGCGCTCGTGAGCACCGTCGAGGACACGGCCACGCTCGATGCCGTGCGTGAGATGGTCGAGTCCGGACAGCTGCGTCCGGTCGTCGACCACGTGGTGTCGTTCGAAGACGCGGGCTTCGCCGTGGACGAGGTGGAAACGGGCAGCCCACGGGGCAAGATCGCCATCGGTGGCTACGGGCGCGAGGTTCCGAAGACCTAGCGACCCTGCCGTTCGGCTCGCGGGCCAGGGACCAACCACGCTGGGCGACCGTGGTGGTCGCGGGTGGGGCGCCGGGTCACGCCGACCGCCGGCCGGTGAGCAGGAAGAGGGGGTACCAGCGGCCGTCTCGCTCGATGTGCTGAACGTTGCGCACGTGCGCGTCGGCAAAACCGGCGTCGGTGGCGACCGCGGCGAGCGATTGGGCCTCGAAGCCGTGGTGGTGGATGCCCGGCTGGTCGGGTGCGTGGAACGAGCCGTCCTCCTTGTCCAGGTCCATCAGCGCGATCCATCCACCCGGGGCGAGGGCAGCGTGGATCGAGCGCAGCGTGGCGGCGGTGTCCTCGACGTGGTGGAGGGCCATCAGCGAGACGGCCAGGTCGAAGGGCGCTCCGGGCGGCAGGACGTCCGAGGGGAAGCTGAACGTGACCGCCGCCGCTTCCGCGATGCCCTCGGATTCGATCCGCCGTCGGGCGACCTCGACCATGCCGGCCGAGGGGTCGGCCAGGACGACCGAGCGGACATCGGCCAGCAGGTCCAGTCCCAGCAGACCGGTGCCCGCTCCGATGTCGATGACGCGCATGTCCGGGCTGAGCTCGATGTTGTCGCGGATGATGTCGCCGGCCTCGTGGGCACGGGCGCGGCGCTCGGGTGTATCCCACTCGGCGGCCTTGGTGTCGAAGACGCTCATGTGCACATGTTGAGCCATCGGGCCCAACGTGCGTGCGCCGAGCGTGGCAACCTTGCGCGATGCGACTGATCACCTCGGAGAACGTGGCCTCCTTCGTCAAGGATGGCGCGCTGCAGATCGATGCCGGCTGGACGCTCGCGCCCTCCGCTCTCGAATATCTGCGGCGCAATCGCGTCCGTTTCGCAGGCGAGGAGTCTCGTGCCGCTGCTGCTGCCGCCGCCGCGGACCTGGTGGTGGTCACGGTCCAGGGCATCGACAAGCCCGGCATCATCGCCACCGTCGCGGGCGAGGTCGCCCACCAGGGTGGCAACGTGACCGACCTCTCGCAGACCATCCTGGCCGGGGTCTTCGTGATGGTGCTGGTGGTGGACCTCAGTGGGACCGCCGGCTACGACGCCCTGGTCGCCGGGCTGACGAAGGTGGGCCAGGAGATCGGCATGGAGATCTCCGTCCGGCTCTACTCGGTCTACGAGGCCATGCACCGCATCTAGCGGGGCAGGGGAGCAGGAGCGATGGCGCGCGGCCCGCTGGGCATGGACGAGATCCTCGAGTCGGTGGGGATGGTCGGTCGTGATCACCTCGACATCCGCACGGTCACGCTCGGCATCGACCTGCGTGGCTGCCGCACGCCCGAGGACGTCGTCCGGCACATCACGGCCACCGCCCACGACCTGCTACCCGTGACCGATGCCCTCGCCGCCGAGACCGGCATCCCCATCGTCAACCGGCGCATCTCGGTCACGCCCGTGGCCTGGGTCGCCGAGTCGCGGCGATCACCAGTTGCTGCTGGATCTGGCGCAGGCGCTGGACGAGGCCGCGCACGTGGTGGGCGTGGATTTCATCGGCGGCTTCAGCGCCATGGTGGAGAAGCATGCCTCGCGCATCGACGAGGAGGTCATGGCCGCCCTGCCCGAGGCCCTCGCGGCCACCGAGCGCGTGTGTGGCTCGGTCAACGTGGCCACGACCGGCGCCGGCATCAACATGGACGCGGTCGACTTCATGGGTGAGGTCATCAAGTCCATCGCGGAGGCCACGGCCGACCGTTCAGCCATCGGCTGCGCCAAGCTCGTCGTCTTCGCCAACGCCGTCCCGGACAACCCCTTCATGGCCGGCGCCTTCCACGGCTTCGGCGAGGGCGACGCGGCCATCTCGGTCGGCATCTCCGGTCCGGGCGTGGTGGCCAACGCGTTGCGCCGGCTGCCCACCGGCGCCCCGCTCCACGAGCTGGCCGAAGAGATCAAGCGCACCGTCTTCAAGATCACGCGCGTGGGTGAGCACGTCGGCCGCGAGGTCTCGCGCCGCATGGGCGTGGCCTTCGGCGTCGTCGACATCTCGCTCGCGCCCACGTCCACGCCGGGCGACTCGGTGGCGGAGATCCTCGAGCTCATCGGCGTCGAGCGCGTGGGCCTGCCCGGCAGCACGCTCGCGCTGGCCATGCTCAACGACGCGGTCAAGAAGGGCGGGGCCATGGCCACCTCTCGCGCGGGTGGCCTGTCCGGCGCCTTCATCCCGGTGAGCGAGGACGCCCACTTCGCCTCAGCCGCAGCGGACGGTCACCTGGTGCTGGAGAAGCTCGAGGCCATGACGGCGGTCTGCTCGGTCGGGCTGGACATGATCGCGCTGCCGGGTGACACCTCGGCCCACACCATCGCGGCCATCATCGCGGACGAGGCGGCCATCGGCATCATCAATGACAAGACCACCGCCTGCCGCCTCGTCCCGGTCCCGGGGGCGGTGGCCGGCGAGTGGGTCGATTGGGGTGGCCTCCTGGGCCGGGCGCCGGTGATGTCGGTCCGCGACCGGGCCACGGTCGGGGTCATCGAGCGTGGCGGCCACGTGCCTCCGCCGTTGCGAGCGCTGGGGAACTAACACACTCTGTGGCCATGACCCAGGGAACCTCGCCTATCCTCGCACTGCGTGGCCTCTCCAAGACCTATGGCGATGCGCGCGTGCTCGACGCTGTCGCGCTGGAGGTCGGGGCGAGCGAGGTCCACGCGCTGTTGGGCGAGAACGGAGCGGGCAAGTCGACGCTGATCAAGATCGTGGCCGGCGTGGTCACACCCGAGGCGGGCAGCGTCACGGTCGGCGGCCGCGCGCTCCACTTCGGTTCGCCGCGCGGCGCCATGCAGGCCGGAGTGGCCACGCTCTTCCAGGAGCTCGCGGTGGTGGGCGGCCTGTCGGTCGCGGAGAACGTCCTGCTCGGCCGTCCCACGCCCTCGCGCCTGGGAGTGGTCCGCTGGCGTGAGCTGAACGAACGCGCCCGCGGGCTCTTCGCCACGCTCGGGCAGGACATCGACGTGACCAGGGACGCCGAGACCCTCTCACCGGTGGGCAAGACGATGACGGCGCTGGCACGCGCCCTGTCCCAGGACTCGAAGGTGCTCATCCTCGACGAGCCGACGGCCGCGCTGACCGATGCGGAGACGAGCCGGCTGTTCGCGGCCATCGACCGACTCAAGCGCGAGGGCATCGCCATCGTCTACGTCTCACACCGCCTCGACGAGGTCTTCGACATCGCCGATCGGTTCACCGTGCTGCGCAACGGGCGCAAGGTGGACGAGGGAGCGCTGCGGGATACCAGCGTGGAGGGAGTCATCGCGGCCATGGCCGGCCGGCCCATCGAAGCCGTCTTCCCCCCGTGGGAGGGAGCGGTCGGGACGATCGCCATGGCCGCCCAGGGGCTCAGCGGTCAGCGCGTCGAGGACGCCACGTTCGAGCTGCGTACGGGCGAGGTGCTGGGCGTGGCGGGCTTGGCAGGATCGGGTCGCAGCGAGCTGCTTCGTTTGCTCGCGGGAGCGTCGACGCCACACGCGGGCTGCCTCATGCTCGACGGTACGGTGTACGCGCCGAGCTCGGTCGGCCAGGCCCAGTCGCTGGGTGTGGCGCTCGTGCCCCCGGAGCGGAGATCGCAGGCACTCCTCCCTGACAGTGTGGAGCGCAACCTCAACGTGACCACCATCGACCGCCTCGCCAGGGCCCGCTTCGTGGCTGCTCCGCGCCGCGAGCGCGAGCACGCGCAGCAGCTGTGGAACGACATCGACGTCCGCGCGCGTTCGCTCGGGCAGGACGTGCTGACGCTCTCGGGAGGCAACCAGCAGAAGGTAGTGCTCGCGCGCTTCCTGGCACTCCATCCGCGCGTCCTTCTGCTCGACGAGCCCACGCGCGGCGTGGACATGACGACCAAGACACAGATCTACGGGCTCATTCGCCGGCTCACGGCCGGGGGCACGGCCGTGCTCATCGTGAGCTCGGAGCTGGTCGAGCTGCTGGGCCTGTGCGACCGCATCCTGGTCATGCACGAGGGCCGGGTGGCTGGACGATTCGAACGGGGCGAGGCGACCGAGGAAGCACTGCTGCACGTCTGCTACGGGCGGGCTGCATGAGCTCGGCCAGCCCTGCAGGCGGCCAGCAGGGGCCCCGTGCCCTCGATGCGCTGCGCCGACTCCGGCCCTTGCTCGGCCCGGGCGTGCTCATCGGGCTCATCGCCCTCTTCGGGGCGCTCTATCCCGGGACCTTCCTGTCACAGCAGAACCTGCTGGTCAACATCCTCGACACGGTCTCGTTCCTGATCATCGTGGCAGCCGCCCAGACGATCGTCATGGTGGTGGGCGACTTCGACCTCTCGGTCGGCGGCATGGCGGCGCTCGCGACCTCGTTCACCGCGGCGCTCATCACCACGACCACGCTCGCCGGGGAAGCGCAGGACCCCGGTTTCGTGCCCCTGGCCATCGCCATCGGGCTGGTGGTCGGCCTCCTCGGTGGCATCGTCAACGGCATCCTCGTGGCTTACCTCGGCGTGCTCGCCTTCATCGCCACCCTGGGCATGTCCGTCGTCTTCACCAACCTGGCGCGCTTCCGCCTGGAGGGTCGGACCGTCTACGGACTGGTGGAAGAGGGGTTCGTGGAGGTCGCCCGAGGCTCCACCCTGGGGCTCTCCAACAAGGTCTGGATCGCGCTGCTCATCGCCGGCGTCGTGTGGTTCCTGCTCGACCGCACCACGCTCGGTCGACGCATGTACGCGGTCGGAGGCAATGCCGAGGCGTCCCGCTACGCCGGCATCGACGTGAAGCGGATCCGGCTCATCGCCTTCGCGCTGTGTGGGGTCGGGGCCGCCGCCGCCGGCATCCTCCAGTCGGCCAGTACCTCGGCTGCCAACACCGCGGCCACCCAGCCCTGGATGCTGCAGTCGATCGCCGCGGTCTTCATCGGCATGGCCATGTTCCGTGGCGGCAAGCCGAACCTGCCGGGCACGGTGCTGGGGGTGATCCTGCTGCGTGTCATCGACAACGGGCTCAATTTCACGGACATCCCCGACGCCATCCAGAGCGCCATCTCCGGTTTCGTCATCGTGCTCGCAGTGCTGCCTCAGGCCGTGGTGCGGATGCGGACCCAGCGCTGATCCGACATCGGGACTGCTCCGACCTGTACGACCGACCCTACTTTGCGGCACACTCTCAGGCCAGCCAACGAGGAGGAGTCCCCCGCATGTTCCAACAGCAGCTTCGCCGCGGCATCGCGACCGTGGCGGCCCTCGCCCTCGCCGCGACCGCCATCGCCGGTCCCGCCGCCGCCCAGGACGAGCTCTCCGGTGAGGGCAAGTCGATCATGGTCATCACGCCCTTCTACGCCAGCCAGCCGGCGACGACCGAGGCCGTGGACCTCTTCATCGCCGAAGCCAACGCGCGCGGCTATGAGACCAAGCTGGTGGACACGGCCGGCGACAACGCCGCCGTCAACGGCGAGATCGCCTCCGCCGTGGCCCAGGGCTTCGATGCCATCGTCGACGCCTTCACCTTCTCGCAGGAGCTGGGCGAGGGCCTGGCCACGGCCGCAGAGGCCGGCGTGCCGGTCTTCGGCCTCGATGCCGGGGGCGTGTTCGAGCCGATGGTCGCCAACGTGACGACCGACCCCGGCGATCTCGGCTCGCTCTCCGCCCAGGCCATCATCGATGCGCTCGGCGGCGAGGGCCAGGTGGCCATGATCCACTTCGACCCGTTCGAGCCCGTCCGTCTGCGCGCCGTCACCGCCCGCGAGCTGTTCGAGCAGAACGGCATGGACATCGTGGAGTACATCGAGGGCAGCCCTGAAGACCCCACGGGCTTCGCCAAGGCCACTGTCCTCGACCTGCTCGTCAAGTACCCCGAGGGCGAGCTCGACGCGATCTGGGGCGGCTGGGATGCCACCTCGTGGGGCGCCTTTCAGGCCACGCAGGAGATGGGCCGCGACGAGGTGCTCGTCACCGGTGTCGACGGCACCGACTTCGCCAAGGCCGAGATCGCCAAGGGCCTCAACTGGATCGCCACGGTCGAGCAGGATTGGGGTGCCATCACCACCACGCTCGCGGACGTCATCGACGCCTACTTCGCCGGCACGGAACCGGATGACCCCAACGTGTTGGTCCCGGGTGTGCTCATCACCGCGGAGAACGCACAGTAGCCTTGCGCCAGCCGGACGCGACCGCCGTCATGCCTCCCCGAGGGGCGGACGGCGGTCGTTCTCTGTGCGGCGGGTGCGGAGCGTTGAGTTGACCCGGGCGGCGGCCCTTGGTTTCGACGTCGGCACCTCGGCCGTCAAGGCCGGCCTGGTCTGGCTCGACGACGACGAGCCCATGCTGACGGCCGTACGCCCGTACCCGTCGGCACGACCTCGCCCGGGCTGGGTGGAGCAGGATCCCGCCGACTGGGTCGCGGCCATGGCCGGATGCTGGTCCGAGCTGGTCGCCGTGGCCGGGGACGTGGAGCTGCGGTCGGTGGGACTCTGCTCACAGGTCAACACGCACCTGTTCGTGGACGCCGATCTCCAGCCGTTGCTACCGGCGATCACCTGGCAGGACGCGCGGGCCGCGGAGGCGGGCGCAGGGCTGGGCCGTGATGCGTCGTTCTCGCTGTCGCGCCTGGCCTGGCTGGAGCAGGCCCATCCCGACATCCGTGGCGCAGTCGATCGGCTGCTCCTGCCCAAGGACTACTGCCTGGCTCTGCTCACGGGGGAGCTGGCGAGCGATCCCCTGAGCGCCGTGGGATTGGTCGATGACGACGGTGCCTATCGCCCTGACGTGCTTGCGCTGGTCGATGGCGCGACGGAGCTGCTGCCGCCCCTGCGTGCGTTCGACGGTCCGCTCGGCGCGACCGTCGCCGCCAACCCGGTCGGGTTGCCGTCAGACGTGTCCGTGGCGGTGGGCACGATGGATGCCTGGGGCAGCATCTTCGGCTCGGGCCTGGTGCGACCTGGTCGAGCCATGGACCTCGCCGGCACCTCGGAAGTGGTGGCAGTCGCCTCCGCATCCGCGACGCCGACCGCGGGCGTGGTCTCCTTCCCCCCGGTTCGCGGCCTGCACCTGCACGCAGGTCCGACCCAGGCGGGCGGCGCCGCGCTCGAGTGGGTGGCCGGGCTGTTGTCGGCCAGCGTGCCCGAGGCGCTGGAGCTGGCCTCATCGGGCCTGCGCGACCGACTCTCCATCGTCTTCCTCCCGCATCTCGAAGGCGAACGTGCGCCGTACTGGAACCCCGATGCGCGGGGCGTGTTCCTGGGCCTGACGAGCCAGACGCGGCCCGAGCACCTCGCGCTGGCCGTGCTGGAGGGAGTCGCACTGGCGGTGCGCATGCTCGTCGGTGCGTGCGCGACTGCGGGCGAAGTCGAGGTCTCGCGAGTCCGCGTCTGTGGCGGGGGTGCACGGAGCCGGCTCTGGAACCGCCTCAAGGCCGCTGCACTGGAGCGGCCGGTCGACGTGCTCGAGTCGGTCGATGCGGGGGTTCACGGCGCCGCCCTGTTGGGCATGGTGGCGGCGGGCCTGGCCGCCGACATCGCCGACCTGGCCGAGGAGCGCGTGCGGGTAGCCGAGTCCATCGATCCGGAGGCCGGCCTGAGCGCTCGGCTGGGCGAGCTCTACGCGGTGTACACCGACAGCTACCGCGCGCTGGAGCCGATCTTCCCCCGCCTTGCTTCGCCAGGGCCCACCGACCGGCCCTGAGTCCTAGCCAGCGTAGCCCTCGCGCGCGTCCTCGGGATCGGCCTCGATGACCGCCGGCCGTCCGATCTGCGACTGGGCCACGATGGCATCGCGCCGCAACCCGCGGAAATCGTCGAGCGTCTTCCAGCCGCGATCGGCGTGCTGCTCCAGGAAGGCATCCATGCCCTCGATGAGACCGCGCACGACGTTGGGGCCGATGGCCTTGTCCAGCATGGCCGCGGTCGCTACCTGCACCGTACCGCAGCCGAGCAGGAAGTAGGAGAGGGCGTCGGCCCAGGTGGAGATGCCGCCGACCCCGGAGAACGAGCCCTCGGGGAAGGCCTGGGCCATCTGGGCCATCTTGGCCAGGGACTGCATCAGGATCGCCGGCCCGCCCAGGCCGCCCGACGAGACGAAGCCGTCCACGTTGACCTCGAAGTCGAGCGTCTCGGGGTCGATCGGCGGCAGCGAGGGGAAGGTGTTGGAGGAGACGATCGCATCCGCCCCACCGCGGAACGTGGCGCCGGCCTCCTGGGCGATGTCGGCGGTGGCGGGGGTCAGCTTGGCCCACACCGGGACCGTGGCCACCTCCTTGACCGCCTGCGTGGTGGTGGACACGAGGCCGGCGTCCTTGCCCAGCCCCGAGCCCATGTCGGGCCGGTCCATGTGCGGGCACGAGTAGTTCAGCTCGACCGCATCGACGCCCTCGTCCTGCACCGCCTGCACCAGCGTCTGCCAGTTGCGCATCTCCTCGTCCGACCCGGAGCCGGCCATGACCGAAGCCACCAGCACGTGCTCGGGGTAGTCGCGCTTGATGGCGCTGAGCTTGCCGATCCACCAGTCAAGGGGCTTGTCGCTGATGAGCTCCCAGTTCCACGAGGCCATGACCGTGGAGCCGCCGCGCTTGGCCATCGACTTGCGTGTGCCGCCGTCGTCGAGCCGCAGGAACTTCGTCTTGGGGCCACGCACGTTGTGCACCTGGTGCAGGCCGATGGTCTTGGTCACGACGCCGCCCCAGCCGGCGTCGAAAGCTCGTCGGATGTTGGACTCCGACTCGGTCGGTGGGGCCGACGCGAGCATGAACGGATTGGGGAAGCGGATGCCGGTGAATGTCGTCGACAAGTCGGCCATCGGTAGGACTCCTTCGTCTGCCTGAGCGAAGTCATAGCCTAATGGGTCGTGTCCCCGATCCGACCGCCCGCCGCGACATCTCGCCGGTCTCTTGCTCAGCAAGGTATCCTCGCTGCGCCACTGAGACGACGTAGAGATTAGGTTGGACAAAAACGGTTCGAAGTCGGGCCGGTACCGCTTTCCGAGGCACCGGGTCACCGGTGCACGAGGGTCTGGTCTGGTGCCATTGGTCACGGTCCCATGGTCCTATCGGGCCGGATGGTCTTCCCTCGCCGGTGGACGTTATGCTGAGCGAGTCCCGTGAACCCGGCCGGGATGGTCTTGTCGTCACTGGGAGGCCGAACGCGGGGTTCGGCCAGTCGTTGTGAGGTATCTGATGAAGTTCGCCGAACCGCGTCGTCGCGCGCAGTTCCCGCTCCTGGCGCTGTTGCAGGTGATCGTCCTGCTCGCGGCCACGATCAGCCTGCCCGGCGTGGTCATCGCGCAGGACGGCGATACGGCCACTGACCAGGCACCGGCGAATGAATCGGCGAGCCCCACGCCCGCACCCGATCCCTTCGTCGCGCCTCCGACCAAGCAGGAGGCGGCCAAGCAGGTCACCGACAAGCAGGCCACGACCAAGCAGCCTGCCAAGCAGGCGACGACGAAGCAGCCTGCCAAGAAGACGCCGACCGATACGTCGAAGCAGGCCAAGGCCACCCCGCAGGCCGCCGCCGACCGCACCCTTCGTCTGTACCCGAAGAATGTCCGCCTCGCCCTCACGCAGAA
Organism: uncultured Chloroflexia bacterium; assembly: GCA_963800275.1. Lineage (GTDB taxonomy): Bacteria > Chloroflexota > Limnocylindria > Limnocylindrales > CSP1-4 > JAFMJV01. The sequence continues at coordinate 57,019 of CAWDAI010000015.1, forward strand.
CTCCCTCGTCTCTGCCTGGAGTTGCCCCGCGAACGACAAGACCCCGTTCGGCAAGGACAAGGAACCCGGAACCGCTGACGACGACTGCTCGCCCATCAAGGTCCGCTGGTCGCTGGGCGCTGCCGCCGCGGCGCACATCACCCAGGCCGTCGGCGCCAAGACACGGGTGATCCTGGACGCCCCCGTGCGGACCAAGCTGATCGCACGCTGGAACGGCCAGAAGCGAACCGCTCGCGTCACCCCACAGGCCCTGCCGCTCTCGACGGAGACGCAGGAGGCGACGCCCGCGCCGGCCAAGGTCGCACCGCTCGTCGCGCTGGTCGATGAGCCCACGGCCGAGCCGACCACGCAGCCCACGGCCGAGCCGACCACGGAGCCGACCCCCGAGCCCAGCGCCGAAGCGTCGCCCGCCGCCGACCCGTCCGTGGAGGAGGCGTCACCCGCCCCGTCCGATTCGCTCGCACCGTCGGGCGTGACCGAGCGGCGCGTGATCCTCCCGGCCGCGTTGGCGATCACCGTCAAGGACCACCAAGGCCAGAAGCCAGACGGCAGCTGGACCAACGGTCTCGTCTCTGGGTACACCGCAGGCAACACCATCAACTTCCGCTTCAGTGTCACGGCTACCGCAGCCGGGTCCGGCACCTTCGAGATCCAATACACGGCGAACGACGGGTGCTCGTTCTTCATCCAGTCACTCGCGCTGGGCAACGTCGGTATCTCGACGGCGCCGCCGGTCAGCCCGCCAGGGTCGAACATCTCACTTACGCTCGGTTCCAATACGCTCGTGAGTGGGAAGTGGGTCCAGGTCATCAACGCGGCAGCCACCGCAGCCGGCACCGTCACCGGGTCATACCACCTGACCCTCAGCGCCAATGCGAACACTTGCTCGAACAATGGCGCGAGCGCAATCGCCGGAGAAACGGGCGCCGTACAGGTCTCTGGCAAGCAGAACGTCCCGGTCTCCGGCACGATCGCCCCCATCCCCACCGCCACCATCACCGTGGTCAAGGACGCCAAGCCCGACGGCGATCAGTCGTTCGGCTACACCGGCGGTCTCGGCGCCTTCAGCCTCGTCGACGACGGCTCGGTTACGAACACGCAGACCTTCAACGACCTCGCGCCCGGCAGCTACGCGATCACCGAGTCGGTGGTCTCGGGCTGGATCCTGAGCCAGATCGCCATCAGCGGCGACAGCGACGGCGGGAGCAGCCAGTCCCTCGCCACCCGCGCTGCCACCATCGACCTCGACGCGGGCGAGGACATCACGGTCACCTTCACCAACGACCAGCGCGGCTCCATCACCATCATCAAGGACGCCCAGCCCGAGGGTGACCAGTCGTTCGGCTTCACCGCCAGCGGCAGCGGTGTCTCCAACTTCAGCCTCGTCGACGACGGGACCGCCACCAACACGCAGGTCTTCAGTGACCTGACGCCGGGCAACTACTCGGTCGCCGAGACCGTCCCGTCCGGCTGGGACCTCACCGGCCTCGTCTGCACGGGCGGCGGCACCAACACCAGCACGAGCGTGGCGACCGCCACCATCGGCCTAGACCAGGGCGAGACCGTCGTCTGCACCTTCACCAACACCGCGCAGCGATCAGCCCTCACGCTCATCAAGCACGTGGTCAACGACAACGGCGGGACCGAGCTGGCCTCCGCCTGGGATCTGAGCGCCGGGGCCAACACCGTCACCGGTGCCGAGGGCGGCGCCTTCGCCACGGCCGTGGCCGGCACCTACGCGCTCAGCGAGAGCGCCGGTCCCGACGGCTACACCAATACGAGCATCACCTGTGACGACGATCCGGGTGTCGAGGTCACCGCGGTGACCCTCGGCCTCGGTGAGACCATCACCTGCACCTTCGTCAACGACGACGATGCCCCGAGCCTCACGCTCATCAAGCACGTGGTCAACGACAACGGCGGGACCGAGCTGGCCTCGGCCTGGACCCTCTCCGCGGGCGACAACGACGTCACCGGCTCCGAGACCGGCGCCCTCGCCACCGACCAGGCCGGCAGCTATGACCTGTCCGAGTCGACCGTGGCCGGCTACACCAACACGAGCATCACCTGTGACGACGATCCGGGTGTCGAGGTCACCTCGGTGACCGTGGGCCTGGGTGAGGACGTCACCTGCACCTTCGTCAACGACGACAACGCGCCGGCCCTGTACCTGGCCAAGCACGTGGTCAACGACAACGGTGGCACGGCGGTCGCGGGGGACTGGGATCTGTCCGCCGGGGCCAACACCGTCACCGGCTCGGAGACCGGCGCCCTCGCCACCGACCAGGCCGGCACCTACGCCTCGCGAGAGGCCGGTCCCGACGGCTACACCAACACGAGCATCACCTGTGACGACGATCCGGGTGTCGAGGTCACCTCGGTGACCGTGGGCCTGGGTGAGGACGTCACCTGCACCTTCGTCAACGATGACGTGGCCCCAGGGCTCACGCTCATCAAGCACGTGGTCAACGACAACGGTGGCACGGCGGTCGCGGGGGACTGGACCCTCTCCGCGGGCGACAACGACGTCACCGGCTCGGAGACGGGCGCCCTGGCCACCGACCAGGCCGGCACCTACGCCCTGTCCGAGTCCGCGGTCAGCGGCTACACCAACACGAGCATCACCTGTGACGACGATCCGGGTGTCGAGGTCACCTCGGTGACCGTCGGCCCCGGCGACAGCGTCATCTGCACCTTCGTCAATGACGACGATGCGCCGGCCCTCTACCTGCACAAGGTCGTCCAGAACGACAACGGTGGCACGGCGGTCGCGGGAGACTGGGATCTGTCCGCCGGTGCCAACACCGTCACCGGCTCGGAGACCGGCGCCCTCGCCACCGACCAGGCCGGCACCTACGCGCTCAGCGAGAGCGCCGGTCCCGACGGCTACACCAACACGAGCATCACCTGTGACGACGATCCGGGTGTCGAGGTCACCTCGGTGACCGTCGGCCTGGGTGAGGACGTCACCTGCACCTTCGTCAACGATGACGTGGCCCCAGGGCTCACGCTCATCAAGCACGTGGTCAACGACAACGGTGGCACGGCGGTCGCGGGGGACTGGACCCTCTCCGCGGGCGACAACGACGTCACCGGCTCGGAGACGGGCGCCCTCGCCACCGACCAGGCCGGCAGCTACGACCTGTCCGAGTCGACCGTGGCCGGCTACACCAACACGAGCATCACCTGTGACGACGATCCGGGTGTCGAGGTCACCTCGGTGACCGTGGGCCTCGGTGAGAACGTCACCTGCACCTTCGTCAACGATGACGTGGCCCCAGGGCTCACGCTCATCAAGCACGTGGTCAACGACAACGGTGGCACGGCGGTCGCGGGGGACTGGACCCTCTCCGCGGGCGACAACGACGTCACCGGCTCGGAGACGGGCGCCCTGGCCACCGACCAGGCCGGCACCTACGCCCTGTCCGAGTCCGCGGTCAGCGGCTACACCAACACGAGCATCACCTGTGACGACGATCCGGGTGTCGAGGTCACCTCGGTGACCGTCGGCCCCGGCGACAGCGTCATCTGCACCTTCGTCAATGACGACGATGCGCCGGCCCTCTACCTGCACAAGGTCGTCCAGAACGACAACGGTGGCACGGCGGTCGCGGGAGACTGGGATCTGTCCGCCGGGGCCAACACCGTCACCGGCTCGGAGACCGGCGCCCTCGCCACCGACCAGGCCGGCACCTACGCGCTCAGCGAGAGCGCCGGTCCCGACGGCTACACCAACACGAGCATCACCTGTGACGACGATCCGGGTGTCGAGGTCACCTCGGTGACCGTCGGCCTGGGTGAGGACGTCACCTGCACCTTCGTCAACGATGACAACGCCGGCACGATCACGGTCGTCAAGGCCACCGACCCGTCACCCGACCCGACCGGCACGAGCTTCACCTTCAGCGGAGACGTGAGCGGCAGCATCGGCGACGGCGAAACGATCGTGGTGTCCGACGTCGCTCCCGGCACCTACACTGCGACCGAGCTCGTACCCGGCGGCTGGGCCCTTGACTCGATCGTCTGCGATGACGACGACAGCAGCGGTGACGTCGGTACCGGGACAGCCACCATCGTGGTCGCCCTCGGCGAGGACGTCAGCTGCACCTTCACCAATGTCGCGGGTGACGTGGCCATCTCGGTCACCAAGACCGCGAGCAAGGCCACCGTCTCAGACCAGGGCGAGCAGGTCACCTTCGCCTACGGCGTGACCAACACCGGTGCGACCGACGTGGCGATCACCTCGCTGGAGGACGACGTCTTCGGCACGCTCGCCGGCGGTGCCGACTGCGGCGTGGGCACCGTCCTCGGGGCTGGCGCGAGCTGCACATTCGAGGCCACCTTCCTGGTGACCCCGTCGGTGACGCCGGACCCGACCGATCCCGAGCAGGTCATCCCCGATCATGTGAACACGTTCGAGGCGTGCTCGATCCTGTCGAGCACCAGCCCCACGGCGCCCCCGGATGCGGTCAGGCTCGCGGCGGTCACCGACTGTGCCACCGCGACGGCCACGGTCTCTTTCCGTCGCACGAGCGTGGAGGTGATCGAGGAGTCTCCCAAGCCGAGCACCCCGCCGACTGACATGCTGCCTGCGACTGACGCGGGCAACGGCGCCGGCGGCAGCTCACAGCCGATGTGGCCGTGGATCGTCTTCACCCTCATGGGGGCCGCGATCATCGTGGGTGGAGGCGTGGTCGTGCGGCGCTCCCGCAAGCAGACCCCCTGAAGTGCTGCGGGTGTGACCCGCACCGACTAGCGACCATCACGACCACGGGCGTTCGGTATCGAGCCGGCGCCCGTGGTTGAACGATGTGAACATGTAGGCATGACCGAACTCGCACCATTCCGCGTCGGCCCGGTCCTCGTCGAGCGTCCCTGGGGCGGCCGGCGCCTCGCGAGCTACGGCGAGTCGCTGCCGGATGACGTCCGCATCGGTGAGAGCTGGGCGCTGTGCGATCTGCCCCAGGAGGTAGCGCCGCACGTGGACGATCCCAGCAGCGTGGTTCTCGACGGCCCTTATGCCGGTGTGCGGCTACGCACGCTCGTGCGCGAGCAGCAGGCTGCGCTCCTGGGTCCCGTCGCGCCGACGCCGGAAGGCCGGTTCCCATTGCTCTTCAAGCTGCTCGACGCACACGAGCATCTTTCGGTACAGGTGCACCCACACGAGGCCTATGTGGCGGAGCATCCCGAGGCACGGCTCAAGACCGAGTCGTGGTACATCATCGACGCTGACCCGGGCGCGATGCTCTATCTCGACGTGGTCGAGGGTGTCTCGCTCGACGACGTGGAGGCGGCCATGGGCAGCGCGGATATCGTGCACTTGCTGGGTGAGCGGCCCGCGGTGCCCGGTGCCTTCCACCACGTACCAGCCGGCCGCATCCACGCCCTGGGCGCGGGCACATTCGTAGCTGAGGTGCAGACGCCGAGTGACACCACCTATCGGATCTACGACTGGGCGGTCGAGTACGCCCGGGCTCCTCGCCAGCTGCACGCTACCGAGGCCATGGGCAGCATCGTGCTCGAGCCTCCCGCGGCCTTCTCGCTCGAGCCGGCCACGGCCCCGGGCGTCCGCACGCTGGTCACGACCGCCTACTACTGGATGCGCGAGCATCGGCTCGACGATGGCTCCAGCCCGCTCGCCGACACACCCGGCCCGATCGTCCTCAACGTGACGCACGGTAGCGTCACGGTCGGCGATCTGCGCCTGGACACGGGAGCGACCGCGGTCGTGCCGGCTACTTCCAGGGAGGACTGGATCAGCGGCGCGGGCGTGGTCCTGGAGATGGGGTTCTCGAGTTGGCAGGAGGGGAAAGCGACGTGACTGACTGGCCGGATCATGGCGTGGTGCCCGCGGTTTGGGCGCGCTACACGGATATCGACGCCGACCGCGGTGAGGGCTCGTGGCTCATCGCCCGTGACGGCACCCGCTACCTCGATTACACCAGCGGCATCGGCGTGACCAACACCGGCCATGCCCACCCCCGTGTGGTCGCCGCCGTGCAGGAGCAGGCCGCACGCATGCTGCACGCCCAGCAGAACATCGTCTACAGCCAGCCGGGCTTGCAACTGCACGAGCGACTGGCCGATCTCCTGCCCGACGGGCCCTGGCAGGCCTTCCTCTCCAACTCGGGCGCAGAGGCGGTGGAAGCGGCGGTGAAGCTGGCTCGCGTCAGCACCGCCCGCACGCCCGTCGTCGGCTTCCGCTACGGCTTCCACGGCCGGACCGCCCAGGCCATGGCCCTGACCACGGCCAAGCACACCATCCGCTCGGCCAACGAGCCCATCGTCGGCTCCGTCTATCACGCCGATTTCCCCTACTGCTACCGCGCCAGCGGCGGCGCCCACGACCCGCTCGAGTGCAGCTGTGACTGGGAGGAGCGCCTGGAGCTGTTGTTCCACCAGGTCGTCGATCCCGACAAGGTGGCGGCACTGTTCGTGGAGCCGGTCATCGGCGAGGGTGGCTACATCGTGCCCCCGCCGGGCTTCCTGCCGCGTTTGCGTGAGATCGCCGACGAGCACGGCATGCTGCTCATCCTCGACGAGGTGCAGACCGGTTTCGGTCGCACCGGCGCCATGTTCGCGCACCAGCACGGCCCGGTGCAGCCGGACATCATGACCGTGGCCAAGGGCATCGCGTCGGGCCTGCCCCTCTCGGGCATCATCGCCCGGCGCGAGCTGATGGAGCGCTGGCCCGTGGGCACGCACGGCGGCACCTACGGCGGCAACGTGGTGTCCTGCGCGGCCGCGCTCGCGACGCTCGACGTCCTCGAGCAGGAAGGCCTCGTGGACAACGCGCGCGAACGTGGCGCCCAGCTGCTGGCCGGCCTGCGGGAGCTGCAGGCTCGCCACCCGGTCGTCGGCGATGTCCGCGGCCTGGGCCTGATGGTAGCCATGGAGATGGTCCGACCGGGCAAGGGCGATGGTCGCGAGCCGAACCCCGCCGCGCTCAAGGCGGTGCTGGCCGCGTCGCTCGAGCGCCGGCTGCTGCTGCTCTCGGCCGGTTCCTACGGCAACGTCGTGCGGGTCATCGCCCCGCTCGTGACCACGGCCGCCGAGGTCGAGCTGGCGCTGGGGATCATCGACGAGGCCCTGGCCGCCGCCGAGGCGTGATCACGGCCTGGGCCTCGAGGCCCGATCTCAATCGCTCTCGTCTGAGTCACCGCCTGCGCCGGCCAGGGCCAGGGGACCAAGCTCACGCATGACCTCGCCGGCGGCGAAGCCCTGGTGATAGGCGGGCATCGGCGGTGGAGGAGCGTCACGCAGCTGTTGCCACAGCCGGATCATGCCGTACGTGCCCTCCCGTCGGACGGTCTCCACGCGGCCCAGGTCCAGCACCTGGTTGAGGTACTCCTCGCCGCTGCCCCCGGTCGTGAGCACGTGTCCCTCCGGGTCCACCATCAGCGAGCGCCCGGTGCCCATGAGCCCCCCGTAGTTGGGGCTGACCACGTAGACCTGGTTGGCGATGGCGTTGGCCCGGGTCAGCACCAGCTCCAGCTCCCGATCGTTGGTGCGCGTGTAGGTCGGCTGCAGGATCACCTCCGCCCCCATCCAGGCCAGGTTCCGGGTGATCTCCGGCACCCACGCGTCGAAGCAGATGATGATGCCGAAGCGGCCCACGCCGGGGATGTCGAAGACGGTCAGCTCGTGCCCGGGCGTGGTCGACTCGTAGGGCATCCAGGGCATGATCTTGCGGTAGCGTGCGACCAGTTCGCCAGCCGGTGAGAAGACGAGGGCCGTGTTGTAGAGCTTGCCCCCATCCTGCTCGTAGATGGAGCCGGGCAGGATCCACTTGCCCACCTCGCGGGCGAGGTCGGAGATCCGCTGCGTGAGCGTGCCGCCGACGGTCTCCGCGACCGACTCCACGTAGCCCGGCGGGTAGCCGTCGCTCCAGCTGCCGAGGCCGGTCAGATAGACCTCCGGGAAGACGTAGAGCCCAAGGTTGGGGAAGACGGTGGCCAGCGTGCGCACGTGGGCCTCGAAGGACCGGAAGGTCGCCTCGCGATCGTAGGGCACCGGAGCCACCTGGGCGGCTACGACACCGATGTTGCGGTTCACTCGGTCACCTCCTGTTCGAAGCGCTGTGTGGTCTGGTCGGCGAAGTGGCAGGCGGCCGCTGTGCCGTCGGCTGTGGTGATGGTGGGCACGGTCGTCTCGCATTCGGATGGTCGGCCGAGCTGCTCGCGCAGCCAGCACCGGGGGTGGAAGGCACAGCCGCTCGGGGGCGCCGTGGCACTGGGGATCTCGCCCGCCAGGAGGAACGGCGGCGGCCCCTCGGCGTCGACGTCCGGCCGGGCCAGGATGAGGGCACGCGTATACGGGTGTTGGGCGTCCTCGAAGATGCGTTCGGTCGGCCCCTCCTCCACGATCCGGCCGAGGTACATGACCACCACTCGTTCGCACAGGTAGCGGATGACGCCGAGGTCATGGCTGATGAGCAGGTAGGCCAGGTCGTATTCCGACCGCAGGCGCACGAGCAGCTCAAGCACCTGCGCCTGCACCGAGACATCGAGGGCCGAGGTCGGCTCATCGAGGATGAGCAGTCGCGGCTGCAGCGAGATGGCGCGCGCGATGGCCACGCGCTGGCACTGGCCGCCGCTCAGCTCATGGGGCCGTCGGTCGCGGAGTGCCTGCACCAGGCCGACCTCGTCGATGAGCCGCTCGACGGTCGCGCGCAGCTCGCCACGATCCAGCTGCTGGTGCGCGCGCAGCGGCTCGGCGATGAGGTCGAAGACGCTCATGCGCGGGTCGAGCGAGCCGACCGGGTCCTGGAAGACGACCTGCACCTGTGGGCGCAGCCGGCGCAGGGCGCCGCCGCGCAGGTGCGTGATGTCAGTGCCGTCGAGCCGTACCGAGCCGGCCGTCGCTTCCAGCAGCCGCAGGACGACCCGTGCCAGGGTGGTCTTGCCCGACCCCGACTCGCCCACCAGCCCCACCGCCTCACCGGGCATGATGTCGAGGTCCACGTCGGTCACGGCCTTGACCAGGCCCGTGCCGCGATGACCCTTGACCTCGAACTCCTTGACCAGGCTGCGGACCTCGACCAACGGCCTGTGCGTGTCGCTCACGTGGCGTCCTCCTCGCCCGCCACGTGGCAGGCGACCTGGCCGTCTCCCAGACGCCGCAGGAGCGGCCGCTCGCGCGCGCAGCGCTCGATGGCCAGGGGGCAGCGGTCGCGGAAGGCGCAGCCCTCGATGACGCCGGGATCGGGTGGCACTGAGCCCGGGATGGTGGCCAGCGTGCCGGCGCCTCGTCGCGCTCGTGGCACCGCCGCGATGAGGCCACGCGTATAGGGGTGCTGCGGGTCGCGGAAGAGGGCCGCGGTCGGGGCGGCCTCCACGACCCGACCGGCGTAGAGCACCGCCACCCGGCTGCAGACCCGGCGTACCACGCCCAGGTCGTGGGTGATGAACATGACGCTGAAGCCCATCTCCCGCTGCAGACCCAGGATGAGCTCCAGGATCTGGGCGGCGATGGTCACGTCCAGGGCGGTGGTGGGCTCGTCGGCGATGAGCAGGCGCGGGCGCGACAGCAGGGCCATGCCCAGCATGGCGCGCTGCAGCATGCCGCCTGAGAGCTGGTGCGGGTAGCTGCGCGTGACGCGCGCAGGATCGGGCAGCGCGCAGGATGCCAGCACCTGCGCGATGCGCTCGTCGGCCGCGTGCCCTTTGAGGCCCTCGTGCTGGGCCAGCACGTCGCGCATCTGCGAACCGATGGTGAAGACGGGATTGAAGCTGTTGGTGGGGTTCTGGAAGACCATGGCCACGTCGGTGCCGCGCAGGGCCTGCCAGTCACGGGGCGAGAGCGTCTGCAGGTCGCGGCCCAGCAGCCGCAGCTCCGCCGCCTCCAGCTCGGCCGTCTCCGGCAGCAGGCCCAGCACGGATAGCCCGGTCACGGTCTTGCCGCAGCCGGTCTCGCCGACCACGCCCAGGATCTCGCCCGCCTCGATGTCGAGGTCGATCCCGGCGACCGCCGTGGTGCGTCGGCCGGGGGTCCGGAAGCGGATGCGCAGGTCCCGGATGCGCAGCACGGGGCTGCTCGCGGGCGCCTGGTCCTGGGCCTCGACGTCCGCGGCCATCAGTCCTCCTGCCTCGGGTCGAGCAGGCGCAGCAGCAGGTCGCCGACCAGGTTGAAGGCCAGGACCGTGAAGAAGATAGCCAGGCCCGGGAAGGTGGAGAGCCACCACTGCTCGAGGATGTACTGGCGGCCCTCGGCCACCATCAGGCCCCAGTCGGGCGCGGGCGGCCGGGCGCCAAGGCCGATGAAGGCGAGACCGCCGGCGGCCAGGATGACGGTGCCGATGTCGATGGTCGCCTGCACCACGATGGGGCCGATCGAGTTGGGCACGATGTGGCGGAAGATGATGACCGAGTCGCGGATGCCCATCGCGCGCGCGGCATCCACGAAGGGCCACTCGCGCAGCGAGACGGCCAGCCCGCGAGCGATGCGCGCGTACCACGGCCACCACGAGATGACCAGCGCGAGCGTCGCGTTCTGCAGACCCGGCCCCAGGGCCGCCACGATGGCCATCGCCAGCAGCAGCGGCGGGAAGGCCAGGAACAGGTCGGTGACCCGCATGATCAGGCCGTCCACCCAGCCCCGGAAGTAGCCGGCGGCCGCGCCCAGGGGCACGCCCACGAGGATGGCCAGCCCGACCACGATCAGCGACACCTGCACCGCGATGCGGGCGCCGAGGATGACGCGCGTGAACACCGAGCGGCCGAGCCAGTCGGTGCCGAAGGGATACTCCAGGCTGGGCGGCAGCATGCGCTGGCTCACGTTCACCACGCCCGCGCCGTCACCGGGCCGCGGTGCCAGCCAGGGGCCGAAGACGGCCATGATCAGGACGAGCACGATGATGACCAGGCCGAAGAGCGCCAGCGGGTCGGCGAGGACTGCGCGGGCGGCGCGCCGGCCGAAGCCCGGACGTTCCGCGATCTGCGTCGGCAGCTGGCTGTAGGTGGCCGCCATCAGGAGAGCCGGATGCGGGGGTCGACCCAGGCCTGGGCCAGGTCGACGAGGAGGTTGATGAGCACGTAGGCCGCGGCACCGAAGAGGGCGATGCCCATGATGGCCGGATAGTCGGTGGCCAGGATCGACTTCACCGCGAACGTGCCCAGCCCCGGCCAGCTGAAGACGATCTCGACGAAGAACGTGCCGGTGATGAGGTAGGCCAGGGTCAGGCCGATGATGGTCAGGACCGGCACCATCGCGTTGCGCAGCGCGAGGCGGCCCACGATGAGCCGCTCACGCAGCCCGTAGGCGCGGGCGGTGCGGATGTAGTCCTTGCCCAGCGTCTCCAGCATGGACGAGCGCGTCATGCGCGAGATGAGCCCGATGGGATAGGCCGCCAGCGTGAAGGCCGGCAGCAGCAGGTGCCAGGCGACGTCCTGCAGAGCAGTCCAGTTGCCGGTGATGAGCGCGTCCACCAGGTACACCCCCGTGACCTCGTCGATGGGGCTGGTGAAGCGCAGGTCGGAGTCGACACGACCGGACAGGGGCAACAGGTCGAGCGAACGGAAGAAGAGGATCTGGAAGAGGATGCCCAGGAAGAAGGCCGGCAGCGAGACGCCCACGATGGACACGATGCGCACGCCCATGTCCACGGGCCGACCCTGCCAGCGCGCGGAGAGCATGCCCAGGGCAAGGCCGAGGGGCAGGGCGATGAGCATGGCTGCGGCGATGAGCTCGAGCGACGCCGGCAAGCGGCTGGTGATCTCGTCGAGGACCGGCTGTTTGGTGGAGATCGACGTGCCCCAGTCGCCCCCGAGCATGTCGCGCATGTAGACCGCGTACTGGGTGACGAGGTCCTGGTCGAGGCCGAGCTGCTGGCGAACGCGCTCGATGTCCTCGGCCCGGGCCCTGGGCCCGATGTACATGGCCGCCACGTCGGTCGGGATGAGGCGGGCAAGGGCGAAGACGATGATCGAGACACCGGCCAGGACCACGGCCGAAGAGGCGAGGCGGCGCAGCAGGAATCTGGTCACGTGGGCCTGCCCTGTCGAGGTGGTCGAACGAAAGAGGCGCGTGGGCAGCGGCTGCCGCCCACGCGCCTGCAGCGCTGGGGCCTACTGGGCCGGATGCAGCGGGTACATGAACTGGCTGAAGGGGTAGTTGATGTTGTACTGGTAGCCCTCGATGCTCTTGGGCACCGGCACGACCTGCAGCGTATCGAAGAAGAAGACGCCCGGCGACTCCTCCACCAGCAGCTTCATGGCTGCGGTGTAGGCCTCCTGGGCCGCGGCCCGGTCTGTGCCGGTGAGCGCGATGCCCTCGTCGACGAGGCCGTCGAACTCTTCGTTCTGCCAGTAGCTGAGGTTGAAGAAAGGCTCGTCGCTGGACTTGAAGAGCGAGGCCAGGTTGTCCGAGCCCGCGTCCGAGTAGGTCGGCCAGTACAGCACCACGAACATGTCCTGACGGCCCTCGGGATCACCCTTGGCGCGGTCCCACTGCTGGCCCCAGGGCATGGGCGTGAGCGTCACGTTCACGCCGAGCTGGCCGTAGGCGTCCTGCAGCAGTGGCGCGAAGGCCTGCTCCAGGGTGTTCTCGGCGGTGTAGGTGATCTCCATGTCGAAGCCGTCCACGCCGGCCTCGGCCATGAGCTCCCTGGCCTTGTCCATGTCCGTCTCGTAGACCGGCACGCCCTCGTCGTAGGGGAAGACGCCGATGGGCACGCCGGCACGGTCCTGGGTGCCCTCACCCTGGACCGCGACCTCGATGATGTCGCTATAGGGCGTGGCGTAGGCCAGCGCCTGGCGCACGAGGGGATCGTCCAGCGGTGGGTTCTGGGTGTTGAGCAGACCGACGTAGTTGAACATGGACGGGTCACGAACGACGTCGAAGTCGGGGTTGGCCTCGTAGTCGTCGATGGACTCGGCCGGCACGCGCAGGGCGAGATCGATCTGGCCGCCGTCGAGCGCCTGCTGCTGGCCGACCGCGTCGGCGATGGTGAAGAGGACCTTCTCGTAGTGGTTCACGGCATCCCAGCCGCCCCAGTAGTCGGGGAAGGCCGTGAGCAGGACCTCCGTGTCAGGCGTGTAATCCTCCAGCATGTAGGGACCGGTGCCGAAGGACTGACCCGCCGTCTCGAAGTAGTTCTCGTCCTCGGCCGCCGCCTCGAGCGCCTTGGGGCTGACCATCCAGGCCGCGTAGGTCGACGCGGCGATGAGGTCGATGGCTGCGGGCGTGCTGAGCACGATGTCGAGGGTGTACTCGTCGACCGCGTTGACCTCGGTCACGGGCCACCAGATCCAGGAGGCACCGGCTCGATCACGGGCTGCATCGATGGAGGCCTTGGCCGCGTCCGCGTTGAAGGGCTCGCCGTCGTGGAAGGTCACGCCTTCGCGCAGGTTGAAGGTCCAGGTAAGGCCGTCGTCGCTGACCGACCAATCGGTGGCCAGGGCGGGGGCGAAGTCCTCGGCCGATCCCTCGGGCGTGGCGTAGAGCAGAGGCTCGTACATGTTGGCCATGTAGAGCGCCTCGGTGGAGAACGACTTGACCGGGTCCCAGGTGGTGATGGTGGCGGTCGTGCCGACCTTGAGGACGTCCATGTCGTCCTGTGCGGCTGCCGGCCCGGCGATGCCTGCGAGCGCGAGGCTCAGCGTGGCCGCGATGGCGGCGCCGCGACCGAGTCTGCCGGCGATGCCGGGGCGGGGGGTGGATCCTTGCATGTGGCCTCCTCGTGATGCCTGACGAGTACGGTCAGCGGTCCCGGCGCGCGGGGGCCGCGCTGATCGGCACAGTCTTGCGGTCCTGAGCCATTCCGTCTAATACTTGCCACGTTCACGAGCCATACCCGGGAGGCATGGATGGAGCTTCGCCACCTGCGCTACTTCGTGGCCGTCGTCGAAGCTGGGTCGATCTCCGGAGCGGCGCACGTGGTGCGGGTGGCCCAGCCATCGCTCTCTCGCCAGCTCCGTCAGCTGGAGGCGGAGCTGGGAGAACCGCTCTTCGAGCGGGGTGGCCACGGGGTCCGGCTCACACCTGCCGGCGAGATCTTCCTGCCGCTCGCGCGCGACCTCGTGGGGCGGGCCGAGCGGGCCGTGGTCACGATGAGCGGCCTGGCTGCGCCGGGTCGGATCAACCTGCGCATGGTGGCGCCGGAGACGACGGTGGCCGACGTCATCGCTCCCTTCCTCGCCCAGCTCTCGCCCGACGCGCCCATGGTCGACGTCCGCGAGGCGCTGCCGGCGCGGGTCCCGACGGAGGTCGTCGCGGGGGCGGCCGACGTAGGCGTGTCCTCGGTGCCGCCTCCGCGCCAGCTGGCCAGCCGGCTGCTCGTGCACTTCCCTGTCTGGGCCTACGTCCCGCCCGGTCATCGCTGGGCGCGGCGGCGAACCATCACCCTCGCCGAGCTGACGACCGAGCCGCTGCTGGTGCTGGGCACCGACCACGGCACCCGGCGCCAGCTCGATGCCGCGATGGCTGACGCCGGTCTCTCCTATGCCGTGGCAGCGGAGACGAACGTGCCCCAGGTGGTGCAGGCGCTCGCGGCCTCGGGCAGGGGCGTGGCCGTGGTCTCCGACGATGCCCGCTACGGCTTGCGCGGCGTGCGCATCCGCTCGGATCGGACCGGCGCCGAGCTGCGCGTGCCGCTCTTCGGCGCCTGGGACGGATCGCACTACGCTGCCGCGGTGATCGAATCGCTGGTGGCAGGCCTCGCGAGCTACACCCAGGAGCGCTACACGGGCTGAGGCTGCCGGCTCGTTCGGGAACGTGCTAGGTGTCGCGAGCGCTCCCGCCTCCCAGCTCCTCGAGCAGGTCCTCGGCGTTGATCTCGCCGCTTTCGAAGGCCTGCATCCGGGTGCGGACCCGCATGACCATAGCCACGGTCGGGGCCGAAAGCGTCGCTCCGAGGATGCCGAAGAGCACGGAACCGATGATGGTGGAGCCGAAGCCGGCGATGGGGTGGAGGTCGAGCGAGGTGCGCTCCATCTGCCGTTGGACGATGGGCTGGACCACGTTCTGGGCCAGCAGGATGACGATGAGCATGACCAGTGCCGGCACCAGCCCGCCGGCACCGAAGGCGATGAGCAGCGCGAAGATCGACGACACGAGCGCGCCGATGTAGGGCACGTACGAGGTCACGAAGGTGATCAGGGCGATGGTGAAACCGAGTGGCACGCCCATCACGAAAGCGGCGATCCAGACCATGCCGGCCACCGGCAGGCTGGCCACGGTCAGCACGTAGAAGTAGTCGCGGAACGAGCGCGTGGCATCGGTCACGATGCCCTCGCCCAGGTCCTCCGGTACGCCCAGGTGCCCGGCCACCCATTGCGCCAGCGAGGCCCACTCGGCCAGCACGAAGTAGAGGATGAAGAGCGCGATGAACGCCCCCACGAGGAAGCTGCTGATGCCGGAGAAGGCACTGGGCACATAGCTCAGCAGACCCGGCAGGACCTCATCCACGAACAGCTGGAGCTGCTGCTGCACGTCGTCCATGAGGTCGACGGTCATGCCTTGACTGGCCAGCCAGTCGCGGCCCTGGTCGATGGCGGCCTGCGTCTGGGCCACGATCTCCGGGCCCTGGTCGATGACGCCGAAGATGACCACGGCGACAGCCACCACCGACAGCACGCCGATGCCCACGAGCACCAGGATCGAGGCCAGCTGGCGTGGCATGGCACGGCCCAGGAATGAGGCCACCGGCTCGAAGATCATGCCCAGGACCACCGCCACCACCAGCGGCATGATGAAGGTGCTGAAGGTGGTGAAGCCCATGTAGGCGATGACCGCCACGGCCACGATGCCCACCGCGGACCAGGACCGGATCCCGGCACTGCGCAGCTGGCGGTCGCGTTCGGGGCTGAAGATGACGGCGTTGCGCCGCTCGGACATGCGCCTGCTCCTGGGCTGGGGTGGGACACCATCATGCCCCAAGACCGGGCGCGGAACGGCTCGCGCTCGACCGGCCGCTGCGCCGGTGTCGGATCAGCCGCTGCGCGAGGCTACTCGACGCTGAAGCCCCTGGGCACGGTCAGGCGCTTGAGCGTGACGTCGTCGAGCCCGGCCAACACCCGGACGCGGGCCAGGATCGGGACGCCGGAATCGGCCACGACCGGCTTGCTGCAGCCCGTGCGGGTGCACTCGATGGACGAGGTCTGCACGCGGAAGCCCTCGATGTGCACGGGCTTGTCGACGGTCGTCAAGCCACCGCACCGGCCGCGGAAGCGGAGATGGTCACCCGCGGCGGCGGCCTCGAGCGCGTTCTGCATGCGGCCGAAGGTGGCGCCGGTATCGGTGTTGGTGACGGCGCAGTTGCGCAACCTGGTCGCGCCCGCGACACGCACGGTGCCGGACGGAGTGGACGATCGCCAGCTGGCGGGCGCCACGGTCGTGTGGCGCTTCCAGTTGCTGATCTGGTCCACCACGATCCCGCGGCGGACTCGCAGGCCGGGCACGATGTGCAGGTGCTTGACGCTCGGGTCCACCACGATGGCCGGACGCCAGCTGCCGCTCCTGAGGGTCGCCTGCCCGGACTGGCCCAGGTCGCGGCAACGGCCGGCGGCATCGCACTCGATGCCGCCGATCTCCAGCCAGGCGATGGTCAGGTCCTTCTTGATCAGCGTCGTGCCGGTACAGGTGCCGGCGACGAGCAGCGTGTCGCCCGCTTTGGCCGCCCACACCGCACGCTGGAGGGAATCGCGGCTGATGCCCTGGGTGACGTTGGTGACCCTGCAGGTCTTCGCGCTCGAGGCAGCCACACCGCTGCCGGGCAGCGCGCCCAGCAGCAGGGCCACGGTGAGGGCAGTGAGCAGGACGGAGACCACACGTTGAAGGCGGTAGGACATCGACGACATTCCTTCTCGACCGCACGTTCGCTGCTCGCGGGAGCGCGTGCGCGCGACCTATGGTCGCCCAACTTCGGTACCAGTGGAAGGGGGGTACCAGTTTCCCGGTGCCGGTCGGCAACGCCTGCGCGGGTGCGTGCGGAGTGGTGCGGACCGGTTCAGTCGGTGGTGGTCGCGGGGCGGAAGGCGACGATCGTGGCCGATGCCGCCAGCTCCTGCCGCATGGCCTCGCTGCCGTCGTAGCCCGGCAGCATGCGCGGCAGCGTCCGCTTGGCGGTGCCTGGGTGCTCCTGCTCGTAGCGCGCGAGGATCTGCGCCGCCTCGTCCGGCCCCAGCACTCGGAAGGATGCGCCGGGATAGCGCTCGCGGCCGTCCCACAGCTCCGCGACCCCGCCGGCCTCGATGTTGCGGAACCAATCGGCGTGTGTGCCCCACGACGAGAACACGAAGAGCTCGCCATCGCGCCGGGTCAGCACTTCCAGGCCGGAGATGTAGCGCTTGCCCGATCTCCGTCCGTGATGGACGATCGCGAAGACGCGGCCCCCGAAGAGGAAGCCGAGGTGGGCCTCGTAGAGCCAGACCGGGACCTTGAAGCCGAGCTTCAGGAGGCGGGAGGGTCGGGGTTTGTGGGTGGTCATGCGTCGCGCCAACGGTTACTGCGGCCGGCGCACCACCACCGCGAACTCCGGCAGCGACGGCTCGAACGGCTCGCCCGCGACGTCGCCGTAGACATCCTCCACGACGAGCCCGGCAGCTTCGACCTCGGCCTTCAGCGACCCCAGGTTGTAGTGCTGGAACCAGTTGAAGTACTCCGTCTGGCGCTCGCGCTCGACGACGAGGTACCGCTCCAGCACCACCTTCTCCTGCTCGTACTTGAAGGTGTTCTGGAAGCCGAAGTAGGGCTCTGACGACCAGAAGCCATCCATCATCTCCGGGCCGTAGGCGACCATCTCCTCCCAGGTCGCGAAGTAGGAGTCGGAGTAGACATCGAAGAGGAAGACGCCGCCGGGCGCGAGCAGCTCGCCCACCCGCCGCAGCAGGCGCCCACGCTGCTCGGGCGAGAGCGCGCAGTAGTCGCACATGATCATGGTGGCCAGGTCGTAGCCACCCTCGAGCTCCAGGGCCAGGTAGTCACCCAGCCGATAGTCCACCTCCAGGCCGGCCTCCGCTGCGCGCTCGCGGGCGTACTCGATCGAACGCGGCTGAGAAGTCCACGCCGGTGACGTGGGCGCCGGTGCGAGCCAGACGGTTGACGTAGAGTCCCGGGCCGCAACCGAGATCCACGACCCGCTTCCCGGGGCCCAGGTCGAAGCGCTCCCGGATCCACTCGCATGAAGCGTCGATGAAGGGGGTCCGACGGGAGGCCAGGTCGACCTCACCATCGAGGTGGTAGCGCAGCATCATCTCGGAGATGTCCGGCGAGGTCCACAGCGCGTCCGCGGTGTAGCGCGAGTAGACGTCCGGGCGCTGGTTGATGCGTTCGAGGGTCTCGAACAGGGTCTCGCTCATGGGGTCTCCAACGTCTCGAAGGGTCGCTTCTGCTTGAACAGGTGCTCGGGGATGGGGGCACCCGTCCGCTCGAGCGCCACTCGCCAGCGGGGTGAGTTGCCCAGGGCCCAGCGCATGGCCCGCATCGAGCCGATGCCCACGAGTCGTGCCCCCGGACGGGGCTTGAGCGCCAGCGCCGCCAGGATCCGTGGCGGCGCCGTGGCCACGGCAGCACTGGCCAGGAGTCGATAGGCGAAGAGCACCGGTGGATCGAGCGGTGGCCGGCGCAGGAAGGCGACCGCCTCGCGCATGCCCGGCGACGGCCCCACCGCGGGGTGCTGGGACACCCAGCGCGAGAGCTCGGCCGCCGTCTGGGGCAGCGGATCGGCATCGAGCAGCCGGCCGATGCGCGACTGCTCGGCCACGAAGCGGTCGGCCTCCTCGAGCGTGAGCGCTCGTGCGCCATAGGCTCGATAGGCGGCGAGGAAGGAATTGGTCAGCGAGTTGTGGACCCAGGCCGCCAGTGCGGGCGTGTCGGCGGTGTAGGGCAGGCCGCGGTGGGAGGTGCCATGGACCGGCCGGTGCACTCGCCGCACGATGGCCACCGCGGCCTCCACTTCCGGCATGGCGCCATAGGAGGTGGCGGTCACGTAGGCCGACGTTCGCGAGAGGCGTCCCAGCGGGTCCTCCCGGTAGCGCGAGTGATCGGCGACGCCGGCCACGACCTCCGGGTGCGCCGCCTGCACCAGCAGCGCGCGGATGCCACCGATGAAGCCGGAGACGTCACCCATGATCTCCCAGCTGATGCTGTCCGGACCGAAGAGCCCAGGGTCGCCGGCGTAGTCGAGGGTGTGCTCGAGGGGATCGCCTGCGTGGGCGAAGAGGCCCACGGTCCGGCGGATGACCGCGATGCGGAATCGCTCCACCGGGTTGCCTGCCTTCACCCACCCATCGTAGCCCGCACGCCCGACCCCGGCCGGGCATACTCGGGACATGCTGGTGGGGATCGACTGGGGCGGGACCAAGATCGAGATCGTGGCCATGACGCCCGATGGCACGGAGCTCTTCCGGGAGCGCGAGGACACACCGCGTGGCGACTACGAGGCGTGCCTGGCGGTGATGGCGGAGCTGGCCGACCGCGTCGCGCGGGACGTCGGTGCCATTCGACCGCGTGGGCGTGGGCATCCCCGGGTCCATCGACCCGCTGACCGGCCTGGGCAAGGGCGCCAGCTCCACCTGGCTCATGGGCAAGCCCGTGGAGGAGGACCTGAGCGCTGCCCTCGGCGGGCGAGCCGTGCGCACGGCCAACGACGTGGACCTCCTGGCTGCCTCGGAAGCGCGCGATGGCGCCGCTGTGGGTCACGGTGTGGTCTTCGCGGCCAACTTCGCAAGCGGGGTCGGCGGTGGCGTCGTGGTCGACGGACGCACCCACCACGGACCCAACAACAATGCCGCCGACTGGGGCCACAATCCGCTGCCCTGGGCGCGCGAGGACGAGCTGCCCGGGCCCGAGTGCTGGTGCGGCCTGACCGGCTGCATCGAGACGTGGGTCTCCGGACGCGCGTTCCAGGCGCTGTACCAGGCGGCCGCGGGCGAGCGCCTGCATGGCTCGGCCATCGTGGAGAAGGCGCGCGCTGGCGACCCCCTCGCAAGTCGGCTGCTCGACGACTACATCGACCGTGTCGCGCGCGGGCTGGCCTCGATCGTGAACGCGCTCGACCCGGATATCTTCGTCTTCGGCGGCGGCATGTCCAACGTGGACGAGCTCTACGAGCGACTGCCGGAGCGGATCCTGCGCTTCACCTTCACGCCCGTCTTCACCACGCCCATCGTGAAGTCGGTGCACGGTGATTCCAGCGGCGTGCGCGGCGCGGCCTGGATGTGGGCGGAGGAAGGAGCAGCATGACCGATCCCCTTGCAGAACGGTTCGCCTTCGGCCAGGCCCTCATCGCCGAAGCCGCTTCGCTGGCCGAGGACTATTTCGAACGCCAGGAGTCGCTGTCGGTCCGCTCCAAGGGCACCCAGGACGTGGTCAGCCAGGCGGACACGGAGGTCGAGACGCTCATCCGCGCCGCGGTCGAGTCGCGCTTTCCCGAGGATGCCTTCTTCGGCGAGGAATTCGGACACAACGACGTCGATGGCGCGGAGTCCATCTGGATCGTGGACCCCATCGACGGTACGCAGCCGTTCCTGAGCGAGCTTTCCTCGTGGTGCGTATCCATCGGCTTTGCCTGGCAGGGTCGGCTCGAGATGGGCTTCCTGGCCGCCCCGGCGCGGGGCGAGGTCTTCATCGGCCGGCGCGGTCACGGGGCCACGCTCAACGGTCGGCCCATCCATGTCTCGAGCAGCACCAGCCTCGACGACGGGCTCCTGTCCATCGGCATGTCGCCGCGCATCGGGGCCGACGAGATCGTGCCCATGGTGGATGCGCTCCTGCGCCAGGGCGTCGTCTACTACCGCGAGGGCTCCGGGGCGCTGTCGCTGGCCTACGTCGCGGCCGGTCGGCTCATCGGCTACATCGAGGCCCACCTCAACAGCTGGGATGGGGCCGCGGGCGTGGCCATCCTGGAAGCCGCGGGTGGCGTGGTCAACGACTTCTTCACGCCCCAGACGCTGTTCACCGGCGCGCCCATCGTGGCCACCAACGAGGCGCTCTACCCGGCCCTGGAAGCGGTGCTGCCGGAGCACGTGCGGCGAGGATAGCCGGCTCGTGGACCATGCGGTTTCTGCGTGGCGTGGCCCCAAACATCTTCACTCGGGCATCGGGTTGGGCTTCGCCCATACCATCGCCGAGGCCAAGCGGGCCGATACCGGTTCGACCAACGCGGGCTACGTGCAGGCGTTGTTCGACGAGCCGTCAGGTTCACGCCGGTCTCTTGCCGCCAGCCGCGGCGCGCTTCGGCTGTCCCTCCCGCGTAGCCACTCGACCGCGGGGAGCCCGTACCTCGGCCGTTCGTCTCATCCTTGGCGCCACTCGTCGTCTGAGCGCGCTCCCAGCCTCCCGTGGCATCTGTTCGCCGGCCGAGTGGCGTTCGCGGTGGGACGGCAGGGCAGTGGCGTCCTGTTCGCCGGCAACCTCTTCTCCCAGGCCGCGGTCGTCGCGCGGAATTCGGCGTCCCCACGGTCGTCGGCTGCGCGGGCGGCGCGACGAGGCGTCTGACCACCGGCCAGCGCGTGACGGTCGACGGCTCGAAGGGGACGGTGAGCGCAGAGGACGACGTCGAGCGCTGATCGACGTCGCCCGGCCAGGGGAGGCCTCCCACCGGCGCCGGGATGCCCGCATGGCGATCAAGCTGGTCTGCGTCCCCCTGGAGGCAGATCGACGACCTCGTGCAGGGCGTCGAGTGGTCAATCCACGAGGTACTCGTACGAGATGACCATCTCGTCGCCCGGCTCCACGCTGATGGGCCAGCGCAGGAGGTTGCCAGGATCGAGCTGCGGGTCGATGGAGGCATGCAACTGCTCTGCCTGCGGCAGCTGGTAGTCGACGACGTCCATGTGCACCGTGGTGGGAGTGAAGTTCTCGATGGTGAGGGCGACCTGGTATCGGTAGTCGAAGCGCCCCTGAGCGATGGCGCTCTGGGTTTGCTCGCGCTTCACGCGCACGTCCTGCAGGTGGCCGACGGTAACGCTGCCCTCGCCACCGACCGGCGTACGCTCGATGAAGTCGCTGCCGATGAAGAGCTTGTCCTGGTAGTTGCGTACCACGCCCTCGCTGAACGGCTGGTCGCTCTCATTGGTGACCTTGTAGATGACCGTGACCTGCTGGTCGGTGGATGCGTTCCACAGGTGCAGTCGCCGGGCCGGCAGGTCCTGGCCGACGAGCTGGGCGTAGATGGTGTCGCCTGGGTCCGCGGTCAGCTCGCCGATGTCGTAGGTGTGCTGGATGTCGACCTGGCCGACGGGAGCCGAGACCGAAAGCGAGTCGGAGGCTTCGAAGCCGGCCAGGCGCTGGTTGGCCGATAGCTCGGCGGCCGGCGCGATGGGCCGGTTGAGATCGACCATGCCGGCGACCAGCTGCGTCTCCACATCCTCGAGCATGAGCGAGCTGTCGGCGATCTCGGCGAAGTAGTCGAAGCCCACGGTCTCGTCGCTATCCGCGCCGAGCCACATGTCGTACGTGGGTCGCCAGCCGACGCCGCCCAGCAGGTACTCCATGGAAACGTCGCGCAGCTCGGTCTCGGTGGCCGATTGCCACTTGATCGTGGGCTGACCGGTGCTCCAGTTGAGCCGATAGTTGGAGACGCGCCGGCCGTTCTCGCGCAGCACGAGCGTGTCCGCGTAGACGGTCTGTGGCAGCACGATCTTGACGTCGACCCCGCCGGGCAGGGCCACCTCATCGCGAGCGTAGGCGACGTTGTTGAGGAAGACCGCGACCCGGTCGGGGGCGCTGGTATAGCTGATCTGGTCTTCGGCCGCGGCACCGGCCGGGCCGCTCGTGGCCCCCACGAGCAGGCTCGTGGTGATGGCGGTCGCGAGCGGGATCCGCAGGGTACGCATCGATGGGCTCCTTCCCTCTGGGCGCGCCGGGACGTTCGGGCACGCGCGTGTCTCCAACCTGACGCGGCTACTGCCCACTCGGTTCCGGGCATGGTGCACCGAGGCACCGTGCCAGATACCAGCCGCGACGCCAGCCTGGACGCACCTCTTTGCCCGCGCTTTCGCCGTCACCGACGCCGGCAACCTCTTCGCCACATCTCGATCGCGGCACGCGAGTGGCCTCCCGGCGGTCGTGGGCTGCATCGGT
>CAWDAI010000016.1:0-198289 GCA_963800275.1 uncultured Chloroflexia bacterium
CTCACCAGCTGTCCGGCGGCATGCGCCAGCGCGTGATGATCGCCATGTCGCTGATGTGCGACCCGGAGGTGCTCATCGCGGATGAGCCGACCACCGCGCTCGATGTGACCACGCAAGCGCAGATCCTGGACCTGGTCAAGCGGCTGCAGGAGCAGTTCGGCATGGCCGTGGTCTGGATCACGCACGACCTCGGTGTGGTCGCCGACTTCGCCGATCGCGTGGCGGTCATGTACGCCGGTCGCATCGTCGAGCTGGCCGCGACCGCCGATCTCTACCGAGCGCCCAGCCATCCCTACACCCGCGGGCTGCTCCAGGCACGGCCGACGCTGGGCCAGACGGACGCCGAGCTGGCGACCATCCCGGGTACGCCACCCGATCCGCGACACCTGCCGGCTGGCTGTTCGTTCTGGCCTCGCTGCCAGTATCGGGCCGATCCTCGCTGCGAGATGGAGATGCCGCCCCTGACGGAGGTCGCGCCGGGCCACCTCGCCCGCACGTTCTACCGGCCGCCCGAGCCGGCACAGGAAGGAGCGAGCGCGTGAGCGACGTCAGCACTCCCCTGGTCGAGGCCGTGGACCTGCAGGTCCACTTTCCGGTGGGCGGCGGCGCATTGGGGCGCAGCGGGGGCGTGGTTCGGGCCGTCGACGGCGTGTCCTTCACCATCGAGCGTGGCCAGACCCTGGGCCTGGTCGGTGAATCGGGCAGCGGCAAGTCGACCATCGGCCTCTCGCTGCTGGGACTGGTCGAGCCGACGGGCGGCCGGGTGCGCTTCGAGGGCCAGGACGTGGCCTTCAAGCGCGACGGCCTGAAGCGACTGCGCACCATGGCCACGATGGTCTTCCAGGACCCCAATGCCTCGCTCAACCCGCGCCGGTCGGTCGGTGCCAGCGTGCGTGAGCCCCTCGAGATCCATCACCTGCATCCGGGCAAGGACGCGCGCCGGGCGCGAGTGGCCGAGCTGCTGGACCTGGTCGGGCTCAGTGGTCGCTTCGCGGAACGCTACCCGCATGAGCTCTCTGGCGGCCAGCGGCAGCGCGTGGGCATCGCTCGGGCCCTGGCCTGCGAGCCCGAGCTGATCATCCTCGACGAGCCGGTCTCGGCCCTCGACGTCTCGGTCCAGTCGCAGATCATGAACCTGCTCCGGCGCCTGCAGGGTGAGCTGGGCCTGACCTACCTGTTCATCGCCCATGACCTCGCGGTGGTCGAGTACATGAGCCACAAGGTGCTGGTGATGTACCTGGGCCGCATCATGGAGACGGCCACGCGCGACTCGCTCTACCGTCAGCCGCTGCACCCCTACACCAAGGCGCTGCTGTCGGCCATCCCGTCGGCCGAGCCGGGTGAGCGCGAAGGTCAGCGCATCCTGCTGCAGGGCGAGATCCCCAGCCCCATGTCACCTCCGTCGGGCTGTCGCTTCCGCACGCGCTGCCCCTGGGCCGTCGAAGCCTGTGCCCAGACTGACCCGCAGCTGGAGCCGATGGGTGACGGGGCCGTGGCCTGCATCCGGGCCGAGGACATCGCCGCGGGTGCCCCGCCCCGGCCGGCGCCGGTTCCGCAGCTGCCCACGACCGAGACGGCGGCCTGACGAGACGCCGAAGGGCCCGGCGATCCCGTCAGAAGGTATCGGCGATCGAGCGCAACGCGGTGAGGCCCGGACCCATCACCACGAGGCCGGCGAGCCCGAGCGGTACCAGCGCCAGGTACGCCGTCGGGCGCTCCCCTCGGCGTAGCAGCAGGTAGGGCAGCAGCAGGCCGATCGCGAGCTCTGCCGCCAGCCCTGGTTCCAACGGGTCGGTGAAGGGGTCGAACGACGGAGACCGGCCCCAGCCAGTGACCACGGACTCCGCCAACAGTCCGGCCGCCAGGGTCGCGACGGCGACCGAGCGGACAGGTCCCGTACCGTGGCGCCAGACACCTCCGGCCAAGCCCATCACCGGTCCGGCCACGAGCGCCACCCCACCCCAGACCGTTGCCGCGTGGGAGGCGCCGGTCACACGCAGGCCGACATCGAAGAGGGCGATCAGCAGGTAGTAGGCAGCGACCGCGGCCAGCAGGCTGAGCAGTCCATAGCAGGCCCCGGTCAGTGCCCGATGGGCGGCGGCACCAGTGAAGAAGGCGAGGGCCAGCCAGACCCCCACGAAGTTGG
Source organism: uncultured Chloroflexia bacterium (assembly GCA_963800275.1). Lineage (GTDB taxonomy): Bacteria > Chloroflexota > Limnocylindria > Limnocylindrales > CSP1-4 > JAFMJV01. The sequence goes on from CAWDAI010000016.1 coordinate 2,147, forward strand.
CCGGGATGAGCGCCGACCAGGGGAGTCCCAGGCCGTCCACGAACCAGGCGCTCGCCCCGAGCAAGGCGCCCGCACCGACGCTGACGAGGAGTGCGCGGCCCACACGCACTCCCAAGCAGACGCGGCGTGATCACCTCGGTCGAAGCGCGTCGGACAGGGCTGATGGGCTCGGGCACGGTCGTCATGTGGGCGTTCGATGGTAGTGCCTGAGGCGGCGGTTCGCCGGTCCGCACGGGCGGCTACCATGGAGCCTCGTGGAGCACCCTTTCTCGACCGGCCTCGATCGCGCCTGCCTGCCGGCATGGGCTCGGGAGGAGGCCCCGATCCGCCCGCCGGCGGGGCCCGCGACCCGGTGAAGGCGCTCGATGCGCTGGCGCGCTACGCCCGCTCCTTCACCGGCTTCGAGCGCGATGCTCGCATCTTCCTGCTCACGACCGTCACCTACGGCTTCGTGCTCAGCCTGTGGTGGGTCGACTTCAACCTCTACCTGACGGCCCTCGGCTTCGAGCCTGCGTTCATCGGCATCGCCGGCACGCTCTGGTCAGCTGCGGGCGTCGTGGTGGCCCTGCCCGTGAGCCTGCTCTCGGACCGCTTCGGCCGACGCATCGTGCTGGCCGCCGGAGCGGCAGTCTCCGCCCTCGCCATCGCCGGACTCATCGTCTTTACCGACCCGCCGGCGATCCTCATCGGGGCCACGGCCATGGGCGCTGCCAGCCAGGCCTTCTTCGTGCTCCAGGCACCGCTGCTGATGGAGCACAGCCGGCCCGAGAACCGCAGCGAGCTCTTCTCCCTGCAGGCGGCGATCATGCCTGCCACCAACATCGGCGCGGCCCTCGTCGGTGGTGTCATGGCCGCGGTCATCGGCAACGTGGTGGGGGGAGACTCGAACGATCCGCTCGTCTACCGCTTCCTGCTCCTGGCCATGGCGGTGGCAGCCGTGGTGGCCACCGTCACGGTCATCGCCCTGCGTGACGATCGGCCTCGACGGCCCGCGCGACACGCCGCCGAGGAGCGCCGCCTGGACGTGACCGAGGCGGGCGGGTCGGTGGTGGACCCCGAACACCCGCCCGAGCCACGGCGGATGCGTTTCCGCATCCCGCGGCCCAGCGACCCGGGCACCTTCTGGCGCCTGCTCCTGCCGAGCTTCCTCATGGCCCTCGGCGCGGGCCAGGTCATCCCCTACCTGAACGTCTTCATCGAGACCAGGTTCAGTCTCGGCCTGACGTCCCTCAACGTCATCTTCGCCATCACCGGCTTCGGCACGGTGGTGGCGATGATGGTGCAGCCGGCGCTGGCGCACCGCTTCGGCAAGGTCGGCTCGGTCGTCCTGGTCCAGGGTGTGAGCATCCCCTTCATCGCGATCCTGGGCTTCAGCCCGGTGCTGTGGACCGTGATCGCAGCCATGACCGTGCGCACGTCGCTGATGAACGCGGGCAACCCCATCGCCAGTGCCTTCGCCATGGAGCAGCTGCCCGCAGCCGAGCGGGCCACGTTCGCGGCCACGATGAGCTTGCTGTGGTCACTGGGCTGGGCCATCGCCGGCCCCTGGTACAGCCTGTTGCAGGCGACCCTCGGGTTCGATGCGGGCTACGCCATCAACTTCATCACGGTCATCGTGCTCTACAGCCTGGCCACGATCCTCTACTGGCACTGGTTCCACGATCGCGAGGCCCGCTCGCCGGCAGCGGTGACGGCACCAGGCTGAGCCGGATCCCCAGGTCCGCGGCACAGAGCAGGGCGCTTCGGGGCCGTTCCCCTGATCAGTGGCATGCTTGCCTCCGGCCATCTGGAGGTGCGCGCCATGGATCACAGTCCGCGAAGGAATCCCATCACGTGGCAGGTGATGCGCGCGTTCCTGCTCGCGCTCGCGCTGCTGCTGGCACCGGCGGCTGCTCCCGGAGTGGTCGCGTCGGATACGGCCCTTCCCCGCTGGACCGGCGGGATCGACCTCTATCGAGCAGGAACCTTCAGCACCCAGAAGACGTGGTACTGGTGCACCGCGGCGGACGTCCAGATCGTGCGCAACATCGCCCACGGGAAGTCGAACCAGAGCAGGAGCCAGCAGCGCCGGTTCTTCCGCTACATGCGCGCACACGATCGCTACCCCATCCCGCTGCGCGACGGCGTCGATCCAGCCGGCTGGGCCGCTGGCCTCCGTCGCTTCGTCGACCCCCGCTACCGCCTCGTCGCGAGCCGCAGCTACCGATCGGCGCTGCGCTCGGCGGTGCGCAGCCTGCGCCGCTCCAACCTGCCGGTGGCCATCGCCGTCGCGCACGGCAACCACGCCTGGGTGCTGACCGGCTTCACCGCCACCGCAGACCCGGCGTCCACGAACGCGTTCGCGATCACGAGCGTGCGGGTCGTGGGCCCGCTGTGGGGCCGGCAGGATCGGCGCTACGGCTACGACATGCGGCCGGACAAGCGCCTGACCCGAGCCCAGCTGCGGCACTTCTTCAGGCCCTGGCACTACCCCTCGATCCGCATGGCCTGGGAGGGTGAGTGGGTCTCGGTCCAGGCGAGAGGATAGGCCCGGCCCCGAGGCCACGCCCGGCCGCGGGTGGTCAGGACAGGTCCGCGCCGACCGTGCGCAGGCGGACCACGAAGGCGCCGATGAGCAGCAGCACCTCGGTGGCCTGGCCCGTGACGAAGCCGAGCGGCAGAGCGGTGATGCCGAGTGCCGGCGAGAGCAGCAGCACCGTGGCCACGGTCACGCCCAGCCCGATGAGCGACGCGGCCACGGGCAGGACCGTGTTGCGCGTGGAGTAGACCGCCCGGCTGAGCAGGTGCGAGACGGCTTCGAAGGGCACGGCCAGGGCGAAGACCACGAGCAGCTGCGTGGTGAGGGCGACATCCTCCGAGTCGAAGGCGGCCCCGCCAAGGAAGACGTCGATGGCCAGACCCCCGACCAGCATGAGCCCGATGGCCGCGATCGACGTCAGGACCGCGATGGTGACCGCGTTCTGCAGCACCAGGTGGCGAAACCGTGCCCGGTCGCCGTCGGCGGCCGCGCGGGCCATGACCGGGAAGGCCGCCACGGCGAAGGCGATGCCCACGAGGCTCACGGGCACGCTCTGGAAGTTGCGCGCGAAGCTGATGGCGCTGATGCCGCCGACCACGAGGGTGGAGGCGACGGAGGTGAAGAAGAGGAAGGTCAGCGGCTCGACGGGCGCGGCCAGGGCCTTGGGGACCGAGAGCCTGACGTACTCCCGAAAGCCGCTGGCGCGCACGTCCCAGGTCGGCCGATAGCGGAAGTCCGTGCGGGCGATGTCCAGGATACGGACTCCCAGGTGCAGCAGGGCGCCGATGACGGTGCCGATGGCGACACCCATGATGCCCAGCTCCGGGCTGAGCACGACCGCGCCGACCACGATGCCCGCGTTGTAGAGCAGCGGGGCCAGCCCGTAGCCCAGGAAGCGCTGGCGCACGACCAGCATCTCGCCCAGCGCGAACGAGACCGCGAAGATGACCATCGTCACGCACATCACCCGGAAGAGCTGCGTGTACTGGGATTGCTGCGCGGGATCGAAGCCGGGCGCCACCAGCGTGACCGTCCAGGGCGCCAGCGAGGAACAGGATCACCGCGGTGACGGCCATGAGCGCGGCGCCGACGGTGAGCACCGTGCTGGCAAAGGATGAGGACGCCGCTGCCTGGTCGTGCTCGACTCGCGTGTAGACCGGGACGAAGGCCGACGACAGTCCGGCCACCACGAGCACGGCCAGGATGAGCTCGGGCAGGACGAGCGCAGCGTTGTAGGCATCGAGGTCGCTGCCAGCGCCGAAGGTGCGGGCGAAGGCCCGGTCACGCACCAGGCCCATGACGTAGCTGATGAAGGTCAGGGCCGCGAGCAGGATCGCCCCGCGCGGGATCAACGCGTCCAGGCGCGCTTGCAGTGCGGCGAGGCGTCGATGGCGTGCGACATACCCGTGCATGCCGTTGAGGGTACGGCTGCGAGGTTCCGCCCACAGGGCGGGGTGTCGGGAAGTTGAAGGAACCTTATCCGGGCCGCCGGCCGTGGCAAGGTAGCATCGAGGGACGCCCGGGAGGCTGCATGAGGAACCAACGTCGTACGTCCACGCGCACCGTCGTGCTCGTCGGTGTCCTCGTGTACGCGCTGCTCGGGACGCTCGTGGTGACGGCCGTGGCGACCAACACCCTGGAAGCCGGGTACCGCTTCAACGGCCTGGTCCAGCGCGTACGGCTGGCGCTCGATCCACCCCCGGATCGCGAGATCCTGCCCATCCGCGAGATGACCAGCAAGAGCGTCGCCGCCGGCGGCAAGGACGGCGGCAAGGACGGCGGCGAGCCGGCCGCTGCCGCTGATGTGGCCGTTGCGCCCGGCCTGGTGTCACCGGCCAAGACCCCCCGTCCGGCCAAGGCCACGCCCAAGCCGCAGAAGACCCCGCGACCCAAGCGAGAGCCCATCGACCTCAAGCTGCGCTTCAACCCGGGCAAGACGTTCGCCTCGCAGATCGACGAGCACTGGTGTGCCATCGCGGGCACCCAGATCGTGCTGGCGATGCACGGGATCCTTGACAACTCCGACCAGGATGCAGCGCCAGATCGCAGGCCGCACCGACGAGTTCGAGAGCCGGCGGGACAGCCACAACGGTGGCTGGGGGCCCTCGGCCATCGCGCAGGCCCTCGCCGCCTATGGCCTGGAAGGCTACGAGATCCGCTCCTATCCCAATCGGCACGTGGCGCTGCGGGACGCGGCGATGGCCATCAAGAAGACGCGCTCGCCGGTCGTGCTCCTGGCCTGGCGGGGCGCCCACACCTGGGTCATGACCGGGTTCCGCGCACAAGCGGATCCCACGGTCTTCCCCAAGGCCAAGATCACCGGCGCCTACATCTTTGACCCGTGGTATCCGCGCGTCTCCACGATCTGGGGCCCGTCCGACCCACCGGGCGCCTTCCAGGACTGGCCGGAGATGGAGCGGAACTACCTGCGCTGGCAACGCCCGGAAGGTTCGTACAAGTACCGCGACGGCAAGTTCCTGGCCATCGTCCCCACGCTCCCGCGCGCGGAGCAGACGGCCGGCGGTTGAGCCGTTGCGCGTGCATCGCCGCGGCGGACATATCGCGGATGAGGGTCGGGTACTTCTGGCCACTTATGTGCGGTCCGGGACCTCACCAGCATGGAGCTCCGGGCCACGGCTCCGCGAGCAGATGTGGCTGGCACGCAGCACGGTGCCCCTACCAGCTGGACACTGGCACAGCAGACGTGGCCCGCACGCTCCCCACCCGGCCCGCGCAGCTGACCGCCGGTAGGCGGTCGCCTAACGATCGAGGAGCGGCTCGATCACACCGGCCAGGGCTTCTGCACTCTTGACGTCACCGAAGGGCAGGCCCAGCACGGAGCCATCGCGGTCGACGATCAACATGGGCGAGATCGGTGGATTGAGGTACTGGGCGCTGTAGAGGTTGCCCAGCGCCCGGGCCACCAGCAGCGGCGCCACCGCAAAGTGCCAGTCGTAACCCAGCTCATCGGCATATCGGGCGAGCATCTCGGCGTTCTCGCCCATGTCCACGTCGAGGCTGACAGAGACCAGGTCCTCGGGGTCGCCGAGCAGCTGGTGGAGTCGGGCGACCTCATCGCCCTGGCGGCGGCAGGTCGGACACCAGATGGCCATGGTCTCGAGCAACACCACCTTGCCGGCGGAGTCGTTGATGGTGAAGGGCTGGCCCGTCTGCACGTCGACCATCTCCAGGTCGAACCACTCGGGGCGCTCGACAGCTGGCGACGAAGCGGCCGCGACGGAAGGCGAACCTGAGGCCTGCGGTCCAGGGGATGCCGGGGGCGCCGACCCGCCCGGGGCACTCGAGGCGGGTGCGCCGGAAGGCACATCCGCCGCGGCGCACACGGCCAGTGCCAGCAGCACGAGGAGAGGGCCGACCAGGCGCCGCCTCATGACTCCAGCCCCAGGTCGAACAGGTGGCTGACGTAATTCTTCTGCTGCTTGGATTCCACGCCTGGCATCGTGTAGTACACCTCCACGTCTGATGGCACCGCCACGGTCGTCGTCCACTCGGCCGACGAGTTGGCCAAGGTGATCGGCGTGTCGACCAGGTGCGGGGCGGTGTAGCGACCGTACAGGATCCCGTCCGAGCCGATCACCGGCGGGTTGCCGATGTGCACGTAGGCCTGGTACTTGGTCGGATTGTCCGTCCGCCAGCTGAGCTGGACCTCGTCGTCGGTCCGCTCGACCGCGACGAGCGTGAGCAGGATCTTGTTGATGGCCTCGATGGGCTCTCCGACCGGCGTCACGACCAGGTCGGTCTCCGTGCCGATGGGATAGCTGAGATCCGCGATGGGCGCGTCGAGGTCGACCTCGAGCGTGGCCGTCTGGGGCGGCTCGGGCCGGTAGAAGTTGAACTCGCCGGTGGTGAACGAATAGGGGATCCGCAACTTCGAGCCTGCCGCTGCGGCCGCCCCCGCGCATTCGACCCGTAACAGCTCGGTCTGGGGCTCGAACCGCGTCCCGCCGGTGTACCCGCGCATGATGAACCCGGGTGGAAAATTCGTGCCGCCGGTGCCAAAGACCGCGGTGCCACAGCTGGTGCTGCTGCCGTCGCCGCCGACCAACATGACGGTCGCGTCCTCGGCCAGCTCCATCGTGCTCCAGTCGCCGGTGTCGTTGCGGATGGCCAGCTCCACGGCCACGCCCTCGGCCGTCGCCGCGACACTGGTGGCCACGGCGGTCCAGACGCCCTCGGCCTCCGCCGGCGGTGGCGTGGACTTCGTCTCGGGGATGACGATGTAGTCGCAGCCGACGAGGACGGCGCACAGCGCGAGCGCGCCGAGGCCGCCGATGCCGCGGTGCAGGGTGCGCATCAGGGAGCTCCGTTCGTTTCGGGCAGGAGGGCGGAGATCCGGGTCTTCACCAGCCAGTACTTGGCCGGCGCATCTGTCCCGCCGTCGACCGCGCCCACGGTCTTGGTCTGGTCGCCGGAGGTGACGGTGATCTCGTAGGTGAAGCACTCGGCACAGGGGTGGTGCCACGTCGTGTACATCTCGTCGGTGAACCAGCCCAGGCCCTCCAGGTTGGCCACGAGGTCGGCCACCGCCGACGGGTCCACCTGGGCCTCCACCGCCTGGGTGCCGTCGACGCCGGTCACCCGGCCATCGGGATAGAGCCCGTAGATCTGGTCCACGCAGTCGGACCCGCCGAACCGCTGGTAGACGATGGCGGCGCCTGCAGCCTGCATCTCCTCGGCCTCCGCCGCACGTGACTCGGCCGGCGCGCAGTCACCGGCCAGGATGGCGGAGTCCCCGTCGGTCGTCGTCTGGGGCGAGCTTGTCAGCGGGCCCACGAGGGTGATCCCGATGACGGCCGCGATGACGGCGCCGGCACCCGCCAGGAAGCGACGGTCCCGCCACGGTGCCGTGCGGGGGCGTTTCATGCCACCGGCCGTGGATCTCGCGAGGCTGCGCGCGTTGATCGTGGCCAGCACGCTCTGGACGCCGATGAAGAGCAGCATCAGCATGCCGATGAAGATGCTCGTCCACCACGAGCTGAGCTGGCCGTTGTAGAGGATCAGGCTCTGGATGAGCGAGAGGATGAGGACGCCGAAGAACGCACCCAGCACGTAGCCTTCGCCACCGGTGAGGGCTACACCTCCGATGACGACCGCGGCGATGACCAGCAGCTCCATGCCCATGGCATGCGAACCGTGACCGGAGCCGACGTAGATGCTGTAGACCAGACCGGCCAGCGCCGAGCAGAGGCCGTTGAACATGTAGACCTGCATCTTGGTGCGGTCCACGGGCAGGCCCATCAGGCGCGCAGACTGCTCATTGCGCCCGCTGTTGCCACCCATCGCATAGAGGGTCCGGCCGAAGCGGGTGAGGTGCGCCAGGAACAGGCCCACCACCAGCACGATGAGCGCGATGACCACGAGGCTGGTCATGTAGCTGCCCGTCTTGGCCACCGGGTCGGCCAGTCCCGGGATGAGCACCTTGACGCCGGCGAGGGTCTTCCAGGTCGGGTCGTAGATGCGGATCTCGGCGTCGCTGATGACGTAGCACATGCCCCGCGCGAACCACATGCCGGCGAGGGTCGCGATGAAGGGCTGTACCTTGAGATAGGTGATGAAGAAGCCCATCACGCCACCGATGGTGATGCCCATCAGCAGCGCCAGCACGATCACGATCAGCGGATCCCAGCCACCTCGGAGCAGGGCCGCGGTGACCACCGTGGTGAGGGCGATGACACCGCCGACCGAGAGATCGATGCCGCCGGAGATGATGACCAGCGCCTGGCCGACCACGGCGATCAGCAGGAACGGAGCCGTGTTGAGCAGGTTGAAGAAGGGCTGGGAGTCGCGCATCGCCGGGAAGGCCATCACGCCGAAGGCATAGACGAGGAAGAACATGGCGATCGTCGCGCCAAGCGGTAGGAAGCGCCGGCTGTTCGAGAGCCTCGCCCCCAGCGTCTGCGTCACGCGGACGCGCCCTGCTTGCGCGGCCGCGCCCGGCTGACCGCTCCGCGGATGACGTCCCGTGCCTGCTCCGAGTAGAGCACGATGACCAGCACGACCACGATGGCCTTGACCACGGTGATCGCGCTGGCGGGCACGCCGAGGTGATACATCGAGGTCATGGTGGCCTGGATCACGAGTGCGCCGAGCACGCTGCCCAGGAGCGAGAAGCGGCCACCGGCGCCCAGGACGGTGCCACCGATGACCACCGCCAGGATGGCGTCGAGCTCCGTGTAGAGGCCGATGACGTTGGCATCGGAGGTCTTGATGCTGGAGACGGCCACCAGGCCGGCGATGCCGGCGCAGAGCGCGCAGAAGACGTAGGCGAAGAGCTTGATGCGCTGCTCATTGATGCCGGCGAAGAGGCTCGCGCGCGAGCTGATGCCGACCGACTCCACGAACAGGCCGAGGGCCGTCCGGCGCAACAGCAGCCAGGACCCGATGAAGATACCCAGGACCAGGAAGATGGAGAGGGGCAGCATCAGGACGAAGCCGTTGCCCAGGAACGAGAAGGCGTCGTTGAAGATGTTGATCTTGATGGAGTTGGTGGCCAGCTGCGCGATGCCCCGTCCGGCGATCATCAGGATCAGCGTGGCCACCATCGGCTGGATGCGCACGTAGGCCACCAGGGCGCCGTTCCAGACCCCGCAGGCAAGGGCGGCCAGCAAAGCCACCACGATCACGATCGGCAGCGGCATGAAACTGTAGGTGGGATCGCCGACCACCGCGGTGATATCACCGGAGAGCGTGAGGCCGACCTTGCGGGGGTCGATGAGGATGGCCGCGACCGAGGCCGAGATGGCCATGACCGCACCGACCGAGAGGTCCACGCCGCCGGTGGCGATGACGACCGTCATGCCGATCGCGAGCAGGATGGTCGGCGCGCTGTTGCGCAGGATGTCGACGAGGCTGCCGTAGAGGTGACCCTGCCGGATCTCGGTGTCGAAGAAGCCCGGGATGAAGATCAGGTCGAAGAGGAAGATGAGTCCCAGGACCGCGAGGGGCAGGAGCAGCCGGCTGTCTCCGAGGCTGGACTTCACCGAACGTGCGACGGCGCTCATGCGTTCGTCCCGGCGATGGAGGTCATGAGCTCCTTCTCGTCGACGTCGCCCGTGATCTCGGTGGCCTTGGCCCGGTCCCGCAGGACCACGATGCGATGGCTGGTGCGCAGGACCTCATCGAGCTCCGACGAGATGAAGACGCATGACTTGCCTTCCTCGGCCAGGTCGAGCACCAGCTTCTGGATGTCGGCCTTGGTGCCCACGTCGATGCCGCGCGTCGGCTCATCGAGGATGAGCAGCTGGGGGTCCGTGGCCAGCCAGCGCGCGAGGATGACCTTCTGCTGGTTGCCGCCGCTCAGGTTCTTGATGGCCTGGTTCGACGATGGTGTCGCGATGTGGAGGAGCTTGATGAAGCGGTCGGCGATCTCTTCCGCCTCGCGCGCGCTGATGTGGCGCAGCCAGCCGCGGTTGGCCTGCACGGCCAGGATGATGTTGTCCCGCACGCTCAGGTCGGCGACGATGCCCTCCGCTGCCCGGTCCTCCGGTGCCAGCGCGATGCCCCGCTTGATGGAGGCGGCCGGCGAGAAGTCATCCACCGCTGAACCGGCTACGTCAAGCGACCCAGAATCCGGCCGGTCGAGCCCGAACAGCAGCCGGGCCACCTCGGTCCGGCCCGATCCCAGGAGGCCGGCCAGGCCCACGACCTCGCCCTTGCGGAGGTCCAGGTCGAAGGGCCGGACGGAGCCGCTCAGGCCGAGCCCCCTGGCCTGCAGGAAGGCCTCCTCGCTGATGTGGTCGAGGGTCTCCATCTTGTGCCGGGCCATGTCATCGAGGTCGGCCAGGGATCGACCGAGCATGAGCGAGACCAGCTCCAGCCGCGGCAGGGACGACGGGTCGTAGGTGCCGACCACTTCGCCGTTGCGCAGGATGGTGACCCGATCGCTGACCTCGTAGACCTGGTCGAGGAAGTGGGTGATGAAGACGATGGCGATGCCCTCGGCACGCAGCCTGTGCATGACCTCGAAGAGCTGCTGCGTCTCCCGCAGGGTCAGGCTCGAGGTGGGCTCGTCCAGGATGAGGACCTTGGCCGAGGAGATGTCCAGCGCCCGGGCGATGGCGACCATCTGCTGGATGGCCACCGAGTACGAACCGAGCGGCCGCGTGACGTCGATATCGAGATCGAGCCCGGCCATGATCTCCCGGGCCTGCCGGTTCATCTTGTTCCAGTCGATGGTGATGCCCCAGCGCATGGGGGCACGGCCGATGAGCACGTTCTCCGCGACCGTGAGGTTGGGGCAGAGGTTGACTTCCTGGTAGACCGTGCTGATGCCCAGCTGCTGGGCATGCTGCGGCGAGTGCACCTGGTAGCGCTCGCCGGCGAAGGTCATGTCACCGGTGTCAGGACGCTCCACGCCGGTGAGGACCTTGATGAGGGTCGATTTACCGGCGCCGTTCTCGCCGACGATCGCGCGGATCTCGCCCGCGTAGAGGTCGAAGTCGACGTCGGTGAGGGCCTGCACCCCGGGGAAGGCCTTGGAGATGCCGTGCATCGAGAGCAGCGGCGCCTGGTCGGACACGGTCGATTGCCCTCGTGAGGGGTCGGTGCTGGCGCCCTGGGCGCGAGAGCGGCGACAAGGCCGCTCCCGCGCTCATGGGGGGCGCCTGGCTGGCTAGTACTTGCGCGTCTCGAGGATGGCCGTGAGCTCGTCCGCACCCTGGGCGGCGAAGAACTCGCCCTCCTGGGACGGCACCCATGTCGGCAGCTCCTCGCCGTTCATCGCGTTCAGCGCGGCCTCGTACACCTGCGGCGCGAGCAGCGGGTTGCACTCGATGAGGGCGTTGATCTTGCCCGGGATGAGGTACTCGAAGCCGTGAGCCGTGGCGTCCACGCCGATGACCTTGATGTCTTCGCCGGGGACCATGCCCGCTTCCTCGATCGCCTGGACGGCACCGATGGCCTCTTCGTCGTTGTGGCCGAAGACGCCCGCGATGTTGTCGTACTTCTTGAGGAAGGCCTCCATAACGGCCTTCGACTCGGCCACACCCCAGTTGCCGGTCTGGCTGTCGATGATCTCGATGCCGCAGTCGACCATGGCCTCACGGAAGCCGGCCGCGCGATCGATGGCAGCCGAAGCGCCGACGGCCCCGGTGATCTCGACGATCTGCTTGTTGTCACTGTCCGCGAGCAGGTCGCACATGGCCGCGGCGGCCTTCTGGCCCTCGAGGTTGAAGTCGGAGCCGATGTAGGTGGCGTAGAGCGAAGGATCGGCGTCGATGCGGCGATCCTCGAGCACGACGATCTTGCCGTTGTCCTGGGCCTCCTGCAGGACCTCGTCATAGCCGGTCACGTCGAGCGCGGCCAGGATGATGACGTCGACATCCGGGTCCTGGTTGAACTGGTGGAAGGCCGAGACCTGGTTCTCCAGCTTGTTCTGGGCGTCGTAGAACTTGAGGTCGATGCCCAGCTGATCGGCGGTCTCCTGGAACGAGGCGGTGTTGGCCGCGCGCCAGCCGGACTCGGAGCCGGTCTGGATGAAGCCGACCGTCATGTCCTCGTAGGTGTACTGGTCCTGTGCGGCGATCGGGCCCGACCACATGGTCGCTACAGCGGCGACGCTGGCCACTGCGATCCCGACTCGAGCTAGCGAATACTTCATCGTCCGTTTCCTCCCTGAAACACGTGATGGATGGCCCAGCCGCGGGCGCATTCGGGGTGGCGAGGGGCCTTCGCTGGTCGCTGTCGGACGTTCCTCGTCCGGCATTCGCCGACCACGGCCCGGTCGCCGACCGGTTCACGAGACCATCCGCTCCTCCTCGTGGCGATGCTGTTGTGCTGTCCCTGTTCCCGTCTCGATACCCGACCTCCACCGGGCACCTGCCGGCCAACACGCACACGCCACGCTGGCGGACGCGAGTCCTTTCCGTTACCGCTAACGGGAACGCTAACAACGTAGCATCGCCGCGGACGGCGAGTCAAGGCGGCGTGGCGCGATCCTGGATTCCGGGAGCCGGAACCTGGCGCGCGTGGATCTACGATGCAACGTGAGAGGGATCGCTGCCGCTGTGGTCGTCAGGCCCGCGAGGTGCCGCTTGCGGTGGCGGGAGTCACGCTGCTACAGTGACCGTTACCGGTAACGGGACCGCTAACGTCCCTCCGGGCCGGGGGCAGGACCCCGGTCCACCTGACCGGATGACAGATGGAGAGCGCAGACGCGGTGAGCGACGGGAGGGCACCCAGGACGCGGCAGCGCGTGACCATACGCGAGGTCGCAGAGGCGGCCGGCGTTTCCACGCAGACCGTCTCGCGCGTGCTCAACAACCGCCCAGACGTGGCGCCGGAGACCTTCGACCGGGTCCAGCAGATCATCGCCGAGGTCGGCTATTCGCCCAACATGCTCGCACGCGGGCTGACGCAGGGACGGAGTCACGTCCTCGGCGTCGTCGCCTTCGGGGTGGAGTACTTCGGTCCGACGAGAGTGCTCACGGGCATCGAGAGCCGGGCCGCAGAGATGGGCTACTCGATCACGCTCAATCTCATCCACCGGCCTGAGACTGATGATGTCAACGGGGTGCTCGAGGGGCTCGTCTCCCGCCAGGTCGATGGTGTGCTCTGGGCCATACCCCAGGTGGGCAGGAATCTCGACTGGTGGCCGGAACGTGCCAAGCGCCTGCCGACTCCCGTCGTCCTCGTGGGCGGGATGGCGGGCCAGGAGTCACTGCCCTCGGTAGGCATCGACAATCGCACCATCGGGCGCCTCGCCGCGGAGCACCTGCTCGCCGGTGGTGCCCGCCGCGTCGGCCTGATCACGGGACCATCGCGGTGGTGGGAGGCGCGTGAGCGCGAAGCTGGCTGGCGCGAGACGCTCGCCCAGAGCGGCCTGGAAGGTGTGACTGGGCCGGTCGCGGAGGGCGACTGGTCGGCGACCAGCGGGGAGGCCGGGCTGCACCAGTTGCTGGCGGCCTCGCCGGATATCGACGCGGTCTTCGCGAGCAACGACCAGATGGCGCTGGGGGTGCTCCACGCAGCACACACCCTGGGGCTCCGCGTGCCGGAGGATCTGTCGGTGGTGGGCGTGGACGACATCGCGGAAGGCAAGCATTTCTGGCCACCGCTCACCACGGTGCACCAACCACTCATCGATGCTGGGATCCAGGCGGTGAGCGCGATCGACGAGGACATCAGGAGGCTGGCGCAGCGCGGACGCTCGGCGGAACCGCGAGAACCGTGGGCGATGCGGCTCCAGCCGCGACTCATCGTGCGCGAGAGCAGCCGCCCGGCGCGGCAGGCGATCTGATCAGGCCGGGACGGGGTCCAGGTACAGGCGGTACTCGACCATCCGGCCGGATGCCCAACGGTGCAGCACCATCGCCTCGACCGAGATGTGGCCGCCCCTGACGTGAGGGTCAGCTCGATCACCGCCAGGTCGCCCGCCTCCACGACCCGGCGCACATCGATGGTGGCATCGTAGGTGCGCCAGTCACGCTCGTACTGGGCCATGATCTCGTCCACGCTGGCGAGCGGTTTGGGCGGGACGGACATAGTCGACGTCCGCTGCCAGCAAGGACCCGATGGCCTGCACGTCACGCTGGTTGTAGGCCTCGACGAAGGCCAGGGAGAACTCGCGCGCTTGCAGGCCGCAATGGTAGCGACGTGCGTCAACGCTGCGGGCGGCCGAGAACGAAGCGCGGCCCGAGCCGTCTGGGCCCAGACCCCGCGGTAGCACGTGGGGAGGTGCTGGCTAGACCTCCACCGCGAGCTCGTGGATCTCCGCAGGTGGGATGCCGTTGCGGGGGGATCGCTGGATGGCTTCAGCGCTGGGCCTCCGACAGGCAGAAGACCTTGCCGCTGACCGGGTCGGCCCAGGCGTGCTCGAAGCTCACCCCCTCTTCATCCTGGATCGCCAGGTCGCCGGCGTGCGCTTCCTTCAGCGCCTCCGGTGTGATGCCCACCATGCCTTCATGGACGTCCATGAACTTGGCCATCGACGGAACCTCCTGGGACGTCGTGCCCTGCTGGACAAGGTCGGTCTCGCCATGGCCCGGCGCAACGGTCTGGCGACCGGGTGGACGTCGCGCCAGAGGCAATCCGAAGACCGCCTCCTCCCTGCCCAGGGGGGAGTATGCACGCTGACGCGCCGGAGAAGCGAGCGGCGGGCGTCAGCCTGCAGGTGGCTCTGGTCATGGCACTTGAGCTGGATGGCAGCCCACTGGGCATCCCCCATGAGTGGGTGGCGGACTCCGTCTTCGGCTCATTCCTGGTGCCGGGCCTCGTCCTGCTGCTGGTCAACGGGGTCGGTCAGCTCATGGCTGCGTCGCTGGCCGTGATGCGCACGCCACCGGCACCGTGGCTGATGGGCGCCTTCGGAGTCGTGCTGATGGTCTGGATCCTGGTCCAGGCCCTCATCATCCCGCCATCCTCAGGTACTCGCCCTTGCTTGCCTTGGCCAGCCCCGCATGATATCGCCACCGCCGCGGGCACGCGGACATCTCTGCTAGCATCGATTCGCCCGAGGGGGAGTACCCCAAGACCCGGATGCACGGCGTCAACACGGACCATTCGCGTGGCCCCGCCGGCATCGGCCACATCGTCGCGGTGTGGTCGGCGGAGACCTTCGGCCTGACGTCACGGCGCGCCCGGAGGATCACCCATGGACACCAGCACGTTCCTCTGGATCGCCCTCGTGGTCACCTTCGGCGCGGTCCTCACCATCGACCTCATCGTCTTCGAGCGTCGGCCGCACGCCATGTCCTTTCGGGCGGCCGCCGTGAGCAGCGCCGTCTATATCGCGATCGGCCTGGGGTTCGGATTGCTCGTGCTGAGCCTGCGTGGCGCGGAGGATGGCGCGGCCTACCTCGCCGGCTACATGCTCGAGCTCAGCCTGTCGGTCGACAACGTCTTCGTCTTCGCGCTCATCTTCACGGCCTTCGCGGTGCCCCTCGGCTACCAGCACCGGGTGCTCTTCTACGGGATCCTCGGCGCCATCGTGCCTTCGCGCGGCGTTCATCGGCCTGGGGGCCGCGGTCATCGAGACCTTCCACTGGGCCATCTATCTCTTCGGGATCCTGCTCCTGTTCACGGGCTACCGCATGTGGGTCCAACGACACGACCAGATGCTCGATCCGATGGACAACCGACTGTTGCGGCTGTTCCGCCGGTTCGTCCCCACGACGGACGGGTTCCGCGGGCAGCGCTTCCTGGTGGTCGAGAACGGCCGGCGGCTCGCCACGCCGTTGCTGGCGGTGCTGCTGGTGGTGGAGACGAGCGACATCATGTTCGCCATCGACTCGGTGCCGGCGGTCTTCTCGGTGACGACGGACACGTTCCTCGTGCTCAGCTCCAACGCCTTCGCCATCCTGGGCCTGCGCTCGCTCTACTTCCTGCTCGCGGGCGCGGTGGACCGGTTCCGCTACCTCAAGCCCGGGCTCGCAGCCCTGCTCGTGTTCGCGGGACTCAAGATCCTGCTGGCCGAGATCATCCCCATCCCGGTGCCGCTCTCGCTGGTGATCATCGTGGGCATCCTCGCGATCGCGGTCGGAGCATCGCTCGTGGCAGATCATCGCGAAGAGCGGCCACCCGAGGTCGGGTGAGCCGGATGTCGCGCGGGCCCTGGAGCTGGTCCGGGCGCCAGCGTGGTAGCGCGGCTGTGGGGTCGGCCGGTCAGTCGACCTTGGGCAGGCTGTCGATCCGGAGGCGGTAGTTGCGGTCGCCGGGGTCGTCGTCCCAGCCGCCCACGATCCAGCCTCGCACCCATGCTGGGTGGCCGGCCTGCTCCAGCCGCTGCATCAGGGGCTGGATCTGCCTGGCGTTCGTCTTCTCGATGTATCCCACCGTCACCTCGCCGACGTCGACGCGCACGGCGTTCTTGTCGTGCGGATGTTCCGGCTCGCGCGAGAGGAGTGCCACGACCGGCACCAGGGTGCCGGACTTCTTGTGCGGGCCGGCCAGCTCCGCGAGCGCGTCCTGGTAGCGGGACTCGCCGACCACATCGACCTGCACCTCACCGATGAGGAACCCGGCCTCCAGCAGGGCCTCCTCGTCCGCCTTGTAGGCCTCGCTGCGAATCTGCTCCTGGCGTTCCTCGAAGGCCATGATCTCGTCCTCGCGCATGAGGTGCCACAGCCCGTCCTCGCCGCTGCGGACCACGATGGGCTCGCCGCAGCTGTCGCAGACGGTGGTCTTGCTGGAGAGCTGCGGGATCTTGGCGCCGCACGACGGGCAGACCTTGGTCGCGTAGCCTCGCTTGTGGGCTGCCGCCGGGTCATGGCTCGGCAGCTCGGGCAGGGGCGGCGGGACGAGATGCCCAGGGTTGGGGACCGGTGGGGCGGATGGCACCTCGCCCGCATCGTCACCGTGCAGCACCTTGTGCAACCAGCCCATGGCTTTCTCTCCTCGTCATCTGTCGGTCACGCCTGTCGGCGCGTCGCTGCCCGGCGTCGTCTGGTACCTAGGATGGCGCATCGCTGCCCGCGGACATCGTTCGACTCGGATGATACGAGGAGGGTCCGGCTTGCGCGCGGAGTGCCCGAACCGGCACCATGGCCCGGACATGACGACCATTGCCCGGATACCGGAACGAGCGACCCT
This sequence comes from uncultured Chloroflexia bacterium, assembly GCA_963800275.1. Lineage (GTDB taxonomy): Bacteria > Chloroflexota > Limnocylindria > Limnocylindrales > CSP1-4 > JAFMJV01. Next base: position 19,212 of record CAWDAI010000016.1, read on the forward strand.
GGCGTGAAGGAGCTGGGCGGGGTCTATGCCCCCATCTGCACGCCCTTCGACGCACGCGAGGAGCTCGACCTGGGCGCGCTGCAGGCCAACCTGGCGCGCTACGCGGAGGCCGGGATCTCGGGGCTGCTGGCCCTGGGCAGCAACGGCGAGAACCGCAGCCTGGACGAGGACGAACGGCTGGTCGTGCTGGAGACCGTCACGCGTCACCGGGGCCCGGGCCAGGTCGTGCTGGCCGGTGCCACCTACGACGCCCAGCGCGGAGCGGAGCGGTTCCTCTCGGCGGCCGCCGACCTGGGTGCCGACTTCGGGCTGGTGCTGGCACCCGGCTACTTCCGCAAGCTCATGACCGACGAGGTGCTGTACCGCTACTTCTCGACGCTGGCAGACGACGCGCCACTGCCGATCCTGCTCTACAACGCGCCCGGCTTCAACGGACTCGCGCTCTCCCCTGTGCTCGTCGGCCGACTCGCGCAGCACGGCAACATCGTGGGGCTCAAGGACAGCGCAGCCTCCGGCATCGAAGCCTTCCTGACGCTCCAGGCTCCCGACTTCGCGGTCCTCGCGGGCTCGGCCAACTTCCTGCTGGCGGCCATGCGCGGCGGCTCGCCGGGCGGGACGGTCTCGCTGGCCGACTCCTTCCCCGCCATCGCCCTCCGTCTCTACGACTACGGCCGCTCACAGGATGACCCGGCCGCGGCCGACGCCTACCAGGCATTCGTGACGCGAGTGAACGCCGCCATCAGCGGGCAGTACGGGGTGCCCGGCGTGAAGGCCGCGATGGATCTCGCCGGGTACGCCGGTGGCTGGCCGCGACGGCCGCTGCTGCGTCTCGACGAGCCGGCCCGGTCCGCGTTGCGCGCGACCCTCGAGGCCGAGGGTCTGCTCTAGTGCGGCCTGACATCAGTGCGGCGTGACAGACCAGTGGGGCGTGACATCCTCGCCCTCGACGTGGGCACGTCTTCGCTCAAGCTGGGTGTCTATGGGCCCGACCTGGAGCTACGGGCAAGCACGAGTCGCGACTACGAGCCCGACCTGGGAAGCGGCGGCAGGGCCGAGGTCCACCCCGATGTCTGGTGGTCAGCGATCCGATCCGCCTGCGCCGAGGTCGGCCCGGCGCTCGACGGGGTCGGCGTGGTCTCGCTCTCGGTCACCACGCCCGGGCTGACAGCGATGAGCGCCGAGGGTCGGCCGCTGGGTCCGGCCATCCTCTTCCTCGATGGGCGGGCGCACGAGCAGGCGGCGGCCATCCGGACTGCGGTCGGCGAGGAGCGCTTCCTGGCCGAGGCCTGCAACCTGCCGGTCTCTGGCGGCTCATCGCTCGCGAGCATCCTCTGGCTCCGCGACCACCAGCCGGAGGTGTGGGACGCAGCGGCGGTCTTCGGCCACACCAATACCTATGTCACGCGGCGCTTGACGGGGAGGTGGGCCATCGACCCCTCGACCACCTCGATCACCGGTCTGTATGCCACGACGCGCAATGACCTGACCTGGAACGAGGATGTGCTCGACGCAGCCGGCCTCGATCCGGAGCGCCTCCCTCCCCTGATGCAGTCGTTCGACGCGGTCGGCGAGACACTGCCCGCGGTGGCTGCCGAGCTGGGCATCCCGCCCGATGCCGTGGTGCTGTGTGGCGGGAACGACGCCGCGCTCGCAGCCTGGTCCGGTGGGCTCGCCGAGCCGGGCGACGCCAACATCATCAGTGGCACCTGCGACATCGCCAACGTGTGCACCGCCGAGCCGGTGGCCTCGCCCGAGTTCAATGTCCGCGCCCACGTGCTGCCCGGTCGCTGGCTGACCTTCTTCGTGCTCAATACCGGAGGCGTGGCCTACGACTGGTTCCACGCGACCATGTGCCGAGAGATGGATGCGGACAAGTTCTACGGGCAGTACATGCCCGCGACCCTGGAGGCGTTCCTGGCCGACCCGGACATCGAGGCGCGCGAAGCGTCTCTGCCGAGCTACGAACCGTTCCTCGGCGGTAGCCGCTACTCGCTGGCGCCGCTGCACGCCGCCTACTCGGGCGTCGACCTGCGAACCACGCGCGAGGACCTGCTGCTCTCGATGGTCCGGGGCAACCTGCGCTACCTGGGGGCACACCTCGAGCAGGTCTCGGGCCTGGTCCCGGTCAATCGCGTCATCGGCATCTCCGGTGGGGCTGCCCGGATCCGGGGCATGCTGGCAGCCCGGGCGCGCTGGACCGGCGATCACGACTACCGTTTCCAGGACCAATCGTCGCTGCTCGGCGCGGCCATGCTCGGGCAGATCCACCTCGGTGGTGGCCTGGCATAGAGAGAGGAATGGACCGATGCCCGTCGTCTCGACCAAGGAGCTGGTGACCCGCGCGATGGCCGATGGCTATGCCGTCCCGGCCATCAACATCGTCAACGACCTGACCCTCGAAGCCGTGCTGGCGACCGCGCTCGAGCAGCGCAGCCCGATGATCGTGCAGACCTCGGTCAAGACCGTGCGCTCGATCGGGCTCGAGGTGCTCAAGGGCATGTGGGTCACCATGACCGCCGGGATCGACGTGCCCGTCGCGCTCCACCTCGACCATTGCCCCGATCGCGAGGTCATCAGCGCCTGCCTGGCTGCCGGCTGGAGCTCGGTGCTCTTCGATGCCCACGAGCTGAGCGTCGAGGAGAACGAGCGCCAATGTATCGAGGTCGTCGCGGAAGCCCGCAGGGTGGGCGCCGACGTGGAGGGCGAGATCGAGGGCATCCGCGGCGTGGAAGACGACATCGGGTCCGACGAGGAGGGGCCGATCCAGACGCTGGCCATCGCGGTCGGCTTCATCGAGCGCACAGGCGTGGACATCTTCGCGCCGGCCATCGGCAATGCCCACGGCATGTACAAGGCACAGCCCGCGCTCGACCATCAGCGCATCAGCGACCTGGTCGAAGCGACCGGCGTCCCCATGGCGCTCCACGGCGGCACGGGCCTGACCGCCGAGCAGTTCAGCGACCTCATCGCTCGCGGCTGCGCCAAGGTCAACGTGTCCACCGGGCTCAAGATCGCCTACATGGACGCGAACCGGCGCTTCCTCACCGAGAACCCTGCCGCGGCCGACCCGCCGACCCTCTTCCGCTACGTGCGTGCGGCCGTCATGGAGATGACGCGCGGGTACATCGACCTGTTCGGCTCGGCGGGTCGGGCATGACGGCGCTCATCTTCGATTGTGATGGCGTCCTCGCCGACACCGAGCGCGACGGCCATCGGCCCGCCTTCAACCAGACGTTCGAGGAGTTCGGACTGCCGGTGCACTGGTCCGTAGAGGGATATGGCGAGGCCCTGCGCATCGGTGGTGGCAAGGAGCGGATGGCCGCGCTGCTCAGGCCGGAGCTGGTGGCGCAGGCCGGGCTGCCCACCGATCCTGAGGGCCAGGCGGCAGCGGTCGCCACGTGGCATCGGCGCAAGACCGAGATCTACGTCGAGATGGTGCGAGCGGGGCACCTGCCCGCGCGTCCGGGCGTCGCGCGGGTGGTGGAGGAGGCACACGCAGCCGGCTGGCAGCTGGCCGTGTGCTCGACCTCCGCGGGGGCGTCGGTGCGCGCGATCCTCGAGAACGCCGTGGGGGCGGGGCGGGCAGCCGAGTTCCTCGTGCTCGCCGGTGACGTGGTCCCGGCCAAGAAGCCGGCTCCCGACATCTATCTGCTTGCACTCGAACGGCTGGGTGCAGCGGCGGACTCGTGCATCGTGGTCGAGGATTCGCGCAATGGCTTGCGAGCGGCTTTCGGGGCGGGCCTGACGACCGTGGTGACGGTGAACGGATACACGCGCGACGAAGACTTCAGCGAGGCCGCGCTGGTGGTCTCGTCGCTGGGCGATCCTGGCCTCGACCCGATCGAGGTGCTGGCCGATCGGCGGGGCGTCGGGCCTGGCGATTACGTGACCCTGGCCGACCTGGAGGCGTGTCTGTAGGCACCAGCCACGGACGCACCGGTCGGGCGTCAAGTGCGGGCCTTCCACGCAAGTGCCCCCCGACGTGCCCCGCAGGAACGCGCGAAGATCGGCGCTCCAGAGGATCGCCCGCGAGGGACGCCCCAGCACCTCCTCGACAAGCTAGATTCAGCCGATGTCGGCAACGAACCAGACGCCATCTGCGGACCCGGCGTGGTCCACGTTGCCTGCCCGCGCGAAAGCCTTTCGGGCCGCGCATGTGGTCTGGGGCGTGGTGGCGCTCGGCGCACTGGTCCACATCTGGGCATCAGCGATCCGCAGGCGTCGGGGGGTCTCTGCCTGGGCCGCCGTGGCCTTCCTCCTGGTCCAGGGGCTCGCCCTCGTCATCGGTCGCGGCGACTGTCCGTTCGGGCCGTTCCAGCGCCGGCTCGGTGACCCGGTACCGATGTTCGAGCTGGTCCTGCCACCACGCGCCGCGAAGGCGGCCATCCCGGTGCTCTTCATCATCGCGGTGGCCGGGATGGTGGCCCTGCTGCTGCGCCCAGGCAAGAGGCCGCCCGAGCATAGGCAATAGGTTACCTATAGCCGGCTCACACGGGCCACTCGGCAGATCTCGCGAGCCTGGTTGGGTAATACATTACGCACATGCCAGACCCATCCGACCAGGACCGCAGGCCCGAGTTGTTCGGCTCCCTGCTGGTCCTCGTCCAGCATCTCTCACGCCGAGTCGACGAGGCGCTCAAGCCGCTCGGTCTCACCTCGCGTCAATGGCTGCTCCTGGCGGTCATGGAACGCTGGTTCCCGGAGCAGGACCCGACGCTGACCGAGGCCGCCGCACGCTATGGAAGCTCGCGCCAGAACGTGAAGCAGGTAGCCCTCGGGCTGGAGCGACGCGGCTACCTGCGCCTCGTGCCGGACCGCCACGACCGGCGGGCGACGCGGATCGAGCTGACCGACAAGGTCGCGATCCTCGATGCGCCCGACGCCAGGGCACAACGGATGGAGGTGCTCGACGCGGTCTTCGCCGGCCTCGGGCCCGACCGGGTCGAGGCCCTGAGCGAGCTCGTCAGCGAGTGGCTCGCCATCGAAGCCGATAAGCAGAGGGGGACACGGTGAACTCGACCGCAGGGAAACACCGCTCGGGGCGGATCGCCTTCGCGCTGGGGTGGTTCGCGACCGCGCTGACCGCGATCGCCAGCGTTGCCGGACTGCTCACGGACAGCTACCGCGACGCCCCGGCCATGGTCGACCAGGCGCGTGGCACGGACCTGGCCACCCTGCTGGTGGCGGTACCGCTGCTGGCCCTCGGCCTGTGGCAGGCACGACACGGGTCCACGCGTGCGGGCATCGCGGTCGCCGCAGGACTGGCCTATCTCGTCTACACGTATGCCATCTTCGCCTTCCAGGTGGTCGTCGGTCCGCTGACGCCGCTACACATCGCGATCCTCGGGTTGTCGACGTGGGGCATGGTCTTCTGGCTGGTCGAGCTGGCAACGGGGGTGTATGCGGTTCCGCTTCGTCTCCCACGCCGGTCGAGTGCCGGCTTCCTGGCGTTCCTGGTGATCGCCTTCGGCGGGCTCTGGATCAGCCAGATCGGGCAGGCGATCGCCAGCGGCAGCCTGCCCCCGTCGATCACGGATCTGGGTGTGCCGACCAGCGCCGTCTACGCGCTTGACCTGGCCTTCGTGCTGCCGGTATTCGTGCTCGCTGCGTCCTGGTTGCTGCATGGAGCACGAGCCGCACAGGCGCTCGCGTTCGGCTGCCTAATCTTCAGCACGCTCATGGCGCTCAGCATCTTCGGGTTGTTGGTCGTGCAGGCCACCCAGGGGAACCTCGATGAGCCAGGCAGCGCCATCGCCTTCGCGGTCATCGCGGTGGCCGCCGCGGCACTCGCGCTCCTCGCATTCCGATCGCCGAGGTCGCACGTGGCGGCTGGCGACACCGGGTCGTGATCGAGGCCGAGGGCTCGCTCGCCGAGTTCCGATGGCCCAGCCCGATACACTCGGGACGTGGGATTCGAACGCGAAGCCGATCTCTACGGGCCGGTGAAGGCCTTCCTGGAGGCGCAGGGCTACGAGGTCAAGTCCGAGATCCGAGGCTGCGACGTCGTCGCTCAGCGTGGCGCTGAGCCGCCGCTCATCGTCGAGCTCAAGACCGCCTTCACGCTGCCCCTGGTGCTTCAGGGCCTGGACCGGCTGGCCCTGTCGGAACAGGTCTACCTCGCTGTCGGCGTTCCGGCCAAGCCATCCCCCCGCTCGCTCTGGCAGCGCGAGCGTCGAGGCATCCTCAAGCTCTGTCGTCGGCTCGGGCTCGGTCTGCTGGCGGTGCACGAGTCGACTGCCCGCCGGGCGGTGCTGCTGGAGGCGATGCTCGACCCGGTGCCCTACCGGCCACGCCAGGATCGGAAGCGCCAGGGACTGCTGCTCCGGGAGTTCGCTGAACGTGTGGGTGACCCCAACGTCGGTGGCAGTAATCGAAGGCCCGTGGTGACCGCCTACCGACAGGCCGCCCTGCGTTGCGCAGGGTATCTGCAGGCCCATGGTCCCAGCCGAGCGGCGGAGATCGCCAGCACCACCGGCGTCACGATTGCCGGCACGCTCCTGCGCCGGAACGTCTACGGCTGGTTCGAGCGCGTGGAGCGCGGGGTCTACACGCTGACCGTGCACGGCACCGCCGCCCTGGAGACGTACGCGGACGTACGCTGACGAACGCCGACGGCCGTGGCGGCGACCCGCACGATGCCGCGAGGCTGGGAGCGACCATCATCCCGTACCGTCCGATGGCCGGGCCAGGGACGTCGCCAAAGCGTCGCGGATACTGGCTCCTCTTAGCTCCTCGAGGAGCGCGTCCTGGGCGCGCGCGAACAGTCCGTGAACGTCACATGGCCGGCTCGCGTCACAGACCCCGGCGCTGAGCACGCAGGTGCGACGGCGGGCATCGCCCTCCACTGCCTCGATGACCTCCAGCAGCGAGATATCCCCGGGTAGCCGAGTGAGACGGTAGCCGCCACCCCGCCCGAGCGACGCCTCCACCAGCCCGGCCCTGACCAGGTCTTGCATGACCTGCGGCAGGAAGCGCGGTGGCATATCCATGCGCCGAGCGATCTCCGACGCCGCCAAACGTGCACCCCCCTGCTCACGGCCAAGGCAAAGCGCCACGCGGACGGCGTAGTCCGCCCGCCGGGTCAGCTGCAGTCGCACCGGGCCCGCGCTCCTTTCTAGAGAAGGGGCCGGATGGCCCTATCCCCGGGCAAGTTCAATCACTAAGTTACTTAGCATTCTGGCCAAATGGTAGCAGCCCCGGGAGGATGTATCGATGCGGCAGCACGGTTGGACATCGAGACTCGAGTCAGGCAAGCACGGTGGCAATGCTCGACGACGACCTCGCCTGGCTTCGACGACCCTGGTGCTGCTGAGCGTGTTGCTCGCGACGCTCGTCGGGAGCGGCCCGGCGGTGGCTGCACCACCGCGGGACGAGGTCATCCCCGACCTGGTCCCCAAAGCCGAACTGCCGCTGGCGCCCGCGTCGGAGGTCAACGTGGCCTACGCACCGAACGTCCCGCCACCATCCGGGCGCACCGAGCCCGCCATCGTGGAGGTCGCCTTCGAGGTGGTCGAGGGCGTGGCCAACATCGATCCGGTGAACAGCGTCCAGTACCGCGCCTGGGGCTACCGCATGCCGGGTGACGACGAGGTCATCTCGGGCACCCCCGGGCCCATCATCCGGGCCCGCGTCGGGGACGTCCTGCGCTTCACCATCACCAACCCGGCATCGAACTCGATGCCCCACAACGTCGACTTCCACGCCGTGACCGGGCAGGGTGGCGGCGCGGCCGACACCTCGGTCGCACCCGGCCAGACCGCGACCATCGAGGCGCGCCTCCTCTATCCCGGCTTCTTCATGTACCACTGCGCCTTCGGCGACGTGCCCCTGCACATCGCCCACGGCATGTACGGCGGCATCCTGGTAGACCCGGCCGATCCCCTGCCGCCGGTCGATCACGAGCTGTACGTGGTGCAGTCGGAGATCTACACGACCGGCACCGAGATGGGTCTTGTCGAGACCGATCGCCAAGCCCTCACCGACGAGCACCCGACGTACGTCGTCTTCAACGGCGCCATGGGCTCGCTCACTGGTGACAACGCCCCGCACATGCAGGTCGGTGAGCGCACCCGCATCTACTTCATCGACGCCGGCCCGGACCTGGACTCGAACTTCCATCCCATCGGCTCGCACTGGGACGTGGTCTATCCGGAAGCGGCACTCCTGAACGAGCCGCTGCGAGGCTCGCAGACGACGCTGGTCCCGGCCGGCGGTGGGACGGTGGTCGAGCTGGTGGGACGCGTGCCGAGCACGATCGTCCTCGTCGACCACGCCATCAGCCGAGCCTTTGACAAGGGCGCCCTCGGCCAGATCGTGATCGAGGGTGAGCCGGACCCGGAGATCTTCGAGGCTACACAGGTCGCCGGCTGAACCACCGCTCTGACCGCGCCGGCGGACCGTGGTCAGGAACGGCGGCGCATGTGGATATCCTCCGGCTCCAGCTCGAGCAGGGCGGGGATAGGCCGGTCGGTGACTCGGAAGCCAAGGTGCCGGTACAAGGAGACGGCCGACTCGCTGGGCGTGGCCGAGACATAGATCTCGCCGGCCCCCGTCTCCCGGGCCCAGGAGGCGAGCCGCCAGACGAGCTCGGTCGCGATGCCCTGGCGACGCCAGTCCCGACTCACGTGCAGGAATGCCAGCTGGGCCACCTCCGGCTCCACCTCCGGAGTCATGATCGCGATGCCCACCAGACGATCCTCGGTCGTGAAGCAGCCGAGGATCCGGGCGCCGGCCGCCGCGTGGCCCCGGCAGAAGGCAACGAGAAGCCCCACCGAATGCTCACCACTCCCCTCCTCCCAGGTCGGGACATCCCAGTCGACGGCCCTCGATACGACTGAGCCGTCCCTCAGCTCGTAGGCGGTGGTGATGCGCTCGGCGCGGTCGATCTCGCGGAGGCGGTCGAGCTCGGCTGCGGCCAAGTCGCGGTAGTGCAGAGCCATATGCGCATGATGCGCCAACCCGCCGGATGTCCGGCGGGCGCAACCCCTGTCGTTCAGTACTGGAAGAGCAGCTCCCGGTACTTGGGCAACGGCCACAGGTCGTCCGCCACCAGCGTCTCGAGCCTGTCCGCGACCTCCCGCAGCGCCGCCTGGGCCGGGATGACCTCGTCTCGGAAGATCCTCGCCTCCTCCTGCAACGACTGCGCTTGGTGCGCCGTGTGGAGCGCGGCCTCCAGCTCGCTGATGGCATCACCGAGCTCGTCGAGGGTGGAGGCGACCACGTCGGCGCTGGCCGCGACGGCCTTCGACGATGCGACCACCGCCAGCTCCGCGAGGTAGCGGGCGCCCGCGGGCAGGATCATCGTGCGGGCCATGTCCAGGGCACAGGCGGCCTCGATGTCGCTGACCTTGACGTAGCGCTCCCACAGGATCTCGGCCCGGGCACGAAGCTCGCGCTCCGAGAGGACGCCCAGCCGCGTGAAGACGGAGATGTTCTTCTCCTCGGTCAGCGCGGGCAGGGCGTCGACCGTCGTGCGGTTGTTGGGCAAGCCTCGCTTGGCTGCTTCCGCGTGCCACTCCTCGGAGTAGTTGTTGCCCTCGAAGAGGACCTTCTTGTGCGCCTTGACGAGCTTCGAGAGGACCGTCGTGAGGCCGGCGAAGTCGCCCGGCTCCACATCCTCGAGTTGGTCGGCCAGGTTGGAGAGCGCGTCGGCGACCGCCGTATTGAGGATCGTCTGCGGCCAGTAGATGGGTGCCGACGAGCCGACGGCGCGGAACTCGAACTTGTTGCCCGTGAAGGCGAAGGGCGAGGTTCGGTTGCGGTCGGTGGCATCGCGAGGTACGACCGGCAGGGACGTCACGCCCAGCTCCAGGTCGCCACCGTGACTGGAGGTGGAGGCGGCACCGTTGGCGAGCTGAGCGACCACGTCGGTGAGCTGCGAGCCAAGGAAGATGGAGATGATGGCCGGCGGCGCCTCGTTGGCGCCGAGACGATGGTCGTTCCCGGCATCGGCGATCGCGGCACGTAGCAGGTCCGCGTGCGTATCGACGCCGCTGATGACCGCGGTGAGGAAAGCCAGGAACTGGGCGTTGGCGTGGGGGTCGTTGCCCGGCTCCAGCAGGTTCTCGCCATCGTCGGTCCCCATCGACCAGTTGTTGTGCTTGCCGGAGCCGTTGATGCCGGCGAAGGGCTTCTCATGGATGAGGAACATGAGCCCGTGCTGCGGCGCCAGTCGCCGCATCGTGCTCATCACGAGCATGTTGTGGTCGGAACCGACGGAGGTCGGCTCGAAGACGGGTGCCATCTCGAACTGCGCGGGGGCGACCTCGTTGTGGCGCGTCTTGGCCGGGATGCCCATGCGCCACAGCTCACGATCGAGATCCATCATGAACGCCAGGATGCGCTCACGGATGCGGCCGAAGTACTGGTCCTCCAGCTCCTGACCCTTGGGTGACGGCGCGCCGAAGAGCGTGCGCCCGGTGAGGACGACGTCGGGACGCTGCTTGCCCAGGAGGCGGTCGACGAGGAAGTACTCCTGCTCCGGGCCGATGTAGGTGAAGACCCGCTTGGCCGTCTCGTTGCCGAACCAGCGCAGGACGCGCAGCGCCTGGCGGCCGAGCGCCTCCTGGGAGCGCAGCAAGGGGATCTTGTGGTCCAGCGCCTCACCAGTGAAGGAGACGTAGGCGGTGGGGATGGTAAGGGTGACGCCGTTGGGCTCCACCTGCAGGAAGATCGGGCTGGTGACGTCCCAGGCGGTGTAGCCGCGTGCCTCGAAGGTGGCGCGGATCCCGCCCGACGGGAACGAGCTGGCGTCGGGCTCCCCCTGCATGAGGTTCTTGCCCGAGAACTCGGCGATGGTCTGGCCCTCGCCGGTCGGTGACAGGAATGAGTCGTGCTTCTCGGCGGTGGCCCCCGTCATGGGCACGAACCAGTGCGTGTAGTGCGTGGCGCCGTGGGCCATGGCCCACTCCTTCACGCTGTGGGCGACGGCGTCGACGATCTCGGGGTCGAAGGGCTCATGACCGTCGATGGTCTGGCGCAGCTTGCGGAAGATGGGCTTGGCCAGGTACTGCCGCTGGGCCTCCTCGTTGAACACGTACTGCCCATAGATGGCCTGGCCGGCCTGCTCCAGGTAGTTCTGGGTGGAGGCGACACGATGGCTGGCGATCGAGGCGATGGCGTTGGTGCGTGCGGTCATAGGGCTCCCGGGACGTGTAGGGATGGGATTCCAGGTTCGAGCGGTCCACGCACGGTGTGGGCAGCCGGTACCGACCGGGTCCTATTCGTGGTGGTGGACTACGGCGAGTCTATCCGCGGGCCGGGTTGCGGTTCGACGGCAAGAACGACGCACTACGGAGATGAATCACGGAGGGGGCCTCATCGTGCGCCGGGCTGCGGAGCTCACGCGCAAGGACCGCACGATCGACCACGAGCTCGCCTGCTGCGGCTGGCGCGAGGGTGCCGCCCACCACTGCTTCCGACCCATCCATCGTCGTGACCATCGCTCCGGAGAGTCCTGCCTGCTCGACCCGCACCGAGGTCGTCGCCGGCACCACCATCAGCGCTGTATCCGTCCCGAACCGCCGGCGGCGATGGTGCGGACCTCAGCGAGCGTGGCCATCGTGGTATCACCCGGATAGGTCGTGACCAGGCCACCGTGGGCCCAACCGTAGCGCAGCGCATCCTCCACCGGCAACCCGGTGAGCAGCCCGTAGAACAGGCCCGACGCGAAGCCATCGCCACCACCCACCCGGTCGAAGACGTCAAGCTCCATGGTGGGCGCCTGGTGGAACTGGTCGCCAGCCCAGACGACGGCACTCCAGCTGTGTCGGCTGGCCGTGTGAACCTCCCGCAGCGTGGTCGCGATCAGGCGGATCCCTGGGAAGCGTTCGCGGACCACCGAGATCATGCTCAGGAACGCCGACGGGTCCAGAGACGAAGCCCGTGTGACCTCCGGCCCGGCGACGCCGAGCGAGAGCTGCATGTCCTCCTCGTTGCCGACCAGGACGTCGACGTGACCCACCAACCGGCGCATCACCTCCTGGGCCTGCGCCTGACCACCGAGCCGCTTCCAGAGCTTCGCCCTGTAGTTGAGATCGAAGCTGACCACCGCGCCGTGGCGGCGAGCGGCCAGCATGGCCTCCTCCAGAACATCGGGCGTGGTCTCGGAGAGGGCGGCGAAGAGGCCGCCTGAGTGGAACCAGCGGACGCCTTGGCCGAAGATCGCATCCCAGTCGAAGTCACCCGGCCGCAGGAGGGCGGCTGCCTCGTTCGCTCGGTTGTAGAAGACGACCGGCGCCCGGATGCCAGCGCCGCGGTCTGAGTAGACCGTAGCGATGTTGGGACCGGTGACGCCGTCGTGCTCGTATCGTCGGTAGAAGGCGGTCACGCCCATGGCTCGGACCCGCTCGGCTACCAGGTCACCCATGGGATAATCCACCATCGCCGACGCGACGGCACTGCGAAGGCCGAAGCCGTCCGCGAGGTTGGCCGCTACGTTGAACTCGGCGCCGGACACATGGATCGCGGCGGTCTGCGCCTTGCGAAACGGGACCAGCCCCGTGTCGAGGCGGATGACAAGCCCGCCAAGGGCGAGCAGGTCGATCGCGCCAGCGGCACGGATGTCCAATACGGATGCCACGGTCATGAGTCGCTCCTCCCCATCTCGATGTGGCCGCCACAGCCGCCGCGCATCGCCGACAGGACCTTGTTGCTGTAGGTTTCCTCGCCACGCGACGTGAACCTGCGCCCAGGGCCGACCAGGCCAACCGTCCTCTCCATCTCGCCTCCTTGTCCGACGATCTCGAGGTTGCCGCCCTGTCTTGACGGCCTTCCCACGCACTGTACTATCCGGTGGTAGTACCGGTAAGGCCGGTAACACCATAGGAGGAAGAGATGGAGAGAAACTCACGCAAGCCGGCTTCGATGGCCGCCCTGTCGATGGCCTTGGGCCTCGTGGTGACCACGTGGGCAGCCGGTCCTGGCGCAGCGGTCGCCAGCGCACAGGACGACGCCGCTTTCGACTGGAGGAGCTCCGAAGGCGAGTCCATCCGGGTGCTTCTCAATCAGCATCCTTGGCAGGAGGCGATCGAGCCTCTGATCCCGGAGTTCGAGGACCTCACCGGGATCAACGTCGAGGTCGAGAAGCTCCCGGAGGAACAATTCCGTCAGCGCGTACAGGTCGAGCTGACCGCGGCGTCCAGCGACCTCGACGTGTTCATGACCAGCCTGCTCAACGAAGGCGCCAAGTTCGCCAGGAATGGCTGGTACCACGACCTGCGGCCATTCGTCGACGATCCGTCGATGACCAGCCCCGACTATGCGTTCGACGACTTCGGGGACGTCCTGATCGACAGTCACACCTACGATGGCAGCCTGGTCGCGATCCCGATCCAGCTCGAGACGCAGATGCTCTACTACCGCAAGGACATCCTCGACGCTGCGGGCGTGGACGTGCCGACCACGATGGAAGAGCTGGAGCAGGTCGCCCAGGCGATCGATGATCCCGAAGGCGTCCGGGCGTTCGTGGCCCGAGGCAAGGGCCGGGCGGCCGTGACGCAGATCTCGACGTACCTCTACAACTTCGGTGGGCAGTGGACCAAGGACGGGACATACGAAGCCGGTTTTAACACCCCCGAGGGCCTGGCGGCGTTCGACTTCTACACACGCATGCTGCGCGACTACGGGCCACGCGGCACGACGAACATGAGCTGGGAAGAGGCACTTCCGCTGTTCGCGACCGGACAGGCCGCGATGTACACGGATGCCAGCACCTTCCTCCCCAACATGCTCGAGACCGGCACGCCCGAGGTGACCGAGAACCTTGGTTTCGCTCCGATGCCAAGCGGGCCCGGCGGCGACTACCAGTCGTTCTTCGGATGGGGCCTCGCGATGTCGGCGTTCACTGAGAAGCCGGATGCGAGCTGGCTGTTCATCCAGTGGGCGACCTCGCCCGAGGTGGTCGAACGGATCACCGTCGATAACCAGGTCATGGGAGGTCGCTCCTCCGTCGACTTTGGCGACGCCTTCCCGCAGGAATGGGTCGACGCATTCACGTCGTCGATCCCTCAGGCGCGCCCGCAGCTACCCTCCGTCATCCCGGTCTCCGAGGTGCGCGACGTGATCGGCGTCGCCATCGTCACCGGCATCGAAGGTGGCGATCTGCCGGCAGCTCTCGCCACTGCGGAAGAGCAGTTCAACGCCACGGTAGCCGCCGCGGAGTAACTCCGATGGCTCCGGTTGCCTGCCGCTCGCGGGGGCGACCGGAGCCATCGCCTCGTCACGATGTTCCTCGAGGGACCAGCCGACGGGATGGGTTGCCCACAGTCGCGAGGGAGACACAGTGGAACGCGAGCGCCATGTCGTCTTGATCGGATCGCGCGCCGCCCGCATGCCGCGCGCGGTCGCGTGGGCGCGCACGCAGTCGACGACGGGACGCCACCGGTCAACCGGTGGCTCTCCACGTTACCGTTGCTGGCAGCGTCGGCCGATCGGCGCTGCGCCGCGGGCGGGTGGAGTGTGAGGTGACGCGCGGTCGCCTGCCGAGGCTCCGAGCGCGGGGAGCCTCCAAGCCACAGAAGGCCCCGACCGGGCTGGCAGCCTCAGAAGCGCGGACCGGGCGGATCTTGATCGCCCCCGCGGTGGTGTTCGTCGTCGCGATGATGATCGCGCCCATCGTGTTCAACGTCTGGCTCTCCTTCATGCGATGGACGGGCGGCGTTCGGCAGAGCCCGGAGTGGATCGGGATCGACAACTACCTGCGGATCGGCGGGGACACCCGGTTCTTCGACGCGCTGAGCCGGACCCTGGCTTTCACCGTCGCCGCGGTCGGGATCGAGGTCGTGCTGGGTGTGGCTATCGCCGTGCTGCTGCATCGAGAGTTCTTCGCCCGGGGCCTGATGCGAACGCTGCTGCTGCTGCCGATGGTGGCGACCCCAGTGGCGATCGCGCTCGTGTGGCGCCTCATGTACGAGCCGAACGCGGGTGTGCTCAACGATCTCCTGACCACGATCGGACTCCCCGCCAGTGACTTCCTCGCCTCCTCACAGTCGGTCCTGCGTTGGCTCATCGTGGTCGATGTGTGGGAGTGGACGCCTCTCATCGCGCTCATCGTCGCCGCCAGCCTGGCGGCCCAGCCGACCGACATGTACGAGGCCGCTGCCTGCGATGGCGCCAACGCCTGGCAGGTGTTCTGGCGGATCACGCTTCCGGCCATCAGGCCGGCGATCGTGATCGCCGCGGTGTTCCGGATGATCGATGCCCTCAAGACCTTCGACATCATCTGGGTCATGACGCAGGGCGGTCCGGGCTTTGCCTCCGAGACTCTCAACATCTACATCTACAAGCAGACCTTCGAGGCACAGAACCTGGGCTATTCGGCCGCGATGCTCAACGTCTTCTTCGCGATCGTCGTCGGGTCCGCCCTGTTCTTCCTGCGATTCAGAAGGGTCGGCGCATGAACACCCGACGCGGGCGGGTCGCTCGTCGAATCGTCTTCTACGCCCTCGTGCTCGTGACAGCGTTGCCGGTCGTGGCCGTCTTCTACTACATGATCAGCACCTCCCTCAAGACGCCAGCCGATGTCGCGAGTCCAGACTTCAAGTTCTTCTTCACGCCCACGCTCGACAACTACACGGAGGTCTTCGTCGAGAACGAATTCCTGCTGTATTTCTGGAATTCGATGATCGTCGGGCTCGGGTCCACGCTGCTCGGCTTGCTCATCGGCATCCCGTCGGCCTATGCGATCGCGAAATATCGCGTGAAGGGGTTCGGGACGATCATCCTCGCCGGGCGTGTGGCACCGGGCATCGCTCTGCTGATCCCCTGGTTCGTGATCTTCAGCCAGCTCCGTTGGACGGACACCTATCAGGCCCTGATCCTCGCTCACCTGCTGCAGAACCTGCCCCTGATGGTGTTCCTGCTCATCGGGTTCTTCGAGGACGTTCCGGACGAGATCATCGAGTCTGCGCGCGTGGACGGGGCACCGACGCGGACGATCCTCTGGTCCGTCGTGATCCCGGTCGCGAAGGGTGGGATCGCAGCGACCGCGATCCTCGGCTTCCTCTTCAGCTGGAACCACTTCATGTTCTCGATCGTGCTCTCGGGCAACGACACTCGGACACTGCCGGTCGCTGTCTTTAACTTCATGAGTTATGGCTCGGTCAACTGGGGAGCGATCACGGCGGCGGCGGCGATCATGGCGTTGCCTGCCATCATCCTCACCCTCTTCGTCCAGCGCCACATCGTGCAAGGTCTGTCCGCTGGAGCGGTCAAGGGATAGGTGAAGTAGCCCCTAGATGGCACACCCGGGCGGAAGTGCACGCCGGATGGGGGAGAACCTGAGAGGAGCGCAAAGGTTGGCAACAAGGCCCACAGCGGCAGATATCCGAGACGCCATCGAATCCGACATCTTGACCGGCCGCCTACCGGTCGGCGCCACGCTCCAGGGAGAGCGAATGCTCGCCAGTGCCCACGGCGTGGGACGGCCCATGGTGCGCGAGGCGCTCAGGAGCCTGGCGGGGAGGGGCCTCGTCGAGATCTCGCCTGGTCGTGGCACCTTCGTCAAGGGGGTCACGGGTTTTGGCCGACTGGACTCGGTCGACCTCATGCGAGAATCGACTGCCCGCCAACTCGTGGAGGCGCGCGTGATCCTCGAATCCCAGACCTGCCGTCTGGCGGCGGTGCGCGCGACCGAGCTCGAGATCGAGGTCATGGCCGCCACGCTCAAGCGGCTGAGCATGAGCATGGAAGCGGTCGAGCGGAGTCGCCTCGACCTTGCCTTCCACCTGACGATCGCTCGCGCAAGCCACAACCCGGTGCTGGAGGCGATGTTGCGTTCGATCGCCCCTCTGATGGTCGAATTGATGATGCGCTCGATCGGGGACGGAACGACGGCGGAGCTCAGCCACCCTCGGCATCAGGAATGCCTCGAGGCGATCCGCCACCAGGATGGAGACGCCGCCGAACGGGCGATGGTGGCCCATCTCCGCGTAGCCGACGTCAGCTACGGCGAGGGCTACGATGACCTGCTCGACGTGACGGCCGTCGAACACGCCCGCACGCTGGTCAGGGACTACGGCTCACTCGATGCCCTCGTCAAGGCGGTCCTTCAGACCGGCTGAGACGTGGCGGGCGAGCTGCCGCCCTCGATGACCACTTCCGCATCGGCAGCATCAGCAAGACCACCGGTGCGACCAGATGCGATGGCGCGTCCTGGCTGAACTAGGCCGCGGCCCGACGCCCGTACCAGGCGTAGCCGTAGGGCGGCAGCTGCAAGCTCAGTCGACCTTCCTCGATCCGTGGCGGTCCGGCCTCGGTAGCGAGGAGTTGCCGCCAAGGGCCGCCGGACTCCGCATCGGGTAGGCGGATACTGGCCCGGCTTGGCGAGCCAGCGAAGTTGTGGACGGCAAGTACAGCCTGATCCTCCCAGGTCGAGAGGTGG
This sequence comes from uncultured Chloroflexia bacterium, assembly GCA_963800275.1. Lineage (GTDB taxonomy): Bacteria > Chloroflexota > Limnocylindria > Limnocylindrales > CSP1-4 > JAFMJV01. The sequence goes on from CAWDAI010000016.1 coordinate 36,592, forward strand.
GCCAGGACAGCCGGATGACGCGCGCCGAGGAGGCGCCACGCACCCCAGCCGATGGTGGGCCACTCCTTGCGCATACGGATCACTCGCTCCATCCAGTTGAGGAACGAGCCAACATCACGTCGCTGGTCATCGACGTTGAGCGCGAGATAACCGAAAGGCCCGTCTCGGAGGGGCCTGCGTGGCACCTGCGTTTCGTCTTGCGTGGTGAACCCGCCGCCGGGCTCGCCGGACCACTGCATCGGGATGCGCACGGCGAGGCGATCCGGTGCGGCGGGGTCGTCGCCCATACCGATCTCCTCACCGTAGAGGAGGACCGGTGTGCCGGGCAGGCTGAAGAGCAGGCTGTAGGCGAGCTCCATCCGGCGGCGATCGCCATCCACCATCGATGGGAAGCGCCGGCGGATGCCCCGACCGAACAGGCGCATCAATTCGTCCGGGGCGAAGGCATCGAAGACCTCTTTGCGCTCTTCATCGCTGAGCTTGTCGAGCGAAGCCTCGTCGTGGTTCTTGATGAAGTTCGCCCACTGTGCCTGGTGCGGTGGCGAGGGCCGCGCCTGCAGGGCCCGAGCGATCGGGCGCGCGTCGTTGCGCGTGAAGGACAAGTAGAGCGCCTGATTGCCGATGAAGTCGAACAACATGTCCATCTGGTGGCCTCGCGCGCCGAAATAGCCGCCGATGCGGTCGATCGGCTCGTTCGCCTCGGCGAGGAGCATCGCATCGCCCCGTCGGCGCGAAATGAAGTCGGCCAGGCCGCGGAGGTAGTCATGGGGGTCCTTGGTCGCCGGATGGCTTGGAGCGACCTGCTCGATGAGGAATGGGACGGCATCGATCCGGAAGCCGCTCAGACCCAGCGAGAGCCAGAACCCGACGACTTTCTGGATCTCGTTACGGACCAGCGGGTTATTGATGTTGAGGTCGGGCTGGAAGTCGTAGAAGCGATGCATGTACCAAGCTCGGGCGGCCCGGTCATAGGTCCAGATGCCGCGCTGCTTGCCGGGGAAGATGATGCCCTTGTCGGCATCCGCGGGGCGTTCCGACGACCAGACGTAGAAGTCGCGGTACACCGGGTGCCCCTTGCGCGCCAGTTGGAACCAGGGATGATCGATCGACGTGTGGTTGACCACGAGGTCGGCCACGACGCGGATGCCGCGCTCTGTGGCTCCCCTGACCAACTCAGTCAGGTCGCCGAGCGAGCCGTACTTCTGGGCCACGCCGTAGTAGTCCGATACGTCGTACCCATAGTCCCGTTCCGGCGAGGGGTAGAAGGGCATGAGCCACAGGCACGTAACGCCCAATCCAGCCAGATAGTCGAGCCGCTGTGTGAGCCCGTCGAGGTCACCGACGCCGTCCCCGTTCGCATCGAGAAAGGCCTGGACATCGACGCAGTAGACGATGGCGTTCTTCCACCATAGGTCGCTGGTCGCCTCGATGCTCATCGCTATCCCCAGGGTTCTGTTCTGCCGCGCGACCGCCCGGGATCACCAAGGGCGCGGTCGATGGCCGCCGCCTCGTCCGCGGCTTCGATCTCGTAGGTCCGTCGCTCGGCGACTGCGACGATGTACGTGGGCATCGGCATCTCCTCTGATTGCAGGAGGGCACATCCGGAACCAGGGGAGCATCTTTGGAAGCCGGGGACGGACGCGACGGACGCATCCGCTCGCTCTGCTTGCAGATGTGTTGCAGGCCGCACATCCGCGGCTCAAGAAGCCGCATGTGGAGGCGGCCCCGAGCCGAGGCGACCTGGACAGCGAGGCCTTCATGGGCGAACTCTGTCGCCACTTCGATTGCGAGTCCTTCTGGTCCGACACATATCAGACGCCCGACTGGACTCGCCGGGACAGGTAGTCTCGGGTCGAGCAGATCGGGTCACGGGCGGCCCAGGCCGGTCTGCAAGACCCCTGTGATCCGGTGCGCCCTACGGCTCGAACGCCCGCAATCCACGGGAACGTAAGGTCGAGCCATGGATAAGCACGCGGCGGACGCGCCAAGCAGCGCCACTACCGATCCCCGCTCGAGCGGCGAGCGACCGCCATTCCCCGAGCAACGCCAGTCGCCTCCTGGCCTGGAGGCCGAGATGGAGCCGTCTCCCGACTATGGAGAGGACACCTACGAGGGACACGGACGGTTGACCGGCAAGGTCGCCCTGATCACGGGAGCCGACAGCGGCATCGGTCGCGCCGTGGCCCTGGCCTACGCCCGCGAGGGAGCCGACATCGTGGTCTCCTATCTGAACGAGCGCGAGGATGCGCAGGTGACCTGCCGCGTCGTCGACGAGGCCGGGCGCCGTTTCATCGACGCACCCGGTGACATCGGCGATGAGCGACACAGCCGAGCGCTCGTGGAGCGGACGGTGGACGAGCTGGGCCGCCTCGATATCCTGGTCAACAACGCCGCCCACCAGGATCGCTTCGAGCGATTGGAGGACATCACCTCCGTGGAGTGGCACCGCACGTTCGACGCCAACATCCACGCCATGTTCTATCTCAGCCAGGCAGCCCATCCACACCTGCGTCCGGGATCCTCGATCATCAACACGACGTCCGTGCAGGCCTTCTCGCCCTCCGCCAACCTGCTCGCCTATGCCACGACCAAGGGCGCTGTCCTCACGTTCACCAAGGCCCTCAGCCAACTGCTCGCCGATGACGGCATCCGCGTCAACGCCGTGGCCCCCGGGCCGATCTGGACGCCGATCATCCCCGCCTCGACCGATCCTGAGCGGACCGCCGAGTTCGGAGCCCATACCCCACTGGAACGGCCCGGGCAGCCACGGGAGCTGGCACCGGTCTACGTGCTGCTGGCCTCCGATGAGGCCAGCTACATCAACGGCACGGTCTACACCGTAGCGGGTGGGCGGCCCCTGCCCTAGGCCCGTAGCTGTCACAGCTCCTTCACGGCCGCGTACCGGTCGGCGACATCAGCCATCGTGCCCCCGATCATGGACAGGCGCCGGTAGAGCTCGCGGCGCCCCATGACCTCGCCCAGGCGGCGCGTTCGGGTGTGTCCTGCCCTGCTGTCAGCTGCGGGGGCGACCTTGAAGCGGAGGGTGATTGGGTCAAGATCAACTGGGTCCCGGCACGAGGCCCCTGTGTCGGTCAGGTGTCCGGAAGGACCAGCCCGGAGGGCGCCCCTGAGCGACTCCCAGGCTGTGTTTCGGGTGCTTCGATATCCAGCTAGGCCACGAGCACGGGCTCAAGCGTGACGACCGGAGCGGGAGCGACCGGGAACGACGACCCCTCCCGGATGCTGCCGTCTCGCATGCGCACGATGCGGTCGCAGGCAGCGCCCACCTCCGGGTCATGGGTGACCAACAGGAAGGTCTGCCCTCGCTCGGTGTTGAGCCGGCGGAGGATGGCGAGCACCTCGGCCGATCGTTCTGTGTCGAGATTGCCGGTCGGCTCATCGGCCAGGACCAGGGCTGGCTCGTTGACCAGGGCGCGGGCGATGGCGACACGCTGTTGCTCGCCACCAGAGAGCTCCGATGGCCGGTGTCCCGCTCGGTCGGCCAGCCCGACCAGCTCGAGCGACGCGAGCGAGTCCTGGCGCGCGCGTCTGCCGTTCACGCCGGCGTAGTCGCCCGCCAGCATGACGTTCTCGAGCCCAGTGAGGGTCGGGATGAGGTTGTACTCCTGGAAGACGAAGCCCATCTCGCGCGCCCGGATCCGGGTCCGCTGCGCTTCACCGAGCGCGACCATGTCGCGTCCGCCGAAGATGAGCCGGGGTCGCGGACCGCCATCCAGGTCGGGTGCGTGCAGCAGGCCAAGGATATGCATGAGCGTGGACTTGCCCGAGCCCGAGGGCCCCATGATGGCCACCATCTCGCCCGAGTCGATGAAGATGTCGACGCCGCGCAGCGCGGGCACCAGGTTGCGCTTGCCCAGGCGATAGGTCTTGCGCAGGTCGTGACCCTCGAGCAGTGGCATCGTCGTTCCTCCGGATTGGGTGGCAGTCATTCGTAGCGAAGCGCGGTCACGGGGTCGAGCCGTGCGGCGTGAAGCGCGGGCACGAACCCGGCCAGCGCGCCGAGGACCGTGCCGAAGGCGAGGGCGGTGATGGCGGTGCCCAGTGTCGGCTCGAACAGGATGGTGCCCGACGACCGACCGGCCTCATTGGCGACGAGCGCGACGGCGATGCCCAGCACCAGGCCGACGACACCGCCGATGAAGCCGATGAGGGCCGACTCGGTGACGAGCTCGCGCACGATGCGCGCCCGTCCTCCGCCGATGGCTCGCTTGACGCCGATCTCGCGCGTGCGCTCGGCGATCGACATGGCCATGGTGTTGATGACGGACAGACCGCCCACGACGAGGCTGATGAGCGCGACCCCCACCAGGATGGCGTTGAGGATGGACGTGGCCGAACCGATCTGCTGGTCGAAGTCCTTGCCCGTCATCGTCGCCACGTCCGGGACCTGCGCCTCGATCCTGTCCGCGAGCGCCTCCACGTCGACCCCGGGTTCGCGGTACACGACCATGCTGGTAGCCAAGTCGGAGGGCGTGATCGTCGACTGGAACATCGGCGGCAAGCTTGCCACCAGCAGCCGCTGTGCGGCCGCCATGGGCACAGAGGCGGCCTGGTCAGGGGCCGTGAGCGTGGGCTCGAGCACGCCGACGACGGAGAACGACTCGCCCTTGAGCGTGATGGCGTCGCCCACGTGCTTGTCGAACTTGCGCGCGATGTCCGAGCCCAGCACCGTGACGTTGTCGCCCTCGTCGTCCGCGGTCAGGCCGCGGCCCTCGGCGTAGCGGAGCGTGAAGTCGTCGAGCCCCTCGTCCGCACCGGCCACGCTGCCGGTGACCATGGGCGGGACGCCCATGGTGATGCCGGCCCCGTCGTCCATGAGCATCATCACCGAGGGTGCGACCGCGGCGACGCCCGGCACCTGTCGCACCAGCTCGGCGGTCCCCAGCGACATGGGCGCGCTGGCGAAGCCTCCGAGCGCACCCGATTGGTCACTCAGGGTGATCTTGTCGACGTAGTAGTCGCTGCCACCGGAGACCAGGGCATCGATCTTGTTGGCCATCGAACCGAAGACCACGAGCGCCCAGATGCCGATGGTGATGCCGATGACCGTGAGTGACGTCCGGACCTTCCGGCGCCCAAGGTTGCGCAGGCTATGCATAGCAGGCCTCCAGGGTCGTACGAGCGCACCGGGGCGCGCATGGCCGCGTGCGGTCTGACTCGGAGACCCGGTCGGTGATGATGCGCGACGGGCTCGCTCGCTCCGTCGACGCGCTCGAATCGTGGCCCTTTCGTGGGCCGCCGACAGAGCCGGAGATACCCGCGCAGCGGGCCGAGTGTCACCCGTCGATCCCGACGGCGGGCGGAACCCGAGCATGCCCGAGTGACCGCACGATGGGGCCGTTCGGCTCTGCGCTTGGGCACTGGTTCGGCGCGTACTCGGAGCCGTCATCCATCTGCCCGGCCAACGAGAGGAAGACCATGTCGGCGACCACCGCATCGGCGGATGCCCTCGATCCCGGGATCCCCAGGCCCAGGCTCGGCCTGGCAGGCAAGACGACTGTCGCGGGACTCGTGCTGCTGGGGATCGGAGCGCTCGCCGGCGGCATCGCCCTGGTCACGGCGCCAGACGGCAGCAACATGGGCTTCGAGACCGCCCTGCTCGCCGACACGCCGTTCTCGGACTATCTCCTCCCCGGGCTCATCCTCGGCGGGCTCTTCGGCATCGGCTCGCTCGTGGTCGCCATCATGGGCCTGAGACGATCGCGTCTGGCCCCGTTCCTTGCTTTCGGCATCGGCTGCGCCCAGATGATCTGGATCGTCGTGGAGCTGGCGATCATCAAGGAGTTCAGCTTCCTGCACCCTGTGTGCTTCGGGATCGGCCTGCTCATCGCCACCGCTGCGGTCCCCTGGGGCTGGCCCACGTTCCGGGCCTGGCGCGCCGGGCGATCGACCTAGGCCATGGGACCGTCATCGAGGCCGGCACCTCAGGCATCTTATGCCGGTGGCCTGGGGCGCCCACGCCGGCACGACCCAGCCCTCGCCCCTCTCGCCACCGGCAACCACTCGAGGCTCGACGCGCCCATCTCCACGTGTCATCATCGCAGTCCCTCACCGGAGGGGACCCACATGGCGCAGGTGATGTATGCCGGACGGACACGAGCAAACGGTGAGTGAGGCCCTGGCGGCGTGGCGCGCAGCCGAGCGCGACTCGATCCATTCCGCCGCCCAGCGGGAGGCCGCCGAGCAGGCCGTCACCGCCACAGAGCTGGCCGACGATGCGGCGCGACGAACTGCCCACGCAACGACCGCAGCCGTGACGGCTGCGTCCGAGGCAGCCGACGCTGCGGCGATGACGGCGGACGCGGCCACCAAGCTGCTGCAGGTCGCGCGATCGGAGCGCGAATCACGCGAGCTGGTGGAGCGGGAAGCCCGTGAGGTCGAATCCAGCCGCAAGGCCGATCACGGCGCTGCCGTGGCGCGGGCTGATGCGCGCTACGGCAGGCGCAGCCCGACTCTTGCTGGCGACCGCCACCCACACGCGAGCGCGGATCGCGACACGGGCGAGGCCTGAAGGGGCGCTTGGAGCTGCCGGCGAGCTCTCAGCTGGCAGCGGCGAGCCGCGGCACCGTCCCGGAGCGGGCACCCTCCGGCGTCTCTGGCCGGATCGGTTGCGGCCCCACGCCACGAGCGGCGAGCAGCCGCTCGAAAAGCGCGAGGTGCTCCTGCACCATGCGCTGCGTCGAGAAGTGGCCCTCCGCGGCGGCGCGGCAGGCGTCCCGGTCGAGCTCGTCCACCCGCGCCAGGTAACGGACCATGTCGGCCTCGTCATCGCAGAGGAACCCGGTCACGCCATGCTCGATGATCTCCGGTGCGGCACCCTCACGGAAGGCCACGACGGGCGTCCCGCACGCTAGCGCCTCGATCATGACGAGCCCGAACGGCTCAGCCCAGCGGATGGGATTGATGAGGGCTCGCGCGTCGCGGAGCAGCCGCAGTCGCTCGGCGGCATCGGGTTCCCCGACATACTCGACACCGTTGCCCAGAAGCGGCTTGACCGACTCGGTGTAGTACTGCTGCTCACGCGGCTCTCGCATCTTGGCCGCGATCTTCAGCGGCCGCTCCGCGAGATGGGCCACGAGGGCCGCGCGCCGGGCCCCCTTCTCGGGCACCATCCGACCGAGGAACAGGAAGTAGTCGCCCGCCCCTTGCCCCATCGGGAAGGCCTCTGCGTCGATGCCGTGATGGATGACCGCAGCGATGGGCAGGTCGACCGCTGTGGCCGCCTGGTGGTGCGAGATCGCGATGATCGGGACGCGGTCGCCGAGGGCGCGGTAGATGTCGCTGAGCTCCTCGTTGAACGGGCCATGGTTCGTCGTCACCACGACGGGTCCACCCATCCTCGTGGCGGCATACACCGGTCCCATCACGGTGTGATCGTGGACGATGTCGAAGTCGGCCACCGACTCGTACGCGTGGATGACATGTCGCAACTCCGGGACGGCGGCCCCCATGCGCATGCCCTCTGCCTGCTGCAGCGTGCACGCTCGAGGGACCGCGCAGGTCGAGTCCCCGGTGGTGTAGAGCAGGACTTCGTGACCGGCGGCTTGATAGCCCCGGGCGAGACGGTCCACGACCGACTCGGTGCCGCCGTAGGCCGGCGGCGGCACAGGCACCCAGGGGGGCGCGATCAAGGCGATCCTCATCGAATATCTCCAGCCGACGGCCATAGCGCTGGCCGAGCGAGGTGAAGCTCGCGCTCCCCGTCGCCAGAGCATCGAGTGCGGGCCGTTACGTCGGCTCTCACCCATGCGGCAGCGTCCGCTACAGATGCGTTTCATGGGGAACGAGGATGGGTATCATGGCGGGTCATGGCCAGTGCATGGACGATGATCGGAGAAGCTGCCCCTCACCTCGGAGGCGGTCCCATCACCCTCGTCGAGGGCTCGACCTTCTGCCTCTCGGGCAGGAGCGGCGACATCCGTCCGGATCTTCCGGAGGGCCTCTTCTTTCTTGACACGCGCCTGCTCTGGGACTGGCAGCTCCGCGTGGATGGCTTGCGCCCGGAGCCTCTGGCGGTGTCGGTCGACACGCCCGACAGCGCCACATTCGTCTCGCGGATCCGTCCCGCGGCCCAGGATCCAGCCGGCTCGCTGTTCATCATCCGGCGGCGCTATGTCGGCCGGGGGATGCGGGAGGACATCGTCATCCGCAACTACGGGCGCGAGGCCATCGCGGTGGTGGTCGCGCTGCTCATCGATGTCGATTTCGCCGATCTCTTCGAGGTCAAGTCGGGAGAGATCGCGCCAGGACAGCGCCTGCCCCCCAAGATACGAGGGCACGAGCTCGAGTTTCGGCAGGCCGGAGGTCGAACTCGGCGGACCGTGACCCTGGCATTCGGTGAGACGCCGGCATGGGAGGTCGATCGGGCCACCTGGCAGATCGAGATCCCGCCCGGTGGCGCCTGGACGACTTGCTGCCAGCTCACCCTGGCGGTGGCTGGAGCTGGCGTGACGCCTCGCTACCGATGCGGCGAGGCACCCGAGGCCGCGGTTCCGGCAGTGCGCTTCGCCAGCTGGCAGGCCGAAGCGCCCCGCATCCGTTCTGACCACGCGCCGCTGGTGCGAACCTTCAACCGCTCGCTGCGCGATCTGGGTTCGTTGCGCATGTTCGATCCGGAGCATCCCCAGCGTCCGGTGGTGGCCGCCGGGGCGCCCTGGTTCATGACCCTGTTCGGACGCGACTCCCTCCTGACCGCCTGGATGTCGCTCATCGTCGATCCGAATATCGCCATCGGCGTGCTGGAGGCACTCGCGCGATTGCAGGGTTCGCGTGTCGTGAGCCGCACCGAGGAGGAGCCCGGTCGGATCCTGCACGAAGTCCGGTTCGGCAAGTCCGCCTCCATGGCCCTGGGCGATGGCCACATCTACTTCGGCACCGCCGACGCGACGCCGCTGTTCGTGATGCTCCTCGGCGAGCTTGCGCGATGGGGGCATGCCCCCGAGGTCGTCTCGGCGCTGCTGCCGCATGCCGACCGGGCCCTGGATTGGGTCCGAACGTACGGTGACCGCGATGGCGATGGCTACGTCGAATACGCTCGCGCCGACGAGCGCGGCCTGCGCAATCAGGGCTGGCGGGATTCGTGGGACGGCGTCCCCGCCGCGGATGGTTCGCTGCCCGAGACGCCGATCGCCCTGTGCGAGGTGCAAGGCTATGTCTTCGCCGCCTACCTTGCCCGCGCCGAGCTCGCGGAGGCGGCCGGCGACGTCGAGACCGCGGTGCATTATCGAACGCGCGCGAAGACCTTGCGCGCGGCGTTCGAGCGAGACTTCTGGCTGCCTGAGCGCGGGTGGTACGCCATCGGCCTCGACCGCGACAAGCGGCCCATCGACGCCCTGACCTCCAACATCGGCCACTGCCTCTGGACGGGCATCGTCTCGCCCGAGCGGGCCCGGCAGGTGGCTCGCCACCTGCTCGACGACGGGATGTTCTCGGGGTGGGGGGTGCGAACGCTGTCGACGGGGATGGCGTCGTACAACCCCGTCAGCTACCACAACGGGTCCGTTTGGCCGCATGACAACGCTATCCTGGTGGCAGGCCTGATGCGCTACGGCCTGGCCGACGAGGCCCATCGGATCATCCTCTCGATGCTCGACGTCGCTGCACGCTCGAGCGGCCGTCTTCCGGAGCTGTTCTCCGGGATCGCGCGCAGTGACGTAGGCATACCGGTGGCCTATCCCGCCTCGTGCTCTCCACAAGCCTGGGCCGCGGCGGCGCCGCTACTATTCCTGCGCACCCTCCTGCGTTTCGACCCCTCGATGGGTGACCGGCGAGTTTGGTGCTCGCCCTCGCTGCCGCGTGAGATCGAGCGCCTGTCCATCGAGGGGATCCCGCTGGGCGACGCCAGACTGGATCTCCGGATCGGCCCAGATGGCTGGACACTCGAGGGCTTGCCCGAGGGCGTGGAGGTGATCAAGACGCCGCGACCGCCGGAGGCATCGGTCAGCTGAGGACCTGACCGCAGTCGAGCGCCGACCAAGCCGTAGGCCGCGTTCGGACTTACGCCCACGGCCGGTTTCTACGCGGCCGTCCTTGTTCCAGCGGTGGGGTCGGGGGGGTCGATCCCTTCGTCGACGACCTGCAGCCCCTGGAGTTGCTCGGCGAGGTGCTCGAGTGTGGGTGGTGGTGTGGCGCCCGCCCGGAGCTCGGCGATGCGGCCGTCGACCACCTCTTCAGGTTCGGTCTCGGCATTGATCACCTCATCGCGTGCCGGACCCAGGGCGTGGATCAGCTCGTCGAGCTTGGCGTGGACAGCCTTGGTGTCACGGTTCTGAGCATGCTGGATAACGAAGACCATGAGGAACGTCACGACGGTCGTGCCCGTGTTGATGACGAGTTGCCAGGTGTCGGAAAACCCGAAGAGCGGTCCAGAGAGGGCCCAGATCGCCACGATGGCCACGGCGATCGATAGTGCCGCGGGCGAGCCGAGGGCGTGAGTCACGGTCGCCGTCACGCGATCGAACTTCTGCTTCACGCTCATGCGCGGGCAGCCAGGATCGCCATCAGCCCGAGCAGCAGCACCAGGCCCAGCCCAAGAACGCCGTGGAGGTATGCCCGATGAGTGGCTTGCACCTCAGCCAGGTGCTGGTTGTGAGATCCACCGCCGAAGCCGGTATGGCTCATCCGGGCGAGCTCCTTCGATCACCGTTGCAGTACCTCGGCCGACAGATCCGAGCGCCGTGATCGTCGCAGTCGCTTCTTGCCGGGTGCGCTACCAGCCGCCTCACAACCGTTGCGGATGCGTGTCACTCCTGCGTGGGCCGGGAGACTGTCATGGATTCGCAAGCGCTGGCCCGGGCGGACGACATGCACAGGAAGCCTCGTCGGGCTTACCATCCTCCCGTCCACTCATCAATCACATTTCCAGCAGCGAGCGGCGGTTTCGCGCTCGAAGCTCGGAGGCGCGAAACTTGGAACTGCGGAGAGACCCCCCGCCTCACATCACTCAGTTGCTCGTCTCAGGCGAGATCCTGGAGCACCACTTGGAAACGATCGAGGCGGCAGTCGTCGTGACCGACCGGCGCATCATCGTGCGGGATGACCGGCGAGTCGCACTCGACCTTCCGATCGAGGAGCTCCGGCGCATCCAGCTCGACGTCGAGCGCCGGCGTCCTTCGACGCTGGTGCTGGTCCCCGATCAGCCACTCACTTCCCCCCAGGTGCTGTCGGTTCCGGCGAAGTACCTGCACGAGGTGGCGGCCGCGGTGGCCGCCATCGGCGTGCGCATCGAAGAGGCCGGCCCGCAGACATAGTCCGCCCCGCGGCCAGATCAGGGTCCGAACGGTCGAGCGTCACCTCCAAACGCGTATCCGGAACTCGGGATGACCGGCAGAAGTGCACGCACCGCGGCTGTCGCCCGACTCCTGCGCTCCGAGCTGCGCTGATCGTCATCGGTCATGGCAGGATTGGAGGCGATGAGCGGTCCGGATGATCCCCAACTCACCGCCGACCGGCGCGATGCACCCGACGCCGCGGTGCGCGACCACCTGGCCAACGAGCGCACGCTGCTGGCCTGGCAGCGGACGGCCCTGGGCGTGGTCGCCATCGGTTTCCTGGTAGATCGATTCGCGCTCGAAGGCAGCGGAACCACCTTCACGGCGTCGGTCCTGGGTATCTGTATGGTCCTCCTGGGGGCGACCGTCTCGATCGTAGGCGCCTACCGCTTCGTACGCACCGAGCGGGAGATCGACACGCACACCTACCGGCCGGCCATGCTGGCGCACCTGGTGCTGACAGCCTCGATCGTGGTGGGTGCGGTCGCGCTGGTCCTGTTCCTGCTCTCCTCACTGGACTGACGACAGGCACGCCGCCGACCGACACGGCCACCTCCCCGGCCGTGCCCACGCGATTGACAAAGCCTGCCGTTGCGCGCACCGTGGAGAGGCAGCGGAGGCCGAGCTTCGCCAGGTCGTTGACGACCCGGAGCCCACGACGCGCCACCCTGCGGGGCCGTGGTTGACCTTCGCCTGCTTGACCGCGGTGGCACATGGTTTCGCGACAGGTCGGAAGTCGAAGCATCGATCGGTTGTCGGCCCCGAGCCCGCGCGGTGCGCGGGATGTTAGCAGGGCAGCAGTGGCACCTATCGCGCTTGTTTCTACTTACCCGCCGCGACGCTGCGGCATCGCCACCTTCAGCGCCGACCTTGGTCGGGCACTCGGAGATCACGAGATCGTCGCCCTCCAGGGTCCCCGCGAGGCTCCCACGACGAACCACCCGGTCCACCACATCATCCGCACCGATGTCCGTTCTGACTATGCGCGAGCGGCTCGCGCACTCGGCGACTGTGGCGTCGACGTCGTCTCTGTGCAGCACGAGTACGGCATCTGGGGTGCCAACGACGGCGAGGGCGTGCTCGATTTCCTGGCCGCGCTCACCGTCCCGGCCGTGGCTACCCTGCACACCGTGCTACGCCATCCGTCGCCCGGACAGCGGCGCGTCATGCACGGCCTCCTCGACGCGACCGCAGCCGTGGTGGTGATGTCCACGGCGGCAGCCTCGATCCTGGTCGACCGCTACGGCGCCGACACGAGCCGCCTGCAGATCATCCCCCATGGCGTACCCGACCTGCCCTTCGTGGAACCCGCCTCGGTCAAGGCCAGCCTCGGCTTGCAGGGCCGCGAGGTCCTGCTCAGCTTCGGCCTCGTCGGGCCGAGCAAGGGCTACGAGTCTGTGATCGAGGCCCTGCCGGAGGTCATCCGGGCCGTGCCCAACGCCTGCTACGTGATCCTTGGGGCCACGCATCCCGAGCTGCTGCGGAGCGAGGGAGAACGCTACCGCAGGAGCCTCGAGCAGTTGGCTGCCGATCTGGGCATGACCGAGCATGTCCTGTTCATCGACCGGTTCGTCGGTCAGCGCGAACTGAGCCGCTGGCTCGAGGCGGCAGACGTGTTCGTGACGCCCTACCCCAACCTCGACCAGATCGTCTCGGGCACACTCTCCTACGCCATGGCGGCCGGCAAGGCATCGGTCTCCACCCCCTACCTCTACGCGTCCGAGATCCTCGCCGATGGACGGGGCCGGTTGGTGCCACCACAGGTACCGGCAGCCATGAGTGGGGCCCTGGTCGAGCTGCTGCAGGACCACGAGCTTCGAGCCGCGATGGCCCGGCGCGCATATCGCCATGGCCGCTCGATGGTCTGGTCCCGGGTGGGACAGGATTACCGGCGGCTGTTCATGGGTCTGCGGGCGGTCCCCCGCGAGGTCCCGGTCATCGACGTGGCCGTGTCGGCAGTGGCCGGTGCTTGAGTCATTCCCGCTCTTCGCGGTGAGCCGCACGCACCTCGAGACGTTGAGCACTGACAGCGGGATCATGCAGCACGCCCGAGGGGCTCGACCAGATCAGCTGCACGGCTACTGCACCGACGACGTGGCTCGGAGCCTGTTGGTCGATGTGCTTCATGGGCGAGTACTCGGCTGGCAGTCCGTCGAGGCCAGCATCACTCGGAACGTGGCCTTTCTGGCTGAAGCGTTCGAGCGTTCGACCGGCCGCTTCCGCAATCTGAGGCGAGAGGACGGCGCCTGGCTGGACATCGCCGGCTCAGAGGACGCCAACGCCCGGGCCCTGTACGCGCTCGCCGAAGTCATCGCTTCGGGGCTCGCGGATCCGGCGCGCCAGACCGCTACCAGGCTGTTCGAGGACGCACTCTCGACCGCGAGCCAGGTCAGCTCGCTGCGGCCACGTGCGACGGTCGTCCTGGCCTGTGACGCCGTGGCCGGCACGGGCATGATCGGCGAGGTGTTCGACGTCTATCGACGCGTGGCTGAGGATCTGTGGCGGTCATTCGCCAGATCCGAGACGAATGCTGCCTGGCCCTGGCCCGAGCCGATCGTCACCTACGAGAACGAGCTTCCGGCGCAGGCGCTGATCGTCGCCGGCCGCTGGCTCGATCGACCGTCCATGGTGCAGACCGGACTGCGCGTCCTCGACTGGCTCATCGAGGCACAGACGAATGCTGATGGGCACCTGCAGACCGTGGGCAACGCCGGTTGGTGGCCGCAAGGGGGCCGCCCGGCCCGCTTCGATCAGCAGCCCATCTCCACCACGACGCTGCTGCTCGCTGCCGAGGCCGCCTTCGAGGAGACGGGCGCGCCGCGCTACCGCCAGGCCATGGAGTCTGCCTATGGCTGGTTCCTGGGCCAGAACGATGCCCTCGCTCCCGTCGCCGACCCGGCCTCTGGCGCCGGTGCGGACGGCATCGGTCCGGCGGGTGTCAGCCGCAACCAGGGGGCTGGATCCACGCTCATGTGGCTCATGGCCCTGGAGCACATGCGCGGCTTCCGGGCGCGCAGCCATGGCTGAGCCGCTCCGCCTGGCGGTGCTGGCACCGATCTCCTGGCGGGTACCGCCCCGTCATTACGGTCCCTGGGAGCAGTTCGTGTCGCTCCTCACGGAGGGGCTCGTCAGGCGGGGCGTAGAAGTCACGCTCTTTGCCACCGCGGATTCGGTCACCAGCGCCCAGCTCAGCGCCTGCATTCCCCGCGGCTACTCCGAGGATCCCTCGCTGGACCCCAAGGTCAGCGAGAGCCTACATATCTCAGCCCTCTTCGAGCGCGCCGACGAGTTCGATCTCATCCACAACAGCTTCGACTTCCTGCCCCTGACCTACAGCGGCCTGGTGCGCACGCCGGTGGTGACCACCATCCACGGCTTCTCCTCCGAGCGCATCGTGGCCGTCTACGAGAAGTACGGCGAGCGAGGCTTCTACGTGGCCATCAGCGAAGCAGACCGGCACGAGCGCCTGCACTACGTCGCCACCGTCCACCACGGCATCGACATGACGGCGTTCGAGCCCCGTTCGAGGCCCGGCTCATACCTCCTCTTCTTCGGCCGGATCCATCCCCACAAGGGCACCGCCGAGGCTATCGAGGTCGCGGAGCGGGCGGGACTGCCGCTGACGATCGCGGGCATCATCCAGGACCACGAGTACTTCGAACGAGCGGTGGAACCGCGGCTGGATGGTGATCGCGTCAGGTATATCGGCCCGGTGGGCCCGGAGGAACGGGGGCTTCTGCTCGGCGAGGCCCGGGCCCTGCTGCACCTCATCGATTTCGAGGAGCCCTTTGGGTACAGCGTGGTCGAGGCCATGGCCTGCGGCACACCGGTCATCGCCAACGCCCGAGGATCGATGCCGGAGATCGTGCGCGAGGGAGAAGGCGGATACCTGGTGCGCAGCCTCGATGAAGCGGTGGCAGCCGTCCACGCCTCGGCCCACATCGACCGCCTGGCCGTGCGCGCTTCGGTGGAGCGCCGCTTCGACGTGGAGCGAATGGTTGACGGATACCTCGACGTCTACGGGCGGATCCTCGGGCGGCGGCTGGTGGACGACTGACGCTCAGGTGAGCCGGGCCAGGATGTCCTCGAGCGGGATGGCGGCGATGCCACTGCCCAGGTCGGAGAAGCCGTAGGGGATGATGAGGTCATCGTCGTGGATCATGCTGCCGCAGGAGTAGACCACGTTGGGCACGTAGCCATCGCGCTCCTCCTCGGTGGGAACCAGCAGCGGCTCGTCGAGGTGGCCGATGACCTGCCGCGGGTCTTCAAGGTCGAGCAGGATGGCCCCGAGGGCGTATCGGCGCATGGGCCCCACACCATGGGTGATCACGAGCCAGCCGGCATCGGTCTCAAGGGGTGAGCCGCAGTTGCCCAGCTGCATCAGCTCCCACGGGCGGGCCGGCTGCTGGATGCGGATGGGTTCATCCCAGATGCGGACGTCATCCGAGAACATCAGGAAGTTGCTCTCGTTGTCCTGGCGCGACAGAGCCGCGTACCGCCCGCCGACCATGCGCGGAAAGAGGGCCATGCCCTTGTTGGTCGCCGCCTGGCCGTTGAGCGTGGCCACGTGGAAGGTGCGGAAGTCGGCCGTCTCGATGAGCTGCGGCAGGATCTGGAAGCCATCGAAGGCGGTGTAGACCGCGAAGTACAGGACCGTGCCGTCCTCGTGGACGAAGCGCACGAAGCGAGCGTCCTCCATGCCCTGGCTCTCGGCCGGGCTGGAGGGAAAGATGACCCGCTCCGAGATAAGCGACTCGGCCGCGAACTCGATGGTGTAGTTGGAGGCGGCCACCCAGTGGATGATGCGCGTCGTCTCATAGGTCAGCGCGCGGTCGAGGCCAGCGGCGTGCAGGTCGGCGATGGCGGCCTCGAGTTGAGCGAGCGTGAAGTCGACCGGCAAGGGACCAAGGACCCGTCCGGCGATCTCGTTGCGCACGCCCAGCTCCTGCAGCTTTACGTGAAAGGCGTGGCGCTCGTACCGGGGTTCACGACGGTCCCCTACCGAGGTGAAGCGACTCGGCTCGTCGAGAGAGATGCGGCCGGCCGCGTCGATGAGGCCCGAGCGGAACTCGATCGAGGAGAGATGGCCTTCGCCGATGGCCCGCAGGCTCAGGATGAAACGCTGCGCCCCGGGGGCAAGACCGGTCTGGTCCGGCGCCGCGACGATGGAGGGGTTGGAGAGCGCGGCAGCCTCGATGGCATACTCGTGGGTGAAGTAGGCGCCCATGAGCAGACGCCGGTCCCGGGTCAGCCGCTCAGGCTCAGCGATCAGTCCGGCCACGGCCTCGTAGTTGCGCAGGAGCGCAGACTCGAGCCCGGGGTGCCGGTCCGCGAACTGTGCCAGCGTGGACGTGAGCGTGTCGGTCGCTTCGGCTTCCGAGAGACCCAGGATCCGGTCGACCACCTGGCGGGCTCGCAGATGACCGTTGGCGGGGATGTGGGCACCGGGCATGAAGGGCTTGATGACGACCCGCCGAGCATCGGGCTGGAGGCGAACCTGGGTTCGGGTAACGGGAATCACGCGGGCGTCGAGAGCCCAGGACCCCAACCATCGCCAGCGCTGTCAGGCGTGTCTTGCACGCAGGGAGCGTAAGCCATCCAGCCATCTGCGCAATAGGTGCTCCGTTCCGGTGCCGGAGAGAGCCGGCGTCGCGCAGCGTGCAGCCGCACCCCGCGGGCCCATACCAGCCGCGGTACAGTGACCTCGTCGAACCCATGCCCTCAAAGGAGTGGACATGATCCTTCTCGGATGCCTCTTTGCCGCTGGGCTCGCGTTCGTCCCGCGAGTGATGCTGGTCGTGGCCTGGCTCTTCAGCGAGCGCTGGCCCATCGTCTGGGGCGGGGACTGGATCGTGCCCCTCCTCGGCATCCTGTTCCTGCCCTACACGACGATCATGTACCTGCTCGTCTGGAGCCCGAGTGGCATCAGCGGCTGGGACTGGTTGTGGATCGTCCTCGGCCTCTTCCTCGATGCCATGCACTACCAGCAGGCCGCCGCCAATCGCCGCCAGGCCACATCGGTGTTCACGGACCTCAACTGACGGAAGCCATGGGCTAGCCAAGCGATGAGGAAGCGCCCATAGTGCAGGCGCCCCCCGGGTGATGCGGCATGTCGCCGCGCGTCTTCGGATCGGGAGGCACGACCATGGGCCAGCAACTCCGGGCAGCCGCGGCGGGGGCTGCGCTTCTGCTCATTCTCACGCCATCCGCCGCACGTGCCGAGCGCGATGCCGGACCCGTGCCGGCTCGCGCGTGTCCCGCCGGCGACCTGGTCGCTGGCATGACCCTGGCCGACGCGGCAGGCACGACGTTCACGGGTACCTACCTGGGCGATTCGCTGCCCGTGTTCTTCGGCCACCATGATGGCCTGGACGTCGCCTGGTCCGTGGACCGGGTCTACGCCGGTGATGCGGTGCCCGAGGACTTGGTGTTCGCCACGCCGGCCTGTGGTTGGACGAACCTGACGCCGGGTATGCGCTATCTCTTCAGCACCGCCGCGACCGACTTCGCGTGGCCCGGCCAGGGCCGGCCGAGCGTGGACGACTCCTTGGCCTGGGAAGTGCTCGAGGGTGGTGCCGTCAGGCTCGCGCCGTTCGACACCTATCACGTCGACGACTACGACTCACCCGACCTCCGCGCCATCGCGACCCTGGAGGAGGCCCTGGCCGTCCTGGCGCCCGATGCCGGCGCAGGCCGGACTCCCGTGGCGGCGCTGCATCCCCTGTTCGCCTGTTCGGATACCCCCGCCCCGGCCGACTTCGCCCTGTCGGACGCTCAGGGCACGACGTTCGTGGGCACGTACCTTGGCGACGAGTCCCTGCCCGGCGGCCCCCTGGGCGCGGATACCCGCATCATCTGGTCGGTCGAACGGGTCTATGCCGGTGGCCCGCTGCCGGAGGTGCTGACGCTGCGCTCCCGCGGCTGTGCACCGGTCACCCTGGAGCCCGGCCGCCGCTACCTGTTCAGCACCGCCAACGCGCCCGGACCGGGTGCCTGGGATTTGCTGGCCTGGCGGCTGGGCCAGGAGGATCGCGTCAAGCCGGCACCGTTTCTCAGCCTGTTGCCCGAGGCCTACCCACAGGAGGCACGCGCCATCAAGACGTTCGATGAGGCACTCGCCGCGGTCGCGCCCGGCGCCGGGGAAGGTGAGACGCCGCTGCGGTCGGGCGACCGCACTCCGGGCTAGACAGTTGCCCTCACCGGCCCGCACGGCCGGATCGGGACGCGGCGTCAGGGTGTGACGGCCGCAGCCAGGACGGGGGCCTGGGCGATCGGCGACCGGCCGGGCTGTTCACGCTAGCTGCCCTTGTGAACGACGCGCTGGATGATCTCCGAGACATCCTCGGCGGCGTCGATCGACTCTTCGAGCGAGGCGTAGATGTCGCGCCACTTGATGACGTCCAGGGGGTCGGTGTCCTCGCGAAACAGCCGTCCGATGGCCGATCGGGATAGCCCGTCGGCCTCGTTCTCCAGGACATGGATGCGACGCACGTGCTCGCCGAGGCCCTTCATGGACTCGAATTTCCGAAAGGCGGTATCGAGCTCGACCGCCTGCTCCTCGAGGATGGCAGCCAGTCGCTTCGCTTCCTCCGACGGGGCAGCCACGGCGTAGATGTGCATGGCCTCGGCGGTCTCCTGGATACGGTCCACGACATCGTCCAGGCGCCGCGACAGCTCGTGGATGTCCTCCCGGTCGATGGGCGTGATGAAGGCACCCTCGAGCCGCTTCTCGATGTCGGCACCGATCAGGTCACCGGCGTGCTCCAGATCCTGGATGCGCGCGATGCGGCCGTCGAGGTCATCGTAGGACGTCATCAGCTCGGACAGCTCGTGCGCCGCCTCCAGCAGGTTGGCCCCATCGGTTATGAGCAGATCGAAGAACTTCACATCGCGCGGCATCAGTCGCAGGGAGACCATCGGTCGGGAACCTCCGTTCAGCTAACGCCGAGAGCATCGATAGCCAGCCAGGCGGCGGCGCCCACGAGGCCGGCAGCGGGGATGGTGACGATCCAGGCCGTCACGATGGTGCGCGCGATGCCCCAGTTCACCCGGCGCACACCCTTGCTGGTGCCGACGCCGGTGATGGCGCTGGAGATGACGTGCGTCGTCGATACCGGCATGCCCATGCGGGCGGTGACGACGAGTACGGTGGCAGCCGTCGTCTCCGCGGCAAAGCCGTGCACGGGCTCCAGGTCCACGACCCGCTGGCCCATCGTCTTCATGATGCGCCAGCCGCCCGCGGCCGTGCCCAGGGACATCGCGCTGGCGGCGATGATGATGACCCAGACCGGCACCGTGTCGTCCTTGATCACGCCGGCCGCGAGAAGGGCCAGGGTGATGATGCCCATGGTCTTCTGGGCGTCGTTGGAACCGTGCGCGAAAGCCATGAAACCGGCCGAGAAGAGCTGCGCCTTGCGGAAGAAGCGTGATGCTGGTCGCCGAGGCGCCCGGAAGAACAGCCGTGCCAGCAGGACCATGAAGAGCAGGCCGAGCACGAACCCGACGAGCGGCGACGAGAACATGGGCACGATGACCTTGTCGACGATGCCAGCCACATTGAGCGCGCCCGCACCAGCCGCCACGATGGTGGCGCCGAGCAGTCCTCCGATGAGCGCGTGCGAGGACGAGCTGGGGATACCGAACCACCAGGTGAAGAGGTTCCAGGCGATCGCGCCGAGGAGCGCTGCGACGACCACGGCTTCCGTGGTCGTCTCGACATCCACCAGTCCGGCTCCGATGGTCTTGGCCACTGCGGTGCCGGCGAAGGCTCCGGCGAAGTTCATGAGCGCGGCCATGAGCACCGCGTTGCGGGGGCGCAGTGCCTGGGTGGCCACCGAGGTGGCGATGGCATTGGCCGAATCGTGGAAGCCATTGATGTAGTCGAAGACGACGGCCAGGGCGATGACCAGCAGCAGCGATGGCGTCAGGGCCTCAAGCACGAAGGCCTGTCTCGGTCTCAGTCGTCGGCTTACGCTGAGCGCTCACCGCTCTCTCCCCTCTCATGTTTCGTAGTAGCCGTGCTTCAACACGGGTCCCCGGCCGAGCATGCATTCTTGCGCCGACCCGACTGAGGACCGAGGTCGGCCTGGCCCGCCATCGCCCGGATCACCGATCGGTGCCGCACCGGGCAGAGGTTCGGGGCCGACCGCCCCCCGCGGTCGGTGCCGTTCGGGGCTGCTGCAGTCGGGCTGGCCGACGCAGAGCGGCCTACTCGGCCTCGGCGTCGGCTGCGGTGACCTCCTGCTTCTGGATGCCCAGTTGGTCCTGGCTATGGCGAACGCGATGCTCGCCGCTCTACCCCTGATGAGCCTCGAGTGATGGCTGATACGACCGACTTGAGTGGACCCCCTCCCGCATGCCGCGTCATCGTCCATACAGGAGGACGTACCAGCACGGCCGCGATGGCCGCCCGCTGTGTCGGGTGACGATCGTGCATCGATCGCGCTGGAGCGAGGGATGCCGCGGGATCACATGTGGCGCACCTGCAGGAACGGCAGGGCCAACATCAGCACCGTGGCCAACACATAGAGGGCGACCGCCAGCGGCGGCGCGACCAGGGCAACGAAGACGGCGATCAGCCAGACCCCGTTGGAGATCCTGCGCTGCCGGGCCAGCGCGGCCAGTGTCTCATCGGCGATCTCGCCACCCAGCAGCGACCGCTGGCGCACGAGGTAGGCCATCAGCAGCGTCAGCATCACCGACGCGACGAATACGTTGAGGCCGTAGGCGAGCACCGCCACGCCCGTATCCGGGCCGCTGAGATTGCTCACCATCAGGTTGGTCGAGAACGGCAGCAGGGCGATGAACAGCAGGGCCAGGAGGTTGAGTCCGGCTGCGAGAGTGTCACTACCCTGCATCAACCTCGTGGTGCGGGCGTGGGTCATCCAGCTGCCACCGATGAAGGCGAAGCTGATGAGATAGCCCAGGAACTCCGGCCACTCCTCGAGCAGATGCTCGAGCAGGTCGGGTCCGGTCGGGACCGGCAGCTCGAGCACGAGCAGCGTGATGGCGATGGCGAAGACACCATCGGAGAAGGCGTTGAAGCGATCCAGCGGCAGATCCTTGGGGAGGCGCGGCCCCTGATCGGCATCGACCTTGCCATCAGTCATCGGTGTCCTCACTCAGGGAAGTGAAGCATGGCCCAGGAACGAGGCCCCGGGTCAGCCACTGCTGGTTCCTTCCTGTTCATGCATCGATCACGTGGTTGACTGAGGCGTTCTTGCTGCGCTGGGTATCGCCTCCCCTGTCGGCTCAGGCACTCGCGGGTACCCCGGCCACCGAGACGCTGGCCGTCGGCTCGGGCAGCTCGTGGCCAGTTCGGACCTTCAGGAACTTGCGGCCCTCTTCCACCACCAGCAGTGACAGCGCCACGCCGATGCAGATGAGCCACTGCTCACCGTTGAGATGCACCATCGAGAGCACGTTCTGGAGGATGCCGAGCTCGGTCGCGAGCACGATGAACAGGATGGAGAGCCCGGTCCCCTTGAGCAGGGTGGGGTTGTCAAGGACATATCCCGAGAAGACCGACCGCCTCTCATCCGCGGTCTCCAGCGAGGAGACGATGCGGAAGAGCGCGAAGGTGGTCACACCCATCGTGCGGGCCACCGTGTCGCCGTAGGCGCCGCCGGCCCAGTTCATGACCGCCAGCGTGCCGACCCCCATGATCAGCCCGACCATCACCAGCCAGGCAGTGAGCTGAGGCGGCAGGATCTTCTGGTCCTTGGGCCGCGGCTTCTCCTGCATGAGGCCATCACGGGGCTTGCCGAACCCGAGGCCGATGGCCTGGAAGACGTTGACCGTGAAGTTGAGCCACATGGTCTGCAGCGGCAGGAACGGGACGCCGCCCAGGATGTTCAGCAGCGCTGCGCCCAGGAACACCGTGATGTAAGCGTAGCAGGCGGCCATCTGGTAGCGGATGAAGCGCACCAGGTTGTCATAGACGTTGCGGCCGATGCTGACGGCCTTGATGATGGTGGCGTAGTTGTCATCGGACAGGATCATGTCAGCCGCAGCCTTGGTGACCGCGGTGCCGGTGATGCCCATGGCGATACCGATGTCGGCCTTCTTGATGGCCGGCGCGTCGTTCACGCCGTCACCGGTCATGGCCACGATGTGGCCCTGCTCCCGCAGGACGTCAACGAGGTGGACCTTGTCCTGGGGCGTGACCCGGCCGACGACGCCGATGTCACCGACCTCGCGACGTACCTCCTCGTCGCTCATGGCGGAGAACTCGGCACCGGTGATGCCCTTGCCCGTGATGCCCAGCTGGTGCGCCACCACCTCGCCGGTGAGTGCAGCATCGCCGGTGATCATGCGGATCTGCATGCCGGCTGCATGGGCCTCGGCGATGGCCGCCTTGGCAGCCGGTCGCGGTGGGTCGGTGATGCCGACCAAGGCCAGCAGGGTGAGCCCCTCGATGGCCTTGAGCAGGTCGGCATCGGGGTCGAAGGTCGCCGGGTCGAGGTCCTTGAAGCCGGTGGCCATGAGGCGCATGCCCTGCTGGCCCATACGGTCACTCTCGGCCACGTAGGCGTCGTGCAGCTCTGCGACCGGGACAGCCTTGCCATCCTGACCGCTGACGAGCGCCGCGCGCTCGAGCATCTGGTCCTGTGAGCCCTTGATGTAGGCACGCACGACCTTCTTGCCCTTCTCATCGGTCCAGTCGTGGAAGGTGGCCATCAGCTTGTAGGCCGCGTCGAAGGGCAGTGTCCCCACGCGCGGGTAGGTATCGCGGGTCTGGTCGACGTCGATGCCGCCCTTGGTGGCGAGGACGACGAGCGCACCCTCGGTGGGGTCACCCGTAAGCTTGGCGTCGCGCACCTCGGCATCGGAGCAGAGGGCCATCGGCAGCAGATATGGCTCGAGCGGGACCGGAGCCTGGCCGGCGGCCTGGGTGATGTGTCCGTCGGTCGAGTAGCCGGTGCCGGTGATGGTGTAGCGGCGGCCCGCGATCGAGAGCTGGACCGCGGTCATCTGGTTCATGGTGAGCGTGCCGGTCTTGTCCGAGTTGAGCGCGGACGTGGAGCCGAGCGTCTCGACCGAGCGCAGTTGCTTGACGATGGCACCCGCGGCCGCGAGCATCTGCGAACCCTTGGAGAGGATGGCCGTGTCGATGGCCGGGAGGGCCGTGGGGATGGCCGCGATCATGAACGCGACCGCGGTGAGGAAGAGCTCCTCGAGGGCTGCCCCGCGATAGACGCCCAGGATGAGCGAGGCGGCCAGCGCGAACCCAGCCAGGATCAGGATCTGACGCGTCAGGCCGTTGATCTGCCTGGTCAGGGGCGTCTGTTCGCTCACCGTGGATGAGAGCATGCCGCTGATGTGGCCGACCTGGGTATCCATGCCCGTGGTGACCACGACGATGACGCCCGAGCCGCGGGTGACCTGGGTGTTCATGAAGGCCATGTCCACGCGGTCGCCCAGCGCGGCGTCCTTGGCCACGGCATCGACCGACTTGGGCGTGGGCACGCTCTCGCCGGTCAGCGCCGACTCGTCGATCTCAAGGGTCGCGGCGTCAAGGATGCGAGCGTCTGCCGGCACCAGGTCGCCAGCCTGCAGGTTGACGATATCGCCGGGGACGAGTTCCTCCATGGGCACGTCCACGAGGGCGCCGTTGCGGCGCGTCTTGGCCGTGACGACCAACTTCTGGGTGAGGGCATCGGCGGCTGACGAGGCCTTGCCTTCCTGGTTCATGCCCATCATCGCGTTGAACAACGTCAAGAGGATGAGCATCAAGCCGGTGAAGAACTGGTCAGGCAGGAAGAGGCAGACGATGCCGGCGATGACCAACACGATCTGCATGGGATCGGCGTACTGCCCAAGGAAGATCTGCCAGGGTGCGGCCTTCTTGGCCGAGGCGAACTTGTTGGGCCCGAACCTGGAGCGGCGCGATTCGACTTCAGCCGAGGCCAGGCCCTGCTCCTGGTCCACTCCCTGCTCCTTCAGGGCGTCCTCCGGGCTCAGGGCGAACCAGGCGGTGGAATTGGGATTGGGCGTCTTGTTGCCCTCCGCTGGAGGCGTGGCCGCGGTCATGACTTGCTGCCCTTCCCGGCCTTCCTGGCCTTCTTGCCCTTCTTGTCCGACTTCGACTTCTTGCCGGCCGCGGCGGCGAGCTCCGCCGCGACCGGGTCGGCGTCGACACCTGCGGGCGCCTGGACCATGAGTTCGGCCTTGACGCTCTGGAGCTGCGCCCGGGCGTCGTCGCTGACGGTGGGGTACTGGGGGTCGATGCCGATCAGGGCATCGGCGATGACGCCGGCGGCCGCCACCCGCGCGAAGGGCTTGTCGTCGGCGGGGATGACGTACCACGGCGCCCACTCGGTGCTGGTATTGGAAAGAACGTCGCTGAAAGCCTTCTGGTAGTCGTCCCAGAAGGTGCGCTCATGCGCGTCGGCTGGCGCTGAACTTCCAGTTCTTGTCGGGCTCGTCGATGCGCGACAGGAAGCGGCGGCGCTGCTCCTCTTTGCTCAGGTTGAGGAAGAGCTTGACGAAGCGGTAGCCCTGGTCGGTGAGATAGCGCTCCCAGTCGTTGATCTCGCGGTAGCGTCGCTTCCAGACGTCACCCTTCTTCGAGCTCGGTGGCAGCTTCTGGCCGGCCAGGATCTGGGGGTGGACCCGCACGACGAGCACTTCCTCGTAGTGGGAGCGGTTGAAGATGCCGATGTGGCCGCGCTCAGGCAGCTTGCGCTGGTAGCGCCAGAGGTAGTCGTGGTCGAGCTCGGTGGCGGAGGGCGTCTTGAAGCCGTTCACCTCCACGCCCTGCGGGTTGACCCCGCTCATGACGTGGCGGATGGTGCCATCCTTGCCGGCCGCGTCCATGGCCTGGAGCACGACGACCACGCCATAGGTGTCCTGCGCGGCCAGCCGCGCCTGGTACTCCGCGAGCAGCTCGATGCCGGAGGCGAGCACCTCCTTCTTCTCGCTCTTGGTGGCCTCCGCGGTGACCTTCGCGGGGTCGAAATCGCGCGGCAGCCGGACCCTGCGTCCGGGCTCCACCTTGAACGGCTCGATGAAACGTGCGATGCGTTTGGGGGTGATCGTTGCCACCGTCGGCCCTCCGTCTCCTGGTCTCGTCGGCTCAGCGGTCGTTGATGCCGTGAGACCGTGATCGGCCAAGCGAGCGCGAACAGCGAGATGACCGAGCGCCGCTGGGTCGATCTCCAGTGAACAGGCCCCGCTGCGGGTGGTCATCGTCCACATCGGATGATGTGGAACAGCCGGAGAGCGCGCCCAATGGGTACCAGGCGCGTCCCTGGGCACGCCACCAGCGCCGGGCGGAGGATGGACCATGCGATCTGCGGAGACGACGCTCCGTCGGCTCACGATCGGAGAGCCCCATCTGCTCGCCGCGATGGTCGATCCCGACGATGACGAGACCGGTCCGGCCAGGCTCGATGAACGTTCAGAGGCACTGGTCCAGATCGGTGCTCTGGTGGCACTCGATGCCCCAGCCACGGCATACCGGAACGCGGTGCAGACCGCATTGGAGGCGGGAGCCACCGTGGAGGACCTGGTGGCGGTGCTCTATGCGGTCGCCGTCTCGGTGGGCTCGGCGAAGATCGTCTCCGCGGCGCCCAAGATCGCGATCACGGCCGGGTACGATGTCGATGCTGCGCTCGAAGCTCGCGAGCCCTAGCCGGACGTTCCACAGCTCTTCTGCGCACCGCCGAACTCGTGCACGCTCGGCCTTGCCCCCTGTTCACGGTCGGCCCCTCCGTACGTGACCTTCGGCCGTCCGCGGCGGCACTCTGCGTGGTCGGACCACGGGGTGGTACGGTCCGGAACCGAGAGTTCACCACCTGGCGGGAGGCCATGAGAGAGACAGCGCGCGGTGGACAACGTCCCGAGCAGTCGCGCGGTGAACAGGTGGGTGCGCCGGCCGGATTCGTCCCGTTCCGGTTGGTGGAGGCCAAGCTTCGCCGGCCTTCGATGGGGGCACACATGGTTCGGAGAGAGCGGCTCCGAACCGAGATCACCGCCGACCGCAC
Organism: uncultured Chloroflexia bacterium; assembly: GCA_963800275.1. Classification (GTDB taxonomy): domain Bacteria; phylum Chloroflexota; class Limnocylindria; order Limnocylindrales; family CSP1-4; genus JAFMJV01. Next base: position 62,870 of record CAWDAI010000016.1, read on the forward strand.
GGCGGCGGTGATCTCGATCATCGCCCCCGCCGGCTACGGGAAGACCGTGCTGCTCGCCGATTGGGCGGCCGACGAGGAGCGACCCATCGCCTGGCTCTCCCTCGATGAGCTCGACAACGAACCGAGCATCCTGCTTGCCTATCTGGCTGCAGCCATCGATCGTATCGAGCCCATCGAACCGTCCATCGGCTCGATGCTGACGGCGCCCGGACCGCGCATCCTCGCGCGGGCCGTACCGCGTCTCGCGACCGAGCTGCATCGCTGGAGCCGCCCAGGTGTTCTCGTCCTCGACGACTTCCACCGGCTCACCGACCAGCGATGTCTCGACGCGATGGCGCTGCTCATCGAATACCGGCCGCTGGGCGTGCAGATCGTCATCGCCGGAAGGTCGGATCCAGGCATCCCGCTTATGAAACTTCGCGTCCAGCGTGACCTCGTCGAGATCGACCGCCGTGCCCTTGCGTTCACGGCCGAAGAGACACGCGCGCTCACGAGTGCCGCCGGCCATCGGCTGAACGAGGAGGAGGCGCGGTCACTGGCCGCGGAGACGGAGGGCTGGGCAGCCGCCATCTACCTGTCGACGCTCGCCGCCAAGCGTCGCACCCAAGTCGTCTCCGAAACGAGTGTGGACCCGGGTCACGACGATCTCGTCGCCGAGTACATGCGTGTCGCGCTGGGCACGGACCTCAGCGTCGATGATCTCGCCGTGCTCATGCATACCTCCATCCTCGAGATCGTGGAGGAGCACATCGCTGCCAGCGTTGCCGACGGGGATGGCACCGCCGCGCGGCTGAGATCGTTGGCGCGCACGAACCAGCTCATCTCGGTGGTCGAAGGCGAGCCCAGGTCGTATCGCTACCATCAACTACTGCGGGACTACCTTCTCGCGGAGCTCGAGCGGGCTGCACCAGGTACCGTGCCACAGCTCCATCGCCGCGCGTCTGCGGCATACGCTGCAGCGGGCCAGCCCGAGCTGGCGATCGAGCATTCGCTCCTGGGCCAAGACTCGGATGCGACCGCACGCCTGGTCCTGCGGTCCGCGATCCTGGCCCACTACGCTGGCCAGACCGAACGAGTCGACCGCTGGCTGGGGAGCTTCGATGAGGAGCAGTTCAGGCGGCTGCCTCCGCTGGCCCTGATCCGGGCCTGGTTCGATGCCCTCAATGGCCGACCGGAGATGGCCGACCGCATGGCCGATATCGCGGAGCACTCGGCCTTCACCGGGCCGCCCGGGGACGGGTCGGCCTCATTCGCGTCGGCGAAGGCACTGCTCGGAGCGGCCATGGCTCGCCACGGGCTGGAACAGATGTTTGCGGACGCTTCTCTCGCGGTCGAGTCCGAACCGCCAGGGAGCCCTTGGCGCTCGCTGGCGCTCTATCTCCTTGGTTCCGCACATCAGCTGCAAGGCGATCCGGAACTCGCGGACGCTGCGTTCGCGGAGTCGGTGGCCGCAGCACGGAGCAGTGGCGTGTCCGCCGGAATGGCGCTGGCAGGTCGCGCGACGTTGGCCATGAGTGCCGGCCAGTGGGGTGCCGCCGAGCAGCATGCTCGGGCCGCCCACGAGTGGTTCGGAGAAGCCGGCCTCACCGAGACGGCAACGTCCCTCATCGTGCACGCGGTCCAGGCTCGCGTGGCGCTCCGCAGGGGCGATCTGGCGGCCGCTCGATCGGAGCTCGTCCACGCACAGGTCGTCCGGCCGCTGGCCTCGTACGTTCTGCCTTGGACGTCCGTGGCTGCGCTGGTGGAACTGGGCAGGGGCTATCTCGCGATCGGCGACCCCAGTGGCGCCCGGACCGTCGTGGCCCAGGCCGAAGGCATCGCCCGTCGGCGGCCCCACCTGGGCGTGCTGATCGAGGAGCTGGCTGAACTTCGGCAGCGCGTGGGCGACGCGGCCCGCACGCTCGCGGGACCTTCGACCCTGACGCCGGCCGAGCTGCGCGTGCTGCCCATGCTCTCGACGTACCTCACCTTCGAGGAGATCGGCGACCGCTTACGCGTATCGCGCACCACGGTGAAGACCCAGGCGCTCTCGATCTACGGGAAGCTGGGCGTGTCGAGCCGAAGCGAGGCCATCGAGTCGGCCATCGCGATCGGCCTGCTCGAGCCGTTCCCCGGCCTTCGGCTGATGGGCCCTGACACCGACTGACCGGAACACCGACTGACCGGCACCGCTACATGCTGTCGTGCTCCCTCCGAAGGCGCAGTGCTGACACGGCCAGCTGCGCGGTGATGATGGCGATCCCCATGGGCGCCACCGACGAGATGCCCAGCCCCACGGTCCCGACGCCGAGGATGATGAAGGTCACGGGGGCGCCGATGATGGCCCCGGGCACCGCCGCGATCATGACCCCCACCGCCAGCGAGGCCGGGATCGCGGGGACGACGGCGCTGATGAGGGCTCCGACCGTCCCGCCGATGAAGAGCATCGGGAACACCTGTCCGCCCAGGAAGCCAGCCTTGTTGCTGAGGCTGACAGCGGCCATCTTGGCCAGCAGGGCCAGGATGAGCAGGCCGACCTCGAAGCTCTCCAGGTTCTCGCTCAGGTACACGAGCTGAGCGCTCCCTCCGGAGGCTGCGAGCGGCACGGCGAAGGCGATGAGCCCGATGAGCGCGCCGAACGCGAGTGCCGTCAGGTACGGGCTGGCGATGGACCGGGCGGCACGGCCGACGACCTTGTCGATAAGCGCGAAGACCACCAGCGTGGCCGCGGCGAGCAAGCCCAGGAGGGGCGCGTACAGGATGTGCACCCACTCGAAGGCGTAATCGGGAATGGCATACGAACCGAGCATCACCTGGCTCGTCACCCCAAAGAAGACGATATACCCGACCACCGAGGAGAGGAACCGCGGTACGAAGGAGGAGACGTAGTCGCGCTTGGGGCGCGGGGACAGCTCGGTGTCCATGACACTGGCGAACAGCGGGCCGGAGAAGACCGCGCCGAGGCCACCGGCCATGCCCGCCAGTGCGTTCTCCTGCCGCTCGGCCTCGTCGGCTTCCGGGCGACGTGACACCAGCCAGGCCCCCAGGCCACCTCCGAAGACGATGATGCCCAGCGAGGGACCCAGGCTCGCGCCGAAGATGAGCGACACCACCGAGACCGCGATCACGGGCACGGCCGTGGACGGCTGGACCCAGCCGACCCGCACGAGCGCGATGCCCCCAGGCACGTCACCGCCCAGACCCGTGCGTTGACGTATGGCCACGACGATGAGAGCGCCGACCGCCACGAGCGGGATCCACCACCACCGCCCCGCGAACAGCTCCGAGGTCGGCTCACCGAAGAAGAGGTCGATGCCTGCTGTGGTCAGACCGGAGTAGGCCAAGGCGAACAGGCCACCGGCCACGCCCAACACCAGGGCCGCGGCGAGCAGCCTTCGATACCACTGGTCTGCGATCGGTAGCACCAGGCGCGATCTCCGTTTCCCTATGTCGCTCGCCGCTCGGTCCAGGACCACGACCGCGAGCTCCACCCTGCCGCGCCTTGCATGGTACTGGGCAACCTCGCCGCTGTAGGCCACAGCCCGCCAGGGGTAGGCTTGCGCGGTGAGCCGGGAGACCGAGGATCTGAACCGGCGCCTGTTGCGTGCGCGTGGCGCGATGGACCGGGCCTATGCCGAACCACTCGACGTGCGCACCGTGGGCGCAGTCGCGCATGTCTCACCGGCGCATTTCAGCCGCTCTTTCCGAGCGATCTTCGGCGAGACGCCCCATCGGTACCTTCAGCGCCGGCGAGTGGAGCGGTCGATGTTCCTGCTGCAACGTGGCGGCGAAGGCGACGGTCTGACGCCTTCAAGCCCCTGACTGCGTACACTCGCGATCGTATGGCTAAGCCCGTGCCTATCCTCGCTCCGGGAGTACCACATGTCCTACCTCGTCGATTTCAAGGACGTCTCGACCAGCGGGCTCGAGTCGTCGCCGGTGGCCCCGGCACTGGCCGGCCTCCGCGCGAACGAGGCTCGCTACTTCAAGAACAAGTACGACCACGACTTCACCGTCGAGCCCGCGGACGAGGCCCGCGAGACGATCGAGTGGGTGCACCACATCCTCGCTGCCGAACGTGACATCGCCATCGCCGCGCGACCGCTCGAGGCCACGAACTTCACCGTCGACGGCGTGCGTTGGGCGTACGTGTTCTACGAGGACGGCCTGTCGATCAACGTGCTCTACACGCTGGCCGAGGGCGGGAAGCGGGCGGTCGGCTTCAAGCTCTCGGACGGCATGGAGGTCCCCACGGAGCTCGCCTCGCGCTTCAAGTTCGCGCGACAGAGATCGAAGCTGGCCGGGACCATCCGCGGCTCGTTCTTCGTGATCAAGGGCGAGTACTGACCGCGACCGAGTCTGTGTCGCGCAGCCGGCGCGCACGAACCGTGACCGGACGCCTACGACGGTCGCCACAGGCCGCCAGGCCGGCGGTCGGATCGCTGGCGGCGGTCCCCTACCCGTCCGAGACCGGGCCAGGGCCATACTTGGACTGGACAAACGAACGACACCCGGAGGACGACCGTGGATATCCGCCATGACCGCATCGCCCGCGTCCAGCAGGGCATGCGCGAACAGGGCCTCGTGGCCATCATGATCATGAACCACGACGACTTCCGCTACCTCTTCGGCGAGGACCGCTCGCAGCCACGCGCCATCGTCCCCGCCACCGGCCCCGTCGAGATCGTCGCCTTCGCGGGCGAGGAACCCGAGCTCGCAGCGGGCCTCGACGACGGGCGCGTCCAGGTGTTCACGACCGTCGGCGGACAGATCCACGACGTCGTGGGGCGCCTGAACGAGATCGCCAAGGCCGCCGACACGGCACCTGGGGAACGCCCCAAGGTCGGCATGCAGCAATGGTTCGACACTCCGGCGTTCCTCGTGGACATGTTCCGCAAGGTCAATCCCGGGATGGAGCTGGTGACGTCGGACGCGGTGATGGACCCGCTGCGTGGCATCAAGGATCCCGGCGAGCTGGAGCTCATGACCGAGGCGCAGCGCATCGCCGGCCTGGGCATGGACCGCGTTCGCGAGCTGCTGCGCCCGGGTGTGACCGCCCACGAGGTCGTGACCGAGGCGCTGTACGTGATGATGAAAGCGGGGGCCGAGTCGACGAGCACGCCACTGTGGGCCAACTTCGGCATCGAGAGCTGCATGCTCCACGGCCGCCAGAGCCCAGCGCCGCTGAAGGCCGGTGAGCTGGCGATCATCGACCTCACGCCCCAGGTCCGGGGCTACTGTGCGAACCTCGCCCGAACCTTCGTGCTGGGCGAGCCCGATGAACGCCAGCAGGGGCTCTTCGACGCCTACCTCGAGGCGGTCGAAGCGGTACGGGCGGCGATGGTGCCGGAGGTCACGCCGGCGCGACTCGACGAGGTCGCCGGTGAGGTCTACGCGCGTCACGACCTGGCGCGCTTCCATGTCTATGGCATCGGCCATGGTCTGGGGCTGCGTTTCGAAGAGACTCCGGCGCCGACCATCATCCCGCCGCACAAGAGTGTGCCCTTGCGCGAGGGCATGACGGTCACCATCGGTCACCCGGTCCTGGCCATCCCAGGGTTCGGCGGCGCGCGCTTCGAGGACGTCTACCGGGTCACACCCCAGGGCGGCCAGATCCTGTCGCCGTACCCGGTGGAGCCAGTCATCGCGATCTGAGTGGGCTTCTCATCGCGATCTGAGTGGCTTCTCAGCGCGATCTGAGTGGGCTTCTCAGCGCGATCTGAGTGACTTCGGCGGCCGCAGGAGCCGACCGATCACACCGGGCGCACCGACCGGGCGGCAGGCGCCGCGGCCGGCGTGGGATGCGGTGTGTCAGAGCGGGATGGCGAAGGCGACGACGACAAGCGCGACCGAGCAGCCCAGCTCCAGCAGGCCCACCTGGATCGGACGTAACGGGTGGGGGGTGGTCGCCCAGCGTCCCTGCAGCGGTGGCAGCAGAGCGGCGCGAAGCAAGAGGGCGAGAGCCAGGACCGCGTACGCGGGAGGCAGCGCCAGGTACGCCACGGCCGCCAGGAAGGCGTGATAGCCGATCGATAGGATGGCGAAGCGAGTGTTGCCGCGCTCGCGCAGGACGGACCGGACGACAAGCACCTCACCCCCGAGGAAGGCACCCGCCACGACGGTCATGGCGGCCACCGCAGCAACATCCCAGGCGCCCGAGACCCACGCCGCGATCGGCACCAGCACGACGGCCTGGGCCACCTGGGCCAAGCTGTTGGCCAGGTCCCGCGGCGTGCCCGGCCGCGCTCCGCGAAGGGTCACCGCCGCCGCGGGCAGGAGCACTGCCAGCGTGACCAGCAAGGCCGGCCAGACCACCACGAGCGCAAGCCCGCTGAGGCCGAAGGCCGTGCCCAAGAGCGCCAGTCGGCGATGGTAAGCCGCTGAGCGCCGAGCGCGGAGCCAGGTCTGGGCCGTGCTGGAAAGCAGGAATCCCGAGACGGCCGCGACCGCCACCACGACCTGCGAGGCCGCAGGCTGGCTGACCGCTAGCCCCAGGAGCAGCGGCGTGGCCAGCATCGCCCATGCCCCATGCTGACGAGGGACGGCGACTCGGCGCGCAGCGGGCGCGGAACCGCTCGCGGCTGCCTGGCTGACGGGATCCGTGGTGCTCAGTCGCGATCCTCCGTCCCGACCCGGACGGCCAGGAAGGCCAGGCGCGTGCTGGGGGTGATGCCGCGAGTGGCGCCGGCCGGCGCGATGACCGTGGTGCCGGCCACGACCTCGTGCGCTTCATCGTCGACGGTCATGACACCCTCCCCTTCGAGGAAGTGGTAGACCCCGAGCGGTCCGGAGTGCGGCGGGATGCGCCCGTTCGGCTCCAGCCCCGCGACGAGCACACGCAGGTCGGGGTCATCGCGCAGGAGCGTGGGCTGCGGGCCTGGCTCGGAATAGCGGACCAGCGCTCGCCAGTCGGGGAACTTGACATCCTGGGCCATGGGTTCGACTCCTCTCGCGTACGGTCGGTGGGTGGTGTGGTCATTCTATCACTAAGTTACTTAGCATTCTGGTAGCCAGAGCACCGCCGCCGGTGAGTCGTTCGGGGTCGGAGCGACGGCACCACCACCGGTGAGTCGTTCGGGGCCGGAGCGACGGCACCACCCCAGTTTGTCCTTTGGGCCAAGGCGACGGCACCAGTTACCCATGAGCCGCCCGAGGGCTCAACTCGACCGGCCTGCCGCCCGATCCGTGGATATGCGCCCTCGGAGGGCTCGATCTGCCGCGCTGAGTCGCCCGAGGGCTGAAGGCCGCGAGTTCGGGTGACGAGACGTCAGGTTGAGCCCCCGGAAGGCTCAGGCCGTGCCCGGTGGCGGAGGGCTCGATCTGCCGCGCTGAGTCGCCCGAGGGCTGAAGGCCGCGAGTTCGGGTGACGAGACGTCAGGTTGAGCCCCCGGAAGGCTCAGGCCGTGCCCGGTGGCGGAGGGCTCGATCTGCCGCGCTGAGTCGCCCGAGGGCTGAAGGCCGCGAGTTCGGGTGACGAGACGTCAGGTTGAGCCCCCGGAAGGCTCAGGCGGTGCCCGGTGGCGGTGGCGTCGCGGTTGGCGTCCATCGGCGGCAGCACCGATCCGCATGAGCACCGATCGGCACCTCCAACCTACGGGCCCACCGGCCCCCACCTGCCGGTCATCTCGCTGGCGCTCGCAGATCGGTAGGCCAAGGCTCGACAGTCCGCGGGGTGACCGCTAGGGTGCGGGCCATGAGTCGCGTCGAGCGCAAGAGCCTCGACCATCCGGACGAGGTCCGCGAGCTGCCACAGCTGCGCCTGGCCATCGCCAGTGCCGGTTCGCTCACGGTCGGACTGGCAACGCTCCAGCCCGGATGGAGTTGGTCGACCCACCTGCGCCAGGAGACCGACGAGAAGCAGTGCCAGGTGCACCACGTGCAGCTGCTCCTGTCCGGGCGATTCGCGGTCCGGATGGACGATGGCGAGTATGTCGAGCTCGAGCCGAACGAGGTCTTCGACGTGCCGCCCGGCCACGATGCGTGGGTCCTGGGCGACGAGCCGGCGGTGCTGCTCGACTTCCTCGGCAACATCGCGCAGGTGGGCCAGCCGGCCAGCACCGACCGCATCGTCACGACGTTGCTGATGACCGACATCGTGGACTCGACGGCCGCGGCCAGCCGGCTCGGTGACAGCGCCTGGAAGCAGCTGCTGGGCGAGCACAACCGCGTCGTGCGCAACCGGCTGGACCGCTACCTGGGCCAGGAGGTCAACACCACCGGCGACGGCTTCCTGGCCATGTTCGCAAGCGCCCGCGGGGCCCTGCGTTGCGCGGCCGCCGTCCGCGAGGCCACCGACACCATCGGCCTGCCCGTCCGCATCGGCGTCCACACCGGGGAGGTCGAGCTGCTGCCCGGTGACATCGGCGGTGTGGCGGTCCACGCGGTCGCCCGCCTGATGGCCCTCGGCGGCGCCTCGGAGATCATCGTCTCGTCGAGCACGCGTGGGTTGGTCGACGACGCCGCTCTGCGCCTTGAGCCGAGGGGCACGCACCAGCTCAAGGGCTTGCCCACATCGCTCGAGGTCTTCGCGCTCAGCGGCTGAGGCGGCACGCGTGGCTGGGGCGCTCGCAGCGCTCTTGGGGACCTGCGGTCGTGCCGGTCCTAGGAGCAGCAGCCTCCACCGCAGCAACCGTCCGTGGCGGCCCGCGCAGGAACGTACTCGAGCGCGCGCTCGGCGACCCGCCCAGGCTGTGGGTTTCGGCTGGCCCGGATGATGGCGCTGTGCATGCCCTCGGCCACGGCGTGCGTGGGGGTCACGCTGACATCGACGAGTCCGGCCTCACGCAGACCGGCCTCGAACTCCGAGGTCGAGAGCGCGCCCGCGATACAGCCGACGTAGCTGCCGCGCTCGGCGCGCTGCTCGGTCGTCAGGTCGTTCTCGGCCACGATGTCGGTGATACCGACACGGCCACCGGGTCGCAGCACCCGGGCGATCTCGCGGAACACGGCGGGCTTGTCCGCGGCCAGGTTCACCACGCAGTTGCTGATGACCACATCGATCGACGCTGACGGCAACGGGATGGCCTCGATGTGGCCCTTGAGGAACTCGACGTTGGTGATGCCCGCCTCGGCCGCGTGTCGCTGGGCCAGGGCGAGCATCTCGTCGGTCATGTCGAGGCCGATGGCCCGCCCCGTGGGGCCGACCCGCCGCGCCGAGAGCAGCACGTCGATGCCGCCGCCGGAGCCGAGGTCGAGCACACGCTCGCCCTCGCGCAGGTCGGCCACGGCGATGGGGTTGCCGCAGCCGAGCGAGGCCAGCACGGCCGTCTCGGGCAGCTCGTCACGCTCGAGGGCGCTATAGAGCTCGGGGCCGAGGCCGGGCTCCGGGGCGCAACAGCCAGCGGCGGCGTCGAGGACGGCGAGCGCACTCTGCGCATAACGCTCGCGCACGAGCTCGTGGACCTGGTCGGTCATGACGGTGGGTACCTCCGGTTCAGCTGCAGCAGGCAGCCGGTGCGATGCTGCCGTCGCAGGCGATCGTGACGGACGCGGGTCGAGCGCCCCGGGCCCGACGGTCGATGGTGGCGAGCAAGCGCGCGACCCGGCCGATGCCCTCGCGCGAGTGAGCCGCAGCCCGCGCTTCATGGATGCGTCGCCAGCGTTGCAGGTCCTGCTCACGCTCGGACTGGATCACGTGGACGAAGTAGCTGGGCGGGATCATGCCGGACATCCTCAGGTGGGCTGTATCGATAGTTGCGAATATAGATTGATTTCTATATAGTGTCAAGCGATGAAACGAACCGACGATCCGGACGTCCGATTGCTCCAGGCTGCCGCCGACCCGACTCGGCTGTCGATCCTTCGGCAGCTGTCGACCGAGGGGCCAGTCTGCGCCTGCGACTTCAGCGCCTGCGGCGACGTGCGTCAACCGACCGTGTCACATCACCTCAAGGTGCTGCGGGAAGCAGGCTGGATCAGCGGCGAGCGACGCGGCACCTGGATCTGGTACGCGTTGCAGCCGGAGGCCGTCGACCGGTTCCGTCGGTTGGCGAACACGATCGAGCCCGCTACCAGCCGGCCGGCAGCGGCATTCGGATCAGCATCGCGGCGGTTGGCGGTCATCGAGCCGGATTGATCGCACGGACCCGACCTGCGGGCTGGGCTGCCGGCACCGAGCTGGGAGGAAGGCCCCATGGCGCCAGACTGGCACAACTCGCGCACGCATCGGAGGCATGCTCATGGGCAAGCTGATCTACAACCTCAATGTCTCGCTCGACGGCTTCGTGGAGACGGTCGACCACCGCCTGGACTGGGGGCTCGTCGACGATGAGCTGCATACCTGGTTCAACGAACGTTCACGGTCGCTCGACGCGGAGCTGTACGGGCGGCGGATCTACGAGCTGATGGCGGCGTACTGGCCGACGGCCGGGTCCGATCCTACGGCGACCGAACCCGAGCGCGAGTTCGCCCGCATCTGGAACGCGATGCCCAGGATCGTCTTCTCGAGGACGCTGGGATCGGTCAGGCCCGGCTGCCGGCTGGTAGCGGGTGACGTGGGCGAGCGACTGGCCGAGATCCGCTCCGAGTACCCCGGCGATCTCGGGGTGGCCGGACCGACGCTTGCCTCGGCCTTCATCGAGCGCGGCCTCATAGACGAGTACCGGCTGGTCGTCCATCCGGTCATCCTCGGAGCCGGCACACCCATGTTCCCCGCCCTCAGGGATCCCATCGGCCTGCGGCTGCTCGAGACGCAGACGTTCGGCTCGGGGGTCATGTACCTCGGCTACGAGACCAAGCGTTAGCGCGCCTGGGCGTCAGTCCTCCGAACCGTCGCGAGCCAAGCTTCGATGACGCGCCCCTGCATGGTCGTCTCCATGTGGGCGGGTTCGATGGCCTCGACGGTCCACCCCTCCGTGAACGCCGCCCGGATCTCTGCCGCGCTCAGCCGGCGGGGTCCACCGATGCCGAGCTGGCGGTCGCTGAACCCGAGCATGAAGTAGTGCCCCCCGGGCAACACGACCTGGCGCAATCCTGCCACGAAACGCGCCCGCTCGGGGTCGCTGAAGACGTGGAAGAGACCGCTGTCCAGGACCGTCGCGTAGCGCTGTCCCATCGCGGCAAGGTCGAGCGCGTCAGCGACCATGAAGCGCGCCCGGAGCCCGCGCTCGGTAGCCTTGCGCTCGGCGATGGCGATGGCGGACGGCGAGGCATCGATGCCCGTGGCCTCGAGCCCGAGCTCCGCGGCGAGCAGAGCGTGCTCTCCCGTGCCGCAGCCGACGTCGAGCACCGGACCGACCAGGGCGCCGACCTTGGCCAGCTCCAGCAGTGCCGGCTGCGGTCGGCCGATATCCCACGGCGGTCGCAGGCCACGATAGGCGGCATCAAAGCCGTGGTAGGGCGCGGAGCCGTCCGCTTCCTGGATCATCCGCGCAGGATACCGAAGCAGCGATGCCACCGGTCTTGCCCGGCCGGGCACTGCTCCGACCTCTCGCGTCCGGCGGCCGGCAGCTGCGTGCGGGCGGCTGGGCGCTACTCGCTCTCGGCCGTCCCTGGCGCCGACGCTGCGCAATCTGCCTCGCAACTCGGCCGCGACGCTGAAATCCAGCGGCGCGTACACCAGGAGGGCTTCGCCCGACTGGTCTCGGAGCACCAGACTCGTGAGGTCCGGCTGATCGGTGAGGTGAGCCCACAGCTGCGCGTCGAAGTCAGCCTCGGTGAGCCCATAGCCGAGCGCGTCGGGCCCCTGGACGGCCAGCGTATAGGCGCCCACATGGCCAAGGGCCTCCCGCACCGCCACATCCTGCGCCACGACGTCAGGGGCACAGGACGGGAGCTCGTCACGACCCCAGACGGCCATGGCCATCGCCCTGGTCGGATTGCCCGAACGCTTGGGTCCACGGGTCCACTCCCCGCGCAGATCGAGACAACCGGTGCTCGCGTCGAAGAGCCGCTGTCCCGCATCGGCCGCCGAGAAGCGGAGCTCCGATGGGGCTGCAGCGGCCGGCGCGACGTAGCGCCCACCGGGCTTCTCGAGATAGCCGACCAGCATCCAGGTGGTACCCACGAGCGGCTGGTCGCCGGCGGGGAAGCTCGGGCTGGGGGCTTCCGCGCTCGGCGGAGACGCCGCGAGCTCGTCGGGCAGGAGCGGGCGGATGGTCAGGCTCATGGTCACGCCGTCGGGTGTGTCCATGAGGATGAAGGTCTGTCCGCCATTGGGGACGGTCGCAACCTGGGCCACCTGCTCGGGCGTCAGGGTGGGGTAGATGGTGAGATCGGCCCCGAAGGCATCAGGCGACAGGTCGTCCCACGGCCAGGCGACCGGGGTCCCTTCGAGCTCCGGCCAGGCCTCGGTCAGCATGGCTCCGTAGCGCGGGACCGCATATGGCTGGGAGGTCTCGACCTGCGCGCCGAAGTCGGCCAGCTCGGCCGCCAGCGCCGCGAAGCCCGCTCGTGCCTCCGGGTCGTCTATCCCGGCCTCGTCGAACCCGAGCGCCTGCACGACCACGGTCTTCTGGACGCCGTCGGCATCGATGCTGAAGGTCGTATCTGGTGCGTCGGCGACGTACGGGTTGGGATACAGCCCGTCCGCCTCAGCCAGGCCACCCTCGTCGAGGGCGAAGGTCAACAGGTCGTCGACCTGGGTCGGCGAGAGCTTCGAGCAGGCGTACGCCGGAAGCGGGTCGTAGAGCGAATCGGACGATCCACTCGGTCGGTAGATGGCCGCGTCGTTGCCGTAGAGCGTGAAGGTGGCGTTCTCCATGAAGGCGACCTCGGACGGCACGAAACCACCGCCCACGGTCATGCGCAGGACGATCGCCGCGGGATCGGTCGGGTGATCGATGCTGCCGAGCGTGCCGGGCGTGTCTGCCCAGCAGGGCGAACCGTCCGCGCCGTCGGGGGTCGGCTCCGGGCTGGCAGCGGCCGCCGCGGATGCCAGGGTTAGGAGACCGGCGGTGCCGAGCGCGAGCGCGGAGACAAGGTGGCCAGCGAGCGGCACGTGCGGTGATCGGGTCCGTTCCATCGAGCCTGAGGCCCTCCTGGTGAGCGACGGTCCGACGCCGCTCCCCTGCGGCTTCGGCCGCGCGGTGGGACCGTGATAGCGCGGGATGATATGGGCCCAGACGTGCCTTGTCGAGAGGCTCGTCGCATGGGCGACCGGAGTCGCTGGCGGTGTGACAAGGGGGCTATCATCGAAGGGCCCATCTGGTGGCGCCGTCCTCCCCTGTCGGGAGTGCCCTCTTCCCTGCCGACGACGGATCTGCCGACGCATCCGCGACCGTGCCCGCATGCCGCAGGGAGATCCCATCGCTCGATCGTGACCCACTCCGGGACCGAAGGAAATGCCAGTTATGAGCAGCGACAGGAGGGCACGATGATGCGAGCGATGGTGGCCGGGCTGGCCGCCATGATGCTGATGGCGACGGCAACAGCCGCCCAGGACGAATCTCCGCCGGGAGCATCAACCCTGGCGAACCCGAGTTCGTCGCCGGCTGCCACGCGATCCGGCGTGGACGAGGATGTGGTCACACAGTCGACGACCACGCCATGGCTCCCGCCGGTCGTCGACACCGATCCGACCAAACGCATCCAGTGGCCCTCGACGTCCGTCGTCTTCGAGGCTGACGGCTTGCGGATCAAGGCCGGTGGGCGGATCTTCACGGGCACCATCAGCCCGGAGTTCGTCCAGTCGTCCGCGGGCCTGGACTTCCGCGACTACGACATCATGTGGCTCGAGAACGATCGAGAGATGCGCATGGACATGAGCTTCCGATCGGATGGCAGCGACTACTGGATCAGCAAGTGGCTCGTCTACGACGGCCGCAAGGACCCCGAGTGGGTCGCCTTCAAGGGCCCGCTGTTCGTGACCCCGCTCGATGCGCCGATGGAGGCGAACGTCAGGCTGAGCAAGGGCAAGGGCAAGGGCAAGAGGAGGCTGGACCTGCGGGTGGATGGCATGCGCATCCACGCCTTCCACGCGGGCAGCGGCCCGGCGCCACTGACGGGCTGCACGCCGCCTGAGCCGCTAGACGCCGATGCCGTCGCGGCCCAGCGGGTCGCGGCGATGCGCGCGGCCATGACCGACGAGGAGTGGATGGCGTACCGAGAGCGGTTCGGCCCGACGATCCGACGCGACGGCCAGACGTTCGAGGAAGCCCTGCTGGCGCAGTTCCGCCAGCAGGTCAGGATCTCCCCCGTCATCGAGCCACCTCGTGAGCACAAGGTCGGTTCCTTCGAGCTGGGCACGGCCAAGCTCGTGGGCTGGGCCGAGCCCGACCACCAGTTCAAGGACACCGGCATCTGGACGATGTCACCCGAGGAGGTCGACGCCCTGCTGCGTGGATCGGGTGTTTGCCACGAGTTCTCGTACACGTTCGTCGTCCAGCGCCTGGGCAGCGCAGCCGCACTCGATGAAGAGCGTTGGTGCACTGCCCCGCCGCGGGGACAGCTGGTCAGCCTCGAGTACCGCGAGGACGTCATCAGAGTCGAAGTCCGGGACGACGCCGTCCAGGCCGAACGCCAGGTCCCGCCGGCCGGCTGGAACTGCCCGGTCAACTCCTGACCTGGGAGTGGACCGCCGCGGCCACATCGCCTACCGTATCGCTGCCGCTAGCCTTGGCGGCGTTTCGGTCCGGTAAACTGCCGGATCGTCGAACCAGAGTCGAGCAAGTGAGCTGTTCAGACCGATGCTTGGTCCGTCCCCCCGATGGCCTGTGCCGGCGGCCCGCTGGTCTGGCCCCCTCGTGCTCGTCCTCGCGGCCATGGTCGCCGGCTGTGAAGGTCCCGCCGCCCCGACGTCAGAGGCCGCTGAGATCCGCGTGCTGGCGTCATGGGAGGGGCCGGAGATCGACGCCTTCCGCGCAGCGGTCGCGCCCTTCGAGCAACGCACCGGCCACTCCATCGTGGTCAGCACCACCCGTGACCTGAAGGGGGCCCTCGAGCGTGCCATCGCCTCGGGCGACCCGCCTGAGCTGGCCGGGCTGCCGGGGCCAGGCTACATGCTCGAGCTGGCGCGCAACCACGACCTCGTGGACCTCACCGACGTCATCGATGTCGGCACCTACAAGAACGAGACTGCCCCCGGTTTCGTCGAGCTGGGGACGGTGGAAGGGCAGCTCGCGGGTGTCTTCATCAAGGGCACGGTCAAGGGGCTCCTGTGGTACGACCCGGACGTGTACCAGCCCGGAGCGGGCCAGACGTGGGGGGAACTTCAGCACCAGGCCATGACCTTCAGCGCTTCCAGCGGGATCCGCCCCTGGTGCGTGGGCCTTGCCTCCGACGCTTCCTCGGGTTGGCCGGGGACCGACTGGATCGAGGACTTCATCCTGCGCCAGAGCGGCCCCGAGTTCTATGACGCGTGGGTCGCGGGCGATATCTCCTGGGACTCGCCCGAGATACGCCTGGCCTTCGGGGCCTACTCCACGGTCGTCAACGATACCGATGTGGCCGGCGGGATCAAGGGCGCGCTGCGCACCCACTTCAGCGACGCTGGAGACGGATTGTTCAGCGAACCGCCGGCCTGCCTCTTCGTGCACCAGGGCAGCTTCATGTCCACCTTCCTCGATGAAGCGGTGGCGCAGCAGGGTGGCCGCTACGACTGGCTGCCCTTCCCGGACATCGACCCCCGCTTCCAGGGAGCCCTGATCGGCGCTGGTGACCTGTTCGCGCTGACCAACGATACGCCCGCGGCGCGGGAGCTGGTGCGCTATCTCGTCGGGGTCGAGGCTCAGCGACTGCTCGTCGGCAGCGGAGGGGCCATCTCTGGAAACCTGCGCGTCCATGAGTATCCCGACGAGTCGCAGCAGCGCCAGGCCCAGTTGCTGGCCGACGCGCGGATCTTCCGCTTCGATGCCTCTGACTCGATGCCCGACCAGATGAACGAGGCGTTCTGGCAGGCCGTCCTCGACTACACCGCCGACCCGACCAAGCTCGACGACATCCTCGCGGGGCTCGATGCGGTGCGAGCCGTGGCCTACGGTCCCTGACCGTGCGACTGGGCGGCCGTCTCGGCCCGGGCCGAGCGGAGCGACTGCGCTGGCTGGGCGTCGGCCTGTGGCTCCTTGCCACCGTAGTCCTGCTGGCCGGGGCCTTCGTATGGTCGTGGCGTGGGGTCTCCTGGCAGACGGTGGACCTGCGGCTCGGCCTGCCCAGCCTGCTGGCCATCGTGCTGACGGGCATGGTCTTCGGCACGGTCGGCGTATCCGTCGTTCGGCGGGCCCCCACCAATCCCATCGGCTGGCTCTTCCTGGCCATCGCGCTCGGGATGGCCGCGCTCATGCCCATCAATCTCCTGCTCGAGTCGACCGTTCACGCCTTCAGGCCCGTCCCGGCGCCACAGCTTTGGCTCGCCTGGTTGCTGACCAGCATCCAGCTGCCGTTCTCCGGGGCAGCGGTCATCGTGGCCGTGCTGCTCTTTCCCAACGGGCGACCAGAATGGCCCTTCACACGGGTCACCGCGGCAGCCGCGCTCGTCGGCGCCGCTCTGCTCTCCGTGGCCGCGGGCCTGCGATCGGGCGGGATGCTCTGGTACTCCACGCTGCCCAATCCGGCGGCGGCCCCGAGCGACCTCAAACCGCTGCTGGGGGTCGTCTCGATCATCGGCCTCATCGCGCTCGTCGCGGCGCTGGCGGCGGCGGCCACTTCCCTGCTCTGGCGCTACCGCACTGGCGATGCGCGCGCACGACGGCCGCTGGCCTGGGTCATGGCCGGCTGCACGGCCATGGCCAGCGCGGTCGCGGTCCTCTTCGCGGCTCGCTACGTCGTTGACTCGACGGGGCGATCCGCGGACGCGCTGCTGCTGCTCGGCGCAGTCGGCGCCGTGCTGCTGCCACTGAGCATGGTCCGCTTCAACGCGATCACGGACTCGCACGGGCATGAGATCGGTGACCTGACCTTCCTGTTCACGGACCTGCAGGATTCGACGGGCATGTACGAGCGGGTCGGTGACGTGGAGGCCTTCGACCTGGTCCGCCTGCACTTCCGGGTGCTGGAGGAAGCGACGAGCCACCATCGCGGCCAGATCGTCAAGACGATCGGCGACGCGATCATGGCCCGGTTCGCGGAGCCCCAGCAGGCGGTGCGCACGGCGCTCGAGATGTTCGAGCGCCTGGAGCAGCTGAACCGGCGTATGGAACCGGACCTCATCCTCAAGGTCGGCGTGCATCACGGGCCGGCCATCGGCGTGTCATCGAGGGGCCGGGTCGACTACTTCGGCCAGGCCGTGAACATCGCCGCGCGCGTGGGTGGCATCGCCGGTGCCGGCGAGCTCGTACTCACCGAAGCGGTGTATCAGAGCCCCGGCGTCGCAGACCTCGTCGCTGGGCGCCCCGTGGAGACAGAAGTGGCCACGCTGAAGGGCGTGGCAGAACCGGTCCTGGTCTACCGTCTCCCCGGTGCGCCCACGACCGGCGAGTCACCCAGGGTCACCGCCTCGTTCCCGCCCCGCGGGCCCTCGACCGCGAAACGGGGGCGCCCAGCCTGAGCGCGGCGGCCTGGGACGGGCCACCCGACCGGATCCCATTCCCAAGGCCCTGCTGCTACATTCCGCCTGCACGACGCGGCTGGGCACTACACGGACTCATCGAGGTAGGGGTCATGGAACACTACGATCTCATCGTCATCGGCTCGGGACCCGCCGGCGAGAAGGGCGCCGCCCAGGCCGCCTACTTCGGCAAGCGGGTCGCGCTCGTGGAGCGCGCCGCGCGGCTCGGTGGGGCGCCCGTCAACAGCGGCGGACTGCCCACCAAGACGCTGCGTGAGACGACGCTGTATCTGACCGGGTTCCATCGCCGGGAGCTCTATGGGATCGGCCTGGACATCGGACCGGAGCTCATGCTCGAGCGATTGCGTGCGCGCGCCGCTCGTGTCTCCGAGGTGGCCGGCACAGCGGTCCGCCGCAACATCGAGCGTCACGCAATCGACCTCTTGGAGGGCAGCGCTCGCCTGGCCCCAGGCGGCAGAGTCATCATCGAGGACCCTGCCCGTGCCGACACGACGCTCCACGCGGACGTCATCCTCATCGCCACCGGCTCGCGGCCCTTCCACCCCACGACCGTGCCATTCGAGCACCCGGACGTGCACGACTCGGACACCATCCTTGGTCTCGACCGGCTGCCGGCCAGCGTGGTCGTCATCGGCGGAGGGCCGGTGGGCTCGGAGTACGCCTCCATCTTCACGGCCCTGGGAGCCCAGGTGACGCTGGTCGATCGCGGCACGCACCTGATGCCGTTCCTGGACCCCGAGATCTCCGAGCAGCTGGCGGCGTGTTTCGAAGACATGGGCATGCGGCTGGTGCTCGGCTCGGCCAGGGCCGACGTATCCGCAGATGAGGCCGGTATTCGGGTAGACCTCTCGGACGGCGAGACCCTGCAGCCGGAGATCGTCCTCTTCGCGGCCGGCCGCAGCGGCAACACCGAAGGTCTCGGCCTCGAGGGGCTCGGGGTGGAGATGGACGCGCGCGGACGCATCGTCGTGGACGACGAATATCAGACCACGCTGCCGGGGGTGTACGCCGCCGGAGACGTCATCGGACCGCCGGCGCTGGCCTCCGTCTCGGCCGAGCAGGGACGCGTGGCCATGTGCCACGCGTTCGCGATCCCCTTCAAGGAGACCGTGGACCCGCTGGCTCCGTTCGGCATCTATACCCTGCCCGAGGTGGGCATGGTCGGTATGACCGAACCTGGCGCCGCGGCTGCCGGGATCGAGGCCGAAGTGGGACGCGCGTTCTTCGTCGACAACCCGCGGAGCGTCATCGCGGGCACGACGGCCGGGCTCATCAAGCTGGTCTTCGCGGTGGAGGATCGGCGACTGCTGGGCGTCCATATCCTGGGCGAGGAGGCTGGCGAGCTCATCCATGCCGGTCAGGCAGTCATCCACGCGGGCGGCACGATCGACCAGTTCATCCACACGACCTTCGCGCTGCCCACGCGCTCCGACGTCTACAAGTACGCCGCCTACGATGGGCTCCAGCGCCTCCAGGGCAGCGAGCCCAGGGCGACGCTGGAAGTGCCCGTCGAGCCGCCCGAGGTGCCAACCCGGTAGCTGGCTCCGGCTCGGCGCACCACGACCAACAACGAACCCCCGGCGTTCTGCGCCGGGCTCACGCTTCCGGCTTGTCGGTCCCCGGCTGCTCGACGTCGTTGGAAGCCGCGGCGGTGGGCTCCGATGCCCGGACCAGGCGGATGGCCTCGGCCATGCCCTGCAGCCAGGGTTGCCCATGTCCCGGCAGGACGACACTCGCCGGGCTGTCCGCGAGCCGCTGCAGTGACGCAAGCGCCTGTCCCCGATCGGCGGTGAACGGCGCGATCCGCGGGCCCCGCGCTCCGTCGGTGACCGTGTAGGTGGCGAGGGCGTCGCCCACGAACAGCGCGTCCAGGGCTGGGACCGACAGGGCGGCGCTTCCCGGCGTGTGTCCGGGCACGAGGGTCACGCGCGGGCTGCCGGGCACGTCGATCGTCGCACCATCCCCGTAGGTCGACACGACCTTGACCACCGGGCGCCTGAGGCCACCGTTTCGAAGTGCCAGCCACAGGAAGCCCAGGAGGGGCGCCAGGCTGATCTTGCCCATCGGACTGTCGGGATCGGTCTCGGCTCGGGCGAGGCCGGCGTCAGCCTCGTGGATCCAGACCGGGACCTTGCGCTCGGTCCGCACGCGCTCAGCAAAGCCCAGGTGGTCCGAGTGGCCGTGGGTCAGCACCACGGCACGGACGTCCTCGATGGAGCGGCCCATCGCGGCCAGCTCGCGGGGGATGTCGCCGTAGAAGCCGGGCATGGCGGCGTCGATGATCGTCACCTCACCCGCTTCCTCGATGAGGTAGGCGTTGACGGTCGGGGTCAGAGCCGATGCGGTGGATGCCGTCTGAGACCTTCATGCCCGAGCCTCCTTGTCACTTGCTCCCAAGCCTACTCCTGGCCTCCTGGTGGTGTAGAGGGCGGTGAGGCCAGGCGACCGGACATAGACCGCATCGTGGTGCGCATCGAGGTTAGGGAAACACGTTCTCGGAACGTGGGGCAGTCGTGATGGGCGCATCATGGACGCGTCCCCTTCGTATCGAACCAAGGAAGGTTGTCCGAGATGATGAGAAGACGAGCCATGAGACGGATGATCCGGCGGCGCAGGCGTCGACGCCTGATCATCGGCGGCATGCTGATCGTGGGTTCTACCTCGGCCATGCGCAAGATGTCGCAGCAGGACGCGCAGAAGATCGAGCAGACCACCGGGAAGTCGCCTGAAAACATGGAGCCCCAGGAGTTGGACGCGGCCATGGCGCAGGCGGGGATCCAGGCCCAACCCGTGACGGCCGAGGATGAGCAGGCCATGGCGGCCGCTGAAGCCAGCGACCCCAACCCGGACGAAGAGGTCGAAGCGTCCGAATAGAGCTGGAGGCCCGCCCCTCGCGGGACGGGCCTCCATGCCCTGAACCGTCCGGTTCTCGAGCGAGGGCGGGATCGCGCTGATGGCGAGGCAGAGGCCGCGCGCGTCTTCCTGATGGGCGGCCATGATGCGACGGAAGGCGACCACGTCGCCGGCAGCGGAAGACACTAGCTCGTCGCGTGTCCCGGGTCAGCTCACTCGCTGACCGGCCCGGGAGGTCGGCCCTCCGACTTGATCCTTCGCCATGGCAGGGCACCTTCGAGCTCGATCTCCAAGGAGAAGCTCAGGAAGGTCCTGACGAGCACGATGATGCCCAGCGTGAGCGCACTCTCGATGGTCGGGGTGACGGTGATCGTCTGGACGATGTCCGCGATGATGAGGATCTCCAGGCCCAGCAGGATCGATCGCCCGATCTGCTGGCGCGCCTGCTCATAGACCGTCAGGCGATCGCCACCCCAGAAGGCCAGAGCGGCTCGGACCAGGGCCCACAGCGCGCCGATCGCCAGCACGGCCACTCCGGCGAACTCGAAGCCCTGGACGACCTTCTCCATCACACTCGTGAAGTCCAATGACCGCGCTCCCTCTGGACCGGCTCAGCCGAGCCGCGGACGATGCTGCTTCGTCACTCGTGCGACGGCACCTGCCAGTATGGCTGCTTCCCTACCCCAGCGTTCGAGGCGATCCGGGCGCGCGGTCGGGATCCCTGTCGTCAGCGACCGAGTGCACCAAATCGCCCAGCGAGCTCCTGGAGGACCTTCCAGGCGGGAGCGGAGGCGTCTACGCCCTGCGCAACCTCGGCGAGGAGCTCGCGGCGGTGGGCGAGGACGGCGACCCGGAGGCGCGAGCCCTTGGGCGTCAGCTGCGCCAGGGTGGCCCTCCGATCACGCTCATCCCGTGTCAGGCTGATGAACCCGCGTCCCTCCAGCCGACGGAGCAGATGGCTCGTCGCCTGCACGCTGGCGCCCATGCGCCGGGCGACGG
The DNA here is from genome assembly GCA_963800275.1 of uncultured Chloroflexia bacterium. Lineage (GTDB taxonomy): Bacteria > Chloroflexota > Limnocylindria > Limnocylindrales > CSP1-4 > JAFMJV01. Next base: position 84,141 of record CAWDAI010000016.1, read on the forward strand.
CCCCGACCCGATGGCCATCGTCCGACTCCCCCACGATGACGATGGCCCACCACTGCGTGAAGGTCAGGTCGCGTCCATCGGTCGCGTGGCGACCGGGACACATACGGGCGACTGGGATCTCCTCGGGGTCAAGCTGCCGGCGACGGGCAAGAGCGTGGAGCTCAACATGGTCTTCATCTGGCGCATCGCCGATGGCCGGATCGCGGAAGGCTGGGAGCTCGACGACAACATGCCCTTCCTCCAGGCGCTCGGCGTGGTCGACTACACCGTTTTCGGCAAGCCACTGGAGGAGGTCTTCAGGTAGGGGCGGGCGCCACCCAGCCGCTCGACGAACCGGACCGACCTCGAGCCATCATCGGATCAGGGGAGTCCATCCATGTCCATGCGCACGACTTCGGCAGCACTCGGCGCCGCACTCCTGACGGCAGCGACACTTGGCGCACCGGCGGCCGACGCTTGACCGGAAGGGCGGCACGGTCCTGAAGATCACGCCGTAGCGAGGAAACCGACCTCGACCATCTCGTCCCTGGAGTGCCTGCGGGGTCGGCTCGGGCCACGCATCACACCGATGGTATGTCGTCCGCCGTGCGCCCTACAGCACCGTTTGGTGATCGTGCCAGCGCAGTCAGCGAACGTGCCCGTTCATGGACGAGCGCGTTGCCCCCCAGCGTCGGCACGGTCGCGAAGGGGCCGCCGACCAATGGGTCTCAGCGCCCGGTGCGGAGCGTCAGCAGCGAGACCAGCGAGGCGACCATGGCGGAGACTGCGACGCCGAAGGCGACCGGCGGGCCGGCGATCGTCCAGAGGATGCCGATGACCGCTGAGGCGACGAAGTCGCCCAATGACTGGATGCCCGCCAGCAGTCCAAAGGCCGAGCCCCGCTGATGCTCTGGCGCGAGGCCTGCGACCGCGGTGTGCTCCCCGGTCTCCACCGCGCCGATGGCGATGCCGGCGATGACGAAGGCCACGCCCAGGACGAGGACCGACGGGGTCGTCAGCGCAAACAGGCCATAGGCGACGCCGAAGAGGGCCACGCCTCCCGCGAAGACCGGGCGGGCGCCGACCCGGTCCGCCACCCGCCCGGCCGGCACCGAGGCGAGGGTGGCCGCGACGTTGTAGGCGACATAGAGGGCGATGGCGACGGTGGCGGCGCCGTCCTGGCCACGGTCGGGTGTCAGCACCTCGGTCGCGCGCAGGATGAGCAACGTGGCCGCCATGTTGCCGGCCTCGAAAAGCGAGACGCCCACGAAGAGGCGGCCGAGCGCGCCATGCAGCAGGGGCCGGACCACCAGCCGCACCGGGGAGGTGTGGTGCTCCTTGGGCCGCTCCAGGTGCCGGACGGCGTAGACGATGGCGGCGGCGGCGAGGAGGCCCGGGATGACCGAGAGCACGATGGCCTCGCGTAGGCCGACAAGGGCTACGAGCACGAGCGCGAGCACTGGCCCGATGACGGCGCCGAGATTATCCATGGCCCGCTCGAAGCCGTACGCTCGCCCATAAGCCGAGGGGTCCACGGCATCGGCGAGCAGAGCGTTCCGCGATGGCACGCGGATGCCGCGTGCGGCCCACGACCCGCCCCGCAGGACGGCCACCTGCCAAGCCGCCGTGGCCAGACCGATGGCCGCCGAGAGGAGCGCGGTCAGCGTGTAGCCGCCGACCGCGATGGAGCGACGTCGCTGCGGATCGTCGGCTAGTGCCCCGCCGATGACCTTGGTGATGCCAGAGAGGGCATCGGCGACACCCTCGATGAGGCCGAGGGCCGCGGCCGGTGCGCCGAGGGTCGCGGTCAGGAAGCCCGGCAGGAGCGCGGTCGGGATCTCATGCCCAGCATCGGACAGGAGGCTGGCGAGGCCGATGCCCCGGACACCCGGCGTGAACCAGGGCCGTGGGGTGTCGCGCTCGCCGGACTGGCCGAGGTCGTCTGCAACGCCCGGCGGGTCCTCGGTCTCGGTCGTGGCCATGTGGTCAGTATCCGACCGAAGAGCCCTCGTCGGATGGCGCGCCCGTCACGCGGTGGCGATCGTCGCCCGTGCACGGCAGTTGAGTCGGCCATGACGTGTTCGGCGAGCCACACCCGATCAGACCCGGGGAACCCGAAGCCGACTGTCCCCAGCGGTTCGCCCGTGGTGGGTTGGTGGTCGGCGCCAGGACCGCCGTGCATCAGCACCAGCGGCGGTCGGAGGCCGTGAGACCGGATCGTCGCCCGTGGTCAGCTCGTGCGATTGGGCGGCCCGACACCACCGTGGGCTAGGCTGACGTTCACCAAGGTCCGTCGTCGGGCCCGCATCGAGCGTCGACGGGAGGGTCGTGGCGGGCCTGTGGGCATCACTGCTGCCGCTCGCGATCGCCAGCGCGATCGTGCCGGCCCGGCGCATCGGACTGGCCGATCGCGGGTAGCCCGCGGCGCCGTTGACCAGCCAGCTCGGTGGCGTTGAAGCCGGCGACGTAGCGGGCGACGGTCATCGGCATCACGCCGTCAGGCGCGGCCCCGGTCTCGGTGTTGTAGAGCCAGACGCTCTCCCGTCCGATGAGCTGGCCGTTGTGGCTGATCCAGCCGTTGCCGTACTCCTCCAGGCCCAGCCCATAGCCACTGGGCGCCTCCGGGATAGGCTTGGACTCGAGGCGCCTGGCGGCGAGGTCGGCCGGTAGCAGGCTCGTGCCCAGGCCGGTCCCGGCCCAGATCGCGGGTGCCGGTGAGTCCGCCGCCGGGCACCCTGATCGCCTGGGTCGATGGCCCGACACGGAGCCAGACCTGGCAGCGTTTCCCCGACAGCATGCCCCTCGCATCATCCCTCGTCCAGCAGGTCGTCGGCACGGGAGCGACTCATGTCGGGGAAGGCGCCACGGCGCCACCTGTCACCGCGGCGACTCCTCTCCGTCACATCGCGGTCCATGATGTGCTGAACATCCCCAGCCAGAGGACGGTCGCAGGCGCGCCTCTCAGGCAGTTACGACGTTGAGGCCGAGCGCGCGGGCTGCCTGTGCCTGGCGCAGGTCGAACGTCAGGAACCCGACGCCTGGCGCGGAGACCCGTTGGGCGGCCGCGAGATGGAGCGCATCCAGCGTTCTCGCGCCGGTGGACTCCGAGATCAAGGCGGCCGAATCGCATGTCGCCTCGTCAAGCTCGATGATTGAGATCGAGCGCAAATCTTCCGCGAATGCGGCTCGCGCGGAGGCGAGGTCACGCCCCGAGAGCAGTCGGGCAAGGTTCCGGCGCACCTCGACGATCGTGTGTCGGGCCGTCAAGAGCGCATTGTCGGCCCTCAGCAGCGCATCAGCGTCGGCCGAGTCGGCCTCCTCCACGTAACGCTTGAGCAAGGCACTCGAATCGACGTACGTACTCACTCACCGCGATCCCCGGCCAGCACGTCGAGCACACGCGCGGATGCCTTCGCTCGATGCACGGGACCGAGCGGCGCGCCGGTGCCCGGAGTGATCCAGCCGGTGCGCACACCCTCCTCGAAGCGCGCGCGACCGGGCACCGGACCGAGCAGCGCCTTCGGGCGGCCACGGTGGGTGACCTGCACGACCTCACCTCGCTCCGCTCGGTCCAGGTACTCGGACAGACGCTGCCTCAATTCGCGGATCCCGACCTCAGCCATGTGTACACGATACCACGACGATGTGGACACATCGAGGAGTCCCGCCTGGCGCAGCCCCCTGCGGTTGGTAAGCGTGTCATGCGACTTGCCTGCCGACGGACGGTGGTGCCGTCGGGCGAGAAGCCGTAGAAGTGACTCTCCTGTCCCCGATAGGGAGGGCCGACCGGAGCAGTGACAGCCACCTCGCGCGGCAGGCCGGCCCGCGCGTCATCGCTGTAGTCCACGGTGTCTCCGAGCCGATGAGCGGAACCGGCGAGGATGATCCAGATGTCGCCGGCGGTCGCCACGACCTCGGTCTTGCCCGCGAAGGGGAGACTTGCCCACTCGACGTCCCGCACCCCGTCGCTCAGGATCCGGCGCACCCCCGGCTCGACCGCTGCCAAGCGGAGTTCCACGCCGGGCAGGATGGGCAACGACTTGCCCGAGGTGACGAGCGGCACATGGCCGCGGTGCGCAGACGAAGTAGGGTCGCACCTGGACCGGGCCACGCTCGGCCGATGTCCGAACTGGAGCACGTCATGTCAGACCAGGACGCCAGCGCAGCACCACCCAAGAAGTCACCGCGTCTGCCGCCGCGCTGGTTCGTGCGCTCGTTCTGGCTCGGTCAGCGCGCGCTTTACCGCCTCAGTCGCGGACGTCTCGGGCTGCGCCGTGCGACCGCGAGCCGATGGGGGATGATGCGGCTACGCACGATCGGTCGCCGCAGCGGCGAGGAACGGACGGCCATCCTCGGCTACTTCGAGGACGGCGCGGACCTGGTCACGATGGCCATGAACGGCTGGGCAGACCCCGAGCCCGCCTGGTGGCTCAACCTCCAGGCCAACCCCGACGCCGTCGTCGATCTGCCCGATGGTCCGCGAGCGGTGTGCGGTCGCGCCGCAGAGCCCGATGAGCGGCCCCGTCTGTGGGCCCGCTGGAGGGAGTACGACGGCGCGGACCTCGACGGCTTCGCGGCTCGCCGGTCCCGCGAGACCGCGGTGGTGATCCTGTCGCCCCGAGCGGTATAGGCGCTCATCGGACGCGCCTCGAGCACCGCGTCCTGACAACCGTGGGGGCGGCACAGGCACCTGTGTGCGCCGCGTCGCTCTTCTCGCAGACGGCGTCCTGATGTCACCCGACGGGAGTCCCAACGGCCCTACGCTCTGCGACGCGCACTGACGATGCTGCGCCTCGTCGCCTGCTGCGCATCGGACGGGCAATCTCGCCGGCACCGGGCGGCCAAGCGGAGGTCCACATGTCGAGGCGGCGCGATGTCATGCGTCGATCATCAGCTGCCCTGATGGCGCTGATCGTATCGCTCGCGATCGCGGCGGTCGTTGGTGGGTGCTCGACATCCCAACCGGTCCGGTCGCGCGACACGATCGACCTGACGCTCGCGGTGCCGAGCGGTACCCCGGCCCGCGTGGAGACGTTCAACGGTGGCATCGAGGTGTCAACGACATCGAGCCCTGAGATCTCGGCCAGCGTGGTCCGGACCGGCGAGGGCTCGGACGCGCAGGCCGCGGCGGCGGACCGCGATGCCATCGAGGTGACGCTCGAGCTCGTCGATGGTGTGGCCTTCCTGCACGCGGTCTACACGCCCAGTCCGGACTCGATCAGCGGGGGCCGCGGAGTGGCCGTGAAGCTGCGCGTGCCATCGACCACCTCGCTCGAGCTCGCGACATCGAACGGTCCGATCACGGTCCGTGACACGACCGGCGGGCTCAGCGCGCAGACGTCGAATGGACCCGTCGACCTGGCGGGCGTCACGGGAACCCTGACGGTGGCCACCAGCAACGGTCCGGTGAAGGTCAGCACGAGCGCGCCGGTCGCGCTCGACCTGCACACGAGCAACGGCGGCATCACCTTCGATGGCTCGCTCCAGCAGGGCCAGGCCACGATCGAGGCGAGCAATGGTCCGGTCGAGCTGCGCCTTCCGGCCGACGCTGCCTTCACCATCGACGCGTCCACCTCCAACGGCAAGATCAGCAGCGAGTTCCAGGTCGAGGGAGCCGTGTCCGACGATGCGCTCAGGGGCACGGCCGGCTCGCCGGAGGATGCGGCGACGACGGAGGTCACCGTCCGCACCAGCAACGGCCCGATCACGCTCAAGCAGGACTAGCAGGCAGCTGAAGTGGATCGCTGGCTGGGACGGTCGAGCCGGTGAGTACCGCGCCAGCAGCACCGACAACCAGGGTTCCTGGTGGTCCCCCCAGTGGACGAGGTGCGGAGAGTAGGAGATCCAGATGTGCGCGTTGCCGCCGACCGGAGATGGGCGGTGGATCATCGCCCAGCGGCCGTCGCACCGGCGCGGGAAGACAGCCGCGTCCTTGTCCTCGGGCGGCGTGACCGGTCCCTTCCGTCCGACCTCGGTGAAGTCCCGGCGCAGGGCGAGCGACACCATCGGCCCGCGGCGACTGTAGGCGGTGTAGAGGATTCACCCAGTCCTCCAGCTCGGGCAGCGAGGTGAGCCGTGCATCCTCGCAGCCCCCGATCTCCTCGGGGTACCGATCGGGAGTGGCGTGATCAGGGGCGACCGGTCGAAGCGCCGATCGGTCGCTCCGTCTGCGCGGCGGGCCGGCAGCAGATGGGAGATGCCCCGAAGATCCTCGACCCGGATGAGCAGGAGGGTCTCGCCCCCGGCCAGTCGGGCTCCGGGGGTGAAGACCGAGTTGGCTCGGTAGGGCAGATCGTCCGCGGTGATGATGGGGTCCCGGGATGGCGCATGAAGATGTCATCCGCGCGGTGGCCACTCAGGAGCGCACCGCCCTGACAACGGCCGGACCCGGCTGAGCGCCGAAGCCCCGCGATGTCCACGAGCGGTTCCGCAGCGAGCGCATGGCCTCGACGGCGGTGAGCCACATGAGCGTGGATTCGGCTCCCTGGTTCACGTTCACCTGCGCCTCGGAGAGCCCGTCGTGGCAACCGCCCGCGTCGCTTTCCGCGACCATCAAGCGTGCGTCATTCTCGCCCAGGAACCAGGCAAAGGCAGCCTCAGCGGCCCGCCGATAGCGCGGGTCCCCGGTGGCGTCGAAGGCCGTCGCCACCGCGAGGATCGTGGCGGTCGCCTCGATGGGTTGCTGCGAGAAGCTGGCGCGGCGACCACCGCGCTCCCACCAGCCATCGTTGCCCACCGGCGAGAAGTACCCACCCCGAGCCGTCTGGGTATCGATCAACCAATCAAGGACAGCCAGGCCCGCCCGACGCATGTTCGCGTCGCCGACCCTCCGTCCGGCCACGATCAGGGCGTGGGGCAGCAGGGCGTTCTCGTAGGCCAGCACCGGTTCGGGCCACGTCCACTCGTCGTCGTCGTCGACCGCCACGAAGAACCGCTCGAACCGGGCCACGAGGCCTGCGAAGGTGAGCTGCAGGGCATCGGTCATGCCGCCGTCCATCCCCGCGTCGAGGCCCAGGATCGCCGAGGCGACCGCCCGCGGGGAGGTCAGGCGCGCGACCCCTGTCAGCGCAGCCTCGAGCAGGGAGCAGGCCGCCAGCCGAAGCGGGACCTCGGGTGCCGAGCGGGCCGTGGTGCCGAGCGCCAGCAACGCCCGTCCCTGGCTGTCCTGGGACGGGGCGCCATCGAGCCAGCGGCCATCCGCCGCTCGGAAGTTGCGGAACGCCCCGGCGCGCTCGTCGAACGCCGCTTCCAGGTACCTCATCGCCTTGAGAGCGCTGGGCCGCACGGCCTCCCAGCCGAGCGTGTGCCGGTGGAGCAGGTCCAACAGGAGCGCGCGGGCGACGTCATCGGTGCAGGTGCCGAAGGCTTCATCCGGCACGACCCCATCGGCGTGCTGCCAGATCCCCAGCGGCCCCGTGATGGCCTCGAGGTGCTGCCGACGGGCGGGCGGAAGCGCTCGTTCAGGCATGCGCGGCCGCCAGCATCGCGGCCGGCGCGACGGAGGGCCCCATCTCGGGGACTGCCTGCACGACCCGCTCGAAGACCCGACGATAGCCCTTGGCCACCTCTGCCCAGAGCATCCCCCGGCTGTGGGCATAGGCACGTCGCCCGAGCATGAGACGAAGCTCGCGGTCCTGGGCTAGCTCGATGAGCGCCTCCGCGAGCGATCCGGTCGACCCGGGCTCGACGAGGAGCCCGCGGCCCTGGGCCAGGCGCTCGCGGGCGTAGGCGTAGGGGGTGGAGACGATGGCCTTGCCGGCCCCCATGGCGTAGGACAGGGTCCCCGAGACGATCTGCTCCAGGTTGGGGTAGGGCGTCACGAAGACGTCCGCGGCCATCAGCCAGGTGCTCAGCTCGTCCACCGACATGAACCGGCCCTCGAAGCGGACGTTCTCCGCGACCCCGAGCGAGGCGGCGAGCGTCTCGAGCCTGCGTCGGTAGGACTCGCCCTCACGGCGAAGCAGATCCGGATGGGTGGCGCCGGCGATGACGTAGAGCGCGTCGGGCACCTTCCGGACCAGTGCGGGCATGGCCGCGACGACCGACTCGTAGCCCTTGCCGGGGCCGAGGAGGCCGAAGCTGAGGATCAGGGTGCGCCCGCCGAGCCCGAGCGTGGGCTTGATACGCTCCGGCGCCACGAGCGGCAGGTCCGGAACGCCATGGGGCACGATCTCGACGCGAGCCGCGTCGATGCCGTAGGCGTGGGTCAGGAGCCGGGCGGCCGAGACCGACATGACCACGGTCGCCTCGGCCATCCCCACCAGCTCGGCCAGGACGCGATGCTGCGACGGCGTCGGATTCTGGAGGACGGTGTGCAGCGTGGTGACCGATGGTGTCCGCAGCGAACGCACGAGGTCGAGGACGTGTTCGCCGTCCGCGCCGCCCCAGATGCCGTACTCGTGCTGGATGGAGACGACGTCAGAACCGCTGGCGTCGAGCCAGGCGGCAGCCCGCGTGTAGTCGCCCTGGTCGTCGCGCCGGATGCGATGACGCACCTCCCGGGCATACGGGATCGGCGGTTGGGGCGGTTGGACAGCGACGACGGTGTGGCTGCCCGTCGCGGCCGCGAGGTCGGCGGTGAACGTCGCGATACCACACAGCTGCGGTGGATAGGTGGCGACGTAGGCGATCCTGGTCATGGGCCAGCTCCTGTGGTGGGACACCCGGCCGAGAGCACAGCGCGTGCCAAAGGGGGCTTGTGCCGAACCGGATGGCAGGCGCATACCCCGTCACATCCAAGGGGGTCGACCACACGGAGTGTCGCGGCAGTTGCTGCGACTATTGCCACGGTACTCCCAGACGGGACATCGGGCAAACGAGCGGGTCCGCCATCAGCACGAAGCCCAGGCCTTGATGGCCGGCTTCGTGCTGACCGCGCGACTGCGTCAGTAGTCCATGCCACCGCCATAGCCGGCCCCGGCCGGGAGCGCCGCCCCGTTCTTTTGCGGCAGGTCCGTGATGAGCGCCTCGGTCGTCAGCACCATGGCCCCGATCGAGGCCGCGTTCTGGAGCGCGGAGCGGGTGACCTTGGCGGCGTCCACGATGCCCTTGGCGAACATGTCGCCGTACTCGCCCTTCAGCGCGTCGAAGCCCTGGCCAGCCTCGAGCCCCTTGACTCGCTCGACCACGACCTCGCCGTGGCCACCAGCGTTGTCGACGATCTGGCGCGCCGGAGCCTCGAGCGCGCGGCGCAGGATACCCAGGCCGACGGCTTCGTCACCCACGAGCTCGACCAGGTCGAGCGCGGGGATGGCCTGCAGGAGCGCGGTGCCGCCGCCCGCCACGAGCCCCTCCTCGATGGCTGCGCGCGTGGTCGAGAGGGCGTCCTCGATGCGGTGCTTCTTCTCCTTGAGCTCGGTCTCGGTGGGCGCGCCGACCTTGATCACCGCGACGCCGCCGGCCAGCTTGGCCAGGCGCTCCTGCAGCTTCTCGCGGTCGTAGTCAGACGTAGCGTCCTCGACCTGGGTCTTGATCTGGCCCATGCGGGCCTTGATCTCGTCGGGCGAGCCGGCGCCCTCGATGAGGGTCGTGTCGTCCTTGGTGGCCACGACGCGACGGGCGTGGCCGAAGTCCTCCACGGTCACGGAGTCGAGCGTGCGTCCGAGCTCCTCGCTGATGACGCTGGCGCCGGTGAGGATGGCCATGTCACGCAGCATCTCCTTGCGACGATCGCCGAAGCCGGGAGCCTTGACGGCCAGGGCCGAGAGCGTACCGCGCAGCTTGTTCACGACGAGCGTGGCCAGGGCCTCGCCGTCGACGTCCTCGGCGATGATCAGCATCGGTTTGCTCTGCTCCACCGCCTTCTCCAGCGGGGGCAGCAGGTCCTTGACGGCCGTGATCTTCTTGTCGCTGATGAGGATGAGCACATCCTCCAGCACCGCCTCCATGCGCTCCGGGTTGGTGACCAGGTACGGCGAGAGGTAGCCTCGGTCGAACTGCATCCCTTCGGTGTACTCGGTCTCAAGGCCCACGGCCTGGCCCTCTTCGACGGTGATGACGCCGTCCTTGCCGACCTTGTCCATCACGTCGGCGATCATCTCACCAACCTCGGCGTCCGCGGCGCTGATGGCTGCCACGGCCGTGATGTCCGCGTGAGTCTCGACCGGTCGCGACTGACGCGCGAGGTCGGCGACGATGGCGTCGACGCCCTTCTCCAGGCCGCGCTTGAGAAGCATCGGATTGGCGCCGGCAGCCACGTTCTGGAGGCCCTCGGCCACGATGGCCTGGCCCAACACGATGGCCGTGGTCGTGCCATCGCCCGCGACGTCATCGGTCTTGGTCGCGACCTCCTTGAGGAGCTGCGCACCCATGTTCTCGAAGGGCTCCTCCAGCTCGATCTCGCGCGCGATGGTCACGCCGTCGTTGGTGATGGTGGGCGCGCCGTACTTCTTGTCAAGCATGACGTTGCGGCCCTTGGGGCCGAGGGTCACGCGGACCGCTTCGGCGAGCTTGTCGACGCCGCGCTTGAGGGAACGACGAGCCGTCTCGTCATAGATGAGCTGCTTGGCCATGGTGTGGGTCCTTCCCGGAGATCGTGGTGTGACTGGCGGCTGGCGCCTGGGTGGTTGTGATCGGCCCGTCGGGGCTCAGCCCTCGACGACGGCGAGGATGTCCTTCTGGCTGACGATGAGGAGGTCCTCGTCGTCGAGCTTGAACTCGGTGCCCGCGTACTTGGCGTAGAGGACCTTGTCCCCCACCTTCACGTCCATGGCCTCGCGCTGGCTGTCGTCGTTGAGACGGCCGGGGCCAGCGGCGAGGATGGTGCCCTCCTGGGGCTTCTCCTTGGCTGTGTCCGGCAGGACGATGCCGCTCTTGGTCATCTCCTCGCGCGGGGTGGGCCTGATGACGACGCGATCGCCCAGGGGCCTCAGGCTCGCTCGCAGGGCAGGCGGCTGGGCAGTCGGATCGGATGGTGCGCTGGTCGCTTCGGGATCCGTGGCCTGCACGGAAGCGCTCGAGAGAGCCATGACTTCCCCTTCGTCGGTGCGGACATCCGGGGGAGCGGGGGCGTAGGTGCCACCACCGGGAGAGCCTCCGGCCACTGTCGTCCTTGCAGTGTGTACGCCGACGATGTTATTGTCAACTGTAGTTTTGGTATATCAACTGTGGGAAAGGAGCGCCATGGGAGTCTCGATCGGAGCCGTCCTGCGACAGGCCCGGGAGGTGCGCGGACTCTCATCGGTCGAGACCGCGCGCAGCGCGGAGATCTCCTCGGCCTATCTGAGCAAGCTCGAGAACGATGCCGTGAAGCGTCCCTCCCCTGAGGTCCTGCATCGACTCAGCGAGGTCCTGGAGGTGCCCTACGCGGAGCTCATGGCGCTCGCCGGCCATCCGCTGCCGAGCGTCGAGGCCGCACCCGACCACGCGCGCATCGGCGAGGCCCTGTTCGCCGATCTCACCGACGATGAGCAGGAGGAGCTCATCGAGTACCTGGCCTGGTATCGATCCAGGAAGCGGTCGATGCGCGGGGGCGGGTCGTGAGGTAGGCAGCAGGCACGACGGTGCCTCCCTCGCCGAGGCGGACACGCGAGTGGCCGTACCATCGGGAGATGTCGTCAACCCGTACCTGGCTCGGCGTCTTCCTGGCGGTCTCGCTCGCGGGATCGACGTTCGGGCTGGGCGCCGACGCCCGGGCAGCCAGCCCAGCGCCCGAACCGTCTCCAGTAGTGGCCGTCGTCGCGTCGCCATCACCAGCGGTGGCGGCGTTGGCGTCGCCATCACCGGCGGTGAGCATCAGACCGACGGCGTCGGAGGATCCCGCGGACGAGGCCGAGCCCACGCTGGAGCAGATGGTGGGTCAGAAGCTGGTGATCACCATGGGGGGCCACAAGCTGCGCAAGGACCTCGCGGGCCGGATCGAGCGTGGGGAGGTGGGCGGTATCGTGCTCCTGGCCCGCAACATCACCTCCCCTGCTGCGCTGCGGAAGCTCACGCGACAGCTCCGCGGTGCGGCGGAGAAGGGCGACCAGCCGCCGCTCCTCATCGCCGTCGATCAGGAGGGCGGGTCCGTCAAACGGATCTCGTGGGCTCCGCCGACCCTGACCGTACCTGCGCTGGGGCGACTCGGCAGCACCAGGGTCGCTCGGGCGCAGGGTGCACGAACCGGATCGGCCCTGCGCCGGCTGGGGATCAACACGGACCTCGCGCCGGTCGCTGACGTGCCCCGCACGAGTGCGTCGTTCATGTACCAGCAGGGGCGGACGTTCTCCTTGGACGCGACGCGAACTGCTCGGCTGGCCGACGCCTTCGCTTCCGGTCTCATGTCGCGCGGCGTGCTCGCCACCATGAAGCACTTCCCGGGGATCGGGCTGTCGAGGCGGAACACCGACTTGGAGGTCAGCACCATCCGCGCGTCCAGGACGGCCTTGCGCGCGGACCTCCTGCCCTACCGCAGGGCGATCCGGCACGGCCTGCCCCTCATCATGCTCTCCAATGCCACCTACGTCGCCTACGACCGCAAGCACGGAGCGGGCTGGTCTCGTGCCATCGTGGACGAGCTGCTGCGAGATGAGCTCGGGTTCGAAGGGGTGACCATCACCGACTCGCTCAACGGGACGGCCCATGCCCGCGGGATGACGGTCAGGGCGCTCGCCACCCGCGCCGCGAGAGCGGGCGCCGACTTGATCCTGACGACCGGGTCAGAAGGTTCGTCGGCATATCTGTTCCAGACGCTCGTGGAGCGGGCCGAGCGTGGACGCATCCCGGAGGCTGCGCTGCGCGCCTCGTACGCCCGGATCCTGGCCCTCAAGGAGCGTCTGCGAACGCCCTGAGCCTGGGTCCACTGAAGCGCGCCTGCGTCGCCGAGGCCATCGAGCATCTCGAGCGCCGCGCTTCCACTACCCTCCGCGCATGGAATGCGGCGGCTTTGACGGGTATGCCACGCCGTTCGACAGGGATGAAGCACGCAGGGACCTAGCCGCCCGGCCAGCATCGCGAGACCCGCACGCTCCGCTATTCGTCCGCTCTACCGGCCGGGGGAGGGCCTCAGCCGATCGCGCGCATCCGGTTGTTCCTCGCATCGTGGGTCACCTCGGCGAGTCCGAGCGCCTCCAGCAGAGGCGGGAGGTAGACACCGAAGCGTCCCCGCAACCCCTTCTTCAGGCCGTACCAGCCCCCGAGGGGGTTGTCCGCTGAGCGACCCCACGCCTCCACGGTCCCCTCCGCGGCAGGCTTCTGCTCGTCAGCGCCACCTAGCGGCATCCAGTCGCCGTGGGCCTGCAGCATGGCGTGCAGGTCGTCGATGGCGCGTGCGTCATAGAGGAGCCGCGTGCGACCGACCTGGCAGACGATGGCGGGAGGGTCGGCCGAGTCGTCCAGATACATCGTGTACTCGGAGGTACCCGGTGGCGTCGTGAGTAGCCACGGATCGTCCTTGGTGCCGGTCCCGCTCGCCATCTGTCGCCTCCATCACGGCCTGTCAACTAGTTCGAGGTCGGTGACAGGCGTCGGGGACGCCGTCACCGCGGCCGGCCCCCGCCCGGACGAGGAGCACAGCCTATCGGGGGTGCGGATCGCTGTCGAGGCGCGCGTGTCGTGGGTGCCACGGTACTTGGGGAGATGCCCACGCGACGACATGACTGTCGCTGGTAGCTCACCGTCAAGCCCGGGCTCGGCATCGTCGCCCGCACGGACGACTGAACGCGGCGTCACGCACGAATCGTGAGACTCGCCCATCGCTGGACGAGCCTCACCCTGCGAATGACGCGACCGCCGGTCATTGCCGAGGTCGCGTCGGTCCGACTATTCCGCAGCCACGGGCTCCGCACACGAGATCGCCTGGGGCGACTCCACGAACTGGCTGAAGGTGTTGAGGAGCAGCTGCTCGGGCTGCTTCAGGGCTCCGTCCCGCCACTGCTGGAGCGCCGTGGTGACTCCCCAAGCGGACGCGTACATGGTGTCGTAGCACGGGTCCGGCACCACGCTCAGCAGGTACGCGCGCGCCTGGTCCGCGAACCGCGACACTCCCTTGAACTTTCCGGCTTCGACACTCGCCTGCGGCGGCAGGAGCTCGAGCATCCCGGCATAGAACTCGTCGGCCGTCGGGACCGTGACCAGCCGAACGGACGCGCTCGACGTGGCGAGGACCGTCCCCACTACGTCGAGGCAGGTAGCCATGCTGGCTTCGTCAGGCGCATTGGCCTCGCAAAGCGCGACCAGGCTGGCGGGTGGCACAGACGGTTCGGGTGACGGCGACGCGTCCTGCGCCACGGTGGTGAACCCCGGAGGGCAGATCAAGACGCCTGCCGTTCCGTTGGTGGGGCAAGGACCGTGTGCTCCATTCGCGCACCCGTCAAGTGCTGATTTCGACATCTGCAGGGTGGGCGACCGACCGACGGGCGACCCCATCCTGGCGGACTCGACTCTCGGCCCCCCCGTAACCCTGGCAAGGCGCCTTCGAGGCCAGGGTATCGATGGAGCCCGTGGGGACGTGGACGTTCGCCTGCGTCCCCCCAGGCTAGCGTTCTATGCTCAGGCGCCTGGGGCTCGGTAGTCGCCCGACAGCTTCACAGCTGCGTCGACCTCCTCCGGCGTAAGCAGGACGACCACGCGTGGACGGGCGCCCCCGGCCGCGGCTACGACTGCGGTGCCTGCGGCAGCTGCGGTGTTGTCAGGCAGGTCGACGGTCACGTAGAAGTCGTCGCTGCCGAAGCCGAAGTAGAACGATTCGACCGTCCCGCCGAGCGAGCTGATGAGCTTGGTGACCGCGGTCACGCGGCCACTGCCGCCCTCCGCCAAGACGCCCTTGGCACCCTGTTCGGTGTAACTCCCGGTGATCAGGTACTTGGGCATGCATGCCTCCTGCCGCGGGGCGTCCGATGAGGGGGGCGCGCTCGGGCCGCGGTCGGGCAAGCCTAGGGCTCGCTGGGGCTCTGTCAAGACGGGCGATGGGACGACGTGGCGGGGACCCGGGCGATCACATCCCGAGCGTGCGGCGAGCTTCAGCCAGCAGTGGGTGGTCCTGTCCCTCAGTGAACACGGCGAGGATGTCCCGCAGCCGCTCCTGGCGCGCCTCGGCCGACACGGCCTGGGACCCGCTCGGCAGGCGACTCGATCGGACGGCTGCCGCGAGCGCGACCGTGCTCGCACCCCAACCCAGGCCGCCGGCGATGGCCACCTCGTACTCGGCCGCGGCGGCCGCCGGGTCCCGAACGGCCAACAGGTCGCCCTTGGCCAAGTGCAGATTGGGCATGGGCGGTCCCACCGCCAAGGCCTCCTCGATGGAGGCCAGCCCGAAGTCCGTCTCCCCACTCTGGCAGCACGCATTTGCCGTCACCTCCAGCATGAAGGGCCAGAAGACCGGCGGCGTGCGCAGGCCCCGGTAGCGGTCGAGACCCTCGCGGATCCAGCGCATGCCCTCCTCGTCGGCACCGAGCGCGACCATGGCCGCGCCCAGGATGACGGTCCCGACCGCGCGCCAGATGTGCAGGTCGTGCTCGATGGCGAGCTCGATGACCTCCACGGCCAAGGCACGCGCCGCCTCCGGCTCGA
Organism: uncultured Chloroflexia bacterium; assembly: GCA_963800275.1. Classification (GTDB taxonomy): domain Bacteria; phylum Chloroflexota; class Limnocylindria; order Limnocylindrales; family CSP1-4; genus JAFMJV01. Next base: position 99,609 of record CAWDAI010000016.1, read on the forward strand.
CGCGCATGGTATGGAGCAGCGAGGCGTGGTGCAGGGCATAGCCGAGGGTCGAGGGATGCTGCCCCGAGCGAGCGATGGACAGGGCCTCGTCGGATCGACGCAAGGACGTGTCGAGGCGCCCCTCCCAGAAGCGGATGAGTGAGAGCGCCGTGAGGCAGGAGACCCGCGGATCAGGCCCCAGTCGGTACCAGTCGACCGTCGTGTCGTCCGTCGCGGCCAGGTCCGCCCCGGCCTCCAGATCGGGTAAACCGTCCGATAGCCGACCGATGAAGCTCAGCGAAGTCCCGGCCATCATGTGCCCAGAGATGATGATCGGCGCGTCGCCGGTGGCCTCGCCGATGGCCAGGATCTGGCGCGCCACCGCCAGGCACTGCTCGTGTTGCATGCGGAAGGTGTGGAAGCTGGCGAGGCCGCGAAGGACCGGGTAGGCATCCGACAGGTCCGCGCTCTCCGTGGTGGCCAGAACACGTTCGAAAGCCGCCTCCACCTCGTCGGAGTAGCCGTCGACAGCGGCCATGGCCCGGGCTCGGTCGCTCTGCAATGTCGCCGCTTCGACGAGCCGTGCCGGCGATGACGGCAGGGACTCGAGGACCGCCAACATGTCATCGAGCAACCCGATGAGGCCCCGGTACCAGCCACGCGCGTCATAGAGCGGTCGGAGACCGGCCATCAGCGTCCCGAGCCGCTCAAGGTCGCGAACTTCGGCGGCCCACCGCCATGCCAGGTGCAGGTTTTCGACCTCTCCCTCCAGCTCGTCGAGCAGCTCAGCACGACCGGGCCGGGCGAGGCCTGTCAGGAGGGCGTCCGCCCAGCGCACATAGTGGTCGGCGTGGGCCGCGCGCGCTCGGGCTCGGATGCCAGGGTTCGCCGCCAGGCGCTCGGCGGCGAACTCGCGCATGGACTCGAGCATGATGAACCGCGAGCTGCCGTCGGCGCGGTCCACCTGGCGCAGGAGGCTCTTGTCGGTGAGCGACCCGAGACCATCCAACGGATCGATGTCGGGCAGCACGTCGAGCAGCTGGGCGGCCACCTGTTCGACCGCTTCGACGTCCGCGCCGGAGAAGCAGGCCAACAGTTCGAACAGTCGCTGCTCACTTGGGGAGAGCAGCTGGTAGCTCCACTCGATCGTGGCGCGGAGCGTCTGCTGGCGCTCGGGCAGGTCGCGCGCACCGCCACCGAGCGTGCGCAGCTGGTTCTCGAGGCGGTCTCTCAGGGCTTCGAGCGAGAAGACGCGAAGGCGCGCGGTTGCCAGCTCGATGGCCAGCGGCACCCCCTCGAGGCGGCGGCAGATATCGGCCACGACCGCGGCGTTGGCGTCGCTGACGGAGAAGTCCGGACGGATCTCCTGCGCCCTCTCGATGAAGAGCTGGACGGCCTCGTAACCGGTAACCTCCTCCGCCGTGATCGCGCGACGCGACGGGTCAGGCAGGGCCAGCGGCGGCACAGAGAAGCGGCGCTCACCGCGGACGTTGAGCGCCTCCCGGCTGGTGACGAGGAGGTGCAGCTGGGGGCAGCTCGTGAGCAGCCTGGCCAACGTCGGCGCCGCAGAGGTGACCTGCTCGACATTGTCGAGGATGAGCAGGAAACGCTGCTCACCGATCAGACGGGCAAGCTCATCGGCCTGGTCCGCCGCGCTCGTGTCGGCCCGCCCCAGCGCTCGGCTGATAGCGGTCAGCACCTCGCCCACGTCGTGGGCCGCAGCGAGGTCCACGAAGATCACACCGGCTTCGAAGGCATCCCTCACCTCCCGCGCGACACGCAACGCGAGGCGGGTCTTGCCGATGCCTCCCGGCCCGATGAGCGTTAACAGGCGGACGTCAGGGTCAGCCAGCAGCGCTGCCACTCGCTCGCGTTCGACCTCACGCCCGATGAAGGCGGATGGTTCCGCCGGGAGCACGTGCGCGCTGCGGTCATCGGTGCGCAGCGGCTCGGTGATCTGGGGCAGCTCTGGGTGGCGCAGCTCGTAGACCCGCTCAGGCCGGCTGAGATCCTTGAGACGGTGCTCGCCCAGATCGTGGAGGCTGGCCCCATCGGGCAGCCGGTCGATGACGAGCGCCGCCGTGGCCGCGGAGAGCAGGGCCTGGCCTCCGTGACCGGATGCCATGATGCGGGCGGCACGGTTGACCGACTGGCCGTGGTAGTCCAGACCGTCGCCCTCGACGTCGGCCTCGCCCACGTGCAGTCCCATGCGCACGCGAAGCGGCCCGGTCGCCGACCATGATCCATGCAGGAGCTCGCGCTGCGCCGCAAGGCTGGCGGCGAGCCCGTCGGGGGCGGCCCCGAAGACGGCCATGACCCCGTCTCCGGTCGTCTTGACCACGCGACCACCGCCGTGCTCGATGGCCGAGCGCAGGATGCGGTCGTGCTGGGCCAGCGCCGCCGGCATGGCCTCCGGGAACCGCTCCCACAGGCCGGTGCTGCCTTCGATGTCCGTGAACAGGAAGGCCAGCGTCTGGGCCGTCGGCCTGGCACCGCCAGGATAGGGCGCACCCTCGCCGTCAGGGAACCGGTTCGCGTCGACCGTCATGCGGTCCACTCCAAGAGTGATCGGGGATGGCGTCCACACCACGTGCGGCCGCTCGCTCGTCGATGGTATCCCCTCGCTCGGACCACGTCAGCGACCACGCCGGTCTGCCTCTTCCCCTTCGCGGCAAGCCCACGCAGCAACGTTGGGCGACGGCTTCTTGGTCTTCTGCCGTTCGGGTCGAGCCTGGTCCCAGGATCAGGCGACCTATCGCCCCGGCTGGGACCATCCTGGGTCTAGGCGGGCGGACCGACCGGGATAGCGCCGACCTGCTGCATCAGTGCGAGGGCGTCCATCACGCCCCAGTGCTCGTGTGCCAGCCCGTCATCGCCGAAGCGGGTGATATCGATGAGCTGCACGTCGACGCGCTTGCCGCTCGCGGGCACGCCCATGAACTCGCCCTGGTGGGTCCCGGTGAAGCGCAGGCGGGCGACGCCCTTGTCGCCATCCACGAGCACGTCTTCGGGCTCGAAGCGCAAGTCGGGGAAGGCCACGAAGCTCATCGCGAAGAGGTCCAGGGCGCCTTGCCTCGTGGGCGCGAGTCCGGGCATCTCCTCGTGCTCGATGAAGTCGTCGGCCATGATGGCAGCGATCGCATCGACGTCGTGGGCGTTGACCGCATCGTACAGTCGGCGCAGCGTGGCAGCATGGTCCATGGGGGCCTCTCCTTCGGGGGTGGACGGGTGCGGAGTGTACTCCCGCTCCATCGACGAGGATCGGGTCGCTGGCTCCGGAGGCATGAGCTCCCCGCTCTCCCTAGGTCGATGGCACGTCGAGGCGGTAGCCGATGCCCTCGAACGCTCGGATGCGTCCGGGCTCACCAGGCCGGGTCCCCAGCCTGCGGCGCAAGCGACTGACCCATGCACCGAGGTATGCCTGGTCATCCTGATACTCCGGCCCCCAGACCCTGGTGAGCAATTCGGAGTGAAGCACGACCTTGCCGACATTGTCGGCGAGGATCTGGAGCAGGAGCCACTCGTTGCGTGTCAACGGCACGAGCTCCCCGTTGCGGCGCAGGCTGCGCCGCTGGAGATCGATCTCCACATCATCGAAGGCCACCACGCCGGTACTCGAGGCGACCCCCTCGGCTCGTCGCAGCACGGCGTTCACGCGGGCGACCAGCTCGTCCGGGTGGAATGGCTTGGTCAGATAGTCATCGGCACCAACGTCGAGTCCCTTGGCCCTGTCTGGGCCGGACCCCTTGGCCGTGAGCAGGATGATCGGTACGGGACTGCGCGCGCGCATCCGTTGCATGACCTCGATGCCGTCGAGGTCCGGCATGACGATATCGAGCAGGACCGCGTCGGGATGCACCCCTTCCGCCACCGCCAGTGCCTCTCGCCCACCATTCGCGCTGACCACACGGAAGCCCGCATCCTCCAGGATCAGCGCCACGAGCCTCGTGATGCGCGTCTCATCGTCCGCGACGAGGATCAGCGGCTGCCCCGTCATCTGGCCGTCCTCGACAGGCGCTGAGCGTGCGCTTTGACGCTGGGCGAGCGCTCGACACGTGCGATCGACCTCGGCCGCAAGAGGTAGCGTCGGCTGGTCATGCCGATGTCTGGCCTGGGGTCCTGGGAACGCCGGGATCTGGCGGCGCCTCGGAACCGCCCTCACCACCATCGCCGTCTGTCGGCTCCGAACGGAGGTCATCGTCAGCCGCGATGGTCCGCAGGGTGAAGCCGAACTCCGAACCGCCCTCTGGCCGGCGCAGGGCCCACACTCGTCCGCCCATGACCTTCACGAGCCTGGCGCAGACGAAGAGCCCGATGCCCGAGCCCGATGCGATACGTGCGCTCTCGGGGTCCCGGTAGAAGAGCTCGAAGACCCGCTCGGCTGCATCGTCGGGTATCCCGGGGCCCCCGTCGATGACCCGGATAGCCACAGCGTCCCCCTCCTCGCGGGCACTCAGCGAGACCAGCGTGCCGGGTGGGGAGTACTTGGCCGCATTGTCGAGCAGGTTGCGCAGGATCTGTTCCACATAGGTCACCTCGCCGCCGACGATCGGCAGATGCGGCTCGAGGTCAAGGCTGAGCACGATGCTTGGCCACTCTGCGGCCGCCGATCGAGCGACTCGCTGCAGGAATCGCCGCAGCTCGATCGGCTCGGTCTCGACGGCGAGTCGTCCGTGCTCCACACGACTGAGCACGAGCAGGTCCTCCACGAGCCGGTACAGTCGTTCCGCCTCCGCCCGGACGTCCCCCAGCAGCGAGGTTCGTTCGGTGGGATCGTCTCGGCGACCAGGTTTCGCCAGGAGCTGCGTCAGGCCATAGATCGTCGTGATGGGCGTCCGCAGCTCGTGGCTGATGACGTCCATGAAGGCCTCTCTGAACTCACGGCCGCGCTTCTCCTCTTCCTCGAGTTCGTCTCGATCTGCCGCGAGACGACGCCGTTCGGTCATGTCCTGGCCGGTTCCGATCATGCGGATCGGCTTCCCGGAGGTGTCGCTGAACACCCGACCGGCCCCACGGGTCCAGTGGACACTGCCGTCCGGCCAGACGATGCGGAATTCAAGGTCGAACCGTCCACCACGATCGATGGCATCACTGATGGCTTCGCTGAAGCGCACTCGGTCGTCGGGATGGATGGTGTCGATGTACGTCTCATAGCGGGGGGCGGGTCCTGTCGGGTCCAGGCCGTGCTGCCGGTAGATCGCAGGTGACCACTCGAGCCGCCCATTGACCATGTCCCATTCCCAGATCCCGGTGTTCGATGCCGCCAACACCAGCTCCAGACGCTGGTCGCGAGCCTCGACCGCCTCGTCCAGTCCGGCGACCTCTCGTAGCGCGTCCGCGAGCCGGTCCCGCGCCGCCCGGCGAGAACCGATGAGCAGGACCGTGCCAAGTCCGACGGCGAGGAAGAACAGACCCTTGTAGTACTCGGCGGCCCCTGCCGAACCGAGGCCCCGATCCGGTATGGCCGACTGCGGGTGCCCCACCCGCGAGCGGTCATCGAGCGTCATATGCCCGCCCCGTGGACCTCGCCGTCGACTTCCCTGACATGCAGATGCCTCCGCGGAGCTGGGGCCTGAGCTCAAGTGCAAACGAGCACCCACCAATCATCGCGAGACGATAGGAATGCGGCGCTACGGCCACCGGTCCGCCTGTTGCAGGTGCGTGTCAACGCACCGAAACGTGACCGAGTCGGGGAAGTCCCCCGCCTCTAGGAGACGGGCAGATCCTGGCAACTGCCGGGATCGGCAGTCTGGAAACCCAGGAGGAAGGCGTCCTGGCGTTGCTGACTCGAGCCGTGGGTCCAGCGATGAGGATCGATCGTGCCCTGTGTCCGCCGCTGGATCCGGTCGTCGCCAACAGCCGCGGCCGCATCCAGGCCGGCAGCCACCTCCCCCCGAGTAGGGCGGTGCAGGAAGCCCGTGTTCGCCGCGTTCGAGGCCCAGGCCCCCGCGTAACAGTCCGCCTGCAGCTCGGTCCGCACGGAGAGTCCGCCGGCGCCAGCGTCGCGGGCAGTGGCAGACAAGTCCCCGAGCTCGTCCTGGACGTGGTGGCCGTATTCATGCGCCACCACGTAGCCCTCTGCGAACGGACCGCCCTTGGCGCCGAGCGTAGTTCGGAGGTCGTCGAAGAACGTCAGGTCAAGGTAGACGGCACCGTCGAACGGACAATAGAAGGGGCCGGTCGTTGCGGAAGCGATGCCACATGCAGAATCAACGGTTCCGCTGAACAGCGTGGTGAGTGCCGGCTGGTAGACCAGGCCAGACGCGTCGAAGACGTCGCTCCAGTAGGCCTGCACGCTGTTCACGAAGCCAACCACGCGACAGTCCTCTCGCTCGTTCGCATCGGCGCCGGATTCACACGAGGCGATGCTGCGCGCGCCAGCTGGCTGACCGGCAGGCCCAGGTGGCGCACCACCGCCTGACAACGACCCGATGTCGCCACCGAGGACCAGATAGATGAGCAGCAGGACCACGCCGATCGAGCCGCCGCCGCCGAGCATCGCCAGACCACCACGCGACACGCCTCGGCCGCGCATATCGCGAACCTGCCGCGGGTCGAGCCGAACTCGTCGCCTGAACGTCATTGCCTCGCTCTCCGCCACATCGATCGGCGCGCACCGCCAAGAGGCCGCTCACCCGGATCCAGACTGCCAAGAGCAGCCCTGCCCCTGCACTCCAGCCGACGAGCCAGCCATCACAACGGCATTGCAGACACATCACAAGGTCCGAGACCGTGAGCGCGAGCCTCACGACACCTGAGCCGGGTGAACAGCCTGGAACATTGGCCGGGACCTCGTTGGTATGTCTATGCTCGCCGCGAGATGAGCGCACTTGGATTCGACTTCCGCACGCGCGCGCCCGACGGCCCCCTGAGCCGAGCCATCGCCTCCGTCTGGTATGCCCGTGGGACCGTGCCCTACCGACGCGAGCGCGTCGCGCCCACGGGATCGACCGTCGCGGTCATCGTGCTGGGTGATCCCATCATCGAGACCGCTGACGGCCCCGGCGCCGTGCCCCTGCGCGCGGAGCGGGGGTTCCTCATCGGGCCGCACGACCGGCCAGTGACCAACGAGCCGACCGGCGAGACCTTCGCGGTGGGGATCGTCACGACACCCGTGGGCTGCCGGGCTGCGCTGGGCCTGGAGCCTGCCGCCCTGGCGGGACGGGTGGAGGAACTGATGGGGATATGGTCCCCCGCCGCGAGCCTGCAAGAGCGACTGCTCGTGACTCCTGACCCCGAGGCGATGCTGGATCTTGTGGTCGCCTGTGCGACCGACGCGCTGGATCTCGACATCCCGGGCCTGGACCGTTGCGAACAGGCCGTCGTGATGCTGGACGAGGATCCCGCACGTCCCATCGCCGGGATCGCGGCCGCCCTCGGCGTCTCACACGGTCACCTCGACCGCGAGTTCAAGCGCGTCGTGGGAATCACGCCGCGCCGGCTGGCCCGGCTGCTGCGGGTGGAGCGCCTGCTGGAGACCATCGATCTCGACGGAGACGTGCCCTGGGCCCACCTGGCCGCAGAGCTGGGCTGGGCGGACCAGTCCCACATGATCCGGGACGTCAAGCGCCACACCGGGTCCGCGCCATCCGCTTACATCGACGCACGGCGAGCGTTCGCCGCTGCGACCGTGACGGAGGAGGCGGCTCGGTTCATCCCAGAGCCCATGTGAAGTCCGTCCAAGACGCCGCCAGCGACGGGCTGGGACCATGCGGGCCGCCCCGCGCCACACCGAGCGCCCCACGCATCCTGGAGACTGACCATGGCTGATCCCGCCGAAACCCAACTCCGCAACATCGAGACTGCCACCGGCATGAGCGTCGCTGACTTCGCGGCCACCGTGGCCGATCGGGGCATCGAGGGGCACGCCAAGATCATCGGGTTCCTCAAGGCGGAGTACGGGCTGACCCACGGCAACGCCAACCTGATCGCGTTCAGGGTCCGCGAGCTCGCGGCTGGCGGTCCCGCCTCAGCCGATGCCCTCCTCGACGCCCAGTACGCGGGCGCGAAGGCGGCGTTGCGACCTGTCTACGAGTCACTGGCCGCGGTGGCAGTGGGCCTGGGGTCGGACGTGGAGATCGTCGTCCAGAAGACCGGCGTGGCGTTTCGGCGTCGCAAGAACTTCGCGGTGGTCCAGGCTGCGTCCGCCAAGCGCGTGCAACTGGGGCTCAACCTCGGCAGCGCGCCCGGCGACCCGCGAGTGGTGGCGACGCCGGGGGCGATGTGTGCGTTCCGCGTGGACCTGCCCAACCCGCAGAGTGTCGACAGGGATGTAGCGCGCTGGCTGCGCGAGGGCTACGAGCAGGCCAGCTGAGGCGAGCTGGGCTGCTCGGCCCACCCTCCAGGTCCGTGGGCGAACGACCTGCCAGGCCCGCCGATCACCACGAGCATCAGGCCCGGGTGGACCTCTCAGAGCGTTGCTTCACGCCCTGCAGCAGACCCGTTTCCATGTACGCATGGAGCGGCTCGTACACAAGCACCTTGAAGAGCCACTCTCGGCGCCTCCACATCGCGCGGTCACGAACGAGGAAGCGGGTGGAGGTGTCGTCGATGGGCCGAAGGACGAAGGCGTACGTCCCCACCGGCAGGCTCTTGCTGCGGACGACGATCGACCATCCGGGATCGACGGCGGCGACCGGCCAACCCATCGGCTGGCCACCGATGTCGTGGTTCGTCCGCATCAGGTCGCCCGCCTCGAGCCGCTGCCATTCGGGATGGATCTCGTGGACGTCGGGTATGCCGGAGCAGAGCAGACGCTCGACCCAGTTGTGGGTGTAGAAGCCAGCTCGGTCTTGGCCCATCTGCACCACCCACGGCCAGACCGCGCTCGCCGGTGCTCCGATGGTCACGGCACGCGTCGTGACGGTGGTCGCATCGGGCATCAGCTCGTCGCCGGGCAGGGCGGCCAGCCGCTCCTCCGGTGCCGCACCCCGATCGAGCATCCGGGGACGCCCGAGCAGTCCGTGGATGGCGAGGATCACCGCGATCAGGACGACGATGGGGGCGAGCATGGCTGGCCGTCTGCCTTTCATGTGGCACGGCGGTTCGGACGGAACCGATGGTCTCGCCGTCCCTCGGCAGCCTCGGTCGCGCGCCGTCGACCGACCAGTGCCGGACGGACCGAATCGCAGCGACACAGATGCGAAGGCAAGGTCACGCGGTTCATCAGCCGCAATCGCTTCCTGCTGACCGGTGGTCCCGTGGCGCGGTCGGTCGGCACCTACCTGATGGAGCCGGGATCGCTAGTGATGGAGCGTAAGATGCTGCTCGGCAACAAGTCCCGCGCGGAACGACTGGCGCGGGAGCGCGAAGCACAAGACTGTCTTGGCACGGCGCAGACGGCTGCCTCGTGATCACGGCAACGCCACTGATCCGACTCCACGCCTGACTCAGCCCAGAAGAGACAAACGGTCCCGGGCAGGGCCGCTCGGCACCAACGACCGGGTACGGAGGGAACCCCCGTGAAGCATCTGTCTGACCAAGGGGCGGTCCTCGCCATCGGCCTGGCGCTCGGACTCATGCTGGGCGCCGGTCTCGGTAATCCTGGAGCCGGCCTGGCCATCGGCATCGCTATCGGCGCGGCGCTCGAGGTGGACGGGCGCAAGCGTCGGACACGATCGTGACGACCATCGATACCTTCTGCCCTCCGGACTCGGCCGGGGACGACCTCACCCGTTCACAGGGCGCGTGACCGCCACGGCGCTCGCCATGCCGCGATTCACTCTTGCCTAGCGATGACGACGAGATAGGGCATCGGACGCTTCAGGCTGGCTCCCCTACGCCTCCGAGGCCGTCTTGGGGAGCACGGTTTCCACCATGAAGTCGGTGAACGCCTCCGGTTGCTCGAACAGCGGCCGGTGTCCGGACGTCTCCAGCGTGGCGAGTTCCTTGACCGGCGCCTGGATCATCGGATACCACTCGGCGAACGGCTCGGCCCGCCCCTCGGCTTCATGGGCGCCTTGCGCGAAGAACATCGGGATCTCGAACGTGGTCGCAGTCTTCCTGAAGTCGACGTCCTGGAGTTGCGGGTAGAGCGCCGCGAACGTGTCCATGAAGGCACCCAGAAGATGGACCTCGTCGATGAGGGTGTACTCGTCCGCGAGGATGTTCTCCGACATCTGGGCCTCGCCCTCGTGGTTCATGCTGTGGTCGTAGGCGTACACGCTCTGCTCGTGCGATAGAGCGGTCTCGTAGTCGAGCATCCGCTCGTATGGCGGCGGTCCGATGGACTCGAGTTCCGCGACCAGACCCTGGTCGCCTCCATCCCTGGCCCAGGCGAGGGTGTCCTGGTAGAAGATCCGGTCGGTCGCGAGCTCGCTGACCATCTGGCCGGTGCCGACGTAGGCGCGGTAGCGCTCGGGGTGCTGCTGCACCGCGAGGACGCCGAGCGTGCTTCCCCACGATTGGCCGAGCAGGTAGATCCGATCCTGGTCGAATCGTTCGCGCAGGTAGTCGGTGACCATGATCGTGTCGTCCACGTAGCCTTGGGGGCTGATGGTGTCGGTCGGGTCCAGCGCGGGGTATGACGTGCCCGTGCCACGCTGATCCCAGGTCACCACGGTGAAATGCTCCTCGAGTCCGGGCAGGTGGTTTCGCATCGATCCCATCTCGGACCCACCCGGGCCGCCGGCCAGGAACAGCAGGACCGGGTTGGCGGTGCTGCGGCCGCGGATCAGGAGGCCCAGCTCATGGCCATTGACATCGAGACTGGTGAGCTCGGCCACGCTACCAGCGAGCTTGTTGCCGTCGGCACCGAGGATCGGGTCGGTGCTCGCCGGTTGAGCCACCACAGCGAAGCCGGCCACGAAGACGAGAGCGATCGCTATCACCGTGGCCCGTCGTGCGAAGGTGCCGAGCCGACCACCCCGATCACGGCCAGACGCTCCGGCGCGTACGAGCTCCCGAGAGATGGCGAACCCGACGAATGCCCCCAGCGCCATCGGGAGCAGGGAGAGCACCCCATGGAACCCTCGACCGGTGATGAGTGCGATGAGGCCGTAGAAGCTGGTCTCGATGCCGTCGACCATGGGCCCGCTGACAGCGAGGCGGCCGACCTCGAAGGCCACGGCGAACGCGATCGGCGTCAGGAGCATCGCCCAGCGCGAGCGCAGCAGCAGGCCCGCGGCGATCCCGACCGCGAGGCTGCTGACCATCGATCCCAGCGCCTCACCGGTGGTGAGCGGCCCTCGCGGCATCCACCATGCGGCGACCAGCCCCCAGACGAGGGCGAGGCCGATGGCTGCCACGAGGCCGAAGCGTCGGTCGACCCAGACGGATCGGACGATCGCGGAGGGTCGCCCAGCGGCTCGAGTTTCAGGCGGGGACTCGGCCGTGCCCGCTGCCACGGTGCTGCGGTCCGTGGGCTCGAAGGTGTTCATCAGCTGGTCCTCCTCGGGTCGTTGCACGGCGAAGTCCGCGACAGTCAGGTCCCACGCGACGCGCACACACCCCCCGGGGTCGCGCGACGCCTCCGGGCTGACGACGACAGCGGAGCCAGACAGACCCCGTGACCGCGATCAGGTCGCCTCCCTCGCGGATACAACCGCACCCTACGCGGCGCCGAGGCGTCGACGGCAGGGTATGAAGTCATGCGACGGGCGTGCCATCCAGCGCAAGCCGGCCAGACCGAGCCAGACGGCGGTCACCTCCCGAGCCGGACACCAGGGAACAGCGTGCGCCCGACCCTTGCGGAGCAGGCGCGGATCACGCCTTCGTGCCCCGGCCCGGACGATCGATGCCGCTTCGGCATCCGTCGAGAGAGGCGCAGGGACGCGCTCGGTATCGTCCCAAGCCCAGAGCTCGGTATCCATGGCGGTCCGGATATCGGCCGGAAGGACAGCGAGGCCGCGAGATACGAGGTCACCGCTGTCGCAACTGACGAGGCGCGCCGACCATGCGTCCGCTGCCGCGACGGACGACGCGTCGTGGACCGAGATGGCCATGGTGCGAAGTCGACCGGCAGCCTCCTGGTCGTGCCACGCACGCACCGCCACGCTGCTCACCTCGCAGAAGGCGAGATCCAGCGTCGAAGCGGTGTCCTCTAGCCGGCGGCCTCGACCCGCTCGATGATGGCATCGGACGTATGTCGACGCCCGGAGGCCCCTCCTTTGACCTCTCGGCCTTGAATGTCTCGATGTGGATCGGTGGCTACGCGTCGCGCGTCGCGCCTCCGTTGGAGTCGCGACCATCGCGGTCGTGGGCCAGGTGCATGAAGCGGTCGACGGAGCCGACATCCCTGCTCAGGAGGCTGGCGATGATGCCCGCCGCGAACGCGGCCGGCACCCCGTATAGCGCCGGGTTCACGAGCACCGGCAGCCCGAGCACGGTCTCGATGCCCATGTACTTGGCGGCGGTGAACAGCAGTGAGACGACGAGGCCTATCACGAACGTGGCCACGACGCCCTGCCTGGTGTAGCGGGTCCACCACACCGTCATCAGCAACACCGGTGCGAAGGTGCTCGCGGCGATGCCGAAGGTCAGGCCCACCAACTGGGCCACGTTCTGCTCCTTCATCACGATCGACAGGCCCACCGCGATGACCGTCAGCACGATGCCCGTGATCTGCGCCACCCGGACTCGTTGCGCCTCGGAGGACTGTGGGCGCAGCAGGATGGTGTAGCCATCGTGCGCCACGGTGGTGGTCATCTGTATGAGGAGGCCCACCGCTGAGCTCAGGATGGCAGCCATGGCGCCGGCCAGCACCACGCCCAGCAGCACCTCACCGCCGAGGAGTCGGCCCAGCTCGGCGACCGCGGTGTTGGTCGCCTTGCCAACGTCGCCGCTGTTGATGAGATCGGTCAGCAGGGGGTAGAGCAGCATCATCGCTGCCAGGCCCACGAAGAGGGTCATGGTGTAGAAGATGGCCAGGCTGATGATGGTCAGCTCGGTCGACTTCCGTGCCGCAACTGCGTCCTTCACGGTGAACAGGCGGATGAGCACGTGGGGCAGGCCGACCACGCCCAGGAACAGCCCCAGCACCAGGCTCAGCTGGTTGGGCAGATCCTTGACATCGACGCCGGGCGTCAGCGCGCTGGGTTCCTCGGGCAGGGCATCCATGGAGGCCTTGGAGGCGGCGATGGCTTGCTCAGCAGAGCTGTCGGGCGCGTACTGGATCAGCAGGTCTTCGGCTGCGCTGGAGTCCACGACCTGGGTCGGGGTCACCACGGAGTCGGCTTCGGTCAGGATCGCCAGCGGATTCCAGTTGAAGTACATGACCACCGCGAGCACCAGCAGGATGGTCATGGCGCCGAAGATGATGAGGCCCTGGAAGGCCTGGTTGTACGACGTTCCACGCATGCCGCCCATGACCACGATGACCGCGGTCATGCCGCCTGAGATGGCGACCCAGAACATGTAGTCGAGCCCCGGTACGAGCAGGTTGAAGAGGTGCCCGGCACCGACCAGCTGCGGCACCAGGTAGAGCACGCCGATGGCCAGCCCGGCCACGATGGTCAGGAATCGGATCTCCGGTCCCGAGAAGCGTTCGAACAGAGCATCAGCGACGGTGTACTTGCCTGAGCGACGCAGAGGGCTGGCCAGGATCAGGACGACCACGATCCAGGCCGCGAAGAAGCCCAGGGCCAGCCACCAGTTGTCGATGCCGAAGAGGGCGATGGCGCCGGCCACGCCGAGGAAGCTGGCCGCGCTCGCGTAGTTGCTGAACATGGCCACGCCGTTGAGCTTCCAGGGGATCTGGCCGCCGGCGACGTAGAACTCGGCGGTGGACTTGGTCCAGCGCCGGCTGTAGAGGCCGATGAGGAAGAAGGTGGCCATGCCCACCCCGAGGATGAGGATGGCGACGAGGTTGTCCACGGCCTAGACCTCGATCCTGGCGAGGTAGATGCGCGTGATGACCAAGCCGGAGATGATCAGTCCGATGCCGAGGTAGAAGCCCAGCGGAAGCCCGAAGATCATGGTCGCGGCGAGGCTGGCGAACTCGGCCGAGGTCACGATGGCGACCACGAAGTAGATCGTCGTGAAGATGGCCATGAGCCCCCACGACCACTTCGCTCGCCTGGTGCTGAAGGGCGACCAGTGCTTGCCGTCGGCCGGCTCGGAAACTCCCGCATCCGGCGCTCCCTCGCGCTCAGCAGCGAATTGGTCTGGCGTCTGGCCCACTCGCATCTCCCCCCGCTTCGGAATCGCATGAATGTGGTCGCTCAGTCAGGCTCAGGGCCAGGTGTCATCGTGGCATGGGCCGTCAGGCCCCCGGCAGCCCGGGCCGGAACGCCTGTCTCCCTCGCGCGGATCACGTGGCCGTCATGCCGCGGCGAGTCGATCGACCATGCCGATGCCTGGCCGGGCCGACGGTGGCACTCAGCTTGTACGCACGAGCTGCAACGCGCGCAGGGCCTGAGCCAGTAGCGGCAGTGGCACAGGCAGCCGACGGATCCAGGATGGTGAAGCGATGGTGGAGCATAGACTCGGGAGCGACCGATCCCGCACCCAGGAGGTCCGTTCATGACCATGGACTACGTGTCCCTGCCCGGTGAGACCGCTCCGCCCGTTCCTGACGGGCCCAAGCTGTGCGACGGCGACGACATGCGCATCCTGCACAACGCGTTCCTGTGGGCATACGCAGAGGCGCCCGGCCTGGTGCGCAGCGCTCCCGCCGGTGACGTCGCGCGAAGCGAGTTCGTCGGCCAATGGCTCGGCGATCTCGACGCGACGCTGCATACGCACCACGAGAGCGAGGACGAGCTCCTGTGGGGCAAGCTCGAGCAGCGCGCTCCCGCCTGCGCCTTGCACGTCGGCCAGATGCGCGCGCAGCACGCGCAGGTTGCAGAACTGCTGGAGGAGGCCGATCCGCTCCTGGCCCGTTGGCGTACCACGGCCGACCCCGCGGTCGGCGAGCAGCTGGCCGATGCCTACGAGCGGATGCTCGAGGTGTTGAAGGTGCACCTGCGCCGTGAGGTGGTGGAGGTCGTCCCGGTCGCGGAGCGGGTGGTCAGCAAGGACGAGTGGGATGCGATGGCTGACCACAGTGTCGAGGCCATCCCGAAGAGTCGACTCCTGCCGCAGCTCGGGATGCTGCTGGCGAACTCGACGCCGGAGGAGCGCCAGAGCTTCTACGCGGGCATGCCGCTCTCGGTGAAGGTGCTTTGGCGCCTCGTCGGCAGGCGCCAGTATGCGAAGCAGTTCAGGGAACTGTTCCCGGGCAGGTCCGTGCCACCGACCATCTGACGCCTGCCCGCAGGAGCCTCGACGACCTGAACCTCCCCCGCGTACCCGTCGACGCTGAGCCACCTGCTGCCGCAGGCGCCCTCTGATATCGAGCCTATGCTGAAGCGGCGACTTCCCGGCGAGCGAGCACCTGTCGTCGCCTGCGGAGATGGCGGCGGAAATCGCGCACCGCGGCTCGGCCCGGTCGTCCGCCCAAGACGAGCACGAAGCTCCTGCCTCCGATGTCGATGGCCCGCCGCCCGAGGGCACCGGAACGGGCCTCCTCGTGCAACCGCAGGGCATCCCAGGGCGCCCAGCGGATGACCCAGCGATCATGGCCGGCGATGCGCCGGAGCGTGGCGATGGCGAGCTTGCGCGGTGTGGCCACGAGCACGGTCGCGCGCCCCGAGCCCACCTCGGATACCGGCAGGACCGCGCTCACGCGTTCCCGCTCCAAAGCGGCTTCGAGCCGCTGCGCCGGCAGGCTGCACAGGTGTCGGAGTCCATCGAATCGCATCTCTTGACCTCCTTTGCGGACCTCCTTTGCCCCTCTCCTTCCAGACCCTAGTGCACACGGTGGCCGCGGTCACTGACCTCTTCGGGGGAAGTGTTGATGGCTCACCAGTACGGTGCGCGATGGCGATGACAAGGGCCGAATGGCCCTATCTCGCCAGCCACTGGCCATTTCGCATGCTGGCCTTCAGGGGAGATGAGACGACGTCCGGGAAACGGTCTCGGGACGACCGCGGCACGGGCGCCCCGTGCTCGAGCAGATCGAGGAAGAGGTAAACGAGCTCCGGGTCGAACTGGTGCCCTGCGCAGCGCCAGAGCTCCTCCATCGCCCGTTCCAACCCGCGCGCTGGTTGGTAGCGGCGGGTGTGGGTCATGGCGTCGAAGGCATCGGCGATGCGCACGATGCGTGCCGGGAGCGGGATGGCCTCTGCGCGCAGCCCGTCGGGATAGCCCGAGCCATCGAAGTCCTCGTGGTGCGAGCGTGCCACGGTCCGTGCATTCGTGAAGGCGTCGCCTTCGGCGAGGATCTCTGCGCCCCAGACGGTGTGCATGCGCACGATGGCCTGCTCCTCACTATCCAGCGGTCCGGGCTTGCGGAGCAGAGCGTCGGGCACGCGCAGCTTGCCGATGTCGTGAAGCATGGCCGCCCAGCCGAGGTCGGCCGCCACCTCCGGATCCATGCCCGCGGCTAGGGCCAGCCGTTCGCTCACGTGCCGGACGCGGACGATGTGGTCGCCGGTGTCGGTGTCCTTGGCCTCCGCACCGCGGGCCAACGCCACCATGCCCTCGCGCTCCCGTTCGATGACGCGGACCGCGGTGGTACGCCAGCCATCGAGGGCCGAGCGGAGACGGTCGAAGAGGACTCCGGTGATGAGCGCCACCAGGAGGTACACGAACACGCGCAGCGTGGCGGCCTCGTCAACGGCCCAGTTGGCCGGGTCGGGCTCGACCAGCACGGGGATGGGGCCGCTCACGAGGGCGGGCACCACGAGCGCGAGCAGCGCGCCCCGGAGCCCGAAGAGGTAGGCCGCCAAGAGGATGGGTGGGTAGCCCAGGTGGTGGACAGGCCCGGGCTGCCCGGCCAGGACCACCACCGCGGCCCAGTGGACAAGCAGCAATACAGCCACCAGTGCGGCGGCTAGCGCGAGCGTGAGTCGGCTCCCGTGGCGACGAAGTGGCCCCCGAACGACGATCGCCTCGAGCCGCTGCCGAGGCCCGGAGGCGACGGCGGGTCTGGAGGTCTGCATGTCGGTCTACCCGATGGTGTGCCTCGACCGAGGGCGCCGCAAGCCCCGATGGTCCCGTGCTGCCATGGGAAGATCTGGTGCGTCTGGGCACCTGAGGGCCCGAGATGGCCAGGCCACGGCTGTTCCGCGTGAACCGTCCTCGGCATCGTCTCCCTCGCCGGTATCGTGGCAGCACCGCTGAGCTGGCTCGTCGGCGTGGCTGCTCGGTGGGGCTCACGGGCCGCACGGCATCTGGGCCAAGGGCTTGTTGGCCGCTGTATCGATGCCCACGCAGGTGGACCATCGAGCCGTGGATGAGCAGGACAGGCCCAGCATGGTCGAGCCACGAGGGACGGTCGGCAACATCCTGGTCGCTGCCGTGGGGCTCGCCCGCCCGCTGGGCCTGGACTTCCGGGCTGCGGATGGATCCGGATGACCCCTGCGGAGCTGGCCAGGACGTACAGCTCCCTGCTCGAGGCTGCCGACGGTAGCTTCGAGCCTGCGGAGCTGAAGGAGCTTCCCGATGCGGTGCGACGCTACCTTCGGACCGCCATCGAGCCGGGCACGCCTCGAGCCCGCACGGCC
The DNA here is from genome assembly GCA_963800275.1 of uncultured Chloroflexia bacterium. Taxonomy (GTDB): domain Bacteria; phylum Chloroflexota; class Limnocylindria; order Limnocylindrales; family CSP1-4; genus JAFMJV01. The sequence continues at coordinate 117,074 of CAWDAI010000016.1, forward strand.
CTGATCACGATGAGCGGACGCCTGAGGATCGGGCGGTGGCTGCCCTTCCGAGCAGCCGAGGTCCTCACGCCCCTTCGGGGCTTCGTATGGTGGGCTCGTGCGGCCGGGATCATCAGCGGGTCGGACCGCTACGTGGACGGCGTCGGCGAGCTCGACTGGAGACTCGGGGGACTGGTCCACGTGATGCGCGCATCGGGGCTCGACGTCTCACGGAGCGCCGCTGCTCGGGCGGCGGCCGAAGCGGCCTGGTTGCCGACGACCCTGCTGCCTCGCTTCGGCGTGGAATGGGCTGCGCCCGACGGCGCGCACATCGAGGCTCGCTACGCCATCGACGACCAGCCGATGCACGTCCGCTACGAGCTCACCGACGGTGGGCACATCCGCTCCGTCGTCTTCGATCGGTGGGGCGACCCTGACGGCACCGGCCGTTGCGGGCTGTGGCCGTTCGGGGGCGAGTTCACCAGCCACGCGGCCTTCGACGGCGTCACGATCCCGGATGCCGGCAGGCTCGGCTGGCATTACGGTACCGACCGCTGGGACGAGGGCGAGTTCTTCCGCTACCGGATCACAGGCCTCTCGCTGCATCGCGGATGACCAGCGACCCGACGTGTCGTACGTCGCTCGCGGCGGCCGACCGCGCTGAGGTCCATCGCCACGACCACGGGTCCCGCAACGGTCCCAGCCATGAAGCGCCTGTGCTGCGTCGCGCATCGTCGGTGAGCGTCATCGGCATCATCGGATACATCGCGCTGCTGGGGGCCGGCTATGCCTACAACCTGACCTTCGTGCAACTGGGGCTATCGGCCCTCGCCCGCGGTCCCGTCGGCTTGTCGGAGCCCCAGGTGGCACTCGCGATGGCGGGCCTGGCGTTGGTGACCTGTCTCGGGGCCATCGCCTGTGGCGTTCGCCTCCGGGGTGCCGGCTTCCGCACCAAGCTTCGGCTCACGGCGGTGGTCGTCGCGGCTCAAACCCTGCTGACGGCAGTCGTGCCCGCCATCGCCGGACCGGCGGCCTTCTGGCCCTGGCTCGCGGTGGCTGCCGTCACCCTGGGGGTCGGTGTCCCGGCGTCGTTCGGGATGGCCACCGACCTCGTGCCGGTGCGCTGGCGTGGCATGACGGCGGCGGCCATCACGGCGCTCGCCTACGGAGGCGCCATCGCCTTCCTTGGCGAGTGGGACGCACGGGTGCTGTCCGAGCGACTGCTCCCGCTGATGGCCCTGGGTACGATCGGACTGGCCGCCCTCACGCTCGGGCTCGGTCCCCTCGGACAGCTGGTCGAGCGGCTCTCCAGCCAGGCCGCGCATCCCGACTTCGGCCGCGGACGCTTCTCGGGCCCGGGCGCCGACCGGCGCCTCGTCATCGCGGCGGGCCTGCTCTTCGCGGTCTTCTTCGTGGACAGCCTGGGGTTCATGCGACTGGTCGAGAGTCCCTTCGTGACCTCGTCGTGGCAGTCGTCGGAGCTCCTCGACCGAGGCACGCTCATCGGAGCACACGCCGTCGGCGCGTTGGTGGGAGGCATCCTCTACTCGACGTTCGATGAGCGGTTCCTCTGGCCCTGGGTCTTCGGCATCTTCGGACTCGTGGCCATGATCTACGTTCTCGACGTGCGCCTGGGAGCCTTCTCCCAGGCGCTGGCCATGCCGATCCTCTATGCCGTTGCGGTGAGCCTCTACACGGTCATCACCTTCGCCCTGTGGCCGGACCTTTCCACCCCGGACACCATCACCCGCAACGTTGCCGTCGGCGTGGCCATCTCCGGCTGGACCGCGACCTTCGTCTCGACCGCGCTGGCGCTCGTGTGGCGCTCCTCGGGCATGGACCTCGATCGCCATCTCTCGATGGTCGCCGCCGTCTCGCTGCTGGCGATCGCTGCGTTCGGAGCGCGTGCGCTGTTCCGGACCGACCTTGGATCCGACGCATGAGGCGTCTGCTGCTCATGCTGTTCATCGCGGTTGGTGTCCTCGCTGGCTGCAGTGGGGAGGGACTGGACGGTGTCACCGTCGTCACTACCGGTCGGCACGACGTGGGACCGGCACGGCTCCTCGGCGACGTGGTCGTCCTTGGCGGCACGCTCGGACTCGACGAGGGCTCCACCGTCGCCGGGTCCGTCCATGTGCTCGGTGGCCTCGCCCTTCTCGGGGGCGAAGTCGACGGTGACATCACCGTCATCGGTGGCCGGCTGCGGCTCGGGCCCCGCGCCGTGGTCGATGGTGATGTCTCGGTCAGCACTGCCGGCGCGCTCGACCTCGATGCGGGCGCCACCATCAAGGGCACGCTCATCGAAGGTCTGACCGTCGATGTGGGCGCGGGCGGGGGCGGTTTCGACGTGTTCTCGACCCTGCTGCGGACGGCGCTGTTGGCCCTTGCCATCGCCGCGGTTCGCCAGCTGGCGCCACGGCGGTCCCGCCGTATCGCCGGCTGGGCAGGCCGGCTACCGGCGGCCAGCAGCGCTTATGGCGTCCTGGTCGGCCTCGTGGGCCTCTCCCTCGCGGTGTTCATGGCCTTCACCGTGGTCCTGGCGCCGGTCGCGCTCGTCCTGCTCGTCGTGTTGGGTCTCGGGGTGCTACTCGGCCTCGCCGGGGTCGCCACAGCGATCGACGAACGCTGGAGCCGCGGTCGAGGCTGGCGAGGCCTCGGGACGATCTCCTGCGCGGTCGTGCTGAGCCTGGCACCACTGGTTCCTCTCGTGGGCCTGGTGGCCACCATCCTGATCGCGGCCGCTGCCCTCGGGGCGACGGGGCTCTCCCTGCAGCGGGGTGAGGTGCGCGAGCCTCAGCTCACACGAGAGGACTAGCTGAGACCTTCGGCGTAGCCGGATGACGCATCGTGTACATCAGCCGACGGCGGGGACGCCAGGAATTCGATCTGGTCTCCCGAGGCGACATGGGTCAGGGACCCTGCCGGAGCCTCGAATGCCCATCGAAACGGCTCAGGAGCACGGTAGGTCGGACATGGCTCCTTCTCACACACGGGCATGGTCGAGACCTGCAGACACGTCCCGTTCGCGTCAAAGAAGGCGATATCGAGCGAGATCATCGCCCCCTTCATGTAGAACGCCACATCAACGGGCCTCGGGAACTCGAACAGAAGACCATCGAGCGGGCCCAGGTCTTCGACACCGGCAAGGCCACGGCCCCAGGCATCGGGGCTGTCTGCGACGGCCGCGCTGTACGTTAGATCGCCGATGCGTAGCCCGAGGACTGCGAGTGCCCGGAGGTTCGGGGGCACGCCCGCGGAGGCTGCGTCAAGACCGGCCTGAAGCAGCGCCTCGAGCGACTCGCCGCCCGGAAGGGCTCGCGGCTGCCAGCCGGGCATCAGGCGATCGAGCAGATAGCCCTGAGCGGCTCCCAACTCGTAGAACCGGTCGCGGATCGTGCCGGGGACAGAGGAGAGCTCGTCGAGCCAGTGGGTCGCATCGATCCACGTGGCAGCGGGTGTCGGGTACGAAGCGCCGAGTGCCTCGAATGACGCTACGGGCTCGTAGCTTGGTTCGCCTGCTGCCTGGAGGAGCCTGACATCCGTGTATCGAGCGAGGCCCTCGGTCCACTCGACCGCCTCTTCGAAGCCAGCGAGCGCCGGACAAGTCGTGGCGCGTCGCTGAGCCCGGGCTTGGAGGAACGACTCGACTGCGGCCCGAAGGGATACGTCCGTCTCGGTCCTGAGGGCGGCCGAGAGCAGGGCGGCCTCCTGTCCTAGCCGCTCGCCGAACCCGTCGGTGTTCTCCAGCGCCTCGACTGCTTCCATCTCCTCCCCGTCGAAACCGAAGCGCGGCGGGTCGTCGTTGGTGGCCTCCAGCTCATAGATATGGAACGCTTCGTGGACCGCCCAACGCACGTACTGGACATCATCGAGCTCGACCTCGCCTGGTCCGATGACCTCGTCGAGCAGCGCCTGCATCGGTTCGATCGGAAGCAGCACGACGCCGAGCCGGTCGCCGATCATCTGGACACCGATCCCCGGGGAGACTGGAGCGGGGCTCACATGGACCTGCCGTCCGTCGAGGGTCAGCCCGGGAACCTCCTGGAACCCTGCAGGTGGCGGCTCGTCACCGACGAAGAAGTCGCCAGCCTTCGAGCGGAGCAGTAGCGGCGGAAGCGTCGTTCCCCAGCCCGGCCAAAGATCCGGACCCAGCTCGCCGATCGCGTGCCACCCCTCCGCGAGACGTGCCCAGTCATCGGCGGTGGGGCGTTCGGCGTCGTGGGCTCGGGCCGGCGTGGGCGTCGCGCCGCTCGATGCCGCGAGTAGTGGAGTCGGACCGATCCAGACTGCGACCGCTAGCAAGATCAGCAGCGATGCCAAAGAGGCGCGCATCGATACTCCGGTGAGCATTCCTCGGTGCCGCCCCCGCCCGGAGCGTCTCCCGTGTGGACCCCCACGATGGGGCCGTATGTATGGCACGGACGCCGGACGCGCTGATCTCACGCTCTGTGCAAGGTGCTCGAGGGTCGTCATCGAAGATCCTCCTTCGAGTTGAGGCACGAGTTGGCAAGCGGATGGTCCGGCAAGATGGACACACCAACGACTCGATGGGGTATCCCGGGTCCCGCGACATCGGACCGGCGCGGAGCGACGGCTGCGCTATTCGAGGCCGCGCTCATCGCAGACCCGAGCTACCGAAGGGCTCTCTTTCAAGGACGGACGGGGCCCCTCGTCCCGCAACTCGTCGGGCTCATCGGGGGCGGAGTCTCCGATGAGGCCGCCCGCGAGTCACTCGACCGGATCGGCCTCGCGAGCCGCCACCGGACCCCTGGAGCTACCGTTCGTCGCCGTACGGTCGGGTGATGATCTCCAGGATGTGCCCGCTCGGATCGTCGAAGTAGACGCCACGGCCGCCGTCGTGGGTGTTGATCTCGCCTGGCTGACGGTGGCCCGGATCGGCCCAGTAGTCCAGTCCGCGCTCGCGGATGCGGCCGAAGATCGCGTCGAACTCGTCCTCGCTGACAAGGAACGCGTAGTGCTGGGGGGAGCCTGCCCCCTCTGCGTCGTAGAAATCAAGCGTGGCCTCGTTGGCCAGCTCGACCGCGAGGAACGGGCCCCAGACGGCCGGCTCGGGCAGGCCGAACAGATCGGCCAGGAAGGTGGCCGAGGCGTTTCTGTCGGCAACGTTCACGATGGTGTGGTTCAGCTTGATGGTCATGTCCCGGCACGACCTCCGTATGAGGCCCCCGCGTCACGCATGACCCAGCCGAACCTGCGGCCCCCGGTGCGGCGTACTGGATCCACCGCTGGTGTCAGACCTGGCTTCCGTTCGGTCGAGGTCGGCTAGCTCCCCTGGCCCTCGGACGTGATCCAGATGGTCGGTGCGCCCACCACGCCGATCCGGTCCATCACCGCCTTCAGGTCGGGATGGGTGACGAACGCCCGGGCTGCCTCGGGCGAGTCGAAGTCGTGGTACACGGTCACGTCGTTCGCATCGTCTACCGAGACGTAGACGCCGTCTGCCTTCACGCCGTTGTCGTCCCGGAGAGCTCGGTTCTCGTCGTATCCCTTGCGCCAAGCGCTGTAGTCGGCGACAGCATGTCGTACGAACAGTCGGGTCATGGGAGTGTCCTCCTGGATACGGGAAGCGCGGGGGCACGGAGCGGTCCACGCACAGGGCGAGTATAGGGAGGGGCACGCCAAGGTCCAACCCCTCCGACCCCCCGCAAGCGAATAGACGAATAGGGAGGCCTCATGACAGCCCGCATGCGAGTGATCTGCGACAACGACTATTCGGGGGACCCTGACGGGCTCTACCAGCTCGCGCACCATCTGCTGTCGCCGTCGGTCGACGTTCGGTCCGTGGTCGGGAGCCACCTCCGCCCTGGAGACTGGAACGACCCCTCTGACCGGACCGCCGATAACGCGAAGGCCGAGGCTGACGAGATCGTCAGACTGCTCGGTCTCGAAGGGCAGGTGCGAACGATCGCCGGCTCCAACGTCGCGCTCGACGATCCGTCCACTCCGATCCAGTCCCAGGCCGCCCTTGCCATCGTCGAAGAGGCGATGGCCGACTCGGACCTGCCCCTGTACCTGACCTGCGGCGCCGGGCTGACAGAGGTCGCGAGCGCCTACCTGATCGAGCCGCGGATCGCCGACCGCCTCACGGTGGTCTGGATCGGCGGCCCGGAGTATCCGAGCCACGCCTGGGCCCCTCCGAACCCCGACGGCCCAGAGGTCTCCGAGTACAACACCCGGATCGATATCGCCGCTGCGCGCGTCATCTTCGACTCGCCCCTGCCGTTGTGGCAGATCCCCCGCGACGTCTACCGACAAGCCATCTACAGCATGGCCGAGGTGGACGACTGCGTCAGGCCGATGGGTCCGATCGGGGCACACCTCGCGACAGCCCTCGATGAAGTGGTCGAGAAAGCGGCCACCGTCGGGATGGATCTCGGCGAGGTCTACATCCTGGGCGACAGCCCGCTCGTCCTCCTCACTGCTCTCCAGTCGCAGTACCAGCCCGACCCCTCATCGAGCCGGTACGAGATCGTGCCCGCCCCGCGCCTGGATGCCGATGGTCGCTATGTCGAGCGCCAGGGCGGACGGCCGATCCGTGTCTACACGCAGATCGACAACCGGCTCATGTTCGGAGACCTGGAGAGCAAGCTCCATCGTGCCAGCGTCGTCGGCGGTTGAGTCGACCAGGCTCCTTCAGCGCCTACTCGCTGAACACAGTCTCGCCCAGGGTCAGGCGGGTCCCAAGGCGCTGTGGCTCCCCGTCCAGCGACTTGATGCCCGACCAGAACAGGACCTCGTCACCCGTCCAGACCCTGACTCCACCGCCGTAGATGCCGGCGGCGGGCTGTTCGAACCGCCCGCATTCGCCCGTGGCGACATCCATGGCCGCCCGACCCGTTCCGAGGACGATAACCGAGCCAGCCGCGACCGCCTCGATCGTGTACACCCCGCACGCCGGAACGAGTGGCCGCCATGCATCGGAAGCGGGATCGTACGCCGCGTCTGACTCGGGACCGGCGATCTCGTCGTCCGTTCGCAGGTACGCCAGGACGCCATCGACCCAAAGCCCTGGGCCGACGGCCGGGGAGACCGGTCCCGGGGCAGCTGCTGTCCAGTCGCCAGTCGTGTCGATCCAGGGAGGAAACGACGATCGGCTCCCCGTCGCTCGTTCCCTGCGTCTCGGCAAGGACCTGAGAGCCGGTCCACGTAAGGCCGATGATCCACTGGCCTCCTGGGCTGGGCAGCGAGCCCCACGCGTCTTCCATGGGATCGTACGTCGCAGCCTGTGGTGGGCTGCCACCGGCGAGCACGACCTCGTCATCGGTCCAGACGGCGAACTCCGGATCGAATAGATGTCCGACGGCATCGGGGACAGCACTCGCCATGTGTTCGCAGCTGGCTCCAGCGCCATCGGATCACCGGACAGTCGATCCGGGAAGATCATGAGTTCGGTACCGGTCCAGGTGGAGGTGTCGAAGGTGCTGAACGGCGCTGGTGCTGGGTCGAGTTCGACCCATGCGTCTTCGACAGGGTCGTAGCTCGCGGCGCGGGCTGTCACGGGGTCGACGACGACCAGCGCATCGCCCGTCCAGGCGGCGGCTGGGTGCTGCGCACCGAGCGGCGACCGTGCCATCGACAGCCACGTACCGTCGATGGCGTCGGTTTCAGCACCAGCAGCGGTGATCGCGGAACCGGTCATCACTACCACCAAGATCAGACCGCCCGGCCTGCTAGCTCGTCGCATGCAACACCCCCTCTTGCCCACGAACCATCTCTGACTCTAGTCGAGGCCCGCCCCTCTGTGGGACTGGTACCCAGCGCCGCCCTCACCGTCTCCTGTGCGGCGCCGCGCCTTCTCCATCGAGCCGACCGTGCCCCAGGTGATGGCCTCCGGCTCGGGGGCGATGTGGCGAGAGCCTACAGACGCCGGTCGCCCCGCCTCAGGGTGTCCACAGTCGCAGGTCGACGTGCCGTGCCACCAGCTCGAAGTCGCGATCCGTGGTGAGCATGACCAGGTCGTGCCGGCGACAGAGTTGCGCGAGCAGCGCGTCGATAGAGCCGACCGTGATGCCGTGACGACGACAGACGTTCCGGAGCTCAGCCGCCTCGACGTGGTCAGCTCGGTCAGGCACGAGGAGCGGCAGCGCCACGAAGCGCTCGACGATGGCATCGCGTGCCTTCGGCCCGTGGAAGCCTTGCAACAGCTCCTGTAGCACCAGCCCGGTCGTGAAGACCCCCTCCCCCACTTCGAGCGCCTGGCGCAGGCGCCCGACAGCCGGTTCATCAGGCGTGGCGTCACGGCGCAGCGCGAGGGACCACACGCTGGTGTCGACGAAGAGGTCCACTCAGCGACTGCGATCGGCCTTGTAGTCGTACTGCGGATCCCAGTCGAGGGCCGCGAACAGCTCGACGATGCGCCGCTGCTCGTGGCGTGCGACGTACTCGCGCAGCGCACGTGTGACCGCTGCGGTCTTGGTGCGCTCGCCACTCACCTTGACGGCCTGATCCAGCAGTTGCGGGTCGATATCGAGGTTGGTCGCCATGTGCGAACTATCGCACAACGTCCTGCACAATGCCAGCGTAGGCATCCCGACGTCCTCGGCGCCAGTGACTCTGAAGGTATCGAACAGCAGGCCCGGAAGCTGGGGATCGACCAATGTGCGCGCCCGAAACCATTGGCCTCGGAGCTTGCATCCCTTTCGCTCGTGGCGCATGCTCTCGGTCGCCATGGCAACGGCTGCGCAGCAAGCAGCTTTCTCCGGTCGCCGGGGATCGCGGGGGTCCTCCCGGCACGCTTGGCCCTGCCTTGTGTTGGTGCTCTCCGTCCTGTTGGCGACCCCTGCCTCCGCGGCTTCGCCCTCGCCCCAGGGCCCCGATGCGGCACGAACCTCGGTCCCGCTGGTCGACTTGCCGAGCCCGGACGCTGCCCCGCTCTCGGGCACGGTTACCATGCCGGCCGGCGCACGCATCGCCTATGTCGTCGGCGCGGGGGGCGATCAACCGCGCATCCACGTGGCCGCTGCTGACGGATCGGGCGACTCGGCGCTCGCGGCAGGTAACGCCCCGAGCTGGTCGCCGCTGACGTTCGCCGGCGGCGAGGTGCTCGCGTTCGAATGCGTACCACGGACCGAGGAGGGTCCGCCCAGCTCGATCTGTCTGGACGAGCTCGAATCGTGGTGGGACACGACGCTCCTGGAGGTCGCCTCCCGGCCACGCTGGTCGCCGACAGGCGATGCCATCGCCTTCACGCGGGCGGGCGACGCTGCCTGGGTGGCCGACCTTTCCGGCTTCCATCCTCGCACCAGCGAGGAGATCGTGGGGCCCATCACGCGGCTACCAGGTGAAGACCCCGAGTGGTCCCCCACGGGCGACCGACTGCTGATCGTCGATGGCAGCGAGGTCCCAACCGTATCCACGGTCCGGCCCGAGGGCACCGAGCTGCGGACGGTCGGCGAGGGCGAGCTCGCGACGTGGTCGCCGGAAGGCCGCCGGGTGGCGATCGCATCCTGGGATGGCACGCGCACGACGATCACGGCCACTTCGGTCCTCACCGGCGCTGCGGATGTCCTCGCCGCCATCGCGAGCCCGATCGTAGCGATGCGATGGCTCCCGCGGGATGGGCTGGCCGTGGTCGCCGACCGGTCCGGGTCCGGGACGGGCGACCTCTACGTCATCGAGCTCGCGGATGGCTCGGTCCGCTCGCTGACCGCGGGGCTCGCCGTCCATCCCGACCTGAGCCACTCGCCCGACGGTGCCTGGCTCGCCTTCAGCGCGGAGGATGGGGCTGGACAGGACGTCTACGTCGCCTCGCGTGATGGTGGATGGCGGCCCGTGACGACCTCCGGCGACGCCTCGATGCCGGCCTGGGGGACGTTCCGGCCGTCGTTCGAACGAGGCGCCTTCATCCAATCCGCGGTCGACCGCCTTCGCATGCGCTCACGACCGTGGGTCGGCGAGGACTCGGCCCGCTATGAGCCACTCCTGTCGCAGGAGTACGTGCTCGAGGTGCTCGAAGGACCGGTCGCCGGGTCGGGCTACTGGTGGTATCGCGTCCGGCTGGCAGACTGGGAGCTTCTGCAGTTGCGTGATGGGGGGCGCGAGCGGGTCCGCTCGGGCTGGATCGCGGTGGCGGACCACGACGGGAGTGCCTGGGTCGGCCGAGTCGATGTCGATCCCGGTCCGCGCCGCACGCCGCTCCGAAGAGGCTGGCCGGTGGTGCGACGAGGGCAGGTCCGTCTGGGTGCCAGCCCACCGTCGATCGGAGCGGAAGGCACACTCGCGATCGAGGCCACCGTGAGCGGACTTCAGCCCGGGACCGCCCTCACGCTGGTGGCGGAGGGAGAGTCCCAGGTCATCTGGCAGTGCGGTCCCGCGGTGGGCGCGAGCGACGCGGCCATGAGAACGGTGAGCGCCGGATCGGCGCTGGGCCGGGCGGACGTCTCGGTCGGTGCGGACGGGACCGGCACCACGGTCCTGCAGCTCTTGCCTTCACCAGCCGCTGCGGACCTCTGTGCGCGGGGTTCGACAGGCGCGATCCCGGTGGCCGCGGACGTCCGCTGGGAGAACCTGCGCGTGCGCGACCCGCTGCACCGGCTGGTCCTATTGCCTGAGCCGGTCTCGGGCGCGCCCGATCACCCGAGCGACCCACAAGGCGCTACTCGGTCTGGAGCGCCGGCTGCGCGAGGCTGACCTACCGGCCATCGTACCGGCGCTGAGCGACACGGCGTCCGTTAGTCTCCATGGATGGAATGCTGCGGCTGCGACGGGTACGCCACCCCCTTCGACGCCGAGGAAGCACGCAAGGACCGCAAGCGATACCACGCCGACGGCCCCGATGAGACCACGCGCCTGCTCCTCGACATGGTCGGGTCCGATGCGGCATCGGGGGCCACGGTCCTCGACATCGGGGGCGGCATCGGCGTCATCGACCAGGAGCTCCTTCGCCGCGGCGCGAGCCGGGCCGTCCTGGTCGACGCCTCTCCGGCCTACCTCGAGGCCGCCCGCGAGGAGGCCTCGGATGCCGGGCTGCTCGACCGCTGGGAGATCATGGCCGGCGACTTCGTGCGTCATGCGGGGAGCGTGGATGACGCCGACATCGTCACGCTCGACCGTGTCGTGTGCTGCTATCGCGCGGTCGACGAGCTCGTCCCCGCATCCGCGGCCCACGCACGGAAGCTCTACGGCCTGGTACTGCCACGCGATCGCTGGTATGTCCCCTGGCTCATCCGGCTCCTTAACGTCCGCTACCGGCTCGAGCGCAGCGCCTACCGTGCCTACGCCCACGCCAACGCCCGGGTGGACGAGCACCTTCGCACCGCCGGGCTGCGGCAGCGGTCGGAGTCCTTCACCCTCTTCTGGCGCGTCGTCCTCTACGAGCGGGTGGACTAGCAGGATCTCTGTCCACCGGAGCGTCCTCATCGTCTTCAGCCGCCAGCCCTACAGCGGCACCGGTGTGACCTGAAACGGGCCGCGCCTCGGGGCTGGGTCAAGTCGATGCACGATCCCGACGACACATTGGCAGCACGTATTCCACCTGCTCCCCTGACAGACTTCCGACGCATCAGATCGTCATCGTGAAGGCACCACGGCCCAGGCAAAGCATCGCGGATCACCCGTACTGGCTGTGGGTGTCGTGCCGGGCGAGACGCTGCTTGTCGGCCTGCTGACGACCGGGGGCATGCCGAGACGTCGACGGCGACTTGGTCGTACAGTCCCTCGTCTGGCGAGTCACCAGACCGAGCCAGGGAAGGAAGGCCGAGGATGGATGAGCAGCAAGTCCGCGAGCGCGCCGAGGCCATGTGTGCCGCGCTCGTCGCCGGGGACGTCGCACGCATGAGCGAGGACATCAGCGATGAGCTGAGGCAGAACCTGGGCGAAGTGCTGGCGCTGCTCCCACTGCCGGCGACCGAGGGTACCGTGGAGTCGATCGAGCACGGGGGAGCCGCGTACATCGTGGTCCTGCGGCTCGTGGGTGAGAGCGAGGAGGTCCGCATCCAGTCCCGCTGGAAGGACCGCGGCGGGCATCCGACGATCGTGGAGGTGAGCCACCTCAGCCGGGAGGAGCTCGCCGCATCCAACGACACGACATCGGGCTATGCCCACGACGCCGACGAGGAGCAGCCAGCCTGATCGATCTTCGGGCCATGATCCTTTCAAGTCCGCGGACGATCAGGGCCTGTCGACAGCACTGCGCGACTCGGGGCACCATGCGTCTGACGACCGACTGGAGGATGGGCATGCGCACGCATTTCGGGGTCGATGACGAAGAGGCCTTCTTGGCCTCCCGTGACGCCCTCGTGGAGTCATACCGCAATTCGACCGAGGGAAGGGCGGATGACGCACCCGACGGGTTCGTGGCCGCGGTGATGCTCGACTATAAGTGGGCCTACAGCGACGGGCACATCACCCGCTGGGGACGCACGGACATCGAAGACCTACTGCTGGGGTTCTTCCCGCGCAAGGTCACCCTCGATGAGGACGACCTCCTGCGCGTGGTCCCGGATGTCATCGACTTCCTCGGCTTCCTCGACGGTCAAGGGCTGCTCAGTGGTGAACCGCTGCCCGACCTGGAGGCGAGTGCACGAGCACTGGTCCCCGAGTTCGTCGACGCCATGGGCGACCCGGCGAGCTTCGGGCTGGCGAAGGGACTGTTCGGGCGGATGCAGGCAGCGGGCGTCGACATCGATGACGAGTCGGACATCGAGCGCTGGCTCGGTGACCTCGAGGCACAGATGGTGACTACCGAGGATGACCTCGCCGGCGGGACCGAGCAGGTGGCCTTTCTGCCGGTCGAGCTACCGCCTCGAGCCGAACTCGAGCCGCTCGCCAAGGTCTCGACGGCGCTGGCGCGGCTGACCGCCTTCGCCGAGTCGGTGGGCGACGGACGCAAGCTGACGCAGACGGGCAGACTGACGCTGGCTGACGCCAAGGACCTCGTCGTGCGGCTGGGCACTGGGGACACGATCGACGAGCGTATCGGTGAGCACATCTTCACGACGCGCAGCTCCGTGGAGCTCCCTGTGTTGGACCACACGTTCCGCTGGGCACGGGCCGCAGGGTTCGTCAAGGTCCGCCACCGGCGGGTCTCGGCGACCCGGCGAGGCGCCGCCCTCGGAACGGACCCGCTGCAGGACTGGGGCATGGCGTTCGACGGGCTCGTGAAGCTCGAGTCGGCGAGCGAACGCCGGGACGACCGCTTCGCACTCGGCTGGGCCGATGCCGTCCGGTGGCTCGCTGAATGGCTACCGGTCTCGTTGTACGGACGGCCCGGGCTCGAGCTGCGATGGTTGCAGGACGGGGCGTGGGAATCGGTCCAGGCCGACTACGTCACCTCCTCCGACCCGGTCATCGAGAAGAGCCAGCGCGCGTTGGTCGGTCATGCGGTCCGGCGCATCGTGGACCGATTCGTCGAGCTGGGAGCCGTGACGATGACGGACGGCGAACTCGGCCTGACGCCCCTGGGCCTGTGGGCCACGAACCGGTGGCTCAGGGCGAGGGGCGACATCGCGCCGTCGGTGGGCGAGCTCGTGGACTCGAGCGCAGCCGAACTGCTGGCGGCCAGCGCGGAGATGCCGCTCGAGATCGCCGAGCAGTCGATCCGGGCCTGGGCCCAGGCTCGACCCCGATCAGCGGCCAGGGAGCTGGCGGAGGCAGCACGGTCGGGCTCGCCGCCGGTGATGGCCCTCCATGCGCTCAGCTTCGCTGGGCCCGATGCCGAGGCCGAGGTCCGGGCGATGCTGGAGCTCGAGGAACTCCGCCCGCAGGCACTGCTGTGGCTCGTGGGCAACGGCTTCGAGAACGCCTCGGTCCTGTCGCCCGAGGCCATGCAGTCGCTGCTCGTCGAGACCCTGGCCGTCCAGGTCGACGCCGATGGGCCCATCGCGGCCGTGGCGCACTTCCAGGGCCTCGGGCCCGAGGAGGAGCAGATCGCGATGCTCGAGGACCTGGTGTCTGCCGAGCACTCGCGGACCTCCGAGATCCTCGAGCTGGTCGGGCGCCACCACCCAGCCAAGGCCGTCGCGAAAGCGGCACGCAAGACCGCCTTCCGGCGAGGGTCGTTCGGTCCGTCCTGAAGCACCACCAGCGACTTCGACCACGACATCTTGACCTGAAGCCAGTGGCGCATCATGATGTCACGCATGCGAACCACCTTGACGCTTGACAGCGATGTCGCACGCCTCATCGATGAAGCCGTGCACCGGGAGCGGCGGCCCATGAAGCAGATCGTCAACGACGCGCTTCGACGGGGCCTGACCCCCGAGACGCGGCGGAAACGGGTCACGCTGACGCCCCACGATTCTGGTATCCGTCCAAGCTTCGACCTAGCCAGGCTGAACCAGCTCGCCGATGAGCTCGATGACGAAGCCATCATGGACGCCGCGCGACGCGCAGAGTGATCATCCCCGACGTCAACCTGCTGCTCTATGCGACCGTCACCGGGTTCCCGAAGCATGAGGCCGCACGGGCGTGGCTGGAAGAAGTGCTCAACGGGTCGGTCCTGGTGGGCCTGACCTCACCGGCCGTGTTCGGCTACATCCGGATCGCGACGAGCGGGCGAATGTTCACGTCGGCGATGTCCGTCACCGACGCGACCGATCGCGTGCGCCTGTGGCTGGCACAGCCGAACGTCAGATCCCTCGTGCCCGGTCCACGTCACCTCGAGATCGCTTTCGATCTCCTCGAGGCGATCGGGGCCGGGGCGAACCTGACGACCGATGCCCAGCTGGCGGCATACGCCATCGAGCAGGATGCCGAGCTCTGCTCCAACGACACCGACTTCGCTCGCTTCCCCGGCCTGCGTTGGGTCGACCCGCTGAGACAGTCGCGGACGACAGGCGGCCGGTCGAGCTGAAGCCGCGCAGCCAAGCAGGGGCTCGTCTCTGGGCTGGTCCAGCGGCCGTGACCGATGACCCGGTTCGTCGACGGGCGCGGAGGCCAAGGGCCTGGAGGCCACCGGGCGCACGCGAGCGCACCGGGACGCCCCAGTCCCCGTGGCGACCTCCGGACCGCCCAGAGGGTCCGGATGACCCTGTGATATCTCAGCGTCTGATGACACATTCTTTGATGAGTCACCACTTCCGGAGGATCGGACATGCAGCGCCACGAGTGTTCCCGCGACGGCATCGAGCGGACCGCGGTCGCGGTCTGCCCCTCCTGTTCGGTGGGGCTGTGTAAGGACCATCCCCTCGCGGCCTTTCGCTCCACCACCGCGACCCTCTACGCCTGCGAGCACCAGCCCGAGCGACCCTTCGTTCCGACGAGGGTCGGCTTGAGGAGCGGCATGGGGGCGGCGGTCGCCGACCTCGACGTCAGGGCCAACCTGTCGACCGCCTCGGAGGAGCCGTCGTGACCAGTCGCCTGCTCGAGAAGCTCGAGGACTTCCGCCTCCTGCCGGTGTTCGTCATCGTCAGCATGGCCATCGGCATCGCCATCGGCAAGGCGCTCTCGATCTCCGACTTCGAGCTGACCCCGCCGATCGACGCGCTCAAGGCCATCGTCGCGGGCACGTTCGACGCGAGCGTCGCTGGGCTCATCAGCCTGGGCGTGCCGATCGGCCTCTTCCTGATGATATATCCAGCCATGACGAACGTACGCCTGGGCGAAGTCGGCCAGGCGTTCCGGTCTCCACGACAGCTGGGCGTCGTGCTGCTCTTCAACTACCTCGTGGCGCCGTTCCTCATGCTGCTGCTGGCGAACATCTTCGTCAGCGACCCGGAGCTGCACACGGGGCTGGTGCTCTACGGCCTCGCCCCCTGCATCGCGATGGTCATCGTCTTCACCTACCTGGCCAAGGGCAACGTGCCCATGGCCCTCGTCTTCGTGGCCATCAACTCGGTGGCCCAGATGCTGCTCATCCCGGTCTATGCGCGCCTGCTCATCGGCAACGTCGACTTCGACGTCCTCGTCGTCGGCGAGAGCGTCGTGCTCTATCTCGGACTGCCGCTCCTCGCGGGCGTGCTCACCCGCATGGCCGTCGTGCGCCGTGGAGGCGAGGCCGCCATGGAGCGCCTGAAGCCGGGCCTCAACGCGCTCTCCATCCTCGGCCTGCTCTTCACGCTCATCGTGATGTTCTCCCTCAAGGGCGACCTCATCCTCGAGCGTCCGGCCATCGTGCTCGAGATGGCCGTCCCGATGACCATCTTCTTCGGGGTCATGTTCTTCGTCGTCCTGGGCATCGGCTCGCGCCTCCGCTTCAGCTACGAGGACGGCGTGGCCGTGGCCTTCAACACGACCGGGCGCGACTTCGAGATCGCCATCGCCATCGCCATCACGGCCTTCAGCCCGACCGTCGCGCTCGCGACCGTGGTCGGCCCGCTCATCGAGGTCCCGGTCATGCTCTTCCTGGTGTGGTCGGCCATGCGCCTGCGGCCGCGGCTGTTCGGAGGCTCCACTGGCCCGAGTGAGAGCGTGCGCTCAGCCGGGTCGCCGAGCCCCGATGTGGCGCGCTCATGAGCACGCCACCAAAGCTGCCGGTCCTCCAAGGTCCTGTGTTGTAGGCCCGTCGCGCTCCGGCTCCCTTCCCAGCCCCCGCCAGGACCAGCCGATCCCCATCCCACCGCCAGCACGGAGTGACACCCATGAACGACACCGCCATCCTGGACCAGACCCTCGCCTTCCACGGCCACCGCTGCTGGGCGAGTGTCGCCGGCGTCCGACTCGGCCTCGCCGCGATGGAGGCGCTCGACGTGTCCCGTTCGGGAGCCAAGCAGCTCCACGCGATCGTCGAGATCGGCGACCACCACGGCGCCATGTGTTTCGGCGACGGCATCCAGGTGGCGACCGGCTGCACCTTCGGCAAGGGCAACATCGAGAAGAGCGGCGAGGGCAAGTTCGCCCTGACGCTCTTCGACAAGGCGGGCGGCAAGGCCGTGCGCGTGGCCTACCGGCCGACGCTGCAACCGCGAATCAAGGCCAGCGCGTTCATGCAGAAGCGGGCCGCGGGGATCCCGCCGACAGACATCCCCCTTGATGAGCAGATGGAGCTCGTCGATCTCGTCTGGGATGCGCCGGCCGACGAGATCATGGCCGTCGGCCCGGTCGAGTCGTACACCTGGGAGGGGCCGGCGGAGGTCATCCGCTTCGCGGTCTGCCCGCGCTGCGAGGAGCTCGTCGCGGAGCCGTACCTGCGGGTCGTCGAGGGCACCGCCGTGTGCATGTCCTGCTCGGGCTATCCGCGCTGACCGACCGCTGAGGGCACCGAGACCGAGCCATGGCCCTCTACCTCGTCGGCGGCCTCGTCGTGCTCGTCGGCTCGGGCGTCATGGCCATGGCCGGCCTCGGTGCGGCCTTCCTCTTCGTACCCCTCTTCTACTACCTCGGCGTACCCCTCAGCGAGGCCACCTCGACGGCACTGCTGCTCAACGCGGTGAGCCTCTCGGCGGCCGCGGTCAGCTATGCCCGCGGCGGGCTCGTGGAGTGGCGCATGGGCATCCCCGTGCTCATCACCGCGGTCGTGCTGGCCCCGCTCGGGGCGGCCCTGACACCACACGTCGACCGCTCCGTCCTGCTCTTGCTCTTCGTGGCCTTCCTCGTGTTCGCCGGCGCGATGATGCTCTTCTACCGGCCGCGCGCCAATGTCCGTGACCACGGGCCTCGCCGCGAGGCCGGTATCGGGGCGGGGGTGGGCGGTGTCGCCGGCTTCCTCGGCGGCCTGCTCGGGGTCGGTGGCGGCAACATCGTGCTGCCGGGCCTGACCTGGCTCGGGCTGCCGGCCAAGCTCGCTGCGGGCACGACGGCCTTCGTGGTCGTGTTCGCATCCCTCTCGGGCTTCCTGGGTCACGTGGCCGTGGGCGGGCTCGACCCGGTGTTCCTCGCGACGATGGCGCTGCTCGCCGCGGTCGGCTCGCTCGTCGGCTCACACGTCATGCAGACGCGGCTCACGAGCGCCCAGCTGAAGCGCTTCATCGGGGTCCTGCTCTGGCTTATCGCGGCCAAGATGGCCTTGGATCTGATCGGTTGAGAACGATCGACGCGCCACGCGATCGCCTCGTGCGAGCCACAGCGAGCCGATGACCCCGATCAGGGCTGGTTGCTCCCCTCAGCCCGGGAGCCACGGTGCATGAAGGGCCACGCTCGCGGATCAGGCAGTGAGAGCCTGTGGATGAAAGATCACGCTGGCCGCAAGGTCTAGCCCCAGAGCACCGAGATGGGCGCTGCGACGATCCGATCGCCGAGGCGGTACACGCGCGGACCGGTGTGGAGTACGAGTCCTGCGACGAACAGGTCGGAGTAGCGGTCACGCAAGGTCGCCAGATGCCGGGCCGCCTCGCTCGAGGGGGCGGCGTCAGCCTTGACCTCCATCGCGACGAGACGGCCGCCGGCGAGCTCGGCCAGCAGGTCGACCTCGAGCCGGCCCTGCTGCTGGCGCACGTGGTATAGCCGCGGGCGGCCGGCCGTCACCGCGAGCTCCGCCCGGAGCTGGGCGATCACCAGGCTCTCCAGCAGACGCCCAAGGAGATCGCCACTCCTGAGCACGAGATAAGGGTCGAGTCCAAGCACTGCACCGACGACCGCAGGATCGACGACGTGGCGCTTGGGCATGAGAACGAGGCGCTTGAGTCGGTTGGACGTCCATGCCGGGAGTGCCTCGACCACGACCAGGTTCTCGAGCAGGCGCTCGTACGCCTGCGCCGTCTTGCGATTGATGCCGGCCGCCTCGAAGAGCGTCCGCTCGTGCACGATCCCGGCCGTGTTGATGGCGTAGGCCTCGAGGTAGCGGCGCAGGCGAGCCGGGTCACGGCCACCGTCGACCTGCCCTGCGTCACGGGTGATGACGTGGTCGACGTAGCTTTCGAGCCAGGCCCGTCGCGCAAGGTCGCCCAGGCGCAGGGCAGGCTCGGGAAAGCCGCCTCGCAAGGCGAGCTCCACGTCGCCGCGCAGGTCGGGAGTGTCTGGTGCCGGGAGGAGGTCATGACCCGCCATCACCCGGTCGAGGAAGGGCGATCCGAGACCGATCCTGGCCTGCTCACGGATGGTCATCCCGTACAGCGGGACGCGGGTCAGCCGACCGGTGCCTGGCCAGGTATCACCGTCGAGGTCCCCGCGGACGGAACCGGTGACCAGGAACCGTCCGGGCCGGGGATCGGCGTCGACCGCGCGCTTGACCGCCCCCAGCACGCCCGGGACGACCTGCCACTCATCGATGAGGACAGGCTCACGCAGGCCGCGCAGGGCAGCGTCGGGATCGGCCCGAACCGCGACGGCCTCGGCCTCGCGATCGAGACGCACGATGGTCGCGGCGCGGCGGCTGGCCGTGGTCGTCTTGCCGGACGCTCGAGGTCCGGTCAGGAACAGGGCCGGAAGCTCCGCTGACAGTGCATCAAGGAGCGGATCGACGCTCCTGGGGACGTAGTCCACGGGGTGGAGGTCACCACTTTCCCACATAACCTGATACCACTTCTACACACGTATCACTGCCACTCCGCCGCAACACCTCGGCCGTGCGCGGCTTACCCCCGCGAGCTCGACGAACCGGAGACCCCGCTCGGGACCGAGGCGGATGTCGAGGACGATCACGTCCGGCCGATCCGGCCCGTCGAGGAGCGACCGTGCCTCCCGAAGGTCGCCGGCCAGGCCGACGACCCGCAGGTCCGGCTCGCGCTCGAGGAGCGAGGCGGTGCCCTCGCGCAGCGCGGGATGGTCGTCGACGATGGCGACCGAGATGATGGCCGCGTCGGTCATCGAGGTCCTGATGGCCACACCAGCCGCACGCTGGTGCCGCCAGCGGGGCCCGGGCCGATCTCGAGCCCGGCACCGATGGCGTCGGCCCGCTGCCGCATCATGAGCAGCCCGAGACGTCCCTCGCGCTGCGCACGTTCCGCGGCCCCATCGGGGGATGCGGCCGGCCGGGTCGGCGTCGGCCAACCTGCAACTGGACGCCTACGGCTCCACCATCATCCCTGCGCTCAGGGCGACGCTCGGCGAGGCCTGACCCCGGACTGCCACCATCAGCCAGCGGCGGCGCTGACCACCGGTCACCACATGTTCGTGAGGTAGCCGCCGGGGCCATCTCGCGATAGTCGACCGGCCCGCCCCGCCATTGCCGCGAACGCGGCGTCGAGTTCGAGGTCCGACCGCCGTCGGTCGCCGGCCCGCGCATCAGGCGCCAGCCGCACCGGGCGTGAACTGCTGGGCGAGGGTTGGGGTGTCCTGACCGACCGCGTCCACGTCTGATCCTATCTACGTGGCAGGCTGCCCCGCGCTGGCCTCGTGATGCCGCAGCTCGGCATGATGGTCCTCGCCCTCGTGGCTCGAGGGGTCGACGTGGATGAGCACGGTGTCGAGTCGGCGCACGCGGTGGAGCAGCGCATGTCGCACATCCTCGGCCACGCGATGGCCGGCGGCCACGGTGAGGTCGCTGTCGACGGTGATCGTCAGTGACGCCTCGAGCGCATGGCCGACCCAGCGGAGCTTGATGGGGCCGACCGCCTCGGCACCTTCGACCGCGCCGGCGACCTCCTCGACCTGGTCCACGAGCTCGGGCTCCACCGCGTCCATCAGCCGACCGAGCATCTGGCTCGTGGCCTGCTTGAGGACGACGAGGATGACCGCGGTGATGAGCAGACCCACGAGCGGGTCGGCGAGGGGGAAGCCCGCAGCGACACCAAGCGCGCCGAAGACGACCGCCAGCGAGGTCAGCCCGTCGGTGCGGGCGTGGTAGCCGTCGGCCACGAGCGCAGCGGAACCGATGTCCCGACCCACGCGGATGCGGTACCAGGCCACGAGCTCGTTGCCCCCGAAGCCGATGATCCCGGCCACGATGACCACGGGTATGCCTGACATCGTCTGCGGGTGGACGAGCCGGTCGATCGACTCCCAGCCGGCGAGGAGCGCCGAGAGCGCGATCATGAGCAGGACGAAGAGCCCCGCGAGGTCCTCGGCCCGGCGATAGCCGAAGGTGTAGCGGCGGGTGGCCGCCCGTGAGCCGATGACGAAGGCCACCCACAGCGGGATGGCGGTCAGCGCGTCGCTGAAGTTATGGACGGTGTCCGCGAGCAGCGCGACCGAGCTCGAAAGGAAGACGACGACAAGCTGGAGCGCGGCCGTGACGCCGAGTGCGATGAGCGACAGCTTCAGCGCCCGGATACCGCGCTTGTCGCTGGTCAGGGCCTCATCGAGCGAGTCGCCGGGGTCATGGCTATGGCCGATGAAGCGGTCGAGCGCGCGGAGCACGCGCCCGCGGTCGGCATGCGCGTGGGCGTGGTCATGGTCATGCCCGTGGCCATGGTCGTGGTCGGGCAGCGGGGTCGTCATGTGCGTCCACGAGCGTAGCGCGTGTCGAGCGGTGGTGAGGTGGACGCCGGCCCACCGAGCACGGGCGCAACGGCTCTACCAGGACGACCTCCCTCGGGACACGATCATGGGGAAGGAGGGACCGTGCGCAAGATCATCCTACTCATCGCGGCGTCGGGGACAGCCCTCGGGGCTGGACTCGTCGCCTGGAGACGCGACCCGCGCATCGGGTCCGCGTGGGTCAACCGCGCGCTGAACCCCTGGCTCCTGGAGCGGGGCCTCGCCGGGGGCGAACATTCCGAGATCGGGACGCTCGAGCACGTCGGGCGCCGCTCGGGCATCGTCCGCCTCACCCCCATACATCCCGAGCCCACGGCCACCGGCTTCCGCTTCGTCGTACCGCTGGGGTCGCAGTCCGAGTGGGCGCAGAACGTGCTCGCCGCGGGGCGCTGCCGTGTCGGGCTCCACGAGCAGGTCTACGAGCTCGCGGCGCCCCGGTTCGTCTCGCCGGCCCAGCTGGAGGACCTGCCGAGGCCACTGCGGGCGTGCCTGTCGGCCCTCGGGTTCCGCTACCTCCTGCTCGAGACCGTCGCGGTCGAGCCGGGCAGGCTCGAAGCGACCGCGGTCTCCCCTGAGCCGGAGCAGGCCCCCGAGGCCGTCGTCTTCGCGGTCGGTAGCGCCTGACCTGACCACGACGAAGGAGGGCCTCGGGCGGCATTTAGTGGTCCTCGAGCCGCCGGCCACATCGGGTGGAGGCACCCAGGCGCTCTCGCCGTGGAAGCCATGCGGTCGACGACGGGTCCCTCGTCCCGCCCGTCGAGGAAGCGTTCGATCTCGTCGAGCCAGCCCGCCATGAGGACGCCGGCGCCGACGTCACCGGTCCCATCCCGGCCTCGCTCGAGGGCTGGATGCCCGACGCGGACTGGCCGCGGCAAGTCCGGTCCCAGGGACAAGCTGCTCGGAGGCAGCGCGGACGATCCGCTCGTAGAGCGGCGCGAGCGACGCTTCGATGGGGCGGCCGTCCGCACCTGCGATGCCGCTGGCGGGGAGCTCACGCAGGATGGCCTCCGGCATCGCCGTCGGGATCGGCACGTGGTCGAGCGACGCCACCAAGCCTGCCTCGCCCCAGAAACGGGCGGGGTCGACCTCGACGGGTGCGTCCGCACCGGGAATAGGGGCGGCCCAGCCCGGCATGCCCGACGCCGACGCATTCTCGGGCCCGGCCGCCCCCTCGGCGGCGGTGTCGCTCGTGTCGCCCCGCAGCACCCGCAGCTCGGCCAGGAGCTGCCGTCGCGGACGACCCCGCCAGGCCAGGATGAGGAACGGGTCCTCGTCGAATCGTTCAGCGAGCAGGTAATACACGGCTGCGATGTGCTTGCACGGGTTGCCCCAGTCGGGACAGCTGCAGTCGGCCGCGAGGTCGTCACTCGAGGCGGGGAAGAGCGAGAGGTGGCAGTCGGCGAACGCCTCCTCGATCTCGGGGGGCATCTCGCCGGCCAGCAGTCGTGCCAGGAACAGGGCGCGGCCGGCGATCGCGGCCTCCGCCCGCGCCCACTCGGCATCGTCGAACTGGCTGGCACGGACCTCGACGTGATACGGCCGGGGCCGGGAACCCTGGACCAGGGCGGTCACGCTGCCGGGCTCCAGCTCCAGGCTGATGACCTGGCCCTTGCGCGCGTAGGCACGGCCCCGTGCCAGCCGCGGACCCTCGTGGAACCGCTCCAGGACCGCGATGAACCGCTGCGACCACCACGTCTCGCCGATGGCACCCCGGCGGCTCCGAGCCTTCAGGCCATCCTCGACCGGGATGGGCGGCGCCGGCGGGGGGAAGTCGTACGCCGCCCACGCCGGCGGCCCACGTCGCAGGGCAGCGCGGCGTCGTGTGGGGCGGCGACGGGCCCGCGGGCTCACGGCGGGCCCTCCCCTTCCCCGACGGCCTCGGCACCGAGCACCACCAGCTCGCGCAGATCGGCATCGGAGAGCTCGGTCAGCCAGGTCTCGCCGCTGCCCACGGCCATCTCCGCGAGCTCCCGCTTCGACGCGATGAGCAACGCGATGCGCTCCTCGAGGGTGCCCGTGCAGACGAGCTTGTGGACCTGCACCGTGCGCCGCTGGCCGATGCGGTAGGCGCGGTCCGTTGCCTGATCCTCGACCGCGGGGTTCCACCAGCGGTCGACATGGAAGACGTGGTTGGCCGCGGTCAGGTTCAAGCCGGTGCCGCCGGCCTTGAGCGAGAGCACGAACAGCGCGGGGCCGTCGGAAGACTCGAACCGGGCCACCATGGCATCGCGCTCCGAGCGCGAGATCCCGCCGTGGAGGTACAGCACCTCGCGTCTGAAGCGACCGCGCAGGTAGGACCGCAACATGCCGCCGAACTCGGCGAACTGCGTGAACAGCAGTGCCCGGTCGCCCGCGGCGAGGACCTCCTCGAGCAGCTCGTCCAGCCGTATCAGCTTGCCCGAGCGGCCGGGCAGCGCCGAGCCATCCCCGAGCAGGTGTGCGGGGTGATTGCAGACCTGCTTCAGGCGCAGCAGCGTCGTCAGCACGAGGCCGCGTCGCTCGATGCCCTCGCTGGACTCGACGCGTTCGAGCATCTCGTCCACGACGGCCTGGTAGAGGCTGGCCTGCTCGTGCGTCAGGCGGCAGTCCACCTGCGTCTCGATCTTGTCGGGCAGGTCGCGGATGATGGAACGGTCGGACTTGAGTCGGCGCAGGATGAAGGGCGCGGTCGCCCGGCGCAGCGACGCTGCGGCATCGCCGTCCCGGTAGCGCTCGATGGGCACCGCGAACCGGTTCCGGAACGCGTTCGCCGAGCCCAGCAGCCCAGGGTTCAGGAACTCCATGATCGACCACAGTTCGGCCAGCCGGTTCTCCACGGGCGTCCCGGTGAGCGCGACCCGCGACCGAGCCCGGAGCGAGCGGACTGCCTGCGACTGGCGGGTGGCGTAGTTCTTGATGGCCTGGGCCTCATCGAGCACGATCCGGCCCCAGTCGATAGCAGCCAGGGCCTCGCGATCGCGGTGCGCAAGGGTGTAGGTCGTGATCACGGCATCCACCGACGACGCCACGTTGGCGACGTCCTCGGCGCCGCCGCGGTCCGGTCCATGGTGGACGAGGACCCGCAAGCGGGGGCCGAAGCGGGCAAGCTCCCGCTGCCAGTTGCCGACCACTGACATCGGGCAGACGACCAGCGTAGGCCCCAGTTTGGTGACGGCCGCCTGGCCGGCCGCGCCGTCAGCCACACCCAGGCTCCCCGCCTGCCGGGCAGCAGCCAGCCCAGGGGCCTCCACTTCCCGCTCGGCCACGAGCAGCGCGATGAGCTGTGCGGTCTTGCCCAGGCCCATGTCGTCCGCGAGGCACGAGCCGAGGGCCCGGCTGCTCAGCGACTCGAGCCAGGCAAGACCCCGGAGCTGGTAGGGGCGGAGCGTACCGGCGAAGCCCTCGGGGGCCGACGCGCGGGGCAGCAGGCGGTCGCTGGCGCGGTCGTCGTCTCCGGCGGCCAGCAGTCCCGCCAGCCAGCCGTCGGCGCTCACGCCCTCGACCGGCAGCCCGTCCGGTCCAGGCTCGAGGCCTGAGGCGAGGCGCAGGACATCAAGGGCAGGGAGCGTCTCGGCGGCAGGCGCGCCGGCCGTCGTGCCCACCAGTCGCAGTGCCGCCTCGAGCTCGTCGGGCCGCAGCTCCACCCACTCGCCCCGGACCCGCACGAGCGGTGCCTTGGCCGCTGCCAGCTCCCTCAGCTGCTCGACCGCGAGCCTCTCGTCCCCTACGACGACCTCCCAGTCCACGTCCACGAGCGCCTCGAGGCCCAGGCCGGCACGCTCTTGGCGCTCGGATGAGGCCGTTGAACGGGTCCGCATGCGGACTCCGAGGTGCCGCCTCCGGAGCGCCACCAGCCCGGCAGCATCACCCCGAAGCCGGCCTCGGTCAACAGCGGCGCTGCATCGCGCAGGAAGGCATGAGCGCCGGCCGCATCGAGATCGAGCCCGGTGGGGTGCGATTCATCGAGCGCCGCGACGAGGGGTGGGTACAGGCGGCTGGCGCGTCCGAGCTCTGCCAGGAGCTGTTCCTGGGGGTCGCCCGCAGTGCCAACGAGCGTCTTCGCCGCACCTCGACCGCGCCACACGTCGTCGGCCGGGACGCGCAGGCTGGGGTCGACAGCCAGCTGGAGCAGGACGGTCAGCCGCCAGGGCCCCGAGCCGTCCGTCGGCTCGGCGAGCTGGAAGCAGGCTCGCAAGCGCCGTGTCTTGACCTGGGCCGCGTCATGCCAGGCCGCGAGTCGATGGAGGAGGGAGGGTGGGGCATCCGGCAGCACGGGCGGTTCAGGGGCGAGCAGGCCGGCAAGCCAGCTGTCGACCGGGGTCGAACCCGCACGCTGGCGCCGGCTGCGCCGTTCGACGACGAGAGTCGCCAGCTCGGCCCCGGCCGCGCCTCGCCGTGCCAACGCATCGACCAGGTCGGCGAGGACACGCGCGACGACCATCGGGGCGGGCTCGCCTGGCGCATCGACACTGGGGCCGACGCGGAGGACCGCGGGGAGCGACCGCGCCATGCCTCCGAGCCGCTCGAGGTCCCGGCTGCCCGGCACCGGCAGCCAGCGCGGCTCGACGTGGCCGGATGCGGCTCCCTCCACGCCGGGCAGGAAACGGCCGCGGACCACCAGGTCGAGCGCGAGGCCAGCGATCTCCTTCAGGGCCAGGACCGAAGCCGAGGGAACGAGGTCGGGCGTGGGAGCACCGTCGCTCGCGGCGGACGGGCCTTCGCCCACAGCGCTCGCGGCGAGCAGGAGGCGGAGCGCATCGCCGGCCTTGAACGCCAACGTCGGGATCAGCCACGGGCTGAGCTCGCGACCATCCGTGGTGGCTGGTACGACATCGACCAGAAGGTCAGTCGACGGAACCGGGGCGCCGCGGGCGGTGGGCAGGCGGAGCGTCGTGGTCGCGTGCTCGCCACTCCCGTCCCGCAGCGCGGCAAGCTGCTCGGCCAGGACATGCGAGTCCAGCGCAAATGGATGACGCCGTGGCCGTCTTGCTCGCGTCCTGCGGTCGGCGCGTACGGGCTCGACCGAGTCGGCGTGCTCGGCCCAGAGGTGCAGTCGCCGGTCGTCCGGCCAGAGCGCGTGGAGTGTGATCAAGACGGCTCCCGCCGAAGCGAGGGCCGGTAGCCGTGGCCGGCCAGCCAGGCACGCGCCCGGCCCCGGCTGCGGTCGTCGGCGAAGCGATGGAACCGCTCCAGCTCCCCGATGTCAGCGAGGCCGTCCCTGAACCGTCGGAACACGCCGCGTCCGTGGAGCCGCTCCCCCAGCCGCTCGGCGGTGGCCTCGTCCTCGATGGTGTCGAGGAAGGCAACCATGTCGTCGTAGCCGGGACGCGACCCTTCGGAGTGGATGTACAGCCAGCGATCGGGATCGTCGCGGTCATCGTCCTCGTCAGGCTCATGGTCGAAGGACGAGTCGAACATCGGCGCTTCGGGGATGACGTCGCCGGTGCGCCGGTCGAGACGCCCACCTGTAAGCACCGGGTCGCCCTCGAGGACCGAGGAGAGTTCCTCGAGATCGACTGGAAGCGGCTGAAGCAGCGGGGCCGGCGCGGTCCCCAGCGCGGCATCGAGCTGGTCGGCGAGGTCATCGTCGCCCTCCCCCCACCGCTCGCGGAGGGCCGCGCTGACCGCGGTGGCGAGCTCGGCAGCGCCGTCGATGCGCTGCGCCAGCGCAACGAGCAGCCCGTCCCCGGTGAGCTGCAGGACAGTCTCCGGCATGTCACCTGCCAGTGCTGCCATCACCTTGGGGCCATCGCCACGATAGACGGCACCGCGCAGGTCGCGGTGGCGCTCGTCGGGCAGGTCGGGGGTCAGCGTGGGCATGACCGGGGCAGTGTACGGCGGGCGATGAAGCGCGCGATCGCGGCCGCCGTCCTCGTGCTCATCGGTCTGATCATGGACACGCCAGGTGCGGGCGGACCATGGCGGCGCGCGTGCGCCCTGGCCGTCGTTCCGCGAGGTCGGGCCGTCGGCAGAGCGCATCGTGGTGGGCGCCGTGGCCGAGGATCTGTACCAGCCCGACGCGGACCCGACGTGGTGGTTCGGACGTGCGCCGCAAGAACTAGCCCCAGAGCACCGAGATGGGCGCTGCGACGATCCGATCGCCGAGGCGGTACACGCGCGGACCGGTGTGGAGTACGAGTCCTGCGACGAACATGTCGGAGTAGCGGTCCCGCAGGGTCGCCAGATGCCGGGCCGCCTCGCGCGAGGGGGCGGCGTCAGCCTTGACCTCCATCGCGATGAGACGGCCGCCGGCAAGCTCGGCCAGCAGGTCGACCTCGAGCCGGCCCTGCTGCTGGCGCACGTGGTACAGCCGCGGGGGGCAGTGGATGGTTGTTGACGAGATGCCAGCAGAGCACCGCCGCCTTGGTCGCGAAGTCCGGGTAGGCCTCGACGCCGCCGAAGCTGGCCTGCGGAGCAGCCAGAGCCGAGTCCGCCAGCCCGATCCGGTTGAAGTCGGCGACGAGCTCGGCTGGCATGCCGAGGACAGCTTCGGCAATCAGCAGGTAGTCGGCGAGATCGAGGTAGACGATCACCGAGCGAGGCGCTCGAGGATCTCGCGGTTGCGCACCACGGTACCAAGGTGCAGACACCGCCACGAAACTCCTCGCCCCTGGGTGCCCGCCAGCACGCGTGCGGCGCCGTGGGGCGTGTGCGACCATCCGCACTCAGGAGGTCACCATGACCACGATCATCGAGCGGCACCGAGCGGAGATCGAGGCACTCTGTCGCAGCTACCGGGTCAAGCGCCTCGACGTCTTTGGCTCGGCGATCCGGGAGGACTTCGATCCCGGCCGAAGCGACGTGGACTTCCTCCTAGAGTTCGAGTCGGACCCCGGCCGCAACACCTTCCACGCCTACATGGACCTGCGTGACGAGTTGTCTCGCCTGCTCGGACGACCAGTCGATCTGGTCATGCGCTCCGGGCTGCGAAACCGCTACATCGCGCGGGAGGTCGAGGCGACGCGCGAGCCCCTATATGCCGCGTGACCCACGCGCAGTCCTGGCCGATGTGCTCGACGCAGCTCGGTCGATCGAGCGGTTCCGGCAGGCAAGCTGGAGATCGTGGGCGAAGCGCTGAACCGGCTGATCCACGATCCCGGACCTCGCCGCTCGGATCCGGGACATCGAACGCATCTTCGGCTTCCGGAACGTCCTCGCCCACGGCTACGACGAGGTGGTTTGGGACGCGATTACGACCGATCTGCCGGAGGTCACCGCGAGGGTCGAGGCGATGCTCGACGAGCTGGATGTCAGCGGGACGATGAGCCCGGGCTGACGCGGCCTATCGACGCCGCCTGAAGCGCCCGAAGAAGTTGGTCGGGGCGAGAGGAATTGGCCCCGCGGAACCTACCTCATCGCGCTCGGCTCACGACCCGCTCCCCGTCATCCGGGTGTTGTCCTACCGGCTGGCGTGGTCCGGCGCGACGACGCGGACGCCCCCTCCGGTGTCCGGCCAGCCAGCGTCGGTGGTGAGTACGCTGTCGGCTCCGAGGACCTCCGCGGTCGCCAGCACGAGGGCGTCAGGCAAGCGGAGCGATCGGCCATGGCGCGCCCGCAATGCTGCAGCCGCGCGGGCGATATCACGGGTGGCGGGCTCCACGACCGCCGGCAGCGCATGGATGAAGGCGTCGACGGTGTTGGCCGCGTCCTGATCTCGGCGATGCGGACCGACCATGGCTTCGGCGTAGGCCGAAGCAGGCAGCGCCAGGCGTTCGCCCCGTTCGAGCGCATGATGCAGTGCCTCCCGGGCGACCCGGTGGTGCGCGTCATCTGCATCGAGGACGGCGATGATGATGCCCGCGTCGAGGACAGTCAGGCCCACTCGTCGCGCAACGTGTCGAGTTCATCTGCGGCGAAGACCCCGGTGAGGCCGCCCGCGAACCGCTCGATCGGGTCGGCGTCGCGGACCAGCAGGACCTCGCCCGGCCCGCGCACCTCTGCCCGCAGCACGTCGCCCGTGCGGATGCCGGCGCCCTCGAGCGCATCGATCGGCAGCGTCACCTGGTGCTTGGCGCTGACGCGAGTGTGCCCGCGCTGGCGCTTCTTTACTCGAGCTTCCACAAGTCAAGGATAGCCTGGCTGCTGACCGGACGCAATGAAGCGCAGCGCTTGTTGCCGTGGGGCTGGGGGTGGTTCTTGATGTGCGGGTACCAGTGCCGAGGACCTGCTGGGGTCATCTGGGTCGCTACGGACCCTGACACGGAACGTCCCTGTTTCGTGTCCGGATGTAAATCCGGCTCTGGCGGTCATCACGGAATCTTCATCGTCTCTGCATCGACGCGCGAGCCGGCGAGGACTACGTTCACGCTGCCACGGATCGACCGGGCACCTATGCCGATGGCCCGTGGCGACTGGGGGGTTGTGCACCATGGTCCGGACCTCGGCTGCCCGCATGCGGGTGACCATTTCATCGGCCTGTCTCTCGACGGCGCTGGCCTTCATGGCCATCGTGCCGGCAGGTGCCGCTGATGCATCTGCGGCTCCCGAGAGTCCCGGGGCATCCGGGCCGCCGGTGGCCTCACCCGCCGCTGCCGAGCTGCCCGGAGCCGAGGCCATCGCCAATGGCCACGGCCGATACGTGGCGGTCGGCACCGATGAAGCCTCCCCGAAGGAGCCGGTCGCCTGGGTGTCCACCGATGGCATGACCTGGGACGCTGCCACCATCGCCGACGCCGGTCCGGGCAGTCACATGGTCGCGGTCACGCCCACGAGCGACGGGTTCGTGGCCCTCGGCTATGCCCGAGACCTCGACGGCGCCGAGTCGAACCGCATCCTCGCCTGGCACTCCGCCGATGGGACCGGATGGGAGCAGGCGACCGTCCAGCGTCCTGCCAGTCGCGAGTTCGACGCTTTCCCGGCTGCCCTCGCCGATGGACCGGCGGGCCTGCTCGCCCTGGGCAGCTTCGTCGGCCAGGACCTGGCCGGCCAGCGCCTGTGGCACTCGCCCGACGGGCAGTCCTGGGAGCCTGTCGCGCTGCCCGACGTCAAGGGCGACGCGATCTGGGACACGGTGGTCGGCGTTCCTGGAGGCTACGCGCTCCTGGGGCAACGCGGCCAAGGCCGTGGCGGCGCCTACGTAGTCAAGCCCTCCAACTGGCACTCGGTCGATGGCGTGACGTGGGAGAAGCTCGGCGGACTGCCCTCATCGACCCTCGCGGCTTCTCCCGACGGGACGGTCGTGGCCATCGGTGGCACGCACGTCTGGCGATCGTCCGACCTGGTCGAGTGGGAGCAGGTCTGGTCCGTGCCCGCGGAGTGGGCGTCCCGGTCCGGAGACACCGCATTCGAGAAGCGCTACGGCGCACGGGACATGTTCGGCTGGGTCGAGTGGGCCGGCGATCGGTTCCTGCTGACCGGTCGGGACTACGGCGCCTGCCCAGGGGGAGCGGTCGGGTACCTCGATGGATGCATGCGCTACCCGCTGCTCCAATCAGCCGATGGTCGGACCTGGACGCAGGTGAACGGACCTGATGGGTCCGTGGGGCTCAGCACCGACACCTGGCTCGAGGATGTCGCCTCGGACGGTATCTCCACCGTGTTGCTGGATGCGTCGGGTGACGGACCGACCGTGGCCTGGCGTAGCGTCAACGAGCCGCTGGCCACGACCGTGGCCGAGTAGGGACTGCAGGACGAGGGCGTCCAGGACGTCCGGCCTGCTGACGGGTCCATCGGCGCGGCGTAGCGTCCGATGGCTGGGTCCCGCGCCACAGCAGCCCATCACACCGGGTCACCGCGGGACCCATCGGGGGACAGGTACTCGTGCCCAGGCCGCCCACGATCAAGGGCGCGTACTGATCTCGACCGTGCGCAGCGTCCCGGTAGTGTCGCGCCTGGTGCCTCAGATCCACCCGACGCGGCGAAGGATGGCCAGGACGACCCCGGCGATCACGAGGGTCCCCAGGCTGACGACCCAGAACCCCAGGCCCTCCCGGCCGTCGAGCGCCGAGGACGCCTCGCTCATCCCGAAGATGCCGGCGACCGCGGCGATCCCGGCCAGCACCACCGTCGCACCGGTCAGCCGTTTCATGATCACGGTGAGGTTGTTGTTGACGGTCGAGAGGTACAGCTCGATCGTCGCGGCGGTCATCTCACGGAAGCTGTCGAAGTCGTCGGTCAACCGGACGAGGTGGTCATAGACGTCGCGGAAGTACAGGACCTGCGGCTCCGCGATGACGTCGTATTCGCGGCTCGTGAGCTGGTTGAAGACCTCCCGACCGGGCGCCACGACGTGTCGGATCTTGATGAGCTCGCGCTTCATCTCCAGGACCTGCTGGAGCGTCTCTCGGTCGGGTCGCTCGAGGATCCGGTCCTCCAGGCTATCGATCTCATCGGCCAGCTGGTCGAAGATGGGGAAGTAGCCACCCACGATCGCATCGCTGAGGGCCCACAGGAGCGCGTCAGGCCCGCGCCTCATCACCGCCCCCGGCCCAGCCCTGAGTCGGTGCGCGCCGCGGAGGTCCCAGGTGGCCGGATGAACCGTGAACAGGAACCGCTGACCGAGGATGAAGTCGACCTCATGGAGCCTCGTGGCATCGTCTCGTGTCAGCGCGAAGAGAGCGATGTGGAGGACATCGCCGACAGGCTCCAGTTTCGCTCGCCCGTCGCTCGCGACGATGTCCTCGACGACGAGCGGATGGACGCCCAGTACCTCCGCGACCGCGCTCACCTGCTCAGCCGCTGGTTCGGTCAGGTCGATCCAGACGATCGTATCTTGGTCAAGAAGGAGCTCGGGCAACTGCTCGATCGAGGTTGACTCGGCCAACGCCTGACCTTTGACGCTGACGATGGCGACGGAGGCCATCTCTCGAGTCGGGTCCTGTCGCCCACGGCTGCCAGGGCCTGCCCCGGGTTCGACTGTCTCTGTCATCTGCGCCAACACCACACCCTTCGGTGGTCACCCTTCGCACGCCGAGCCGCCCGCTGCCCCATGTCGTGCCTTCGCGGGCAGTATCGCACCGCGTCTCCGGCGAACAGAGATCGCCAGCGCAACGGCGATGGACGCCGTCAGTCACGGCGCACAGTGGCGACAGACCACCGGCACCCCGTGCCCTCTCCTCATCGCCACTGTTGGCGTCGGATAGTGAGTCGGATACGACAAGGAGCGGCGTATGCTCATCGCGATCGGAGCGCGCTGGTCGCTTCGACAATCCGGGCACCACCCTGATCGAGCACCGGGCCAGACAGTCGCGGCGACGGATTGGAGGCCAAACGACACCACGATCGCCCGGTCCGTCTACCCGCCGCCGGGGGGCACGCTGAGCGCAGGCCGGGTGACACGATGAAACGAACGGGAAGGTAGCCATCATGCAAGTCGGGATCGTCGGTCTGGGGCGCATGGGCGCCAACATGTCGCGGCGCTGGGTCGGGGCGGGCCACCAGGTGGTGGGCTACGCGCGGACCCAAAGTACGGTCGAGAGCCTGGTCGCCGACGGAGCCATCTCGGAGGGAGCGACCTCGCTGGAAGATCTGGCCGGCAGGCTGCCATCGCCGAGGGCCGTCTGGCTGATGGTGCCGGCCGCGTCGGTCGATGCCACCCTCGAAGCGTTGCTTCCCCATCTCGCAGCCGGAGACATCGTCGTCGACGGCGGCAACTCCTACTACGTCGATGACATCCGCCGCTCCAAGGCGCTGGCCGCCACAGGCATCCACTACCTCGACTGCGGCACCAGCGGCGGCGTGTGGGGGCTCGAGCGCGGCTACTGCCTGATGATCGGCGGCCCCGGAGCGGCCGTGGAGCGCGCTCGACCCGATCTTCCGGGCGCTGGCCCCGGGGGTCGGATCGACGACCCGCACGCCCGGCCGCGACGGGCCCTCCGGGCCAGGCCGAGGAGGGCTACCTGCACTGCGGCCCCGCGGGCGCGGGTCACTTCGTGAAGATGGTGCACAACGGCATCGAGTACGGCCTTATGGCGGCCTACGCCGAGGGCCTCAACATCCTCGCCCACGCCGACGCCGGTCTGCATCAGCGCGAGGTCGATGCCGAGACCACGCCGCTGCGCGACCCCGAGCACTACCAGTACGAGCTGGACCTGCCCGACATCACCGAGGTCTGGCGGCGCGGCAGCGTCATCGCCTCCTGGTTGCTCGACCTGACCGCGCAGGCGCTTCCACGCATCCCCGACCTGGACGACTTCGCGGCCGCGTCTCCGACTCGGGCGAGGGTCGCTGGACCAGCATCGCCGCCATCGACGTGGCCGTCCCGGCGCCCGTCCTCACCTCGGCGCTGTACGAGCGCTTCAGCTCGCGGGGCGAGGCCGACTTCGCCGACCAGGTGCTCTCGGCCATGCGCTTCGGCTTCGGCGGCCATCTCGAGAAGCGGGATTGACCGGCGTGCCGAGGAGTGGCGCCGCCGCACCTGAACGCCGGTCGCGACCGGTCCACTCCGACGCCTTGGTCTTCTTCGGCGCCACCGGCGACCTGGCCGTCAAGCAGATCTTCCCCGCCCTGGCCGGTCTCATCCGCGATGGCGGCTGGAGCATGCCGATCATCGGCGTCGCCCGCCATGGCGACCTTGACGGCCTGCGCGACCGAGCCCGCAAGAGCCTCGAGGCGCACGGGATCGCCGACCGAGCGGTCATCGAGCAGCTTCAGGACCAGCTGCGCTTCATCAAGGGCTCCGACGACGACCCCGACACCTTCGAGCGCGCTGCGGACGCGACCTCGGCGAGGCGCGAGCACCCGCTTCATTACCTGGCCATCCCGCCCAGCCTGTTCAACGAGGTCGTCAGGCTGCTCGGGGCGTCGCGCTGCGCCGACGGGGCCCGCGTCATCGTCGAGAAGCCGTTCGGCCGGGACCTCGCGTCGTGCGCGAGGGCTCAACGCTACCCTTCGCGCGGTCTTCGCCGAGGACGCTATCTTCCGCATCGACCACTACCTGGGCAAGGAAGCGGTCCAGAACCTGCTCTACTTCCGTTTCGCCAACTCGATTCCTCGAGCCCATCTGGAACGCGACCACGTCGCGTAGCGTGCAGATCACCATGGCCGAGGCCTTCGACGTGGCCGACCGCGGCGCCTTCTACGACGCCGCCGGCGCCATCCGCGACGTGATCCAGAACCACATCCTCCAGGTCGGTCAGCATCCTGGCCATGGAGGCGCCGTCGGGGCACACCCCGGAGGCCGTTCGCAACGAGCAGTACAAGGTGCTCGATTCGATCCGGCCGTTGCGACCGGAAGATGTCGTGCGCGGCCAGTACCAGCGGCTATCGCAAGG
The DNA here is from genome assembly GCA_963800275.1 of uncultured Chloroflexia bacterium. Classification (GTDB taxonomy): domain Bacteria; phylum Chloroflexota; class Limnocylindria; order Limnocylindrales; family CSP1-4; genus JAFMJV01. Next base: position 151,495 of record CAWDAI010000016.1, read on the forward strand.
TGCCGGGGGTGGCCGCCGACTCCGACTGCCGAGACGTTCGCGGCTCTGCGGCTGCACATCGATACGTGGCGCTGGGGCGGCGTGCCCTTCTACATCCGGGCCGGCAAGTGCCTGCCCGTCACGGCCACGGAGATCCTCGTCGAGCTGAAGCGACCGCCGTTCGACGTCTTCCGCGAAGGTCGCCCGACCCATGCCGACTACCTCCGGTTCCGGCTGTCCCCGGACATGTCCATCTCGCTGGGAGCATGGGCCAAGCGAGCCCGGGGAGGCGATGGTCGGCGAGCATGTCGAGCTCTTCGCCCGCCACCAGAGCGGTGTCGAGATGCCGCCCTACCAGCGGCTCATCGGCGACGCTGCCATCGGCGATCAGATGCTCTTCGCGCGCGAGGACACGGTCGAGGCCGCCTGGCGGATCGTCGACCCGGCGCTCGAGCACGAGGTCTCAGCACGTCCCTACCGGCGCGGGACGTGGGGACCGAGGGCAGCGGCCACGCTGATCCCCTCGGGCCAGCGGTGGCACGCTCCGAGCGCGAACGCGTCGCAACCATGACCCGCTCTCACCCGATCGCCCCCACCAGGTCGACCGCTCCAGAGCACGTGTCGGACGGAGCGCCCAGTCTCAATGCCTCCGGAGCAGCACCGGGCGCGCCAGGGCTGCCACCGACCTGGTCCAGCAGCGCCAAGGACGCCGATCGGCACGTCGCACTATGCGAGTCGGGTCTGGTTCACCGTCGGTCGGGGCATCCTCAACGAGGTCTACTGGCCTCGCGTCGATCGGCCACAGGTCCGCGACCTGGGCTTCATCGTGGCCGACGACACTGGCTACTGGAGCGAGGTCAAGCGTCGCGACGTGGAGAGCGAAGTCCGCTCCGTTCGGCCCGGGATCCCCGCCATCGTGGTCCGCCACCGGCATGCTCGCTACCTGCTGAGGCTACGCATCTGCGCCGATGACCACGCCGACGTGGTGCGCATCGAGGCCGCGCTCGAGGACACACGTGACCCGTCAGACCCCCCTCGAGCCTCCCATCCGCTGCGGCTCTACCCGCTGCTGGCCCCACACCTCAGCGCGAGCGGCCTGCGATAATCGAGCCTGGACCGGTGACTACAAGGGTCAGTCCGATGCTCTTCGCGCGGTCCGGCTCGGCCGCGCTGGCACTCGCCAGCGAACCTGCGCCACGGAGGCTGAGCGTCGGCTACGTGGGTACATCCGATGGCTGGCAGGACTTCGCGGCCAACGGCCGCATGACCTGGACCTACTCGGGCAGCGGACGCCGGCAATGTGGCCGGCATGATCGAGATCGTCCCAGGGGACGAGCCGGCCCACATCGCGATCGGCTTCGGTGGCCATCCGGAAGCGGCGGCACTGCAGGCATCGGCCGCGCTGGTCGGGCAGTTCGCGGTAGCCTGGGACGAGTACATCGCCAACTGGCATCGGTTCCTCGACACCTGCTCACCGCCACCGAGCGACCTGCCGCCCGAGCTTGACGCGCTGTACCTGGACTCCGCGGCCGTCCTGCGCACCCACCAGGACCGCGCTGCACCTGGAGCCACCGTGGCCAGCCTGTCGATCCCCTGGGGTAATGCCCGGAACGACGTGGGTGGCTATCACCTGGTCTGGTCACGCGATCTGGTGGAGTCGGCCGGCGCCTTCATCGCGCTGGGGGCACGTGCCTCGGCGCAGCGGACGCTGGCCTACCTCGTGGCGACCCAGGAGCCGGACGGTCACTGGCCCCAGAACCAGTGGGTCGACGGCGTTCCCTACTGGAGCGGCATCCAGCTCGACGAGGCGGCCTACCCCATCCTGCTGGCGGGCGCGCTGAGACAGGGCGGAGCGACCCACATGCACGGGCAGCATCAATCGGGCGGCCGAATTCGAACACCTCGTCAGCGACGACGCCCTCGCACGGGATGATCGAAGCCGCAGCGAGCTTCATCGCGCGGACCGGTCCGGCGACCCAGCAAGACCGCTGGGAGGAGAACGCCGGGCTCACGGCTTCCACGCTGGCGCCGGTCGTTGCGGCGCTGGTGGTGGCGGCCGAGACGCTGCCGGCTCCGGCGGCGGCCTACTGTCGCGAGTTGGCCGACGACTGGAACGCGTCCATCGAGGAGTGGACGTATGCCGTGGGCTCTCGGCTGGCGCACGAGCACGGAGTCGACGGTCACTACGTGCGGATCTCGGCCACGGACGTTCTCGCCGGGGCCCCGCTGTCCACGCCAGTCTCGGTTCGCAACCAGCCCGAGGGTCGGTCGATGGTCCCGGCTGACGAGATGGTGGGCACGGACTTCCTCGCACTCGTTCGCTTCGGCTTGCGGCTACCAGATGATCCGAAGATCCTCGCGACGCTGACGGTGTCCGATGCGCTGCTGCGTACCCAGACGCCGAACGGGCCGGTCTGGCATCGCTACAACGGCGACGGCTACGGTGAGCACGAGGACGGCAGCCCCTTCGACGGCACCGGGGTCGGCCGGGGATGGCCACTCCTGGTCGGCGAGCGCGGCCACTACGAACTGGCGGCTGGTCGAGAACCCCGTCCCTACCTCGAAGCCATGCGCCGCTTCGGATCGTCGGGAGCCATGATCCCGGAGCAGGTGTGGGATGCCGCGGACATCCCGGAGCGAGGCCTCGCGCTGGGGGAGCCCAGCGGCTCTGCGATGCCGTTGGCCTGGGCCCATGCTGAATACATCAAGCTGGTGCGCTCGATGGCCCTCGGACACGCCATCGACCGCCCGGTCGAGGCCTGGGATCGGTACCGAGGCAGACGGCCGGAGGCCACCCGTGCCAGCTGGCGCTTCGACGCGCCCCGATCGACGATGGTCGCCGGGCGGTCGCTGCGGTTCGAGTTGCTCGCGCCCTGTCGCGTCCGCTACTCGCTCGACGGCTGGCGCGAGGCGCTCGATGTCGAGGCTCGCGCTACCGGCCTCGGGGTCTGGGTGGCCGATATCCCGGGCTCCGCGGACCTCGCCGCGGGCCAGGCGGTGGAGGCGACCTTCCACTGGACCGACGATGACCGCTGGGAGGGTCGGAACATCCACGTGGCGGTCGCCAAGGCGTAGCGTCGCGTGACGAGAAAGCGCAGTCCCAGAAACGCCGGCCTGGTCCACCACCGCCCCGAACCAGCTGCGACTCCAGCTCGAGCATGCGGGCGGGCCGACCGGATGGCTACTACAGCACCGGCGCGCAGGGCCACGGAGAGAACCGCCACATCGCGGGACCATCACGCGCGGGCAACGAGGGGCTCCCTGGCTCTCGAGGTCTTGAGGTCTTGAGGTAACAGCGCGGTCGTACACTCTATGGACAAAGGTGAGGGTGAAACTGCGCGCTCACGCGCGGCACATCCCGATCACACAGGAGGAGTCACGATGCGACGGTCTCATCGGATCGGTACGGCCGGGGCGGTCTTCTCGGCTGGTCTTCTCGCGGTCAGCGCGATCCCGGTCGCGGCCCAGAGCCCGGCGGCCGACTGGGCCTCCACGGTCAGCGGCCCGGTGGTGCTATCAGGCTGGCAATCGTCACCCGCCGAGGGCAACGCCCTGACGCAGACGCTGCTTGGCTTCCAGGCGGCCTACCCGAACATCAAGGTGGACTACCAGCCCGTGGCCGGGGATTACCCCACGGTGATGGCTGCCAAGATCGCGTCCGGCGATGTGCCGGACCTCTTCTACGTCAACGCCGACTACGCACAGCAGTGGATCAGCGAAGGGTTCCTGTTCCCGCTCGATGACTACATCGCGGAGTCCGGCTTCGACACCAGCGCCTTCTATCCCGCGTATGCCGACATCTTCAAGCAGGACGGCAAGACCTACGGCTTGCCGAAGGATGGCAACACCATCGCCATGGCCTACAACACGGACCTGGTGACGACGCCGCCCGCGACGATGGCCGATCTCAGGACGGCCGCCGAGAGCCTCAAGGGGGCCGCCGGGCTCACCGCACCGATGTGCCTCAACCCGGGCCTCGATCGCGGCCTCGCCTTCCTCTATGCCAACGGCGGGGAGCTGCTCGGCGCTGATGGCCAGAGCAGCGCCATCACGACTGACGCCTCCAAGGCTGCCGTGCAGTGGTACCTCGACCTGTTCAAGGATGGACTCGCCATGACCGCCAGCGACCTCGGGGCCGGCTGGTGCGGTGAGGCGCTCGGCAAGGGCTCGGCGGCCATCATCTTCGAGGGTGGCTGGCTCGACCCGTACATGACCAGCACCTTCCCCGACATCAACTACGCATGGGCCGAGATGCCCGTGGGCACATCCGGCGAGCCGGTCACGATCGCCTTCACGGTCTCCTATTCGATCGGTGCCGACTCTCCTAACAAGGACCAGGCCTTCGCCCTGCTCACCTATCTGACCGGCCCGGAGGGCATGGCCAGCTGGACGGGCACCGGCGTGGCCCTGCCGTCGCGCTCCGATGTGCCGACCCCGGCCGGCATGGACGTGCTGGCCAAGGGCAGTGCCTACGCCCGGCCGGGCTCCGGCTTCATGCCGGGTTGGCCGGATGTTCAGAAGGCCTTCCAGGATGCCTTCACCGCGGAGATCCAGAACCAGACCTTCAGCGCCGACAGCGTCGTGGCCGCGACCGATGCGGCCATCACCAAGGCGTTCGCCCAGTGATCCGCCGCTAGACCCATCGGTGATCGGGACCGGCCGTCGGCCGGTCCCGACGCCTGTTCTCCCGCGCCATGACCGTGCCATTCCGCGACCACGGATCGCCGAGTGCATCGCGACGCTCCGAGGCCGTGGCAGGCTACCTGTTCATCGCGGTCCCGATCCTGCTGTTCCTTGTCCTGAACATCGGGTCGCTGCTCTATGCGGTGTATATCAGCGTCTGGAAATGGAACCTGCGGACCGGCCCGGTCGAGTTCATCGGCCTAACGAACTACCAGGAGGCGCTCGCCGACCCCGTCTTCCAGACCGCCATCAGGAACACCATCTACTACGCCGCTGTATGGGTTCCCCTGACCATGATGCTGGGGCTCTCGCTGGCGTTGATCGTCAACCAGAAGCTGCGCGGCCAGACCTTCTTCCGGGCCGCCTTCTACTTCCCGGCGATCGCCAGCTCGGCTGCCATCACGATGCTGTGGATCTTCATCATGGCGCCCGACGGCTTGTTCAACGGCGTGCGCGGCCTGCTGCCGTTCGACATCCTCGAGGCGCTCGGATACGGACCGCACCAGAACTGGATCGGCGACCAGAGGACCGCCATGAACACGGTCATCCTCCTGAATACCTGGACCACCTCCGGCACCTTCATGCTCTTCTACCTGGCCTCGCTGCAGTCGATCAGCAACCAGGTCTACGAGGCGGCGGCCATCGATGGGGCGAACTGGTGGCAGGCGTTCTGGCGCGTGACCATGCCGCTGCTGCGGCCCGGGCACTTCTTCGTGGCCACGGTGGCGGTCATCGGCGCTCTGCAGCTGTTCGACCAGGCCATCATCGGGGGCGGCGTGAACGGTGATCCCAACAACGCGCTGATGACGGTCGTGCTGTACCTCTACAACGCCGCATTCCGGCAGTTCAATTTCAGCTACGCCGCAGCGATCGGACTGATCCTGTTCGTGCTCATCTTCAGTGCGACGCTCGTGCAGCGGCGCCTCTTCGGGACGGCGCCGCAATGGTGACCGGGCCATGAGCGCGACCTCCGACGCGCCCTCCAGGGAGGCCGTCGGGGCGCCCACGACCGTGTTGCCCGGTGACGGCAGCTGGAGGTGGCGACGTCGGCTGGCGTACACGGTGCTGATCGGCTATGCCGTCTTGATGTTCATCCCCTTCGGCTGGTCTGTGATCACGTCCTTCAAGACGCTGCCCGACTCGGTGAGGCTCACGCTCATCCCAGACCCGTTCACGCTCCAGGGTTGGCAGTACGCCTGGAACGAGATGCAGCCCCCGCTGCCCGTCCTGTTCCTGAATAGCACAGTACTGGCGGCGCTCATCACGGCCACGAACCTCGTGCTCGGCAGCATCGCAGGCTACGCGTTCGCGCGCCTCCGGTTCCCGGGTCGCGAGCTGTTGTTCCTGATCGTACTGGCGACGCTCATGATCCCGGACCAGCTGCGCCTCGTGCCCGTCTACCTGCTCATGAACGCGGCCGGCCTGACACGGGGCATGGGGCAGTATCTGGCTGTCGTGATCGTGCTGGCCATCTCCGGGACGAGCATCTTCCTCATGCGTCAGTTCTTCATCTCGATGCCGCGCGAGCTCGAAGAGGCCGCGCGCATCGATGGCGCGGGCTTCTTCACGACCTTCCGCAAGGTCATGCTACCGCTCGCTGGACCGGCCCTGGCGGCTGTGGCCATCCTGACCTTCCAGGGCACGTGGAACGGCTTCTTCTGGCCACTCATCTTCCTCCAGGACGCCGATCACTTCACCCTGCCCATCGGACTCAACTTCTTTCGCAACGTCGGTGGGTTCGGCAACAACTGGCCGCCGTTGATGGCGGTCGTAGTGATGGCCACCATCCCCATCGTCGTGCTCTACATCTTCTTCCAGCGCTACTTCGTGGAGGGCATCGCCTCGAGCGGGGTGAAGGGGTGAGCGCCACTCCCGTCATCGCCTCCCGCCCCCCTCCGCCGCGGCTCGGCACAGTCCTCCGCGCGGCCCTCGTTGACTTCTTCGGCAACTCGTGGCGACTGGTGGCTGCCAACCTCGCCTGGGGGTTCGGGCTGCTGGCCATCTTCACTGCGAGCAGCATCACGCCACTGGCCATCGTGTCGGCACCACTGCTCGCTGTGCCCACGGCCGGCGTCTTCCGGATCGCCGCGCTTGTGGTGCGGGGCGAGCCGGTCGGGGTGGTCGACGGCTTCCGCGCCTGGCGCGAACTCGGATGGCGGGCGCTCGTGGTAGGCACGGCGTTGCTCCTGGCTGGCGTGGTGTTCGCGACGAACCTGGTGACAGGGCTGCAGAGCGGCGGCATCCTGGGCTGGTCCCTGGCCACGTTCGCGGGTTGGGGGCTGGTCGCCACCGGCCTCGTGGCAGTGGTGGCCTGGCCGTTGCTGGCCGATCCCTGGCGTAGGGAGATCGGCCTGCGGGCTGTGGTCCGCCTCAGCCTGCTGCTGCCGCTGGCGTTCCCGCTGCGGTTCCTCGCGCTGCTCGTGGTCGTGGTGATCGTGCTCCTGATCAGCACCGTCGCCCTCGTGGCGGTGCTGTCGGTCTCACTGGGCTTCGCGGCGCTGGTGTGTTGCCGCTACGCGCTCGCGGCGGCGGACCGCTTCTCGCCGCCCGCCAAGCCTGGCCAGCGGGAGGAAACGACGGTCTCGGGCCGATCAGCCAGGACGTGATCGCGCAGTTCCTGCCTCGCCGTCTCGACACCAGCGTCGTCGAGGCACGACCACGATCGCAATGGCACTTGGTCCATGTCAACGGCTGCCCGGGCGCGGCCGTGGGTACTGTGCGCGAGCCGCAACGCGCGCAAGGGGCTGAGCCAGCGGCGGCGGTGAGCAACGGACGGATGGCGCGTACCATGCGCTCATGAGGATTCCGGCCCCGGTCGTGCAGTTGATCGACAGCGCGCCCATCGCCCATGTCGTGACGCTCAACGCTGACGGCTCAGCCCACGTGTCTCTCGCCTGGGTCGGGATCGAGGACGAAGAGATCGTCATCGGCACGATCCCCGAGCAGCCGAAGCTGCGCAACATCCGACGCGACCCACGGGTCGCCATCTCGATGGTCTCCGGCAGGCGCAACGCGTACGGCCTCGACGAGTACGTCGTGCTCCACGGTCGCGCTCGACTCACCGAGGGTGGTGCTCCCGAGCTGCTCCAGCGGCTCGCCCACGGCTACCTCGGTCCCGACGTCCGCTTCCCGCCCATGCCCGACCCGCCGCCAGGCTGGGTCATCCGCATCGCGGTCGAACGGGTCTCGGGCATCGGCCCCTGGGTTGCCGAGCCGTAGGCCACGGTCCATAGCAGCCCTTCACCTTGTGGATCACGACCGCGGGGGCGCGTGACTCGTTCCTCGGCGAGATGTACGCGATCCTCGAGAGCGGTGACAGAGGTGATCCTGCAGCTCCTGGCTTACGGGGAAGCCGCCCCCATCGCGCCGCAGGGCAGCCATGTGGCCTACCCCATGGTGGCCATCGACCGCTACGCCGTCCTCCACGTCACTACGGTCGGCTCGTCGCGCAGGTCATCAATGTCCGACGCTTGACCGCGCGGGTCCACTTGCGTACGCTATGGCGTACGTACTAGGCACGCGAAGGGAACCCAATGGCAACCGTCAGCACAACCGAGGCGAGGAAGGACCTCTACCGCCTCGTCGACCAGGTCCAGGACACACACGAGCCGATCCAGATCACGGGCAAGCGCGGCAACGCGGTGCTCGTGAGTGAAGCTGACTGGCAGGCCCTGCAGGAGACGCTCTTCCTGGTCTCGATCCCCGGCATGCGCGAGTCCATCCTCGAGGGCATGGCCACCCCGCCGGACGAGCTCGAGGATGAGACCGGCTGGTGAGCTGGCGCCTCGTCTACACACGCGCGGCGCAGAAGGATGCGAGGCGACTCGCCGCGGCAGGGCTCCGGGACCGGGCGCAGGCCCTGCTCGAGTTACTGGCCGATGACCCCTTTCGGAGTCCTCCGCCCTTCGAGAAGCTCGTGGGCGACCTCGCCGGCGCTCACTCACGACGAATCAACATCCAGCACCGGCTGGTCTACCAGGTCCTACCGCAGGAACGGATCGTCAAGGTCCTACGGATGTGGTCGCACTACGAGTAGGAATGAGCTAGAAGGGTGGTCGGGGCGAGAGGGGTAGCGCCAGCTTGGCCCGCCTGCGGTCCCGGCCTCGATGCGTGCTCGAGAACGCACTCCGGCAGCGAGGATCGGGCCCGCTGCGTACCGGAAGGCCAGCTGATGGCGAAGCAGCGGCCGACCCGGCGGCAGCTCGAGGTCCTGCGGGCGTACATCCGGGCCGGCTCAGTGGCAGCCGCTGCCCACGAGCTCGGCATCGGCGAGACGACGGTGCGCCAGCATCTGTCGGGGCTGGACCGGCGGACGGGCTGTGTGAACGCGGCGTAGGCGGCGTACTGGCTTGGTACCGGAGAGACTTCCTCGCCATCGACATCGAGCACGCTGCAGCGGGTGCGCTGAAGGTCATCGACCGGAATCCATGACCTATGGCCTTGCTCACCAACCGCGGCAGTCTGGTCATCGGCTCACGTCGGACAGTGCCACTGGCGGCCCGCGAGGTGATTCACGGTCGCGGCCAGTGTGGGTCTCGGTCGCTGAGGGGCGACGGCGAAGTCATCCGGCTCGTCCGTCGCCTATCGAGTCCAATGGGGAGCGCCCCGCTTCGGTGCCCGAGGTCTTTGCGACGTGACTACGGCGTCAGCGCGATGGTGAGCGGCCAGCGGTCACCAGCCCGGTCACGAGCGTGTTCTTCCGCGATCCTCCGAAGGGCAAGCGAGAGGCCCCGGTTCGTCACCGGGGCCTCGTCTCAGATGGCACGCCCGACCGATAGGTAGGGTGGCGGGGGCGAGCGTCTCTCGAAGGCACGCTGGTCCCCCTGCTGTACTCGAACCACGAGGTCTTGGTCCATCGCCCTCACCTTGACCAGCGGTCCTGTAACCGCCGAGTGGGCTGGGCCACTACGGGCCCTCTACAAGAGTATGGGCGTCACGACCCCGGTTGTTGGCCAACTTCAAGGAGCAGGGCGTGCCGACATCACATCGCACCACTGCTCGAGCTCGCGGCCGACCATCCGATGCCGCTCGTCATCGGTGGCGAGCCGCTGCCGACGGCCTGGCGTGCTCTGCCCGAGCTGCAACGCGCGCAAGGGCCTGGGTCAGCGGCGGCGGTGAGCGCGGCGGCCGCTCCCCCGAACCTCGGTCAGCGAAGGAGGAAGAGACGGTCGATGACGCCGTAGGCGAGCAGTCCCAGGACCGCGAGTGGAACGAGCAGCGCCAGGGCGGTGGCACGCTCGCGGCGGTCACGCCCGAGGAGGACCGGCAGCGCCGATCCCGAGGACGACCTCGATCGAGCCCGCGCGCCAGAGGTCCGGGACGGCCCACAAGGTGAAGGCCCCTTCGGCCACGAAGATGGCGCCGAGGAGCGCGATGGCGACGAGGCGCGGTCGTCCGGTGTCGGCACGCCATCGTCGGCCGGCGATGCCGAACACAGGTCCACCCACGATCGCCGTGCCGGTCCAGATGACGAAGGCCGAGCTGCCGAGCGGTGTCTCGGCAGCCGAGGCGGCAGATGGTAGCCGACGAGGGCAAGCACGAGCGCCGCGGTCCCGGCAACGGCTGCCTCGCGGTCGGAATGCATGACCGCGCCGAGCGCGAAGGCGACCGTGACCCAGATGGCACCCGAGTTCACAAGGCGGTTCCAGTCGCCGTCGAGGATCGCCTGCCCGAGGAGGGTCAGCACACCCGTGACGAGGCCGACCGCGATGACAAGCAGGCTCCGCTGAGCCCGGCTCGAGTGCGCGCTCGGACTCGCCGCCGTCATCGTCTCGTCGACCACCGGGGGAGCATCTCACGTACGACCGCCGCGTGCGAGGGGCAGGCCAGCGGCGTTGAGCCCGGCGCTGACCGGATACCCACAGGGGGCTGACGTGGGCGCCCGGGGACCACGCCGCACGTTACGCGCTTGTCGGACACGCTCGCTCGCCAGCGAATCGAGCGCCTCTCGATGGGTTCGTCAGCCCTGGTCGGTCTTCAGCAGCCCGAACATGGCGCCCTGCGGATCGTTCACGATCGCGAAGCGCCCACCTGGCATGGGTGATGGAGCCACCATTTCAGTGGCGCCCAACTCGATGGCCTTCGTGAACGCGGTGTCAACGTCGGGGACGTTGAAGTACACCATCCAGTAGCTCGGCACCTCGGCGGGCACCATCGGCATCATCTCCAGGCCGCCCACGATGCCCTCGTCACCCACCTTGAAGGTGGTGTAGTCGGGCTGTCCCTCACCCATGGGGGAGGTCTCCGCGGTCCAGCCGAAGATCTTGCCGTAGAAATCCGCTGCCTTGTCGATGCCACGCGAATTGAGCTCGGCCCAGCCCATGGTGCCGTCATCGCCGGTGCGGAAGCGGCGCGGCCCAGCTGCCTGCCAGGCCGAGATACCGCACGGTCGGTCCGCGAAGACCGCCATCCGGCCCATGTCGCCCACATCGAAGGCCGGCGCCATCACCGTGCCACCGGCAGCCTGCACTGCGTCGCCCAAGGCTGCGGCGTCATCGGTGCCGATATAGAGGGTCCAGGCAGTCGACGCCTCCGGCATCATCTTGGCGGTGATACCGGCTACATCGCCTTCGCCGTCGGACAGATGCGCCATGGCGTAGCCGCCGTACTGCGGATCGTCAGAGACCGCGACCTCCCAGCCAAGCAGCTTGCGGTAGAACTCGCGCGATGCCGACGGGTCGTCGGTCGCCAGCTCGACCCACGCCGGCTTTGACTTGGTATCTGTCGCCATTCGAGCCTCCTCCGGATGTGGTGGTGCCAGGCCCCCTCGCCCGCTAATGATGGACCATCGCTCCACCTGGCAGTCGAGATGTGGTGCTGACACCGAGCACTGGGCGGGCCCTGGCGGTCATGGCTTCATGCCGTTGCCAGAGGGCAGCGCCCTTGCTGGCCGTGCCGAGTTTCGCCATTTTGGTCACGCAGGGAAGGCCGGGCGGATGACCTGGCGGAGCCCGGAGCTTCCCAACAGCGAGTTCGCCGTCATCCCCGACGCAGCGCACTACTCGTGGAGGACAGCACCGAGGTCTACCTGCAACACATCCTCGATTGGACCGACAAGGTCGAATCAGGACGCTGAGGCCCCGCCCGCCGGAGTTCGACCGATCGTCGAGACGGCCTGCGTGGCGAGGTCGAGGAGGATCGCCTCGACCCCGGCTCGGGTGAGCGACGCCAGGGACGCGAGGTGGGGCTCGCGTCGTCCGCATCGCGCGCAACGTATCGGCTGGGCGAGCTCGAGGCCGAGGACGCCCGGGTCCGGGCGGGTTTCCGGGCGGGCATCTGGGATGCGGCCGGCGCGCGGGCCGAGCTCCAGCGCTGGACAAGGCGCGCACGCTCACGAGGGCGAGATGAGCTCGTGGAGATCCAGCTCATCGTCCCCACGAGAGAGACCGGCCAGGTGCTCCCAGAACGCGATGGCTGCCCACGCCGAGGCACAAGGAGAAGCCCGCCCCTCGCAGGACGGGCCCGAGTGGGCGCTGGCGCTCCATCCGTCGGCCACGAGTCAACTGGCCGGGTCTGACGGGATGCTAGCGCCCAGGTGCGCGGAAGGTCGCCGTCCGACTGCGAGCCTCATCGACCTCGGCCTCGGTGATCAACACCGTGGTCGTGATGGAGCTGCCGCCGGCGGCGCCGCGGGCGGAGTTAGGTGAGCGCGTAGTATCAGGTTCTCGCAACGACAAGCCACAGATAGGGAGACCATGACGAGCCGTCCACTTCTGCGTTTGAGCCTCGCGCTGATCCTGTCGCTCCTGCCCATGGGGACCGCCGCCGCCCAGGCTGAGCCCCAGGCGTTCCCGCCGGATATCGAGGCGGAAATCCAAACCCAGATGGACGGCCTGACCGCGAGCGGACTCCCGCCCGGCATGGTCGTCTGGATCGACGCGCCGGAGTATCGGTTCGAGGGGGCAAGTGGTTCCGCGGACCTCACGGACGACACCCCGATGCCGCCCGAAGGCGCGTTCCGGATTGGCAGCATCACCAAGATGTTCACCGCGACGGTGATCGTCCAGCTTGCCGAGGACGGCGTGCTGTCCCTCGACGATCCGCTGGCGCAGTGGCTGCCGGAGGTCGCCGACCAGCTGCCCTACGGCGATCAGATCACGCTGCGCCACCTGCTGAGGCACACGTCCGGCGTGTCCAACATGGTCGAGCATGAGGCCTACTACGCGGACATCTTCAGCCCAGGTCGACAAATCGATGAGGAGACGGGCAACGTGTCCGCTGGACTGCGTCAACGCGACCCGAACGACACGCTCGAGCGCTACGTCTACGGCCAAGAAGCGAGTTCGAGCCGGGGACACAGTATCACTACAGCAACACCAACTACACGCTACTGGGCATGGTCATCGAGGCGGCCGCAGAGATGCCGCTGGCCGAGGCGTACCGCTCGCACATCTATCAGCCACTGGGCATGGCCTCCACGTTCCTGGATTGCTACGAGGAGTCGGAGATTGATATCGTCCACGGCTATACGGGAACCCCGGACGCGCTGACGGACGTCACGGAACTGCATGAGTCGGTCGGGTGGTCGGCAGGTGGCTTGGTTTCCACCGCTCCGGACCTGATCGCCTTCGCTCGCGGGCTGTTCGACGGGGCCCTGTTCGATGATCCCGAGACGCTCGTCGCGATGATGCCGGCCCCCGGGAGCCCATACGGCCTGGGCATCGCGAACCAGGGCGGGAATGTCGGGCATGCAGGCTACATCGCTGGGTTCCGCTCGACGCTCACCTATGCACCCGAGCTCGATGCGGTCATCGTGGTGCTCTACGACTACGATGCTGACGATCCGGAGCTCGGCCTGGCGAACCTGCTCGATACAGCTCGCCCGTTGCTCGGCGCGGAGGACTGAGACGCCGTTCGGGCCTCGGCCGACTCGCCGATCCGAACCTTGTGTGTGCACATGCCACCGGCAGCGAGAAGCCGGCCGGCTCCGGGCGGTCGGTGATGCCTGAGTCACGACGGCGGGGTGCGCCGGACGGCCCTTGTCTCGGAACGACCGAGAGCGCACAGTCATCCCATCCGCAGTCAGAGGAGTCGCGCGATGCACAGGTGGGTCCGATCGGTGCCCTGGCTGCTCTCACTCCTGGGCCTCGCCATCCCGCTGGTCGGGAGCGGGTCCCAAGGCTGGCCGATCGCCGTCATCTGGCTCGCGTTCCTCGGCTTCGCCTGGCTATTCGGCCGACACCTGCTCCTGACCCGGAGCCAACGCATCATCGTGGCGCTCGTGGCCCTGCCGGTCCTGCTCGTCCCGCTCCCGTGGTGGGGCGGCTGGTGGCTCATCCCGGCCGACCTCGCCTGGCTGGTCGTCGAGGTCCTCGATCGGCCGCGAGAACCGGCGGTCCGAACGGCCTGACCCTCCGGCCCGCCACGCGCGGGGGCCCCGTCGGGGCAGTTCGTCCTCAATCTCGTCGAGCCCGGCGGGCCTCATCGACGGCGACTACGACAGCCCGAGCCGACAGCCCATCGAGCGTCGGGCGCTCGAGGCGCATCCAAGCCTCGACGCGGCAGGTCGGTCCTCCACACCGGGGTGGCCGCCCCTGCACTCGTCGATGCGCCCGCTCCGTCGTCGGGGCTACACCATCGTGGTAGCGTTACACCATGCCACTCAACATCAAGGATCCAGAGACCGAACTCTTGGCGCGCGAGGTGGCCCAGCTCACTGGTGAGTCCAAGACCGGCGCTATCCGGACCGCGCTGCGGGAGCGCAGGGCGCGACTGGCGATGGGCGTCGGCCAGGACGATCGGGCGCGCGCGCTGCGAGAGTGGCTGGAGTCGGAGCTTTGGCCGTCCCTCCCCGCCGGGGTGCGGGGACAGGCCCCGACACAGGCCGAGCAGGACGCGCTCCTCGGTTACGACGCGATGCGGTGATCCTCGACACGTCGGCCATCCTGGCGATCCTGTTCGATGAGCCCGAGCGCGAGGCGTTCATCGAGCTGATCGTTGCGCAGACGGTCGTGGGTGTCGGTGCCCCGACGCTCGCGGAAACCTCGATCGTGCTGGCCAGCCGGGTCGGAGAGGCAGCCGGCAGGCACCTGGCTGGCTTCGTGGAGCGCGCCACCCTCGTCGTCGTCCCATTCGAAGTCCAGCACTGGCGAGCGGCGGCCGATGCATGGCTCCAATTCGGGCGGGGCCGCCACCCGGCAGCTCTGAACCTGGGTGACTGCCTCAGCTACGCGACCGCCCGCGTCGCGGGCCGCCCGCTCCTGGCCAAGGGTGAGGACTTCCGCCGGACGGACCTACCACTGGTGTGACGCCGGCCATCGAGTGAGCAATGGTCGGGGCGAGAGGGGTAGCGCCAGCTTGGCCCACCTTCGGTTCCGGCCGCGATTCGTGCTCGAGAACGTGGCTCCGGCGGTGAGATCCTGGCCCGCTGCGTACCGGAAGGCCGGCTGATGGCCACGCAGCGGCCGACCCGGCGGCAGCTCGAGGTCCTGCGGGCGTACATCCGGGCGGGCTCGGTCGCGGCCGCGGCCTACGAGCTGGGCATCGGCGAGACGACGGTCCGGCAGCATCTGTCGGGGCTGTACCGGCGGACGGGCTGCGTGAACGCGGCGCAGGCGGCGTACTGGCTGGGGACGGGCCGGTTGGGGACCATCGGCACGCATGCGGTCGACCCAGCGTGACATTCGTGTCGGTTTCTTCATCGCCACGTGACCGTGTGCTGTTGACAGCAGCGTGATGGCCAGCGGACCCTCATGACTGCAGGAGGTGCCGTGCCGACTCGGGGGAGTGACCAGCGATCCAACGCTCACCTGCTTGCCCATACCCCGAGAGCGCCACTCGCGATGGTTGCCGTCGTGGTGGTCCTGCTCACCGGGATGGCCACTCAAGGGCAGCCCGTCGCCGCGGTCGAGGCCGAAGCCACTGATGCCCGACCCAACGCGGAGCGGCCGCTGACCCACGAGGAACTGCTGACGATCCGGGGCGAGCGTGAGCGCTTCTCGACGTGGGGCTTCACCACGCTCGTGGCCGAGACGGTCCTCGAGCGCGACCAGCCGTTGCGCGCCGGCGACGAGTGGTCGGGGGAAGGCCCGGCCTTCGGCGCCTTGCCGCGAGCCGGAGCCCACCCGGGCGATCCGCTCGTGCTCGCGTCCAAGGCGGTGAGCGCGCGGTACCCGGCCGACGGCAGCCCTGTCACCGGCCTGCTGGCCATGAGCGACAGCCGGACCGATGCATTGCGCCTGGAGGGCACCGTCGAGATGCCCGCCGGCACATACCTCACCCCCATCGAGACGTCGACCATCGCCGCCGCTGACGCCTTGCCCGTCGGGGCCCTCATCGTGGTGCGGGGCTGGCTCTCCAGCCTGGCACCCAGTGGAGCTTGTCCCGACGTCCCCCGCGCTCTCGACCCGAACGACACGGGTGGTCGCGACTCGCCCTTCGTGCGCTGTCCCGGCGGCTGGCTGACCGCCGACGAGGTGACCGAGTCCGACCCCGACTGACCCCGCTATCCCGCTCGGCTTCGGCATCCCGGTCCAATCCGGCGCGCTCGAGCGGTATGGGCGCCAGGCGGACGGGCAGCCGACTCCTGGGCCGGCGAGCTACCTGCTGCGGCGCGTGGCGAACCCGATCGACGGTGCCGAGCCGGCGCGCGCCTGGCTGGTCATCGGGCGCCTCGGACCGATCACCGTCCCGGACGTCGCCTCACCGGCGGACCGTGCCGACATCGCTCGCCCGGGCGGGCTCGACTGGCAGCCCGGCATGGACCGTCAGCCGCCGGCTGACAGCTGGTCGCTCGACTCGACAGCCTGGGAAGGCGGGTTCGCATCGGTCCATCTGGGGCGTGACCGCGTGCTGTCGTCGTGGGTCTCGTCCGACGGTCGCAGCTGGGAAGGCGCCGAACTCCCGACCGACATCGCGACGGTGTCGGCGCTGCTGCCGTTACGTGACGGCCTCGTGCTCATCGCGAACGAGCTGCGCTTCGACGAGCCCTGGACCTACGAGGTCTGGACCTCGACCGATGGCCTGTCGTGGCGACGGGTGTCGCGCCAGCGGGTCCCGCAGCCGGACCGCTTCGACGGCTACCGGCGCAACGTCCAGGGGTTCTGGTCACTGGGCGACCGGATCGTGGCGCTCGCGACGTACACGACCACGCCCTGCTGTGGCCGATCGTCCGGCTGGACCGTCGTGGCCAACGACCGACGCGCGTCCGACGTCACCTTCGCCTGGACCAGCCCGAACGGCAGGCGCTGGGAACGACAGCGCACCCGCGGCATCCCCAAGGACACGGAGGACTGGTTCGGCTCCCTCGTCACCCAGGGTGACGGCGAACTGCTGGCGCGCTGGGGCGGGGCGGACCGGACCATCGGGCGCAGCACCGACGGCATCCGCTGGCGGACGATCGGCCATCTTCCCGACGAGTTCACCGTCTATTCACCTTCCCTGCTGGTCCGGACCGACGACGGCTTCGTGCTCGGCAACAGCGTCGAGGTGGAGGGACGGGCGCGGGAACGCATGACCCTCTGGCGAAGTACCGACGCGGAGCGATGGCAGCAGACGTTCGCACGCTTCGGCGGCCGAGCCACGTCGATGGTGTCGAGTGGCAGCTCCGTCATCGTCGCGGGCAACGATGGGTACTCGCGCAGGACCGGCGACGAGCTCCCGTGGTTGATGGCCTCGGACGACGGCGGCCGGACATGGGACGAGGGCGGCACCTGGGTCGGGGACACCGAGTGGTGCCTCGAGTCGCTGACCGCCAAGGGTCCGACCGTGTCGCTCGACGCTGCCTGTGCCCCACCGGATGCAGCCTCGACATACGTGACCACGCTCGATACCAAGGTCGGGGGCACCTGATGATGGTGGCTCGTTCGGTGGACGGGATCCGCCACTCGGGCGTCCTGCGCTCGGTGGCCGTGGCGCTCGCCCTCGTCGGGCTCGGCGCATACGCGTCGCCCGGGACCGCCGGAGCAGACGCCGATGAGACACCGGTCTGGCGTGGCCGCTGGAACACCGAGGCCGAGCTCACGATCGAGCCGCGGACCGACGCATCCGTGGCCGTGGCAGCCGGCACCCCACATGGCGTGGTGGTGTGGGGCGGGATCGCCGAGGACGGACGGCTGCTGAACGATGGCGTGCTCATCGACTCGGCCGACCCCGACCACTGGCGGGTCATGCCCGAGTCCCCGCTCGTCCCTCGCCGTGACTACGGCTGGGCATCGGTCGGCGATCGCGTCCTGGTCTGGGGCGGCGTCGATGAGGATGGTCGGCCACTCGATGACGGGGCACTGTTCCAGCACGGCTGGATGTCGCTGCCACCGAGCCGCCTGCCGGGCGGCCCGGTTTCGATGGCCATCGCGGACTACCGGCTGTGGGTCGTCGCGACCGACCCCGACACCGGCCTGGCCAAGATCCAGTCCATCGGCGTGGGCATCGAGGACGGCGCGAGTTGGGGCCTGGTGGCGGACATGCCGCTGCCAGCGGGTGAGCGCTACGAGGTCGTCGCCTGCTGCGGCGACGAGGCCAACGAGCTCATCGTCTTTGCCGTCATGCCCGACGGCTCCGCCCTGGCGGCGAGCTGGGACATCGGCGCCGCCCGGGCTCCCAGTTTCATCGGTGGGGAGTGGACGCAGCTGGGCGCGGTCCCGGCACCGGTCGGCGGGCCGGTCGTGGGCCGCGCCATCGAGCAGCAGCTCGCGGCATGGGTGAGCCCCGCGGACCCCGCAGCGGCGGACGCCGGCGATGGATCGGTCGCGGTCCTGCGGCAGGTCGACTACGGCGCGGAGGAGCAGTGGCAGACCGCGCCGGTGCCGGATGGACTGGATCTGGCCTCAGGTCTGGTGGTCTCGCCGCGACATCTCATCAGCGTCAGCGACCGGGCCGTCTACGACCTCGCCGACGAGCGCTGGCTGCGGCTGCCCGAGCTCCACCGTCGGGCGAGCTTCGCCACCCCGACCGGCGCGACGACGTGGTGGGATCGAGGACGGCTGTGGGTCTTCGGTGGTGTGGCCCCTGACGGCACGATGCGGTCCGACCTCCGGTCGTTCACGCCGCGGCTCCCCAAGGGCACGTACACCCTGCCCATCGGCGGGCTGCCGCTGTGGAAGACGGAGGCGGGCGCCTGCTACTACGTGGGCAAGCCGGGCGCCTGGACGCTCCGGGGCGATCCCCGAGCCCGGCCGCGCGTGTGGATGCAGCAGGGCGCTCGCACCGAGCCACTACGGCTGCCCGATGGCTGGCACGCTCGATTCGGACCGAAGCTCTCGATCACCGACTCCACGGGGACGGTGCGCTTCCGCGGGGGCGAGACGTGCCGGGGCGACACCGGGACCGGCGGATGAGGCACGCTCCATCGAGGCCCAGAGCGTCGGTGGTAGCGTTCGTGCTCGCCGTCGCGCTCCTGCTGCTGGTGCCATCGGGGACATTCGCCCAGGACGCCTCGTCGACCCCGGGTATGGACACCTCGGCCAGCTGGCAGCAGGCCCGGTCGTCCGGCGGGAGCGGCCTGGCATTCGCGGACATCGTGGTGACGGACGAGGGCTTCGTGGCGCTCGGCTGGCGGCAGGGCTCCGCCCGGCGCGGTGAGGACGTGTTCGCGCCGACCTGGCGTTCGGCTGACGGCGCGGTCTGGGACCCGGCCGAGCCGATCCCGTTGCCGGACGGGGCGCGGGCGAGTCGGCTCGCGGTCCTCGGCGACGAGCTCTACGCGGTCGGGATGGACGGGACGCACCTGGCCGTCTGGCGCTCGACCGGGGGCGGTGCCTGGCATCGGCTGAAGGACCGCGCCTCGTTCGCGGCCAACCTACCCGGGACCGGCCGCCGCTTCGGGGCCGACATCATCGACTACCTTGGCCGCAGCCCCGGCAACGGGCGACCTGCTCGGGGACCGGCCTCGACCGGGTCGACCCTAGGTGACCGCCCGGAGCCCGGTCACACGAAGAGGCCCGCCCCTCGCGGAACGGGCCACTCGCTTACTGCCTGCTGGCAAAGACCTCCAGGACCCTCGGGCCACGACGGGCCGGCTCGTCCGGAGAGACGGACGTTCGTGCTACGGCGCGTCGTAGGATGCCACTTCCCCTACCGGACACTCTCCAGAGACAAGTACGCTGTCAGTGGACGACAACTTGGCATCAAGCGCGTTGCCCTTCCTGTCGATCAGGAAGGCGTACCAAGAGAAGGCGCGGGAGCCGAGGTCCGCCGAGAAGTTGGCTGTGGTCGAGGTCGCCTTCTTCACCGGATAGACGGTCACTGGCGTGACGGTGCTGGCCACCCACTGTTGCACGCGGACCTCGATCACTCCACGGCCACTCCAGCTCACCACCACGTCGACGTCGCACACGCCCGCCTGGCCCAGGAACTCTCCCCTCGACATGACGTCGATCGTCTCGATGCGCGGCGGGGCCGGCTTCCCGGCCAATGCCGCTGACGGGACCAGTACCGCGACCAGCGCGGCGATCATCAGGAACGCAGACAGTCTGCGCATCGTTACCCCCTGCCGCATAGGCGGCATCACCTTTGGGCGGGTCGGGTTCGCCAGTGGCTCAGGATCGGTCCCGGCGGCCAGAGCTCGACCGTCCTTCATCGCCTCCCGCTCTCGTTGCCCTGTATGAGGGCATATCGAGGGCGGTCTTGACCCTGTCGCTTCCGACAGTAAAGCGACAGGGTGGTGACGAGATGCGGTCGGGAGGCGGCGGGTCGCTCCAGTCGCGACACAAGACAAGGCCCGCCCCTCGCGGGACGGGCCTCGCCACGTGCGCCCCGTAGGGGCAAGTCTCAGCTCCAGGGGAAGGTCGCGATGGCCGTTCCGTTCCCCGGGCAAACACCCGTGCCAGTGAACTCCTCGGGGTCCGTCAATCGCGGGATGCCGATCACGTTGCCCTTTCGGTCGAGCAGTACCGCCTGCCAGGTGTAGACGGTGGAGCCCAGCAACGGCGCTGCGAATTGGGTCCCGAGGACGGTGCCCGATTTGTTGTCCGCCCGGACTTTCAAGGCCCCGACACCGGACCCATTCGAGATCTGCTCGACCTGGACCTCGAACGCGCGCCCAACGAAGTACACGTTCACCTGGACCTGACAGCTGTCTCCCACCGGTGGGACCGAGATCACGTTGATATTCGTGATGGATGGGACGGTCTTCCCAGCCAACGCCGCCGACGGGACCAGTACCGCGACCAGCGCGGCGATCATCAGGATCGCAGACAACCTGCGCATCGTTACCCCCTTCTGCCGCGCATGCACGCGGGGCATCACATGGGCGGGTCGGGTTCGCCAGTGGCTCTGCACGACCCCGGCGGCCAGATTCGGGTCGTCCTTCGTCGCCTCCCGCTACTGCCCCTATCAAGGCACAGCAAGGACGGTCCTGACCCTGTCGTTTGCGGCAGAAAAGCGACAGGGGGCCGTCACGTCACGCCAGCGCGTCGCCGATGCCCTGCTCGATGAGCCGCACCAGATCGTCGATGGCGAAGTGTCGGGTGCGCTCCGCGGAGAACGCCACGAGCTCGCCGCCGCCCGGGTCCAGTCCGATGAGCGTCAGGTCGTGGCAGCGGCGGACCAGCTCCAAGGCCTCGTCGACTGGCACGACGTTGAGATCGACGATGAGTACCCTGGCGGACGCCGACTCCAGCCACGCCACGATGCCGGGATCATTGGTATCGGTCGTGAGGATGCGGAAGCGGTCGTCCGACCCCAGACGCTCGGCGATGCCAGCGAGGACCAGGGACTCGCCGCCCAGAGCGACGGTGGCCTTCTCCATCGCGCATGCACCCCCATCCGACCGCGCGGTCGCGCACCCCCGACTGTGAGGCTCCATGGACACGTTCCGTACTGTCGTTTGCGGCAGATGAACGACAGGGTCTGCGGGTCCGGAAACACGTCGGCGTGACAGACGGCCTGGTGGCGAGGAACCGGGGTGCGTTTAGTCGTCTTCGGCTCTGAGGCCCATCCGTCCGGCATAGGCCAGGAGCTGGCTGCGGTGCTGGAGGTGAAGCCGGTCGATCATCTCCGACATGTGGTAACGGACCGTCCGCTCGCTAAGGGCGAGCTGCGCGGCCACCTCTTTGTAGGTGAGACCAGCGGCCACGAGCCGCAGCACCTCGGCTTGGCGATTGGTGAGGCCACCCGTCTGCTCGTCTGTCGAGCCCGGCTCGAACGGCGCTGGATCGGTCGGCCCGGCAGGCGCCGGCGACAGAGCTTGCGGGAGCGTTGCCGTCGGTGCGCCGGGAGCACGGGCGAGCTCAGCGAGCAGGCGGGCCGCGAGGCCGCGCGAGAGCGGCGGGACGCCCTCGGCCAGTCCGTGGAGGGCATCCACGAGCTCATCCCCGGTGACGGTCTTCAGGAGGTACCCGCAGGCCCCGCTGCGGATGGCCTCGAAGAGGTCCTCGTCGTCCTCGGAGGTGGTGAGCATGACGACGCGGGAATCGGGCAGCTGGGCCTTGATGAGCCGGGTCGCCTCGAGCCCATCGCAGGTCGGCATGCGCAGATCCATCAGGACGACGTCGGGTCGGTGTTCCTGCACGCGGGCCACCGCCTCGTTCCCATCGGCAGCGGTGGCGACGACATCGAATCCGTGCGCTGTGAGGAGGTTGACCAGGCCCTCGAGGAAGAGCCGGTGGTCGTCGGCCAGGACGATCCTCACGACGCACCGCCGAGGACGACGGTCTGGTCGGTATGGGAGGTCGCGGAACGGGAGACCGGCTGCGGCACGTCCAGCACGAGTCTCGTGCCCTCCCCCCGCTCCGACGACAGGGACAGGTGGCCGCCGAGCTCGGACGCCCGCTCGTGCATGAAGCGCAAGCCGAGGCCCTTCCCGTCGACCGTATCGACATCGAAGCCGCGACCATCGTCGGCGACCACCACCCGCAGCCGTGATGGGCCGGATTCCAGCCGAACGCGGATGCGGCTCGGGTCGGCATGCCGTCGGGCATTCGAGAGCGCTTCCTGGACGACGTGGAAGACCTGGAGCTCCTCATCCGCTGCCAGGCTGGACTCGGTGTCCGGCGGCTCGATGGACAACTCGGTGGCGATGCCGTGTTGCTGGCTGAAGCGATCGAGGTAGCGGCGCAGGGCATCCGCGAGTGGCTGCCGATCGGATGGGGCAGCGTGCAATCCCTCGATGTAGCCGCGGACCTCGCGGTGCGAGTCACGGGCCACGTCGGCCAGGCGCCGGAGCAAGGCATCGGCCTCCGCGACGCGTCCTTCCGCGAGATGCCGTCGGGCGGCGTCGGCCTGCATCGCATCGTGGGCGAGGACCTGGCCGATGCTGTCGTGCAGGTCCCGCGCCATGTGCTCGCGCTCACGCGCGACCGCCAGCGCTCGCTCGTGCCGGAGGAGGGCTGCCTCCGCCCGTCGCATCTCGGTCACGTCGTGGAGCACGGCCAGCCGCCCGATGGGCGACCCACGACCGTCGTGCAGGGGGGTGGCGCGAAGCTCCCACACCCGTGCCTCGTCACCCGATCCCGTCACGATCTCGGCCGCGTCGAGGTCGGGGCCGGTGAGAGCCTCGACCAGCTGGGGGAACGGTCCCAGGATGGCCCGAGCGGGCTTGCCCGAGGCGCTCGACGCGGAGGTGCCGAGGAGCCGCTCGGCAGCCGGGTTGAGCGCGGCGGTGCGGTCCCAGCGATCGAGCACGAACATCGGGTCGGGCATCTGGCTGATGATCGTCTCGCGCGCCGCCGGCACCGGGTCGAAGAGGCGGAAGCGCGTCAGCGCGATGGCATAGACCACGGCCACGGCGTCGAACGCGAGCACCCCAACCAGCGCTCGCGAGGCATCACCGCTCCCAAGCGCCACGTACAGGTAGGCGACGCGCACGCCGACGTGGCCAGCAAGGATGAGCGCCACCGGCGCGCGATGTGCCGGGGAGCGGACGAAGAGGAGCGCGAGGACCGCCGTCCCGAACAGGAGCGACCCCAGCACCAAGACCGCGAAGAACAGGCCGAGTGAACCCAGCTCCTGCCCCACCCCGCCGACGAGCGGGTCCTGACCGTCGAGCACGAGGCGGAGGTCGACCAGCATGAAGAGCATCCGAGCCACCACGGCGACGATGAGCACAGGGACGACGACGCTCGGTACCCGGTCGCGCAGGCCCGCGTACTCCAGGGCGAACCACAACGCGAAGAGGGCCGCCGGGAGCATGATCGCGTCGGCCAACACGAACCACATCGCGAGGATCCGCGGGTCCGACGTGGAGACCTCGGCGGCCACCAGCAGGCACACGACCGCAAGCAGGAAGGCGGAGAGTGACAGCGGTCGGGCGCCGGCAGCGGTCCGGTGCTGTCCCCAGATGTAGGCCGCGACCGATGCGATGAAGACCGTGGAGGCGAGGATGGGCCACACCAGGGGCGTGTACGCGAACCAGCTCATGCCCTGATCTGTCCCGCCGCCAACGACGAGGTCCCTCCCATCTCGACCACACCCGTGGCCGCACCATGTCTGGCGAGGCTCTGGATACGAGTACCACGTCCGGGACCTGAGAGCCAGAGCCGAAGGGTGCGATCGCGCCCCGCCGTACTTCCTGGGCCTGTAGAGCGACGTGGCGGCGCTCTACGCTGCGTCAGCCTCCGGTCCATCGGCCGTGGCGGCTACCGCGCCTGGCGCAGGCCTTTCACGTACCCCCGCCAGTGCTCGGTGCACATCGTGCCCACGAGGCCCGGTCGTTCGCTTGGCGGCCTGGGCCTCGGAGGGCGGCTGGTACCACCAGACGGTGACCGACGCGATCGACAACGACGGCGAGACCATGGAGGTCCTCTACCCTCTGGCCCAGGACGTGGGCGTGCTCGGTGCCTTCTCCGACTGGCCTGCCACGACCTCCTACTCATCCGGGTGCCAAGCTCATGGGTCAAGGAACGCCGGACGTTCGAAGGGCTGCGCGAACTGGCCGAGTGCCGGTCCGCTGCGTCATGGTGCCGGCCCGGCACCCCGTTCACCGGCTTGCGGGAAGCGGCGGTGACGTAGCGCCGCAATCCTAGGGACGTGGGGCCTTGAGGTGACGATCGAAGAAGGCGACGATCCGCTCACGGGCGTCGGCCGCCGATGGCCCATGGAACGCTGACCCTGACCTCGTCAGCTTGTCGGATACGACCATCCACCAGGCGAACGCGGAGGGGTCATGGTCGTTCATAAACATGTGCGAGGCCTCGGGATAGACCTTGATGTCGTGGTCGATGCCGCGCGCCTCGAGGGCCGAGCGGAGCCGGTCCGGGTCGTCCTTGAGGCCGCGATCCTTGGCGCCATAGCTGCCGACGATGGGACAGGCACCCTCGAGCAGTTCGAGCGCATCCTTGGGGACGTTGCCGTAGTTGACGCTCGACGCTGCGAACCCGTGGCCCGCGGCCATGAGCACCGCGAAGCCGCCCCCGAGACAGAAGCCGATGATCCCGACGCGGCCGGTGCCCTCTTCGTGGCCCCCGAGCCAGCGCCGGGTCGTCTCGATGTCGTCAAAGGTGTCGCCCTCGCGCGCCATGGCCTGCCGGATGACGGCGAAGAGACAGCGCATGGTCCCGCCGTAGTAGAAGAGGTCCGGGGCGGCGGCGAGATAGCCGGCTCCCGCGAGCCAGTCGGCCTGGCGGCGCAGGTCGGCGGACATCCCGGCCGCATCGTGGATGATGACGACGCCGGGCCAGGGACCGTCGCCGACGGGCTCGGCCACGTACATGGGCATGGTCCCCCGGGCGCCTGGCAGGTTGATGTCGGTCATGGCCTTGACGGTAACGGATACGCCCGATACATGGTGTGCGGGCAACGAGGAGCGCTGAGGATCGCCAGCTGTCTGGGATGCGGCGGAGCGGATGCTCCGCTCTCGGCGGGATGAGGCTCGAGGCGACCATAAGCCACCAAGGTAGAGAGCAGAACCCTCGGCGACGCCGAGGACTCGCAGTCTGTCCAGTTGGTGGCTCTGCGCCCGTACGCGAGCCGTGCGCGGTAGGCCATCGCAAGTGATGCCGTTCGTCATCAGTGCGCCCATCCATCCGGCACTCCGGCGGAGATGGCCCGACAATGATGCTGGTTGGGCAGCGCAAGGTCGTCCGGCCCAGGAGGGCAAGGCCGAGCGCGTCGCGACACCCCGACCGCCTCAAACTGGAGAACAGCCGTGTCGGACGACGTACTCCGCATCGTGCTGGGAGGCGTGCTCCTCGTGCACGGAATTGCTCACTTCGGCGCGCTCGGCGCACTCTGGTGGGCCGCGTCTAGCCGCGACGCCGGCGGCTGGAAGCCCGCCCGGATGTGGACGGCATCTTCGCTCGCACCCCTCATTGCGATGCTGATCGCCGCACTCTTCTGGATCGTCTCCGCCGTCGGGTTCGGGCTGACCGCGCTCGCCTTCTGGGGGATTGTCTTGCCCGTCGAGTGGTGGCACCCCCTCGGGGTCGTGTCCGCCCTTGTGTCAGGCCTCGGTATCATCGTCTTCTTGGGGACGTGGCCAGCGTTCAACACGATTGCGGCGATGGCGGTGAACATCGCAGTGGTCGTGGCGGTCGTGATCGGCTGGCCGCCGGAGTCGGTATTCCTCCCGTAGCCGAAGTCCAGCCAGGAAGGAGTTCATCCGATGGCGTCGCCCAACGCCTCTGACCAGCGACGCACCGCCTTCACGGTGGGCTGGTACCTCTCCGTCGTCGTCCTTGTGCTGATGATCGCCGCCGCCCTCGCCGGACTCCTCGTCGACGGCATCTACTCCGATACCGACGACGTGGTAGCGGCGCTCCGCGGGGCGGACATCGTCACCCTCCTGCTGGCCAGCCCCGTGCTGGCGCTGGCGTTGTGGCTCGTGCGTCGGGGCGACGTCCGGGGCCACTTGCTGTGGCTGGCCATGGTCGGCTTCGCGTTCTACGGTTACGGCTACTATGTCTTCGGGCCTACCTTCAACGATCTCTTCCTGCTCCACGTGGCCGTCTTCGCCCTGTCGATGGTCACGTTGGGCGCCGCAGCGATGGCGCTCGATCCAAGCACGGTCGTCGGTCGCTTCACGTCGCGGTGGCCCTACCGCGTGTTGTCGCTCGTGCTCCTTGTGACCGCGGCTTGGCTCGCCATCATGTACGGGTCCGCGGTGGTAGACCAGATGACGACGGGCACACTCCCCGAGGACGTGGTCCCTTTGCCTGAATGGCGTGTCCATCTCGGGTACGTGATGGATCTCGCGTTCGTCCTGCCGGCCTGCATCATCGCCGGCATCCTGCTGTGGCGGCAGGCTGCCTGGGGGTACACGGCAGCGACGGCGGTCTTCATCTTCCTGTGGGTCTTCCAGGTGACCTTCCTCGCCACCGCCGTGTCGATGGATGCAGCCAGCGTACCCGGGGCGGCCGACGCCGTCCCGGAGGCGCTCTTCAGCATCGTCCTCTACCTGGTACCGACGCTCGTGATGATGTGGGGCGTCAGAGCACAGCCCGTCGACGCGTGCTGATCGGACTCGGACTGTCCGGAGGATGCAGGCGGCAAGAGCGATTGTTGTGCAGCTCGAGCGCCGTCCGGGCCACGCTGCCGGAGGCGCGGGCAGCCGATGGGTAGGCCGGCATCGCCTGACTATTGGCGCCAGTGGCGGGCGGCGCATCCGGCGTATCGAGAGCGGGAGCGGGAGCGTGCCCAGGCACGGCGCCGGGCCGGCTACCGCTCGCCGAAGAGCCGGCGTGTCCGCGTCGTCCCTCAGCCCATCGAGGCGCCATCCCATCCACTCCTGACGTGGGCGCAGGAGATCGCCGGGGGCATCGTCCGCGAGGACGGTAGAGCTCGCCTCAGCGACGAGCTCTATCCCGACGTCGTCTCCGAGATCCTCCTCGCCCGCCTCGAGCGCCAGGACCCCGTGACCAGAGCCACGGCCTGGCTACGGAGCGAGCGGTCGTGGCGCCACCACGTCGCGCCATTGCTCGAGGTCGCCTGATGGTCGATGGCACGCTCTCGGGTCTGCGCTTGTCGGGACTTCGAGCACCACGCTGGCGCCTGCGGCTGGCCCACGACGAACGAGTGACGCTGCGACCGCTGCGACCGCCCGGGCTTCGCCAACCGCTTCCGGCGCACACCCGACCACCCGGTCAGGCGGACGAGCGCCTGGCGAAGCGAACGGTCGAGGCGCACGTCGCGCGCCACGGTTGGACGTGTCCTGGCTGGCATCGCGACCCGCACCAGGTGCGACCCGGCGAGCTCGCAGCCGACCATCCGGTGCCGCTCGTCCTTGGTGGCGAGCCGCTCCCTGCCCAGCCGGGCGTGCTCTGCGCGAGCTGCAACGCGCGCAAGGGGCTGAGCCAGCGGCGGCGGTGACATCGGGGATGCCGCGCGAGCCGCCATCCGCGTGGCGGGCGTGGTCAGCCTGGTCCTAGCACACGACGATACGTCTCTCAGCGGACGCATCCGGCCGCCAGGGCCGGTCGACGATGGCGCGCAGCCGGTAGTCGACCCGGAGGCCGTCGGTCTCGCAGGTCGGTGGCGCGTCGGCCGGGATGGTGAGCGACACTCGCGCACCCTCACGGAGCGCCTCGATCGGCAGCTCGACCGACGAGCAGACGACCTGCAGGTCCCGGCTCGCGTCGATGTCCGCGACGAGCTCCACCCGAGCGCTCCGTCCCGAGACCGCTCCCGGCCAGCTGATCGCAATCTCCATCGTCGCGCCGGCGTCGATGGGCGGCAGCGGGCGGACGGCGAGCGTCGCGCCGGCGTCATCCCATGAGTCGTGCATCGCGCCCGCGCCGACGTCGATGACCCCGGCCGCCAGCAGGTCCCGGTGCTGGCGGACGTCCACGAGCGCCGCGACCCGCTCATCGCGGCCCATCTCGATGTCCCACCGCGCTTCCACTGCCCAAGCGACGAGGGCGGTCCCCGCATGCGCCGTCGGAGGTCCGAGCCTGGGTGCCGGGATCTGGAAGGGCAGATCGAGCGCCTGGCCGGCACTGAGCGTCGCGGGCACGAACGGCTCCGTGAACTCGAGCGCGTCGACGACCCGGCCATGGATCTCGACCCACTCCTGTCGGCTGGTGACCTGACCCTTGCTGTCGCGATGCTCCTGGCTCCGCTCCTCCTCCGAGAGCCGGACGCCCACGAGTCGGATCCCCGCCCGGCGTGCCTGGATCGGTTCCCGGGCAACGACGCGGACCCGCCCGCGGATGGCCTCCCCCACCCGGGTCGGCGACTCGACCTCGATGAGGCCCTCGAGGCCGTCCGTCGTGGCGCCGATCAGCTCGGCTGGGTCGATGAGCGGCAACGGATGGCTCCGTCCGGGCGCAGCGAGGCGGGGGCCGTCGAGCGCGTCGAACGGCGCGGGCGCGTCGCCACCGTGACCAAGGAGGCCAAAGAACCCGCCCGCACCATACGACCCGACATCGTCGATCGAGGCGAGGAAGCTGGTGCGTGTCTGGCGGTCGTCCACGGGGTGCGGCTCCGGAATGCGGGTCGCCGCATTGTGCACCGAGCCGGTGGCCCACGGCAGAGGGTCCCGCTCGGACTACGATGCGCGCAAGCGCCTGACCAGCAGCGGCACTGCCGGCGTCGTGGGGGCGCCAAGGCGGGGTAGGGACAGGGCGTTGACATGGGTGCCCGGGGACCGCGCAGCCGTCCACCGGTGCGGGTTCCTTAGATCCTCAGCGCTTGAGCACCCGTACGCCGATGACACCGAGGGACGCACCGATGAGGGCGCCGAGGGTGTTGGCCCCGACATCGTTGACGGTGCAGGATCGGCCGCCCGATGCCGCCTGCCAGGACTCGATGGCGATGCACAGCAGGGCGAGGGCGATGATGACGGGGATGGCCTTCCGCGTGAGCACCACCCAGAGGAAGCCGGCGGGGATGTAGAGGACCACGTTGAGAAGCGTGTCGGCCGCGATCCGGCCGAGCCTCGGCCACCCGGCGGGTCCCAGGCAATCGCCGAGCGACTGCAGATAGGCACCCGAGAGGCTGCTCCATCCGCCCTGGGGTACGACCGTCGCGGCCACGATCGCCGCCACCGACATGAGCGCCAGGGCGATCAGCCAGCGCGGTCGGTCGAGACGTGGGGACAGCAGCACGGCGAGGATCGACGACGCTGCCACCAAGAGGACGAAGGTCGCAAGGACATCCGGCTCAGCTAGGGCCCCGCTGATGACCCGCGGCATGTCGTGACCTCGATGACCGACCGGGCACCACCGATGCGATGGTCCGCATTGAGCATAGTGGCGATCACGCGTCTGACCGGGCGATGAACGCACGTTCCATCGGGGCGGTCTTGGACCGCCGACTCGCGCGACTGACCGGAGCTCGTTCGAGGCCCAGGCTCGTCCGCAACGGCGGCGCTGACCGCGGCGTCGGGCTGGGCGCCGACCTGGGGTACCCACAGGGAGTGGACATCGGTGCCCGCGGACCCCGTAGCGTGTTGCGCGCACGGCCGGGTTTCCCGGTTCTGGTCGTATTGATGCGGAAACCCGGTCGCCCGATGGGATGATGGTCGTGATGGACGACCTCGAGGCCCTGGCGCGGATGGCCACGGCGCATCTGCGGGCGCTGGTCATCCCGCCCCGCCGGTGCCGCCACTGCGGCGTGGATCTGGAGGACCGACCTGGCCCTGGCCGCCCCCCGGTCTGGTGCCAGGCCCACCGCACCGCCGTCGGTCGCATGACCAACCACGAGTGGGCCTTCTATGACTGGCGCGAGGGTGCCGCGCACCGCTTCTTCGGGCCTCCCAACGTGCCCGACGTGTGGCCGGTCAAGAAGAGCAGCCCGCACAAGATGGGCCATCTCACCGAGAAGCCGGTCGAGCTGGCCAGGCACGCGATCGAGCACAGCTCGCTGCCGGGGGAAGTCGTGCTCGACTACGTGCTGTTCAACGGGGCTCCTCGCGGCGGATGGTGGTGGCCCGATCGATGCCACGGTCGAACGAGGCGATGACCCCGATCCCGGTCCGCTCCGCGCTCGCCACGAGATAGGCGTCCGCGAAGTCGAGTCGGAGGAGGTCGTAGAGCTCGATGGCCCGCTGGAGCAGGTCGGCGTCGATGACCCGGATCACCGGGAACGCCAGGACCGCCCGCAGCGTGGCCGCCACCTGCGCCCGCGGCGTCTCGTAGAACGACTCGAGGACATAGGCGACCTCGGCGAGGATGAGATCGGGCAGCAGCAGCTCGTCGGCGGTGCGCAGATAGCGCGTCGCGCGCTCGGCCTGCTCGGGTGGGTCTCCGGTCAGGTGGCGGATCAGGATGTTGGCGTCGACGAAGGCGGTCACCGTCGCGCGGCTGCGCGAGTTCCGCGCGTCTGCCGCAGGACCTCATCCCAGGGCGTGCCCCGCTTCGCGGCCGGCACGCTCACCGAACCTGCCAGCGCCAAGAGGTCCGGCGTGCGCGCCAGCACGGCGTGGTCGCCTTCCACCCGGAACACGAGGCGGTCCCCTTCCTCCAGGGAGAGTGCGTCGCGGACTGCGCGAGGGACGGTGACCTGACCCTTCGAGCTAAGCCGTGCGGTGACTTCCATGAGTGAAATCCTTACTCTGCGAGTACAGTAAGGATACCAGCCGCAGGAGCACAACGGTGCACGTTCAGCGGGGCATGTTGGGTACGTCTCGGTCAAGAAAGGGACCGTATCCGAGACGGTCGCATCCTCGCCCTGGTGGCCGCGCTCCGGGACGTCGAACGGCGGCGGGGTCGAGGTACAGTCCCGGACCCCTCGGACCGGAGGACCGCTGCATGAAACGAACGCTGCCCCGCGAGCTCGACGACCTCGGTGGGATGCGTGCGGCCCGCTGGTTCCGTGAGTCGACCGCGGGGCAGTGGGACAACTTCGGCCCCGATGCCCAGGGGCCGGTAGCGGGCCCCGCAAGGCAGATTGCCGTCAGGACGAAAGCCGCTCCTCGTGTCCGCATCTCAGCGTCCTCCACCCCCCGGGGTCGCCGCGGGGGATAGCGATGGAAGATTTGGCTTCACCTACATCCGGAACGAGGGCAAGCGCCATTCCGTGATGCGCAAGTCGGTCCGCGCGAATAGGACGAAGGCCGCAAGATGAGCGCAGACGCGGCTCAACCGCAGCAGGAGACACGACCATGGACATGCTGATGGGCGAAGAGATCGCCGAGGCCAATCTGATGGAATGGCGCAAGCTCGCGCAGGGACTGCATGCCCGCTACGTGGTCGACGACTTCGGCACCGGCGTACTGTTCGTCGCAGCAGTGGGCGAGGCGGGCGACGCGCTCGGACACCATCCGCGCGTGTCGATCGGTCCTGGGTACGTCGACATCAAGCTGATCAGCGACGACGCCATCTACCGCGACGACGAGGGCACCGAACACGTCGTGGAATGGGTGACCCAGCAGGACGTCGACCTTGCGCGACGGATTACCGAGATCGCCGCCGACCACAAGATCGGCGCCGACCCCAAGCTCGGTCAGCGTCATCGAGCTCGGCCTCGACACAGCGCACTCCGCGACCATCGCCCCGGTGTGGGCTGCCCTGCTGACCGGGAGCGCGGAAGCGCAGGGCCACGGGTCCCCCAGCGACGAAATCCGGGACGCCACGGGACGAGTGCCGAACCTGTGGTTCGGGGACGCCGACGAGCACGACACACATCCTCAGCGGTTCCACGTCGAGGTCTATGTGGCGCCCGAGGTGGCCGGGCAACGGATCGCCGCCGCTCTCGCCGCGGGCGGAACCGTCGTCGATGACAGCAACGCCCCCTCCCTCACCGTCATCGCCGACCAGGACGGCAACAAAGGAGTCTTGTGCGTCGACGTATCCGCTGCGAAGAAGGATTGAACCGCCGACCCAGGTGATCCGCGGGCCGCCCCGCCTCCGCTCCAGTGCCCCAGCTACGGCCCAACGCTGGAGGCCATCACTCGCTGCCGGGCAGCTCGCCGAACGTGCCATCTGTCCTGCACCGCCGGTGTCGGACCCAATCACGAGATCGGGCGAGACGCGAGGATCGAATCCTGAGGGCCTGTCGAGCTCGCCAGCGATGCCACTTCTGTTCGGTATCCCGTCGCTTTGGGCCAGCCGCAGCCTCCGCGCAAATGATACGGTCTACCTCCGGGCGGCGACGCTCGTTGACGAGGCCCGCCGGGTTCGCCAGCCCGTCGACGGATCAGGGCGGGTCCAGGACGAACACGTACTCGAGCTTGCGGGTCTCCGGTTCGCGGGTAGAGGTCACCTGGCCTTCGGCTCCGGCGAACTCACCCGTCCCGCCGACGAGCGCGAACTCCGCTGTCGGAGGCGCCACCCCGAACCCATAACCCGCGGTCTCGACGTCCAGAAGCTCCGTGATCGCCGAGGCCAGCGCCGCGGCCGTCGATGACCGCGGCCGTCGAGCAGAGCGACCAGGCGCTGCCAGCCGTATCGACCTCGTCGGTGATGGTGCAGGCGACGTGGTAGGTTCCCGCGACCTCGCCGGCCTCGTCGCGGAGCGCGCCGTTGCTCACGTAGGTGTCGCCCGTGGACAGGCCCTCCTCGCCGGTGTCGCCGGTGCCGTTCCTTAGGGTCTCAACCGCAACGCTGGGCGATCCAGTCGCGAAACGCCGCCTCGCTGACCTCGGCCGCGGCGATGCCCCGGATCATGCGGTCCGTCTGATCCGGATCGCCGGGCGCGGGGATCCAAGTTCGGCCGTTGCGCTCGACGAAGTCGACCGTGGCCAGGAACGCGCAGCGCTTGTTGCCGTCGGGCAGTGGATGGTTCTTGACGAGATGCCAGCAGAGCACCGCCGCCTTGGTCGCGAAGTCCGGGTAGGCCTCGACGCCGCCGAAGCTGGCCTGCGGAGCAGCCAGAGCCAAGTCCGCCAGCCCGATCCGGTTGAAGTCGGCGACGAGCTCGGCTGGCATGCCGAGGACAGCTTCGGCAATCAGCAGGTAGTCGGCGAGAGCCGGCGGAGGTAGACGATCACCGAGCGAGGCGTTCGAGGATCTCGCGGTTGCGCTCCATGCTGGCCTTCAGGCGCTGTCGGAAGTCTGGATCGGACCGCAGCGCCTCGATGTGGGCGGCGATCGCCCGCTGGATCTCCTCGTTGACCGAGACCCCGTCGACGCCGGCGATCGCCTCGAGGGCTTCCGCTTGGTCGGTGGGCAGTCGAAGGGTGCGGGACTTGAGCGTCATGGTGGACCTCCGTTCGTGGAGTGGCACACCACGATACCACGATACCACGGTACCAAGGTGCAGCCACCGCCGCGAAAGCCGATGTTCAAGTCCGCCAGTGCCACCTTCCCACGAGGCGCCCCGTCGATGGGGTCTCCGGGCCGGTGATACGCCCCAGCAACCGCTCATACACCCGCTCGCTATCTCCATACCGCGGGTGTCGTCGTGCTCTTCGCCGATGAACGGCTCTTGAGCTCGGACCCCTCCTCGTGGGATCAGTTCATCCGCGAAGCCCACGAGGCCGAGGCCTACAGCCGGAAGCTGTCCAAGCGCGTCAGCGAGGGCTATGCCGCCAAGCGACGAAGGCTGGGCGTCCCCGGTGGGAACAAGATGCCGTACGGCCTCATCCGGGAGGGCAAGCCCTCGGTCCTGCGCGTCGACGAGGAGCAGGCGGCGGTCGTCATCCGCGCCTACCAGCTGGCAGCCACCGGGTCGACCGACTGGGAGGTGGCGGCCCAGACCGGCCTGGCCAAGACCCACGTGTCCGAGGTCCTCACCAACCCCATCTACGCCGGCCGACTGCGGACCGGCGAGCCCGCCGCCATCGCCCCCATCGTCGACCCCTCGCTGTGGTCGACGGTGCAGACGCGGCGGGAACGCCGGCGGACCCGGACACCGGGCCGGATCGTGAAGGGCAAGTACGCCCTGCGGCTGTGCTGTGCCGGCTGCGGCAAGTACCTCTTCGGCGACGTCGGGCGCTATCGGCATCCGCCGCCGACCTGTGAGGGCTTCCTGGCGGCCAAGCCGGTGGTCCGCTGTCGAGCGTGCCCGCAACCGCGAGGGCATCGACACCCGCATCAAGGGCCACACCTACCCGCAGGACGTGGTACGAGGACGCGGTCGGAGAGCTGCTCGGCAAGGTCGGCGAGCCTCGACGACGGGGCCATGACCGAGATCGTCCGCCTCTACGGCGAGGGCCTGGCCAAGCCCGATGAGCTGACGCTGGCGCGCATCGAGCGGGAGCGGGAGGAGGCCTCCCAGCGCCTCGCCAAGACCCGTGATGTCGCCGCCTGGCAGGCGACGATGGCGAGGCTCGATGCCGAGCAACAGGTGGCCAGCAGCCTCGCCAGCAGCAGCGCATGGCGCCCGACGAGGTCGTCGCCTACCTGCGCTCGCTACCGACACTCTGGAACGACGCCGGACCCGAAGGACGCCAGGCACTGGCCTCGGCGCTGTTCACCAAGCTCGAAGTGGAGGGCTATACGAAGATGCGATACCAACTCACACCCGATGCCGTTACCCTCGGTCTCGGCGCAGCCCTACCGGCGCAGCTCGAGACCGGTGGTCACACAGGTGGGTTTGGTCGGGGCGAGAGGATTTAGCCCGCGGAACCTACCTCATCAACCGGTTCGCTGCGGGCGTCGGCAAGTACCGTCCATGGCCGGCCCGCAGACTGGTCGCTCATCGTTCCGGCTCCGATTCGTCGGCACGAGGTGGTACCATTTCTCGTACCACACACGGAGGACGGACCCATGGCCATCACTGCGTCCGAGGCACGCAAGAACCTGTTCCCGCTGATCGAACAGGTCAACGATGACCGGACGCCGGTGGAGATCACGTCCCGTCGGGGCGATGCCGTCCTCATCTCCCGCGCGGACTACGACTCGCTAGAGGCGACGGCGCACCTGCTTCGAGCGCCGGCGAACGCGAGGCGGCTCCTCGAGAGCCTGCAGCAGGCGCTCTCTGGCCAGCGGGATGAGCACGAGCTCGATCGTTGAGGCTGGTCTTCACGCCCCATGGGTGGGAGGACTACACGTTCTGGCTCAAGACCGACCGCGCGATGCTGAAGCGGGTCAACCGGCTGATCGAAGCGGCCTTGCGCGACCCGATCTCCGGAATCGGCAAGCCGGAACCGTTGCGGCACCTGCTGTCGGGGGCATGGTCTCGGCGCATCACCGACGAGCATCGGCTGGTGTATCTGGTCGACGGCGATGACCTGGTGATCCTCCAGGCACGCTACCACTACTGACGCCCTGAGGCGGGGAGCCCGATGACCCGATCCTGTCGTGGACTCGCGGTCCACCCGGCAGCAGGAGAAAGGTGGTCGGGGCGAGAGGGGTCGCGCCAGCTTGACCCACCTGCGGTTCCGGCCGCGATTCGTGCTCGAGAACCGGACTCCGGTAGCACGGGCGTGGCCGGTCGACGAGCGGTTGGCCAGCTGATGCCGAGGCAGCGGCCGACGCGCCGGCAGCTGGAGGTCCTGCGGGCATACATCCGGGCGGGGTCCGTGGCAGCCGCGGCCCACGAGCTCGGCATCGGCGAGACGACCGTGCGCCAGCACCTGTCCGGGCTGTATCGGCGAACGGGCTGCGTGAACGCGGCGCAGGCAGCGTATTGGCTGGGTGTGGGGAGGCTCGCGCTCGATCGGAGGCCCGGACGGTCGGTCGAGCCACGAGGATCCGATCAGGTCACGATCGCGACCGGCGTGCTCGGGGAGGCTGCGGACGCACGTCGCAGCAGTACCACGCCCAGGACCATCCAGCCGAGGCCGAACAAGGTTCCGCCCGCGATGATCCCGGTCGAGTAGCGCAGGGCCGTCATGACGTGCACCGCGCCGATCAGGGACAGGAAGGCGGCGTTCAGAAGCGACCCCGTCAGCAGCAACACGGCGACGCGCCGGCGCACGGCTCCGGTGGCGAGGAGCAACGCGCCGAATGCCAACGCCCCGACCGCCAGGACGAGCATGCCGACGACCCACAGCTCGGGCTGGCTCGTGTCGCGCAGGATCGGGCGGTCCGGCCGGACGACGTTGACGAACAGCTTGCCCGTCATCAGCAGTGCCCCGAACGAGCAGACCAGCGCCGGGAGCCATTTGACCCAGTGCCACGGGCGGCGCAGCGCCAGCGACCGGGTGACCACGACCTGTGCGAACACCAGGAGGGCCGGGGCGACCAGGAGCGTCAGCAGCCAGGACTGCCCGACGCCGGACACGGTCCCTTGGCCGTCCAGGTCCGTCAGCCTGACGAGGTAGGCGGAGAAGTAGACACCGAGGTGCGCGAGGGCCCAGAGCGCACCACCCAGCAGCGCGGCCCACCCGGCCCGCCGAAGGGACATCGAATCACCTTCCAGGGTGGTGGCACCATCGCCGATGGCGGCCGGGTGAAGGTGGGCATCGAGCGCCCCACGGATGAGGTCCGGGGCATCGAGCAGGCGACGACCACGCTGCTCGAGCACGTCGGTCATCTCGGCCCCATAGCGGGCGCGCCAGGTCGATGGGTAGAGGCGCAACAGAGCCTTCATCGGGAACGCTCCGCGAGACGCCGCAGCCCCCGCTCGCTGAAGCGTGAGAGCTGCTGCAGTTGCGTCGCGAGGAGCCGGGCGCCCGGCTCGGCCAGTTCGTACGGCCGCCGACGATCCGCCGCGTCGAGCGCCCGGATGAGACCACGGGCCTCGAGGCGGGCGAGCGCCGCGTACAGGGTACCGGGCCCGAGGGAGCGGCCGGTGCGGGTTTCGATGTCGGTCATCAGCGCATAGCCATGCTTGGGCCCGCTTATGAGACTGTCGAGGATGAGGAGTGATGGTTCGGCGAACTGGCCGAGCTCGGTGTCCTCGGGTGCGGTCACAGCTCCCCCTGTCGTACGATGTGCGGTATATCGTGATGCGTAATACTGACGTAGGAGCGGACCGGCTGTCAAGTGCCGTCGCGCGCGGCGCCAGCTCTAGGTCCTGCGGGCGTACATCCGGGCAGGCTCCGTGGCGGCCGCCGCCTACGAGCTCGGAATCGGCGAGACGACGGTCCGCCAGCACCTATCAGGGCTGTACCGGCGGACGGGCTGCGTGAACGCGGCACAGGCGGCGTACTGGTTGGGTAAGGCGGGTTGGGCGGAAGATCCGCTCTGCATCCATCCCTGACCGCGGACAGATCACGCTCGATAGGGCGGAGTGGCCGGAGCCCAATCGCCGCCGTTATCACTCGGCGCCGGGCCACGTCCCCGCATCGCAGCTCTTGGTGCCCAGGCCGTCGATGAGTCCCAGGACCTCGCCGCCGACGGGATCCACCTTCGCGAGCCTCCAGTGGACGGGGTCATCGGTCGACATCCGGCCGCAGGTACCGACGTACCAGACACCTTCGTCGGTGTCGAACAGGATGATGCCGGTGTCGTATCGGCTGAGGTCTGCGTCTGCCAGGAGTGCCGCGGACCCCGGATCGGCCATCACGGCATCGACGACCTCGAGCGGGTCGAGGTGCTGCTCGTCCCAGCCACCGACCACGGAGGTCTCGAGGCGCACCTCGGTCGAGCGTACCTTTCCGTCCGGCTCCAGCGCGTAGGACGCCGCCCCGGTCACCTCGACCGGGCCGCTCGGCGGCAGTCCGACGTCACCGGGTTGGTCCTGCTCGAACTCGAGGGATCCGTCCCAACGGTGGACGAACTCGAGCGTGCCACCTGGCCGCAAGCGCTCGGGCGGCAGCCCGATATCGCCACCTCCGGGTCGCCTGAGGCCCTGGACCTCATCGAGCTCGAGCGGGAGCGCGAGACGGGTACGCAGGTGCTTGCCGAAGGAGGTCAGGTTGTTCTTGAGGTCGATGACGAGCGTGTCGGGATCGCCGAAGTCGAGTGGCACGACGGGCTCGCCGACGCGTCGCTCCAGACCCGGCATGAAGGCCTGGGCCGAGAGGCCGGACTTTCCCCAGAGCCACCAGATCGGCGTGTCGCGCGTGTTCGTGACCGTCGTTCGGAGGTACGCCGGCTCCCCGGCGGTAAGCGGCTCCTCCCATGCCATCGTCACGCGCACGCCGTTGCTCTGCGCCGTAGCCACGACCGGCTGAGTGTCCGGCGTGACAGATGGGCTCTCGGTCGCGGGCGCCGGGCTCGCGCCGACCGGCGGGTCCGTGGGTCCCTCGACCATGCCGCTGAGCAAGAGCGAGCCGGCGAGGACGACGGCGGTTGTGACCGCCATGGCGGTCGCGGAGATGAACACCCTGCTGGTCCCCCTTGTGGTGACGTGGACGGGTCGGTCCTGGCCGATCCGTCCGCTGTGGTGATGGATGGACGGAACACGCATCGGCTCGTTCGGGATGCGCTCCCGCGCGAGCACCGCGGTGAGGCGCGAACGCGACACCTGTGGCGTAAGCGCGACGTTGGCCATCGACCGCCGGAGGCTCGTCCCCGGATCGGAGGGTCGGGCGTCGGTAAGGCGGTCTGGTCGGCCTGGGTGTTGTCGCTCTCCGCCGGATCCTCGCCCATGTGATAGAGCTGGATCTCTGGCAACCCGTCAGCGCGCGCGCGCGCGTCGTCGTATGTCCAGCCGCCGGACCCTGGACAGCGACATAGCTTCCAGTCGCCCTTGCGGATGGCGAACATACCGTCGATGGAGTGGTGGATCAGCGGCCGCGTGGCGGCGGCGGAGACGTCGCCGCCGGTGAGGCCGGACAGGAAGCTGACGCTGTCCTCCCCGGCGTC
The DNA here is from genome assembly GCA_963800275.1 of uncultured Chloroflexia bacterium. Classification (GTDB taxonomy): domain Bacteria; phylum Chloroflexota; class Limnocylindria; order Limnocylindrales; family CSP1-4; genus JAFMJV01. Next base: position 190,545 of record CAWDAI010000016.1, read on the forward strand.
GGGGCCAGGGGCCTGGCCCGTGTTCTCGGCGGCCGTGGCGAAGAGGTCAAAGATACCGATGGGGGCATCGCAGGTGCTGCCCGGGGCCACAATCCGCGGCCAACGGGCAAGGAACGGCACGCGGTGGCCACCGTCCCAGATATCGGACTTGTAGCCGCGGTAGGTGTGGCTGGCACGGTGGCCGTAGTGCTTCTCGAGGTCGTCGCATTGGGCCGGGCCACGGGCGCAACCGTTGTCGGACGTGAAGATCACCAGCGTGTCCTCGGCGATGCCCTTGGCGTCGAGCGCGTCGAGGACCTGGCCGACGCGGGCATCGGTCTCGACGCAGAAGTCGCCGTAGGGGCTGACGCCACTGGTACCCAGGAATTCCGGGGCCGGAGCGATGGGCGTGTGCGGGCTGGTGAAGGCGAGACAGAGGAAGAAGGGTCGCTCACCGTCTTGAGTTCCAGGGTGGATTGCAGCGACTCGGCGAGGCCGTCTCTCTGCGTGTCCGCGAGGAGCCGGTGCTGACCGTCGGGCTCTTCCGTGCTGCGGTCACGATGCTCGTCGGCTTCGGTCTCGGCTGGTCGGGTGAGCAGGTGGCTTTGATGGTCGCCTTCATCGAGGCCGTCACCGCCTGGGTCGCCCGCCGGCAGGTCACTCCGACATCGAGCCCGGCCCTTCCCGAGGGCCAGTCCGTGCGGCTGCCCGACGGGACCGCGGCGACGGTCGTCAAGGCCTGACGTGGAGACATCGGCCGTCAGCGATGCCCTCGACGCCATGTCCGCCAGGGACGTCGAGCGACTCATCGCCCAGGCCCAGCGGCGCCTCGCTCGGTGCTTCGCCTGCGGCACCGACGGTGCCTTCCCGGCGACCATCACCTCGAAGCGAGGTGGACGGAGCAGTGCCCGCGCCTCGATCCGCATTTGCGCCGGCTGCTGGGACCGGGCCACGCTGCCCGAGGCACGGGCGGCCGATGGGTAGGCCGGCCTCGCCCGACTACTGGCGAAGGTGGCGGGCGGCGCATCCGGCATACCGGGAACGGGAGCGTGAGAGAGCCAGGGCGAGGCGCCGCGCAGGCTACCGCTCGCCGAAGACTCAGCGGCCGCGGCTGGACGTCGAGCCGATAGCGGTTCCGACGCATCCGCTCCTGGCCTGGGCCCACGGGCTCGCCACGGACCTCGTCCGGGAGGACCGCCGGAGCCGCCTCTCCGACGAGCTCTACCCCGATGTCGTCTCCGAGCTTCTCCTGGCCAAGCTGGAGCGGAAGGACCCCGTGGCCAGAGCCACCGCCTGGCTGCGAGCGGAGCGGTCCTGGCGAAGCCACGTGGCGCCGCTGCTCGAGGCTGCCTGATGGCAGATGGCACGCACACGGGTCTGCGCCTGTCGGGGCTGCGAACACCACGCCGGTGCCTGCGGCTGGCCCACGACGAACGAGCGACGCTGCGACCGCTGTGGCCGCCCGGGTTTCGCTAACCGCTTCCGCCGGACGCCAGACCACCCGGTGCGGCGGACGTCGGCCTGGCGACGCTTGGCGACGCGGACGGTCGAGGACTGGGTGGCAGTCCACGGCTGGACCTGCCCGGGATGGCATCGCGAGCCGCACCCGGTGCGACCCGGCGAGCTGGCGGCCGACCATCCGATGCCGCTCGTCCTCGGGGGTGACCCGCTCCCTGCTCGGCCCGGCGTGCTTTGCGCGAGCTGTAACGCGCGGAAGGGCTTGAGTCAGCGGCGGAGGTGAAGTGGGCCCACTGTGGACACTGGGCGCCCGGGGACCACGCCGCGTGTGGCACACGCGGCGCCATAGGACGTGTCGCCCAAGCTCGCCTGCGGTCGATGGACCAGGTCTCATCGACTTCGTCCCTGCTTGTCGATGACGCGGATCGATGTTCCTGGCAGGACGAGGCGACACGCCCCCCGACCCCTTCGTGCCTACCAAACGGGGAAGGACTCCGGCAGGCGGATGCTGTCGATGATCGGGGCGGCATCGCCGGTCAGGCGCTCGAGGGCGGCCGCGTCCGCGCCTTCGAGGCCGACGACGAAGAGGTAGGGCTGGTCGCCGTTCATGGCCGTGGCCATGTAGAAGCGCACGACCGCGGGCGCTGCTACGCCGTAGGGTCCGTCCCAGTACCTGGGGTCGGTGAACATGTCGGCGCAAAGTGGGTACGCAGGGCAGCCGGGGTCGGCGAACTGGGCGTCCGGACTCACTTCGACGGTGAAGGTGACCGCGTCGAGGCCCCCGGCGATGGTGGTGGGTGATTGCTCCGAGACGACGGTGTTGGGGTCATCCCGCCAGTAGGCCCATAACCCGTCGGCGGTCGGCGGCACATCCGGGACGAGCTGGCCCGTGCCGTCGGTCGTCATGGCCACGATGTCCTTGACCATGAAGAGGTGATCGCCGGGATGGTCGAGTGGGAAGAGGTTGAACTCGCCGGCATCCGACTCCAGGCTTTGCCAGCCGTCGGGTACCGTGACCTCCATGCCAAGGATGAAGGTGTGCTGCCCCTCAAGGGTCCAGGTGCCTGCGGACAGCCTGCACGGAGATTGGTTGCACGTCGCGTCGATGATCCGGTCGGTCGGAGCCTCCGACATCGATGGCGATGGTTCGGCCGCGACGGCGGCCGTTTGGGCCGCCCCGGCAGAGCCAAGCATCAACAGGGCGACGAGCACCCGGCAGGAGACGAGAGATCGTTTTGCCATGGAACGTATCCTCCACCCCCCATCGTTTGGGTTGGCCGCAGACTGCGGCACGGGACGACTGCACGAGCATCGGGTGCGCGAGCGTCGCGTTCACGTGCCCGACTAGATGAGTCCACGCTCAGCTCATGTCGATCACCTCCGTCGTGTCGGACTTGCCCAGGCCCCGGACCCGGACTCTCGACGATCGGTGGTGGTGGTGAGATTCGTCCCGCTGCTCATACTTGCTTGACGATCGGCGCCGCTGATCGGTTGGTCGTTTGTTGCCAACCACTTCGGCCGCAGAGACGTCGATGATTCAGTGGAACAGAACGGTGGGCCAGCCGGATTGAGCCTTCGACCCCGGGACATGTCACTTGGCGAGGATGGCGCTTCGCTGGTCGAGCGCGCCCAGGGCGGCGATGAGGCTGCCTTCACCGTGTTGGTCAGCCAACGGCAGGGGCAGCTCTGTCGACTCGCCTGGTCGATCCTGCGCAACGAGGCCGACGCGCTCGATGCCGCCCAGGAGACGTGTATCGCTGCCTGGCGTGAGCTGCCCCGCCTGCGGGACCCGGCGCGTTTCGACGCGTGGCTCACGCGCAGCCTCGTCAATCGCTGCCGTGACATGCTGCGCCGCCGTCGCCGCATGGCGGTGCGCGAGATCCGCATGACCACCCAGGTCCAGGGATCCGGGGCATCGACCGGTGGTGTGGGCGATGCCTTCGCCGACGCCGACGCCATCCGCGCCGCCTTCGAGCACCTGAACGCGGATGAGCGGACGTACCTCGCCCTGCACTACGCCGAGGACCGCTCGGTCGCGGAGATCGCGGCCATCGTCGGCGCGCCCGAAGGCACGGTCAAGTGGCGCCTGTCGCGGGCGCGCCAGGCCCTGGACCGACAGCTGGCGAGGCAGGCGCGATGAGTCGCCAGGACGAGCGCCGGCCGATGCTCAGCGACGAGGCCATCCGACGCGCCCTGCGTCCGGGCACCGACATCGGCGCACCGGCCGACTTCGCTGCGAGGGTCGGGGCAGCCATCGCCGGTCGACCCCAGCAGCGACGGTTCTGGCAGGTCGCTGCCGGTCCGTCATCGCGCCAGCTCGTCATCGTCGGCCAGCTTCTGCTGCTCCTGGCCCTGCTGCTGGCGCTGGTCATCGGCGCATTCATCGTCGGATCTCCGCGACGAGCGCATTGGCGGCGGTCCCCTGCTCGTCGCGCAGTCGAACGAACTCTCGTGGATCGATCCACAATCACGCACCTCGACGCCGTTAATCGATGATCCTCGGGGCATCTTCGGTGTGGCCCGCTCCACCGACGGGGGATCGGGTCCTTCTGGACCGGCACCGCGGAGCGATCGGGTACGACACTGGAACTCATCGGGGTCGACGGTACCGGTCGCCGGATCCTCGCAACCAATGTCAAGCCTGAGCCGGTGGGTCGTGGCAGCATCGACGTCTGGTCGGCTGACGACCGCCACCTCGCAGCGGCGGTGACCGCCGACGGTCACCACCGGATCCTCGTCGTCGATGTGGCGTCGGGTGAGGGACGGCTGATCGGGCCGGCCGACGGTGCTGCCAATCCGCTCTGGTCGCCCGATGGCGAGTGGCTCGCGTTCACCCATGAGCATGCCGGGGGCCCCAACACGCTCGCGGTCATGAAGCGTGATGGGTCCGACGTGCGCGAGATCAGCACCAACGTCGATGCTCGGGTGGCCGGGCCTGACAACTGGTCGAGCGATGGCACGTGGATCTACTTCGACGCCGGCCGCGACGATCCACCCGGCAACGACATCTATCGAGCCAACGTCGGTAGCGCACAGGCCGAGCAACTCACCTTCCAGGTGCCGGCTGGGGCCCCTGCCCTGTCGCCCGATGACAGCCAGGTCGCCTTCATGCTCTGGACGCCTACGCGCGGCGGCTCGAACCCCTCGGTCTGGGTCATGAATTCCGACGGATCGGAGCCGCGCCAGCTTGTGCCGGATGCGGTCCTCAGAGGCTGGTCGCCGGACGGTCACTACGTCCTCGTCGTCACACCACCCAGCGGCGGTCCCGTCGAACTGCTGGCGATCACGCCGGGTGGGTCCGAGCGGCGCGTCCTGCTCAGCCTCGACTCATGCCCCGAGCCATGCCTCGAGAGCCTCTCGTGGGGCTGGCCCCGCCCGTGACGTCGGCTATCCCTTGCCCGGGGTACCCACACGGTGCTGACATGGGCGCCCGGGGGTACCCCGTAGCGTGTTACGCACGCGGCCGAGTTTCCCGATTTCTGGTCAATATCGGCGAAACTCGGTCACGTGAGCAAGGGCTGTCGACGCGCCTACTCGCGGCCTGCCGCCTCGGTCAGGACCAGGCGGGACCCGCGTCGCCTCGGCTCCCCGTCCAGCGAGGCGATGCCCGACCAGAACAGGACCTCGTCGCCCGTCCAGACCCTAGCTCCACCGCCATAGATGCCGGAGGCAGGCCGGTCCAGCCGGACACAATCGCCGGTGCGGACGTCCATGGCCGCTCGGCCCGATCCGAGGACGATGCGCGAGCCCGCCGCGACCGCCTCGATCGTGTACACGCCGCACCCCGACTCGAGTGGCCGCCATGCATCCGCGACGGGGTCGTACGCCGCATCCGACTCCGGACCGGCGATCTCGTCGTCCGTGCGCAGGTAGGCCAGGACCCCGTCGACCCACAACCCTGAGCCGACAGCCGGTGAGACCGGTCCCGGCGCAGCTGCCGTCCACTCGCCACTCGTCCGGTCGAGCCGCCACACGACGATCGGTTCGTCATCGTTCGGTCCCTGCGTCTCGGCGAGGACCTCGGAGCCGGTCCAGGTCAGGCCGATGACCCAGCGACCGTCCGGGGCCGAGAGCGGGGCCCACGCGTCCCCGGTGGGATCTACGTCGCGGCCTGTGGCGGGTTGCCACCGGTGACGACGACCTCGTCGCCGGTCCAGACGGCGAACTCGGGGTCGAAGAAGATGTCCGGCGGCATCGGCGACAGAACTCGCCATGTGTCCGTGACGGGGTCCAGCGCCATCGGGTCACCGGAGAGGCGATCGGGAAGACCAGGAGTTCGGTACCGGTCCAGGCGGAGGGTCGGAGGGGTCGAACGGCACGGGTGCGGGGGCGAGCTCGGTCCACGCATCGCCGACGGGATCGTAGCTCGCGGCGCGAGCGGTCTCGGGGTCGACGACGACCAGCGCATCGCCGGTCCAGGCGGCAGCCGGATGCAGCGCACCGAAGAGCGAGCGCGCCATCGGGACCCAGGTGCCCTCGATCGCCCCGGCACCGCCGATGCGTCCGCCCGCGGGAGGGCCCAGGCATTCATTCTGGTCCAGCCCTCGCCCGTGAAGGCTAGGACGACGGCATCGTCGGTGGCCGCGACCGACTGCAGCCCGGCCAGCTGCATGCCGGGCTGACCGGCACTCACGGTCCAGGTCGCGCCGCCGTCTTCGGAGACCGCTGAGTTCTCAGCTCCAGGCGTTGGTGTCCGGGTCGTCCCAGATATCGATGATCCAGACGAGCGCTCCGTCGGCCTCGAAGAGCTGGCTCCCGGAATTCTGGGTCGTCGGGGCCGCGCGCACCAAGGGCGTCCACGTCTCGTCATCGGTGGACGCCTGGAGCTCGGGCACTGGTCCAGCCCGTGTCGAAGACATCGGTCTGGACGAACACCCGGTCGCGGGTGGAATCGGCGACGACCGACCGGTCGTCGTCAGGGAGCATCCCGTGCTCCTCCCATCGGCGGCCATCGTCGGAGCTGATGAGCCGGCCCTCGGAAGATCTGTGTCCGGGACCACCACCTCGCGATTTGCAAGGAAGCGTCGACCATCCGATACGAGGCCGTAGTCGACGACGCCATCGAGCCCGCCCCGGATGCGTCGCCAGCCCTGATCATCATCGAGGGTCCAGGCCCACCGCCTGGGCGTGTATCCACTCGCCGGCTTGCCACCCGAGCACGAGCAGCGTGTCGGCGGTGGCCACGGCGCGGACCGTGTAGAGCCCGATGGCCTTCCCGCCCAGGGAGAACGCTGGTCGGTCATGGAGGCGCTGCCAGGTCTGGCCGCAGTCGCGCGAGCGCCACACGACGAGATGCCGATCCTCTCCCCCGAAGGCCCACAGGTCACCCTGGAACACCACCAGGTCGAACACGGTCCAGTCGTCCGCGATGGGTTCGCCGAGCTGGTTGGAGGACTCCGCCGCGGGACCACTCGAGGCCGTCGAGAGAGGTCCACACGAGCGCACGCGGCCAGTACCTGCTTGCCGCCGGGTCTCTCGGGCGACGAATTCCGAGCAGCGCGAAGCCACCATCGCAGGCAACGAGGTCCATCTCGCCCACGTTGTAGTAGGACCGCTCGAGGCCGACCTGCCAGGGTCGGGCCGATGGGCGGGGACGGGACCCGGGCCGAGCCCTCGGGGCCGAGCGACCCGAGTGGGCCAGTGTCACGCTGCCGACTCGGACGACTCGACCGGCTCGGGCGAACCCGACTGCGCACCGGCAGGCGAGGACGAGATGAGGACGAGCGCGGTCACGATGATGGCAGCGACGACTCGCACGGCGGATACCCCCTTCTGCTATCGCGCCTCCCTCGAGGCGGAGGGTAGCACCGAGGCCACGTTGGCCCACGGGTGCGACGGGGCGCCCATGTGCGGTGCTCCCGCTGGGGTGGCGTGCGTGGCGCAAGGCACGAGTACCGGTCCGGACATCCGCCCGGAGCGAGCAACGGTGCCCCGACTATCAGTCGCCGGCGTCCTCGGTGCTCGACCCGGCTGGCTCCGAACCGGGACCGGGACCGGGACCGCTCGGCGCTGGCGACACGGACGCTGCCGGAGCCCCTGAAGGCTCGACCGTCGGCGCCGGGGACGAGGTCGGCCGCGGCAGGACCTCGATCGCGACCGAGGCGGTGAGCGTCTTCCATGGTGCGTCGCATCGCCCGTTGCGGCCTCCGTGGTGGGCGTACGCGGTGATCACGTACCGGCCCTCCGCGAAGCGCAGGTGCCGATCGGCGAACCAGAGCTTCCAGAAGGAGGCCATCGGGTCGGAAGGGTCGTAGCCGCCCGACTTCTCGAACGGGATGTCCTTGACCTCGTCGGGCACGAACAACCAT